>CBDFFZ010000010.1:0-241240 GCA_965246905.1 Chitinophagaceae bacterium
GTGTTACGGTAGTGAGTGGTAGTGAAGTGCCCCTTATACGTATACTGAAAGCCATTGCTGCAGAAGTATAAAGATTACTGCAACCGACAGGCCCAACAGCGCAATAAGTATTCCAGAATCTGAGTGTAAATGGCAGGATTGCAGGATTGCACGGAGTTGTTGTGGGCAAGCATGGTTTTAGTGTGGCCTGAAGCGCATTCCAAAACCCGGCAGTAGTTAAATTAGCCGGATTATCGCTGTCAGGGGTGATAATTTCCTGAGGCCCCACCGTTGTGGTGACTGGTGCTGCAATGGGAGTTGTAGATCCGCAATTACCTGGTGCAACGATTGCAAATTTACCCTGATCCCAGGTAAGCGGTGCGCTAACAAGCATGGAAAACTTTATCCAGATAGAATCAATTGTTGCATTGGAAGGTGGCTTTACCGGAATAATATAGTTGCAGGAATTCGTAATTGAACCGCAATTCATAGACCCGGTAATTGAGGCCTGAGCCAAGGAAGAAATAGTTTCGACAATGGGATCTATAACCACATGACCATAGTGTAACTGACTGTTTACATAAGCACTTTCTACAATAACTGATAGTTGATCATTTGAAAGGTTATAGGGTAACTCTCTATAGCCCAAATGCTCAGCACTTTGGGACTTTGTGTAAGCGATGCCTTTGCCAATATGCAAGACATTGTTCCCCCCTATCCTATAATTAGCATCACTTATTGCCGGCCGGGTAGAAGAGGCGGCAACATTTGCAAAAACCATATCAGCTGCGTGCCCATTCTGAAATTCATCTTTAAATAGTAGAGAAGTATAACCTGTATTTTGATTGCTTTTAATGACAAAATTGGTTTTAATTGCTCCTTTTTTTATCCGCATAGTCGCATCTATTCCCGGAAAAATATCGGTAATGTAAATACCGTTGTCACCTACTGTAAATCGCGACCAGTTGGCTTTGGCAAGAAGAACGTCTGCACCAGCAGTATTACTGCCAAATAATGCCCACCTATTAAAGTAAACGGTGCCACCAATTGCTTTGATATATGAAGCTTCCCGCTGTATATCAAAACCGACCGGCTCTTCTTGATGGCTGGCTTCATAGACAGTTGCACTAAGCTTTGCAAGTCGGGTATCAATAGTTACCCACTGACCGTTGTACTTGTAATGCAGAGCACCAGTACTCTGCTCTGACACAAATTCGGTAGGCTTGGCCGGGTCAATAAAATATTTAGTGGTCTCTGTACGTCTTGAAAAGATTTCCGTCATACCAGTTGGATTAGACTGTGCAGGAATGATCCTAGCATCTGGATTTCCAGAATATCCAACATTTAGTGCATTCCAGGCAGCTCCCGGTAAAAATGTTTTAGTACTAAGCGTAGTAAAATTATCCTTTTGCCCAACTAAACCATTGAACGATTTATCTATTGCGCGGGCATAACCGAATGCAAGCAATAAAATACTAGTTAATAAGCATTTTTTAAGCGTAAATGTTGGCATAGAACAAACTTTTTGATAACTGATAAACTTTTTGCGCAAATAAGATAAAAGTGTTGAAAAGAATTAACAAACACTTGGCCAAGATAAGCAAAAGGTTAATACCAAGCAAACCTAATTAAGTTATTGCATCTAAAATGGCCGCTTAGTGCATTTATCCTCTAAAGACATAGGTAACACCAAAAAGGTTAGCTGAAAATTATTTCCACAGGCAGTTTAAACTAATTAATGGCATTAAATAAAAAATCATAGTACATAAAAAAGGCTGCCCCATTAATGAGACAGCCTACTCTGGAAATTTTCGTTTTTATAAAATTCTAAGCAATCGTAATACTTTCATCAAGATAAACATCCTGGATCGTCTGCAAGAGCTGCACACCTTCATTAACAGGCTTCTGGAAAGCTTTGCGGCCGGAGATAAGGCCCATACCGCCTGCACGCTTATTTACAACAGCAGTCATTACCGCTTCTGCCATATCGCTTGCTCCCTTGCTTTCGCCGCCTGAATTGATGAGCCCTACCCTGCCCATATAGCAGTTGGCCACCTGGTAGCGGCAAAGATCGATGGGGTGGTCTGTAGTCAGCTTTTCATAAACGTCTTTGTGCGTCTTGCCAAAGTTCATGGCAGTAAAGCCGCCATTGCCTACCGGAAGCTTTTGCTTGATGATATCTGCCTGAATGGTTACACCAAGATGGTTAGCCTGACCGGTAAGATCTGCAGCAGCGTGGTAATCCACGCCGTCTTTTTTGAAGCCACTGTTGCGCAGGTAGCACCAAAGTACGGTGGCCATGCCCAGCTCATGTGCATATTCAAATGCCTTGGCAACATCTACAATCTGGCGGGCGCTTTCGTCCGAGCCGAAGTAAATGGTAGCGCCAACAGCCGTAGCACCCATGTTCCAGGCATCCTTAATGGAGCCAAACATGATCTGATCAAACTTATTAGGATAGGAAAGAAATTCGTTGTGGTTGATCTTAACGATGAACGGGATCTTGTGCGCATACTTGCGCGCCGTCATGCCCAGCACACCAAATGTTGAGGCAACTGCATTACAGCCGCCTTCGATAGCGAGCTTCACAATATTTTCAGGATCAAAATACTGAGGGTTTGGTGCGAAGGAAGCGCCAGCACTGTGCTCGATACCCTGATCTACCGGAAGGATGGAAACATAGCCTGTGCCTGCCAGGCGGCCGTGATTCTGCAGGGCTGCAATGCTCCGCAGGGTTTGAATGTTGCGGTTGGTAGCGCTCCACACATTATCCAGCACGTTGGGGCCCGGCGCATGGATGGTGGATTTATCGATAGTGGTGCAGGTGTGGTTGAGGTAATACTCAGCCTTATCGGCAAGCAGATCCTGAATTTTTTGAGATGCCATATTGGTTATGTAATTTTTTGAATCGAGCGCGAAGGTAAATACTTAAATCATTTTAATAAAGCCTGTAGATTTTTACAAACGGAAATTTACCGCCGGTTACTTCTTTAAGCTGCGTAGTCAGCGAGCAGGGAAGCAGCGGCCGACCATCATTAAATTCATAATAATAGTTCACTTTATAGGTATGAATGTCGTCAATCAGGGCATCGGCGGTAACATCCCAAATGCGGTACACAGATAGGCTTGTACCGCTTAGATAAGCAAAGCGCATGAGCTTATTCTGGTCGGCATTGGTGATGAATGTTGTGCCTTCGAGGTGCAGCGGCCGGAGCTGTTCCGCCCAACTATTTACCTCATCATCGCGCTGAATATTTTTAAACAAATCTTTTAGCGGAGTAATGCAGAAAGTAAGCGCAAAAACAGCGGCAATACCCAATTGCAAACCCTTTCCTTTCAAAAGCGGCCAAACCTGATGCTCTATCAATTGCAATCCAAGAATATAACCCAGAATGCACACAGGCCAGAGAAAGCGCGGCTCGAAATGAAAAAGAAAATAGCCGGAGGGCATCACGAGGCAAACCAGCACTGCAAAAGAATCAAAGCTCTGTATCCTGTATCCCCCTTTAAAAAAACGAAAGAGATAATAGGCTGCCACGGCCACAAACAGCGCCGAGTATGCCTGCATTGCCTCAAAAAAAGTAGTAACGGCAAGTAAGGAAATAGCGATCTGCCGGCGGAAAAACCCAAATGAGGAAAAAGGGCTTACCATATCATGCTTATGCCAGATGGGATCTTCAAGGAAGGAAGCCGCGCCGGGCAGCGTTGGCTGCAATAAGGCTTTGGTATGTTTGGTCAACACTTTCTGATCGAGGCTCCATGCAAGATCAAAGGCAGCGGTATAATTAAGCTTATAGAAGCCGTATTTATAATGCAGCAACAGTATCCACGGAATTGCCAGCGCAAAGAGCATAGCAATACCGGCAACCGTCCAGCTCCAAAAACGCTTCCCCAGTTTTTTATCCTCCCATTTATAGAACCAGAAGAAATTAGCGATGATGAAATGCAGCCAGAAAAAGTGGAAGTTATAGTACTTGGCATAATAGGCCAAAACGCCCAAAACGCCGCACAGTAAAGGATAGAGGAAGTTTTTTGGATATTTTTTTGAGCAGATGAGGTTGATGTAAAGCAGCAAAACCATGCATTGCAGCCAATCAACACCAAGCTCATGATAGGTGGCATATACAAAAAAAGGCAATAGGCCCAGCAAGGCGATAAAATGATACTGCACAGAAATGCCCGACTTACGCATCAGCGAGCGCACGGCAAGCACTACAACAGTACCAAAGGCAATATCAAGATATTTAAAAAGCATGATGCCCTTGAGCCCTGTAACGGGTAAGAATAATGCAGCAATCCAGGAATTGAGCGGGCTCCACATGCCATTGATAGCCAGCTTCCAATCGCCGGAGGCATAGCGGTCGGCAATTTTAAGATAAGCGGTATCATCGGGATCAATGATCTCTTTAAATGCCGGCAGCAAAAAAAGGCAGACGGCTATGTAGAGCGGCACAATCAATAAGCTCAGATATTCCCGCCTCTTTTCGGTTTTCAGATCAATCATAATACTTTGTGAGCAGCGATTTAAAATAAAGAGGTGCGTGTAGTAGCCGACTGCCATACCAACTGAACATTTCCCCATCTGCCAGCAAAACTTCTGCTGCGGGCAATGAAGCCTTTACTTCCAGAATATGCTGCTCTTTAAACGGGTAAGGCTCGGATGAAAGCAGGACAAGCTCCGGATTGTATTGTTTAAGCTCCGCCACATTCATAGAAGGATAGCGGGACTGGCTTTCCAGTATATTCTCGCAGTTGCATTGTTTCAGCATATCCGATATAAAGGTATCTCCGCCCGCCCACATCCACGGATTGTACCAGATAGCATAGGCTGTTTTTTTTCGAGTCAGCATATTAAGGTTGCCATGCGCAAAGCCTTGCGCTATCTGCTCAATGAGCTTCTGGCCTGCAGCCTGCCGCCCAACTATTATGCTTACTTCGCGGATCATGGTCAGCGCTTCCTCCAGGTTTTTGATATCGCTGATCCATACGGGCGCAATTGCCTGCAGAGCCTCTAACTGCTCTTTTGTGTTTTCTTCCTTATTCGCAATGATCAGATCCGGCAGCAGCGCTTTTACCTTATCGATATTTACCGTTTTTGTGCCCCCAACCCGCGCCTTATTGCGGAACCATGTATTTGGGTGGATGCAGAATTTTGTAATGCCCGCTACTTCTGTTTCCAGGCCAAGATCATGCAGCAATTCCGTTTGAGAAGGCACCAGCGAAACAATGCGCTGCGGCGGCTGCTCCAAGACTATTTCCCGGCCTAGCATATCAATGAAATGAGGCATCTACCGGAAGCGCTTATAATAGAACAACAGGAATACGCACATCAGCAGATCAAACGGAAAAAGTACGGTGTTCAGCTCTTTCCACTCCTTGCCAACGGGCAATAGGTAAGCCAGCAATAACCCGGCAATAGTGAGCAGGATATAACCCACATTAGCCCACCGCTTCATGCTGCAAATAAATACTGCGAGCAGGGTTGCAACGAGCAGCCACACGCCCTGAGCGAGATAATTTATCTGGTCAAAATATCCGCCCATTGAAATCAGGTAGCGGATTAAGAGATACAGGTGAAACAGCGCTACAAATGGGAATATAATGGGCTGCTCCCGCCAGTAACGTTGTATGGATTGCTGAAAATTCATGGTTTTAGGATGGGCCGCTGACTGAGCTGAAAAGGCAGCTTGCCGCTGATAAAAAATTAGGTAATCCTTGCAAATCAGATATCCTGCCCAATCTGCGGCCTGTCACTACTTTGCCAGTGCGCCAAGCACATCGTACTTAGTGAGTATGTGGTAATCGCCCGTCTCATCCTGCGCAAGCACTGCGCCGTGATCTTTGCTGATGTATTTGGAGAGCCTGTCGATCTGCGTATCCATGCTCACTACCGGCAGCGCCGCCTCCTGCACATCCGAGATCAGCTTTTCTTTTACGTTTACATCTTCCATCATCATCCGGAAGAGGCCGTTCTGTGTTACTGCGCCGGTCATTTCTGCGCCGCTCATTACCGGTATCTGCTCGATGTCATACTTCTTCATCAGCTCCAGCGCATCGCTTACTTTTTTATCGGGGGTTATTGTTACGAGCCTTCTGCGGCCAAGCCCACCCACGAGGTCTTTCACTGTGTTCACGTCAAGGAAGCCGCGATCCAGCATCCACTCATCATTATAGATCTTGCCTACATAACGGCTGCCGTGGTCGTGGAAGATCACCACCACAAAATCCGTTGGCTTCAACTGGTCTTTCATCTGCCGCAGGCCTGCAATTACGCTGCCGGCACTGTAACCCACAAAAATGCCTTCCTCTTTGGCAATGCGCCTTGCCATTACGGCGCCATCCTTATCCGTTACTTTTTCAAAATGGTCAATGGCATCGTGGCTATAATTCTTCGGCAGGAAATCCTCCCCGAAACCTTCTGAAATATAAGGGTGCACCTCCTTCATATCCAGCTCGCCGGTGTCATACCATTTTTTTAGCAGGGAGCCGTAAGAGTCGATTGCCCACATTTTAATTGCCGGGTTTTTCTCCTTCATATACTGCCCTATGCCTGTAATAGTGCCACCGGTGCCGGATGCTACCACCACGTGCGTTACTTTGCCATCAGTCTGGTTCCAGATTTCGGGCGCGGTGCTTTCATAATGCGCGAGGCGGTTGGCGAGGTTATCATACTGGTTTACGTACCAGCTGTTGGGCACCTCGGTAGCCAGCCTTTTGGATACAGAATAGTAGCTGCGCGGATCTTCAGGCTCTACATTCGTAGGGCATACGATAACCTCGGCGCCCATCGCTTTCAGGATATCCGCCTTTTCCTTGCTTTGCTTATCCGTTGTGGTGAAGATGCATTTATAACCTTTAACGATGGCCGCGATGGCGAGGCCCATGCCGGTATTGCCGCTCGTGCCTTCTATAATAGTGCCGCCGGGCTTTATTTTTCCTTCCTGCTCGGCTACTTCCAGCATTTTCATGGCCATGCGGTCTTTGATAGAATTGCCGGGGTTGCCGTATTCGATCTTGGCATAAACCGGGCAAGGCAGATCAGCAACCACTTTATTAAGCTTCACTAAAGGAGTATCGCCGATGGTCTGGAGGATATTATCGTAAACGCGGTGCATCAATTATAATTAAAGATGAAAATTGAAGAATAAAAATTCCGGCTGCGAAAATACCTTTTGATTTTTAATAGTTGGCAGGATCATTCATTAGGAGGCATTTCAGCGGTGATAGTATTCATAGGGATGGTTTCTGCTATAAGAATCATGCATTCTTCCCTACTTTTCTGAATAAATGCATGTTTAGGAATGGGTAATTATCTCCTTAAATGGCTTTTTGCTGTGGCTTGCTTGCAAAAAGCCCCTGCTTCGCTGCAAATCGCCCCGTCTTCCCTGCAAATTGCAGGGAAGACGGGGCAAAAAGGGAGAAAGCCAGAGCAAAAAGCATCCATTAAATGCCAATTTGCCATTTAATGGATGCAAAAAGCAAGGAAGCAACAGCTTTTTGCTACAACTTACTGCCTATTTGGCTTTTAAGCGTTGCGAACTGCCGCAGAAACTTATTACCGGCCCTCATTATAACCGGTCAGATGATCGGGGTGATACTTAAAGTCTATCCAGAAAATACTTTTGTCATCCTGAGCTTGCCGAAGGATAATAAGCAACAAGGCTTCGACAAGCTCAGCCTGACAATCGTTGATGGAGTTGTCTATTTTCTGGATAGGCTCTTAAAGTCTTCAAAATTCATGTTTCGATATTCAGGTAAAATGAAGACAGGAGATTTTGAATTTGGCCGGGACGGATTGAATATCAGGGAGGCCCGGGCCACTGAGCTAAATTGCGCCCATGCCCGTACTTTTGCCGTCTTATGAATGATTTCCGGCCCGGCAGCTACCAGGCGCTGCCGCCTGTTGTAAAAAACCTGCTGATCATTAATGTGATCATGGTACTGTTGCAGTCCATGCTGTGGCTCACGTTTAAAATAGACCTCCAGGCATACCTCGGTCTGCACTATTTCCGCTCACATCTTTTCCGGCCGTGGCAGCTTGTTAGTCACATGTTCATGCACGGTTCCCCGATGGATCTGTATTCAACGGTGCTCCATATCTTCTCCAATATGTTTGCGCTCTGGATGTTTGGCTCGATCCTGGAGAACCGCTGGGGGCCGAAGCGCTTTCTTACCTTTTACCTTATTTGCGGCGTGGGCGCAGCGCTGTGTTATATGGGCACGCTCGCGGTACAATTTGAGCCAGTCTATAAATCATTGCTCGCCTTCAAGGCAAGCCCAACGCTGGATCATTTTTTGCAATTCATCCAGCAGAATGACCTCCCCGCGAATGCAGAATTCAAAGCAGCCTGGAGCAGCGACCCCGGCAATATATCCTACCCGCTCGAGGCCGTGCGCGGACTTACGAAATACGTCAACTTCACGTTCGACGGGCCGATGGTTGGGGCCTCAGGCGCTGTGTTCGGCGTGCTGTTTGCCTTTGGCTACTTGTTTCCCAATACAGAGCTGATGCTTATCTTCCCGCCTATTCCTATAAAGGCAAAATGGATTGTTAGCGCCTACGCGGCATTTGAGCTTTACTCTGCTTGGAGAAATGCGGCTGATGATAATGTTGCGCACTTTGCCCACCTCGGCGGCATGCTGGTTGCATTCATTCTTTTAAAAATCTGGCAGCAAAACCGGAAGCGCTTTTATTGACCTAACTTTATGAATGCGCCTCAGGATTACAATTTTGAATAGAGCGCCGGAGTATAAATAACAGAACAGATGACTAAACGATTACCTGATTTCAGAGTACCCGGCTTTGCGCAAAACGCCGTGCTGCAGCTTATCGCAGCATCCGGCACCGGCTTTATTACTTATCATCTTGCCCGCGTTACACTCATTGTATTTGGCTTTACAGGCACTTCAGCGCAGGCTGCCGTGCTGCCTTATGCCGGCCTGCCGCAGTTGGCCTCTTTCCCGGCTCATTTCTGGACGCTCCTTACCTATGGCTGGGTACACAATGGCTTTTTTGAATGGGTAAGCAATATGATCTGGCTCTACTGCTTTGGCAATGCGCTACAGATGCTGGTAAGCTACCGCAATATCATTCCGATATATTTGTTTGGCTTGCTTGGCGGCGGCGTTCTTTGTCTTCTTAGTCAGTTCTTTCCCGGCAATGCATTTATACCGGGAGGTATTCTTATTACCGGGCAGCCAGGCGTTATGGCGCTGCTGGCAGCGCTCGTTACCCTGGCACCGAAATTTCGTTTTTATATCGGGGAGAATTTCAGCATTCCGCTCGTGGTGGTTGCCATAATCTATCTTCTGCTCACTGCTGTAGCTTTCCGCGATCCTGCCCACCTGATGCTCAATGTAGGCGCTGCTCTTACCGGCTTCCTGACCATGATGGCAATAAAGAGCGGCAAAGAGCCAGGCCGGTGGATATATTCGATCAGCAACAGCATAGGAAGTTTAGGAACGCCCAATGAATATGCACAATCCCAACGCAGTGATAGCCGGCGCAGCCGCGCAATCAACTCTTTTACATCCTCCAAAACAAGCGCTGAAAAAAGGATTGATGAGATCCTGGACAAGATCAACCAGCGTGGCTACAATTCTTTATCGGAAGAAGAGCGGGAGCTCCTTCTACGCGCCAGTAAAGATGCAGAATAGCTGCTGCGAACGTTATCTTTCGGCTTTTTAAATTATTCAGATCAACAATCCTACCCGGCCCTCGCTGCTCCGCCGTATAACCGGCAACTTTGCCTTCCTGCTCAATGTAGGTGCGGTAGCATGGCTGCTGCTTTGCTTCGCCGCTGCATATATAAGCCCGTTGGAAGCAAAATACCTTGCGCTGTTTTCCATTACTACGCCGTTTGCGATCGTGGCCAATATGCTGTTTGTTTTGTTCTGGCTGTTTGCGCGGCGCAAGTGGCGTTTATGCTTATCTCTTGCAGCACTGGCAATTTGCTACAAGCTGGTCGTAGCGGTGATAGGCTTCCATTTTTTTTCTGATAAGAAGGAGGCAGTGACGGCAGCGCATCTGCGTATCATGACCTGGAATGTGCATGGCATGGGCATTTTTGATAAGCCTGTAAATAAAGAGCGGGACGAAAAAATAATGGAGTTCATTGAAAAGGAATCCCCGGACATTCTTTGCATGCCCGAGTTCTATACGGTTTACAACAATGCGATGAAGCCTTACAGTTCCAACATTCTCCAGCGTTGCGGCTATAAGGAATTCCGTTTTAAAGATGATAATTCCCTCGGCGCAAAGATCTACCTCGGTACCGCAATTTTTTCAAAATATCCGCTGCGGTCCTTCACGGATATTCCGCTGCATAAATACGTTTACCTCCTGCAGTGCGATGTACGGCTGCCTTCCGGGCAGGTTGTGCGTACTTACTTCAGCCATCTCCAATCCTTTCTGCTGAGCAATGGCGAAAAAACATACCTCGAAGAAGTAAAGCACCGCAACAAGGAAATTGAAATGAGCAAGTCTAAAACTTTAGTGCGCCGCTTTGGGGAAGCTTATGTAAAAAGGGCAGTACAAGCGGATAGCGCCGCAGGCATCATTGCCCAAAGCCCCTACCCGGTAATCCTCTGCGGCGATTTTAATGACCTGCCCGGTTCCTATACCTATACCCGGATGAAGGGAAATCTTGCAGACGCATTTACCCAAAAAGGAAGCGGTTTCGGGCGCACATTCAACCTGTTCTCACCTACCCTGCGCATCGATTATATTTTTTACGACCCAAAAGTTTTATCCATTACCCGCTATAGATCTCCGCACACATCCCTGTCAGATCACAACCCCGTGATCGTCGATTTCACACTGCCCTGATAGCCCTGTTTTATAACCCTTACTTTTGCGCTTTATTTTAGCTCAATGTCTTCCTTACAGATTTATAACTCCTACACGAGGAGGAAAGAAATTTTTGAACCCATCACGCCCGGCTATGTAGGCCTCTATGTTTGCGGGCCAACCGTTTCCGGCGAGAGCCATCTCGGCCATGCCCGGCCCTATATTACGTTTGATGTGGTGAACCGCTACCTGAAGCACCTGGGCTATAAAGTGCGCTACGTACGCAACATAACCGATGCCGGGCACTTTGAGGAAGAAGGCCGCGAAGCAGTTGATAAAGTGGGCGAAAAAGCGCAGCTCGAAAAGCTCGAACCTATGGAGCTGGTGCACAAATACACGAATCTTTTTCATTGGGGGATGCGCCTGTTCAATACGCTCGAGCCAAGCATAGAGCCTACTGCTACAGGCCACATCATTGAGCAGATAACGATGATCGAGGACATCATTGCCAAAGGCTACGCCTATGAGGTGAATGGCTCCGTATATTTCGATGTTAAAAAATACGCTGCGGGCTATCCTTACGGCAAGCTATCCGGCAGGGTGATCGATGAATTGCTCGAGACTACGCGCGAGCTCGAAGGGCAGGATGAAAAGCGCGATACCGTGGATTTTGCGCTTTGGAAAAAAGCTCCGGCACAGCACATACAACGCTGGCAAAGCCCCTGGGGCGAGGGATTCCCCGGCTGGCATATCGAGTGCTCGGCCATGGCATCCAAATACCTCGGCACCACTTTTGATATTCATGGCGGCGGTATGGACCTACAGTTTCCGCACCATGAAAGCGAGATTGCGCAAAGCACTATTGCGCACGGCCATGCGCCGGTGCGCTATTGGATGCACAACAATATGATTACCATCAATGGCAAGAAGATGGGCAAGAGCTACAATAATGTGGTGAAGCTAACAGAGCTGTTCAGCGGCAATCATCCGGTGCTGGAACAGCCTTACCATCCGATGGTGGTGCGGTTCAATATTTTGCAGACACACTATCGCAGTACGCTCGATTTTTCTAATGAAGCCCTGAAGGCGAGTGAGAAAGCTTTGCGGAGATTATGGGAGGCTTATGATGTACTTCAAAAGCTGCCGGAAAACACTCATGCAATTGCTGGCGATCAGGAATTGGAGGCAGATGTAAAAAGCTTTATTGCAGAGCTGGATGAATTCATGAATGATGATCTGAATACCGCTAAAGTAATTGCCAATCTGTTTGAGCTTGCGCCCATAATCAATGGTATCAGGGGCGGTCAGGTTTCCGGCACCGCATTATCTGCCGATACTTTTGCTTTGCTGAAAGCAAGCTATAAAACATGGATGGAAGATATCCTCGGCCTGCAGCCATTACAGGCTGAGCAAAGCAATAAGCTGGATCAGGTGCTTTCTCTTTTAATAGAAATACGGAAAGACGCCAGAACGCGCAAAGATTTTGCCACCTCCGATCAGATACGCAACAGCCTTGCCGAAAACGGCATCCAGCTGAAAGATGAAAAAGATGGGAGTGTTTCCTATTCCCTGGATTAAGCCTGTATGAAAAGTATATCGCGCCTCCTGCGCTACCTCTCAGATTATAAAGGCTCGCTTGCAGGCTATTTTCTGTGCAGCCTCCTGGCAGCCGCGTTTTCCACCGTATCGCTTGGCATGCTGGCCCCGGTGCTCAGTATGCTGTTCAGCGGGGAAAGGCTGGCTCCGCCAAGGCCAACAGCAGGCACGTTCGATCTTATTGTTTATAACCTGAAAGCTGCCCTGCTCAACAACAATGATAAGGTAGCCACGCTGGCCATTATCTGCGGCATGGTGGTCCTTTTCATTCTTCTTAAAAACCTTTTTTATTATTTAGCGATCAATATCCTGCTGCCGGTGCGCCATTCAATGGTGCGGCGGCTGCGCAATGAGATTTTTGAGAAGCTGCTGTCTATGCCTATTGGCTATTTTACAGAAGAGCGCAAAGGCGATCTCATGTCGCGCATGACTAATGATGTAACGGAAGTGCAGACATCGGTAATGGCAGTTATGGAAGTTTTTGTGCGTGAGCCGATCACCATTATCATACAGCTTGGCGTTATGATCTTTATCAGTCCGCAGCTTTCAGTGTTTCTCCTCATCTTTCTGCCGGTCGCAGGCCTGGTTATCGGGATGATCGGCTCTTCCCTGCGCCGTGCCGCGCGCAAGATGGGCGAGCAGATGAGCGATATCGTAGGTGTGCTGGATGAAACGCTGAGCGGCATGAGGGTGGTAAAAGCCTTCAATGCAGAGAAGCCGCAATACCTCCGGTTCCTTAAGATCAATAATGAGAATTACCGCCTTCGCAATGCCACTGCGCGCCGCTCCGAGCTTGCTTCCCCGCTCTCCGAAACTATGGGGGTAGTAGCAGTGGCATCTATATTATGGTATGGAGGCAGGCTGGTTTTACTGGGCAACAGTCCGCTTACTGCGGAAGGCTTTCTGGTGTACATCGGCTTATTTGTAACCATTATCAACCCGATCAAGAACCTTACTTCTGCTATTACGCAGGTGCAGAAAGGCAGCGCTTCGCTGGCGCGGATGGAAGAGATATTGCATGCGGAGAATACGGTAATGGAAGCGCCCGATGCGCAGCCGATCGCCGAATTTAAAGACAGCATTGAGCTGCGTGGCGTGCAGTTTGCCTATGGCACTAAAGGCATCCTGCACGGCATCGATCTTATTATACCGAAAGGAAAAACAATAGCGCTTGTTGGTGCTTCCGGTTCCGGTAAATCAACACTCGTAGATCTCATACCCCGCTTCCATGATGTAACCGGCGGCGAGCTGCTTATAGACGGGATTAATGTAAAGCGCTACAAGCTCGATGACCTGCGCAGGCTTATGGGTGTGGTAAGCCAGGATCCAATGCTCTTCAACGATACTATTGAGAGCAATATACGCTTAGGCACTGGCGGCGCTACAGACGAGCGCGTGCGTGAGGCGGCTGTAGTAGCCCATGCCGATAAGTTCATCACCGGCAAGCCGGAAGGATATCAAAGCACCGTTGGCGACCGCGGCTCAAAGCTTAGTGGCGGCGAGCGTCAGCGTATTACTATTGCGAGGGCAGTACTCAAAAATCCGCCGATCCTTATTTTAGATGAAGCTACTTCTGCATTAGATACGGAAAGCGAACGCCTGGTGCAGGATGCGATCAATGAGCTGATGCAGAACCGCACCTGCATTGTAATCGCGCACCGGCTAAGCACCGTACAACATGCAGATGAAATCGTTGTATTGGATGCCGGCAGGATTGCGGAAAGAGGTACGCACACTGAATTGATCGCGGCAAACGGGATATATACCAGGCTTGTGCAAATGCAGCAGGTGCGATAGATGGTCTGAACTATGATCTGTCAGGATTGAGATGATTTATATGATTCCTAACTATCCAACCTTTCCGCCTTCATCCAACGCAAAGCCTCCAACAAACAAATCCCTTAACTTAGCACCAATCAATAAAACCAATGAAAAAGATACTGGTAACCGGCGGCTGTGGCTATATCGGCGCGCATACAATTGTGGATCTCATCAACAACGGCTTCGAGGTAATATCTGTGGATGACCTTTCCCGCGGCTCCCTGCGCATGCTGCGCGGCGTGGAAAAGATCACCGGCAAAAGCATCAAGAACTACCGCGTAAATCTCTGCGATCTCGAAGATACCGAAGCCATTTTTATGGAGAATCCCGACATCGAAGGCGTGATCCATTTTGCAGCTTTTAAATCGGTGCCAGAGAGCGTGGCCGAGCCGCTCAAGTATTATAAGAACAACCTGATGAGTCTCGGCAACCTGCTTAAATGCGTGCAGGATTTCAATGTCTTCAACTTTGTGTTTTCCTCTTCCTGCTCTGTGTACGGCAACGCTACGGATCTTCCTGTTTCAGAAGACGCGCCGCTGGTAAAAGCGGAATCGCCCTATGCGCAGACCAAGCAGATCGGCGAGGCTATGTGCTTCGATGTGGCCCGCATTTGGGAAGAAGGCAACATTGCGCTGCTACGCTATTTCAACCCGGTTGGCGCACATACTTCCGGCGATATCGGCGAGTTGCAGGAGCACCCTGAAAACCTTGTTCCGGTGATCACGCAAACAGCCATTGGCAAGCGCGAGACAATGACTGTTTTCGGCAATGATTACGATACCCGCGATGGAAGCTGCGTACGCGACTATATCCACGTAAGCGATATTGCCCATGCCCATACCCGCGCATTGAAGTATATGATGAACGGCGAAAATGAGCAGAATTGTGAAGTGTTTAACCTCGGCACGGGCAATGGCATTACGGTATTGGAGATGATCAGCGCCTTTGAAAAAGTATCCGGCGAGAAGCTGAATTATGAGATCGGCGCGCGCCGTGAGGGCGATGTAGTAGCCGTGTATGCCAACAACGATAAGGCAAAGAAAGCCCTGGGCTGGGAGCCTGCGCATTCGCTCGATGAAGTTATGAGCACGGCCTGGAAATGGGAAAATGTAATGAAGCAGGAATCTGCGGTAGAGATGAATTAATACCGGATGATGTTGACCTGAAAGCTGCGTTGGAGACAAGGCAGCTTTTTTGCTCCCTTTGGCACGGAGATCACTGGTCGCTGCACTCCACCCCCCTCGCTTGCGAATGCTCCAACTTGCTGTGTGCAAAAGAAAGTACTAACCAGGCCTACGCAATCAAGGTATCCACCGCTGGCGGGGGAAAGCGGGCAAAAGCAGCGAAGCGGTTTTGCCCGCGAGGGGGTGGAGCGCCCGTGCAGGCAAATCCGTCCACCACAATTTGCACACCCATACAATAAGCTTTAGCTTTAGCCAAATGCCCACGTTATGCGCGCGCTACGCCTCTTACCACTACTCTTTACAATCGCCATTGTCTGGTCGCTCGATACTTCCTTTGGCTCTTTACCGCCCATTGGCCGCCTCCTCGACCCGGTAAATGGTTGCTGGACGGCTGCCGAACCTTATCATAAAGACTTCTCGAAAGAGCTTAGCATAAAAGGTCTTAAAGAGCCCGTAAGCATTTGGATCGAAGACCGCCTCGTGCCGCATATCCGTGCGCAGAACAACCATGATCTTTACCTGGCGCAGGGCTACATTCATGCATACTTTCGCCTTTGGCAGATGGATTTGCAGACACGCGCAGCCGGCGGAAGGGTAAGCGAAGTGATCGGTAAAAAAGGATTGGAGTTTGATCGCGGTCAGCGGCGCAAAGGCATGGTCTATGCAGCAGAGCGCTCCCTGAAAGCCATGGAGGCCGACCCGCGCACTAAAGAAATGCTCGATGCCTACACAGCCGGCATCAACAGCTACATCGGCTCGCTGCGCTATCGCGACCTGCCGTTGGAGTACAAGCTCATGAGCTTTGAGCCGGAGCGGTGGACAAACATTCGCTGTGCTTTATTACTGAAATATATGGCCGATGACCTAACCGGCAAAACCGACGATATTCAATTCACGATGCTGCGCGATCAGCTGGGCGATGAGCAGTTCAACTTCCTGTTCCCCGAAAAGATAAAAGGCAGCAAACCAGTCATCCCCGAAGGGACAAAGTTTGACGCGCCAACACTAAAGCAACCGGCTTATCCGGGAGATAGTGTCTGGGCACATTTTAAGGAAAATAATACAGGCCAAATTCCAAATTCCAAATTCCAGATTCCTGAAAGCGAATCCGGCATAGGCTCCAACAACTGGGCGATCTCCGGTAAGCACACCGCCTCCGGAGCGCCCATTCTCTGCAATGATCCGCATCTTGGCCTCAACCTGCCTTCGCTCTGGTTCGAGATACAGCTTACCGCGCCCGGCGTCAATGCCTACGGCGCTTCACTGCCCGGCGCGCCCGGTGTGGTTATCGGGTTTAATGATTCCATTTCCTGGGGATTTACCAATAATTACCGCGATGTAAAAGACTATTACGATATCACGGCGAATGGCCGCGACACTTATCTGTTCAATGGGAAGCAGGTGGCTTTCGCGAAGCGCATCGAGCGCATTGGCGTGAAAGGCGAAAGCGATCTGTTAGATACCGTGCTCTATACCATTCATGGGCCGGTGCAGTACGATGCCACCTTCCCCGACCCTAAAAACACCGGCCACCTGCTGGCCATGACCTGGATGGCGCACCGCCCTACCAACGAGGTGCTGGCCATCTACCTCATGAACCGTGCACAGGATTACAACGCTTTCGTGGCCGCCATCCGGCACTTTGAATGCCCGGCGCAGAATTTCGCTTACGCGGATAAGACCGGCAACGTAGCTATGTGGGGACAAGGCCAGTTTATCAACAAGTGGAAAGGCCAGGGCAGGTTTGTGATGGAAGGCCATGACAGCCTAACGCTCTGGGGGCAGGATATACCAATGGCCGAAAATCCGCACGTGCTCAACCCGCCGCAGGGCTATGTAGCCAGCGCCAACCAAAGCGTTACGGACAGCACTTATCCTTACTGGTATAATGGGGATTTTGTAGAGTTTCGGAGTTGGGAAATCAACAACAGATTATGTTTTAATGGCGATACCATTTTCGGTAATAATAGTGTACATCAAAGACCATCCCATGGAGAATTCCATGGTGCAACACAGGCTGCTTTTGAGCACAATCTAAATGTTAGCTATATGTCTCATCGTAATTATGTTTCTATGGAAGAAATACAAAGGGATAATTTTTCACTTCTTCTCTATAAATGCATTGACAAATTAAACAGTTATATTCCATTGAACCGGCAGCCTTTTGCCTATCGCAAACTACAAAATTGCGATGATATGTTTTCGTATTCTGATAGACGCAATTGGCAGCTTGATGCGACCAATGAAGATGTCACTTTTATTCAAATCTGGTGGTCTCAGTTCTACAAAGACATCTGGCAGGATGAGTTCCCAAAATCCAACGTCTATCCTCTAGCGGAGCGCACCATGCAATTGCTCTTAACCGATTCCACCTCCCAATACTACGATGACCGCACTACCCTTCAGAAAGAAACGCTGCGCGATATCGTGCAGCGCGCATTCAGGGAAACTACCGATAGCTTAAACAAGCTCAAGGCTACCACCGGCCTCGAATGGTATAAAGTCAAGAACACATCGCTCACACATCTTGCAAAAATCCCCGCCTTCTCCTATACGCAGCTAAAAACCGGCGGCTGGGGCAATACCATCAATGCCATGAAGCAAAACCACGGCCCGAGCTGGCGGATGATCGTGGAGATGGACAAGGACGTAAAAGCCTACGCAGTTTACCCCGGCGGACAAAGCGGCAATCCCGGCAGCCGCCATTACGGCGATTTTATAGATTATTGGGTGGAAGGAAAATACTATGAGCTTAAATTCCTGGCAACTGCAACCACAAAAAATCCTTTTGTCTATGAATGGATAATGCAGCCGTAAGTAACCTTCCCCGCGCATTACTACAGGC
The DNA here is from genome assembly GCA_965246905.1 of Chitinophagaceae bacterium. Lineage (GTDB taxonomy): Bacteria > Bacteroidota > Bacteroidia > Chitinophagales > Chitinophagaceae > UBA1952. Next base: position 18,215 of record CBDFFZ010000010.1, read on the forward strand.
GTCTAATTATTAATAATATTCATTGCATCATTTAAAATGATCAATGAAATGCCTGCATGGATCGTCATATTAATAACAATACTCATTGCAAGCTGTACTATGAGCAACGCAATGCTTACAATGGTCTCCGCAACCTTTACAATCACCATCATATTAATTACAATACTCATTGCAAAGCGCACAATGGTCATCAAACCGCCGTCAACAGCATTCGCAATGCCAAATCTAGCCTGCGCACCTCCAACAACCCGGAACATATTAACTACAATACTCATTGCAAGCATGTCAATGCTCTCCGCACGCATATCAATGACGTGCGCACGCAGTACTATGGTCTCCGCAAGCAGTATAGTCCTCACTACGACCCTATCTTTTGTTGCAAATCAACGCTGTTTCCTCATCAGGTGGCTAATAATGTCTATTGATTTCCATTGTAAAGCCTGCGTGGGCCATTCACTATAAAGCAATACCTATATGAGGTCAAATGCCATAGAATATTTTCCCAGCTCCGCATTGGTAGTAACACGCAGTTTCCGGCGGATGTTCTTGCGGTGCGTCTCTACGGTAGATACTGAAATGCTCAGCGCTGCCGAAACCTCTAAATTCGTATGGCCTTTGCTCAGCAGCGATAGGACCGTCTTTTCGCGCTCGCCCAGCGTATCAAAAAGCTGCTGGTGTTCTTTAATGAAGGCATGCTCCTCCAACATCCTGGCCACCTTTGGCGTAAGGTGGCTCACCGGGTCCACAAGGTGCGCAATCGTGAGCGATAGCACCGGGCTCCCATCCGCATCCTTCAGCAGCACATGCACGGCACTGAGGTACCATTTCCATTCCTTGCCGGCCGCGCTCGCCTGCTGGAAGAAAGTAAACGAACCATCAGGATCATTGCGCAGCATGGCAAAAAGCTGCGGCACATACTCTTCCGATTGTTCCGGATTGAAGAAGCGGCGGTTGTATTCATGGCCCATCTCGCGCAGCTCATCCAGCGTTATCTCCAGCTCAGCAAGCCCTGCGGGCGACATATACCGTACTTCCCCGTTGCGCATATCATACACGATCTTTATGCCGGGCGTAAGGCTATCGGCAGCGGCAAGGCGGGCCAGCACACTGGCAATTTCTTTTTCTACGGGATTGTTTGGAGGCAAAACAGGTACGATTATTGGCTAAGCGAAGGTGAAAATACCCAAAATTGGGTATTGTCAAAACAGGCATTTTCCGATTCTTTTACACTGAGTAAGAAAGCGGTATGCCGGCACATTGCTAAAAACGGGCGGATCAGGGGTGAGCCATTCGTTTTGAGCAAGAGCCGGAGCACAATCATTCCATACAAGAACAGCCTCTATATTACTCTGTTGATTTTCCATGATCAAAAACATTGCCTGCACTACGCGGGCAATTTTTTTTAGGCAGGATGCCATCCCGCGAAGCAAATTATTTTATCTTGCCTGCACAACTCATGCGCTTCCTGCAATCCTTCTTCCTGACGATAATGCTATCCGCAGCTGCAGAATATTTTTTGCCGTGGTGGAGCATCGCTATAGTTGCCTTTGTAGTTGCGTGGGTAAGGCCGCAGGGCGCAGGCAGGGCATTTGCGGCCGGCTTTCTGGCAATAGCCATACTGTGGCTATGCTGGAGCCTCTGGTGGGATATACCAAATGAGCACCTGCTTTCCGGGCGTATGGCCAAAGTATTCTCGCTGCCCAATGCAGCCGTGTTCACGGCAGTTACCGTATTGGTTGGCGGCCTCGTTGGCGGCCTCGGCGCATGGAGCGGAGCGCACTTGCGCAGGCTATCCTCAAAAGGAAATTAAAACAGCGTTGGCGGCGCAATATCGGTTATCGCTTCCGGCATCTTTATTGCAGTGCCGCAATGCCGGTTAAGGTTTTCTGCAAGATATTTTACAAGCACCGGCGTACACAATTCATCCGGCTGATGGATGATAAAATATACTTGCTCCAGGCCAACTTCCATCCATCTTTTAATGCGCGCCACCCAGGCATCGATCCGTGAATAATCTGTAGGGTGAAGCGCATTGCCCACAAAGCGGATAAAAACCTGTGGTATAGTAAGGTGCATGTGCGCGCAATCACGGCGGCCGGCAACATCGGTAATCACGGTGCCGCGCGCTTTTTCTTTAAGAAAGGCACTCAGCGCCTCATCATAGCCATCCACAAAAAAAGAAGGATGCCGGAGCTCTAAAAATATGGGTGCGCCTTCCGGAAAGCGCTCAATAAACTGCCGGATGACCGGCCGCTCAGTAGTATCCATATTGGGGTCGGGCATCAGGAATACCGGGCCTGCATGTGCGCCGAGGCCGGCCATGGAATACACAAACTCATCTACCAGCGCCTCGGTGTGGCGCAGCTTCGCCGTATGCGTTATTGCCTGCGGCAGCTTGGGGAGAAACAGAAAATCATCGCTCCCTGCCTTTTGTTTCCATGCGGTAATCTGCGCTAAAGATGGCGTGCCATAATAAGTAGCATTCAGCTCGATGCAATTGAACTGCTTTGCATATTCGGTAAGAAAATCCTTTTCTTTGGTGCCCTTCGGGTAATACTTACCTACCCATTCCTTATTGCTCCAGCGCGCGCAACCGAGGTGAAACTGCGTATTGCCCTTACCTGTTTTAAGCACGTCAGCATTGCCAGCAGGATCCGGCGGGAGAGTGAAGTCGATACTATTTAACAATGCCGGGCTTACTTTGGCGAACTCCATTTTACCTTTGTGAAATCTATTAGCTCTTAAAAACAAAAAGAGATGCAAAGCCTGCAATTTATGGGCGTTTGCATCTCCTATCGGTTACAGAAAATTATTTCCGGATAGCAGCAATACCGGGCAGTTCTTTTCCTTCAAAATATTCGAGGAGCGCGCCGCCGCCGGTGCTTACATAGCTTACCTTATCCGCGTAGCCGAATTTATTGACCGCCGCAACACTGTCGCCACCACCTACCAGCGAGTAAGCGCCTTCAGCCGTAGCTTCGGCCACTGCATCCGCAATGCATTTGGTGCCATGCTGGAATTTCTCCATTTCGAACACACCCATCGGGCCGTTCCAGAGAATTGTTTTAGAATCGCGGATCACTTTGCTGAACATCTCGCAGGCGCGCTGACCGATATCAAGGCCCATCCAGCCGTCCGGAATATTTTCATTCTGCGATGAAGAAGTGTTGGCATCGGGGGCAAATTTATCGGCAATAATGCTGTCGGTTGGCAGATGAATGCACACGTTTTTTGCTTTTGCTTTTTCCAGCAGCTCGCGCGCCATATCCAGCCGGTCGTCCTCGCAAAGCGAGCTGCCGATACTGCAGCCCTGCGCCTTGAAGAAAGTATAGGCCATGCCACCGCCGATAATGATATCGGTAGCTGCATCGAGCAGGTTCTCTATAATGAGGATCTTATCAGAAACCTTTGCGCCGCCTATAATAGCGGTAAATGGCTTCTTTGCATTCTTCAGTACATTTTCCGCAGCGGCAATTTCGGCTTCCATCAGTAGTCCGAACATTTTTTTATCACCCGGAAAATAATTTGCAATGATTGCTGTGGAAGCATGGGCGCGGTGTGCTGTGCCAAATGCATCATTCACATACACATCTCCAAGTTTGGAAAGCTTTTCTGCGAAGCCGGCATCACCTTTTTCTTCTTCTCTATAATAGCGTAGGTTTTCAAGGAGCAGAATTTCGCCGGGCTTTAAAGACTTTGCTTTTTCAACAGCATCATCACCCACACTATCGGCAGCAAACTGTACATCCTGGTCAAGCAATTCAGATAAGTGTATGGCAATAGGCTTCAGGGTAAAATCCGCCAGGGTTTTCTCCGGCTTTTTTTCAATGTCTTTATGAGGGCGCCCGAGGTGGCTCATCAGGATCACGGAGCCGCCATCGGCAAGTACCTTTTTGATGGTTGGGAGGGCAGCCGTGATGCGAGTATCATCGGTGATATTACCGTCTTTGAGCGGCACATTAAAATCGACACGGATGAGGGCTTTCTGCCCGGAGAAGTTGTGGTTGGAGAAATTGGTCATGAGTTTAGTTATGGTCGGATTCTATAATAATCGTTGTTGCTTCTGAATTAAGGAGTGTCTTGACAGCACTATGCAATATGGGTTGCAATACATCCCACAATTGACGGTTAGGCAAATTGCCAATATTTAGCTTTATCAATTTTGGTGGACTTCCGTTCTGTAAAATAATTTTAGGGAAATCACCATCTTTAGATAATAAGATTACCATTACAGGATAACTCTTTGCACGGCGATAAATTTCCCAGTCACTTGCTTCCTTTACCTGAAGAATAAAGGAAGATTTTACTTGCCAACCGAATGTTTCAGTCATCCATTTTGCAAGAATGGGCGGAAGCTGATTGTCAAGCCAAATCTCGAACTCAGGCTGCATGGATAATTCGGGTATCGCTCAAGCGTAAAGAAGCATATAGAAGCGCCGCTTTGATATCTTCTTCCTCAAGAAATGGAAAATCTGCAATTATTTCCTGATTAGACATTCCCGCTGCCAACAATTCGAGGATATCAGTTACAGCAAAGCGCATATTTCTGATTATAGGCTTACCAGCAAATATGCCCGGGTTTATGGTGACCCGCTTTATAAGCGCGCTAATTTCCTGATTGCTCATCTTATCGTGTTTAGTACAAAAATAAAGAAAGCCCCTTACATAGGGGCTTCCAATATATCATAGCAGATAACTACTTAGAGATCAACCCGGCAAAATACTTCACCGTACGTACCAACTGGCTTACATAGCTCATCTCGTTATCGTACCAGCTTACGGTCTTCACAAGCTGCACATCGCCAACCGTAACAACCTTAGTCTGGGTGGCATCGAACAGCGAGCCAAATGTAGTGCCGATAACGTCTGAAGAAACGATCTCATCTTCATTATAGCCGAAAGACTCATTGGCAGCAGCTTTCATGGCCGCGTTCACTTCTTCGATCGTTACCTTTTTACCGAGGCTTGTAGTAAGCTCTGTGAGGGAGCCCGTTACGGTTGGCACGCGCTGAGCGCCGCCATCCAGCTTGCCTTTCAGGTCGGGGAGCACCAGGCCGATTGCCTTTGCAGCGCCAGTGGAGTTAGGTACGATGTTCTCAGCAGCCGCACGTGCGCGGCGCAGGTCGCCTTTCGGGTGCGGTGCATCGAGGGTATTCTGATCATTGGTGTAGGCATGAACGGTAGTCATCAGGCCGGCCTTGATCTCAAATTTTTCGTGCAGTACCTGGGCCATCGGCGCCAGGCAGTTGGTAGTGCAGGAAGCGCAGGAAATGATGGTTTCAGAGCCATCGAGAATATCGTGATTTACGTTAAAAACCACGGTCTTCAATTCGCCGGTAGCGGGAGCAGAAATTACTACGCGCTTTGCGCCGGCAGTAAGGTGCGCTTTAGCTTTATCTGCATCTGTGAAAAAGCCGGTGCATTCTAGCACTACGTCCACATCATGCTGCCCCCAGGGAATCTGTGCCGGATCCTTCTGGGCATATATTTTAATTTCATTACCGGCAACGGTAATCGAGTTTTCACCGTGTGTTACTTCTTTGTTGAAACGGCCCTGGGCAGTATCATACTTCAGCAGGTGTGCAAGCACATTCGGCTGGGTAAGATCGTTGATAGCAACTACTTCAATACCTTCCATATTGTATATCTGGCGGAAGGCAAGGCGGCCGATACGGCCAAAACCATTAATAGCAACTTTTACTTTGGTCATTGGTATTGAAAAATTTATTTTAAATGAACTTTTTCTAAATTTTGCGCAAAGGTAGGCATTTGAAGTTTGCGTGCAAATCGTGCATGGAAGATAATCAGAATGCAGTCTATTCTATATCCTGGCGATTTACCTTTAGATCAGTGGTTAACCCGGTCTGAATAATGAAAGAATTCCTTAACCATGAAACGCGCTATTATACATTTATACTGTTCCTGGCCGGCCGGCATTTATCCTCTGTTACTAGCTGGTCAACCTGCAAAGAAAACAGGCTTCGAAAAAGTATTGCAGTAATAAATGAAAATTTTAGCCCATGCCTATTGCGCGCAGGAATCACCGGCTACCCTGCCATTGCCATCGAGCGGCATACCGCCAATAGCATGCCCGCGCAAGGCAGCATTCACAAATACAATGCGGGTGTCGTTGCCCTTTTCTGTTACTGGCTTTGTATTGGCAAAACCTACTGCAATCAGCCTTTTACAATCAATGCCAGCATTTACCAGCCACACGCTTACAGCCATTGCCCGTGCATCACTAAGCTTTTGGTTTGTACTGGTATTGAATACATGTGCTTCAATGCGTAAGGTAGTAATGTAAGTTTTTTCATCCAGATATGCCCTGACTTCCGCAAGCCCTTGTTTTGCTTCTTCCGTAAGTATAGCTGTGCCCTCTTTGAATGTAATGGCGTGTTCAGTTACCAACTCGCCCCCCTGAATCTTTACTGGCTTTGCAAAAGTATTTATAGCCTGGCAGGCGTTGATTAGAAAAATGAAAAGAGAAATATAAGTCCTCATGATTAATAAGTTGAGTTAATGGATGTTCTTTGCATCGAGCAACTGATGATATTTTGCTGCATTTTTCAGATGTTCACTATAGGAGGCTGCAAATAAATGCCCGCCATTGCCGCTGGCGCAGAAGTATAAATAATTAGTTGTGGATGCATTGAGCACAGCATTAATCGAGGATACAGAAGGGGTGCATATCGGGCCGACAGGCAGGCCGGTAACATAGTAAGTATTATAGGGGGATGCAAGTGTTGTTTGAACTGTTGTGATACGCCGTAGGGTAAAATCGCCGTAGGCAAATTTCGCGGTTGGGTCGGCCTGTAGTTTCATGCCTTTCTCTTTACGGTTAAGGTAAACACTGGCAATATCCGGCTTCTCGCTATTGCGGTTCGTTTCTTCTTCTACGATAGAGGCTACAATAATAGCTTGCTGCGGTGTGAGGTTATGCTTTTGCGCTTTTTTCGATTTTATCTGCCGTCCAAAAGCGTGCATAGGCTTTTTCAATTTTCCGGAAGGCTTTATCGGCGCCCGTATTCCAGTAAAACTCGTAAGTATCGGGCATAACGCCGCACATGATAGTATTGGTATCCAGCCCGAATTGCGCCAGGTAAGTTGTATCCCTGAACATCTGCTTCAGCACACTGGAATCGGCTTCGAGATTAGTGCTTAGCAGCCGGATAAATTCCTGCTTTCGCCTTACCTTACCAATTACCAGTTTTACAGGCTCCTGCCTTCCCGCGCGCAGCATCCGTACAATACCATAATTACTCATGCCGCGACTGATGTGGTATTTACCGGGATGAATATACTGCGGATATTTTGCTTGTTTGGCAAGCAGCTCAAAGCTGCTCATATCCAGGATAAAGCCACCTTCTTTCAATGCTGCCTTGACCTGCACGTAGTCGGAACCGGTATGGATATACAGGTATTCACCGCTTGTAAAAGAACCGGTATTCGGCCCAAAGAGGAAGTACAGAGCAATCAGCGCAATGCCGGCAATAACAAGCACTGCATAACGCATCCACTTCACTGTTTTCTTTTTGGTATTTTTTCTGGGCATTGCAAAACGAGGTCCCACAAATTTAGACAGCATTCAGGTAATAAATGCTCCGGTTATCGCAACCCAAAAGCATTGAGTTGATCATAGAGATTGTAGCCAGATAAACGACATAAAAAAACCCGCTCTTAGTTGAGAGCAGGTTTTGTAAAAAACAGGTAGTTATTTTTTAGGGCCGGCAGGTGCTGCAGCAGGTGGCGCGCCAGGTGCAGGCGCACCTGCTTTAGCCGGGGCGGCTTGCTTTTGGGGTGCAGGTTGTTTTTCCATGCCTGCCGGCTTATCAATAAACATGACTACAGCGATGCAAAGAACGCCGATAACACCAATGCTGATCCAGGTGCCTTTTTCCATTACGTCCGTACTTTGCTGCACGCCCATAACCTGTGTGCTCATGCTGCCGAAATTGCCGGCAAGGCCACCACCTTTAGGGTTTTGCACCAGCACAAAAAATGCGAGTACGAGACAGGCCAATATAATGATAACAGTAAGTAAGCTAACCATGATTTTTATTCAGACTTCTTTTGAATTGTTGCAATTTGCTGCGCGAAATAAGCACTTTTTTGGGGATTTCGCAAACTAAGCTTGCGGTACATATCAATAGCCTTGTCCCATTTACCCTGCTTTGACAATATTTCCGCCAGCGATTCCGACGCGAGGCCATCTTCTTTGGTAATAGAGTTGACGGCCATCTCAAATACATTTTCTGGTATCTCGTCATCTTCTTCCTCATGCGCAGCAGCCAGCTTTTCCATCTGCCACATATGCTTTACGGCTTTACGCCCGGCTTCATCTTCTTTTTCCTTTTGAGTAGCAGATTTAAAGTGCATGAGCCATTCCGTAAAGCTCATTACCACCATGAGTGATTTCGGATCTTCAGCTGCGCGCAGCTCTTCCTCTTGTATTTTACCAGGATCTGAGTCTTCAGGTAGATCATTTTCAATTTTAATTCCCTGGTGGAGGAAATAATCTTCTGAATATACCGGCTGGATCAACGGAAATTCCAGCACAGATGGTTTTTCAATCGGCTCTTCGCCGGGAACAAACGGAATAATTATCGTTGGTGCCTGTAGCTGTTCTTCCTTTGGCGGCTCATACGTTTCCGATGCATGCTGCGGGGCAAGAATCGCAATTTTTACAGATTGCTGCATCATCTGATGAAACAGAAGCCAGTTACCCATAAAAAGATCAGGATGGCCGGCAAGTCGCACAGGCTGAGCTTCCTGCTGTTTTTTAGCGATTGCCATATAATGCAGCGGGGCAAAATACGGATAACGTTGCTGCAGGTCGTGCAGTATTTCAGGATCCAGATTTCGGTGGGGCTCCTGCAGCCATTGGGTTATTGATGCGGGTGTCATTTTCGGCTACCAATTTACAAATGCTTTGTTGAAAATATCATCTGCCAGCTGCGTGCCAATATCTTCGAAGAGACGGCCTTCAATTGACTGTGGGCTCTGGTCCGGAGGAAAATCAGCAAACCTGGTGAAAGACTGCGTGAAATTGGCTTTATCGTTCAACTTATTTTTAAAAGTAATTTCCACCTCAATGGTAAGCCTGTTCTGCGATGCCTGCTGGGTATTCTGCAATCCGGAAACAGTATAGTTATAATTTTTGATAAACCCGGTGAGGTCGTAGTCGGCAGCCTCGCTGTTTACGGGTGCCAGGCCGGTCTGGGAAAGAATCCGGTTGCGTATTTTACCGGAAAGCACCGGGCTTAGGGAGGGTGCAACCGTCTGCGCCCTGTTCTCGATTACATGGATGTTGATATTTTTGCCTTCAACTGTTGCGCCTGTAAAGCTATATACACCGCAGCCAGCTACTGGCATTAAGAGTATGGCTATGATGGTGATGACTGGCCGCATTCGGGATATTTTCTTGTTGATGATTGTATCTTACCTGGTTTGAATATTCTCCCGCAGATTATGCAGATTTCCACAGATGGCTCTTATTTCTCCCTGCTTTTCATGTGCTACTCATCAATATCGTATTCTTTGATCTTACGGTACAGCGTGCGCTCTGAGATGCCCAGCTCCGCCGCTGCATCCCGCCTGCGGCCTTTGTGCTTTTTAAGCGATTTAATGATAAGCTCTTTTTCCCGGTCTGTAATGGAAAGATTTTCTTCTACCTCTTCATGGGGCACCACCCTGTTGCTGCCATCCGCGTGTGTAGGCTGTATGAGAATCGGTGTTGGGCTGCTAAACGATGATGCGCCGTTACCGCTATCTATATTCCCATTTCCATAGGAAACCTGGGGTAAATAGGATTCACCGCTATGGGAAGGAGGCGTATAGCTTTGCCCGTGCGTTAGCTCGAACAAAAGACCTTTTACATCATTCATGTCTTTCTTTAATTCAAAGAAAAGCTTGTAGAGAATATCCCGTTCGGTATTGCTGCTGTAATCCTGGCCGCCATGAGATGAGGGCAGATGTGAGATCGCCGGCAGCATGCTGGCGCGCTGTTGTTGGCGGTCGGGCAGAAATTTTTGCAAAGATTCTGCGCTTACTGTTTTATCTACAGAAAGTACGGATGCCTGCTCGGCAATATTCTTCAGCTCACGCACATTACCCGGCCATGAATAAGTAGTAAGCAATTGCTGTGCGGAAGCATCGAGCAATATGGATTGCGTACGATAGCGCTCTGAAAAATCGGCGGCAAATTTGCGGAAGAGCAGTTGAATATCTTCCGGCCGGTCGCGCAGGGCAGGCACCCGGATCGGCACTGTGCTCAGGCGATAATAAAGATCCTGGCGGAAGGTGCGCTGCTGTGTTTGCTCTAACAGGTCTTTATTCGTTGCGGCAATTACACGGACATTCGTTTTCTGCACCTTGGACGAACCCACGCGGATGAACTCGCCGGTTTCGAGCACGCGCAGCAGCCTTGCCTGAGTGCCGAGCGGCATTTCGCCGATCTCATCCAGGAAAATAGTGCCTCCGCTTACTGTTTCAAAGTAGCCTTTGCGGCTATCGACCGCGCCGGTAAAAGATCCTTTTTCATGCCCAAAAAGCTCACTGTCGATCGTGCCCTCCGGGATAGCGCCGCAGTTTACGGCAATGAACGGATTATGCTTGCGTGCGGAGAGCGCATGAATAATTTGCGAAAAAACTTCCTTGCCAACGCCGCTCTCGCCAACGATAAGCACGGTAAGGTCTGTATTGGAAACCTGTTCGGCAACATTGAGCGCATGATTGAGAGCCGGTGAATTGCCGATAATGCCGAAACGGTTTTTAATGCTTTGAATGTCCATTAGGTACTATGATTCGTTTAAATTTGGGCCAAGAAGTTGCAGCACTTCGGCTTTCAGGGAAGGAATGAATTCATTTATGTAAAGCCATAGACGATCCGGCTCAGTGATATCATAATCGTGTGTGAGTAAATGCCTTAGCTTTATAATTTGCTGTTTATGATTAACTGGTATTGACCGGTCTAGGTTATTGATATGATAAAGCGCCTCTCCTGTTATCTGAAAGCACCGTTCCGCAGTTCTAACAAAATAATTACTGGATGCAAAATTTGTAAAATCAACCGCATCTTTTTTAAGCTGCGCTAATTCATCACAGCATCTTACAATGTCATTCAGATAAACCAACTTATCACGCCGCGGCATAAATCAATTTCTTCTCTTCATTAATAAAATGCCGTAGATATTTGTTTTTTATTGCGCGTTCCTGAATAAGATCAATATTCCGCAAAACAATAGCACGTAGTTGGTCTTCCAGACTATCCATATTTTCATAGTAAGCCAGGAGTTGTTGGGTATTATCCGGATTAGCCGGCTCCAGGAATTCTGTCAGAAAATCCACATCACTTTCTGCGCTAAAATCTTCCCGTACAGCACTACCAAATACATACAACTCTTTTACGCGGTGCGCTCTACAAGCGTCGGCGATGGCTGTTAAGTTTTCAGAAATAATAGATTGCATAAATATTACTTTAAATAATTTCTCCAATCAGTGTTCCCTGTGTAGCACGCATCACCTTCACCTGCGCATAATTGCCTTTCCTCAATCCATGGCCATCCTTCGGGAAGACTACCATTTTATTCTGGCTGTCCCGCCCGCTCCAGTCTTCCGCACTTCGCTTGCTATCGCCCTCAATCAAAACCTCGCGTATCTTTCCAATATCTTCCCGATAGCTCTTCTGGCTATTGAGATTCTGCATTTCAATTACTTCGGTAAGCCTTTGTTTTTTCACATCTTCCGGCACATCATCCGTATAGCGGCGGGCAGCCAATGTACCCGGGCGCTCACTGTAGGTGTACATATAGGCATAGTCGAAGCCGCAAAGCTCCATCAGGCTCACGGTATCTTTATGATCTTCCTCGGTTTCCGTGCAAAAGCCTGCAATCACGTCCGTGCTCAGGCCGCAATCCGGTAGTATTTCCCTAATCTTCTTTACTCTTGCAAGATACCATTCACGGGTGTAAGTACGGTTCATCATAGACAGCATCCGTGTGCTGCCGCTCTGTACCGGAAGGTGAATGCTCTTGCAGATATTGGGATATTTTGCCATTGTGTAAAGCACATCATCCGTTAAATCCTTTGGGTGCGAGGTGCTGAACCGAACCCGCAACAAAGGATGGATCAGTGCTACAAGCTCCAGCAGCTTTGCAAAGGTTACCTCTTCGCTTTCCCTGCGGTAATAATAGCTGTCCACATTTTGCCCGAGCAATGTTACTTCCCGGTAGCCCTGCCCGAAAAGAGCGCGGCATTCATTAAGGATGCTTGCCGCATCCCGGCTGCGCTCTCTGCCCCGGGTAAACGGCACTACGCAGAAGGTGCACATATTATTGCACCCCCGCATGATGCTTACAAAAGAAGTAACCGCGTTATTATCCAGCCTTACAGGTGCAATATCTGCATAAGTCTCTTCCCGGCTCAGTAACACATTTACGCCCTTTTGTCCGGTTTCCGCTTCTTCGATCAGAGCCGGCAGGCTGCGGTAAGCATCAGGCCCTACCACCATATCCACCAGTTTTTCTTCCTCGAGCCATTTCGCTTTCAGACGCTCGGCCATGCATCCCAATACGCCAACCAGCATACCGGGATTTTGTTTTTTATTTTTTCGGAATGTAGTGAGCCGCTGCCGCACTGTTTGCTCAGCTTTTTCGCGGATAGAGCACGTATTCACCAATATAAGGTCAGCTTCCTCTACATTGCGCGTAGCGCCATAACCTTCTCCCTGCAATATGGATGCTACCACTTCGCTATCGGCAAAATTCATGGCGCAGCCATAGCTTTCGATGTAAAATTTCTTTTTGTAGCTGTTCGGGTCTGCTGTAAATGGCGCATAAGCTTCCCCCTGCCGCACTTCGTCGTGCTTTTTGAGAACAGGAGCATCTGCCAAAATTTCATTCACCATAAGTGCGAAGGTACGTTGATTGCTTCTTTTGATAAGGCCCGCTCAGAACGAAAATTAATAGGCCTATGTTCCTATTTTTTCCCGGCACAGCTTTTACATGGTTTCTTTAAAAACAGATTATGGCCACACCAAAAAATCCACAGGAAGACGATTTAACTGATTCGGCGAGCGACCGCGAGCGGCTTAAGCCGGAAGTAACGACCATCGAGCTTCCCGATGTCAGTGATATTCCCGGTCAGGAACACATACATGTGCCGCCCGTCGGCGAGCTGGCGGATACCACCATTTCCTCCGATGATGAGGAGGATATACTTAACGGCGACTCGCTCGATATGGATGATCCCGCAGAAGACGTGGATGATACGGCAGGCATTCCCTGAAAAAATTATTTAATCACAACCAAAAATAAACTTATGCAAGGCAATACACCGGATGGCAAGAACGACCAGGATAAATTTCCCGGTTACCCGCACTACGATGCGAAAGAAGACATAACAGACAAGCGCAACGATATACAAAAGGTAAGCTCAGACCCGGACAACATGGGCCCGAATGCGCGTACCTCAGGTATGGAGCAGCGGGCAGATAAAGTGCTGCCTGCGCGTAATTCGGATGAGGCTGCCACGGATGCGGATGTTACTCCCGAAGATATCCAGATGCTGGCTGCCGCAGACCAGAACCGGGATATGGATGATGCAGACCTTGAAGAAGCCCTGCTCGATGAAACAGACGAAGATGGCGACCCGCTCAATGAAACCCGTGCTGCCTATGGACAAACAGGCGCTGACCTGGACGTACCCGGCAGCGAAGACGATGACGCCAATGAGAACATGGGAGAGGAAGATGAGGAGAACAATTATTACAGCTTGGGCGGCGATAATCATGACAGCCTCGAAGAGGACAATGATATTTAGGGCTAAGACAAAAGTTGAAGATTGAACACAAAAGACCCGGTATTGAGCCGGGTCTTTTTAATTGACATAAATGGGACGTAGGTAACACAGGCCGACTTTAGTCGGGACTGATTTCCAGCCAACGGTTTTAACCGTGGGTAACGCCAGGGGCAAGCTTACTCCTGTTTCGCCCGTAAATGAAGTAGATCACCAGCCCGATGATCAGCCACACGATAAACCTTAGCCAGTTGGTAATACCAAGCTCTGCGATCAGGTAAAAGCAGGATAGCATGCCAAGTATAGGAATCAGCGAGAGCTTTTTCAGGAAGGTTGCGATCACCGTACCGATTATTACAACAGTAAGCAGGTAATGAGGTATCCGCTCCAGGAATACCTGCCCTGGGGTCCAGTCCGGATTCTGAGCATCCTGCAATGAAAAGAAATCACGGAAAAAGTAGGGTGCATTGTACAGGATCGTAAAGAGGGACGCAATAAAAAGGAGCGGAACGATCCATTGCCCGTTAATATAGGGCACTTGGAATTTTCCTTTAATTTTGGCCACTTTTGGCAGCAGCAGCACCCCGCCGCATACCAGCACAAAGGCAAACAGCGTACCAATGCTTGTAAGGTCTGTAACAAGATCGGAATCGAGTACCAGCGCGGGAATGCCTACCAGCAAACCGGTGATGATCGTTGAAAAGCCGGGTGTACGGTATTTCGGATGCAGCTTAGAGAATTTTTTCGGCAGGAGGCCATCGCGGCTCATCGTCATCCATATTCTCGGCTGGCCCAACTGAAATACCAGCATTACGGATGTAGTAGCAATCACAGCGCTCAGGGCCAGAATGCCCCCCAGCCAGTTAAGCCCTTTTTGTGTAAAGGCAGAAGCAAGAAAATCCCCAACATTAAGCTTTGAATAGTTGACCATACCGGTGAGCACCAGCGCTACCAGAATATACAGCACCGTGCAGATGATAAGCGAGGCAATCATCCCGCGTGGCAGATCGCGCTGCGGATTCTTGCATTCCTCAGCCGTAGTGGAGATGGCATCAAAACCAATATAGGCAAAGAACACCGCACTAACACCTTTCATCACACCGCTGAAACCATTTGGCATAAAAGGATGCCAGTTGGCGGTATTGATATAGAAGAACCCGATACAGATCACCAGCACGATAACGATCAGCTTGAAGGCCACCATCGCATTGCTCATTTTGCGCGACTCCGAAATACCGATATACACCAGGCCGGTTATAAATATGGTGATCAGCAAGGCAGGGAGATTCAGGATAACCGGCATTGAGCCGATATGCGGCGCGGCCGCCCATATCCTATTAAGCGCCAGTGTGCTTTCGCTTATATCTTTTGCATGTGCCAGTACCTTTTCATGCGCCACATAGGCCCCACGCCAGGGTGTGGCCAGCCAGCCGGGTATATGCAGCGAAATGTTTGCGGACGGGAACCTGCGGTTAATGCCGGCGCTGATATTATCCAGGAAAGAAACCAGATTGGAACTCCAGGAGGCCGCAACTACAATATTGCCGATGGCATATTCCATAATAAGATCCCAGCCAATGATCCATGCGATCAATTCGCCGAAGGTGGCATAAGAATAGGTATAGGCGGAGCCTGAAACAGGAATCCGCGAAGCAAATTCGGCATAGCACAAAGCCGAAAAACCGCAAGTGACGGCTGTGATCAGAAAGAGAATGATAACTCCCGGGCCGCCATCAAAGCAGCTTTGGCCCACAGTGGAAAAAATACCAGCGCCGATAATGGCAGCCACCCCAAAAGCGGTTAGATCGCGCACGGTAAGGGTTTTGTGCATTATACCCGCCTCGCCGTCGCCGTAACCGGAGGCAGCATCTAGCTCTATCTGTGCAATGGATTTTTTACGGAATAAGGAAGACATAGCGGGGAAGATAATTATTGATTCCGGATTTCGGAAAGCGGATTCCGGATTGCCGTACTATTTTTGAGTCTATGAGCAACCAGATAAAAGAATTCAACGATTACCGCGAGAAGATGAACGAGGTTATTCTCGGCAAGAACAATAAGGTGATCAACCGCCTTTTTAACCTCGATACCAACACTTATGCCGAAGGCGCGCTCGATGTGAAGACGAAAGAAATGCTGGGCCTCGTGGCAAGTATGGTGCTGCGCTGCGATGATTGCATCAGGTATCACTTAGGCAAGTGCCACGACGAGGGCCTGACCACCGAGCAGGTGTATGAAGTATTTGCCGTGGCCAATATTGTAGGCGGCACCATCGTAATACCGCATACGCGGCGCGGGGCTGAGTACTGGGAGGAGCTGGTGGCTGCTGTTTAGCCCCGAACCCGTGCCTTCCGGGCAGGCAGCGCATGCACTGCACGACCAGCCCGATTTCTAATTCTTAATTGAATCGTTGGGCGCGCCCTGTCGGCCGGGCTACGCTTCGCGCGAGGCACAATCAAAGCTTTATTAAAGCTTCGTCTGCACCTCATGTTCCAAGCCCTTCGCTAACGCTACGGGGGCTTTCCACTACTATCCCTCGCGCGGGCTCATACGCCCAAACCCGTAGAGACGTTGCAGTGCAACGTCTCTACGGGTTTGGGCGGAGATTGGTGCTAACGCTTGTACTCCGCAATCACTTTTTCATAAAGCGCCTCATAGATAGGGGTGATAAGCGCTTTCTCAAAAGTATCGGCATGCGCAATGGCCGCGTCCTTAAACTGTTGTAGCGTGGCATCATCTTTCAGGATGTGGAGGGCGTGCTTTGCCATGTCCTCCACATCGCCAATATCGCTGAGATAGCCGGTTACACCCTGCACATTGATCTCGGGGATACCGCCTGCATTGGTAGAGATAACCGGCACGCCGCAGGCCATTGCCTCAAGCGCGGCAAGCCCGAAGCTTTCGTAGGAGGAGGGCAGCAGAAAGAGATCGGCGATGCTTAGTATCTCATCCATCTGCTCCTGCTTACCGAGGAAGCGCACATCGTTATAAATGCCCAGTGAGCGGCTCAGCTCCTCGGCCATCTGGCGCTCCGGCCCATCGCCGATCATCAGCAGCTTGGAGCTCACATGCTTATGCACCTCTGCAAAAATACGGATGGCATCATCCACACGCTTTACTTTCCGGAAGTTGGATACATGGGCCAGGATACGTTCACCATCGGGGGCCAGCATTTTTTTAAAATGCTCTTTATCTGTCTGGTGAAAACGCGCAATATCCACGAAATTAGGGATGACCTGTATCTCTTTTTCAATAGCAAAATGCTGGAAGGTCTCATCGCGCAGGTTGGCTGATACAGCGGTGATCGCATCCGATTCATTGATGGAAAAGGTGACCACAGGCGCATAAGTAGGATCCTTGCCCACGAGGGTTATATCCGTGCCGTGCAGCGTGGTAACGAAGGGTATATCGCGGCCCTGTTTTCTTAATATCTGCCGGGCAAAATAGGCTGCGGATGCATGCGGTATAGCATAATGCACATGCAGCAGGTCGAGATCATTGTTGAGGATTACATTGACCATCGTGCTGGCGAGCGCAGTTTCATAAGGCGGGAAATCGAACAGCGGATAGGCCGGCACGCTTACCTCATGGTAATAAATATTGGGGTGAAAATGGAGCCGCACAGGCTGCTGATAAGTGATAAAATGCACCTCATGGCCATTGGCCGATAGCGCCATGCCCAGCTCCGTAGCCATTACGCCGCTGCCGCCAAACGTTGGGTAGCAAACAATTCCTATTTTCAAAACCTTGGTGTCTTTTTAAGTAAAAAATTATCCTTTCTTGGCATTGGTGAGGACGTAAGCATCCACAAGCGCGGCCTTAGTGGCATCGAACTTAGATTTCTGGTACATTTCCGGCAGGATGCGGTTCCAGGCTTTAACGGTGCGAGTTTCCGGCGCATACAGCTTATGGCACTTGCCGCAGCTTGCCTGAAAAATCGCCTGGCCGTGCGCCTGATCCGCGGCGCTTGGGATTACAGGTCCTGTAGTTGCAGGCTTATCTGCTGCAACCGTTTTAGCGGTCTTAGGACTGCATTGCGCAAGAAGAAGGATCGTGACGGCTAACGCAGAAAGGGTGAAAAGCTGCTTCATGATTTCAATTTGAGTGTAAATCTATCCTGTGCGGCCAAATAAATGTCATCCCGCGTATTACATTTATGCCATGAAGCGATTAGCGATCCTTATACTGGTTGCAGGATGGGCAGTTACGGCAGGCGCCGCAGGCAGTGATTCGGCCACCATCCGCCGGATACGCGATGAGGTAATGCTGCATGGCACCTGCTATGAAAACCTCCGGACGCTGACTAAAAAAATAGGCCACAGACTGAGCGGGTCGCCGGAATCATACAAAGCGATTGAATGGGGTAAAAAGGCTTTGCAGGATGCCGGCGCAGATAGCGTATGGCTGCAGCCTGTCTGGGTGCCGCACTGGGTACGCGGTGCGGAATCCCTGAAAATAAAAACGGCCTCTTCGAAAGGTTTTGAAGCGGTAAAGATGCTCTCGCTGGGCAATGCGGTGGGCACAGATGGCCGGATGCTGCAGGCCCCGGTGATCATGGTTCAAACGCTGGATGAATTACGGGGGATGAAGCCTGCCGATGTAAAAGGTAAGATCGTGTACTTTAATTATCATTTCCGGCAGGATCTGTTGTCCACTTTTGAGGGCTATGGCGATGCTGTTAAATACCGCTGGATGACTCCGGGGCTTGTAAGCTCAAAGGGCGGCATTGCAGTAATTATCCGCGCGGTATCTACCGGTATGGATGATGCGCCTCATACCGGCATGACGCGGTATTATGATACCATTCCTAAAATACCTGCCGTATCCGTTGGCAATACAACGGCAGATGTAATAGAGCAGGCGCTGCGTAAAGGTTCTTTAACTGCACAGCTTACCACCCATTGCAAAATGATCGATTCCGTGCTTTCCTACAATGTGATCGGCGAGTTGCGCGGCGCGATGCTGCCTGCGGACTACCTGGTTTGCGGCGGCCACCTCGATAGCTGGGATGTGGGCGAAGGCGCACATGATGATGGCGCAGGATGCGTACAATCCATAGAAGTGATCCGCACTTTTAAAGCACTGAACATTCGCCCCAAAAGAACGATCCGCGCGGTGCTTTTTATGAATGAGGAAAATGGCGCGCGCGGCGGCAGAGCCTATGCGGATAGCGCCGCTGCCAAAAAGGAAAAGCACATCTTCGCCATGGAAAGCGATGCCGGCGGCTTTTCCCCCAGGGGCATCGGGTTGGATATGCCTGAAGGGAAGAAAGAGATTGTGCGCCGCGATTTCGGTCCGCTCTTTGCGGCAATGAATGTATATGATTTTACTTTGGAAGAAGGCGGCACGGATATAGACCCGATGAAAAAGCTCGGTGTACCGCTTGCGGGATTGGTACCGGATCAGCAACGCTATTTTGACTACCACCATACCGAGCGCGATGTATTTGAAGCCGTAAGCCACCGGGAGTTAAAACTGGGCGCAGCAACGATGGCTGCAATGATCTGGCTGGTCTGCGAGCACGGGCTTTGATTTTGCATGCAGCAGATTTTCATGATTGAGCAACTCTAAATGAATTTTCTTTTGTCTGAACTACGATTTTATCCTGATTAGGATGATTTGCAGGGTTCCCGTGCCTATTTAAACCCTATTAAAATCTTAGTCCGGAATGTATCTTTCGCCGCTATGAAAACTACGGGTAAACTGCTTTTCTATATCGGCACTGTTGGCGGGTTGCTGGCATTGATCTATCTGGTTATCAATGCGGGCTCTCCGCTTGAGGGCGCAACCGTTATCAATAAGCCGGTAGCGCATACCGAACCGTTTATGCAGGAAGCGCTTAAATCGTTTGGCCACCCGCTGGCCGTATTTATTTTCCAGGTGCTTACTATTCTTATTGCAGTAAGGCTTTGCGGGGCGCTCTTTCAAAAGATCGGGCAGCCGCCGGTTATTGGCGAGATGGCAGCCGGAATCATCCTTGGGCCATCGGTAGCCGGCGCCTTGATGCCCTCCTTCAGCGCCTTTGTTTTTCCTAAAGAATCACTTTCGCACTTGCAGCTCATCAGCCAGGTGGGGCTTATCCTGTTCATGTTTGTAGTAGGCATGGAGCTGGATCTTGGTCTTATTAAAAAAAAGGCAGGCGCGGCAGTTATCATCAGCCATGCGAGCATTGTATTTCCATACGGACTTGGCGTGGCACTGGCCTATTTTATTTATAGGCAAATGGCCCCTCCCGGCGTGCATTTCTATGCCTTTGCTTTGTTTATGGGCATAGCTATGAGCATAACGGCCTTCCCGGTGCTGGCACGCGTTATCCGCGAGCGCGGACTTACCGGCACTAAGCTCGGTACTATCGCTATCACCTGCGCAGCGGCTGATGATATTACTGCATGGTGCATTCTTGCTTTCGTAATAGCCGTTGCAAAATCTTCCTCGCTCCTCGGTACTGTATATGTGCTGGTAAGCACAATTGCTTATGTACTGGTTATGCTCCTCATCATGAAGCCATTGCTCAAAAGGCTGGCACATAAATGGCTGCCGCAGCGGTCTATGAAGCAATCTGCCGTAGGGCTGGTCTTTATTGTATTGCTCGTGAGCTCCTACCTGTGCGAGGTGATCGGCATTCATGCCCTGTTCGGTGCTTTCATGGCAGGGATCATTATGCCGGATAGCTGGAACTTTCGTAAGATCATGACCGATAAAATTGAGGATATAGCGCTTGTATTGTTCCTCCCGCTCTTCTTTGTATTCACCGGACTCCGTACAGAAATCGGCCTGCTTACAGACACTTCGCTTTGGGGAATGTGTGGCATCATCATCTTAGTGGCAGTTGCCGGGAAATTCGGCGGCAGCGCAATAGCAGCGCGCATTACCGGCGAATCCTGGAAAGACAGCCTGTCCATCGGCGCGCTGATGAATACGCGCGGGCTTATGGAGCTGGTAGTACTCAATATTGGCTACGACCTAGGCATCCTCTCCCCGAAAATATTTACCATGCTCGTAATCATGGCGCTCGTAACCACGTTTATGACCGCGCCATTGCTGACGTTAATCAATCGCATTTATAAAGATAAAAACATCCCAAATTCCCAATCTCCAATTCCAAGTTCCTGATAACTAAAGTGCCGGCACCATGCCGTTTTCATATTGCGACCAGTCGATCGTTTTACCCATCGTACCGCGGAACCGCTCGTTAAAGCCGTGCCTCTGCTTGATGGAATTCCAGCTTTCGGCTTCCTTTATTTTTGCAGAGCTGATGCGCAGGCTAAGCGAATTATATACTTTCAGGGTATCGGTAACAAAAGGCAGGTGATAAATTTTTGTGCCGAAACGCTTGCGGGTATAGGAGCGCAGCAGCCATGACTGGAACGGGTCCGTAGCTAGTGCAATGGATTTAAAGCCCAGCTCCTTTGCCTTTAAATAGGAATAATAAACATTCTCTGTGCTGTGTTGCGCCAGCGTATCATAGAAAATATGCTCTTTTGGGATGCCGATCTTCTCGCCGAAAAGCCCCATGATATAAGCCTCTTTATAAGGTGTATAAACCGCAGCGCCGGAGAAGATTACATTCTTTGCATAGCCATTCTTATACAGCACCCATGCCCAGATCACACGTGCTTTCATTACAGAATCCCAGGCATGTCCATCATAGGGAATACCGGGTACGATAATAGCATCGAAAGGTGCTGCCGGAGCGGCTTCACGATAGCGGCGTGCGGGACCTTTGCGTGGGGTAAGGCAGCTCATCCACATGAGGAAGGCGGATAACATCAGCAGTAAAAACGGGTACTTGTTTCTCAAAAAAAACTGTTTACAGAAATATACTTATAAAAGTCAGGCCGGGCTTACGCAATGCTTCCCTATTGGTAGGCTTTTACAATCTCCTTCATCTCATTGAGCTTCATCAACGCCTCAACCGGCGTAAGCGTATTGATGTCCGTTTCATCGAGCGTCTGCTGTATGCGACGTATATCCTCCGTTAGCCCATCAAATATATTGAGCTGGAACGTTGCCGCAACAGGCTGCTGCTTTCTGATCTTTCTTATCGTTTCATCACCGTCACTACCGTGTTTTTGCTCTAATAATGTAAGGATCTGGGTGGCGCGCTTCAGCAATTCGGGCGGCATACCGGCCATTCTTGCTACCTGTATCCCGAAGCTGTGCCTGCTGCCGCCGGGGGCCATCTTGCGCAGAAAGATAACTTTATTGGCTGTCTCCTGGTGCGTAATATGGAAATTGCGCAGGCGCGGCAATTGCGCTTCGAGCTCGTTTAGTTCGTGGTAATGCGTGGCAAAAAGGGTTTTCGGCTGCGCCGGATGCTGGTGCAGGTGCTCTACAATGCTCCAGGCAATAGAAATACCATCGTACGTGCTTGTACCACGGCCAATCTCATCGAGTAGTACGAGGCTTCGGGCACTCAGGTTGTTTATGATGCTCGCGGTCTCATTCATCTCTACCATAAAGGTGCTCTCACCGCCGCTCAGATTGTCGGATGCGCCTACGCGGGTAAATATTTTATCCGTAAGGCCTATCGTTGCTGCGTCTGCGGGTACGAAAGAACCCATGTGCGCCATCAGCGTTATGATCGCCGCCTGCCGCAACAGCGCGGATTTACCGCTCATATTGGGGCCGGTAAGGATAATGATCTGCTGGGCATCTTTATCCAGCAGAATATCGTTGGCTATATAGGCCTCGCCCGGTGGCAGCCGCTGCTCGATTACCGGGTGCCGCCCGCCCTTTATCTCCAGCTCCAGCCCGTCCGTCATTACCGGGCGGTGATAATTAAACCGCTGCGCATTGTGCGCAAAGCAAAGGAGGCAATCGATCTGTGCTATTACCTGCGCATTCGCCTGGATGCAGGCAATAAAGGGCTCGATGGCTGCTAAAAGCTGGCCGTATATTTCCAGTTCGATGCCCAGAATTTTATCCTCTGCTCCCAGAATTTTTTCTTCGTATTCTTTTAGCTCCGGCGTTATATACCGCTCTGCTGTGGTAAGTGTTTGCTTGCGTATCCAGTCTGCCGGCACCTTGTCCTTATGGGCATGAGTAACCTCTAAGTAATAGCCGAATACATTATTGTACGATACTTTCAGCGAAGTAATTCCCGTGCGCTGCGCTTCTGTTTGCTGTATTTGCAGCAGGTAAGCTTTTCCGCTTCGCGAGATTTTTCTAAGATCATCCAGGGTTTCATGAATACCGTCCCGGATCATGCCGCCTTTGGATGCAAGCGCCGGGGCATCTTCTGATATCGTGCCTTTTATACGCTGCTGCAATTCCGTACAAGCTTGTATGCTTTGCGTTAATTGGAGTAATTGCTGGTTGCCCGATTTTTTACAGATGTTTTGTACTTCTTCCATGTGCAGCAGGCTTTTGGCAAGCTGTACCACTTCCCGTGGCGAGGCTTTTTTTAGCGGTATCCGGCTGATCAAACGTTCTACATCGCCTGTCTGCTTAATATGTTGCAGGATCGTTCTGCTCAAATCCTGCCCGCGGATAAAATGCGCAACCAGCGATAATCTTGCCTCAATACCCTGCAGATCGAACAGCGGGAAGATCATCCAACGCTTCAGCAATCTTGCGCCCATCGGGGTGCAGGTATGATCTATTGCCTGAAGGAGATTTGCACCGCCGCCATCTACGGACGACATCAGCTCCAGGTTGCGGATCGTAAAGCGGTCCATCCACAGGAAAGATTCTGCCACAATGCGCTGAATGCCCGTAATATGCTGCAGGTTGGGATGCTCGGTATCTTTTAAATAATGAAGCGCAGCGCCTGCGGCAATAATGGCCGGCTTCATATCTTCCAACCCATAGCCTTTCAGGGATTGGGTATCAAAATGCTGTAAGAGAAGATCATAAGCATATTGCTCGGCAAATATCCAGTCTTCCAGCGCAAACGTATAGACCTTGCTATCCATTTGCTCGCGGTACTGTTTCTGCTTTCCTTTGGAAAGCAGGATCTCCGAAGGCTGAAAGCTTTGCAGGAGCTTATCCATATATTCGGCATCGCCCTGAGCGGTATAAAACTCCCCGGTGCTGATGTCTATAAATGCTACTCCGCACTGCGCATCTGTGAGATAAAGGGCTGCAAGGAAATTATTGGTCTTGTTTTCCAGCAGCTTATCGGAAGTGGCTACCCCGGGTGTAACCAGCTCGGTAACACCGCGCTTCACAATGCCTTTCGCTTCCTTAGGATCTTCCAGTTGATCACAGATTGCCACGCGATAGCCGGCCTTTACCAGCTTGTGCAGATAGGTATCTAAGGCATGATGCGGGAAACCGGCAAGGTCGGAATTGGTAACGCCGCCGTTGCTTCGTTTGGTAAGCGTAATGCCAAGAATGCGGGAGGCAATAACGGCATCTTCATTAAAAGTTTCGTAAAAATCACCCACCCGAAACAATAGCACGGCATCCGGATACCTGGCCTTGATCTCCCGGTGCTGCTGCATCATCGGGGTTTCGCCCGCTTCTTTTTTGGCCATATTGGTAAAGATAGCTTGCTGTTAGTAATTGGGAATTGGGAATTAGGAGTTTGGGAATTCATATTCACTTAAAGTCCGGCTTTAGCCGTAACAAAATATAATAGCCCACGAAGTTATTCGTAGGCTATTGTGTTTTGCGTAGTCGCTTTCAGATTACATTCTTTCGATCACTACGGAGCTTGCGCCGCCGCCGCCATTGCAGATGGCAGCTACACCGAATTTTGCGCTATTTTGCTCAAGCACGTTCAAAAGCGTTACAATGATACGGGCACCGCTGGAGCCAAGCGGATGACCTATGGATACAGCACCGCCATTTACATTCATTTTGTCCTGCGGGATATTCATTTTCTGCGCATTCGCCAGCGCTACTACACTAAAGGCTTCGTTGAGCTCAAAAAATTCTATGTCCTCCATCTTAAGCCCGGCCTTTTTTACTGCCAGTGGCACCGCAATCGATGGCGAAGTAGTAAACCATTCCGGCGCCTGCTCAGCATCTGCATAGCCCCTGATCTTTGCCAAAGGCTTAAGGCCTAATGCTTCCGCTTTTTCTTTGCTTATCAGTACAACCGCAGAAGCACCATCATTCATGGTTGATGAGTTGGCTGCAGTTGCGGTTCCTTCTTTGCTGAATGCCGGCTTTAGGCTGGCTATCTTATCGAACTTTACATTATAGGGCTCCTCATCTTTCTCAAAACGGATAGGATCGCCTTTCTTCTGCGGAATTTCAATGGCTA
The DNA here is from genome assembly GCA_965246905.1 of Chitinophagaceae bacterium. Lineage (GTDB taxonomy): Bacteria > Bacteroidota > Bacteroidia > Chitinophagales > Chitinophagaceae > UBA1952. The sequence continues at coordinate 43,224 of CBDFFZ010000010.1, forward strand.
CGATCTCATTCCCAAACTTACCTGCCTCAATGGCTGCCTGGCTGCGCTGGTAGCTTTGTACCGCATAAGCATCCTGCTCTTCCCGGCTAATATTGCATTCCTTACCGCAAAGATCGGCGGCATTACCCATGGCGTAGTTGTGGTACACATCGGTGAGGCCATCGTGCGCGAGGCCATCTACCATAGTTACATTCCCGTATTTATTACCCCACCGCTGGCTGGCATTATAAAAAGGCACATTGCTCATGCTTTCCATGCCGCCGGCAATCACTACATCTGCATCGCCGAGCATGATGGCCTGCGCGCCCTGCATAATGGCTTTCATGCCGCTGGCGCATACTTTATTGACAGTAGTGCAGGGCACATTATCCGGTACTCCGGCGCCGCGTGCGGCCTGGCGGGCGGGAGCCTGGCCAAGATTTGCCTGCAACACACAGCCCATCAATACTTCACTGATATCCTCTGGCTTTATGCCGGCGCGCTCAATGGCGCCTTTAATGGCGAAAGAGCCCAGCTTCGTAGCGGAGAAATCTTTCAGCGCGCCGCCCCAGCTACCGATTGCAGTGCGCACAGCGGACACGATATACACTTCTTTCATACTAATTTCAATTTTTTTTAAAAGACGGTCAAAAGTAACCTTTTTCCCTGCCTCCGGCATATAACATTTGCCAATGCTCACTTACGGTAAGTCCACACTTATTAAGCCGCTGAAACCCTTATCCTGTAACCCTTTCAGGCATTTCACAGCTCTATCGGCGGGGTTAAACGGGCGTTAAACAAGTCGTTTTTCTTTGTCGGCGGACCCTTACAGCTTATCTTTGTGAAAGTCGCCTATGATTGAAACCCTTACTTATCTAATTTTTCCTTCACTTTAAAAATTGAACTGTTTTGGTAATTAAGAAAAGCATTTTGTGCCTGTCGATCTATGTGTTGAGTTCTTTTTATCACCAATCTGTAAGGGCGTCTGAGCCCGGTAATAACTTTGTTGCTTCTTCTTCAGATGAAGACAGCTATATTTCAGGCATTTACGATGATATTGATTTTGGCCGCGGCGATAAGCTCAACCCCGAAGTGTTTAAGCTTGCCATGAAAGGCTATCTGAACCTTCGCGATGCCGGTAAGCTGAGCGACAATAAGCAAATCCTTACCGTTGCCGATTTTACCCGTTCTTCAACACAGGATCGTCTTTGGATCATTGATCTTAATACACGTAAAGTGGTGATGCACACTTATGTAGCGCATGGTCAGGGTTCAGGCGATGAATTTGCTACTGCTTTTTCCAATACCAACAATTCTCATCAAAGCAGCCTGGGCTTTTATGTAACAGGCGAAACCTATATCGGTGAGCACGGCACTTCCCTCCGCCTCAATGGCATGGATAATGGCTATAACAGTGCTGCCCTCGACCGTGGTATTGTAATACACGGCGCAGATTACGTATGTAAGGATTTTGTAGCAGGCAATCAGCGTTTAGGCCGCAGCTGGGGCTGTCCTGCAGTAAATTCAAAGCTCGCACCGGCAATCATCAATGCGATCAAGGGGGGCACCTGCCTGTTTATTTATTACCCGCAACGCCAATATCTTGCATCTGCCTACTGGCTCAACAAGAAAGTAGCGCATGTGCCATCTCACAGCAATATTGCGATGCTCCCTGCCGCTCCGGCACGCATTGCTGCTGCTATGCCCAAGCGCGATACGATTACCATTTATACACGGCCTGCATCGCACATGTAAAAGGTTGAATTTTTTTATCTGATTATGCCGGGCAGTTATTGCCCGGCATTTTTTATGCGCTATTCTTTTCCATCTGGCCTGATAATTATGGAGCTTATCTGCACCAACGCTTATGAAGCCATTTTTCCTTTTTATCCTCTTTCTCTTTAGCGGGAACACTCCTTTATTTGGCCAGGAAATAGCTGTTTCGGGCGATTCTGTTATTAACCAGCAGCTTGGGGAAGTTACGGTACATTCCTTTGAGCAAACCACAGCGCTGAATGCGGCCCCGGCGGCAGTGAATATTGTAACCCCGGCCCTTTTACATCAATACGCTAATACCGGCATCGTAGCTGCGGTGAATGCCGCGCCGGGCTTACGTATGGAAGAGCGCTCGCCCGGCTCTTACCGATTGGCAATCAGGGGAAGCGCTCTGCGTGCTCCATTCGGAGTGCGCAACGTAAAGATCTATTACAATGGCATTCCCTTTACCGACCCCGGCGGCACTACTTACCTCAACCAGCTTGGCTATTATAATATTGCCTCTATCGAAATACTAAAAGGACCGGGCAGCAGCGTGTATGGTGCCGGCACGGGCGGTGTAATGCTCATCAACAGCGAGCCGCAGCAATGGACGGAAGGCGCCAAAGCAGAAGCAACCGGCGGCTCGTATGGCCTGCTGAACCTGGAAGGTGAAGTACGGCTGGGAAAGGAAAACTTCCACCATACAGTTCGCTACCAGCACCTTTCTTCAGCTGGCTACCGCGACCAGACGGCTATGCAGCGGGACGTTTTTTCGTGGGATGCCAGTGGCAGGATCGATGCAGCTACCCGGCTGGATGCGCATTTTCTTTATGGAGATCTTACCTATGAAACGCCCGGTGCGCTTACACTCCGGGAATGGGATAGCGCTCCGCGAATGGCGCGGCCCGGTGCAGCGGCAGCAGGTGCTACGATCTACCAACAAACCTTCCTCGCGGGGTTTTCCATCGCGCATTGTTTCAGCAGGCACTGGAGCAGCACCACTACGCATTACGGGGCCTATTCGCAGATGCGCAACCCGAACCTGCGCAATTATTCCCGCACCTATGAGCCCAATGCAGGCGGAAGGTCTGTCTTAAAATGGGAGGGTGATCTCAGGAAAACACATATTCAATGGTTAGCCGGCGCAGAATTGCAGCGCAATTTTTCAACATTTGCCACCTATCGCAATAAAGGCGGTAATCCGGATACGCTCCAGGCCAATGAATCCGTACAGAGCCGCCAATTATTCGGCTTTAGCCAGCTTTCCCTCAACTTTCAAAGAGGCTGGACCGCTACTGCCGGACTGAGCCTCAGCTCCCTGAAGCTGGATTACGATCTGCTTTCCAACCCCGCCTATACCAGCCAGGTACGGAATTTTGACAATGAGCTTTCCCCGCGCTTTGCGCTGCTTAAAAAATGGAACGCGGGAATTTCGGTATATGCCATAGTTGCGCGCGGCTTTTCGCCGCCTACCAGCGCGGAGCTGGCACCCAGCGGCAGCGCGCTCAACCTCGATCTTACGCCCGAATGGGGCTGGAATTATGAGCTTGGCGCACGGGGCAGCCTGCTCAGCCGGCGGCTTACGTATGATCTGAGCCTGTTTTATTTTGCCCTGAACCATGCCATAGTACAGCGCCGCGATGCGCTGGGCGGCGATTATTACATCAACAGCGGAACAACTAAACAGGCTGGCGCAGAGCTAAGCGTAGCCTATATGTTCCTGCAGCAGCACAAAAACAGCTTTGGTGAAGGCTCCTTCCGCCTGGCTTATACCTATGATCATTTCCGGTACGGGCAGTTTGTGCAGGTGGATAAGGATTACTCGGGCTATCTGCTGCCGGGGGTACCGGGCCATACGGTCGCCGCTGGTGTGCACTTGCGCAGCCATTACGGGCCTTATCTTGATATTACCTATTACTACAATAGTACCATCCAATTGAATGATGCGAACAGCGAGCAAACCGCTCCTTATCATTTAGTTGGTTTCCGGGCCGGTTATGAATACGCTGTAAAAAAGCTGGGCGTAGTTGAGGTATTTGGCGGCGGGGAAAACCTTACAGATGCACGCTATACCGCCGGGCCGGATATCAATGCTTTTGGCGGGCGCTATTATAATACTTCGCCGGGGAGGGGGTTTTATCTTGGCGTTGGTTTGCGGTATGGGCGGTGAAAGGCAGGATTAGAAGATATGGAAATTTGTTTTTTTACGAAATAGGCTTGTGATTACGCATTACTATGGTATAAAAAAGTGTTCTTGCCGCTCGTATTGTGGCTATTGAAAATTATTTGTAGGTTTGGATTATCCCTTTAAGAAATATTCGTTGTTGCGTAAATTGAATAATAATATAAGCTTATTATGAGAAATGCGCAATGCGTGATATGCTGGTAGTTGGCGCTCAATCAAATAGTTACGCAGGTAGTATTCTATTGGCGAATTGCGTGTATTTACGAGTTAGCAGCAAGCACAACAGACCATTACCATGAGCGACACTTCCAAAACAAAAAAAATATTAGAAATAGGTGCTGAAATCATTGGTGCAGCTTCTGGAGGTGCTATTGGCTTAATTGGCGGACCAGCAGGAGCAATTGGTGGTAGTGTGGCGGGTGTTGCAGTTGCAAAAGGGCTTATTGAATTTGCTGACCGATTTTTATCTCATAGACAACAAGTCAGAGTTGGTGCAGCAGCGGGTTTGACAATTGTCGGTATTCAAGACCGACTTGAAAATGGGCAGTTGTTACGACAAGACAATTTTTTTGACGCAGATGATATTAATAGAAGTAAAGCAGAAGAACTTTTTGAAGGTATATTATTGAAATGCAAAAATGAATATGAAGAGAAAAAGATAAAATACGTAACAAGGATTTATGAAAATGTAGCTTTTGACACAACTATTAAACCAGAACTTGCAAACCAAGTTTTAAATACTGCACAGCAACTTTCATATCGACAATTGGTTTTACTTGCATTAGTCGGACAAAATTTGGATAACAAATTTCATTTAAGGGAAACAGACTACAGAGACGACACTTTAAATTTTACAAGTGACCTTCAATTTCTATTGCAAGATTTTGTGACACTAGAAAAGCAAGGATTAATTTATAGAAATGACAACACTGCATTGTTAGACCTTTCTGACGTTGCAACTGGTTTAATGACGCTTTCACTTTTAGGTATGGACTATTATAAACTGTTAGGACTATCAGAATTGCCAGAAAGCGAGTTTTCATTTCTTGACTCAATACGCTGACGAGTGCTATGCTGCTACATTGGGGTTTTATGCAAGTTGGGCCTGACCTTGAAACATGGGCTAATTGCAAATCCCAGCTTCAGTTCCAGCAGACAAATATCTATCAGCTTTTGTACATAACTTCAACAATATATTTTCAATCAGCAGCGGTTATCGGCAGACGGAATACTAATTCCCAACCTGCATAAAGCCCTGAACGTTCTTTGCAAATTATCCTCATTATAAGAACTTACTTAAATAACAATATCAATAATGATTAGAGACAAGATTTATCGAGATATTACCAAAACAATTGACGAACATCACCGCTTTGATAGTTCAGATTTTAAGGTGGATACCACCAAAGGTCAGAATAGCGCTGTATTGTTGACTATTAGATTTAACATAGAACCAAAATATAAAATTGTATTTAAGGTACCAAATTCTACAACGACAATCGACAAAGAGAATTACGGCAGACCGTTTTATTCCTTTTCAGGAAATGTTTGCCCGGGTCCATTAGCATTCGAAGAATCTTTCACTTTTCAAGGCGAACCAGGCATTTTTGAAAATATTAATACATGGTTGAATTGTATTTGGGAAGAGCTTTCAGCCAATCCAGTTGTGAAACAAGTTGAAAATCAGCAGCAACAGATTGACGAAATATTTGCAAAATTCGAAACGATTAAGGATGGTTATTTTACCGTTGACGAAGCTGTTAAATTGACAATTCGTTTAGATGAATTGGAAGAGACTTTAAAATCTCAAATACACCAAACTAATGAAGACAAAAAAGCATATGAGCAAGAAGTAGGAAGGCTTCATATGGACATTGATACATTAAAACAAACAATTAATTCATTTAACAAAAAAGGATGGCTTAAAAGTTTTACATCTAAAGTATTTAAGTGGACAAAAGATTCAGAAAATAGAAAGTTATTACTAGACGGTTATAAAGTCATTAGAGAATTTTTACCAGATGAAGTAAAATTAGGTTTACCTGAATAAAAACTGCACGCAACATTGGCGTTATGGCGGCATCAGGAAAAAAAATCATCTTCAGTTCTTTGTTCAGGAGCGGTTCCAGCCTGACGGATTACGGAAGCCCGCCACGATGCCAATGCTTTAACGTTGTGCGCCATCTAAAACAACACGATGCTTCTATTCAAGGTTGAAGAAAGATTTATGGTTACCGGACGGGGCTTAATTTTAGTACCAAGATTTGCCAACAAGAAAGCAAACATTGGCGACAAAATAAAGATTGTGAGACCTGACAAAACAGTTATTGAAACCATTATTAGAGGAATCAGCTATAACAATCTTCGCGATATCCTCATTGGACCTGACGTAACAAAAGAAGACGTCCCCATAGACTCGGAAGTTTGGCTAAATGTATAAAAACAATTAACGGTAAATGCACAACTGGAAACTGGATAGCTGGATTGACTATTGGAAGCTTTTTGACGAGTTATGCTTGACACTCGAAAAAAATGGTAAAGGACACATTGTTCATGATTTAAAAGACGGGCAAAAATACGTGAATGGACTTACTGATGGATGGTATGAGTTCTTAAACAGTTTTAAGAATGTGGTAAAAGAAAATCAGGAGATGTTTAATATTAAAGAACAAGAGTTAGCAGACTTCTTAATTAAATCATTGGAGAAGTTACATCGAAGACGATAAATGGCGCACAACAGTTTGTTTATGCAATGCCGGTAGAAGAACATACTTTAAATCTTTTATCTTAATTTGACTAAAGCTGTTTGCTAGCTGAAGTAACACGGAGCCCAGCACTGCATAAACACTTTTTCGTTGCATTCCATTTTAACGAGACGCAACGTAATCATCATAATAGCTCTATTACGAACAGCTTTCACCGCTCTGCAAAGCCTCGCGTACGTTGGCCTTGCGGCCGCAAACAAGCGAAGAGAAATATTCAACATCACAAATACTATGATAAGAAACCTGGCTATTGCAGGCAGAGTCCGGGAAGTGTTGCTCGATGGGCATTGGATTGCTAACACGAATTATAAACATCAACTACTAAATATAAACTGGCAACAGGCAACTCAGAAAGTTGGCAGCTTAAATACGATAGCCGCATTGACCTATCATATAAATTATTATTTAGCAGGGCTATTGAACGCCTTTGAAAATGGGAAGCTTGAGATCAGCGACAAATATAGTTTCGACCTTCCGGAAATAAAATCAGCAGCAGATTGGGATCAATTGGTTACCGGCTTCCTGCACAATGCTAAAAAATTTGCCGACAGGGTTGAACGGCTGGATGACCGCCTTTTGGACCAACAGTTTATGGATGAAAAGTATGGAAGCTATTTGCGAAACATAGAAGGCGTTATCGAGCACAGCTATTATCATTTAGGGCAAATTTCCTTAATAAGGAAGATGATCATGCAAAAACAATAATAAACGCTTGCCCCCTTGTCCGCGGCCGTAATGCGGATACCATCGGCATAGCCTCTATGACGCGTGATCCTTTTTACCGGCTTTGCAAAAGCCTTACCGCATGCATCCGCGTTGCGAAAGAGGACGAGGGAAGATGTCATAGCACTCCGCTACCATATAATTTCCCAACGGTGCGCGGCATCTATGGCATAATCCAGGCCGTTGCTCATTTTATGCACCTCTTTTCCCAGCTTTTCACTATGTTGAGCACTTACTTCATATACCCGGATGCCATTGTTTTCGCGTGTAAGGTAATCGATCAGGGCCGCCATCGTTGGCGGAATATCGTGCAGCCATTGCGCATCGCCCTCCTTTACAAATGCTGAACTCATAACGTGTTTTTCATAAATTCTCTTAAAAAACAATGCCCGGCAATCTTACACGATGCATTAATATTGCTGACTGCCAAAACCGGGCTTATATCATGAAAAAGATCGACATCCACACGCATATCATGCCGGAGAAAATCCCTAACTGGTTCCAGAAGTTCGGGTATGGCGAGTTCATTCATTTAGAGCATCATAAGCCATGCTGCGCGCGGATGATAAAGGGGGATAAAGTATTCCGCGAGGTAGAAGAAAATTGCTGGGATGCCGGCGTGCGCACAAAGGAGATGGATGCCACGGATGTAATGATGCAGGTGCTCTCCACGATACCGGTACTGTTCAACTACTGGGCAAAGCCAGAGCATGGCTTAGAGACAGCCCGCTTTTTCAACGATCATATGGCTACCTGTGTGGACCTGCAGCCTGAGCGCTTTATGGCCATCGGCACCGTACCCATGCAGGATGTGGATATGGCGATCCACGAGATGGAGCGCTGTGTAACAGAGCTGAAAATGCCGGGACTCGAAATAGGCTCCAATATAAACGGAAAGAACCTGAGCGATGCCTCCTTTCGCCCTTTCTGGGAAGCTGCGGAAGAGTTGGGCTGCGCGATATTCGTGCATCCATGGGAGATGATAGGCGAAAATGATATGGCTAAATACTGGTTGCCCTGGCTGGTAGGCATGCCTGCGGAAACCGCACGGGCTATTGCTTCCATGATCTTCGGCGGCGTATTTGAAAAGTACCCTTCCTTACGGGTTGCTTTTGCGCATGGCGGTGGCTCCTTCCCGCTAACGGTTGGCCGGATAGAGCATGGATTCAATGTGCGCCCCGATCTATGCGCCATCGACAACCCCGTAAATCCGCGGGAATACCTGGGCAAATTCTGGATCGATGCGCTGGTACACGACCCGAAGGCCCTGGAATTTGTGGTGGATATAATGGGCAGCGAAAAGGTATGCATGGGCTCGGATTATCCGTTCCCGCTCGGCGAGCATGTGCCGGGAAAGCTTATTGAAAACATGGATTTTTCAACTCCATTAAAGGAAGCGCTTCTTTGGGATAATGCAATGCGCTGGCTGGGAAAGTAAATTTGTTTAACAACAAAGGAATCATTCTGAATAAAAACAAAAGCCACCGTTGTTTACGGTGGCTTTGAAAATCTTAACAGGTTAAATTACTCGAGCTTAAAGGTAATCGGCAGGCTGAAATAAACCTTTACTGCGGTACCCTGCTGTTTGCCGGGCTTCCACTTTGGCATAGCGCTTACCACACGTAAGGCTTCATTATCCAAAGCTCCGCTACCAGAGCCTCTTACAGCTTTCGCCTGCGATATAGAGCCATCTTCGTTTACTACAAACTCAACGATCACACGGCCTTCAGTACCAGCCTCGCGGGCGGCATCGGGGTATTTCAGGTGGCTGTTAAGCCAGGAAGATACATCACCATTAAATTCCGGCATCTGTGATACCTGACGCAGGATCTGCGGCGCTGCGGGAGGAGCTTCTACCGGCCCGTTGCCTGTTGGCCCTTCGGTTGGCGGCGCAAGTGCCGATGCATTTTCATCACCCGCAACTGTTACAGGGCCTGCCACTTCGTGCTTTGTTTCATCCGGTGGCTTTACATCTTCCTTTACTTCTTCATTAGGCTTAATGACCGGTGGCGTAAACTTCACAGATGGCGGGGCCGGCGGTGGCGGCGCAGGTGGAGGTGGTGGTGGCTTGGGCTTGTCGGGCTCGATAGGTGGCGGCTCGGTGAGCGTAACCTTGCTCATTACGATAACCGGTTTTTTACCTTCGTTTTTCTCGAGAATAGCGGCAATCACCGGAACGGCCGCAACCAGCATTGCAAAAGCAATGGTTGCTATCGCTGCATTGCGCGCACGCGTTGGGTACTTATTGCGCAGCTCATAACCTCCGTATTGCTTATTGCGCCCCTCGAAAAGTATATCGAGGTAATCGCTTTTAAGGATTTTACTGATATCCATTATTACAAAAATCTAAGGGTGATAACAAAGCCGCAATTCTGACGGCATTTCACAAATCCGCATCTACTTAACTCCGTTCGCGGCCTCGGTGAGTGTAATGAACGATTGATCTACCGGCGAGATATCAACCACAGCCTTGATCTTCACATCATTAATATTCATCTCATCCATGATATTCACGAAATCATCGTAAGTGCTGGTTACATCCGGCTTGATAAGAAAGGCGGCGTCATTCTTTGAATTCAGTACGCCTGAAGCCTGAAGACCCTTAACCCGCGCAATCTTGTCAATGATCACATCGCGGATACCACCTTTGGGCTTAAAGTAGGTAACTTTTACATTTGGCGGCTTCGTAGGATCGCTGCCGATGCCATCATAGTAATAAAGGCGGTGATCTTTACTCAGCAGGATAGTCATCGACTGATCAGCCTTCAATTCATCCGGCGGCACTATCTGCTTGGGATCTTTATAGGGCATTGTAATCTGCATTGTCTTCGGCTTTGCCAGTGTTGTGGTAAAGAGGAAGAATGTAATGAGCAGAAAACCGAGATCTACCATTGGAGTAAGGTCAATACGGGTGGAAAGCTTTTTGCCTTTTTTGACGCCGGGGCCCTTTTTATGCCCCCCGCCACCCGAGGTATCCATTTCAGCCATTGTTCAAATGATTTTAGCTGTTAAGAGAAATTTTTGTCTTGTAATTACTGGGTAACACCGTTCTGTGCATTCACATAGGCGGCTGTACCTACAGGCACTGCTTCGAGGTTGGTAACGAGGTTGAAGCTGTTGATCTTCATCTGCGAAAGCGTTTTCAGTACCTTATTATAGCCGGGGAAAGAAGTAGCTGCATCTGCCTTGATCACGATGCGCAGATAAGGATTATTATTTCTTGCAACTGTTATCCAGTCATTCAGCTCATTGGTGGTACTACCCATAGTTGTATCAATCGGGATACCTGCCGCCGTCTTTTCCAGTTCTTTTTGGGCAGCGCCGTCCTGAGATAGATAAGATTTCAACTGGTTTAGCGGAACACCCACTGATGCCCCCTTGGTAAACTTCATCTTTTCCTCATTCGAAAGACCAAGCTTTTTAAACTGGTCCATATCGTCGATGAGACCGGCTCTGGAATTTTTACCACCTGTAGCTGCTACATTCTTGCTGTCGATCGTAAAGAACACGCGGTTCTTCGGATCGATAGTGATCATCATGATCGATGTATCGGGCAAGGTAGTAGAAGAGATAGAGGAAGGTGTAGTAACGACTACCGGCTCATCCGGCTTAAACTTAGTAGCCAGCATAAAGAACGAAAGCAGCAAAAAAGCCACATCGCACATCGCCGTCATGTCGATATTGGTACTGCCTCTTTTTATTTTTACTTTAGGCATAATGGTTTTTTCTGCGTTAGCTTGAATAAAGACACATCAGTGGCAATATTCCACAAACATTTTTAAAGAACTTTCATGGATAACTGTTTAAGCTATCCATGAAATATGATTTTCGATTAAAACGCCGGATGGCGCAGAATGATTACTTATAAGTAGCAGCGAAGCTCTGCGTAAGCGTAAAGCCGCTTTCATCGATACCGAAAGTAATACCATCGATAATGGTGGTAAAGAAGTTGTAAGCGATGATAGCGATAAAGGATGTACCGATACCAAACGCGGTATTGATCAGGGCTTCAGAGATACCACCTGCAAGCGCGCCGGCATCAGCAGCACCACCTGTTGCCATTGCGGCAAAAGAACGGATCATACCAAGTACGGTACCAAACAGGCCGAGAAGTGTAGCGCAGGATGCAATGGTAGAAAGGAATACCAGGTTCTTTTCCAGCATAGGCAGCTCAAGCGCTGTAGCCTCTTCAATTTCCTTTTGAATGCTCAATACTTTCTGGTCTGTATCCAGCTCATTATTGTTCATCATATCACGATATTTAACAAGGCCTGCCCGCATAACGTTTCCTACAGAACCGCCGCTTTTATCGCATTCCGCCAGTGCAGCGTCGATATTTTTATTGGCAAGGTGATATTGTACTTTACGTACAAATTCACCACTGTCACCTTTACCACGGGCTTTAAAAATAGTAAGGGCACGCTCTACACAAAAAGTAAGAAGTGTCAACAGGCAGGTAACGAGTACCGGTACTACAAAGCCGCCTTCATACATGGTAGCCATAAAATTACCCGCCTTGCCTTTGTGGCGCATTGCACCATCCGCAAAATTATTTGGGTTGCCAAGTACAAAAGCATAAATAACGTAGGCAGCAATAGCACAAGCTGCTACAATGCCCAAATTAAGGAAGAAGTTATTGGAATTTTTGGGCTTGCCGGAGCGGTTGCCGCTGTTAGGTGTTGTAGGCCTTGGTGCGGTAGTTTTTACGTCTGCCATAGTGGTTTGCTTTTGTCTGTTGTTTTTGAATTTGTGTTGAGTTGAAAACTTTTACGTTGTTGTATTACAATGAGTGGTTGCAAAGATATAGGTCAGGGTGAAAAAAACAACTGAGCCACACTAAATTTTACGCAATGATAAAAAGGACATTAAAAACCGCGCCAGCATGGGCTTTCACAGGGAGCCAAATTATACCACTAACGGAATTACTGCCCGAAAATTGCATCAAGCGATTACCTTTGCCGGCTAAATGAAAACCAGTATGAGCTTTAATCCGTGGCATTCGGTAAGTTATGGAGAGGATGTACCCAATCGTGTAAATGCAATCATAGAAATACCGAAAGGCTCCCGTGCAAAATATGAGCTGGATAAAGAAACCGGCCTGCTGAAGCTTGACCGCGTACTTTACTCATCGGTATATTATCCGGCCAACTATGGCTTTATACCGCGTACTTACTGCGATGATAATGACCCATTGGATATATTGGTGCTTTCGCAGATAGAAATGCAGCCGCTGTGCTTAGTTGAAGCCAAGATAATCGGGGTAATGCGTATGCTGGATCAGGGCGAGGCAGATGATAAGCTGATTGCCGTTTGCGCCAACGATATGAGCGTGAATTACATCAATGACATAGGAGAATTGCCGCCGCATTTTATAGCCGAGATGCGCCATTTCTTCGAGGAATATAAAAAACTCGAAAAGAAGGTGGTGAAGATCGAAGAATTTCAGGGCGAGCGCCTGGCGAAGAAAATTCTCGGCCATGCCATTAAGGATTACGAAGCACTAATGTCTGCGACTGCTAACTAATTCTCCACCATTCACTTTCATTCATCTTATGTCTTCCGCACCATTACCACCCGGCGATACTGCAAAACCCTTTGCCCTGCCCGATCCGGTACGGAAGACGATCTTTATTATTGCCGCAGCGCTTTGCCTTACACCTTATGTAAGCGCTCCGATTGCATTGCTCGCAGGGCTTATCCTGGCGCAGCTTACCAATAATCCATTCCCCAAAATTTTTAAGGAATACAAGATAACAACCCGACTGCTGCAATACTCTGTAGTGGGTCTCGGCTTCGGCATGAATATTTACAGCGCGGCAGCGGCAGGCAGGCAGGGCGTGCTTTTTACGATGGTTACGATCGTTGGTACTTTGCTTCTTGGCGCAGCTTTGGGTATTATCCTCAAGATTGACCGAAAAACCACGCATCTTATTTCCAGCGGTACTGCCATCTGCGGGGGAAGCGCTATTGCTGCGATTGCGCCTGTAATCAGGGCAGATGAAAAGCAGATATCGGTTGCGCTGGGCATTGTATTCATCCTTAATTCAATTGCGCTCTTCCTTTTTCCCTGGATCGGGCATCATTTGCGCATGAGCGATACACAGTTCGGGCTGTGGAGCGCCATTGCCATCCATGATACAAGTTCTGTCGTAGGCGCAGCAAAACAATTCAGCGCAAAGGCGCTGGAGATTGCTACTGTAGTAAAGCTCGCACGGGCGCTATGGATTATCCCACTGGCGCTTATCACTTCTATGTTTTTTAAAGAAGGGGCTCAAAAGATCAAGATTCCTTACTTCATCGGTTTTTTCATCCTGGCGATGCTCATCAATACTTACGTGCCGGCCATTCATACGATAAGTCCTTACCTCGTAATGATTGCCAAAGCCGGTTTGGTGCTGACGCTTTTTTTTATCGGCGCAAGCCTCTCTATGAAAACGATCCGATCTGTAGGAATGAAGCCATTGATACTCGGCGTACTTTTATGGTTAGTGATAGCCGGAGGCTCACTGGCTTTCATTCTTCATGCTGTAAGCTAAGCCCCGAATAAATTTTTTCGATCCGGAATAAAACGAAATGGGATGAGCGTAGAACAAGTGGTAATCTTATTAGTGATCGGCCTTTTTGCCGGCTTTATGAGCAGCATGATCGGCATTGGCGGAGGTCTGGTAATCGTACCTGCGCTGGTTTTTTTTTACGGGATGGATCAGAAGCTGGCGCAGGGCACATCTCTACTGATTATTGCGCTGCCGGTAACGGCTGCCGGCGCTTACACGTACTTCCGTAACGGGGAGGCCAACTGGCAGGCATCGCTTGTTATTGCTGCAACTTTTTTGGTAGGTGGCTATTTCGGCGGCTTGCTGGCCAATAAGCTTGACACAACTGTCGTGAAAAAAATCTTTGCTGTTTTTATGATCCTTATCGCTGTGAAGTATTTATTTCTTGATAAGCCTAAAAATCCGGCTGTTCCGAAACCAACTATTCAAAGTCCGCAATCTTAGAGAAAAATGTCCCGTACCAAGATCAAGGCAATCCTTGCCAATGAAAATACTGATTATAAAACTACTGTAAAAGGCTGGGTCCGCTCGTTCCGCAACAATCAGTTCATAGCGCTGAACGATGGCTCCTGCATAGAAAATATACAGGCGGTAATTGAGCTTGGACTGGATGAGTCTATTCTGCGCCGCATCACAACGGGCGCGGCTTTGAGCATTACCGGAACGGTGATTCATTCCTTAGGCAAAGGACAGCGGGTAGAAATAAAAGCGGATGAAATTATAGTGCTGGGCGATTGCGACGGCGAGCAGTTCCCGCTCCAATTAAAGAATAAACCCTCGCTTGAATACCTGCGCGAAATTGCACATCTCCGCTTCCGCACCAATACGTTTGGGGCTGTATTCCGGGTGCGCCATGCGCTTGCTTTTGCCGTTCATCAATTCTTCAATGACCGTGGTTTTATATATCTGCACACGCCGATTGTAACTGCCAGTGATGCCGAGGGCGCCGGTGAAACGTTTCGGGTTACTACCTTGCCGATTAAAAATGTTCAACTTAGGAATAAGGGTTTGGAAGAAATATCAAGTGTCTATTATTCCCAAATAATGAATTGGATTGAGACTAAGAAAATTGATATCCGAGAATTGAATCAGAGAATTAAAGCAATTGAAAAAGATTTTGATTTACGACGAATAATTTTGGCAAAACCTGCTGACTTACAATATTTAGCTTCTTCGAAAAATCGCAAACGTTTTTCTGCGATCAGTACATATCTTCAGGATTTTTATAAAAATTTTGAAAATTTTCTCTATGAAAAAAGAGATAACGACAATAAGGAATATTTCCATGATACAGTTTTAAATGTCCTTCGAAAAAGCAAACCTTTTGAAATAACGAGAAGATTCAAAAAAGAAAATCATCCATTATTAGCTTTTTCATTTTTTAATTTTAGTACGATAAATAGTAGTCTTAAGAGAAGCCCTAAAAGTGAAATTGATTTTGATTATGATTTCTTCGGGCGCAGCACCAACCTTACGGTGAGCGGGCAATTGGAAGCCGAGCTTGGAGCAACGGCGCTTGGCGAAGTATATACATTCGGGCCTACCTTCCGGGCTGAGAACAGCAATACGGCCCGGCATCTTGCCGAGTTCTGGATGATAGAGCCGGAGGTTGCATTCAACGACCTTACCGACAATATGGATCTCGCGGAAGATTTCATTAAGTACCTTATCTCCTATGCCCTGGAAAACAACCGCTCCGATCTTGAATTTTTAGCGCAGCGCCTTGCCGACGAAGAAAAGCAAAAGCCGATGGCGGAACGGAGTGAAATGGGCCTGATCGAAAAGCTGGAATTTGTGGCAGGGAATCAGTTTGAGCGCATTACTTATACCGAGGCCATCGATATTTTGTTGAGCTCGCCTGCGTACAAGAAAAAGAAATTCCAGTATGATGTAAGCTGGGGCATCGATATGCAGAGCGAACATGAGCGCTATCTCGTAGAAAAGCACTTTAAGAAGCCGGTGATCGTAACCGATTATCCTAAGAACATCAAAGCTTTCTATATGCGGCAAAATGACGATGAAAAAACTGTTGCCGCCATGGATATTCTTGCGCCCGGCATTGGCGAGATAGTTGGTGGCTCGCAGCGGGAAGAGCGGCTTGATAAGTTAGAGCAGCGTATGAAGGAAATGGACATTCCTGCCGATGAATTATACTGGTATCTCGATACACGCCGCTATGGTACAGTGCCACATGCAGGCTTCGGGCTTGGCTTTGAGCGGATGGTGCTTTTTGTAACCGGCATGACGAATATCCGCGATGTAATTCCATTTCCACGGACGCCGGGTAATGCGGCATTTTAAGTATTGTCCTTTGGAAAGAAGGTTTTCAAAATTCCTCTTTCTGCTTAGATGAATTAAAATTGCGCCTACTCAAAATAAACCTCTTCCGATTTTTTGCGGAAAAGCGGCACATACCAGCCACCACGCACTCCATATAAAATATCAAGGCGCGACTGATTATCCGGCCTACGAACATCATACAGATAATCGCGCCGTCCTTTGGTAAAACCGGCCATCAGATTGAGCCCGATATGAAAGTTAAAATAGCCCTTGCGGTCAAAATGATTGTAGCCTGCAAACTGCTCTATGTAAATGCCATTGGTAAGCCGGTCATAGCCTTTGCGATAGTCGCCGCTAAGCTGTGTTACAATCTTATCGGCATCATAAATATTGATCTTGTGCTGTAGGAAGCCTACACCGGTAAGCAACAGTATTCCGCTGTTTGGATTTGCTTTCGATACCGGGAATATCTTGCCAGCCATAAGACCAATAGCCCAGCCGCGCTCTAAAACTTCGACCGATTGGCGCGAACCCTGATTGGTAATAAAAAAGCCCTGGCTATCTACTATATTGGACATAAGGCCCGGCTCTTTGATCTTATTGCCAAAAAGCCAGTCGCATTTGGCGCCAAACATCCAATTGTCTGTTGTTTTATAGAGCAGCGATGGCCCCAGTCTGTAGCTCAGCCCAAAACGCTTTGCCATATCCGCGCCGGGTATATCAAAAGTTCCATTTGCCCCGATTATAAATCCTTTGCGCGCGGGAGCCTTTGTTGTACCGAAAAGATCCGCCTGCGCGCCTGCTCCCTGCGCAGAAATCATCAATAATAAAAAAAAGAAAAAAAGTTTGCGCATCTCAGCTGTAAACGCTTTTGGAAAACGTAAAGTTACCATCATTCCTACATGAAATGATCATACATTCCTCAGGAGCGCATGCCGTAAAAAACGCATTTATTTATTACCACCACCTGCAACTTATCTTCGCGGCATGAAACGCGGTTTTCTTTTGGCGGCAATGATCGGGGGTTTTGCGGCACATGCGCAACAGCCTTATTTTCAGCAGCGGGTAGATACAAAGCTGGAGGTGCGGCTGGATGATGAGCGGCATTTTCTGCATGGCTACGAAGAATTTGTTTATACAAATAATTCACACGATACGCTCCGGTACATCTATCTGCACCTCTGGCCCAATGCCTACCTGCACGACCACACGCCATTTGCAGAGCAGCAGGTCGCATCCCGCAATGCTACCTTTTATTACAGCAAGCCCGCGCAGCGCGGCTACATTGATAGCTTAGACGTACATATCGATGGTAAAAATGTCTCTCTTTTCAGTACAGATGCTGCGCCAGACATAGCGCGGATCGATTTGCCGGAAGCATTGGCACCAGGTGCAGCTTTTAAGCTCAGCACTCCCTTTCGCGTAAAAATTCCCATTGTATTTTCAAGGCTCGGTCATTCCCGCCAGGCTTATTACATATCCCAATGGTTCCCAAAGCCGGCAGTTTATGATGCTAAAGGCTGGCATCCGATTTCTTATCTGGATCAGGGCGAATTTTATAGTGAGATCGGCAGCTATGACGTGCGCATTACCCTACCCCAAAACTATATAGTAATGGCTACCGGGAATTGTACGGATGCAGTCGAGACTGCCTGGCTCGACAGCCTCAGCAAAGCATCACTTCCGTCCTTTACTTATCCAGCTAAAAGATCGAAGCATTGGCGCGATAGCATTAACCGTTTTCCGCCTTCATCACCACTCACCAAGACCCTACATTTCGAAGAAAATAACGTACATGATTTTGCTTTTTTTGCAGATAAGCGCTTCATCGTACGCAAGGATTCGTTCTCTGTTGCCGGCAATGCAAACAGCATTACAGCCTTTGCAGCTTTCCTGCCAGCAAGTAAAAATATCTGGATAAAAGGCACTGATTACATAAAGGAAACGGTGCAGCGCCTGAGCACGGAAGTTGGCCCGTATCCCTATAAAACAGTAAAAGCTGTAGAGGGAGACTTGCGCGCCGGCGGCGGTATGGAATATCCAACAGTCACCGTTATCGATAACAGCATCAAGAGTGCTGCCAGCCTTACCACGGTAATTGTGCATGAGGTTGGGCATAATTGGTTTCAGGGTATACTGGCTTCTAATGAGCGTGATTATCCTTGGATGGATGAAGGCATTAACTCATTCTACGAGCGGAAGATAACCCGGCAGATAGCCATTCCTGATACAACACTGCGAAAACGGGGCGATCTTACCTTAAATCTTGAAGATGCAGTTTATTACCAGGGCATCGCTGCCGGCACAGATCAACCTTTCAGCCTGCCTGCCACTTCCTATACTACCTACAATTACGGCAGCGATGTGTACCAGAAAACAGCCATTCATTTAGCCTGGCTGGAAGGCTATGTGGGGCAGGATAATTTCAGGGCTGGTATGCAGGATTATTATCAGGAATGGAAGCATAAGCATCCGCACCCGGAAGATTTAGAAGCAAGCCTGAAGCGGCATACCAACAAACCGCTGGACTGGTTCTTCCGGGATGCACTGCAGAATGAACGCAGGATTGATTTCTCACTGAAAAAAGTTCGCAATAACGCTGGCAAGACGATTGCGACCGTTAAAAACAGATCGCCTTTTGCTGCGCCTGTAAGGATAGACGCATACCGCAATCATCAACTGATTGACAGCATCTGGATACTCCCTTTTGCCGGCATTGCTAATATTTCTTTGTCCAGCGACAGGGCAGATACCTGGATAATTGGAGCGGGGAGTGCTGATGCAAAGCTGAGCAACAACCGCTATACTAAAAGCGGGCTATTCCACGGACGAGGCTTTAATCTTGGCATTGGCATAGGACTTGCCCCAACTAAAAAGGAACGTATTTACCTCCTGCCGGCTTTAGGCTATAATGTTTATGATGGCCTTTTAGCAGGGCTTCTTTTACACAATCTTTCCCTGCCAGAAAAAAGCTTCCGCTTTGCTGTTGCGCCGATGTATGGTTTTAGCACAAGGCAATTCGGAGGTACGGGAACGGCAGGTTATTTTATTCACCCTACGGGAAATGCCATTCAGGAAATTATAGCGGGTGCTGAGGTGAAGTCTTTTCATTATGATAAGACAGACCACAATACAGATCATGCGCTTTATGCCCGTTATCTGAAAGCTGCGCCCTATCTGCTCCTTACATTAAAAAACCATACTCCTACAAGCCCTGTTACGAATCAATTGCTCTTGAAAGGTTATTATATCCGTGAGCAATATTTTAATTTTATGTTTGATCCTACCGATAGCCTTTATAAGCCCGGCACGGAAAGCCAGCAAAAATCATACGGATCGTTGCGGTTCAGCCATCAGAACAATAGGTTTTTTAACCCATTTTCCTATAAAGCGGAAGCCCAGCTCGGCGCAGATTTTGCAAAGCTAAGCGTTGAAGGCAACCTCCGTATCGATTATAATAAGAAGAACAAAAGCCTTTATATCCGTGCCTTTGGAGGCAAATTCATTACCATCAACAATAATCCATTTGCAGCGGAGCGCTATTGGCTGAATGCTGTTTCTACCGGCGCTAATGATTATCTGTATGATGAAACTTTTATTGCACGTAATGAGCGCGAAGGTATTTTTCATCAAAAAGAAACTCCCCAAAACGGAGCAGGATTCCGGGGCTTTCACCAGGTATCCATGCGCGAAGGCGGATTGAAAATACCAACAGATTATTATGCAGCCCCACTTGGCCGCAGTGATGACTGGCTCGCTTCGCTGAATCTTAAAACGGATCTGCCGCTTGGCAAAATTCCGCTCAGGCTTTATTTTGATGTGTCTACTTTCTCCAATGCAGCAAAGCAAAATCCTTCCGGCGATCGCTTCCTGTATAGTGGTGGTATAGAGCTGTATATGCTCTATGAGGTGATACAGATTAATATACCGCTCATCTTTTCTAAAGACTACAATGATTACCTGAAAAGCATATACCCAACAGGACGCTTGCTAAATACGGTATCCTTTACTATTAACCTTCAAAATATCAACTGGTTAAAAACAATTTCCGGTGGCATAAAGCTTAGTGGCGGATAGGATAAATAAAAGAGGCGGTCCCCATGTGAGACCGCCTCTTCAATAATTTGAAAGTAGTATTAAGTGGTAGCTGCCGGCTTTGGCGCCTTTTGCTTCTTTTGACCAACCGCCATTTTCTTTTCCTTGATGCGGGCACTTTTACCGGTGCGCTCACGCAGATAATAAAGCTTGGCGCGGTTTACAAGACCCGTCTTATGCAGCGTTATAGACTCAATATTTGGTGAAAGCAGCGGAAATACACGTTCAACGCCAATGCCATCCGACATTTTGCGCACGGTAAACGTTTGCGTAGCACCGCGGCCCTGGCGCTTGATCACATCGCCTTTGAAAGACTGGATACGCTCTTTTGCACCTTCAATAATTCTATAATTAACCGTGATATTATCACCGGCCTTAAACTTAGGGTAAACCTTATCGGCAGTCAACTGCTCATGTATAAATGCTAATGCGTCCATCGTACTCTGAATTTGGTCTGCAAAAGTAAGGGAATAACTTTAGAATCAAAATCTTTTTTTGCCTCAAATCCTACTCTTCCTTCAGCAGATCGGGGCGGCGCTCTTCTGTACGCTTCAGGGCCTCATCCTGCCTCCACGCATCAATTTTTTTTGGGTCGCCGCAAAGCAGAACATCAGGCACTTTCCAACCCCTGAAATCTGCCGGGCGTGTGTACACCGGCGGAGCAAGCAGGCCATCCTGATACGAGTCCGAAAGCGCAGAGCTTTCATCATTGAGCACGCCGGGCAAGAGCCGGCCAATGGCATCCACCACCACCGCAGCGGCAAGCTCGCCGCCGCTCAGCACATAATCTCCAATAGAAATTTCAAGTGTTACAAAATGCCGGCGGATGCGCTCATCGATGCCTTTGTAATGCCCGCAGATAATGATCAGGCGCTCTTTCAGGGAAAGCCGGTTAGCCGTTTGCTGATTAAATTGGCTCCCATCGGGCGTCATAAAAATCACCTCATCATACGTCCTTTCCGCTTTAAGTTTTTCTATGAGTATTGCAAGCGGTTCCGGCATCATTACCATACCCGCACCGCCGCCAAACTGGTAGTCATCGACCTGGCCGTGCTTATAAGGAGTATGGTCGCGAAGGTTATGTACCTGCACTTCCAGCAGCCCGCGTTCCTGCGCGCGCTTCATGATGGAATGGCTAAGCGGACTCTGCAACAAATCGGGAACAACGGAAATTATATCAATTCTCATTTTCAGTAATCCGCTTTAGCTATACACTTCCAGCAGGCCGTCCGGCAATGCCACAAATACTTTCTTTGCTTTTATATCCGCTTTTTCCAGCACGGGGGGCACCAGCGGCACAAGCACTTCGGCGCCTTTATAATCCACTTCTGCAAGCCACTGGCTTCGCGTTTGGTAGATATCCTTTATGGTGCCTATTGTACCGATAGTCTTGTCTATAAGGGCAAAACCGATCCAGAGCAGTGGTGAATCTGCGCCGCTTTTAGCCAGGATATCCTCTTTCACAAACAGCTCTTTTGCAATGAGCTTTTTAGCAGCCTCCAGGCTTTCAGTTTCTTCAAAATGAATGATCAATTCATCGGGCACTACACTTTTTACGGCACTCACGAAAAACGGAATAAAACTGTCTTTCCGCAGGGCTACAAATAGTACATCGCCGGGTTTGAGCCAGGCTTTTTTACCTGCGAGATGCGTGATGATCACATCGCCGGAAAGCCCATGAGTAGCAACAATTTTACCTATTCGTATCATAAAGTGCGTAAAGGTAAATCTTTAAGTATTGGGAGTATTGTCCGGGCAGGAGGAAGATGGTAAAGCAGTTGTGGCGATGGCACCATTCATCAGGTTATTGCTATTGAGCTTTTCCTGCAAGCTGCAAAGCAAGGCGTAGCAATTCTGCAATGAACGGTGATTTTTTGACTAATAAATCCTGACTGGTCAGAGTTGGAACGCAAACTGTCGCTCTTTAAACATTCACAGTTGATAGCATCATGAATCCTGCATCACCCAATATGCTGAATGTGCGCATCTTGGTACTATCGGTTTGTTGCACGGATTTATCTTTCTTCTTCCCGCCGAAATCAATATTCAGGAAAGTAAAAAGAAAGATCGCCACCCCGATGCCGAACAGACAGGCTGCGGAGATTTTATTGAGCACCATAATGCGCCGAAGGGTAAGCCAGCCACGAATCTTATCCGCCAGGAATACCTTTAAAAAATCGATACCCAATACAAGGACAAGGCAAACCCCAAAGAAGACAATCCGGTAAATGGTGTCTTCGCGCGGTGAATAATCTTCAGTGGTTTTAGAAACGATCTTTACCGCAGCCAGCCAATTAATAACTACGCCGGGGTTGATGGTATTGATGAGAAAGCCGCTGAGCCAGATGCGGAAGTAATGGCTCCCGCTGAGTGTAACAATTCCTTTATCGGGCCGCTTCGGGATGGACTTTTTAAGCAATCCGGAAAGGCCCATAATCATCAGGATGACCGAGCCGCCGTAGGCAAGATACGTATCATATTTACTGAGCATCGCCATGATCGGTGATACAAGGTTGGCTACCGCCACGTACATAATATCACTCGCGGAAACTCCGAGCACGAAAGCAAGCCCGGCACGGTAGCTATGTTTGATGCTGTACTGGATAATAGCGAAAATAGTGGGCCCGACAGAGATGGCCATAAAAAGGCCAAGCCATAAGCCACCTATGATTGCACTATAAATTGCCATTGGGGAAAGATAATGTTTTAGCCATTATTTCTTCTTTGTCTCGCCATCATCCATTGCGGCATCCAGCTTTTTCTGCCCGCGCTTAAACGGATCCCAGCTGATCTTTACGCCGGTGCCATCGTCATCCTTTGCACGGAGATTTACCACAATGCCACCGCCTTTACGCAGCAGCTTGCCGAAGATAGTAGATGCTTCTTCTTTTTCAGGATTACGTAACGGGATGGATAGGGCAATATCGGTTCCTTTCGGGATGGCATAGACGCCTTCCAGGTGAATATTTACTGCGCTCGATTCAATAGTCATCGGCGGAATGGTGATGCGGCCACCGGCAATGGAAATTGTGTTATGGATGTCCTTAAACGTTACATGATCGAGGTTACGCTTTTTAAATACCAGCTTGCCAACTTTTTCCAGCGGGGCAAAATGGTCAAGTACGCCATCTTCAAGCCGGAAGGTTACTTTGCCATTCATCGAATAAGGCAGCAGCTTAGCTCCCTCCGTCATCTTGCCGGTTACATTTGCATTCGCCGTAAGGCGGCCCTGGAGGTTTTTGGCGGTAAGCGCATCCTGGCCAAAATTATCAAACCCTTTGAACAGCTCTGAAACGCTTACTTTATTCAGGTCTGCCGTTATTTTGAATGGATTATTGAGCGCATCTTCATCGATTACTCCCGCAATAGTAATGGTACCGCCAGCATTACTGAGCGCAACCTTTTCAAGAATAATGCTTGTAGATGCAAGCGACGCATGGGCTACGACACCAGTGGCCACGAAGTTTTTATAGACAAGCTTGTCAACGCCCGCGTCAAGCCGGATGCTGCTAGCATCGAGCACCTTATCAAGCTGGGCACCAATGCGGTTGCCGGAGGCAGCGGTCTTGCTTTTACCGTCACCGGTTTTACGCTTACCTACGAACGAGGTAAAATCATTCAAGTCGATCAGCGGGCTTTTTGCACGCCACGCAAGTATAATTTTTTGGGGATCTCTAAAATAGAATTGAAGGAAATTCAGCGCCTCACCTTCCATAGTAATGCTACTGGACCTGCTTTGCAGATGCACATCCCGAAAAGCAAGATCATCATTCTGAAAGAGTACGGAAGCCCGCACTTTGCTGAAGCTCAATGCACGCGGACCATAGGCAAGCACTCCATCGCGCACCTTTACAAATCCATTGATTGTGTAGGGCGTAGTATCCTGTGGCAATACGCCACCTACATAGTGCAGGTCTGCCTCTGCATTTCCGCCATTAAAAGAAATTGCCCGGATATCGGCTGCTTCGTTCAGGGCCGCAAGCGGGAAGGAAGAGCGGATACGCGCATTCAGAAACGGCACCAGCAGGTTGGTAACGTTGATCGTATCCATCGTAAACGGAATCTTCTTGAAAGTGCCGCTCACTTTCCGGAACTGTATTTGCGAGTTGTCATCGCCGTGGCCATTGCCAGGCGTAGTTTCATTAAAATAAAACCCGTTGAAACTTACGTCCGCTACATTGCCAAGATTCGTTTCCAGCACATTATTTTTTACCTGGTAGCTCACGCGGATAAGCGGAATATTGCGGTAGGCCATCACGCCGCTGATCTGCGCCTCGACAGAAATAGGGCGCCTAAAATTGAATGAGTCAAGCTTCAGGCGAATGTTGTGCGACTGCCATCCGACCGCCGTTTTATAGGCAATGCTTCCTGATCGCAGCCTCAAAGAAAAAGTGGCCGGCTTATTACCGAAATTAAACAGCGCGGTCATTTTTAGTGGCGTACCCCCAATGCGCATTGTCTGCTCGGGCACATTTAGCTTTTTTTCTTTGGGATTATAAGAGATCGCAAAATCAAAATCCAAGTCCTGATCTTTAATAAAAGAGCCGCGTATTAAGTTGAAGCAGAACTGGTGCACATGCGCAGCGGTGGAAACATGTACCTGGTAAATTCCTTTCTTAAATTCAGTTTCGCCATTCAGCTCTTTTATATGCACATGAAACAGTTTATGCTTGATCTCATGCACAAACTGCAGGTCGATATCCTCCATCCCAAACTCCTCAACGATCGTGCTTTTTCCTTTCTTCAGGGTATCGCTGTCTTTTTTGCTGCTGCTAAGCAGGTAGGCATTACTATAGCCGTTGCTATCCGTATAAATAAATACAGCCCCGTGTGCTGCAGTGATCTTCTTTACTTCCGTGCGCCCCACGAGCAGGCTCAGCGAATTGAGCTTCACAAAAAGCTGCTTGGCCTCGAGCAGGCTGTGCCCATGCCGGCGGTACATGCTGTCGCGCAGTGATACATCAGTAAGCACCACAGAAACATTCGGAAAGCTTTTCCAGAAGGAAGGTTCCATTGCTTTTATAGCCAGTGTACCGCCGGTTTTAGCACTCAGTTGTTCTGTAAGTTTTTGAAGTATTTCTGTTTTATGGGAAGAAATATACCCTGTAAGCGCCACCCATGCAAGAACGATAAGCAGGAAAAACCCTGCCAGTATTCGAAGCGTAATGCGCAGCCAGCGGGGAAAACGGTGCAAAATGAAGGAATGTTTTGTGTATCGTTAAGTAAATCGTGCCAGTGGTTATACCCGCGTTACAACAGACACTTTCCTATTATACGAAGGGGTAAAAGATGTATATTTACCAGGCTTAATTTTTCAACGCTTTATGAAGGTTTTTTCTACGTTTTTACTCGCTGCTATTCTTGCTGCAACTACTGCCTTAGCGCAGGAGGTGTCTGTGCCTGCCGGGCTTTCCCCGCTCACACGCCAGTACTTAGCAGCAGTCGAAAATGCTGGTAAGTCGCGCCCCGATGGCTACAGTTACCGTACAGGCTTTGATGGTAAAGAATACCTCAGTGCGCTTGTAAAAGTTAGCGCGGCGCACAGCGGAACAGAAGAAAAACTGAAAAGCCTGGGGGCATGGATTGGTACAAAAGCTGGCGCTATCTGGACGGTAGATATCCCGGTTGACAAGTTTATAAAAATTACCCAGATAAGTGGCATAGCCTATATACAGCTCGATGAGCCGATTATTGCTCCCAACCTCGATATAGCCCGTAAATTGACGCGGGTAGATAGTGTGCATAAAGGCTATAACCTGCCTATGGCTTACAGTGGCAAAAATGTTATCGTTGGTGTGATTGATTTTGGGTACGATTATAACCACCCTACCTTCTATGATACACTTGGCTCCGGCTATCGCGTGCGTAAGGTGTGGGAGATGAATGGCGTGGGCACCCCGCCTGTAGGCCAGCTTTTTGGCAGAGAGTTTGGCGACAGCACTGCTATCAAAGCACAGACTACCGATAATGCAAAGCAGACACATGGCACTGCAACCGCAGGCATGGCAGCTGGCAGCGGCTGGGGCAGCAATGCCATCAATAACCGTTTCCGGGGTATGGCTTACGATGCTCAACTGGTACTGGTAGGGGTGCGCCGCGACAGCATCGGCAATCAGTGGCGCTCCAGCAGCTTTACGGATTTCATTAAAGGCATCGACTATATTTTTAAATATGCGGATGCTCAGGGCAAGCCGGCGGTAATCAATATCAGCTGGGGGTCGCAGTCGGGTCCGCACGATGGCACTTCTCTTTTCAACCAGGCCTGCGATGCCCTTTCCGGCCCGGGAAAAATCATTGTGATGAGCGCCGGTAATGAAGGCAGCGAGCATATCCACCTCAGCAAAACATTTACCGCTACCGATACGGCTATCCGCAGCTTTCTCACCTTTAGTCCGGCTACTTACCAGCGTACCTGGGTAGATGTCTGGGGCGAAAGCGGAAAGACTTTTTCCGGGCGGGTAAAGCTTTATAAAAATGGAGTACCCGTATCGGCAACGCCGGCTGTGCCGCTCGATAACAGCATCCACAGCCTCTACACTATTGGCTCTAATGGCATTGATACCTGCTTTGTTGAGTACATCAACAGCCTTTCAGAATTCAATGGCAAGCCGCGTATGACGATGAATATCTTCAATAAAACTACTGATACGGTACGTGTCGAGGTAACCGGGAATACCGGCACCATTCATCTTTGGGATGAATATTATTACTATGGTTACGATCATGGTTTTCAGAGCGCATTCAGCAGCCTCGGCGATGCTTCCGCTACTTCCGGTGATACGCTTTATACGGTGAGTGATCTCGGCTCTTCCGAATCAGTGCTTCTCGTTGGCGCGTATGCATCACGAACCGGCTGGACAGCTCTTAATGGCAGCACCTACAGCTACCCGGCAACTTATGCGGTTACCAATAAACTGGCCACCTTTTCCAGCCGTGGTCCGCTCGCCGATGGCCGCATCAAGCCGGATATTACGGCGCCAGGCGTAACGATTGCTACTTCGATGAGCTCCTACGATACTGCTTATACACCTACGGGTAGCAGCAATGCCTATTTACGCTCCGCTTATACCTTCCCGGCTACAGGCCGCATTTATTACTATGGCGAGTTTTCGGGTACATCTGCGTCTTCACCTGCTGCTGCAGGTATTGTAGCGCTTATGTTGCAGGTCGCGCCAACGCTTACTCCTCAGGCAGCTAAAGCAGTGATCTATGCAACGGCTATACAAGACATTCATACGGGTGTATTGCCAGCTGCGGGCGATAACGGCTGGGGGCATGGCAAGATCAATGCTTATGGTGCAGTGAAAAAACTGGTACAAACACAAGGCATTTACAGCTATACTGGTAAGAAGCTGGATTGTGTACTGTTCCCGAATCCTGCAGGCAATCGTTTTATGCTGGATTATACCGGTACGAACGCCGATAACCTGGCAGTAGAAATAATAGACGTAACCGGCCGCGTTTCGAGCCATTTTTCATGGGCTGTAAATGCGGGACAAAACCTGCGCAGCTTCGACATTGCAACGCTGGCCAAAGGCACTTATATGGTAAATGTTGCCGGCAAAAGCGGAATGGTAAGTATTAAAACGGTGATTGATTAGGTCTGTTATTTAATAGAAAATTGCAAGCGTTCAGTTAGCAGTTTTGCGGCTTTTCATATGGCTTTTCTTGAATAATAAATTCCCGCAGTTACTATTTTAAATTGCTATAATGCACGGTAGCGTTACAGACCTCGCCTTCGTCATTAAAATGCATCATTTCTGCCGAGCGTTTGCCGGTTGCTGTGTTTTTGTAATAGATTGTAAGCCCATTGATGCCTGTTAGCACTTCTATAAGTTCAAAATTCAGATCTGGAATACGTTCAAGCCCGATTTCCCAATAAGCGCGCACTTCCTCTTTGCCGCACACCCTACCCGCGCTTTGCGGATACAAGATAGCAGCCATAGGCGTTTCAATTGTAAAATCTGCTGAATAGTGGCTGAGAATCCTTTCAAGATCGTGGCTGTTCCAGGCATTGATCCATTCATCGGCAAAAGCTTCTGCGAAAGATTGAGTTATTTCCTGCATTGTAGCATGATGGTTTGGTTATGTATTTATTAACGAGGTTGAATATTGAAATTTTATGCAGGATAAGGTAAATTTCAATTGAAATTATTTTATATGAATCATTAAAAATGTTTCTGATTATCTATTCACTTTTGCCTTTTTCTATAAGCGCAAGTGATTTTTAAAAAACGATTTTTAAAAAATGCCGGGTGTTTATAGCCAGCTTTTTTTAAGAAGATGCAAAATACCAGCCAATCCCTGAATCATTCGCTTCACGAGTAATCATTACCGTTTCAGGCTTAAAACTACTCCTTTCCAAATATTTCTAATTCTCTAAGACAATTCAAAAATAGAAAAAGCCGCCTCAGAAATTTAATTCTGAAACGGCTTCCTGCAAATATTACTTTATTATTTTTCTACTTAAATGCGGAAGTGAGAGAATGCCTTGTTGGCTTCAGCCATACGGTGTGTATCTTCTTTCTTCTTTACTGCTCCGCCTTCACCCTTGCTTGCTGCAACGATTTCATTAGCAAGCTTATCGGCAATAGTTTTGCCATTGCGCTTGCGGGCTTCACGGATAAGCCATTTCATGCTAAGGGAAATCTTACGGTCAGGACGAACTTCCGCAGGAATCTGGAAAGTGGCACCACCAATACGGCGGCTGCGTACTTCTACGCCTGGCGTTACGTTTACCAGCGCGCGCTTCCAAACTTCATAACCTTCCTCAGAGGTCATTTCGGTAACCTTATCGAGTGCATTGTAAAATGCGGTAAGTACTACTGTTTTGTTACCACCGATCATCAGGCAGTTTACGAAGCGGGTTACTGCTTTGTCCCTGAATTTAGGATCGGGTGCGATAGGCAGCTTTTTGGCTTGTGCTTTTCTCATTGTAAAATAGTGAAGACCGGGCGAACCGGAATTTTTTAATTCTTGATTATTTTAAATCAGTGAGGAAACTCTTAGAGCTACCTCTTTTCTTTTGTCTTTCTACTATACTCTTAAAAACTATTTCTTAGCTTTTTCCTTCTTGGTACCGTATTTGGAGCGGCTCTGCTTACGGTCTTTCACACCCGCAGTATCAAGCGCGCCACGAACAATGTGGTAACGAACACCCGGAAGATCTTTTACACGACCACCACGGATCAGTACAATCGAGTGCTCCTGCAGGTTGTGACCTTCACCAGGAATATAGGCGATAACTTCAAGCTTATTGGTCAGGCGTACTTTGGCTACTTTACGCAGCGCAGAGTTTGGCTTTTTTGGAGTGGTAGTGTAAACACGTGTACAAACGCCACGGCGTTGCGGACAGGAATCCAGCGCACGTGATTTAGATTTGGCGACGATTGCGGTACGACCTTTACGAACTAATTGCTGTATAGTAGGCATTGTGAACTTTTCAGTACAAAATTTTTATGGACTGCAAAAGTAATTAAACTTTCCAAATTAACCGGTGTAAAGTTTAAAAAGTTTTCTTGTACAGAACGCGGGATACTGACTGCTGCTCAGGCAATGCTTTAATCTGTAATAATAGTGTAGAAAAATGGTTCTACACTCGGCTCACTATGTTTAGTTGAGCTTTCGCGGTGTATTAGATTGCAGGAAAAGCCAAACAGAAAAGAGCTGATGAATGGTGCCAACGCCACAAATGCTTAATATACATCTGTGTGCCGGGACAATAATTACCTCCTGCACCCCTACGCGCCCAGTTTTTTTAGGGCTTTCATCATATCCGTTTTTTTAGTGAGCAGCCCGGCAAAAAGATCACCGATCTTCTCGAGGCGCTTAAACGTATTGGTAATATTGAATTGCTCTATGCTCAGGCCTTTTTTCACTTCCTTCCATTCGAGTGGCGTGGAGACCGGCGCATGCGGTTTCGGGCGCAGACTGTAGGCAGCAGCCACTGTTTGGCCGATATTATTTTGCATAAAATCTATATAAATGTTGTTGCCGCGTTTTTTGAGCGAGCGCTCTAATGAGGTAAATCCCGGCACCAGACTATTGGTACGGGTGGCGATGATCTCTGCAAATGCATTGCTCTGCTCATAGGAATATTTGCTACCGAGCGGTACATAAATGTGCAGGCCTGTAGAGCCGCTGGTTTTCACAAAGCTCGTTGCCCCGGCGCCATCCAGCACTTCTTTAACGGCGTTTGCAGTGTCAATAACCTGCTCGAATGTGTTCTTATCGGCAGGGTCGAGGTCCATTATTAGGTAATCGGGGTGCTCCAGATCGCCGGTTGTGGAATGCCACGGGTTCATTTCTATGCAGCCCAGGTTGGCGAGATAAATCAGAGTTGCTTTATTATTGCATACAATATAATCTACATCATTACCGGTGCTGTCGGAGTGAATGGTCTTAGTGTCCACCCAATCCGGAGCATTATCACCTGCATCTTTATGAAAGAAGCCGTGATCTGTAATGCCGTTGGGGTTTCGCTTCAGCGATAGCGGCCTACCCTTCAGATATTTAAGCATATACTTTGCCACGCCTTCATAATAGGCCAGCACATCACCTTTTGTATAACCTTCTTCGGGCCACCAGACCTTTTGGGTATTGGTGAGCGTTACAGCGTGGCCGCTAATTTTTTTAGTTGTGTCCATTTCAGGCTTTTTTTCGGGTACAGCAGCATCTGCACCAGTCACTTCACTTGCAGATTTATCTTTACGCAGGCCGCTATATACTGGATGTCGCAGAATACCTATATCCGTTCTTTCTGTGAATTTAATGTTAGCTACGAGCGTTGGCTCTAACCAGGTTACAGCAGCGTTGACCGGTATTTTTTTGCCGAACGGATTGTAGTCGATAATGAGCGGCTGCATAATGTCGTGCAATTCTTTCAGCGTTTGCTGATCGAAACCGGTGCCGGTATGCCCTATATAATCGAGCTTTCCCGCCTTGTAGGCACCCAGAACGAGCGCGCCGAAGTAAGTGCGTTTTCCTTTCGGAGCCGTATAGCCGCAGATCACGGCCTCGTCCGTAAGAATGTGCTTTACCTTCAGCCAATCGGGCGTACGGCCGCCTTCCGTATATACAGACCGGCTGTTTTTTGCAATCATGCCTTCCATTCCCCGCGCCTGCATGAGCTTGAAAAACTCCTTTCCTTTTTCAGGAATATGATCGCAATAGCGCACCAGATCGTTCTCGGGCAAGAGCGCTTTCAGTAGTTCTTTTCGCTCGATGAGCGGTTTATCTTCTACGGATTCTCCGTTCAGGCAGAGCAGGTCAAATACATAATAGCAAAGGGTTCCGGCCTTTTTGCCTTCATTTTGAAGGAGCTGGAAAGAAGGCAATCCTTCTTCATCAAGACCTACGATCTCGCCATCGAGTATTGCATTTATACCTAAATACTGCAACGCTTTAAAGATAACAGGATAATCATCTTCAAACGACAGGCCATTGCGCGAATAGAGCTTAGCTTTTCCGCCATTGATTTCTGCAACGGCGCGATAGCCGTCCCATTTTATCTCAAAGATCCAATTGGGATCATTAAAAGGACCATCATGCAGCTTCGCGAGCATTGGCTTAATGAATTTTTTGAATTTGCCATCGCTCAGGTTTTCCTTCGTATTTTCTTTTTGCTTAGGGATTGCCGGTTTTTTTTCGGGGGAGCTTTTCTTTGCCGGTACTTTTGCTCCAGCTCGTTTTTCGGTATAGGCGAGTGAGGTCTTCTTTGCAAAATCCTCGCTCGTATAAATCTCATCTGTCGCGTA
This sequence comes from Chitinophagaceae bacterium, assembly GCA_965246905.1. GTDB lineage: Bacteria > Bacteroidota > Bacteroidia > Chitinophagales > Chitinophagaceae > UBA1952. Next base: position 75,319 of record CBDFFZ010000010.1, read on the forward strand.
GTCATCGCGGTGCTTGATGAGCAGCCAGCTTTTTTTATCACGCTGCATTTTTACAAGCGCAAATTCCCCTTTCAGATGCTTTCCGTGCATCCTGAATTTGAGGCTTCCTGCAAGTAATGCTTTATAGAAATCGCCGAAAGAAATTACCTCGCCCTGCTCATTCACCGGCTCATAAGTGCCGTGATCCCATACATCCACATGGCCTGCGCCATAATTCCCTTCGGGGATATCGCCCTCGAACACAGCATAGGAAACAGGGTGATCTTCCACCATCATAGCCAGCCGGCGGTCTTTAGGGTTCATAGACGGGCCTTTTGGCACCGCCCAGCTTTTTAGTGTGCCGGAGAGCTCCAGGCGAAAATCATAATGCAGGTGCGAGGCATGGTGTCGCTGCACTACGAAGATGTGCTTCTTGCCTTCTTTGACGGATTTTCCTTCCGGCTCGGAAGTTTCTTTGAAGTTTCGTTTCTGGTTATATATTTCGAGTGCCAACTTTTTAAGTTTTGAATGGTGATCTTTTTTAAGAGCCAGGGCTTTAGTGGGGATAATGAGTGATAGACTTTTACCGGCTCTATACTTATCCCTCAAAACGCAACAACCGAACCTTATTGATCAGCTTGCTTTCCTCTTTGTTGATTTATCTTCGAGGCTGGCTTTTAGCTGGGCCATCAGGTCTTTAGTAGGGGTTTTTACCAGCTTGAATTTCGGCTCGGGTATGGCTTTGCCCTTTGCCTTCAGCTTTATGAGCTTCATGAGCTCCGAGTGATAAGTGTCTTTGTATTTGGCCATTGAGAATTTTTTAGTGGTAAGCTGGTCAATGAGTGTTTTGGCCATTTTCAGCTCATTTGGCTTTACGGCTATATTGCCGGGAAGATCCAGTTCTTTAGTATCCCTGATTTCTTCTGCAAACCTTAAACGCAACAGCACCAAGGCTTCACCTATTGCCTTGAGTGCGCAAACGTGCATTCTGCCGCGCATTACATAAGTGCCTATGGCGAGCTTGCCCGTGCTCTCGAGCGCATCGCGGAGGAGTGCATAGGCTTTTTCGCCGCCTTCCTTCGGGGCAAGATAATAGGGCTGCTCATAGTAGGTAGTATCGATTTCGTCTTCGTCCACAAACTCATCGAGCTCTATTACCTGGCTTTTCTTTGGGCTTGCTTTCTCAAAATCTTCCTCATCGAGCACGATGTAGCGGCCATCGAGGCTATACCCTTTTACGATGTCGCCCCAGGCTACTTCTTCGCCGGTATCCTCATTTACCCGTTGATATTTTATTCTGGCATTGTCATGCTTGTCGAGCATATCGAGGTCCAGATTGCTGCTTTCCACGGCGCCGTACATACCTACCGGGATATTGATGAGGCCGAAGCCTATTGCTCCACTCCAAATTGCACGCATACAAGATTGTTTCCTATTCAGCTTTAAAAATTATGCCTTTGCCGGATGGCCTGCTTGTGGAAGCATGTTTTTTATTGATTAAACAAGGCTATTGGATTAACCGCAGTATTTTTTTGAATGCTGCGAATGACCTATATAAGGCTGCGACTGCCTAAAGTAGAGCTGCTACCGGCTAAGATGAAGCGGCTACTCCGTTGGCTTAAGCCGCTGACTGCCGTGTAAAGCAGTGAGGTGCTTTTCCTATTATTTACATTTCAGAGAGACGCTTTTGCCCGGAGCGCTGCTTTGTGTATGTACCCGCGCAAGGGATGGCAGTGGAAATCCTTTTTTGCCCCTTCCGGCAAAAAAGATTGGAACGGACAGCCCGGCCCGCAGGGTGCGCCCGCATTTAATTAAACGCATTACTTAAACCAATCAACTTATCCACCTAAATTTGCGGCCTTATGAATTTTCGCCGTTTTTTAGTTCAATACCGTATTCCACTTGCTGTGGCGCTTTTTGCACTGGGCATTTATCTCGGCTTTGCCGTAACCTGGTGGGTTGCCTGGATTCCTATGCTGGTTGCTCTTGCTTTTGTAGCTGCCTACTTCCTAATCGGGCCGATGACGCTGATACAGGGTTATGTGGAGGCAGGCGACATGGAGGGAGCGCAAAAACTGCTGGACAGTGTGAAGTATCCGCACCTGCTGTATAAGCCGGTTCGCTCATCTTATTATATGTTGCGGGGCAATCTTTCCACGATGACTGATGACCTGGATAAAGCAGAGGCAGATATCCGAAAAAGCCTGGAAACCGGCCTGCCCGAAAAGGAATATGAGGGCACGGCCTACTTGCAATTAGGCAGTATTGCGATGCGGAAAGGGAATACCAAAGAAGCTTATGAGCATCTGCGCAAAGCCGTAAAAATAGGTCTGCCGGATAAAGATAGCGAGGCTACAGCTTACCTGCAGCTTTCAGGATTAGAAATGAACCGCCGGAATTTTCGGGGCGCAAAGCAATATTATCAGCGGGCCAAAAGCTGTAAGAGCACTAATGCGCAGGTGGTAGAGCAGATCAAGGAAATGAGCGTTTATATAGCGCGGATTCCAGGATAAAGCCTTTTCAGAAGTTTTTAAAATGAGGAAGAGGCCGTCTCAGAAGTCAAAATCTGAGGCGGCTCTTTTTATTGAAATAATTTCAATATCAGCGTATGTTGAGGTAGTTTATGCAGGATGATAGTTTGTTAGCACATAAAAACAACCTTTCAGGCTGCTTTCTTCTTTAAGTTGTGCGCTATTGCTAATAAGCCTGCTTCTATTAATACTTTTTCATTGCCCCTGAGCATGAACCGGCGGAAGCCTTTGTTTTGCTTCACATTTCCGAACACCGGTTCTACATCATGACATCGTTGCTTGCGATAAGCTATCCCTTGTTCACTTCGCAGTCGTTCCACTGCCTGGCGTTTTAGTCTTTGCCCCTCATGTGATACTTCAAGTGTCCGGTTGCCTTTTGCTTTATGACAGCCAACCCGCAGTGGGCAGCCCTCACAGTTTTGCGCCCTGTATTTTGAGATGATTCGTTTGTAGCCGGCCTGTGTACTTTGTTCGCCTTCCCATATCTTATTCATCACCTGGCCCATTGGGCAGATATAGTGATCCTGGACTTCATTATAGTACAGCTTATCCGTTGTAAAAGGCTTCTTATCCTTCGTTGCATTCTTACGATGGCTGTAAGCTAATGCCTTTTGCTCTTTATCAAAATGGCTGTGCTTTACGTAAGCCTCAACCTTATTACTTTCCAGATAATTATAGTTCTGCTCTGAGCCATAGCCTGCATCCGCTACTACTACTTCAGGCATTTCTTTATAAAGTTCTTTGTGTTGATCTATGTGGGCAGGTAAGGTCGTCGTATCTGTTGGGTTGTGGTGGATGCTGTAGTTAACGATGTATTGGTTGTTGGTAGATACCTGCAGATTGTAACCTGGCTTCAGCTGGCCGTTGCCCATATGATCTTCCTTCATGCGCATAAAGGTGGCATCGGCATCTGTCTTGCTATAACTGTTGCGCCCTTTCATCAGTTGCTCCTGCGCTTCATACTGGTCCAGCTTATCTGGCCAGTTCTTCTTTCCATAGCTCAGCTTTGCCTTTACTTCCTTAGTTACCGGCTTATCTTTGAGGGCTTCATTGATCTGATCGATTGTCTCTTTTACTTTAACGGAATCGATCTTATCAAAATCAGGCGGGGTATCATCGGTCAGCTCTTCCGCAGCTACCTTTTGGGTATAGGCCCAGAGTTCCTTGAGCTGGGTTTTGATGCGTTCACGACTGGTCTTAATAGCCTTGCCCCATACAAAGGTGTAGCGGTTGGCATTGGCTTCTATCTTCGTTCCATCGGTAAATACTTCCTTCAACGAAAGGTGGCCGGCATCCGCAAGCAACAATACAACCTGTGAAAAAACTTCCTGCAAGACATGGCGCAGGCGCTCAGAGCGGAAGCGGTTGACCGTGTGGTGGTCTGGCTTATTCATTCCTGCCAGCCACATAAAATGAATGTTTTCTTTAAGCGCTGCTTCAATCTTACGGCTGCTGTAGATATTGCTGATGTAAGCAAATACCAGTGTTTTCAGCAACATACGCGGATGGTAAGACGATGCACCACCGCCTTTGTACTTTTTCATCAGTGCATCAATATCTATCTGATCAATCACCTGTGCAACAACACGAACAGGGTGTTGCTCATCAATCAACTCATCCAGTGAGGGCGGTAGCAGAAAGGCCTGTGTGGGTTGGTAATTCTTGAAAACCGGTTTGATTGCCATTCTTAAATTTACAACCAAAACCCTTTCTGGTAAAGGATTACAGCCTGTTTATTTATACAGCAGCCTTGTGAATAAACCCCGCCGTAAAACCGTTTTCACAAAAAAAGAGACTGCCCTTTTGAGACAGCCTCTTCTTCATCCAACAGGATACCTAAAGAATGTATCCAATAAGCAAAGTGGAAGCTTATTGATGGATCATAAACCTTTGTACTGCCTGCCTGCTGCCGTCATTGATTTTTAGAATATAAATACCTGCCGTAGAGTTTTGCAGGGATATATCCTGATGCCATGCGCCGGTGGAAGCTGTAGTTTTATTGGTATAGATAAGCTGGCCTAAGGCATTTACAACTTCGAGCTGTATGGGCTTGCCATTCATAGAAGGCTCCCACACGGCGGTAAGCGTAAAATGACCATTATTGGGGTTCGGCGCGAGTGTGAGGCCAATCTCATTACCCGAAATGGTGCTGATACCGGTAGTGATCACGTTGAATTTCATCCGGTTGCTGCCTACTACAAGCGGATCAGCGCACGGCTTATTGCTTGCTATCTGTACCGAAATCTGATCGCCGTTCTGGAGCTTATCGGTCGTATAACTGGCTCCGGTTGCGCCGGTGATATTTACATTGTTCTTCATCCACTGGTACACCGGCGATGTGCCCCCATTCACAGCACTTGCCGTAAACAATACGGTTTGGCCGCTGGTGATCGTAGTGCCGGGATTAGCTGTAATAGTAACTGCAGGAGTAGATGGCTGGAAAATATTAAGGCGGATTTTATTGCTTGGCAATGAACGCTGTACAGCACAGATCTCGCTTGAGGTAAGCACTATATAGACACTGTCGCCATTAAGAGGTGCCGTGCGGGTATAAGTAAGCGAATTGGTGCCTACCGGGTGTGCTGTTTACCATCCATTGATAAGCAGGTGTATTGCCACCACCGGTTGCATTCGCAGTAAAAGTAACGGGCTGCCCTGCGCAGGAAGTGTCCGTGCGGTTACTATTGACATTGATACCGGAAGTAACCGATGGATTGACTGCAATACGCACAGAGTTACTGTTGGCAGTTGGCGTAGAGAGACACTGATAGTTACTCGTAAGTGTTGCAGTGATCAGATCCCCGTTTATAAGATTGGCTGGATTGTAAGCAGGGCCCGTAGCGACAGGCAAGCCATTCCTGAACCACTGATAGGATGGTCCGGCCCCGCCATTTAGCGCATTCGGGGTGAAAGTAACGGGTATCCCGCTGCATACAATTGTATCACTGGCCAGAATCGAGAGTACCGGAGTGAGCGTAGGCAGTAAAGTTACACTTAGCGAAGATGCCTGAGCTCCCGCGCAGCCATTGTTGGCAGTAACTCTTATCACGCCACTTACCGGGATAGACGAGACATTCAGTGTATCGGTTGTGCTGGTGCCGCTCCAACCCGCCGGCGTTTGCCAGGTATAGGATAATGCACCGGGTATCCGTATCACGCTATAGGTCTTGGCTAAATTCGGGCACACAACCGTTTCGCCTGAAATGGCTCCGACAGCAAGTGGCTGTGTAGTGGTAGCCACAGCCAGCGTTTGCTGTGCGCTGGTGCCGCAGTTATTTACCGCAGATACAGAAATATTGCCGCCTGCATTGCCGGGAGTTACCGTGATTACATTACCTGTGCTTATGCCCGACCATCCGGCAGGGAGCACCCAACTGTAGCTTGTGGCACCTGATACAGGAGCTACACTATAGTTTTGTACTGCGCCGGAACACACGGTGGTATTACCGGTAATAACGCCGGGCGTAGATGCTACTGCGCCTACAGTTATCGCCATTGTTTGTGGCACACTTGTACCGCAAGAACTTGTAGCCGTTACTGAGATCGTACCACCAGCAGTACCGGAAGTAAGTACGTTTATTGAATTAGAAGTGCTGGTACCACTCCAGCCGGAAGGTAGCGTCCAGGCATAAGTTGCCGGTAAGGAAGCTGCGGGAACGGAATAAGTGTAGATACCGCCGGGACAGAAAGTGCTGCTTCCGGTAATAGCTCCGGGCTGTGGCATACCCACGGTTACAGCATAAGCAGCGCTCGTTGCAAATAGCGTGGAAGCCGTGCAGGTAATTTTGAGCCGGTACCAGGTATTAGTAGTTATTGCCGGGCTGGTATAGCTTAAAGTGGTAGCACCGGTACCACCAACTACATTAGACCATGGCCCTGCGGCAGCGGCGGCCTGCTCCCATTGAAGGGTCAATCCGGTACTGACGTTGGGATTAGTAGCAGTCAGCGAAACGGTGCTGTTGCATATAGGCGCAGTCTGCGCCGCAGTAGTAATAACGGGGGCTGATGGAGTGCCCGTGCAGGCGCCTGAGGGGGCAATAGGCAGAGGTTGATTCCAGGTAGCTGCAATTTCTGTAGCTGTAAGTGCGCGGTTGTATAAGCGGAATTCATCCATCTTGCCGCCGGTATTGAGGCCGGTGCTCAATCCATAATTCCCAATTGTGAAATCCGTACCGGTCATTGTGATGCCGGATGGCTGAACAGTAGTGGGCGAAGTTGTTGCGGGAAGGCCGTTTACATAAGTGCGGGAGATGAGTGCTGCAGGGTCATATACAACAGTAACAACAACGGGTGTGCCCGTAGCATCAAAAACATTGTAAGCAAAAATGTCTGTAAGGCCGGTGCCCCTTATTTCAAGATTGCCTGCGCCTGCCACAACACCGGAGCCGGTTAAAGCCCGGAAAGTTGTACCGCTGGTGCCTCCAAACATGTAATTACTTACAAGTGTATTTGTAACACCCGAAAACCACATGGAGATAGTCCACGGGCCGGAAAGGTTCAGCGGCCAGTTGGCATTAAATGAATTGCCAGTAGTGCTGTTACCTAAGAGCGCCGTACCGAACTGCCCTACACCACCAATGGTGCTGGTGGTTAATGTACCGGTTGTGCTGACCCTCGTGGCTGTAGCAGCTTCATTAGGAACGGAAGGGCCGGCAACATCAAACCGGAAATACATGAGCTCAGGTATAGCCTGCGCACTAACCTGCACGATAGATGCAGTGGTAACAAGAATCATTCCGGTAAGAAAAATACCTGCCATTCGTTTGCACTTTTGTAAGCACGTTTTACGCCTGGTGCCGGTCCGGAAATTGCTGAGCAGATTGGGTAGGAGTTTAAACATTATAAATATTAAATTTAAGATGAACAATTATTCCGTACTAAAGTGGCGGATAGCTTAATGCTGAATTAATCTATCATGATTACTATGAGACAATTTACGGTTAAAAATTAATAAAGTTAATTTTTTGAAAAATTAAAATTTTTTATTTCAATAGGACCCTGCTTCATTATCCACACCAGTCGAAATCCGGCTGACATTCTCCTTACGAGGCTTATGACCTTTAAGCGCATAAAAAACAATAAATAAATAGCAAATTCCGATTACCCAGAAACCTTGCTGTGGATGGCTCTTCGTTGAAAAACGTGCAAATACCAAAGGCATAACAGCACCGCCACAAATGCCCATAATCAGCAATGCGGATCCGGTTTTGGTAAGCCTTCCCAATCCTTTTATTCCCATCGGAAAGATGGCTGGCCACATAGGCGCATTAACAAATCCTAAAGAAGCCATTAAATAAATTGAAGTGTATCCTCCGGGCGAAAAGAAGGCAACAATGGTAATAAGTAATCCTAATATGGCTGAAATGGTAAGTGCTTTTTCCTGGGAAAGATATTTTGGTATAGTGGCAATGCCAACAATATAACCAAGAAGCATTGCGGTCAATGTATAAGCAGTAAATGTGGTAGATTCTTCGAGCTTAATACCAAGATTCCGTCCAAACTGCCCAATCGCATCTCCGGCAATTACTTCTGCGCCTACATAAAAGAATATCGCAAGTATCCCTAATGATAAATTGGGATAGCTAAGCACGCTTTTTCCCGGATTAGATGGCTCTACTTCCTTTTCAGCATCTAAATCGGGAAGATCGGATCGCCAGATTAATAAGGCCACCAATGCCATGAACACAGCTAATATTGCATACGGCATAATCATCCTGCCTGACAACTGATCCAGATATGCGTTTTTAGACATGCTGTCTGTAAAAGCACTGAGCTTTTCTTCCACATTCCCTTTTTCGGTTAATACCACGGCGCCTAATATAAGTGGAGCGATAATGCCCGCAGCCTTATTACAGATGCCCATGATGCTGATCCTGCGCGCCGCACTTTCTATTGGCCCGAGGATACTTACATAAGGATTTACTGCCGTTTGGAGGATAGTAAGCCCAATTGCCTGGAGGAAAAGACCTACCAGAAACAGCGGAAATAATCTTGCCTGCGCTGCAGGAATAAAAATCAAGGATCCAATGGCAATTATGATCAGCCCGAGCACCATCCCGCCTTTAAAGCCAGTTCGCCTTAAAATCAGCGATGATGGAATTGCAAGCACTGTATAGGCAATATAAAAAGCGAACGTAACCAGGAAGGCTTCGATATCCGTTTTAAGGTTGCATACAATTTTCAGAATAGGAATTAACGCCCCGTTGGTCCAGGTAATATATCCGAATGTAAAAAAGAGGATGCCGATAAGCACCAGTGGTTTAAAATTACTTGCTACGTTTTGTTGTTCCATTGCGGATGTTTGCACTAATTTACTTTTTTTACGCAAAGCGAATAAAGGAATGCAGAATTTAGTACTCGGCATAGATATCGGCGGCACCAATACTTCCTTCGGGCTGGTAAACCGGCGCGGTGAGATCATTGTGCAGGATAAGATCAAAACTGCCGGCGTTACTATCGCTGCCTATATTGATAACCTTAGCAAAGCCCTGCGCCCAATGCTGGAAAGAGCAGGCCCTGCCAGCATTGCCGGTGCAGGAGTTGGCGCGCCGAATGGAAATTTTTATACAGGCGAGATTACCAATGCTGCTAATCTGCCCTGGAAAGGGATCATTCCGCTGGCACGCCTGCTTACAGAGGCGCTCGGCCTTAAAACGATCGTTACCAATGATGCAAATGCGGCGGCCATCGGCGAGATGACATACGGTGCAGCGAGGAACATGAAAGACTTTGTAATGGTAACGCTTGGCACCGGCTTAGGAAGTGGCTTTGTAGCCAACGGGCAGCTCATTTACGGGCATGATGGCTTTGCAGGCGAGCTGGGGCATACTACAGCTATTCGTGGCGGAAGGCTGTGCGGCTGTGGGCGCAATGGCTGCTTAGAAACTTATGCATCGGCAACCGGCATTGTGCGCACAGCGAAGGAATGGCTAACCGATCGCGATGATGAAACCGTACTCAGAAAAGACGAAGCAGCACTGACAGCAAGAACCATTCATGAAGCAGGAGATGCCGGGGATGCTTTTGCGCTGGAGCTTTTTGATTATACAGGCCGCATCCTCGGGCAAGCCCTGGCCGATGTTGTGGCTATTACCTCGCCCGAAGCAATTATCTTCTTTGGGGGCCTGGCGCAATCCGGGAAGCTTATATTGGAGCCCGCACACCGCTATATGGAGGAAAATCTCTTGCCTGTTTACCGCAATAAAATATCATTTCTGCCTTCCTCGCTGCCCGCTGCAGACGCGGCTATCCTCGGTGCAAGCGCGCTTGCCTGGCATGCATAAAAAAACCCGCAGGATGTACTACCTGCGGGCATTTAATGAATGGTTTTCTTTTTCTCTGCGCTTATCTTCTGCGCATCTGCGGCTCTGCTGTACCCTGGCGGTCATTACGCTGCTCGGCCGGGCGCTGTTCTTCTACCCTGGGCTGAGCCCGCTCCTGCGGCTGCTCCTGCTGTGATCTTTGCTCACGTACCTGCTGCTCCTGAGCTCTTTGCTGCTGCACCTGTTGCTGTTGCGCTCTTTCCTGCTGCTGGCGCTGCTCGCGCATTTGCCCCTCTTGCTGTGCCCGTTGCTGCTGTACCTGCTGATCCTGCTGCTGACGCATCTGCAATTGCTGGGAACGTTGCTGACCCTGCTGTTCTCTTATTTGCTGGTCTTGCCGCACACGCATTTGCTGGTCTTGCTGCGAACGCTGACTTCTTTGTTGCTCCTGCAATTGTTGCGATTGATTTTGCTGCTGGCGGCGCTCCTCAATTCTTACAGGCTGCTGTCCGCCATTGCGGCTTCCCTGCTCTCGCAATAAAACTTCATTGTTTCTCCGGGGTATTACTTGCGGCTGCTGGTTACGGCCACCATTGCTATTGCCTTGCTGATAGCTGCCAGAATTTATGTTATTACGATCCCCCGATTTGATGCCGCCGCCCGGTATGATGTTTAGCCTGCCCTGACGGAAGGTTTGCGGCTGTTGCTGCGTTGCATTGCTGCTAAAGCTCCTTGCGCCAATGCGCGGACGATACATATTGATACCTGTGCCGCCCACGATGCGTGTACCGCCCGGCCTGTTGCTGTTGCGGATGCTGAATGTTGGGATAGAGTGCCCAAGCGAACGTTCTACATCGCGACGACGCGGACCGGCAAAATAACGATAGCCATTAGAGCGCTGCGATACATTTACAAAGCGGGAGTGGCGGAGATAATCGCCATTGTAGCGCGGGGCGCGGGTGTAGTTGTAAAAATTATTACTGTAGAGGTATTGCTGCGGTGCAAATACCCACCACGATGCAGGACCGTAATAATCAAGGTTGTTGGAATAATAATCCACATCGTATCCCGGGCCCATTGGCGCCCATCCGTAATAGCCATCATCGGCAGAGCGCCAGTTTACCCAGGCAGGGGCCCATTCGGTACCGGGGATCCATACCCAGCCATAGGAGTTATCATACGTCCAGCGGCCGTAGTGAAAGGTGGCCCAGCCCCATTCGTAATTGGATACCCAGGTATTGCCATACTCCTCGGTTTGCGCCCAGTTGCCATTGGTGTAATACGGGCGGAAATCGCGCCCTACATCAGGTACCCAAACGTAGCCGTAATCGGGATCGTTGATCCATTCACCATAAGGCGAAAGCGCGTCATAAAAATCCTGATAGCTGGCATCATTGTCGCCGTAGCCGTCTTCGTAGCCGTTATTGTTGTTGCGGTAGCCGTTGTAATTGTCGTTATAGCCGCGGTTGTCATTATAGCCACGGTTGTCATTGTAACCGTTGTTGTAATTCTGTGCGCCTGCGCTTGCCGCGCTCAATGCTACGAAGGCCAGGCCGAGCGCAGATCGTTTGAGGGTATTCATGAACGTGTCCATTTTGTGTTTTTTAAAGTTTTAAAATGATGTGGTGATGATTGTGCTGTTATAGATATAGAAATGGCCGCAAAGTTTAGCCGGGCATTAATATTTGGGAGATGAATTGGCTTACCAACGCGAAGATCGTACTTTTTGAATGCGTGAAGGATAGCAGTGGAAAGCCCGGTGAAGGCCTGTGCGCAGGCTTTGTGCCGGACTTGGAACGGATAGCCTGGCCCCGGTTGCAGCGCAGAAAATCTGCTGCGCTGCAACCGGGGCACGCCAAAACCGGAAGCTACCCGGCAAATATATCGGCTACATTTCGTTGAATGCTGTTGGCGATACGCTCCATAGGCAGGTCGTTCGGGTCTTTGCCGAAAGGCTCCTCGATTTCCTCGGCTATCAGCTCGAGGCTGGCGAGCACATAGAAAATAAAGGCCACGATGGGAATGGTAAGATATCCGAGGCTGAAGACATAGCCGAGCGGCAGGGTAATGACGTAGGCGAAAATAAATTTTTTGATGAAGGCGCTGTAGGAGTAAGGGATCGGGGTGTTTTTGATGCGCTCGCATCCGCCACAGATATCGAGGAAAGCCTGTACTTCCGGGTTAAGAATAATGAGGTGATCACCGGTAAGCATTTTACTTGTATAAAGATGATTGAGGCGCATGTTGAGGGCAGAAATGATCTGGTTGGGCAGGTGCTTCGATGTGTCGAAGTCCGGGATTTCCGGATGTGGTTTTTCATCGAGCTCGAGGCGGGTAGTTTCGGCCTGGAGATGAGCGCGCAGCTGAAAAGCAAAAAGCGGGATGATGTGGGTAAAGAAAGCGCGGTCATCGGTGGCATCCTGCGGTAGCCAGGCATGTAGCTTGATGGCGAGGTTGCGGCTGTTGTTGACGAGCGCGCCCCAGAGCTTGCGGCCTTCCCACCAGCGATCATAAGCCGTATTGGTGCGGAATACGAGCAGCAGCGAAAGCGCCATCCCAAGCAGGCTGTGCATGAGGAGTATATTGCTGATGTGCGCATTTTTACCGAGCTGAAACCAGTGCAGCTCTGCTACAACAATGATTGCAGAGTAGATGCAGATGAAAGCGATAAGCGGCAAAAGCTTGAGGAAGGTATCTGCCTTGTTGAGGCGGAAGACGCCAAACCATTCTTTTGTATTGTAAGAGATCATGGAGGTAAAGATAGGTTTGGTGGTTTTTGGAATTGGGATAAGGAGAATGATCTGTTGCTGTATGGCTTTGCGGATTGTATCTTTCTGCCCCGAACCTGTTTTGAAAAAATGAAGCCGTTATTATTCCTGCATGGCGCATTGGGCAGCCGCGCACAGTTTGATTCCCTGCGGGGAATGGTTGGCGATGAATATGATGTTCATCCCGTTGATTTCAGCGGGCATGGCGATTCAGAAAAGTCGCCCACTGCTTTTAGCATGGAGCTGTTTGCGCAGGATGTGCTGGATTACATGGATACACACGGGCTGGCACAGGCTGATATTTTCGGCTACAGCATGGGCGGCTATGTGGGGCTATACCTGGCACGGCACCACGCACAGCGGGTTGGCAAAATTGCAACGCTTGCCACAAAGCTGCATTGGGATGAAGCCGCGTCTATCCGCGAAACAGGGATGCTTGACCCTCATAAAATGGAGCTTAAAGTACCGCAGCTTGCCACCGCCCTGCAGCAGCGCCATGCCGGTAAAGACTGGAAGGAGGTGGTGCATAAAACCGCCTCAATGCTGCTGGCGATGGGCAGGGATGCCCCGCTGAAAGAAGCTGATTTTAAGGCTTTACAACTACCGGTACTCTTGTTGCTGGGCGACCGCGATAAAATGGTATCGCTGGAGGAAACAGTGGCCGTTTATAAAATAATACCGGGTGCGAAAATGGGTATGCTGCCGGGTACGCCCCACCCTTTCGAGCAGGTGGATGGCCGGCTGATTGCTGCATTGCTGGAGTGCTTTTTCCGCAGTTAAAATTTTAAAGGATGGATGAAGATCTAACGCTGCCGGTGAGCTATAAAGGAGGGGAGCTTTCCTTCCTGGTGAAGATTATCGCTTCGGGATTCGGGTACCGCTTTGCGGTGCTGATCGATGGACGCGAAGTGATTTTTGAAAAAGACGATGGCGGCGAATACCGGGCTGTGATGTATAATGCAGAACAGTGCGATGAAGCGCAACCCGACCTTGCCCTGCTTGCCGCTATTGCAGCAGTGATCGCATCGATCGGCGTTTAAGACCATCTTGCTAAAAACATACGCTTCCAGCCATCCATTGAAGCGCAACCGCTATTTTTACCAGTAATATTTACCAGCATGAACATACAGGATGTATTTGCCAACAACGAAAAATGGATTGCTGAAAAGCTGGCGATGGACGAGCATTATTTCAGCAATCTTGCCAAAGGACAGGCGCCTGAGCTGCTCTATATCGGCTGCTCCGATAGCCGCGTAACGGCAGAGGAGATCATGGGCGTGCAGCCCGGCGAGGTGTTCGTGCACCGCAATATTGCCAATATGGTGATCAGTGTGGACCTCAATGTAATGAGCGTGCTCAATTATGCCGTGCGCCACCTTAAAGTAAATCATATCGTGGTGTGCGGCCATTACGGCTGCGGCGGCGTAAAAGCAGCGCTGCAGCCGGTGGATATGGGCATCCTCAACCCGTGGCTGCGCAATATCCGGGATGTGTACCGCCTGCACAAAGACGAGCTGAACCTGATTAAGGACGCTGATGAGCGCTATAACCGGCTGATAGAGCTGAATGTGCAGGAACAATGCGTGAACCTGATCAAGACGGCAGCCGTACAGGATGCCTATCAGCGCGGGCTGCAGGTACACGGATGGGTGTTCGACATAGCCACTGGCCGCCTCAAAGACCTGAAGATCGACTTCAAGACGATCCTGAACGACATCCAGGAGATCTACAATCTCATGTAAGCTTTTAATTCGCTTTAAAGAATACGAGGTAAAAAGCCGGATCTACGGCAGCTGTAGCTCCTGTTGCTACCGGAATAGCTGCGGCTTTTTTGTAAATAGAAGGAGCTATTCAGCAGATAGCTGCAGCTCCAAGCTACGTTTCTGCAGCTATTTATAGGATAGCTGCAGCTATTTCCCCGGAAGCTGCGGCTATTTGACAGATAGCTGCAGATTTGCGCCGGATAGCTGCAGCTATTTACAAAATAGCTGCAGCTATTTGATAAAACACTGCAGCTATTTTTCCGGAACCTGCAGCTATTTGGCGCCATTATCCTGCTTCTCTAATTATTATCAATGCTAAATGCATTATAAAAGAGCATACCTAAGATTGCAGATATGCTTTCCCCCATAAAGCCCTTGAAGGTAGCAGGCCTGCGACAATGATATATCAGTTTCTTACCTGCATTATCAGGAAGCCTTGCTCACTCCGGCTATATTCAACGCTATATCGTGCCCTGCCCTGCATCCGGCAGCCAGGCCTTCGTATAAAATTATTTAAAGAATTAATTTATATTTATGCTTTCCGGCCTTTCCCGATGTTTTGGCGGCTTTTTTTCCAACATTAATTATTTTTTTGCTGTCTTGAAAGGGAGACAGCACTCTTTCGTTAAAATCAATTATGAATAAATTCTTACTCCGGATATTTTTTGGCGTGCTGTTATTTGGCGCAATGCTGTCCGGAAACCGGGCGCTGGCAACGCATATTTATGGGGCGGATCTTGGCTATACCTATGTTTCCGCCAATACTTATAAGATAACGCTTACGCTGTATGCCAACTGCGCCGGGGCTTCGTTCCCTTCGCTGAATGGCTCGTCCGCTACTGTGCTCGTTTATAACGGCGCCACAACGGTTGCCACGCTTACCCTGCCACAGGAGAGCCTCCCGGTAGAGGTTACGCCGGTATGTGCCAGCCAGGCCAACCTTACGGCGTGCTTTAATGCCAGCTCTACCATCCCCGGCGTAAAACGGTTTATTTATTCCACTACCTATATTGTACCCAGTGTATCGGCCAACTGGCGTTTTCGATTTAATGGGGATGCCGGCGGCGCAACAGGCCGGAGCACCAACATTACCAATATAGTATCCGGCACTACCATGTCGCTGGAAGCTACCCTCAATAATACTTTGGGCCCAAATTCTTCGCCTGCCTACACCACCATTCCTACTCCGTTCTTTTGTATCAACAAGCCTGCCGCCTACAATCCCGGCACCGTGGATGCGGATGGAGATCTCCTGAGCTTTGCCCTGGTACCGGGCATCCTGCCAACGAGCGGAACGGTAACTTATCTGGTGCCCTACACAGCTACCGCGCCGCTGGCTTCTACTACCGGTACATTCAGTTTCAGCAATACCAACGGCCAGCTCGGCTTTACGCCAAGCGTCACCCAAAAGTCGCTTGTTGTAAGCCAGGTTTCGGAATACAGGGGCAGCACGCTGGTAGGCACTTCCATGCGGGAAATGACCTTTGTGGTATTGCCGTGCAGCAATAACCCGCCGGGCGGGGATATAACCATACCTTCTGCCGGCGTAACGCTGATCAATGCCAACTCTGTAAGCGTATGTAAAGAGCGCGGGCCGTTTAGCTTTAAAATAGACCCCGCCGACCTGGATGGCGATACAATCAATGTAAGCGTATCCGGCCTCCCGGCAGGAGCCACGCTGAATGTGACCGGCAACAATACCGTTACGCCAACCAGCATTTTCAACTGGGATGCCAGCCTTGTAGCGCCCGGTATTTATACCTTCTTCGTAACCTATACAGACGATGGCTGCCCGCTGGCCAGCAAGCAGACTATCGCCTATACCGTTACCGTATTGCCCAACCCTGCGCTTACCTACAGCCTCATTTCCGCAGCCAATTGCGTAGCCAAAGCCGTGTTTGCACTAACGCCTGTAAATGCGCCCGGCCCCTACACCATCAGCTTCGGCACTACAACGAGAAGCAGCGTGCCCGGCGCGGTTACAGACAGCCTTAACCCCGGCACTTATACCTTCAGCATCACTGCGGCCAATGGCTGCAGCCATGATACCAGCATTACGATTGCGCCGCCGCTGCTCACCAAGGTAAGCACTGTAGTAAAGCAGAACACCTGCAACGGCACTACAAACGGCAGTGTGGCGATCAATGCGAACAGTGGCAATGCGCCTTATACTTTTGCGATGGGCGCGGGTGCATACAGCGCATCCAATACCTTCTCTAATCTTGCAGCAGGAAGCTATATTTTTCATACCAAAGACCAGATAGGCTGTATCAAGGATACCACCATCGTGCTCAATGATTCCCTGAAAGTATATGGCACCATTGCTGTTACAGACGTGCTTTGCAACGGCGCGCTGACGGGTGCGCTGCAGGTAGCAGGCACAGGCGGCGTTGCCCCGTACAGCTTTGCGCTCAATGCGGCCCCGTTTACCACAGGAGGCAACTTTCCGGGCCTTGCCGCGGGCACTTACGCCGTGCATATAAAAGATATGCTGGGATGCTTTAAGGATACCAGCGCGGCGATCATACAGCCTACAAAGCTCACTATTGCCGCAAGCGTAGTGAATGTAACCTGCAACGGTCTTACCAATGGTGCCGTTACTATGTCGGCAGCCGGAGGCACGCCCCCTTACACCTATGCTATCGGCGCCGGAAGCTATGGCAGTGCCCCCATATATTCCGGTCTTGCCGCAGGCACTTACACCTTCCATGTACAGGACAATCATGGCTGCCAGGTAGATACTTTTACAGTGCTCATTACACAGCCGGCACCGCTTGCCTTTACGCTGGCAGTTGCCAATGTGCTTTGTAACGGTGGCACAACCGGCTCGGTAACCATTACGGCATCGGGCGGCACGCCTGCCTACTCCTACGCTGCAGGCGCTAATCCATTCGGCTCTGCCAACTTGCTTGCAGGCTTTAATGCAGGCGCAAAAGCCATTCACCTCAAAGATGCGAACGGGTGCATTAAAGACACTTCGGTAACTATTACCGAACCTACCCTGCTAAAGATCGGCTATACTCTTACAGATCCTTCCTGCTATGGCTCTACGAATGGCACGATAACTATAACCGGCTCCGGCGGCATTACGCCTTATGCCTATGCGCTCAATGCAGCTCCGTTTACAGGCAGCGGCGCAATGAGCAGTCTTGCCCCCGGTACCTATAATGTGCATATCAAAGATGCAAACGGCTGCACCCATGATACGATCGCCACGCTTACCGAGCCGCCCGTCATTACCGTGCAGACGGCCATCAGGCGGCCGCGCTGTACGCCCCTGGTAAACGGCATAGTAACCCTGATTGCCGGGGGCGGGGTGCCCGGCTATACCTATGCCCGTGGCAGCGGCGCCTACGGAGCATCTCCGGTGTTCTCTAATCTCGGCTCCGGCACTTATACCTTCCATATTAAAGATGCCCGCAACTGCATAAAGGATACAACCCTTACGCTTACCGACTCTGTTGCAGTGCATGCGGTAACTGCGATCACCAATGCCAAGTGCTTCGGCAGTGCAGACGGCACCATCGCCATCACTCCTTCGGGCGGCGATGTGCCTTATACTTTTGCGGTGAATGCAACCCCGTATTCAGCCACGAACCCGGTCGTCAATCTGGGCGCCGGCAGCTATATACTACATGTAAAAGATTCAAACGGCTGCGTGCTGGATACGGCCCAGGTGATCACCCAGCCTACGATCGTTGTGCCGGGTGTGAGCATAGCACAACCGCTCTGCTACCTTGCCGCCAACGGTATCATTGCCCTGAGCGCTGCCGGAGGCACGCCGGGCTATACTTATGCAAACGGTTTGGGAACATATAGTGCGTCCGGAAACTTTACAGGATTAACCGCAGGCGCCTATACCCTGCATGTAAAGGATGTGAACGGCTGTATCCGCGATACGACGGTTACGGTGGGCCAGCCTACAAAGCTGCTTTTCACCTCCATATTCGTATCTCATAATTTTTGCCATGGCGATAGCTCCGGCATCATAACCGTCAACGGCACCGGCGCTACTCCACCTTATGCTTATGCCTCAGATGCCGCGATATTCTCAGCTAATAATGTGCTGACACCGTTGAAGGCAGGCATTCGCACTATTCATATGAAGGATGCGAATGGCTGTACAAATGATACTGCCATTCAATTGAATGAACCCGCCAAAGTGAATGTGCTGGTTGATTCCGTGCTCAACCCAACCTGCGAGGGCTATAAAGACGGGATGGTGCGGATAGCAGCAACGGGAGGAATTCCTTCCTATACTTACTCAATGGATAACGCCACTTACAGCATCCAAAGGCAGTTTAATAGCTTGCCGGAAGGAGCTTATGTATTCTACGCGAAAGATACTTTTGGCTGCGTTGCAGATACTGCCGTTACTCTTAACGGCTACCCGCATATCGATATCAATGGCGCTATTGTGAGCAATGTGCGTTGCTATGGTGATTCAAACGGGCATTTCGATCTCCAGGTAAGCGGCGGCAATCCAACCTTCAGCTACTTTATGCGCCTGCCGGCAGATACCAATACGACGGGGCATTTCGACAGCCTTGCAAAAGGCGCTTATACCATTCATATTGTTGACGGCAAGGGCTGCTTTAAGGACACTACGGTAAATATCAGCCAGCCGGATTCCCTGATCTCATCAGCCACCTTTACGCCGAATGACTGTATTAGCTATGATGATGGAGGATCGGTAACTGTGACGGTAACCGGTGGCACGGTGCCCTATAGCTATGCATGGAGCGGCCTGCCAGGCCAAACCTCTGATAAGCTTACCGGAATGCCTAACGGGAATTATGTGGTAATGATAACGGACGCAAACCTGTGCCGCGATACGGTTGGTGCGGTAGTTGGCTACGATAATTGCTGTAAGCCCTATATCGTAAATGCATTTACGCCCAATGGCGATGGCCGGAATGACCGGTTCCATGTACTGTTCAAGGGTGATATAAAGCTGGAGGATTTTTCGATCTACAACCGTTTCGGGCAACGTGTTTTCTACAGCACCGCACCTACCGATAGCTGGGATGGCACCTGGAATGATCTGCCGCAGGATGCCGCGACCTACTTCTATTATATCCGACTCATTTGCGGCAATAAGGGCGATAATATACAGGAATACAAAGGCGATGTTACGCTGATCCGTTAATGAAGATTTCCGTTGCAATAAAGGGAGAATAAAATTTTGAAACATCATTTGGGGCAGTATTCCTATGCAGGTTTACAGCTTTTATTACATAGTCAGGGCGATTAGGTTGCTGCCTTGCACCTGAGCGCAACAGAATTTATGAATAAGCCTTATGTGATACAGGAGCTGTTAGGATACCATTAAGCTCGGGCTGATAAAGAACCGCTTACAAGGTAGAACAGCATAATATTGCAGGTTTTTCCTATACTTACCTTTTACTGTTTTGCATTAATAATGCGCGATCCGAACTGTACAAACCTTTTTACAATTATTTCCGTCTTTTGGTGTTAGGTTGTGATCAACCTGGGCTTATTATTGTCTTTAATTTTACATTTCGGCCAAGGTTGCTATTGATTAATTTATAGGTTTCCATTGTCAGGTACCGGAAGAGCAATACTTATTCATTTATAATATATTCAACCAATGTTTACACAAGCAGCTAAAAAGCCAGTTAAGCTAAATCTCATTTTATGATAAAAAAAATTATACTGATTAATTGCTTGCTTGCTGTCTCCCTGCTGGCCAACGCTGCATATATTCCAGTAGCAGTAACAGGCTACAATGCAGATGTTGTTGCCAACGGCGCTGGCCCGGCAACAGCGTCTATCACAGCAGATTTTGACGGAGCCGGCTATGCCCTTATGGCAGCAAACTTCAACCCGTCAACAGGCATATTCCCTACGCAGTACATGCCCAGCAGCAATATTATCAACAGCGCGGCAACCTCCGGGCTTAATTATAATCTTGCTTCTTATAGCAGCAACAACTCACTACGCATTACCGGCCTCAATACCGATTCCCTTGTTTTTCCCACACCTATTTCGGCGTCGGAAGTGTATGTGCTTGCCGCAACCGGAAGCGGCGCCTCTACCGTAAATATGGTGGTAAACTTTACAGACGGGACCAATCAGCTATCTGCCCAAACGGTTCAGGATTGGTATAGCGGAACGAATTATGCGATACAGGGTCTGGGTCGTACTAATGTCACTACCACCCT
The DNA here is from genome assembly GCA_965246905.1 of Chitinophagaceae bacterium. Classification (GTDB taxonomy): domain Bacteria; phylum Bacteroidota; class Bacteroidia; order Chitinophagales; family Chitinophagaceae; genus UBA1952. The sequence goes on from CBDFFZ010000010.1 coordinate 95,807, forward strand.
TAACGGCATAGATAATAACACGATCAACCCGAGGCTCTATGAGCACAAGATCATACTTACCGGTACGAATCCTACCAAGCTTATCCGCAGCATATCCTTTACCAGAACCATTACCGTTGCAGGCGTGCTCAATGTAATGGGCATCACCATCAATAGCCCGGCCGCGCCTTCCTGCATCACTTCTCCTACCGCCCCTTTAGTTGGCGGCAATGTATGCGCAGGCAGCATAACCCTCAGCTGGCCTGCCGCTTCGGGCGCTACTGGCTATGATGTATATCTGAATACCGGCACGACAGCAACGACGGCCGTTGCAACTAACCAGGCCGCCACCGCCTTTACCACTACACTTGCTGCAGGCTCCTATGCATGGCGCGTGGTTCCTTCCAATCCCAACGGAATGGCCACAGGCTGCGCTACCTTTACTTTTACAGCCAACCCAACCGTTACACCTTCAATAACAATTGCAGCTTCCCCTGCCGGCCCGATCTGTGCCAGCACCCCGGTAACATTTACCGCAACGCCTGTAAATGGCGGTACTACTCCAGCCTATCAATGGAAAAACGGCACTATCAATGTGGGCACCAACTCAGGCACCTATACCAGCAATACTCCTGTAAACGGCGATGCCATCACGGTAGTGCTGACGGGAAATGCCGCCTGCTCCTCTCCTGCAACGGTTACCAGCGCGCCCATTACTCTGAGCGTGCTGCCCAGGCCTTCCCCCACCATTACCGCGGCCTCCGATACTACTTTCTGTGCCGGTGGCTCGGTACAGCTCAATGCTACCACGGGCGCTGGCTATACCTATATTTGGCTGCTCAATAATTCGGGCATTACACCGGCTGCTACCAATGCTTCCTACACCGCGACAGCTTCCGGGCAATACCGGGTCGTGGTTTCCAATGGCAGCTGCAGCGATACTTCCGCAGCTAAAACGGTTACGGTAAACCCACTGCCGGCTGCTACTGTATCGCCTGCCGGCTCGCAGAGCATCTGCAACGGCAGCGGCATTGTGCTTAGCACCACCTCAGTTGCAGGCTATACTTATCAGTGGAAGCTCGGAGGCAATAATATTGCCGGCGAAACCAACGCTACTTACACCGCAACTGTTGCCGGCAGCTATACGGTCGTAGTAACAGTTACAGGATGCAGCGCTGCTTCTACTCCTGTAGTAATATCTGTGAATCCAACGCCCGGAGCTACGGCTACCGCCGGCGGGCCGCTCAGCTTCTGCCAGGGCGGAGCAGTTACGCTTACAGCAGGTGCAACGGCTACGGGCATTACTTACCAGTGGCTCCTGAATAACGCGATCATTCCGGGAGCTGCTTCCTCGACTTACAGCGCTGCGGCATCCGGCAGTTACCGTGTGCGCATTACTGCTACAGCTACCGGCTGTGCCGATACTTCCTCGCCGGCTATTGCAGTGAATGTTTCCGCTGCTACCTCGAATGTGGTAGCCCAGACGGGTACCAGCCCTATTTGCCAGGGGAGCAATATCCGCTTTCAGTCTCAAAACCCAACTACCTATACTTTTCAATGGTATAAGGATGCGCTGCCTGTTGCCGGCGCTACTACGAATACTTATTTCGCCACTGCTGCCGGATCTTACTATGTGATAGTTACCAATGGTGCCTGTACCTCTACCTCTGTAGCGAGGCCGGTGGCCGTTAACCCACTTCCGATCGCTACTGCCATCGCTACCGGCCCAACGGCTTTCTGTGACGGCGGCTCGGTAATCCTGTTTGGCAATACAGCTACCGGCATTACTTACCAATGGAAAAGGAATGGCGTTGCCATTGCCGGCGCTACCACCGATAACTATACTGCTACGCAAAGCGGATCTTACTCATTAACTGTCATTAATACGGCTACAGGCTGTACGGCCACCTCAACACCGTTTGTAACGGTGGTGGTAAGCACAATGCCTTTAGCAGCAATTTCGTCCGCAGGCACACCAACTTTCTGCCAGGGCAATAACTTAACGTTGAGCGCAACTATAGGCGGTGGCTATACCTATCAGTGGCAGCTGAATGGCACTAATATTCCCGGAGCTACTGCTGCCACCTATAACGCAGGTGCTTCGGGCATTTATAAGGTTACCATTACGAACGGTACGTGCGTAGCTACCTCTGCTCCCTTTACAGTAAGCGTAACTCCTGCCCCGCCTGCAATTATTACACCGGCAGGCGCAACCTCATTTTGCCAGGGCGGCTATGTAATGCTGAATGCCAATACCGGCGCGGGCCTTACCTACCAATGGACCCTAAATGGTATACCGATCACAGGGGCTACCACCTCAGGCTACAAGGCGGTAAGCAGCGGCAGCTATGCGGTGTTGATCTCGGACGGTACCTGCCCGGCAATAGCAACGGCTATACCGGTAACGGCTAACAGCATTCCGGTAGCGGTAATAAATATTACGGGCGGCTATGTAATGAGCACCGGCGCGTTCAGCGCTTACCAGTGGTACCGCAATGGCGTAGCTATCAATGGCGCCATTGCTCAAACCCATACTGCCACCCAGGATGGTTATTATACTGTAGTTGTGGCCGATGCGCTTGGCTGCACAGCTACCTCTTCCGTACAACACATTACATCGCTTGACATAGATGGCATAAGCACATACAATGATGCGGTAAAGCTTTATCCAAACCCGGCTACAGCTATGGTACAGGTTGAGGCGAATGTGCCGGCCGACCTGCTTGTAATGAGCGTGGACGGAAAACAGCTGCTCAGCGCAAAAGCAGCAAAACACATTGATATATCCGCATTACCGCAGGGATTGTACCTGATTAAGATCAGTAATCATGCAACCGGGCAGCTCATCTCTCTTCAAAAGCTCGTCCGTAAATAATTAACGCATAATATTTTTTTAAATCAAAGCTTTCGCTCATCCGGCGAAGGCTTTGATTTTTATATTAGGTGGAGCTCGTATTTCCGGAATGCAGAGCTCCTGTTTAAACAGTAAGGAGCTCCTATTACTAAGGTAAGGAGGTACCTTATCCTATAGGTAGGAGCTCCTATTCTCAGGATATGGAGGTACCTGTTACATTGAATAGGAGCTCCTATCATTATAGTAAGGAGATCCTATTCTCAGGGTAAGGAGGTACCTTATCCTGTAGGTAGGAGCTCCTATTCCTGGTATATGGAGCTCCTATTGTGATAGTAAGGAGCTCCTATCTTACAGGTATGGAGCTCCTATCCCCGTAATAAGGAGTATTAAGCCAAAGCCAATGCAAATCAGTTCTATTTAAATATTTTATAAAATAATTAATTTTTTCTGAATGTTTGTTGACGCCGAACTATTCGCTTCAGGTATTCCATGAATAAAATCTGCTGTTTTATGATGATAAATGGCAGGGCTATTGCATTCAATTTTCAAGCCATAGGAATGTACGGCGACTTGTCACCCTATAACGGTAGTGAATCTTTTTGATACGAAAAACGAGGCCGCCGGAAGATGCTTACAGCATGCCAAGCCGTCGTGTATTGCGGAGTGCAACACCCATGTGATAAACCCTATTAATGAACAATATTATAATATATTTGAAGGACAAGCATCTTTAATACGAATAAGTATGGCGCAGATAGATGCTATTGCTTTACCAGCTTTTCCACGAAAGCTTTGCCGTCCATATTATACCGGGCGTTATAAAGTCCGGGTGAAAGCATTCCTGTTTCAATAACCGGCCCTGAAGCCTTGATTACTTCCCGCCCGGTGATATCGGTGATGGTAATGAGGCCCTTTATTTCGCCGCTGAAACGGATTGAGCTGTTGCAGGGATTGGGATAAAAACGGCCTCCGATAGCTTTAGATACAGGCGTGATCCCCACAAATTGCGCAAGCTGATAGCTGCGGAAAAAGCGCCAGATAGCCGTAGAGGCGCTAAAATCCTGGTTGGTAACTCCGATCGTATAAGGTGAGCCGGGCCAGGTATGCTCACCGCCATCGATTTTATAAAATTCGCAGGTAGCGCCGTTTGTGCCACCGGTATATACATCGTGCGTTGCCGTGCATCCATCGGTAGTATTGATATTGGGTACAATAGTATGTACCGGTACCGGATTACAATGATTGTTTCTTACCCAAAAGGCCACCAGCGTATCGATCGCGATCCCGGTAGCGTTACCAGCATATGGAACAGTCGGATCGGCGGTACCATGTACCTGCATCATAGGCACAGCGCGCCCGGGAGCAGCGGTGGCATAGACTCCCTGATAGATCGTGCCCGTTACAGAAGCAATGGCAGCGATACGATTATTCAGGTTTAGGGCAAGATAATGGCTCATGTACCCGCCGAGGCTCATGCCGGTTGCATATACACGCTGCAGGTTTACGGGGTAATGTCTGTTCACCGTATCGATGAGTGCAGAGATGAATTTTACATCATTGGTAGGAGGGGTGAGCGGGATACCTACATTCCAATAAGTGGTACCATTAGAGCTGAGGCCTTGCGGATAAGCCATCAGGAAACCGGCAGTATCTGCAATAGGCATAAAGTTGCTATAAGCCTGCTGCTCAAGGGCATTGGAGCCGAGGCCGTGCATATTGAGAATAAGTGGCGCAGCATTGCCGGGCGTATAACTTGCAGGAATGTAAAGCCGGTAGCTCCGCCATACGCCATCACTCTGAAAGCTATCCACAAGGGTTGTTTGCGCAAAGCCGCTCTGGCAGGATAAAAGGACAACCAGTATAAAAAGTAATCTCTTGCTCATGTTCATAAAGCTATAAAAATTCAGCCAGCGTAAGCGCTGCGAATGGCAATGTTAATGATCAATAATGCTTGGAGGCTTCATAGATCAGCCCTCCTTCTGCGTGGAATTAAATAAAGTAAGTCTTCATAAATGCCATCACATTTCCGGAGCATATTTTATCAACGATCTGCTCTGGTGTAAGCCTGGAATTCTTAGCTGCATTTGCCCCATCGGGGTTGAGGCGCCTGCCCGACGGGTTGCGTCCGCTAAACTGAAAACAATTGGCAATTACGCCCCGCTCACCCATACCCGGAGCATCCTTTATAAAATCCGCGGTAGGAATAAAATAGAGCCGGCAATAATGCAGCAGTCCTTCCCTCAAAAGCGGAAAATCGCTGGCCTTGTGCATACCATCCAAAGGCGATATGATGCCGTCGAAATCGGAGCCGATGCACAGATGATCCCAGGCGCCACCGATGCCCATCTGATCCCACAGCTCTACCATATGCAGCACCTGGTTCCATACCAGATAAGCATGACTATAAGGCTTATCCATAGCAACATGCATTCCTGCAGGGCCGGAAATACGGTGCTTATCTAATTGGATGCCCGCGAGGCCTTTAAAGCGGGCGATATTCAACAGGTCTGAATCATAGAAATTAATGCCCGGTTCGGCGTAAATCTCGCTGTTCTCAAATGGATTCATCACTCCCGTTGCGGTTTGCGCCGGATAATTCCCGTAATAGGATTTATCTTCCGGACTGTGGTAGCCGTTCACCGCAATATGGCTCACAATTACCGGCGGGGCAGCCTTTGCCGTACCGATAGCGGCATTCATATTGAATTTGAAAAAAGACTTTAGCCCGGCCTTTAATTCAGGGCTAAGCGCAGGATCATCCGGCACGCTGCCTGCGAGCAGGTTGAAGTATTGGGTACGCGCCTTATAGCTCAGGTGCTTTATATCGATGAGGATGCGGCGACCTTTACTTTGGTCGAGCAACGTCATCAGCACATTAAACCCGAGCGGGGTGAAGCCCTCGCCCATGTGGTGGCTTTGGTCAAAAACAGTGGTCATCATTGCCGGCAGGCTTTGCGCATGGCCGCAAAGGCCATTCCAGAAATGGTGGGTAAACGTAACAAAGAAGAGGGGCGCAGCGGTGTTGCTCTTTAGCTGCATTACGTGATCCAATACTTTTTCCTCACCTGCTCCCAGCCCGGCATCGAGGTTATGCAGGCCTTCCATAGTAAGCGCCAGGCACAGAGTTATGGGATTTTCTGCTGTGCTGCCTGCGCCTGCTGCCGCATTCTTCGCCAGTATGTCGGCTACCATACCACCGTTTTTAGCAATGCAATAGGTATAGTGCTTGCCATCCTCAAGCTGGTAAACACGGCCTTCCTGCGACTGGATAAATGCGATCTCCGCAATCAGATCGGGGAAGTAGGCCGCTGCAGCACGCACTTTATTGAGGCGGGCAACTCCAAAACGGGTGGCCAGGTTAAACAGGAAATTCTGCACATCCACCGAGCCGCCGCTTACTGTTTGTATAACCGCAACCACCGCCTGCGGCAGCGGACGGCTGATGGTAATGAACTCCTGCTCCAGCCCGCCGAGCGACAGGCACAAAACCTGTAAGCCGCCCATAGCAGCCGCGCTGAAATGGCATTGTGTGTACATGGCCACTCCCAGCTTCTCGGAAAGATAATTATCTGTGCTGCTAACGCCGCTGCCATGCCATAACGAAATTGCATCACCCGGCTGCGGGTCGGGTCGGGCATTGCCGGGCGTGAACGTCTGTGCATAAGGCTTGAAGTTGGGGTGGCAGTGAATGTCTGCAAAGATGGGTTGTGCTGGCATGGTGGCATTGGCTGTTTGCGCTAATATACGGCGGTTTCCTATTGGCAGAGCGCCTGCCAGCAAGTTATCATCTTTGCAAATTGATAACGACCAATGCGCATACGTTTGCGGGTTTCGGGTCGTCTTTACGGGAGCGGATCATTGGGTGTGGGGCGATTGATAAATACTTAAACCATTCTTCCAATGACTTTCAAAACCTGCATTATTGCAAGCCTTCTGCTGCTTCCTGATATGCTTCTTGCGCAAACCAATCTGCGCCTCCATCCAATGGTGCATCTGCCGCAGGATTCAGTGACCAGCGCCGCCCTGATCACTGCGCTGGACGGGTTTCTTGGAAGTAAAGAGCTCCCTAATAATCAGAATCCTTTTATCCTTCCGGAAGACCTTCTTGCAACGTCTGTTCTGGTTGATGAGCTCAAGCAAATCGAGCGCAACGACCGGCTTAAAGACAGCAGCTTTTACAAATGCTGCCTGTTGAATATTGTACCTGAACATAAGGCCGGGTTTCTGGTACAGCTTGCATGGATGGGCGTAAAAGACGGGCAGCCTTACCTGCGGGGAAGCTTTAAGCTTATAGCAAAACAAACTAACAAAGGCTTTTTCTTTTCATCCCCGCTGAATGCGGAAAGCAGGCGCTGGAAAACAAAAACGATTGCTCCCTACACCTTCTACTATCAGCGCAGCCTCGATGTGGCGCAGGCAAATGCCTATGTTGCCGCCACCATCTTCTACGATAAGAAGCTTATGGTTAAAACCGGGCCTAAAAAATGCTATTACTGCGATAGCGCTCCGGATGCGCTTTCTGCGCTTGGCGTGGATTATAAGCTCGATTACAATGGCTACGCCAGCATTAGCCTGAGCGGCACGGAGCGAGATACTGCACTGGTTGTTGAGAGCAAGGACGCTACGGGCAAATATTTTGACCCGCATGATCTATGGCACGCACGCCTTCGCAAAGCGCTCCCCGGCGCTGCCATCAATAAGCCGGTGGATGAGGGCTGCGCTTTTCTTTATGGCGGCAGCTGGGGGCTTACCTGGCCGCAGATCTACCAAATGTTTATGGATAAAGTTGCGTCTAAGCCTGATGCCGACTGGCTGAGCCTTTATGAAAGCGATGTGGATTTTGGCAATGATAAGGCCAAACCATTGCAGGTAAGCTATGCAATCAATGCGCTGATTGTGCAGAAGCTGGAAAAGGAAATGGGTTTCAGCGCGGTGAAGACGTTGTTGATCTGCGGCAGATATGAGAAAACCAATCTGCAGTATTTTAAAACCTTAGAGCAGCTTACTGGCATCAACCGGACAAATTTCAATACACGAATAGCCGGCCTGATAAAAGAAAGCAGGAAGGTTTAGCCGCTGTTATGAGCCGGGAATAAAATTGACTGCCCGTTTAGCCATTTCTGCTGCAATTTTTTTGCTGTCGCAATCGCCTGTAGCTATCAACTGTTCTATAATGTTGCTGTAGCTTGCGCTATCTTGGTTCTGGCTTAATTTGAATATGGGATGCAGGCTTTCTACCCATAGCTCAAAACCTGCAATCGCCCTGAGCATTGGCCTTACATATGCTTCCTGGTTCACTTTTTCCAGCAGCTCCGGTCGCTGTTGCGTATCCTCGTATTTATGCGTCAGGTTTCTTATCAGCTCCAGCGTGGCTTCCTCATCCATAAACCGGAGGTTGCCGTGCGCATGTACCGTCATATAGTTCCAGGTGCTGCCGTGCCCACGTTCGCTATACCAGCTGGCACTTACATAGCAATGGGGGCCGGTAAAGAGCACCAGCGCCTGTGCATTTTTTATAAAGGCAAGATGGTGGTCCGTCTTGCGCATAATATGCCCCTGCAATAATATTTTACCCTCTGCTTCCGTAATAAGCACCGGTACCTGTGTGGCTACGCTTTGCTGCCCGCCGGTTCCGATGAGTGTTACAAACGGATGCGCCTTCATAAAAGCAAGCACTTCCTCATGATCGCGCTCTGTGAATTCGGGCATCTTATACATGCTGGAAGGATTTTTAAGACAGGTACGAAGATAGCGCTAACCTATTCTGATTACAGGCACCGGCAGAATACAAGCGGCAGGCTACCTTTGCCGCATGGCACGACGAAACGATCTTACCGCCGATCTCCCCAAAGTAAAATTCACGAAGCAAAGTCTCCGCGAGGGTCTTTCCATCTTCCGGTACCTCCGGCCCTACCGCGGCCTGTTCGCCGCAGGCTTATTGTTCATAGCGCTTGGCTCGCTCACCACGCTGGCATTCCCCTACCTGCTCAAAGCTATTGTGGACAGCGCGCAGCCTGGCTATACCCGGAATTACACGCCGGGGCAAATTGCGCTTACTATGATCGGGGTGCTGGTACTGCAAATGCTTTTCTCTTTTATGCGCATCTACCTTTTTACGCGCGTTGGGGAGAATGCAGTGGCCGACATGCGCAAGGACATCTACACCCGCCTTATTGCCATGCCCATGCCCTTCTATGCGCAGCAGCGCACGGGCGAGCTCAGCAGCCGCATCTCTGCCGATGTAACACAGATACAGGATACGCTCACCGGCGCTTTTGCCGAAGTGCTCCGCGGCATACTCACCTTAGTTATAGGCATCGGGCTTATCTTTTACATCTCGCCCAAGCTTACCGGCATCATGCTTTCTGTAGTGCCTGTGGTGGTGGCTATCGCGCTGGTATTTGGCAAATATATCCGTACCTCTTCGCGGCTGGCGCAGGACCGGCTTGCCGATAGCAGCATTGTGGTACAGGAAAGCCTGCAGGGCATTGCTACCGTAAAGGCTTTCACTTCAGAGGGATACGAGGCGCAGCGCTATACCAAAAGCATTAATGCCGTAGTAGCGCTTGCCGTGCGCAATGGCGTGATGCGCGGCACCTTTGCCTCTACCATGATCTTTGCTGTATTTGGCACTGTGGTGCTGGTGGTCTGGTACAGTATCTATACGAGTGTGCCTACCAGCTCGCTGATAGCCTTTGTGGTTTATACTGCTTTTATCAGCGGTACGATGGCGGGCTTTGCAGAGCTGTTCAGCCAGTTGCAGAAGACACTGGGGGCCACGCAACGGGTGCGGGAGCTGCTGCTCGAGCCGGTTGAGGAAATATCTCTTACGCGGGAGCCGATCCTGCCGGAGCATATACTGCATGGCGCGGTAATGCTGCGCGACCTGCATTTTACCTACCCTTCGCGGCCGGATATGCCCATTCTTAATGGTGTATCGCTCAGCGCCGAGCCGGGACAGCAGATCGCTATCGTAGGGCCGAGCGGTGCCGGCAAAAGCACACTTGCTGCCCTGCTGCTGCGCTTCTATGAGCCGGCAAGCGGTGATCTGCTGTTCAACGGGCAGCCTGCCAAAAATTTCCCGCTGAGCGATCTCCGGAGGCAGATGGCCTATGTGCCGCAGGATGTACTCCTTTTCGGCGGCAGCATCTTTGAGAATATCGCATACGGCCATCCGGATGCCACGGCCGAGGCGGTGGAGGCGGCTGCCCGTAAGGCCAATGCGCACGGGTTCATTACTTCTTTCCCCGGTGGCTATGCTACGCTGGTGGGCGAGCGCGGCATCCAGCTTTCGGGCGGGCAGCGGCAGCGTATTGCTATTGCCCGCGCTATTCTTCGTAATCCTGTCCTGCTTATCCTCGATGAAGCTACTTCCGCGCTGGATAGTGAATCAGAGGGCCTGGTGCAGGAGGCGCTTGGCAGGTTGATGCAATCCCGCACTTCCTTTGTTATTGCACACCGGCTCAGCACTATCCGTGCCGCCGATAAGATTGTGGTATTAGAGGGAGGCCGCATCCGCGAAAGCGGTACCCATGCCGAGCTTATGAATGTACAGGACGGGCTCTACCAAAGCCTTAGCAGAATGCAGTTTGAAGGAATTTTGGGGTAGCATATCAGTTTGAATATTGCTCACAGCAACGGGAGAATTGAATTTCCCCACCCGCTGTGGGATCTTCCTTCCGCAATCCGGCATTCGCCGGAAAGCTATACTCCGGGTGACATTTCGCTGTGACTCAGCCTGTACAGAAATTTATCCTGCCTGCATCCTGTAAACGATGTAAGCTGCCCACTGACTACAAGTGGCCTTTAATGCTTACTGTATGGGCAGGCGCAGAATGCTGATGCGGCCTCTTCGCCCTCAAATGCGTGTGCACGGTGTCTAAATCTTCATTCCATGAATATTAATTTCAATACATTGGCCCAAAATATTCATGCATGGAGGATTAATGCTTATACCTTACACCCAAATGCGCTTGCCTCAAAGATTATTCTTAATGCATTGCGCCCAAATCTTGCAGCTATAGAGATTAATATTGATGCATGGGGCCTGAAAACGTAAGCCTTAATGATCAATGCTTATGCATTGCTCATAAATGCGTATGCACGGTCTGTGAAAGTGATTGCACGATGAATTATCCCCGGTTACTCTTATCAGGATGCTTTTTTATGCACAGTAAAGCTGGATTGCCAGGGCGCAAATGCTGTTCATTTTCAAACTAAGCCATTAGCTGCCATTAAGTAGTGTCTCCCTTTGAAAACGGGTCGCAGTAGGATGCTTCCTGGCGTCCCCATGACTTGGGCAAGATGAGTTTTGTGTACAAGCCGATCCACAGTGGTTTGCACTGAGCATAGCTTTCCGGCGAATGCCGGATTGCGCAGTGAAGGATCCCACAACAGGTAAGTTAGTACAGCACGCAGTTCAATATTCAAACTAAGCCATTAACGGATTTCCCGGATGAATGAAATTATGCCGGTTTATGCTGTTCTTTCAAGCGGCACTGCCGGTACCCAGACGCTTACTACGGTGCCCCGGCCGGGTGTTGAATCGAACTCGACGCTTCCTTTAAGGAACTCTACGCGTGTGCGGATGTTTTTGAGCCCGATGCCGTCCCGGAGGTCTGTTTCTGCTTTGTCAAATCCTTTGCCATTGTCCTCTATGGTTGCCGTTACGCCATCTTCATCCTTGCTGAGCTGTATATCCAGCTTGGACGCACCGGAATGCTTGATCACGTTATTGACGGTTTCCTGCAGCACCCTGTAAAGGACGGTTTCGGTATTGGAATCCAGCCGCTCGTTGAGGCCGGAAATTTCCAGGTTTACTTTTAGCTGCCGGGTATCGATGTTATTGATAAAATCGCGGACGGCGGAGGCAAGGCCATATTTGAGGAGGGTATTCGGCATCATCTGGTGCGATATGGAACGTACTTCCTTGCAGCTTTCATCTACCAAAGACATTGTTTTCTCAAATGAAGTGGCTGTTTCCTCATCATTGAAGTGTACATTCTTACCAATGATATTCATGTTCATTTTCACGGCAGAAAAAAGCTGCCCGAGCCCGTCGTGAAGATCGCCGGCTATGCGTTTGCGCTCCCGCTCTTCGGCTTCGATAATGCCTCTTGAGGCGATGTCTTGCTGGTGAATGATCGTTGCCTGTATTTGACGGTCTTTTTTGAGCTTAAGGCGGCGATAGTATGAATAGGCAAGTAAAGTGCCAAGCAGTAAAAGGGCAAAGATGCCGGCAATTAAATAATTTCTTTTCGTGATTTCGAATTGCTGGCGCTGTATTTCCTTGCTTTTAACTGCTGATTCATATTTAATCTCCACCTCAGCAAAATGTTTATTAAGGTCTGCTGTGTAGATACTTTCATTGATTTGTACCAGCCTTTTTGCCATATCATTCGCGTTTCTATAATCTCCTGTCGCTTCATACAGCGTATTCAACTGGCGGTAAATGCGTCCCCGCTCTAGCCTATTTGCATCAGTTGTATCGGCCTTGGTAAGTCCCAGCATTAATTTTTCTTCTGCTTGCTTATAGTCCTTCAATTTAGTAAGCAGGCTGCCCCAGACTACCAGTGAACTCATCATTGCTTTTTCATCTTTCATTTGCTCCCGTATGGAATATGCCTTTTCTATATAGGGGATTCCTAAATTATAGGGACCAAGTGTATCATATATGCCGGCAAGGTTATGCGCGGCAGTTGCAATTACTTCGTATGAGTTGGATTGCGTTGCAAGGCTATCAGCGATCTTAAGCGTGCTTAAAGCCTTACTCATGTCTTTTTCATTGAAGTAAACTTTCCCAATATTAAGATAACAAGCAGCAATGCCCGGTTTATCCTCTATGCGCTGGCGGATTGCCAGCGATTTTTCAAAGTAAACGAGGGCCGCAGTACTATTACCAAGGCCGGTATTTGCATTTCCCAAATTATTCAGCGCAGTTGCAATACCAAAATCATCTTTTATTTCCTCATATATTTTTAACGCCAGTTGGCCATTTTCTAATGCCATATCAAACTTGCCCCATTGATGATATACAATTCCAATTTTGAGATATACGGCAGCCAGCCCTTTTTTATCGTTAAGTCTCTTTCGAATCGGAATAGCCTTCGCATACGATTTTAGGGATGCATCAAAATCCTGCGCGTCCATATAGATAATGCCAAGATCATTATACGCCTGCGATTCACCTTTCGGATAATCAATCTTCTTACTAAGCGCTATCGCCCTTTCACCATATTCCATTGCCTTAGCGCGGTCAACTTTTCGGTATTGCCAGGTAAGCTCATTATAACTTGCGGCAAGCACACTATCCTTTTGCGAAGGCAACAAGCGCTCAATACTATCAATCACCTTTTGAGGCTGCGCAAATGCTCCATTACTCAATAGGAGGCATAGCAGGATAAAAGACAAACAGCACTTATTCTTTGTTATGATAGTGTGGCGCATGAAGAAAATAATTTGTGGGATTTTATAAACAGAAAAATTATTTAGAAGTCGTTTGAATTATTATTTAGGTGAAGCTGTAAATATCCAGCGACTATTCTATCCGGCAACTTTGTCATTCCGTAGGAATCTGTTTTAGTAAAGAGCCTGTAGCTTGCATTAAATGGATTCCTACGGAATGACAAAAGTTTGGGCAAGCTATGGATCAACAGGATAGCTTGTCAATAATTTAAACAGCTTATTACACAAATACAATGCTTTTTTTTAAGAAATTCAATACCGTGATCCACGTAGATTTCGGAAAATAAAAAAAGGCTGCCCGAGGACAGCCTTAAAAATGTAAGTAGTCGTAGATCAATTCCCGAATTCGCTTAAAAACTTGATCCGCATCATCTGCAGGTGCTCTAAGCTTACATCGCGGTCCTTAAACTCTTCATACGCGTCCTGAATATTACCGTCCTGGCTTTCGCGGAAGTAATCGTAGATCTCATCCTGCTCATCCTCGTCCAGCTCGCCTTCGAGGCAATAATCGAGGTTCAGCTTGGTGCCGCTTGCCGCAATCGTTTCCATCTCGCCTAAAAGATCGGAAATAGACAGGCTTTTATTCCGCGCAATGGTTTCCAACGGTATTTTCTTATCGATGTTCTGGATGATGAACACCTTCATACCGCTTTTGTTCACAATGCTTTTCATCACAAAATCATCCGGCTTTACCACATCATGCTCTTCTACATATTTTTCAATGAGTGACATGAATTTGCGGCCATAGCGCATGGCTTTGCCTTTGCTTACGCCCTGCATCTTTTCCAGCTCGGGCAGCGTGGTGGGGTAAGCCATGCTCATCTCATCGATCGCCTGCTCCGAGAAGATCACATACGGCGGCAGGCTGTGCTCTTTAGCTACCTGTTTCCGCAGCTCCATGAGCATCCCGCGTAGCTGAGGGTCGGCAACGCCGGGCTCATTGGCCGTGCCCATCTCTTCTTCATCGGCTACAGATTCCTCATACTGATGATTCAGCGATACTTTAATGGAAAAAGGCTTCTTCAAAAATTTCCTGCCGGTATCCGTGATCTTCAGCAGGCCATATTCCTCGATATCCTTGCGAATAAAATCTTCCAGCATCATCTGCCGGATCAGGCTCTGCCAGAAATTGGCATCCATCTCCATAATCTTTCCGCTGCCAAAGCATTTCAGCTTTTCATGGCGGAAGGTGGTAATCTGCGGGTTGCTTTTGCCAAGCACTATATTCACCACATAATCAATGCTGAACCGCTCATCCAGCGCCTCGATCGTATCCAGCACAATCTTTACGCTGTCCTTAACGTCAATTTTCTCTTTGGGATTGAGGCAATTATCGCAATTACCACAATTATCCTGCTTCAAGGTCTCTCCGAAATAATGCAGCAATAGCTTACGGCGGCAAACGCTGCTCTGGGTATAGGCAACAGTCTCAGTAATGAGCTGCGCGCCCATTTCGCGCTCGCTCAGCGGCTTATCGCGCATCAGGTGCTCCAACTTCTGCACATCCTTTAAAGAATAATAAAGCAGGCACTTGCCTTCGAGGCCGTCGCGGCCTGCACGGCCCGTTTCCTGGTAATAGTTTTCTAGCGATTTCGGGATGTTGTAGTGCATTACAAAACGCACATCCGGCTTATCGATACCCATGCCAAAGGCAATCGTGGCAACGATCACATCTGTATCCTCATGAAGGAATTTATCCTGCCGCTGTGAGCGTGTTACCGGGTCGAGGCCGGCATGGTAGGCCACCGCTTTCACACCATTGGCCATGAGCGTGCTGGCAAGCTCCTCGGTGGTCTTCCGGTTGAGCGTATAGATGATGCCACTCTTTCCCTTCATGCTGTGAATGAACTTCACAATATGCTTGAGCACCTGCTCTTTCGTGCCTTTCGGTACGATCTCATAATAAAGGTTCGGGCGGTTGAAGGAATCGATAAAGATATTCGGGTTGCGCAGGGCCAGGTTTTTCACAATATCATCCTGCACCTTCGGCGTAGCCGTAGCAGTCAGCGCAATAATCGGCGTAGCAGGGTTGATCATATCGATCATGCCGCGCAGCTTTCGGTATTCCGGGCGGAAATCGTGGCCCCATTCCGAGATACAGTGCGCTTCATCAACAGCCACGAAAGAGATTTTCATATCCGCAAAGAAGTCAATATTTTCCTGCTTGGTCAGGGTTTCCGGCGCCACATACAGCATTTTAGTACGGCCGGAAAGCAGATCTTCCTTTACTTTTTTCTGCTGGGTCTTGCTCAGGGTAGAATTGAGAAAGTGGGCTACATTATCACGACTGCTGTAGCTGCGGATAAGATCTACCTGATTTTTCATCAGGGCAATAAGCGGGGAAACGATCAGCGCCACGCCCTCGCTCATTACGGCAGGCAACTGGTAGCAAAGCGATTTACCGCCACCGGTAGGCATGATCACAAAGGTATCCTGACCGGTAAATATGCTGTCGATGATCTTTTCCTGAACGCCTTTAAAGCCTTCGAAACCAAAATGCTCATTGAGCTCTTTCTTGTAATTAATCTTGCTTTTCTTTAAAGCAACGGGTGCAGCTTCCATATTCACGATGAAATTTAATTAGCGGATAAAAGGCTCCGCAGACGAGTGTAACAATTAAAGGCAGGTAAAATTTAATACAAAAGTATTAATGCCCGTATCGAGGTCTGCGAATTTACGCAAGACAAGGTAATGAAAACAAGAGAAAGGCGCAAGGATGGATTGTAAATTGTTGTTAAGCTATGCCGTTATAACAGCAATCAGGAAAGAATGAGTAATAACGCGGATGTTGCAGGTGGCGATCTGCGGTATCTGAGGGAGAAAAAAGGGTCAATGCTCCCTTTCCGGGAAATAGGTTATTCCCTGCCCCAACCCGCCGCCGATCAGTTCCGTTAGCCGCTTAAAATCAGCTGGCCGGCTCAAAAAATCAACCAGCTCCATATTCACGATCAGGGTACTGCCGGCTCCCTGCTTCAGGTATTGCAGGTACGTGAGCTGCACCCGGTTTAAATATTCATCCGGGATAGTCTGCTCGTAGCTGCGGCCGCGGCTCGCTATATTGGATTGAAGCCGGGGCACCGGCGCATCGAGGTAAATAAGCAGATCGGGCCGGGGGATGTGCTGATCGATGATGTCGAAGAATTTCTGAAAAAGATCATATTCCTCTTCTTTCAGGTTGGTACGCGCAAAGAGCTTGCTTTTTGCAAAAGCATAATCGGCAACCACCGTTTGCTGAAAGAGATCCGGAATAGCGATCATGCTTTTCAATTGCTTATACCGGTCGGCCAGAAAAGAAAGCTCCAGCGGAAAGGCATAGCGCTCCGGCTCTGCATAGAATTTTGGCAGGAAGGTGTTATCTGCAAATTCCTCCAGTATCAGCCGTGCTTTATAATGCGCGGCGAGCATGGTTGCGAGTGTTGTTTTACCTGCGCCGATGTTTCCTTCAATAGCAATGTAGCGATAGCTCATGGGCGCGCAAAGGTAATGGCTGTGCCTAATACGGTAAGCGGGTTACGGCGAGCTTATCTGTGCAGACCTCCAGGAGCTGTGCAACGGTTTTTCCCGAAAGAGGATGCACGAAATCAGGGTTCAGCTCACACATGGGCACAAGCGCAAACCGCCGTTCCGGCAATGCAGGATGCGGTAATATAAGATCGGGCGAACGGATTATTTTATCTCCATAAAACAGGATATCGATATCCAGCGTGCGGGAGCCCCACTTTTCATCGCGCTGCCGGCCATTCCTTTTTTCGATAGCCAGCAGGCAGCGAAGCAGCACCTCCGGCGAAAGTCCTGATTCAATCTGAATGGCCCTGTTTAAAAAAGGCTGCTGATCTTCCTTACCCCAGGCCGCCGTTTCATAGATGGAGGAGCGTGCAGCTATCCTGCCGCAGAAAGCTGCAATTTCTTCCTGCGCGTTTGCCAGATATTGCTCCCGGTTGCCGGTATTACCCCCTAATAGCAGGTAAATTTCCTGTTCCATTCCCGGTAAAGGTAGAAGAACCCTACTTTTGGGAATTCAATTAAATTATCCTCATTTTAACGCTTATTAAATTTATCAACAAAAAGAATGAAACAGTTTTTTAAAATGTTTTTTGCCTCGCTGCTGGCTATGGTAATCGCCGGCTTTATCGTGGTTGGCATTATTATCGGGGGCATTATATCCATTGCCTCAAGCACCAAAACGCAGAAAAATGCCAAAACATCCGAAGCTTCGATACTCGTAATAGAAACGGATAAAACGATGCATGAGCAGGGCGAGGAAAACTCCTTCGCAGCATTCAGCGATGATATTTCCCATTCAGCTGGATTGTACGATGCAGTACGCTCGCTTAAAACGGCAAAGGCTGATAAAAACATTAAAGCCGTACTGCTTAAGCTGGAAGGTTCGGGCAATGGTTGGGCAACGATGCAGCAGCTTCGCGAAGCCCTTATCGACTTCCGCACAAGCGGTAAAAAGGTTTTTGCCTACGGCGAAGGCATTTCGCAGCGCGATTATTACCTCGCTACGGCGGCAGATGACATTTACCTGAACCCAGTAGGAATGCTGGAATTAAAGGGCCTGGCATCTCAGACCACTTTCTATAAAGGCACCTTAGACAAACTCGATGTAAAGCCGGAAATCTTTTATGCCGGCAGGTTTAAAAGCGCCACAGAGCCCTTCCGTGCAGAGAAGATGAGTGATGCGAATAAGATACAGATCGGGGAGGTGCTGCATGATGTATGGGCAGAAATGCTGACTGCCGTAAGCAGGAAAACAGGGATGGATACCGTTTCGGTACAGAACTATGTATCAACAGGAGCCGTACATTTTGCGGCAGATGCAGAACGGGATAAGCTCATTACCGGTGCTAAATACTGGGACGAGGTGGAGGCCATGCTCCGCCGGCTGGTTGATAAGAAAGGCGATGAGAAAGTGCCGTATCTTGCCCTCGGCGAATACGCGGAAAACCTGCCTGATGAAAGCAGCGACGGCAATAAAATAGCAGTCCTTTTTGCCGAAGGAGAGATCGTGGATGGCGCGGGCGGCGATTACCAGATCGGCTCTTCAACGATCATTAAAAGCATCAGGCAGATCAAGAACAACGACAAAATAAAGGCGGTAGTATTGCGCGTCAATTCACCCGGAGGCAGCGCGCTTGCCTCAGAAGTTATCCTGCGGGAGCTGCAGTTGCTGAAGCAGAAAAAGCCGCTCATCGTTTCTATGGGCGATGTAGCTGCTTCGGGTGGTTATTATATCGCGGCTGCGGCAGATAGCATCTTTGCAATGCCCAATACCATTACCGGCAGCATCGGCGTATTCAGCATGATGTTTAACGTAGGTGATGCGCTCAACAGCAAGCTGGGTGTAACTTTTGATGAGGTAAAGACCGCTCCTTATGCAGATTTCCCAACGGCATCCCGCGCGCTTACTCCTGAGGAAGCAGGTATGATGCAGGCGAGTGTGGATCGGATCTATAGTACCTTTAAAAGCCGTGTATCAGCAGGCCGCCGTATTACGGCAGCCAATGTGGATAGCATTGCACAGGGGCGGGTATGGACGGGAACGGACGCAATCAGCATTGGCCTTGTAGATGGCATTGGCAATTTAGACCGTGCAGTGAAAAGCGCTGCTGCAAAGGCCGGTTTGAAAGGCTATATAGTAGGCACATACCCTGAGCCGATTGACCAGTTTAAATCCATGCTTAAAAAGCTGAAAGGCAATCCGCTCGCGGCAGCCTCCGTTGAGCAGGCCATGAAGCAGGAGCTCGGTCCGGAATACCGGCACTATGAGCAATTAAACTGGATGCGCCGCATAAACGGAACGGTACAGATGGCAATGCCTTGCAGGATTGATCTCCGATAGAAAGTTTTTTTAATCAGAAAAAGCTGATACTCATAATTATGCGGTAAGCCATTAATGGTTTGCCGCATTTTTTTCTCCCGCTGTAAATCTAAAAATGATAAGGCTGCGTAATTGTTAGGGAAGCATTTAACCAAACAAAAACTTAAAACTAACACGCACATGAAACGCATTTTCCTGATTCCCGTGATGGCCGCTGCACTTATTTCCGGTAATGTAAATACCGTTCTTGCCAAGGGCGAGAAAACGGTAATGGTAGGCGGAGCAGCCATGTATCCTTCTAAAAACATTGTAGAGAATGCAGTGAACTCTAAAGACCATACTACGCTTGTAGCGGCAGTAAAAGCTGCCGGCCTTGTTGAGACGCTGCAAAGCGATGGCCCGTTCACCGTTTTTGCACCTACGAATAAAGCTTTCGATAAGCTTCCTGCAGGCACGGTTGATAAGCTTGTGCAGCCGGACATGAAGGATCAATTAACCGGAATTCTTACTTACCACGTCGTATCCGGCAAAGTAGATTCTAAGGAGCTGATGAAGATGATCAAAGCAGGTGGCGGAAAAGCTACGCTTACAACGGTACAGGGCGAAAAGCTTACAGCAATGATGAAAGGTACAGGAATTGTGTTGATGGATGCCAAAGGCGGCAAATCAATGGTTACTATAAAAGATGTTTATCAGAAGAATGGCGTGATCCATGTGATTGATACCGTGTTGATGCCATAAAGATTTGGGGTGGTTTTTTTTGATTTTACGGCGGCGCTTTTTAGCGCTGCCTTTTTTATGGCCGCATGAGCCCGGTCACGTCCATCTATTGCGGCTTAGAAATGAATGCTGATCGTTTACCCGGTCTTACTAAACTGTAGACATTTAGACGCACTATCTTATCCGGATTATCATTCGATGCACATACTCTCAAAAAAACCTGCAAAGAATTTTACTTTAAGAAGCCTTTAAGATTTATGGTCTGATATAAGTTACTTCAACAGCAAGGGAATCGCTAAAATCTTTTTAAAACGTAGGGATCAACCAATAAATCAAATTTTGCGAAAACTGATAATTTGAGTAAAGAAGAAATGAATGGAGTGATGAGTGTACGCCTTACGAATCCAGCCACATCAAGAGACGAAATTAGCGTGATACCTACCGATTCATCCATAGACCGGTCAGCTGATCGGAATAACAGTTCTGATTATGCAGCGAATGCACCTGCAGCTGAAATATAATTATATTATTTCCTGGGTTAAAGCGAAGAAATGTCAAAGATATTTTTTTGCTTTTTCTATTCAATCAACGGCTTGTGCTCGATCAATTTTTTTTGCAAAAAATAGCGGATGATAATTAATTATCATCCGCTATTTTATACCATTACTATTTACTTTCCAGTGCTCGATGGTAAAGGCTCACTGTCATTATTAGCACGCATATTACGGTAAGCGTTCTTAGCGGCACCGTCATACGATGGCGCATCATCGCCATTATATGGGTTTGGATTGCTGTTCCTTCCATAAAAGGTATAATCATTCATAGAGTACGCGTCATCCCGGGTACGGGTTATCACTGGTTTCCATGCATCAGAAGGGCGCACATAAGCTTCATCTATATTTCCGGGGCTATTAGTTATTGCAGCCTTTTGCGGACGGCCGCCACTATAGGCTTTATCATAGCTATGATCTGTACAACTCGATGCCGGGCAATGTTTTTTTGACCTCATTGGCTTTATCTCGTCACCCGCATTTGACACATCCCTGTACATGCTGTTGGCAGGCGAAGTATAGGCCTGATCGTAGCTATGATCAGTGCAGCTCGCTGCAGGGCAGCTCCGGTGATGCATCTTTTGCTGTGCAAAAGCAGTGGTCCCGAATGCGGACATCACGATTAAACTCAAAATCATCTTTTTCATAAATACCATTTTTAGTTCGCTTATGAATGTTTCTGATTAATGAATTTAAAAAAGCATACCAGTAATTATTAAAGAAATTATAAAGAACATCCTTTGCAGCAAAAAACGAAACATTACTGGCAGGAGTTTTCCTAAGAAGGATCTGCATTCATTTGGATCGCAAACCCCCTGGAAGCCACTATATATTTGTATTCTACAGAATGCTGTACGTGGGCCAGCCATAAAGCAGCATCACTGATCCGGAAGATGTCGAAAACATTTATATTACGCGCAGGCTTTACAAGCTGAAAACATTCATTAACAAAACGGGAAAGCGCCATAGTGCTGATTTCCTCACCCATAAAGGGGCTCCACCCTTTACTGATTGTTCCATCCTCATATTCTATCCGGTATTTGAATGTGCAATACTTCATCATTTCAATCTACGGATAGCAGGCTTTTTGTGGATGTTGGAGATTTGTTATTGAATTTTATACAAATAAATGGCCTCAAATATTTTTCAATAAAAAAAGGGCAACTCATCGTAAGCCGCCCTGTATTTTTCAAAAATTAAAGTGTCATTAATCTATGGGTTTGGTGCCATCACCATCCTCTTTAGAAGCTGGTTTTGACCGCTGTACATTCCTTGAGCGCTGTGGTACATTTCGCTCCTTTGGCTGATTTTCCCCTTTCTGAATGTTATCCGCGGCAGGCTTTTGCTCTCCTTGCGGGCGTTGCGCTCTTTGTGAGCGTCCCCCGCCCTGCCTGTTTTGCGCCTGTTCACCAGGTACCATTTGGTTATCAGGTTGCTCCCCCTGCTGTCCTTCAGGGGTTGAGCCCTGATTTTTAGTGCGTTGCGGACGGTCGTTATTGCGTTGCTTTTGGGCACCTGGCTGCTGCCCGGGTACGATAGCCTCGTTGGATGGCCTTGCCAAATTGTTGGTTTGGTTGCCACGCTGCTTTTGTCTCGGCGCTCTTGGTTCGCCGCTTGGCCTATCGCCACCTGCGGCTTTTGCAGAACTATCGGCACCTTGTTGTGACTTGCTACCTTTACGCTTATTGCGGCTGCTACGCTCTACATTTTTGAGCGTTATCTGGCCTACATCATTTACAAAACCCATGTCCACCTTTACGGATGGCTTGCTGCGTGTTGCTTCAATCTCCACAGCCTGGAGCTCTTCCGGCTTAATGCCATCCTTATTCAGCGCTGCAATTTCCTTTACGCGGTCAATTGTCATTGGGTACTGCTTATTGCTGCCAATGTAGCTATACCACATGAGATTCTTAAATATATCGCGCTTTTGGAGAAATGCCCGGCCTTGCGTAGTCTCAATACTTTCCGCATCTGTCGGGAAAACCCTGAGCGCATCCATATAAGTGTCCAGCTCATAGTTAAGGCAACATTTAAGCCGGCCGCACTGACCGGAAAGCTTGGTCTGGTTAATACTTAGATTCTGATAGCGAGCGGCAGAAGTATTGACGCTCTTGAAATCTGTAAGCCAGGTACTACAACAGAGCTCACGCCCGCAGGATCCGATACCACCAACTTTCCCGCTCTCCTGCCGGGCACCTATTTGCTTCATTTCCACCTTTATGCGGAACTCAGTAGCATACTGCTTGATGATCTCTCGAAAATCCACCCGCTGATCGGCGGTATAAAAGAAGGTGCCCTTCTTACCATCTGCCTGAAGCTCTACTTCGGCGATTTTCATATCCAGCCTGGCTACTTTGGCCATAGCACGACTCTGCACCATGATCTCCTGCTCACGGGCCTTTTGGCGATTATACTGTTCTAAATCATCTTCCGTTGCCGGGCGGATGATTTTTTTCATAGTTGGCTGATCTGTAACGCCGTATTTCTTCATTTGGAGCTTTACAAGCTCGCCCTGAAGGCTTATCTGGCCGATATCAAAACCGCTGACGCCTTCTACGGCTATCCATTCTCCTTTTTCGAAGATATGGCCGGTATTATTTCTATAAAAATCCTTACGGCTTCCGCCATTGAAGGTTACTTCTGTAACCGGGTAAGGTTTACTGCTATCCTGTAGTGGAAGACCGGCGAGCCAGTCGAAGACATTCATCCGGTTGCACCCGCCGCTGCTGCAACCTCCGTTGCTCTGGCAGCCCGAGGGCTTTCCGCTGGCGCCTGTTCCACAGCTGCCGCATCCCATAATTTGTATGTGTATTTATATTGACGGCGGTGCATTCGCTATCCTGCTGCGCTGTATTACAGAGCGTAAAATCAGGCGTATGCCGGCTTTGTGCCGGTAGATATACTTGAGCGGAATGCATCCTGCCGGAGTGAATTAAAAAATTGTAACCAGTTGCGAATTTAATTAAAAATCAGCAGTTTCCTATTATGGACAGCAAAGAAAATCGGGGATGTCAAAACTCAGAACCACCATATTCAAACGACAAAAAAACCACCCTTACAACAAGGATGGTTTTCTATACAGACTAAGAAGCCTGAAAAATTAATTAGCGAGGAAATCCTTCACCTTATCCTTATGCACGATCTGCTCCTTAAAAGTATAGGCGCCACTCTTAGGGCTACGAACTGCCTTGATTACTTTGGTCCAGTTCTTTGCTTCAGCCGCTTGCTTCGGGTCTTTCTTGATCGCGGTTTTTGCTGCTTTTGCCATAATAAATGATTTATGATTTATGAATGATGATTTATGATTTTAAGGATGAGCGATCAGTGTATTACATCACAAATCAAAAATCCCAAATCAGCAATCTATTTGATTTCTTTATGAACAGTTACCTTCTTCATGGTTGCGTTGAACTTTTTCAGTTCTATGCGCTCAGGAGTATTCTTCTTGTTCTTGGTAGTAATGTAACGGCTGGTACCTGCGAGGCCGGACGTTTTATGCTCAGTGCATTCAAGGATCACCTGAACGCGGTTGCCTTTCTTAGCCATTTTGAATAATTTGTGATTGGTGATTTATAATTCATGATTTGCCCGGAAGGCAAACCAAAAAAAAGTTTAAACAGTCTGGCCTTTAAGGCGAAGCTCCTTAACCACAGCCAGCAAACCATTTTTATTGATGGTGCGGATAGCATCTGAAGAAACCTTCAGAACGACCCAGCGGTTTTCTTCAGCAAGGAAGAAACGCTTTGTCTGCAGATTGGGAAGAAAACGGCGGAGCGCTTTCTTGTTGGAAAAAGATACTTTATGACCAGTGATAGGCTTCTTGCCTGTAACCTGACAAACGCGTGCCATTCTTTATTTTTTTTAAGGACTGCAAAAGTCGGGATTTTTTCCCGGACAGCAAAATATTTTCTTTATTATTTTCAGGATTGATCCGCATAGCCTGATAGCTAAGAAACATCGGGGTAAAATAGTTGATCGAGGTGTGCTATGCCGGGAATATTTACTGAGATAAAGCCCTCGGCATATTTGCTGCCTATCCGCTTACCTAGCAGCGCATCCCGGTACTTTATCTCTTCGAGGAAATTTTGGGAGGAGATATAAGTCTGCGGCTCCTGGGATTCCGGATCATGGAACTGGCTTTTATAAGCGGCAATGGCTTCCAGTTTTTGATTGAATACATCTGCAATATCCACAAGGAAAGTAGGGGTGAGCTGCCGGTCCTGAATCATGTGAAAAACGCGTTTTGGACGCCAGGGATCCTGCAATTTCCCGCCATCTGTCGATTCTATCTTGCGCAGGCCGGCAAGGAAACAGGCATCGGCGACGAGTGCGGAGGCGCGCCCATGATCCGGGTGACGGTCTTCCGGTGCATTGGTGAGTACAATGTCAGGCTGCCAGCGCCGGAGGTATTGAATGATCTGCAGCTGATGTGCTTCATCATTCCGGAAAAACCCATCGCGCATGCCTGCATTTTCACGCACTTTTACACCCATTATTTTCCCCGCATTTGCGGCTTCCTGTAAGCGTATCTCTGCGGAGCCACGGGTGCCTAATTCGCCCCGGGTAAGGTCGAGAATGCCAGTAGCCTGCCCCATAGCTGCGTGCTTTAGGAGCGTTCCGGCACAGCCTAATTCTATATCATCGGGGTGTACGGCAATTGCCAGGATGTGTAGCTTTTCCATTTAGGCCGCAAAGGTAGCTTGTCTGTACTATGATTTTAGCAGGATTAAATGGATTGACAGGATCTTTCCTGCATTTCCGTATGAGCTAAAAGCCAGCCTTTTGTACAGCGGCTGAGAAAAGCTTAACAGAAAAGTGCTGATGAACGGTGCCAACGCCACAATTGCCTTATGGATATTCAACTGCCGGGACAACAATACTAATTGTGCCTCTGAAGTTGCATCTGTGCCTGATAGCGATAGTAATTCTGTGTTTCGAGGTCGGATACTATGCTTTCAATGTCGCGGTCGTCATCATTCGGGTCGTAATTGTGCTTCAGGTTGTTGCTGAATACGAGCGCTACGCCCTGCCATAAAAACGCATTGAAGCCGCCCTTTACTTCTTTAATGATCGAAAAGCAGCTTCGCCCGGTTTGACGGCTAATGAGCTTCACTAATATTTGCCCCTGATTGATCGATAGGTTTTGCAGCTCGCCTTTAAAGCGGTGGCTCATCTGCCGCTCGATTCCTTTCATATACTCCTTCTGATCTTTTTTATCCATAAGCCGGGCCATATTTTTATCTACATCTTTCAGGATTTCGGAAGCCATGAGGGCGTATGGATAAACGCGCTGAACGTTGTAGCGCAAACGGGTCATCTGCTCCATGCGCTTTACGAGATAGCGCGGCATCTGCGCTACAACGATCACTTCATTCATATAGGCGTATGCAAAAGTATCCTGACCTACCACGATGCCCCCCAGCCAGGTACCTTTAGCCTCGGGCGCAGCGCTATCCTGAGCGCCTGCATCATTGCAACAGGCAGCGATCACTATTGCAATAAGAAGTGTACGAAGCTGGATCATGGCTGCTGTAAATCTCGATTATTTCCGCCTGCCGGGCTGTTAATGTTTATTGCCGGATGCTGCCACCTCTTATATTAACCGGCAGGAACTAATAACGTATCTGCCAGCCCGAAATATTGTGTAAGCGCACTTTGTAAGGCAGCGGAAGTATAGAGGAACTGCTCCTTCTTTTCCCCGCCATCATGTATAATGAGCCGGTTATTGATAAGACTTACGCGGCCATGCACGGTTGGAATGCTGCATATAAGGCTCCTGGTAAAATGGCTTTCCGGCGCGGTTTGGTGGAAATGGTTCCTACCAGCAAAAGCTTCCAAAGCGTAAGGCTTAGCTGTAAATAAGTAGAGCGGAATGTATCGTTGTTTGGCCGTGCTCCATTTGCCGGCACTTAGGTACTGAATACTATCCAAGCTGCCATATTGCTCGATGCAATAATCAGGAATGCCAGGTTTATGCAAAACATCGGGTTGCAATGCCAAGGGCTTCATCGAGAAATCTCCAAAGCCAGCATCGACCAGCCAATCTTTGCCTTCTACTGAAACGATCAGTGCAAGATGATCAAACGCGGGGCCAATATGCCTGTGATGCACTACCCGGCACGAAATCATCTTTACTTCAAAGCCAAGCCATTTCAGTAGTTCATAAAAAAGCCCGTTGCACTCGTAGCAATAACCGCCGCGCCTATGTTGTACAATTTTTTCGTAGAAACGAAAGGTGTCAAGCTCAATAGGCACACCATTATTTATATCAACATTCTCAAAGGGCACATGCAGCAAATGCTGCTGTTGCAGGTATATCAAGGTACGCGTAGTGGCAGGAAGGTGATGCTGGGTAATGCCGATACGGTTGAGGTAAAGTTCATGGTTCATACACAGTTCATTTTCACATGAGGCATAAATATTTCAAAGAAATTTATCCCTTTAAGATGCCAAAGGTTTTAAGGCCTTCCATGCTGCGCGGCCTTCGCCGGCAAATACGTGGCGCTCACTATGGTAGGAGCTCCGCACAAGCGGGCCGCTCTCCACATAATCAATACCCATTTTGTAACCTTCTTCCCGATAAAAGGCAAACTCATCCGGATGTACGAAGCGCACCACCGGCAAGTGCTTTTGTGATGGCTGGAGGTACTGGCCGAGGGTTACTACATCTACGCCGTTATCCGCTAGATCCTGAAGCGTTTGCAATACTTCAGTCTGCTCCTCGCCGATGCCGAGCATAATGCCGGATTTCGTGCGCATCCCGCCATCTTTAAGGCGGCGAAGCACTTCGAGACTGCGGTGGTATTTTGCCTGGATACGCACTTTACGCGTCATACGCTCCACTGTTTCAACATTGTGAGATACAACTTCCGGTGCTGCCTCTATTATACGCTCCAGGTTTTCCCATTGGCCTCTAAAATCGGGAATCAAAGTTTCCAGCGTAGTGCCCGGATTCAATGTCCGTACGGCTTTGATCGTATTATTCCATATAATTGAGCCGCCGTCTTTCAGCTCGTCCCTATCTACGGATGTAATCACCGCATGCTTTACTTTCATGAGGTAAATGGCTTCGGCAACACGCTGTGGCTCATCCCAATCTACCGGCAGCGGACGGCCGGTTGCAACGGCGCAAAAGCCGCAGGAACGTGTACAGATATTACCAAGAATCATGAAGGTGGCGGTGCCGGCACCCCAGCATTCGCCCATATTCGGGCAGTTTCCACTTTCGCAGATCGTGTGCAGCTTGTGGTCGTTCACGAGGCCGCGCACATGGCGGTAGCCTTCACCGGTAGGCAGCTTTACGCGCAGCCAATCGGGCTTTTTTATTTTTGAAGTCGGGTTTTCCGGGAGGCCATTTAGTACCGTCAGCTCTGTCATATCGATATGCAAATTACGGGCATCACCAACGTTTGCCAAATTGTATGGAAGCAAAGAGATTTACGAATACCTGTTTGCCATCCTGCCGGGCCAAAAGTTGCACTTTGCTGGAATAAACTTCTGCGCTAATGCCCGTTTCCACGGCAAGAACATTTTTCTTATTCGCGGCAAAATCAAAATGCAGGCCTGTCTTTGCATGAATTCCGGCTAAAAATTTAATCTCGCTTAAACCCTGCGTAAAAGAGCTTCCACCAATGATATAGTATTCATTAAGGAAGGATTCTTTAGTTTCCTCCGAATATTTAATGTTTTCTTCGGAATAAAAACCGGTTTTGTCCTTGTCCGTATACGCATTGATGTAATAAGGTTTTTCCATGCCTAATGCCAAACCGGCCACTCCCATCCAGTGAACGGATACCGACCCCGGCTCCGGCTTACCGGCAATAAGGCGGCGCGTCCCGTAGCCCAGTTTTAAGGTATATAAATTATTGATCTTACCGTAGATAAAGGCCTTTGATTTTTCACCCGTAGTTTCATCAATATAAGACATTTTCTTTTCCGCAGGATTCTTGTGCTCGCTAAATTCAATCTGTACCACATTGATATTATAAAACTGATCGCTCAGCTTTGTTTCCTGGCTACGCACATAGCCTTTATCGGCATAAATGCTCCAGCCGTCTGTATTGAGCCTCAGGCCTGCACTTAGCTCTGTACGCAAAGGCTTTGGGCGTTTCGGTATTATCTTTTTAACTGCAACAGGCTTTGAAGCGAGGTTTATCTGCCCGGTTGCCTGGCCATGCGCAGTTATCACCCAAAGGCACGAAAAAGAAGTAATGCAGGTAGTAATAAAATATTTTAGATAGTGCTTCATAAAGTATTGCTGCTACATGCGAAATAAACTTTTTCCGGGTTCGCGAAAAATTGTTTTCCAGGTATTTATCCCACTAAAATACGCACATTCTTTAATTAAAGGAAACGTATATCAGTTAAGGAGATTGAAATTACGAACATTTTCGAAAAATTGTTTTCTCAATATCTTTAAACGGCAATTGATTAACAGTGAAACAACACAACAAGTGTATGCGCCCGTGAATAACAACTTTAGCTTTGTAGTAAATATTTATTTGTGACTGCCAGGATTGTTTATGAAGGAGATTTGAGAACAAGTGCAATGCATATTCATTCCGGGTCTGTATTGGAAACGGATGCGCCGCTTGATAATCTGGGAAAGGCTGAGCGCTTCTCTCCTACGGATATGCTGGCTGTTGCACTTGCATCGTGCATGTGTACGGTAATGGGCATTGCTGCCAGAACACACAATCTGGATATTGAAGGAATTGTATGTGAAGTTGAAAAGATCATGGTTAGTAATCCGCGCCGCGTAGGGGAGATCAAGGTAAATGTTATTTTCCCTAAAAAAGCTGTGATCGATTTGAAGTACCGCACCATTTTAGAGCGTACTGCGCTTACCTGTCCCGTTTTTGAAAGTCTCCATCCGGATACGAAAAAAACAGTATTATTTATCTGGCCCTGATTTAATAATGCTTAGCCCGATCGCGCATTCTAAGCAGCGCTTGCTTAAACAATAGTTATTATAAAGCTGCAATAATGCCTGCGACTGCGCAGCATTAGTTCCCTTCCAATCGTTCTCCTTCCAAAGCCGGATAATGTTATTATCCTCAGCCGGCAAAGCCTCCAGCAATGAAAGCGCTGCTTCCTGCTCCGCAATCAAGCCCTGGGTGTAAGCATACAAAAACCGGACTGGCGCAATAGTATTGATAATGATATTATGCACCGAATCTTCACCCAGGTTTTTTACGGTGCCGTTTTTCTGAAGCTCATCAAAGCGGTAATGTGTATCCCAGTATTCGCTTGCGGCAACCGTTAGTAAAGCGCTGATTTCGCTCACGCTTTTATAATCCGAAAGAGCTGTAAATAAATGCAGCGAATGGTGCACAAGCGCGGAAAACTGTGCCAGCCGGATAGTGGGAAAATTAGCCGGACGAAGCCGCAGGAATTTCCATAAATATCCGGCAATTGGCGTAAGCGCATATTTATGCTTCAGGAAAGCATACTCCTGTTGCAATGCTTTAGGGTAATCATCTTCCCACATACCTTCCAGCATCCCTGACTGCCCAAAAATCAAAGCTTCGATTTGCTTTAGATTGTGCTGCTTGCTAAGCAACTGCAAGGGCAGGGATTGTGCAAGTAAAAGGAAAGGAACAGCATTTACTTTAAAGCCGAAATTAGCCGCCATACGCCAGTAGAGCAGCGTACGCCAGTCGTTGTTCGCTTGCCTTAGCTCATGCTGCCAGCCTTCGAGCTTTTGCTCCCAGCGCTCTACCAGCACCCTGCTGAGCCAGCTTTCCCTTGTTAGTTGCTTTACCGTTGCCAATTGCCGGGCACATGGTAGCGGTGCGGTAGTTTGCAGGAGCGATGTATATTGCTCCAGCACATAAGCAGGGATTCGGGCTTTCAATACGAGAACCGGGATACCGCCGGGCTCTGTTTCCATATCATGCTCATAAACCACATGCAGGATGAGCCGCTGGTAGGCTTCATCCGTTTGATGGCCGTGCTTTAGCCAATCGGAAGTGCGCACATGCAGCTCAATGTTACCGGCAAGAAGGGTAGTTCCTATTTTTATTTTAGCTGCGCTGAAATCAGGGCCGGCATGTGTATTGATCGTACCGCCATGAATGACCTGCACCGGCTCTCCCTGCACAGTGTATAGCGC
The DNA here is from genome assembly GCA_965246905.1 of Chitinophagaceae bacterium. Taxonomy (GTDB): domain Bacteria; phylum Bacteroidota; class Bacteroidia; order Chitinophagales; family Chitinophagaceae; genus UBA1952. Next base: position 126,313 of record CBDFFZ010000010.1, read on the forward strand.
CGCCGGACGATAGAGGTTATATCGCCAGATGAATTGAAGAAGTTTTTCCTGCATTGGATAGTGTAGGCGCCGGGGTTAAATGAACGCGTACTTTATCTACTGCAAATTTGGGGCCAAACTTTACAAAAACGGGAAATTTCTATAAAAAAGTGGCCATTTCTTTTTGATAAGTCCTGCCTGCCTCACCTGCAGCAGCAGCAAAATCAACTCCGCTATCTGCATAAATAACACCGCGGGATACATTGATCAGTATGCCACCATCCGCATTCAGCGCACTTTTACACACTGTTGCTACATCACCGCCCTGCGCGCCAACACCGGGTATAAGCAGAAAATGGTGCGGCATTAATTTTCGCACATGCGCTAATTGTTCGCCACGAGTAGCGCCGATAACGAACATCAGGTTCTCCGGACTCCCCCATCCGGCCACCGTTTTTAAAACTTTTTCATAAAGCAGCTCACCACCACATTCCTTCAATTGAAAATCGTGGCTGCCCACATTGGAAGTAAGCCCCAGGACAATGGCCCATTTACCTTCATGCTGCAGGAATGGCTTCACGCTATCCTCACCCATATAAGGCGCTACCGTCACCGAATCGAACGGGTAAGTATGGAAGAAAGTTTGCGCGTACTGATCTGCGGTATTCCCGATATCACCGCGCTTTGCATCTGCAATAGTGAAAATATTTTTGGGGATATACTCCAATGTTTTCAGAAGGCTTATCCAACCCTTAATGCCCTGAGCCTCGTAAAAAGCGGTATTAATTTTATAGGCAACCGTATAGAGCGCAGTAGCGTCTATAATCGCTTTATTGAAGGCAAATGTTGGATCTTCTTCATTTAGCAAGTGTTTGGGAATTTTTGTAAGATCGGTATCGAGCCCAACGCAGAGCAGGGATTTTTTTGATCTGATTTCAGTGATAAGTTGAGTGCGGGTCATGCTTGATTTTTGATCACTAAGGCATAAGAAGGTTCAGGATTTAATACCAAAATTTTATGGATTCATATATATACAATAATCGCCTTAATGAAAATATTTTACGCCATTTTCACCGTCTGCGTAGGGGCAAGATTTGCATTGCGGATGGATACCTGCCGTGCTACTTCCTGCGCCATGTGCATCATTGCTGCCTGCGCAATCACATCAGTATCTATCACAGCGGGCAGGCCCTTATCGCCGCCTTCACGGATGCTTTGCACAATGGGAATTTCCCCTAAAAACGGAAGCTCAAACTGCTCGGCCATTTGTCTTGCACCGCCTTTACCAAAAATGTAATATTTATGATCTGGCAGCTCAGCAGGCGTGAAGAAAGCCATATTTTCAACAATCCCCAATACCGGCACGTTAATCTGTGGCTGACGGAACATCTGTATTGCCTTGCGCGCATCTGCGGCAGCTACTGCCTGCGGGGTGGATACGATTACGGCGCCGGTTATAGGGATGGTTTGTACGAGCGTGAGCTGCACATCGCCGGTGCCGGGGGGTAAATCAATTACCAGATAATCAAGCTCTTCCCAATGCACATCTGTAATGAATTGTTTCAGCGCAGAGCTTACCTGCGGCCCACGCCATATTACGGCTTGCTTTTCATCGATCAGCAAACCTATAGACATTGCTTTGATGCCATGGCGCTCAATAGGAATAATTCTTGCTTTGCCGTCAACATCCATCATCTGCGGGCGCTCATCGCGGATGCCAAGCATGATAGGTACGGAAGGGCCATGAATATCTGCATCCAGCAGGCCCACTTTTGAGCCTTCCTGCGCAAGGCCAAGCGCAAGGTTTACAGCAATGGTGCTCTTCCCTACTCCACCCTTTCCTGAAGCAACTACGATAATATTTTTTACTCCGGGAAGCATAGCCCTGCTGTCCTTACGATTGGTCACCACATTGGCCGTCATATTCACCGTAACAATGGCTTCCGGGCTTACCATCAGCCGGATCGCGTTGATGCAGGCTTTCTCGATCATCTCCTTCAGCGGGCAGGCCGGCGTGGTGAGCACTACGGTAAAGGAAACATTCATCCCACTAATGGCAATGTCCTGTATCATATTGAGCGTTACGAGATCCTTGCCAAGGTCCGGTTCCTGTACTTCGCTTAGCGCTGCGAGCACTGTTTCTCTTGTTATTTCCATACCAAACCTTTGTTAAATCACCTTTGAGACGGGGCAAAAGTACGCGTTACTCCTTTTCTTTGTATAGATAAGTGCAGGGCTGATTTTCAGTATCTGTATGGGATGTAACAATAGCGTAATGCAGGCCGCAAGCTGTATATGTGGATCAAAATTATCTTCTGCTTTTTTTTCTTTTCCGTTGGGGCAAACGGTGTATTTGCACAGCAAGTTGCTGATGATGTAGTACAGATAAATGGTGTAACTATGACGGCAGACAGCCTGCGCGGTGTAGTTGGCACAACAGTTCTGGTAAAAAACAAGAACCGCGGCGTTATATCCAGTGACCAGGGTGTTTTCTCGATTGTATGCCTCAAAGGCGATACCCTGGAGTTTAGTGCACTTGGCTTTTCTTCCAAAGATTATGTGGTGCCGCACAATATCGAAGGGCAATATTTTTCGCTTATACAGCTTATGGTCCAGGATACTTTTTATCTCCCGGAAACCATTATCCGCCCGCTTCCTTCGAAAGATCAGTTTGGCTATGCATTTAGCCACTGGAAAATACCGGATGATAAATATGAAATTGCCCGGCGCAATACGGATGCGCTAACGCTCCGAGCTATTGCCTTCAGCCTTCCGCGTGATGGCCATGAGAGCCAGGCAGTATTACAGGGCATGATGGCACAAAATGCTGTTTACTATGGGCAAATAAAGCCGGTAACGATCCTTGACCCGCTAAAATGGGCAGAATTTTTTGATGCCTGGAAGCGGGGTGATTTCCGCAAAAAATATTAGGGCTTCTTTTTAGCGGTACTTTTCTTAGGCACACAATTAGGCACTTCTTTCCCGCCCTTCTTTTTGCTGCCTACGCGCTCATAGCCTTTCCAGCATGGATCTTCTTTGCCGCTTTTCTTTTCTGTGCTCATCTCAATAACTTTTATGACCAGTTCCTTGCTTCTTCTTTATGCCGGTATGCTGTTGCCATCCGCTCAATGGTTGTTTCAAGAGAGAGGTAGCTGAAGCCCGGCAAATCTTTTAGCAATTTACTATTATCATAAAAACACTGTGCCCCTGCAGTGCGCGCTGTCTCCCGGGTTAAAGTTGGCTCGGTATTGCTTAGCCAGCTTTTGAGCATAGAAAGGCGCGCTACAAGGGCAGCAATAATGGGAGATGCTTTGATACCCGGCGGCTTACGGCCCAATGCCACGGCCATTTTCGAAAAAACATCCCGGTAAGGAAAATTACCGGCGCTTATTATATACCGCTCTGCGGAAATGCCGGACTGCATCAGCATTTCCATAACCGCAACTACATCCTGCACATCCACCCAGGCATTTACGCCTTCCGTGTAGTAAGGAAATTCTCTGTCCACAATCTTTATCAGCTTTGTGGATCCTTTGTTCCAGTTGCCCTCGCCCAGTATAATGCCCGGATTTACGATCACTGCATTCAGTCCTTCACCAATGCCGCGCCACACTTCCATTTCCGCATAATATTTACTCACGCTGTACGCCGAATTGCGGTTGCTTTCCTCCCAATCAGCCTCCTCTGTTATAAATGCTTGCCTGGTAGCGGCACGGCCCAATGATGCCACAGAACTTACAGCAACCATCTTGCGGATACCTGCATTCAGGGCTGCATCTACAATATTTTCAGTGCCGTTTACATTCTGCTGAAAAAGCATTGCTTTGTGAGCAGGATCAAAAGAGACGAATGCTGCGCAATGATATACTTCCGTAATGTCTTCGAAAGCTTCTTCAACTGCAAATACGTCGAGGAGATCGCATTGCAGCCATTCGGTGCCCGGCAGGTTTTGCAGCGCTGCGGACGGGGCAGTGGTATTGTAAAGCGCGCGAACTTTTCTTTCCGGCGAGGCGAGCCTGCGTAGTAGATGCTGGCCTAAAAATCCGCTTGCGCCGGTAATAAGAATCATTTTAATTAAAATTCCAAAAATGGAAGAATTGCTTTAACGTCAAATCAGTACTAAATACTGTTTTGCTTCTTTGAATTTAAATTTACAACGACTGGAACTGCTTCAGGAACCTTACGTCGTTCTGCGAGTAAAGCCTCAGATCGTTTACCTGGTATTTTACCTGTGTGATGCGCTCTACGCCCATCCCGAAAGCAAAGCCGGAATATACTTCCGGGTCTATGCCGAAGTTGCGAAGCATATTCGGGTGTACCATGCCACAGCCTAAGATTTCTACCCAACCGGTATGCTTGCACAGGTTGCAGCCGCTGCCGCCGCATACAGTACACGAAATATCCATCTCTGCGCTTGGCTCTGTAAACGGGAAATAGGACGGGCGGAAACGCAGCTTTGTATCCTCACCAAACATTTCGGTAACGAAGTAGTAAAGTGTTTGTTTCAGGTCGGCAAAGGAAACTTTTTTATCGACATACAGGCCTTCGCACTGGTGGAAGAAGCAGTGAGCCCGTGCGCTTATCGTTTCATTGCGGTACACACGGCCGGGGCAGATTACCCGCACGGGGAGCTGCCCGCCTTCCAGAATTCTTGCCTGTACGGATGAAGTATGCGTGCGCAGCACCCAATCGGGATGCTGGGATACATAGAAGGTATCCTGCATATCGCGGGCGGTATGGTCGGCGGGCATATTGAGGGAGGTGAAGTTGTGCCAGTCGTCCTCGATTTCCGGGCCTGTCGCTACAGAGAATCCGATCTTTTCAAAAATGGAAACGATCTGATTTTCCGTGATGCGCAATGGGTGGCGGCTGCCCGTTGGCAATTGGATACCGGGCAGGGAAATATCCTGCGCAGGCGTTGTTGCAGCGCTGCCGGATTGGAGGTTCTTAAACTGCTCGAATTGCTCCTCTGCGAGTATTTTGAATGCATTGAGCACCTGTCCGGCTTCCTTTTTACGATCGGGCGCTACATTTTTCATCTCGCCGAACAGGCTTTTTACGATGCCTTTAGTACCGAGGTATTTAATACGATAGGCTTCGAGATCGGCAGCGTTTGTAGGGTTGAAGGCCTTGATTTCCGGCTCGTGTGCCGCAATAAGCTCCAGTAAAGATTGCATGGGCGTAAAGGTAGGCAATGGACGGGGCAAATAATATTGCCGTTGCTGCCTGGTAGTAGAATGTTCATAGCTACGGCCCATATTCTGCTGTTCACCGCTTAAACCAGTGCATGTGGGTTTACAAGTAAGGACATAAAAAAAAAGCGGCCCGTTAAGACCGCTTTGGTATGCCTCCGGCTACCTGCTTATTTCTATTTGCCGTGTTACCGCGCCATTGCCGGTTTGTAATTGCAAAGTATAAATGCCTGGCGGCAGCCTGCTTATGTCCACCTCCACTTCCTTTACATTGCTGCTTAGCTTGCTTTCTTTTACTACCGCGCCATTGGCGGCGATGATCCGATAGCTTTTGATGCTTCCCTGCTCCATCTTTATCGTAATGCTTTGCGAGGCAGGGTTCGGGTAGATGCTAACCTCGTCCCTATTCACAGCATTGCCGATGCCGGCTGTATTATGCCCATTGCCGGTAATAATGGTTTTGTAGCTTGTATCCGCCCCGCAGGCATTAGATACGATAAGCCTTGCTGTAAAAGTGCCATTAGCAGGATAGCTATAGATGATGATGCTGCCGCTGCCTGTTTGCGTACCTACCCCGAAAAGCCAGGAGTAGGTGGTGGCATTCTGCGAAGCAGGCGCTGAAAAAGAATACTGGCTACCGCTGACTAATATTGCGCTGATTGCACCCGCTACCGGCTTAGGCCGTACCTGCACGGTGATGGTATCCTTCTGGCTACACCCGCCTGCTACAGAGGCAACCGCATAACGCGTAGTGATGGAAGGGCGCACCGTAGGCGCGGCACAGGCAGTGCAGGACAGGGCTGTGGGGTCGCCGCCGGGCACCACCTGCCAGGTATAGGGTGGCGCTGCGCCGAAGCCTGGCTTAATACCGAGCGTAGCAAGCGCTCCTGCGCAGATAAGGCTATCGGCTGTCCGGGCTTTGAGCGTGCCGCGCACCAGGATGCGGAAGCCACGGCTTACCGGCACTAATGAATGGCCGGTGCCACAGCCCGTATCCAGCGCGCTTACAAATACATCGTGGTAGCCGGTATCTGCTGCTGCAGGCTGCCAGGTTACGGCTACCTGCGGTGCCATAGTGCCGTGGCCGGTATAAAGGGTAGTGCTGCCCGCTGCTGCCTGGCGAAAATTATGCTCGAGGGCGATTTGCGAGCCGGGTATCTGCCCTGCCGCCGCAATGCTGAAGGATGCAGTGCTGCCGGGGCAAATGACCATAAGGCCGGCAACGCTGTCATAGGTAGCGCCGGTAAGGTTTTGCGGTTGTCCTATGGTTGGCAGCTTTACTGAGGTACTATCTATTACCCAGGCAACCCGGTAGGTCATAATATCGCCGAGGGGCATGCCGCCGCGGTACTCGGTAATGCGGAAGGCGAGGAAGTAGATGCCCGTGTCCGGAGCGGTAAAAGTGATATCTCCGGTGGCGGCATTGAGGGCAAAAGAAGAGCCGGGGCCAAAAGGATTTGCGGGCGAGAAGCCGGGCTTATATACCAGTGGCTGGGTGCTGTCTATGAGGCCGGTTTTTATGGCTGCCTGCTGGGCGGATGTAAGAAGATTAACTCCTGATAAATCTATGCTCGGATGCCAAACTTTTTTGCCCACCCTCATCTGGAGCGGCGTTACGGAAATGGAATCCCGCTCTTGATCCACATAGCCGAAGCGGTAAGTTTGCGGCCTGCTCTTCAAGGCTACAATACAGGCCCGGTTGGTGGCTTCGGGCGAATTGATAGAAGCGCCGGCGGAATAGCGGAAAATCCGGGAATAAAAGATGCCAAAACTTTCTTCGTGAGGTATAAGGAATGGAATACCATTTACATAAGAGGATATAATATTTTTAAGCTTGTATGCGGCACTATCGTTAAGAATACTAAACTGCGCATGAAACAAAGTAATGCCCCCCACGGCTGCTGCGCTATCTACTGTAAAGTACACAGGAATTTCAGGAGTAAAGGTTATGGATGTGTCAGAAATAATCTCATTGGTAAAATTCAGGGTTTCGGGCCTTCCTTCCATTCCGGGGTCAGCGCAGCCATTGCATGCGTTGTGATAAAGGTGCATATATTGGCCAACGGGATAAGGCACATTATAGGCCGTAAGGATATTTCCGGTAGATTTCATCCGGTTAGCTTTTGAAGAACTGTCTCTATTGAAAAGCAGAATAACCGGATTAGCTGCATAGCCTCCCAAAGCACCATTAATATCAGTATTTGCAACACTATTGAGGGTACTACCAATTGCTAAACTACTTGTTGTGCCTCTGCAGCTATACCGTAGCTGGTGTTTAGTGTTAACCCCATTTGAAGCTACTTTTTGATACCCGCTTACAAACCCTGTTGTAGCAGATTTGATTTTAAATCCCTGAAGAAGATATTGCGCAGTTGCATTGAGCGAAGAAAGTAAGGCACAAACCAACAGGAATGGATAAATCCTTTTCATAACTTAAATATTTATAAAACGGCATCAGGGGCTGCGCTATGCAGCCCCCCTGATGCCGTAAGGTGAAAAAATCAGTTGGAAACAGAAAGCAGCGAAGAACGGAGTAGCGACTTGTTTTGGTAAATGCCTATGGTGTAAGTTCCGGCGGCAACATCATTCAACAGCAGCTTAGTGGCGCTGAGATTGGCTATATTGCCGCTATACAGCGTTTTTACCTGCCTGCCAGCCCGGTGGTAAGCATTACCCTACGGCACGAGGATAGATTAGTGAATGGTTTTTTCATAACGTGAAATTTTTCAAAAATGGTAAAAGGTTTATTAAATGTATAAAATATTAAATCAAAATTGCCAAGTGTTAAAATTATTAAATTACTAACTATCGTAACGGATGCGGGTAGCCAAAAGGTACCCCCACTTTAACGATTGCAGTACGTTGCTAACATTTTTTTATCATAGATCTCTTGCATTACTAAAAAATAACATCTCTTAGTAGCCCTTACAACCCTCGATTCCTTTCATTACGGTATTTGCCGCTTATAGGGCAGGCAAGTTAAAATAATATTTTTTTGTTCATTTAAATTAATAATTCTTTCTTTTTCAATTAGTTAGCTGATTTTGTATGAAGTTGCCTCAAAAAAATTCAAAAAATTTTTAGCAAACGCTGAGTTTGGCAAGATAATTGCAGTAGTAATAGGTAGCGCTCTTCCTCTTGAACTATCCCCTTGTGCTGCTATTTATTTTTACATGCATCCCGCACGTCTGCCCGTGCTGCCGCGGTTCCCCCTAATCATTTTTACATCGGCCTCAAGGACTGAGGCCGATGCCTCAGCCATTGAGGCCGATCCCCCGATCACTGAGGCCGATCCCTCAGTGGCTGAGGCCGAAGTCCTGGTCATCGGGGCCGAAGCCTCGACTATCGAGGCCGATCCCCCGGGCGCTGAGGCCGAAGCCCCGATGACCGGGGCCGATCCCCCAACCATCGGGGCTTCGGCCTCAGAGACCGGGGCCGAAGCCTCAGCAGTTGAGGCCGAAGCCTCGACTACCGGGAACTTTGCACGCAGGCATCCATCCTGTATTGAAACAATTATAAACACTCATTCAACTCATTTTTTTAAGACCATCTAATATGGCGGATTTCATAGTAAGAGACGATGCGGGCTTCAACAGCCAGCTCAAAAATTTCAAAACCAAGCTTCCTTCCTACCTCGAAGAGCTGAGCCTTACCAAAGAAGACCTCACGGAAGCGGCAATCATTTCCAATTTCTACGATTGGGTGGCTACCAATACCGTACTGCAAAACGAGCGCAAGCTCCGCTGGAATTCATTTAAGGATATGCTGCGCCGCCCCGGTGCCGGCCAGCCGCCAATGAGCCTGCCACCAGACACGCTGATCGTTGCGGCACCGCCGGAAACCGCCCCACTGGGGGCTGAGGACTGGCTGCGCAGGATTGCAAAGCGGATCAAAGGCAGTAAAAACTACACGGAAGCCATTGGCCTCGACCTCGGTATCGTAGCCCCGGCTGCCGCAAAAGCTACCCAAAGCAAAAAGCCGGTGTTCAGCATTCAGCTGGTAGCCGGCCAGCCGCTCATCGTCTGGAAAAAGGACGGTATGGACGGTGTAGAGATCTGGAAAGACAGCGGCGATGGCCATTTTACGCTGCTCCTCTTCGATCAGCGCCCCAACCACCTCGATACCAGTGAGCTGCCCGCACCGGGCATCACAGCCGTATGGCGCTACAAGCTCATCTACCGCTTGCGGGATGAGCGGGCCGGCGAATGGAGCGACCCGGTTTCCGTAACAGTAACGGGTACGGTATAGCTAAGCAGGATTAGTGAAAGGCTTTTGGGGGGGCAATGCCTTCAAAAGCCTTTTTTTATTTTTGGGGAAGATTAAAAAAGATGCACACCTAAACTTTGTGATCCCGAATTCACAGCCGCTTACTGAAAGATCCCTGCGGGATGACAAAAGTTGGAGTAGGAGTATAGTTGATGATGACGCCTGCTGAGCCGTACAAAACACAAGCACCTCCCAACTTTGTCCTCCCGCAGGAATCTTTAGCACAGCTGCTTACGGAAAGATCCCTGCGGGAGGACAAAGATGGAGTAGTTAAAACAGCATGAATAGTTGTGCCAGAAGTTAATGGCATTGGTCGTGGTATGTTCTCCAGAAAGAGATCATCTATTTTAAAGCCCTGAATAATAATCGTACCCCAACTCTGCCCAGTAATCACGCGGGCGGGTATTGCTGAAGTACATGGTGCCAATCTGTTTCAGGTGCTTGATGCCGTATTTTATGGGGATGATGAGCCGCAGCGGCGCCCCTTGCTTTTGAGGGAGCGGCTGCCCGTTCATTTCAAAGGCAAGGATGGTTTGCGGGTGAAGCGCGCTTGCCCGGTCGATGCCTACAAAGTAGCCGCCATCGGGCGTGCGCAGGCCCATGTAGGCTTGCGCGGCCGCGCTGTCGAGATGGTAATGCTTTACGAAATCCGAGAGGCGCACACCGCCCCAATGGGTTACCTGATCCCAGCCTTCAATGCATTTAAAATCGAAGATCACCTCTGTTTTCGGCAACTGCTTCAGCTCATCAAGCGTAATCCGCAGCGTGTCGCCGGGGGCCCGGGCCACGTTTAGCCGCCAGGAAGGATCGTCGGCAGGGGCCGTCATTCCTATATCGCCGTTTAGTCGGAGCGGTTTGATATGCCCATCGTTAGCGTAAGTGGTAGTGAGGTTGTAAGGGCTGAATGTACCACTGAACAAGGCTTCATTGGCCCGGAGAATGCTGCGGAATGGCGCGCGGATTAAAACGGTCATCGGAAGCGGGAGCTGATCGAAAAAGTGTAATCCAGCCTATCCACGCAAGCCCGATCATCAAAAAGAAAACAGTGAAGGAGATAATGGTTTTGCGGCGGATGCGCGCCTCGATGGTGGGCACGCTTTTGGTTTTTATGCTCATGCTTCTTCTATTTCTTTAGTAATTGGCTGCGGGATGACGGGCTCTTCCTTTACTACCTCAAAGCCGGTAACAATGCTCTGGAAATTTTGCCAGCCGGCAATTATTACCTGCCCTATATGCACAAGAAAGAACAGGCAATAGCCAATGGTAAGAATGAAGTGAATAGCGCGCGCAGCCGCATAACCTCCGCAGAGCGAACAGAGCCAGTAAAATTGTGCTGGCTTATAGATGGCAAGGCCGGTTGCAATAGAGCCAAAGCCCATGAAGATGATGGATGTATAGGCAATACGCTGTGCATCGTTGTACTTACCAACCTGCGGCACGGGCATTTTACGGATGCGCAGATCATGCAGCACCACGAGCCATGCACCTTTCCAGGAGGTTTTCAGGGGTATCAGCGCCCGCCACTCTCCGGAGAAGATGGTATAGAAAAAGTAGAGCAGCCCGTTGCCGAAAAAGGCCCACATAAACACAAAATGAAATGACATGCCCTCGGCAAGGCGGAAAGGAATGTTGAGCGCCTGGAAAAATGATTTCGGGAAGAGCTTGAGTACCGTGGTATCGCCCCAGCCAAGGCGGTAGGCTGGGTTGGCCCAGTAGATGAGCAGCCCGCTCCAGATCATGATGGTAAGCAGTGGGAAGTTGATCCAATGTACCCAGCGAGTGACAAGGCGGTGCTTCGGGACAATCCGTTTCATAAATACTGGAGCTGTGTAGCCCGCAATATTACGCATTAGATCACCATAAAATTAGTCGGGTAGCTGACATAGGTATGACTCAGTACTCCTTTCCTCCAAATTAAAATACTGCCTATTCTTTTTTGGAAATCCGATACACGCAGCGCCTGAAATAGCCTTGCCAGCACTATGAAATTTTACTGCGCAATTTCATCACCGCCAATTGCCGTTGGCTCTTCGCGGCTGCTGTTCCATTCTATAATAAAATTATTGCGTCCTATGCCCGTTAGGATGCTCATGTATTTCATTTGTATTAGCTCAAGCATCGACAGAAAGGTGAAAATGGCGTGTATGCGGTTCTCGCATTGCATGAACACGTTTTCAAAGGTTACCCTGGCTTCCCGGCCAACATAATCGAGCAGGTAGGCACGCTGCCCTTCAAGGCTGTAATTGTATTTTACCACTACGTGCTGCGGCTTGTCGGTACGCTCTTTAAAGCGCTTCATTACCCGCTCAAAGGTGTTCATGAGCTTGTACATCGTTACCGTTTGTATCTCGGTGCCTTCGCCATACTCATCGCTGATCGACTGTAGCTCCTGCTTTATGTTGCCGCGCCTTTGCATCAGCAGCCGCTCTGCTTCCATGCTCATCATCAGCTCCGAGGCTTCTTTGAAGCGCTTGTACTCGAGTATCTTATCTACCAGCTCCTGCCGTGGGTCTATCATATTTCCCTGCGCATCTACCTCGCGGCGCGGCAGCAGCATCCTGGCTTTGATGCGCATAAGGGTGGATACGAACAGGATAAATTCGCTGGCCAGTTCTATATTCAGCGTCTCAAGCTCATGGATATATACCAGGAACTCTTTAGTAAGCGTATTGATGGGAATGTTGTAAATGTCCAGCTCATCGCGCTCTATGAAGAACAGCAACAGATCGAAAGGGCCTTCAAACTGGGGCAGCTTTATCTGGTAGGTGGCGGACATTAATATAGTGCGTGCGGGGTGCGAAGATAATCAGCTGTATGGAACCTGCCTCCTGAGCTGAACGCAGGTGAATAGCGTCCCTTTTATCAGCCCCGGGCTGAAGCCGCGGGGTTAAGGAGATCTTGTCATTGGCTAAAGCCGGATCTGCCAACAATCTATTGCCGGCGCTTTCCCAAAAAACCGGTAGTGCCGCTGGTTGAAAACGGGTGTTCACAGCGACTATCATCGGGAACGTAGCTTTACGTCTTCAGAATCATTGCGCATGGAAGGCTCACACTGCACGAAGCTTCCATCATTTGCTGAGCATTGCCAACAATGCTTAAACCGGCGCATTATGAAAATCGTGCACTTCTGAAATGCAGGGTCCAACGACATTTCCTGATATTAGTTGTTAGGCATAACCCTGTATTTTAAAATAAACTTTTTCCTAAGCGGTGGCATGGTGCCAAACTTATAAAACCTGCAAATCTTCAGCTTTCCGGCATCATACATTTGAAAGTTGGGCGGATAAATAAACCTCATTTCGATCCGGTCGCTGAAAATTTTCCCTGTAATTCTTCTAAAAGCAAATTTGCTTTTTCCAAACTGGGCTATAAACGTATTATCCGCATTGATTTTAATGCCGGTAATTGCATTATCCTGCTCAGCAAGCAATTTAGTGGTGCTTAATGATTGAAACCTTTTCAAGTTTTTATTTATTATAGCCGTATCTGAGCACTCAACACCAAAGGCAGTACCCTCCCTATCCGACAAAAAATAAAAGAAACGCATATGAGAGCTGCCGTCCTGCGAAACGGTTCCGGGCGGAACACAGGGTGCGGCCTTGCCAAAGGTTTTTATACCAGCCTCTTCGACAATTTTGTAAAGTTCCTTTGTCTTTTTGCTGATGTATATCGTATCGCACTTGTTATCAAAAAAATAATAGCCGTCCGTGCGGAAATTCAGGTGCTGTGCAGAAGCCCCCTGATAAAACAGGATCAGTAATAATGGGAAAATATATTTCATTGTTTTAAGGAATGGGCAAAGGCTAATGCCTCTGCCCATTTTCTGTTGATTAATTACCTAAAAGAAAGCTCCTCATTGCAGGCTCCACTATATTATCCGCATTGATGTACACACTTTTTAATGTGCCCGGGTCATTCACCTCTGTAGTAATATTACCGACCTCATCTGCATTGGTTACAAGTTCTGAGTTAGCAAAGCTCAGGCTGTTTAGCATGTTCTCTGCGCCAGCATCTGTATTGACGCCAGATGGAAGATCACCATTTGCTACAATTTTGCCACATACAGCCCAGGAGCCGCTGCAAGGGCCAAAAGTATGGATGTTATGCACTTGTCCATTGTCAACATCACACATAAAATATTTGCCGCCCGAGCAGCCATACGCAAGATAATGTGTTGCATTTGCCATGCCTACTATCAGAAGTGACGCAGCGGTAAGAATAATTTTTTTCATAAAGAAAGATTTTCACGCTAAAACAGTTTTTCCTACTCGTTTCTAAAGGTTTTCGGATACGCCTTTACGTTTTGCAAAATCGTAAGACAAATGTATTTTCGTCCTGCCAATTAACCAGTATACTTAAAATGCACATCTTCAACTCTGAGAACACTACTTCTCAACTCCTGGTATATATTATGAAAATAAAAGTTGGCGATAACATCCGTAAAGCCCGGGTAGCAAAAAACTATACGCAGGACTATCTTGCGCAGCAATTGAACATTACCCCAACTGCTTATGGCAATATGGAAAGAGGAAAAACAGACGTCGCTTTATCCCGGCTGGAAGAAGTAGCAAAGATCCTAGAGACTACACCTGAAAGTTTACTAAGCGGCCAAACGTCAATAAATATTACCGCCCCAATCACCAATGGGGTATTCTATGATTCCAGTAATAATAATTTTGGTATTTCAGAAGAAGCGCTCAATAACCTTACACGGGCGTTGCACCGTATGTGCGACCTGCTGGAGAGCAAACAAAATAGCTGATGCGCTATTGATCTTTTCTACCGCTAAATAAACAAGTCCTGCTTTCGAGGCAGGACTTGTAATGTTTTAGGATTAAAATTCGATTAAAAGCGCTCCAGCCCGCTGAAGAAGAAGCTGCCCTCAATGTCTGCATTCTCATCGCTATCGGAGCCATGTACTGCATTTTCGCCCATAGAAGTGGCGTACTTCTTGCGGATGGTTCCTTCCTCTGCATTCGCAGGGTTGGTAGCGCCGATGAGGGTACGGAAATCAGCTACTGCATTGTCTTTCTCGAGGATGGCTGCAACGATGGGGCCGCTGCTCATAAATTCGGTAAGCTCACCATAAAAAGGGCGCTCAGCATGTACCTCATAGAATTTCTTTGCTGCATCCAGGCCCAGGCTGGTATATTTCATAGCCACGATGCGGAAGCCGCCGGCATTGATCATTTGCAGGATATTACCAATGTGGCCATTGCGTACGGCATCCGGCTTGATCATCGTAAAGGTGCGGTTAGTCATAATAGTTGCTTTTTTTGACGGCGCAAAAGTAGGGTTTGATTTTTGATTTTTGGTTTGGGATTTATGATTTTCACTTCAATACACCGCATCGCGGTAATCCCTGCGCCGTAAAAGCCTCAGATCCTGCAATACGCTGGCCTTTACATTGAGCGTAAAATTATAGTTCTTATTAGGCCCGAATGGGATAGTGCCGAGGCGCATTTCCCAGCAGTGAAGGTCGCGGTAGATGTCTATGGAAGTGATGGAAAGCTGCTTCTGCGCAAAGTTGTAGCCACTGGTAAAGGTTACTTTCCATTTGGGCGTCAGGTTAAAATCTCCTGAGAAAAGAGTCGAATTCTGCGCCAGCCGTAAAGTGTCGCCACCATTTATCCGCGACCGCGATTCCTTATTTACGGTGAGCGCATAAGATACATTTAGCGACCACGGAATATTGAAATCCACATAATCGCGGTAGCCATTGCCCATCATCCGCGATACTTCATCGGTGCGCGGTGTCTGGCTGTTATTGCCGGTAGTTTGCTTACTGCGCAGAGTTGTGGAAAGCGATACGCTGGCATCATTGAAGCGCACAAAGCCGCCATTGCCGAATTGGGAAATATTCACCCTCCGCCCCTGGTCATAGTCATATTTATAAGGGTCAAAATTTGCTCCTGCGGAGATGTTGATGATGTTGAGCACATTGGTACGGAAGCTCAGGTTTACAGACGACCATTTAAAGGAATCCGCAGCAAGGTTGTAATTGGCTGCGATGCCCAGTCCGTCTATCAGCGTTACATTGCGCGTACCGGTAACGGTATCTTTTTTAGTGCGCGTCTTGATCTGTAAATTATTATTGAGCCCGAAGTTGATGCTGCTATTGAAGTTGCCATACTGGTTCTGGCCCGGCGTGCCCACAACCGAGCCTTCATACGGCGAGCGGTATTCTAAATATCCCGCCGCAGAAGTATAAGTACGGTAATAATAATGGAAAGGCGCCGCTGCATAATCCGGCGTGTAGTTGAAGCCGATATTGGGCGTGAGCACATGGCGTATGCCGGCAATCTTGCCGTGCTTAAACAACTTCACTCCATAAATACGTGTGCTCAGCTGCATCGTGGCATTGGCATCGCGGGCAGTGTAGAAGCCACGGCTTTGTACTGTATCGAGCGCGTTTTCGTTGTTGTTATAATACTGATAGAGCCTGCGCGTGAGCCAATATTCATTGTAATTGACGCCGAAGGAAACATTGATAAAGCGGAGCGCCGTATAGCTTGCGCTGATAGGAATAGAATGCTGGATGCCGGCATTAAAATCATTCAGGGAAAGTGTGCGCAGGGAGAAAGCGGTATCGTAAAAAGAGGTTTTGGCAAGGCCGCTCAATGTATAGCTCAGCGTGATCTTCTCATACCATTTCTGGGAACCAACAGCATGCTTGCGCTGGAAAGGATTGAACTGGGAAACGAAGAAGGTAAACTGCGGCAGGGTTACATTCACTATTTTGGTAAGCGTATTCTGGTCGTGGAGTAGCGCAATCGTAAGCCCGTATGGCTTGCCCTGCCAGTTTTTGGTATAGGTTACACTCGAGGTAAAAATGTTCTGAATGATCTCATTAGCCGCGTAACTATTGCGGGCGTAATAATTCCCTTTCTGGATGTTTACATTCGCATTGAAGCTCTGTCCGGGCTTTGCTTTGGGATCGGTGGTGTGCCGCCACATAAAAGCGTAGGATCTTTTGATGGATGCGGTTGGCTCATAATCCTCACCGGTCTTTTCATAGCCGTAATTAAAGGAAACTCCTCCGCTGTAGCGATAGCGGTTTGCATAGGTAGAAAGGAGGCTTACATTATAGCTCCCTTTTGAGTAGATGCTTGTATTGGCAAGCAGATCCACATAATCGTTGATATAGAAATAGTAACCAATATTGGTAAGGCCCAGACCGCGGCGCTCTTCGAGGGTATATGATGGTAGCTGAAAGCCGGAGCGCTGGCTCTGCGTAATCGGAAAAACGGCAAATGGCAGCCAGATCGGCGTAGGCACATGCTCTATCTCCAGGTTCGCCGCACCCGCAACGATAATCCGGTTAGGGATGATCTTGATATGCTTTGCACGAATGCTGAAATGCGGCGTATCGAGGCTGCAGGTCGTGTAGCCGTTCCACAAGCCATATATGCTTTCATCAGGGTTTCGCTTAATCTGCTTACTGACCACAAACCCCTCGCCATATTGCGATCGTGCATTGCGCACAAGGGCGCGTTTGGTCTTGAAATTATATTTCAGGGAATCGTAAGTAAATTTTTCCGTCCCCTGCTCAAAAGTAGGTTTGTCTTTAAGCACACCGGTACTATCATACAGTGGTGCTGCCGTTATAAGGTTATTGCCCTGATCATACATTACCTGCCCGGCGCTGAGCTTCACTTCTTCATAGCTCATTTTTGCCTCACCGTACAGGTAAAACTGGTTATGCTCCATATCCAGCACGGCAGAGTCTGTAGCGGTAGCGCTCACCGGCGCCGAGAGCGCATCGGGCGAAATACGGATGCCAAGTTTTTCCTCGAGCTTTTTTCGGGATGCCGTGTCTTTTCCTTTACCAACAGTGTCCGTAAGACTTAGTGAATCTGTTGAAGGCTTTACCCGTTCGCCTGTAAAGCTGCCTTCCGTTTGACGGCGACCGATCTGTGCTCTTGCAGTGTGTGTTAAAACAAAGGTAAAAAACAGGATAGCAAGGAGTGCGAGGCAGCGCATTCCTGATAATTTTAAAATAAATTTACGCCCCCTGACCATTAGAAGGCGCAAAATTAAAGGTTTGCCCCTTTTATCGGTCAACTCATTTTGCCTCAACACCATTCCAAAGGATGCGCTTAAAAAATTTATTGATACTGCTTGCCCTTATAACGGTGATTCCATCTGTTTCATTTGCCGCAGGCAAAAAACTTTCCAAGATTGTGCTTGATGCCGGGCATGGCGGTAAGGACGGTGGCGCACGTGGAGCCTACTCAAGCGAAAAAGATCTTACGCTATTCATTGTGCTGAAGCTGGGGAAGATTATCAATGACAGTATGAAATCGGTAACGCCACTTTATACCAGGGTTTCAGATACATATCCTTCCCTGCCCGACCGGCATGAAGTAGCTAACCAGGCCAAGGCGGATTTGTTTGTATCCGTCCATATAAACTCCACGCCTTTTTGGACTGAACGGGTGCAAACCGGTACACGCACCATTCGAAAAAGAAGAAGGTCTGTAAGTGTTCCTGTTTATCAGTCTATCCGGCATCATACCACTACCCGCAGCGGTGTTGAGGTATTGGTTTTGGGCAGTATCCGCAATAATCAAAAGGAAAAAGCGGTGGGTGAGTACAGCGATAATATTTCCGATGAGCCGGGCCTTCTGAATGAGAATGACCCGCAGACGGCTATTATCATCTCTCAATATACCAAAGCGTTCCTGGGCCGCAGTGTATCGCTGGGTACCAAGATCCAGGATGAATTTACTGCTGAAGGCCGCAATGAGCTGGGAGTAAAGCAGCAAAGCCTCGAAGTGCTGGCAGGCAGCTATATGCCGGGCGTGCTGGTAGAATGCGGCTTTATCACCAATCCTACCGAGGAAGAATACATGAATTCTGAAAAGGGGCAAACAGAGATTGCAATGGCCATTTTCCGGGGCATCAGGGCCTATAAATCAGAAGTTGAAAAGTAACGATTTTCACTGAGTTTCTGTTTACAACCATAGCTGCACTGCATTTTGACTAAAAAATGCAGCGATCACCCTATATTTTCCGTTTTATTTTACGTCTTACAGCTATCTGCAAGGCAGGAATTTGCATTTTAATTTCTAACTATTATCTTTAAGCCGCTTAAAACAACGGGAACCTTCCATGAAATTTACTTTACGCTCCTTAATCTTATCCGCAACTGTAGCTTTTTCCGCCTTTACGGCCATTACAATATCCTCCTGTACTGAAGACAAATGCAAAGGTACTGTATGTGCTTATGGTGGTACCTGTGTAGAAGGCACCTGCATATGCCCTACCGGCTATGAAGGGCCGCAGTGCGAAACGGTAAACCGCGACTATTATAAGGGCATCTGGAAGGTAAACGAAGATGGCACACGCAGCAATGCAGCCCAGTATGATGTAGCGATAGAGCCGAATGGTGATGTTCCAATGCTCAAGCTTACCAACTTCCGCAATTTTGTGAAGATGGACGTAAAGGCGCGTGTAATTGGTGATACCCTGACGATTGAAAAGCAGGTTGTAGATGGCTCGACGATTGAAGGCTACGGGGTAATAGCCCGTGATGTGTATTATGGCGACCATGCGCTGATGACTATGTACTACTATATCGTATATCCGGATGGTGTAATTGACAATTACGGTATCGGCGGTGGTGTACCTTCCAAATGGAATAAATAATTTTTCTTTTTGAATAATAAAGAGGATGTAGCTTCTGCTACATCCTCTTTATTATGTCATGGAGTTTTTAAGCAATCCTCTATCCGGCAACAGCTGCAATTGCCTGATGATCTACATTGGCAAGCTGGCCACAGGCTGCATCAATATCCTTTCCACGGCTCCGGCGGAGGTGTGCGTTAACTTTTTTTGTTTCTAAATATTTCATAAACGCATCCACAACTTCCTCATCCGGTTTTTCGTATTTAGCGGCATCTATAGGGTTGTATTCAATGATATTTACAAGATCAGCCGGTACCTGGCGGTAAATTTTCACCAAATCATCAGCATCTTTCAAGCTATCATTAAATCCTTTAAAGAGAATATACTCGAACGTGATCTCATTGCCTGTTTTCTGATAAAAATAATTCAGGGCTTCGATCAGCGCTTTGAGATTATTAGATTCGTTGACCGGCATGATTTCGTTGCGTTTAGCATCTGTGGCGGCATGAAGCGATAGCGCCAGCTTAAACCGCACGCCATCATCACCCAATTGCCGGATCATTTTGGCAACACCAGCCGTAGAAACCGTAATACGGCGCGGGCTCATACCCAATCCATCGGGCGAAGTGATGCGCTCTATGGCCTGTAACGTATTCTTATAATTAAGCAGCGGCTCACCCATACCCATAAACACGATATTAGAAAGTGGCTTGCCATATTGCTCCATACATTGCTCCTGCACCAGGGTTACCTCATCTACAATCTCATCAAAATCAAGATTGCGGCGGCGCTCTAAGTAGCCGGTAGCGCAGAATTTACACGAAAGCGAGCAGCCTACCTGACTGGATACGCAAACGGTCATCCGCTTATCGGTAGGAATGAGCACACTTTCAACAAAATGGCCATCATGAAGCTGGAGGCGGTTCTTGATAGTGCCATCATTGCTGTACTGGCTGTGGTGAATGCTTACTTTAGGAATCTCATAATCAGTTGCAAGCTTTTCCCGCAGAGACTTGGAAAGATTGGTCATATCGGCAATGCTGCGTGCTCCCTTCTTCCAGATCCAGTCATATATCTGCCCGGCGCGGAATTTAGGCTCGCCCAGGTCTTTCATCAGCTCAGACAGCCCTTCTACACTTACATGCCGCAAATTTTTCATGGCGGCAAAGGTATGGAAGTTGGGTGGTAACGGATTGTGAAGTAATATGATTTGATTTAAATGCAGAAAGGCTTCCGGATGAGAAAGATGGAAGCGGCTAACATTGGCTTTTTAGTAATAAAGCTCAGTTTTTATTTCAGGATTGCTTCCTTCTTGCTGCGATAAAATTTGCATAGATAGTACCTGCCAATGCCACTGTTAAAAATTTATAGCGTAAGGCGGACAAGATACTGATCATTCTCATCCTCAAAATGCTTTTCAACCTGCCATCCTTCACTGCCGGCTATTTTACGCAGGGTTTGCTCATCAATGTAAAGCCAGTTAAACCAGTCGGATTTCTGCTTTTTGTATTCGTAGCGACATTCGATCTCCCCGTAATAATGCCCGTTTTCCGGGAGACCAGCGTCAAAAAGATAAGCCACATCGGAGGAATCAAATAGTAGCTGTCCGCCAGGATTTAAAAGCGTTTTTGCGTGGCGTAGCAGGTTAATCAGCCCGGCTTCCGTTCCGGAAAGGCCAATGCCATTCATTAAAAGGAGTAATGTGTCAAACCGTGCACTCTTGTAGGAGAATATATCTGCGGCGATCACCTGCTCAATGCCCCGGTGCCTCATTACATCGGCAGCTTTTGGAGAAATATCCAGTGCAGTAATATCAAAACCCGCTTCCTGAAGTGTAAGCGCATGGCTACCTGCGCCCGCACCGATATCCAGCACAGCCCCTTTACATTCCCGCAGGGCAATCTGCTCCAGCTGGGGCATAGCAGCGGGATGGCGAAAGTAAACCGGGATCTGCATCTCCACTTCCGGGCCGTGGTGATCATGTACCCAAAGCTTTGCCCGGGAATTTTTAAAATAGAACTCGTAAATGGCCGTGCCCAGTATATCTTTCATTAAACCTGTAAAGTTGGTCAAATGTAGCATGCCCGTGGAGCCACTTTTGTATAGTCAATCTGAAAAACAGCCCGGGATGAAAAACAAAGTAACACCGAAAGGAATATGGGAAGTGCTGAAAAATGCATTTTCCGGATTTTCAGATGATAAGGTTACCAAGCTGAGCGGATCGCTGGCTTACTACACGGTCTTTTCGATGGGCCCGCTGCTGATCGTGATTATTTCCCTCTGCGGCATTTTCCTGGGTCGTGAGGCGGTTGAGGGGAAAATATTCGGCGTGCTGGTAGGTTTTGTGGGGCAGGATACGGCAGCCCAGCTCCAGGAGATCATAAAAAATGCATCCCTGAGCGGCAAGAGCACTATTGCCGCAGTGATTGGCGCGGTAACGCTGGTGGCTGGCGCAACCTCTGTATTTGCTGAGATCCAAGATTCCATTAATGGCATCTGGGGCATCAAGCCTAAGCCGAAAAGAGGATGGCTGAAGATGGTACAAAATCGCTTTTTGTCTTTCTCCGTCATTATCAGTCTCGGGTTTCTGCTCCTTGTTTCTCTTGGTGTTTCCGGGGTTATTGATGCGCTAAGCGGCAAGCTTCAGGCTGCTTACCCGGATGTAACCGTAGTTGTTTTTTACTTCATTAACGTATTAATCACCATTATAGTAACCACGGCCATTTTCGCAGTAATATTTAAAGTGCTGCCGGACGCAAAGATCAAATGGCGTGATGTTATTACCGGCTCAATCGTTACCGCTGTGCTGTTCATGCTTGGTAAGTTTGCCATCTCCATTTATATAAGCCAGAGCAAAGTGGGCAGCACTTATGGTACGGCCGGCTCATTAGTTGTTTTATTGCTTTGGGTATATTATTCGGCCATTATCCTCTATTTCGGCGCTGAATTTACCAAGGCCTGGGCAGTAAAATACAGCGATGCAATCCACCCGAATGATTATGCGGTAACCACCCAGCAGGTAGAGATAGAAACCGGCAGTGCATCCATCCAGGATAAGGAAAAGAAAGCCGATAAGATTACCGAAAAGCACGGCATCACTAAAGCTTAGTAGGAATTATCAACACTAAAAGGAAGTTATCTGGCGTATTACGATTTCTTCAGGTGGAGCTGAAGAGGCAAGATGAACAATGTAATCAGGGCTTATTACAGGCGCAATCCAATACCATTTCCTGCCAGAGAATACAACAGGGTTTTGGAGTACTTCCAGTAATGCAAAAGGCATTTCCACTCCATATCCGGCTGCTTTAAGCACGGCTTCCTTACGGGTCCAGAGGGCTAAAAAGCTTGCTGCTTTATCTTCCGTACTATTTAGATAATGCTGCTCTTCTGGTGAAAGATAAGCTACCATTTCCCTCAACTGTATCCGGCTTCTTATTTCTGCATCGATTCCAATCATTGCATTTCCCATACAAACAGCACAAATAGCCAGTTCTGAAGAATGGGTGATGCTGAATGAGATGTTTGGGTCATTGAATGATGGTTTCCCCCAGGCATCGTAGCTTATATCTTCAAGCGCCTGCGGCAAATGGGCATCAAGTAAAATCTGCCTTAAAAGGAGCTTACCAATCGTTCGAATCATTCTATCCTGTGGTATTTTATAGGATAAGATCTTCAACCTTTGTGCCTCAGGTAGGCTAAGAAGTAAATCTTCTTTACTTCCTAACAAGGATTTCACAAATGCGTAGTATATAAAAATCATTCTTTGCGCCTAAATTTACGCAGCAATTGCCGGCAATTCTTTTCCTGCCTATCCCCTCAATGCCTTCTCCCAGTATCAGTGCCCTTTGCGGTAAATCACTCCCGGACATATTGCTTCAGGAAACGCTTGCTGATCAGTTCCGCCGTACGGTTGAAATCTTACCGGATAAAGCCGCTTTAAGCTTTGAGGATGCTGCCATTACTTACTTAGCGTTGAATCAGTGGAGCGACGGAATAGCCTCATTCCTGGCTTCAAAAGGCATTGGGCGCGGGCATTTTGTTGGGTTATGGCAGCCACGGAGCTTAGCGCTTCACGCAGCTATATTAGGCATCGTAAAAAGTGGTGCAGCCTATGTGCCGCTCGACCGCGAAATGCCGGAAGAACGCCTCCAAACCGTTATGCTGGAAGTAGGCGCAGCAGCCTGTTTCAGCGACGCTACGCCGGCACTAAGTTGCCCGGTATTTGCTATCCCGGCACCTCAAGATTTTTTAGGAGATGGATTAATGCCCGAAGGACCGGAGCCGGATGATTATGCCTATGTGCTCTATACTTCTGGCAGTACCGGCAAGCCCAAAGGGATCCCGATCACGCACCGGCAGATCTGCCATTTAGTACGCGCAGAGCAGGATGTAATCGGTGTGCAGGCTGAAGACCGCGTTTATCAGGGCTTCTCCGTATCCTTTGATATGTGGTGCGAGGAAACCTGGATCAGCTACCTCGTGGGCGCAACGCTTTATGTAGCAGATGCTATAACTGCCAAAAGCATCGATGAACTGGATCAGGTGTTGCGAAAGCACAGCATTACCGTGCTGCATGCTGTGCCATCACTCCTTGCTGTGATGGAAGATGATATTCCTTCCTTAAGGCTTATCAATGCCGGCGGCGAGGCCTGCACACCACAGGTAGTCGATCGCTGGGCAAAAGAAGGGCGTACTTTTTACAACAGCTACGGCCCTACAGAAACCACGGTTACGGCAACGATGATTGCCCTGAAACCCGGCGATCCTATTACGATTGGAGCACCACTGCCCAATTATAATCTTGCAGTAGTAGATGAGCAATACAACATAATGCCGCGCGGTGAGCGGGGCGAGTTGGTAATTACGGGGCCGGGTGTTTGTAATGGTTATATACACCGCCCCGACCTTACTACTGAAAAATTTGCCGTAAAACCGGATAGCCTCGATGCGATTCCCGGCGACCGTGTGTACCGAACAGGTGATGCCGCTATTATTCATGAAGATGGCAGCATTGAATTCGGGGGCCGTTTGGACGACCAGATAAAGCTGCGCGGATACCGGATAGAGCTGGGCGAAATAGAGGTAAAGCTGGTGCAGCAACCGGGCATTACAGCGGCAGCTGTAGCGGTAAAGAAAGATGCGAATGAGCAGGATACCCTCGTAGGCTATGTACTTACAGAAGCCGGAATCGAATTTGAGGAAGGCATACTAAGAAAAAGTCTTGCACTGGTGCTGCCAGCCTACATGGTGCCGGCTACCATTGTACGGCTACCGCAAATGCCCCGCCTTGCAAGCGGTAAAATAGACAGGAAGAATCTGCCGGTACCCGATGCGCTCCTGCTGGTTCCGGAAACCGGCCCTGAAACGCCTATTGACTTAAATGCCCCATTAGGCGATCGTGTGCTGCAGGTATTGGCAAGATCTTTCCCTGATCGTGATATTGATCTTAGCCAGGATTTCTTCACCGATCTTGGCGGTCATTCATTGCTGGCAGCTATTGTTGTATCAAGGCTCCGCCGCGAAGGTGGCATTCCACAGGCATCTCTGAAAGATATTTATACTGCCCGGCCACTTGCGGAGGCTGTGCGTTTATGGGAGCAAACCGAAAATGATAAAAAACCTCAAAAAGAACCCTTCCATAAAGTGCCGCTGTGGCGTTTCTACAGCTGCTTTGCCGCGCAGACAATAGCGCTGGTGTTTATTTACGGGTTTTATGCTGCGCAGATATTTTTTCCTTACCTCGGCTATTACTATGTGCAGCAGATCACAGAGAATCATCTCTATGCCTTACTTACAGCGCTTGCCGGTTATTGCCTTATCCCACCCTTCTTTTCGGCAGTTTCCATTGCCACAAAATGGTTGGTAATCGGCAAAATGAAGGAAGGGGATCATCCGCTATGGGGTACCTATTATTTCCGTTGGTGGCTGGTAAAATCAATGCAGCGGCTAACACTGATGCAGTTCCTGAACGGAACACCGCTTTACAATACCTACCTGCGATGGCTCGGAGTAAAAGTTGCACCGGATGCACAGCTCAGCGCTATTACAATTGGTGCGGAAGACCTGGTGACCATCGGCGCAGATGCATCACTCAGCTCGCTTGCTGTGCTCAATAATGCCTGGGTGGAAAATGGGTTACTCAAGCTTCGGAGCATTCACCTCGGCGACCATGCCTACATTGGTAGCAGCGCAATTGTTGCCGGCGATACTGTTATTGAAGATTGGGGAGAGCTGATGGATCTGAGCCATCTGCCGCAAGGCAAAACCATTAAGCGCGCAGAGGTATGGCAGGGAAGCCCGGCAAAGCTTGTACGTACTATGGCCGATGCAGACTTTCCGCATCCGCTACCTGTAAGCCGTGCAAAAAGGCAGCTTTACAAGGTTTATTTTTCCGGCATCCTGCTGGTTTTTCCATTTACCGTACTGCTGCCGTTATTGCCCGTGCTGGTAATGCTTAATGAACTCGATAACGCCACCCCAGACTATGACTTTTCCTACTTCGTCTATATTCCGCTGCTTTCCCTTGCTTATATCCTTTTATTCGGGCTTACCATTACCTTGCTTACGCGTGTTTTGCAGGCCGGCATTAAGCCTGGCAAATACCCTATTTACAGTATTTTTTATCTCCGGAAATGGTTTGCCGATCAATTGCTTTCTCTTGCGCTTGTAGTGCTCCATCCCATTTTTGCAACAGTGTATGTTTCCGCATTTTTTAGAGTATTAGGCGCCAAAATTGGTAAGCACACCGAAATATCTACTGCCAGCAGTGTAACGCATCCGCTGCTCAAGATTGGTGATGGATCCTTTATTGCAGATGCCGTTACTTTAGGTGAAGCCGATGTTCGCGGGCAACAATTAATTCTGGAAGAAACGGTTATCGGCAGCGCTACTTTTGTAGGCAACAGCGCGCTTATACCGCAAGGCTATAACTTGCCGGATAATATACTCATCGGCGTACTTTCCGTACCACCATCGGCAGAGCGGTTAAAGCAAGACGGGCCGGGCGATTATTTTGGCTCGCCGGCTATTTCTTTGCCCCGCAGGCAGGAAAGCCAGGCTTTTTCGGATACGCTTACCCTTTATCCATCCAAAGCAAAAGTGCTGGCGCGGAGCATTATCGAGCTTATCCGTATTATCATCCCAGAAACGGTAGTGTTTATGTGCAGTGTACTCTTTATTGCCTATACCCATGATCTGATAAAAAACGGGCTGAGCTATACGGTACTCTACATTCCGTTCTATTATCTGGCTTATATCGGCATTCCCTGCTTTGGCTTTACCGTTGTGCTTAAATGGATCGTATCGGGCAGGTATAAAGCAGAGCAACAGCCTATGTGGAATTACCGTGTATGGAAGAGCGAAGCCGTCACCACTACCTATGAAGCGCTGGCCGTGCCCTATTTCCTCGAATACCTGAAAGGCACTCCGTGGCTGCCTTTGGCGCTGAAGCTGCTGGGAGTAAAAACCGGAAAGCGGGTATGGATGAATACCGCCGATATCACGGAATTTGATATGGTAAGCATTGATGACGACGCTGCGCTGAATGACGATAGCGGTCCGCAAACCCACCTTTTCGAAGACCGTGTACTTAAGGTTGGAACGGTAACGATCGGCAAACGGACTTCTATCGGCGCACGAACCATTATTCTTTACGATAGCGAGCTGGGCGATGATGTACAGGTAGGCGCACTCTCTTTAGTAATGAAAGGAGAAAAGCTAATGGCTGATACCGTATGGGAAGGCAGCCCCGTTAATTGACTTCTGAGCTGTGATTGCTGATTTGTGATTTATTTAAATTTTATCTTCAAATGACTCTTGAAATACAACAGGTTCAGATCCGCGAACATTATGCAACGATTGCTGCGATGATGCGCGCCCTGCATCAATCTGAAAAAGAGCTGTTTGAAAAAACGGAAAGCTGGGATGCAATTGAGCAGAACTATATGAATCATGTAATGGAAATGCAGGAAGATGCTAACGGTACTTGTCTCTTAGCGTTTGCAGACGGCGTACCTGCGGGTTTTATGTTTGGCTACGAGGAGGAGGAGGATGAAAGCCGCATTGAAGCATACGAGGGCAAAGACCTTTACATTTCTGATGGATACGTTGATACGCAGTTCAGGCGGCATGGCATCTACAAACAAATGAATGAGGCGCTGGAGCAGATCTATATCGATCGCGGCATTCGCCGGATCATCCGGTTTACGCTAACGAGCAATACACGAATGCAGGCATTTCTCGAAAGCCACCAATATCAGCCGGTAAGGCTGCTCTACCAGAAATGGCTTACGCCGGATGGCAAAGGCATCGAGCCGGCAAAACTGACTCCACCAAAAGAATAAGACTGCACGATCCTGGCCGGATTATCTACCTATAAATTTATCAGCCTAACTTGCGGCCATGAATTATAAAAGGCTGCTGGTTACCGCTGCATTACCTTATGCGAACGGCCCGGTGCACATTGGCCACCTTGCAGGCTGCTACCTTCCTGCAGATATTTATGTGCGCTTTCAGCGGGCGCAAAAACGGGATGTAAAATTTATATGCGGCTCCGATGAGCATGGCGTGCCTATCACCATCCGTGCAATGAAAGAAGGTATTACACCGCAGGATGTGGTGGATAAATACCATGCGCTTATCAAAGACAGCTTTGAGCAGATGGGCATCTCCTTCGATATTTACAGCCGCACCTCCAATAAAATACATCACGAAACTTCCCAGGATTTCTTCCGCAAGCTCTATGAAGACGGGCTTTTTGAAGAGCGCGAAAGCGAGCAGTATTTCGATCCGGAGAAAAATATGTTTCTGGCCGACCGCTATATTGTAGGCACCTGCCCGGTGTGCGGCAACGAAGCTGCCTATGGCGATCAGTGCGAGAAATGCGGCTCCTCTCTTTCGCCGGAAATGCTTATCGATCCACGCTCTGCTTTGAGCAATGCTACTCCTGTCAAGAAACTTACGAAACATTGGTATTTTCCTCTTAATAAGTATGAGGATTTCCTGCGGGAATGGATCGTTGAAGGCAAGAAGGACGAGTGGAAAAGCAACGTTTATGGCCAATGCAAAAGCTGGATAGACAGTGGCCTGCAGCCACGCGCCATGACGCGCGACAGCAACTGGGGCGTGCCCGTGCCCATAGAAGGCGCGGAAGGCAAAGTGCTCTATGTATGGTTCGACGCTCCGATCGGGTATATAAGCGCAACGAAGGAGCTGACGCCGATGTGGAGCGATTACTGGCAGCAGGAAGATACCAAACTGGTGCATTTTATAGGCAAGGATAATATTGTATTCCACTGCATCATTTTCCCGGCTATGCTGAAGGCACACGGTAAGTTTGTGCTGCCGGAAAATGTGCCTGCCAATGAGTTCCTGAATATCGAAGGAGAGAAGGTGAGTACCTCCCGCAACTGGGCTGTATGGGTAAATGAATATCTCCTGGATTTCCCTGAAGGGCAGGATATGCTGCGCTATGTGCTTTGCGCGAATGCGCCGGAGACGAAAGACAATGACTTTACCTGGAAAGACTTTCAGACACGCTGCAACAGCGAGCTCGGCAGCAACCTTGGCAACTTTGTGAACCGCGCTTTTGTAATGATGCATAAACTCTGCAAAGGCCGTGTGCCAGCGCTGCATGAGGATGTGCTGGATGAGGATGGGCAAGAATTGATCGCGGCGATAAAGGCAACGAAAGCAAGCATTGAAACAGGCATTGAAACGTACCATTTCCGGGATGCGCTGAGCGAGATCATGGCTTTATCGAGCAAGGGCAATAAGTACCTCCAGATGCAGGAGCCCTGGCAGGTTGTAAAAACGCTCGAAGCCACGCCCGGCAATCAAAAGCTGATCGATAACTGCATTCATATATGCCTCCAGCTTTGCGCTAATCTTGCTGTTTATATGAATCCGTTCCTCCCTTTTACCGCAAAGAAATTATGCGGCATGATGAAGGTGGTAGATAAGATGCTGGACTGGGAAAACGGTGGACGGATGGATTTGCTAAAACCTAATTATCCCCTGCCTGCGCCGGCCATTTTGTTCCGTAAGATCGAGGATGAAGAGATTGCCGCACAGGTGGCTAAGCTCAATGCCGGACTGGTACAATCGGCAGCTGCGACAGCTGCGACTAAAAACGAGGCAGGTAAAAAAGGCATTGAAAACGGGACGCTTCCCAAAGTCCCCGTGGCAGACCCTACCCTTCCGAAGGCTGAAATCCAAAATCCAAAATCTGAAATTCAGTTTGATGATTTTGCAAAGATCGATCTGAAGGTTGGCACTATTCTGCGTGCGGAAAAAGTAGAGAAGGCCGATAAGCTTTTAAAGCTTTCCGTAGATATGGGTGGTGAGCAGCGGACCATTGTTTCCGGCATTGCGCAGCATTTTACACCGGAGGAAATTGTTGGCATGCAGGTAACGGTTGTAGCCAATCTTGCACCGAGAAAAATGCGCGGCATTGAAAGTCAGGGTATGATACTGATGGCGGAAGATGCGGATGGGAAGCTGATTTTTGTAGCTCCTTTAAAAGCAGCCGCGCCTGGAAGTGAAGTGCGGTAATGCCTTGCTGCTTATAATTGTATTTAAGATAAACTAAGTGGGCATGTGCTCAGGCCGCACCCTGCATTTCATTTGCCGCAGGCAGAGGTGTACAGCAAGATGCTTGCGGACGCCATAGACATGCTTGCGCACACCATCGACATGCGTGCGGAGACCATTGATATGCTTGCAATGAGTATTGTAATTAATATGTTCCGGGTTGTTGGGGGTGCGGCGGGCAGATTTGGCGTTGCGGGTGCCGTTAACGGCGATTTGATGACCATTGAGCGCGTTGCAATGAGTATTGTAATTAATATGATGGTCATTGTAAAGGTTGCGGAGACCATTGTAAGCATTGCGTTGCTCATTGTACAGCTTGCAATGAGTATTGTTATTAACATGTGGAGTATTGCCGCGGCTTTTATTGTCTGAACTGTGATTCTTTTGATTCGTATGATTTTGTGATTCTTTAAGATGTAGCACATGGGTGGGAATGAGGAGGAGGAGCGTGGCAATCTTTATACGGCGCAGCGCAATTCTTTGCTAAATGTTAATGGTGCCTATCTTTTTTACCAGGCTGGCAAGTCTTCTTTTGGAGCATAGCCAGGGCTGAATCAAAAAATCATACGAATCAAAAAAATCATAGTTCAGAAATGGCTCATGGACTATATAAGCGTTGTTACGCCCGATGCTCTATAACCGTTTCCTAAGTTACATCTACATTGCGGCCGTGGGCAAGGGTTGCTATGTCAGTACTCTTTTTGTGTGTATAATAAATCAGCGCTCCTCTAATACCAGCGTCCGCTTGTTATCTCCCCCCTGCTCAATTTTAATATGCAGATATGGTGAGCGTAAGATTTCCGGCGCCTGCTCCGGCCATTCCACGAAGCATAGCGCAGCATCATTCAGCAGGCAATCTTCCATACCTGCATTGATGGCTTCATCGGCATCGCGCAGCCGGTACCAATCCATGTGATAAATGATCTTGCCCCCTCCTTCCCCATAACGATATTCATTGATGAGCGCATACGTAGGGCTGGTTACGGGATCTTTTACGCCAAGCTGATGGCAAAGCGCGGAGATCAGCGTCGTTTTGCCCGCTCCGAGTTCGCCGCTGAATGCAAGGACATGGTATCCGTGAGCGCTGGCAAGCAATGCTTTTGCTGCATCCGCAATGCCGCTCATTATGTAGTTGACAGGTGCTAATATCCGGGCCATCT
Source organism: Chitinophagaceae bacterium (assembly GCA_965246905.1). GTDB lineage: Bacteria > Bacteroidota > Bacteroidia > Chitinophagales > Chitinophagaceae > UBA1952. Next base: position 157,130 of record CBDFFZ010000010.1, read on the forward strand.
CCGCGAAAATAAGCGCTTGCCGGTTAACTGAATACAATGATCGCTTAGCTGACATTATTTTGTAATTTAGCCACACCAAAGCTTTATGATAAAACGGTTTGCCTTTTTCGCTTTTTTTGCTGTCTTATGTGCCATGATGCCTACCGGCTGCCATCCTGCCTATAAGGCTACTGCGACACCTGCAAAAGTGCAAAAAATGCTTTGCGCAGAAGAGTGGCTTCTTTTTCCGGATCAGCCGCACCCGGTTTTTGAAGAGATGAGCAGTGCCATCAGCGATGCGACTGCCGGTATGGCGCTTCCTAAAAAATACCTTCATTACCATATTGCTGCCGATACTTTGAGCGCGTTTTTCGCTCAGTTGCGCACTGCAGGCAAGAAAGGCGGCATTATCCTGCCCGTGGAGCGGCACTGCGAACCGTTTGAGCTGAAAGCCTCCGGCGCTATGGCTGCTGCTTTACAGGAAAAATATCCTGCAATCATCTCGCTGCAGGGGCAGGGCGTAAATAATAAAGCTGCGGATGTACGGCTCGACTGGAACGGACAAGAGCTGCGCGGACAGATTACTTACAATGGCGCCACCTATTTTATTACGCCTGTAAAAGGCAATAATGAAGTGACCTATATAGTTTATAACCGGGAAGACAGCGGAGAGGTAAAGCAACCTTTTGAAAGCACGCCTGCAAAAGCCACTCCCAAAATTTATTACGACCGGTAAGCCGGATAACCTTTTACAACCATCCCCTTTATGAAAAAAATTGCCTTACTCTTTACTTTGCTTTCCGGCGCGTGTGCAGCTATAGCGCAGCGATATGAAATACCCTGGAACCTGAATGCTACCGCGCCAAAAGAAAAACCAGTGCTCCAGCCGGTTGCCTATCGGAATATCGGCGTGAATGAGGGCGACCTCTCCTTTATTTTATCAACCATTACGGATAACGCGAATGCACCAGCAACCATTATGCTGCCAGTGCCCGATGGTTCTTTGCGTGCCTTCAACATCTGGCAAACGCCGGTAATGGAGGCTGCCCTTGCAGATAAGTACCCGGAAATCCGCACCTACACAGCGGCGGCGGTTGACAATCATTTTGCAACTGCCAAGATCGATTATACGCCTTTCGGCTTTCATGCGATGATTGCAGATGGCGCAAATTCGTTTTTTATCGACCCCTTCGGGAAGGCTGCTGATGGAAGGTATATCTCCTACTACCGGCGCGATTACCGGGCGATTCCGGGCAACAGCGTTGTCTGCGCGGTAGATAATAAGCACTTCAATACTCCTACAGTTGATCCTACAGGCGGCCATGGCGGCAATAGTGTGGGCAGCTTTCGCCTGAATGGTGCCATCCACAGGACTTACAGGCTTGCGCTGGCCTGTACCGGCGAGTATGCGGTTGCCGTTGCCGGCCCCAACCCTACCAAGCCCGCTGTATTAGCTAAGATGGTAACTACGCTCAATCGTGTAAACAGTGTGTATGAGCGGGACTTTGCAATCACTATGCAGCTTGTGGGGAACGATGACACCCTTATTTTTTTAGATGGCGCTAACGATCCTTATTCGGATAATAGTGCAGGCGCGATGCTTAGCCAGAACCAGTCAACCATCGATGCGCGCATTAAAACCGCAAACTATGATATAGGGCACGTATTTGGCACCGGCGGCGGCGGCGCAGGCACCGGGCTTGGCCTTGCAAATCACGGTGTTTGCCAGGCCAGCTCTAAGGCATTGGGCGTTACGGGCACGCCAACGCCTACCGGAGATGCCTTTGATATAGATTACGTAGCGCACGAAATGGGGCATCAATATGGAGCTGAGCATACTTATAATGCTGCAACGAACGGGCCATGCAACTTTCGGTCCGCAATTCAGGAGTTCGCTTATGAGCCGGGAAGCGGCAGCACCATCATGGCCTATGCCGGTATCTGCGGCTCAGACGATATACAGCCCCATACGGACCCTTACTTTCACTCCACATCGCTCGAAGAGATAACCACTTATATTAATACGAATACCTGCGCCATGGTGAGCCTTACCGGAACGTCAATGCTACGGTGCCACCCTACACCGCGTCTTATAACATACCTTATCTCACTGCTTTTGAGCTTACCGCCCCGGCGGCCACTGATGCAACTGCCGATACCCTTACCTATTGCTGGGAGCAGCGCGATCTTGGTGATTTCGGCAAGACTATTTCGCAGACACATCTCCGGGGGCCCCTGTTCCGCTCTTTCCGGCCTACTGCCGACCGTACGCGGATTTTCCCGTCTATCGACAGCCTGCTGAAAAGCGTATTTTTATCTAAACAGGAACGGATACCGGACGTGGCGCGCACGCTTTGCTTCCGGCTTACGGAGCGTGATATTTATCACGGGCTTGGCTGCTTTAATTTTCCCGATGATTCCATTCATCTCAATGTGATTAACACGGGTGCACCCTTCCGCGTTACATCTCCTAATGCGAGTACAGCATGGGCAGGCGGCACCACACAGACTATTACCTGGAATGTAGCCAATACAACTGCAGCGCCCATCAATTGCAGTGCCGTAGATATTTTTCTTTCTGTAGATGGCGGTTATACCTTCTCAACGCTACTTTTGGCCAATACCCCGAACGATGGAACGGAGGTTGTAACGCTGCCCAATGTGAATATGGCCAATATGCGGATCAAGGTAAAAGGAGCAGGAAATGTGTTTTTTGCGATCAGCCATACAACACCACCTACCGGCATTGATAAGCACCCAATGAATGACGGCGGCGTGAATATATCGCCGGTGCCGGCCACCCGGATGTTAGAAATAAGCTTTGTAAGGCCCGGCGAAACTGCGCTGGCAAAAATTGTAAATGCCGTAGGGCAGTTGATTTGGATGGGCAAAATTCTTGACCGGGCTCAGATAGATGTATCATCCTGGGCAAAAGGGGTCTATTATATAAGGATGACGAATGACAGCACCGTGAACCTTGCCCGCCCCATTATCGTAGAGTGATCTGCACGCTTTTTCAAGATTTTTTTGGTCCGTTTTTTTGCGCTTGCCGCATATAAGTGAATCTGTTTCTGCGCATCAAGTCAATACTATTTCCTGTTATCTTTGTCGGCCGCGTAAAAGCGCGCTTCTTAAAGTTTTTAAAAAATCCTTTCAATGCTGAAACGCTATAGCCTGTTTCTCCTTCTTTTTATTTGCTCTGCCACCACATTCGCGCAATCAGGCTCTATCAAGGGCTTCGTAAAAGAGCGTGGCACCTCGGAGCCGATGATCTACAATTCCGTTTACCTCGAAGGCACCTCATTTGGCGTGCAAACCGATGTGAATGGCTACTTTGCGCTTACGCAGGTTCCGGCCGGCACTTATACGCTCGTTGCTTTTCATGCGGGCTACGATACAGCTAAAGTATCCATTACCCTGGCGGCGGGGCAGGTGATTTCTCAAAAACTTTATCTCCGCACGGCAAATCTTCAGCTTAAAGAAGTGCAGGTATCGGGCAGAGGAAAAATTGACCGCATGACGCGTATCGGGACCGGTGTTACTACCATTACCCCTGCCGATATGAAGCGACTCCCAAGTGCCGGCGGCGAGCCGGATATTGCCCAGTTTTTGCAGGTTACACCGGGTGTTACTTTTACGGGAGATCAGGGCGGGCAGCTTTACATCCGTGGTGGTGCGCCTTCTCAAACCGGTATTCTGCTGGATGGCGTTACCATTTACAATCCGTTTCACACCATCGGCCTCTATTCTGTTTTCGAGACAGATGCCATTCGCAGCGCAGATATATATACTGCAGGCTTCAGTGCCCAATACGGCAATCGCACATCCGCCATACTTGATATTCACACTAAAGACGGCAACCGCAACCGCCTGTCCGGCAAAGTATCTGCTTCGCCGGTTATGGGCCGTGTGATGCTGGAAGGCCCGCTTTATAAATCCAAAAGCGAGGAAGGCGGCGGGGCCACTTTTTTGCTTTCCCTGAAGCATAGTTACCTCGATCAAACCTCAAAAGGACTTTACAGCGGCCTCGGCGGAGCATTCGAGAACGGGCTTCCGTATAGCTTTACCGATCTTTACGGCAAGGTTACCTTCAGTGGCGACAATGGCAGCAAGCTCAATGTATTCGGGTTTAATTTTGATGATAAGGCCAAGTTTCTTCGCCCCAATTCCGATCAGGCACTGGCCGATTTTAACTGGAAAGCAACCGGCGCCGGCGCCAACTTCGTAGTATCCCCGGGCGGCTCGTCTGCGCTCATCAGTGGTAAATTCGCCTACAGTAAATATAACATCGACTATAGTGCAGCCTCTGATTCCTTTCCCCGCAACAGCAGCATCAACAATTTTGAGGCAGGCATCGAGGTTACCAACTTCCTGCCCGGCTACAGCCAGCTTAAATATGGCATCGAAGTGAGCGGCATTCATACAGATCTTAATTATCGCAGCGCCGCAGCAGTAAATACTACGCTGGACCGCCAGAACACACTTGCGGCAGTTTACCTGATGTTCCGCAAGAATTTCAGTGAGAAATTTATCGTGGAGCCGAGCATCCGCTTCCAGTATTATGCTTCGCTGAACAAAGTATCTCCTGAGCCGCGCCTTGGCCTCAAGTATAATATTACCAGCAATGTGCGCCTTAAATTCGCTACCGGGCTTTACTCGCAGAATATCATCAGCACCAAGAGCGACCGCGATATTGTAAACTTCTTTACCGGCTTCCTGCTGAGCCCCGACCAGGAAATTAAAAACACCGAAGGCGAGGTTGTTTCCTCAAACCTGCAGCGCGCATACCATATTCTTGGTGGTATAGAAGTGGATGTACAGGATGTGGAGCTGAACCTTGAGCCCTGGTACAAGAACTTTACACAGAATATAGAGCTCAACCGCTATAAGCAATTTGCGGCGGATCCTGATTTTCTCGTGGAAACCGGTAAGGCTTACGGCATCGATCTTTCTGCTAAATACAATAAGAGCCGTGTATATCTCTGGGGCGTGGTTTCCTACCAGCATATAGAGCGCTATGACGGCCAGCAAACCTACGCTCCCCCCTTCGACCGCCGCTGGAACCTGAACCTTTTAGGCTCTTATACTTTTGGTAAGCGTAAGGATTTTGAGGTATCGCTTCGCTATAATTTTGGCTCGGCTTTTCCTTTTACGCAGACACAGGGCTTTTATGAAAATCTCGGCCTTTCCAGCAATGGCATCAACACTAATTATACCCAGCAAAATGGCCAGGTTGGCCTGCTTTATTCAAGCGAGATCAATGGTGGCCGCTTATCGAATTATCACCGTGTAGATCTCTCGGCAAAGAAGCGCTTCCGCCTCAGCCAGTATTCTAATATTGAAACAACGCTGAGCATTACCAATGTAGCCAGCCGCAACAATATTTTCTACGTGGATCGTATCGAGAACCAGCGCGTTTACCAGCTTCCTTTTTTCCCCAGCCTGAACGTAACCTGGAATTTTTAATTTTTCCCTACCCCTAAATTGATGCTACGCCCATGACGGCTATCAAGCGAAATCTTTTCATTCTCACATGCCTTGCGGTAAGCATGGCGCATAAAAAGGCAGATGCACAGGAGCATCTGCCTTTTCAGTACCGATACCAGCACATACAACTTTCGGAAGAGCAGCTTCGCCAGCGATTTTATGCGCTTGCCGCTCAGTCTGCACAAAAGCAGCTGCGTATGGCACCACGTGCAGGTGTTCCACACAACTGGCAGGACGATGCAGCAAAGGCTCAGTATATAAAGGCTATCGGGCAGCTACAATCCGGCAATCCGGCAAGTGCGGATGGTGTGGTGGAAATGCTGCGCCATACAACTTCGCCTTCACTGCGCGACCGTGGCTCTCTTGCGCTTGCCCAATATTATTTCGCTAATGGAAAGCTGGCAGCTGCAATTCCTTACTACGAAGAAGCCGGCATTCATAATTTATCCAACGAAGAAATTGCGGATGCAAAATTTGAGCTTGCTTACTGTTATTTCAATACGCAGCAATTAGAAAAAGCAGAGCCGTTGTTTGCCATTATGAAGGAAGTGCAGGGCAAATATTACAGGCCCGGAAACTACTACTATGGCCTGCTCGCCTACAACCGCGGAGCTTATGCCGATGCACTGAAAAGCTTTGACCGTATCGATGAAGAACCACAATATCGCAATATTGTGCCTTATTATATGGCGGAGATCGAGTATTATCTCGGTAACCGCAAAAAAGCTTTACAGGCGGCGCTTACACTACTGAAACGGCCAGAGAAGCTCTATTATGATAATGAGCTGCATCTCTTAGCCGCGCAATCCCTTTTTGAAGATGCCCGCTATGGCGATGCCTTGCCTTATTTTGAACATTATTATAGCAACACAGATAAAATACGAAAGGAAGAGCTGTATGAAATGGCCTACAGTTATTACCGGGTCAATGAATGGAAAAACGCGATCGATAAATTTAAACCACTGAGCAGCGCACAGGATTCACTAGGGCAGACTGCTATGTATCTTCTTGGTGACAGCTACCTGAAAGCCGGCGATAAGCGGAGCGCCCGTAATGCATTCGGCCTGGCGGCTGCTATGCGTTTCAATGCCGGTCAGCGGGAAGCTGCGCTGCTCCTCCACGCTAAGCTATCGTACGAGCTGGGCTACAGCGATGATGCCTTGCGCAGCGTAAATGCCCTGATCAAAGAATACGGTGGTGGCACGGATGCTTATCTCCTCCAATCGCAATTATTTGCCGCTACGAGCAATTATGGTGGCGCTTATGAAGCACTGTTGCTTTCAAAAGGCAATAATGATACCTACCGCCAAACTATACAGCGCGTGGCCTACAGCTATGCGCTCCAGCAACTGCAAAAAGACAATACAGATGCTGCCGATAGCCTGCTAAGCGTTTCCCTCACTGCCAATAGCCTACCTGCCTATACTGCAGCCGCAAATTTCTGGAAGGGAGATATTGCCTACCGCCGCCACCGGGCCAGCGAGGCAATAGCTTATTCCAAAAGCTTCCTGGATGCGTATACCGGAAATAATGTAAGCGCCATCAGCTCCGAAGCAACACCGGCTCATGCCTATCTGAATATGGGTTACGCTTCGCTGGATGCTGCTGATTTTGGGGGCGCGCAACAATATTTTAATAAAGCCGGCAGCACAGGCAGCAGCACTACAGTAGCCGCTAATGCAGGACTGCGCGAGGCCGATGCATTCTTTATGCAGAAAGATTTTAACCATGCTGCACCGCTCTATGCAAAAACAGCAGCGGGCACAGGTCATGATGCCGCTTATGCAGGATTGCAACTGGCGATAATTTATGGTCTGCAAGGCAGAACTGCCGATAAAGAGCGCCAATTGCAAGGGCTTATATCCTCTGCTTCCCCCTACGCAGCCGATGCGCGCTACGAGCTTGCCATTACAGAAATGGAGCGCAGCCGATATAAGGAAGCCATTGCCCAACTGCAGCCGCTTATTGCCGGTACGGATGGGAATCTTGCCGCGAAAGCCCTGTTGAAAACAGGCACAGCTTACCAGCAGCTCAACCGCGACGAAGAGGCCATAACAGCCTACCGGAAAATCATCACATCCTACACTAATGCGCCGGAACGTACCGACGCCTTAGCTGCGCTGAAAAGTCTCTACATTGAGCAAAACAAATTGGATACATATACTACCCTGTTGCACGATGCCGCACTTCCAGAAGACAACGAGCTGGATATTGCTTATTACAGCGCCGCCGAAGCACAGTATGCTGCGGGCAACTGGGATGCGGCACAACTTGCATTCAGCAGTTATCTCGTAAAATACCCAAATGGCACATTTGCTAATAAAGCCCATTATTATGCAGCTGAAAGCTTTTATCAGCAAAAGAAATACAGTGCCGCATTACCGGAATACAGCGCCGTTTTGCAGCAGGATTGGAATGATTTCTCGGAGCAAAGTGCATTGCGCGCAGCCAGCTTAGCCGTAAGTACACAAGATTATAGCGCATCTTTAAAATATTATGCGGAGTTGCGGAATAAAGCGTTGAGTCCGGCAAACCTGCAGATCGCCTATACCGGCCTTATGCGCAGCAATGAAAAGCTCGATAACCATACGGATGCCGCGCATTTTGCAGATACCCTGCTTACCCTGCCCGACGTGCCTTTGGCAACAGCTGATGAAGCGAAACTTATCCAGGCGCACCAGCTCATCGCAGCCGGTCAAAGCGCTGCTTCAATTTATCAGGTATTGCAATCGAGTAAAAACGGAGCTATTGCGGCTGAGGCGCGCTATTATGCAGCAGCCGATCTTCTAAAAGCCGGCAAGATCAAGGAAGCGGAAGATGCTGCGGGGAAAAATATCCGGCTATCCGCGGGTAATGATTATTGGGTGGTAAAAACTTACCTGCTGCTTGGCGATATTCTTATACAGGAGAAGGATTATTTTAATGCAAAAGCTACACTGCAAAGCGTAGTACAGAATGCTAAGGCCAATGACCTGAAAGCTGAGGCGCAGAAAAAATTAGACGAACTTAAAACTCTGGAAGGCTCTAAACTCTCAAATGAATAAGCCCATGATGAAGCGCCCTTTCCTATTGATACTATTGGCAGCCGGTGTATTTTTTCCGCCTTCGGCAAATGCGCAGCGCAGTAAGAAAGTAAAGCAAAAAGCGCTGAAAGCAAAGCCAGCACCACCCAAGCAGCTTCCTAAGCCTGCGCAGCCAACAATGAGCCGGGGAGATGACACGACCATCCGCGGCACTACACTGGAAGTGTACCAGGTATATAAGCCGGAGGTAAAGATCGCACCGAAGCCGGCCTTTATGCCTACGCTTCCGCCACCGGAAACTGCTATTACGCCCCAGGAATATACAGTGCCACAGCAATCGCTCTATTATACTTATCGCTCTGTACCCTTGCGCCCGCTTGCTTTAGGGAAAGATACCGCTAAGCTACCTGGGCAGAACTACTTAAAAGGCGGCGGCGGTAATTTATCTACCATTTATGCGGATGCCGGAATAGGAAGCCTTCATGGCGATAATTGGCAAGCTGCAATTCATGCGCAGCATATCTCGCAGCAGGGCAAAATCGCCGACCAAAAATTCCTGCACACTGGTCTTGATGCCGTTGCTACGCTGCGCAGTGACCGCCACCTCTGGAGCGCCGCGCTGGATGCGGATCATCGCCGTTACAACCTCTATGGCTACGACCACAATGAATACAATTATGTGGACGGGTTTCAGAGAAGATATACCGGCATCGATGCCCGGATAGGCGTACAAAATACGGAACAGGGAATATTTGGTCTTGATTATGCACCATCCATTCGCTTCAATTACTTCAAAGGAATTGGGCCGGTCAATCATGAAACTACGATTGAGGCTTCTTTGCCTTTTTCTAAAAAGATAGACAGCAATCTGACAGTAGAGCTTGGCGTTGGCGGCATATTCACTACTTATAATGCAGGCGCTGATATCTCCGGAAGTAATAATATTATGCGCATCACACCCGGACTACGCTACCATAATGCCGATTATACTGCACATCTCGGCTTAAACCCAACGTTCGGGCGCGGGGGCAACAGCTACCTCTTACCGGATATTACAACTGCTTACCAGGTATCCCGGAAATTCGAAGTCAGCGCCGGCTGGCAGGCAAATCTTTTGCAAAATACATACCAGCAGCTCCTTCTCAGAAATCCTTATTACAGCCTTATCAATCCATTACCGCAATCCCGTAACGATGAAGTATTTGCAGCCGCTACTGCCGGAGTTGGCCACCATTTATCGCTTGGCGTAAGAGCAAGCTGGTGGGAATATAATAACCTGCCGGAATTTGTAACCTTTGATGGCGATACAGTAGGCCGGCTGTTCGTTGCTGAAGTAGCGCCTAAATTGAACGCCTTTTCCTTGCAGCTCGATGCGCGCTATGAATTAGGCAATAGCTTTTCATTTGGATTGAGCGGCGCATGGTATGGATATCATAATAGGACCTACATCCGTGTATGGCAGGAGCCTTCCGTGCGGTTTAAAGGCGATGTACAATGGGCCATTTTGAAAGACCTTCATGCAAGCGCGTATCTCTCTGCGCTGGGCGGCCTGTACGGTAGAAACGCACACCGTTATGAGCAGAAAATGGAAAGCATCATCGATATCGGAGCAGGTGCAGAGTACCAGCTGATACCACAGCTTTCGCTTTGGCTCAATGCCGGCAACCTGCTGGACAGGCCTAACCAGCGCTGGCTTGGCTATGATTCGTTCGGCATTAATTTTTATGGCGGGCTTCGCTTCAGGTTTTAAAAAGAAGTTCTCTGCCGCAGGCATTTTTAATCTTAGTAAATTGCACCACCAATAAGTACGCATGGACATCGCAAAATACATTGGTCTTTATCTCTTAAAGAACAATTTCTGTTACATACACGGGCTCGGCAATCTTGAGCTAAAGAAAAAACCGTCTGTTCACGATGGGCAGTCCATCAATGCGCCACAGTATGAAGTTTTGCTCTCCTCAACCGGCTCTATCGACGATAGCTTGGCCAATTTCATCGCCACACATGAGCAGACAAGCATCTCCAAAGCTTCTAATGCGCTTAGAGATTTCAGCACAGCTACGCGTACTGCGCTTGCCGCCGGCAAAGATGTTGATATACCTGCGTTAGGAAAATTTACAGAGCAGAATGGTGTGGTAAAATTTATTACAGATGCTAATCTGCAGTACACGCCACCGTCCATACCTATACTGCGTACCAGCAAACGGCTGGAGGAAGCGCCGTCTTTTGGGATGAAAGCTCCGATTGAGGACAGCTACTCCGGCACCAGCAATATCAACTGGAGCAAGATCGGCCTTTGGGGCGGTATAGCTGCAATAGCCATCATCCTCGCAATTTTTGGCATCAGGGCAATGAATAATCGTGGTACTGCACCGGTTGCAATTGCCACGCCTGCGGACCCCCACGCGGTTGCACAGGCCATTATACCTGCGGACACAAACATAATCGATACGACAGTTGCAGCGCCGACACCTACATCTGCGCCTGCTGCAGCAATGGCGACTGCGACTGATGGAACCACACAAGTGGTGCTGGGCACTTATCCATCACGGGTAGCTGCGGAGCGCCGCATAAAAACACTTTCCGGCAATGGCAATAAGGTAGCACTCGTGGCACAGGACTCTACTAATTTCCTGGTTGTAATGCCTGTGATGCTGAAGGCAGCAGACAGCGCCAAGACAATGGATTCTTTGCGCCGGATGTTTAATCCTAAAGGGGTTAGAATTCTACGGTAATTTAATTTATTGATTTGTCTTTGATTCAACACGCTTCCAGGCGTGTTCCTAAATTGTTACGCAATCTTTTCGAGCGTCTTCAGCACTTCAAAAACCGCCGGACACACGGTTGCGTTTTTCAGGGTTAGCGGAATCCGCTTTAGCAGCACATCCTCATCCGTATAAGGATAGCGGCGGCAATCGGAAGGCCGGTCTTCATAGATACCGCAGGTATTATCTGCTGCCAGAAACGGGCAGGGTGTTGTTTTTACTACATAGTCATTGTCTTCATCCAGCCGCAGGTAACGACTTACCAGCTGACCTTCCTTCAGCTTCAGCACTTTTGCAATCCGCTTTATATCGGGCTGCTTAAATCGGGGAGAATAATTTTTACAGCAATTGGCGCAGGCGAGGCAATCTATTTTAGCAAATACTTCTGCATGAACTTCCGGGAGTGCTTTGATCATCCTGGTGCGGTTACCCTTTTCGAGCATTCGCTTAAATGATTTCTGCTGCTCTTTTGCTTCTTTCTCCCACCCTGGATTCATACACACGATTTAGTTTATTTCACGCAAGATTGCAATGGGCAAGGCCTGTCGAGCGCTTGTAAAACACCAATCAAAACACTGCAATCAAAAATTACAAACTCATTTTCTCCATGATTCTTTCAAGATCCTCATCGCTATAAAATTCTATGAGCAGGCTGCCTTTGCCGCTATTTTTACGGTCCAGCTTTACTTTGGTGGAAAAATGCGAGGCCATGTTGTCTTCGATCCGCTTGTATGCCGGTGCAAGGCGCGCCTTTTCTTTACTTCCGTCCTTTGGAGCGCGCTCGGCGGCGAGCGCCTTTACCAGCGCTTCAGTTTGCCGTACCGATAAGCCCTTCTCATTCGTTTCCCGGTAAGCATAAAGCTGCAGATCCACCTGCTCCAGGCCAATGATGGCTCTTGCATGACCCATGCTCAGTACACCGTCGCGAACTGCCCGCTGAATATCCGGCGGCAGCTTCAAGAGGCGCAGGTAGTTAGTTACCGTGCTGCGCTCCTTATTCATCCGGTCAGCCACCTGTTCTTGCGTCAGGTCGCATTCATCCATCAGGCGGCGATAGCTCATGGCTATTTCCATCGCGTTGAGGTTTTCGCGTTGCAGGTTTTCGAGGAGCGCGAGCTCCAGCATGTCCTGGTCGTTGGCTGTACGCACGTATGCGGGAATGTCTCTTAGTCCGGCCATTCGCGAAGCACGCCAGCGGCGCTCACCGGAGATGAGTTGGTATTTGCCGTTTGCCGTCTTTACTACCGTTACCGGTTGTATAATGTCGTGGAGTTTAATGCTATCGGCAAGCTCACGCAATGCTTCTTCATCAAAATCCCGGCGTGGCTGCTTAGGGTTTTCAGTGATCTGATCAATGCCGATACGCAGCATGCTGCCCGTGTTGCCGCCACCATTTACGGCAGGTACGCTTGCGGCTGTTTCCGCCAGCTCATCATCGATATTGCTTAGCAGGGCGCGTATGCCTTTGCCTAACGCCTGTTTTTTAGTTGGCTGGGCCATTGGGGGTCTCAAAAATTTTATCCTCGTTCTTGATCTTGGTCAGGTTGTTCTTTTGCAGGATTTCCTTGGCAAGATTCAAATAATTTACAGCGCCGGTGCTGTCCGCATCATACATCAGCGCCGGACGGCCAAAGCTTGGCGCCTCGCCCAGCTTCGTATTGCGGTGGATGATGGTGTTGAATACAAGCTGGTCGAAATGGTTTTTAATTTCTTCTACAACCTGGTTGCTCAGGCGCAAGCGTCCATCGTACATAGTCATCAGGATTCCTTCGATCTGCAGGGCAGTATTAATGCGTGTTTGCACAATCTTGATGGTATTGAGGAGCTTGCCAAGCCCTTCCAGCGCAAAATATTCGCATTGTACCGGAATGGCCACGCTATCCGCAGCAGTAAGCGCATTGATGGTAATAAGACCGAGCGATGGCGAGCAATCTATAATGATAAAATCAAAATCCGCAAGCTGCGGCTGCAGCGCACTGCGCATAATATGCTCGCGGACCGGATGATTGATAAGCTCGATCTCCGCACCTACAAGATCAAGGTGCGACGGAAGCAGGTAAAGATTTGGCGTTTCTGTTTGTAGAATTACCTCGCTTACCGGCGTTTCATTCACCATGCAATCGTAGAGGCTCTGCTTTACATTTTTCAGATCAAAGCCATTGCCCGTCGTGCTGTTGGCCTGCGGATCAGCGTCGATAAGCAGTGTTTTATATTCCAGCACTGCAAGGCTGGCCGCGAGGTTGATTGCTGTTGTTGTCTTGCCTACCCCACCCTTCTGATTCGCTATTGCTATTACTTTGGCCATTGGTTATATCTCCGTAATGCAGCATTAAGCTGCGGCTCATTGGTTTATTATTTGGTTTCCGGCGTTACATTCTATAAATCGATCGTATTGCCAATCTCAACTAAAATCAATTCCTTGCCTCCTTCCTTAAAAATCTTACCGGCTTGCTCCCGGTCAATCACAATTGGTGGGAAGCTGTCGTAATGCACACCAATTATTTTAGTACACTGGATAAAATCTGCTGCTTTAACTGCATCTTCTGCATCCATTGTATAATTGCCACCTATAGGCAAAACTGCAAAATCCAGCCTGGCATAATGCGGCACGAGCTGCATATCCAGCATAAGGCAGGTATCGCCGCTGTAATAAAAGTTTCCGTCCTTTGTGCTGATCACAAAACCTGCGGGGTTGCCACCATAAGATCCATCGGGCAGACTGCTGCTGTGCCAGGCAGGCACCATGCTTACCTTGCCAAAATCAAAGGTGTAGGAGCCGTAGTTCATGCCGTGCGTCTTTTCCACGCCTTGCGCTTCCATCCATTTAGCTACTTCAGCCATAGCAATTACGGTAGCCCCGGTTTGTTTTGCGAGCATCACTGCATCGGCAACATGATCTCCGTGACCATGAGAGAGCAGAATATAATCCGCCGTGATCTTTGAAACATCAATGCCTTTAGCCAGTGGGTTGGGCGTGATAAAGGGATCAAACAGCAGGGTTTTGCCACCTGCTGTTACAGCAAAGGTTGCATGTCCGTAATAAGTAAATTTCATGTAAGAACAAAAAGACCGGCAAATTTACGGGCTGCGGCGCATATATACGGCAACGCCTTTCAATTGTGGATAAGTGAGCCATTGGTACCTGATAGCAACCTGATAGCATATCCTGCCAAAAGCAATAAATGTTCTTCTGCCGGTTTGTTTAATCTGTATCGATCAGTTTATGATGCGCCGCGATCTTTACCAGCGCAGCAGTATTCCGGGCATGTAGCTTAGCGAGGAGATTCTTCCGGTGCGAATCGATGGTAGTTACGGATACAAACAAACGGTCGCTGATCTCTCCGTTCGTCAGCCCGTCTGCGATAAGCGCAAGCACTTCTTTTTCCCGCCTTGTGAGGATGGGTGCAGCTTGCTCATTATTTACTTTAAAAGCCCCGGCAGCTTCCATACTGAGGTATTGCCGCCCTTTCAATACGGTATCAAAAGCCTCGAGCATTTCCTCTTTCGAAGCATTTTTGAGCAGATAGCCACTGGCCCCATGCTCCAGCATTTTATGAATATAGCTGCTCTGACTGAAGGTGCTTAATGCAATAATGTGCATAGCCGGGTAAAGATCTTTAACCATCTTGCAGAGATCAATGCCGTTTATGCCGGGCATATTGATATCCATAAGCAGAATATCGGGTTGATGGCCTTTCAGAAATGCAAGGCAGGATTCACCGCCTGAGGCATGACCCATCCATTCTATGCCGGCTGCATGTTGGAGTATAGAGCGCACACCTTCCACCACCATGTAATGATCATCAACAATAAAAAGCTTTATCATACCGCAATATCGAAGTCTAACAGCAGGGAGGAGCCGCCTGCCGGCGATGGCAGGATACTGATTGTGCCGTTTACCTGATCGGCTGCGGCAATAATGTCTTTCCAAAATACATCATTACTTGTATCCGTTCCTAAACGGTCAAAATCAACACTGCTGCAATATATAATTATTTTAAGATGCTGCCCTTCACTTATTAGTTCTACAAGTACCCGTTGTGCGCCAGTATGTGCTTGCACCATAGTTAAAATATTCCGCACGATGCCGTAAATGGCAATATCCATATTGTTTCGAAGCTTATGCCCGGTAGTTGCGTTGCTTTGATAGTCGAATTTTGTAGCTCCAGTTGCAGATAGTTCGCTGCAAAGGCTTTTTAACATTGCGCCGAGCGCTGTTTCAACCGGTGTAACGGGCATAAGGCTATCTGCTACTTTCCTCAATTCGCTTACGGATCTATCCAATAAATCCATGCCTTTTGCAAATGATTGCTGGCTCTCCGGGGTAATGATCAGGTATTCTTCCATAGACCGGTCGATGCTTTGTTGTGGTAAGCATCGGTTCCGTTGTTCAAATGTATTGCGGGCAATGCTGTATGCTATCCCCTTTTTAGAGGATTTTTACAGAGACAACAGCATATCCCCTTTTTAGAGGATTGCAGGATCAATGTAATTGAATGACTTTTACGCAAATAATTTTTCCCGGCCAATACTGCATGATAGCCTAACCAATCCTTCGAATTTGAGCAATATGGGCAGCTGCCGAACGGATACTTTTGTCGCCAGACATTTGCCTTTTTACTCTTTTGTTTTTACAATCTTTGCCTGCCTATCTCCTGCCATGAAGCACTTTATCTCTTGCCTGATCCTGCTCGCTATCGCTTTCGCCTTTTCCGGAAAAGCACACGGCCAGAATAAAGAAACAGACAGCCTTCGCCGCCTCCTGAAAAACGCTAAGGAAGATTCCAATAAAGTGCTGCTGCTTTATCAGCTGGGCATGCCATTTGAAGCCGGCCAGCCGGATACCGCTATCGCTATATATGAACAGGCAAAGGCGCTCAGCCAAAAGCTCGGTTATAGAACAGGAAGGTTTAAATATTACTCCTACGTATCCGCCGTTTACAACCTTAATGGCGAACATATAAAAGCTTTGGAACAATGCCGCGCAGGCGTAGATTTTTCAAAAAGCAATCACAATGAGCTATGGCTTGCCAAAAGCTATATCAACCTCAGCAACTGCTTCCTGTACCTCAATAAATGGGACTCTGCTATTTACTATTACGATAAAGGGCTGCCCTTTTTTCTTGCCCGGCAAGACACGGCAAGATTAGCGCTTGTCTACAGCAATATTACAGAAGCCTACCGCCATACAAACCAGCTCCAAAAAGGGCTTGAAGCCGCCATGGCGGCAATGGCGATGGCGAAAGACCGCGACCCGAAAACCTACCTCGGCGCCGTGAGCAATGCCGGCAATATATTGTCGGACATGCACCGGTATGACGAAGCAGCAATGTATTATGCACAAGCAGAAATCCTTGCGGGCAAGCTGGAAGACACCTATGTGCTGTCAAACATTTATACCGACTACTGCGACCTGTACCAGCGAAAATTCAACGCGGAAAAGCTGCTCTACTACGCGCGGAAATTCTATGCACTCAACATCAAACAAAACAACAAGGATATGATGATCCGGGCCAACTTTAATATGGCCAACGGCATGTTCCTTACAAAACATTTTGACAGTGCAGGCTATTACGTGGGCCGGAGCGTGGGCCTTGCGGAAAGAGATTCCAGCGTCACGCTCATATCGGCAGGCTACAGGCTCCAATCTTACCTCGGCCTTCTTAAAATGCAGGATATGGAAAGCTTTATGCGCCTGCAAAGCAAGGCGGATTCCATTGATGATGTAAAGATAAATACCATACTGCTACATAATACGCAGGAGCTGCAGGAGCAGTATGAAACCGGGAAGAAAGAACAGCAGCTTGCAGTACAGGCCACGCAACTCAGGGCCCGCAGCTTTCAGAATAAAGCGCTTACCGGGGCATTGATAGGTTTGCTTGCAATAGCGGTACTGGCTTTTTTGGCCTACCGCAATAAGCAGCGGCTGGCGCAGCGCAATGAAGAATTACAGAATCAGAAGATCAGGGCATTGGAAAATGAAAAGCAGCTTACCGCAACGCAGGCTGTATTGCAGGGGCAGGATGAAGAGCGTACGCGCCTGGCCAAAGACCTGCACGACGGACTTGGCGGGATGCTGAGCGGCATTAAATTCTCTTTCGGCCACATGAAGGAAAACCTGGTAATGACGCAGGACACACAGCAGGCCTTCGAGCGCAGCATGGATATGCTGGATACATCCATTAAAGAGCTGCGCCGGGTAGCGCACAATATGATGCCGGAGTCGCTGGTTAAGTTTGGCCTCGATGCTTCGCTGGACGACCTGTGCCGCTATCTCAACCGCCCCGGCGTAGTACGTGTAAGCTATCAGAGTATGGGCTTGAAGGAAGCGCAGGCAGATAAAGGCATGGCCGTAAATGTGTACCGCATCGTGCAGGAGTTGGTGAATAATGCACTGAAACACGCTGCGCCTTCGCAAATACTGGTGCAGATTGCTGTACACGATCTCCATTTTGCAATAACCGTAGAAGATAACGGCAGAGGTTTTGATGTAACAGCGCTGAAAGACGCGGATGGTATCGGCTGGAGCAATATCCGCAACCGCATCGATTACCTTAATGGCACGCTGGATGTGCAAAGCGCGCCGCAAAAAGGAACTTCGGTGCTGATTGAGTTTAATCTTGCAAAAGCGTAAACACTACACCCCTTCCCCCTTGGGGATTCGCGAAGTGACCGCGCGATAGCGCTGCCGTGATGGGATTTTTTCGGTGCGCAAAGTGGGTGTCTAACTGGTAGTACCCCCTGTGGTATCCTTCGCGGCGCAACCCGTGGTCGAATAGAGGCACTACCAAACGACCGGCAAGAACATTTTGAAATCCTAATGGCGCACAGCTGTGCCTGGCCCGATCCTTTTAATGCTTTTTAAAACAACTCACCAAACCATAATTTTTATGAACAAAACCATCCGGTTAAACATTGCATTAGCAACAACAGCAGTGTGTACTGCACTTATCCTTCCTGCCGCTCAGGCGCAAACGCAGGTTGTGCATCATCGCACAACTACTGTTAGTGAGCACCACCATAATGGCCCGGTGCATACACGCGTAGTTGTAGTGCACCACCCGGTGCACCACGAGCGTATGGCGCATCATCACCGCAGCAGCCACGGCCACAGTACCGTTACCCATACTTCAACTTCTACAACGGAAGAACGGACAACGGATCATTAAACAAAAAACATTTTATCAAGGGCCTCCATTCCAGAATGGGGGCTTTTTTGTTTTGATTAAATACACCCACAATCCGCACAACACCGGCTTTGTTATCTGGAGTATAGCTTTCCGGCGAATGCCGGATTGCGCAGGGAGGGATGTCCCAATACGTGGGCTACATTATCCCGCTCATTTCTTGTCCTGCGCAAGATCTTTTACAAAACCCCGTAGCTGCTCGATCTTTTCCGGGCTCAGTGCGCGGATTTGCCGGCCCAGAGCACCTGCATCTTCCGTAACCACCAGTTTTTGCAGGGGATGATTAGGAGCTACAGTTACTCCTTCATCGGGCTGCCAGCTGAATAATTCTGTAGGCGAGCAGTTCAAGGCAAGGCAAAGCTGCTCAATATTCTTCCACGAAGTGCCTTTCATCTTGCCACGCACCATATTGGATGCCATCACATCGGTAAAGCCATGTGCGTGCAGAAATTTGTTAGGATAGTCTATGCCGCGGTCGGCCATCACTTTTTTAAGATCGAGATAAAGCATGCTGAAAATTTTTCGTTTTGGGGGGATGAAAATACAAAATTAGGAAGGAGGTAAGAAGAAAAGGCATCACCCAGGATAAATTTAGCCTAATGCGGAGAAAAAATGTTTGCAATAAAGAAAATAATATCCCGAAGTAAATTCCTACCTGTGCATACCAGTAAATATAATGCCCAGGATGGCTTCCGCACTGTACTAAGCAGGTAATAAAATGCCTGGGGTGGCTTCCGCAGTGCCCATTACAGGAAAATAAATGCCCTCTGCGGCTCCCGCACACCTGTTTTCAGTGAAGGAAATGCCCTGTACGGAATACAACCTGCATTGCGCAGTTATTTATAATTCTGACAAAACAAAAGAGGCTGCCTTGATAAGACAGCCTCTCGGATAATAAATTTGCGGCGCAGGCGCTATCCTGCCTGGATGGCCATTGGGTGCACGCGGCGCTTAGTTAAGCTGATAGCCACCACCGTTTACGGTTTGTGCTTCTGTTGCTGTTAGTTTTTTCATGGTGTTTGTTTTTTTAAATTAAAGAGAAAATGATTGCAGTTATTGCTGCGATTAATTGAGCTGGAAACCACCACCGTTTACGGTTTGTGTTTCTGTTGCAGTTAGCTTTTTCATGGTGTTTGTTTTTTTAAATTAAAGGAAAAATGATTGCAGTTATTGCTGCGATTAGTTGAGTAAGAAACCACCACCGTTTACGGTTTGTGTTTCTGTTGCTGTTAGCTTTTTCATGGTTGCTGGTTGTTTTGGTTAAGAAATGTTTTGTCTGTAATTGATGATGCAAAGATGCTGTGGCTGCCCTGCCCCGGAAATAACCATAACCGGCCATTTTTTACTACCGGGAAACCGGGATGTTAGTTCAGTAAGAACCCACCGCCATTGACTGTCTGTGTCTGTGTTGCTGTTAGCTTTTTCATAGTTTGCTGTTTAATGGTTAGAAAATTTTGTTCCTTTTTGATGATGCAAAGATGCGGCGCAGGCAAGGCCTACACCATAACCGGAAGTCATGATTTTTAAATCCCGGAAAACCGGGATACAACGCTACAAGCTGCGCTGGTAAAGAGATTGAGGGAAATTGGGTATAGGCAATACAGGCAATAAAAAGCCAAGGATCAGGTCAGGATACCAAACCCGTTTGCACTGCAAATTTTACCAGCCCGGCTATATTCTTTGCATGGATCTTGCTCATAAGATTCTTGCAGTGCGTCTCCACGGTATTGGGACTGATGAACAGCTCGGCGGCTATTTCGGCGGTATTATATTCGCGGGCTATAAGCTTTAGCACGTCTTTTTCGCGCTCTGTAAGGTGTGCGGCTTCTACCTGCTGTTCTCCGGGTTTTTTGGAGAAGTTTTGCAGGATGGTTTCCGTAACGTCGCTGCTGTAAAAGGTCTTGCCGGCATGTACCGATTTTATAGCGGCAATAAGCTCCGTGCGGCCCGTATTTTTAAGAATATAGCCAGATGCGCCCGCGTTCATGAGCCCGAAGATGAACTCTGCCTTGTTGTACATGGTAAGCATCAGGATCTTTACCTCCGGGTATTTCCGGCGGATGAGCCTTGTGGCTTCGATACCGTCCATTTCGGGCATATTCACATCCAGCAATATGATATCCGCCGGAGCCTTTTCCAAAAGTGCCAGTACCTCATTGCCGTTGAGCGCCTCGCCGGTTACCACCATATCCTCTTCAGTTGCCAGCAGGGATTTTACTCCATCTATAAACATCTGGTGGTCGTCGGCAATGATGATACTGATCATTTGGTTTTGATTTTTTTTCGCAAAGCGGAAGGTAAAAAGCTAAAGTATGTTATACAGGAATATCGATGATGGTGGTAGTGCCGCGGCCTTTTGCCGAGTCGAAGTCGATGGTACCCTGCAGTTTCTTCACCCTTGTTTCTGTATTTCTCAAGCCCATTCCATCTTTTTCCAGCGCTGCTGCTACGTCGAAGCCAGTGCCATTATCTTCCACTACAATATTAAGATTATGATCCACTTTATTAAGCTGGATGGTCACTTTATCTGCTTTGCTGTGCTTCAGGATATTATTCATCAGCTCTTGTATCACCCGGTAAAGGGATATTTCGGTGGCGCTGTCAAGGCGCTTATCCATACCAAAGGCCAGCACTTCCATTTTTAGCATCCCGGTTTCAAGAATGGTGTCGCGAAGCTGATTGAGGGCCGAAACAAGTCCGAATTTCACCAGCTCACCTGATACGAGGTTGTGGGATATTTTCCGCACTTCATCGCAGGCTTCATCCAGTAGCGAAGTGGCTTTATGATATTGCTCGCGGTTCTGCTCTATAAGGTTATCGATCTGCTGCTCTACCGAATTAAAGTAGAGCTTTACGGTAGAGAGCATACTGCCGAGGCGGTCATGAAGGTCCGCAGCAATGCGCTTACGTTCCTGCTCCTGCACTTCCAGCATACTGCTTACCGATTTTAGCTCCTGATCTTTAAGGAGGGTATTGATGCGCCCTGCGGCGATGATTTTTTCGCTACGCTGGCGGCGGATAAAATAAAGCACTAAAACGGCCCCGATAGTGAGCAGCATG
The DNA here is from genome assembly GCA_965246905.1 of Chitinophagaceae bacterium. Classification (GTDB taxonomy): domain Bacteria; phylum Bacteroidota; class Bacteroidia; order Chitinophagales; family Chitinophagaceae; genus UBA1952. Next base: position 178,631 of record CBDFFZ010000010.1, read on the forward strand.
GCAATGCCGCCGGTAAGTGCCCGGTTGGTAAGCTGCTGTTTTTGCGCAGAGAGGGTTTTAAGCTGGTTATCCTGCGTAAGTATCCGGATCCTGCTTTCCTTCAGGTCGAGCTCTCGCTGTGCTTCAAGGCTGCTGATCTTCCGGCTATTCTCGACTGAAAAAACAGAATCCTTGTACAAAGAATATTGGAGGAAGCTTTCTATCGAAGCTTTATAATCTTTCGCATCGGCCTGGGCATTGGCCAGCACACCATAGGCGAAAGAAAGCTCGTTGAGGCTGTTGTTCTGCCGGTGAATAATGATCGCCTGTTGCGCATAGCTGATTGCAAGGGCTAAGCAGGCGCGTTTATTGGCCGGTACGAGCGGCCCGGGTTTCAGAGCGGCGGTATCCTTAGCGATCTTGTAGTAGCAATTTGCGATATTCATCTCCGCAACCCCGGCTCCATTACTATCTCCAAGACGCCGGAGTATTTCCAGGGCACGGAAAATAAAGCCAAGCGCTTTGTTATAATCTTTCTGCCGTGTATAAACTTCGCTGATATTGCCGAGGTTTCTTGCCATACCCTGCTCATCACCGAGCTTATCCGTTCTGTATAAGGCATCCTGCAGGTATTGCACCGCTTTATCATAATCGCCATACTCAAGCCAGGCATTGCCGGTATTGCCCGTTAGCAACGCAATATGTTGCTCATCGCCGACCTTACGGTATTGCGCCAGGGCCATAGAATCATAGTGCAGCGCTTTGGCAAATAATTTTTGCTCTTCATAAATATTAGCGATGTTGGAAAGCTGTATTGCAATGCCCGGCTTATCTCCGAGCTCTTCAAATATCTTCAGTACGCGGAACAGATAACCCAGCCCACGCGTATAATTGCCCTGCCGGTAATACAGTACGCCCATATTACCGAGGCTTTTGGCCACTCCCCGCTTATTGCCAATGCGCTCGCTTAGCTGGTACGATTTCTGGAAATTTTCAAGTGCGCTGTCGGTTTCACTGCGAAGCTGGTAATTTGCCCCGATAGCGTTGTAAGCTCCGGCCCGGCCAATATCCCATTGGATGCGCTCTGCCAGCGCCAGGCTCTGCCGGCCATAGCGTATGCCGCTTTCCTGGTCGGATGAGCTATAGAGAAAGGATATTCTATTAAGCAGATTTACTTTACCGGTATCCTCCGCAGCACTCAGTACAAGCCTGATCATGGAATCGATCTGTACCTGTACCTGCGGCTGGGCATGGGCGCAGCAGGGAAGCAGCAAAAACAGGATAAGAACAGGGTATTTCATGCAGGATAATTTAAGTGCGCCTATCAGCCACACGAATAAATCAATTATCCCCAAAAGTAACAGAATATGCAGGCGGGCAGCTAATGGTAATGGATGATTTAAGCGTCCCCGGAAACCGTTAGCAACTAAGATGGAACCGGCATCGAGATACCTTATCCGCCCGGCACTTCGCCTTTATTTACACGCACCATGCCGGTTATCTTGCTGATCTGATAATGCGAGAAATCCTGGTTGGCCTCCATGCCTTTACCATATATGATCTGTGTGGGCGTGGTAATGCTCACCGGCTTTTCGGTAAAGAATTTTGCAATGGCCTGGTTCCAGATAAGCTCGGAGGTTTCAAGCATTTCGCCTTTATCATTCACCACTTTTACGCTATCGCGGATGAGGATGTTATTTTCCTGCGTGTACCAGCGGGCACTGCGCGCGGTGAGGGTGTTTTTAATATGCGTACTATCATCGAAAAATTCCACCTTCATGCCATTCTTCATATCGGCGTAAGGCGGGTTTGCATGTTCATTCCGGACAAGCTCATGAGTAAATAAGCGGGCCTGCACCTTGCCACCCTGGCTGTAGAGCACCGTTACATCAATACCGCGATCTTCCTGGGCTTTAGTGGGCGAGATAAGCTCATTTACTTCCTTCATGCTGTTGGAGCAGGAAGCTGTAAAGGCGATAAGGCAGCCTATGGCTACTGCTTTCACGGTATGCTTTACTGTTACAGTCATAGCTCGCATTTTTTAATTTTTTAGGGATGCCCATACGTAATCCAGCATGGAAAAACTAAACAGCAAGCGCCGGCAATATAGTTATGAATGCCGGATTACTTACCCTTATCCCGGCTTAATCGTATTTGCGCTTGATAAACCACTTATCATTCAGGCTAATGCCGAGCGTGAATTTGAAGAAATTTTCCTTGATCAGATTTGCAGTAGTAGTACCGCGCGAGCCATATTCAACAGCTACATGCACCCGGTCTGTACTGCGGCGGAAGGGCAGCGAGGCGCCAGCGGTAACCGCATAATAATTCAGCTTTGTATCGCGCAGATATACATAATCGGTGCCATAGTAGAAGCCTAAGCGGTAGGTAACACGTGGCAGGTATTTGTAAAGGCTGCCGGGGTTGGGGGTAAACTCCCCGCCTACCGAAATCCGGCTTGTATGATCCAGCAAAGAGGTATCTGTAACTCCATAATCGCGATACTGGCTCCAGGCAGTGCTCGAGTACTGCACACCCGCCGACCACCGGTCGCCGCTGAGTTGTGCGCCTAAGGTGTAAGTAAGCGGCAGCGTTATTTTGCCGGCAGTTTCCTGGCTGGATGAGGCAGTATCTGTTTGAGTACCGCCGCTGGAGGCACGGTAAGAGGTGGCATACTCATCCCGGTAGCCGTGCAGCGATTGGCTTAGCATAGCTGTTGCGCCGAGACGCAGCTTCATTTTCTTCGTAAGCTCAGTTTCATATTGAGCACCGCCCTGCCAGTAAATGCCACCAATGCGCGTATAGCGGGTAAAATCTGCATTGAGGGCGTGTACCGTGTCAATATTTATCAATGAGGAAGAATTGCGGATAGTGCCAAACATATAGCCAAAGTTGAAGCCGAGGCTAAAACCATGGTACCTGGCTGCTGCGCCCAGGTAAGCATAGTTGAGCCCGCCTTCGCCGCTATAATCCTCAAGGTGCTTATACATAAAAGGCTGCGAAGCGTTGGAAAGAACTGTATCCGCATTGTGGTAGTAAACACGCGTCTGTGGCTTAAGGCCCAGCGCCAGCGCACTCCATTTATTTACCGGTATGCCTACACTCAGATAAGCAAGAGAGGCCGAGCCGGTTGTATAATTTTTGCCGCCTGCGGTGATAGAGCGGGTAGCGCCCAAAAGGCCGGCCTCATAGGTGGTAAGTTTCAACCCTGCATAGGAAGCAGGGTTATCTGAATTGACAGATGTGCCGCTGCTATAAGCCACGGAAGTGTAGCCCATGCCGCGAATTGAGGTATTAGTACCGGAAACGATTTCGCCGAGGCCATAGCGGGAATAAGGTGCGTTCTCTTTATTGGAATTCTGGGCATACGCTGCGCAGGTGCCAAACATGCAAATGATGAGGCAGGAGCGCTTAGCGAAGTTGTGGAGCATTATGCTGGAGGATTAGATACAGACCTTTTAGAACGAGGTCGGGGGCTGCAAATATCTTGTTTTTTAATTGGCGCGCAAAAAAGGGCGCGTCCCCCCCGGTTAAAACAGCGTTAAATTGAGGATACTCGCCCTCGTATGCCTGCAACATGCCATGAATCTCGGCTGCCATACCATAAACGGCACCGCTGCGCATACAGGTTTCGGTATCGTAGCCCAATAATAATAATTCACCTTCGCGGCTTACTTCCGGGAGCTTGTTGGTAAAATGGTGCATCGCCTGCAGGCGCATGTGCATACCGGGCGAGATGGCCCCGCCGCGGAACGTGCGGTTGGTGGTTACAAAATTGTAGGTAATGCAGGTACCGATGCCAATTATAAGGTTGTTTTTATCCGGGTACTCGGCATTGGCGGCTACAGCCATTGCGATGCGGTCGGCGCCGAGGGTTTCGGGGGATTGATAGGCGATCATGATCGGGAGCCGGGTATCGCTATCGAGCTTTACAAATTTTGTGGTCTCTTTCAGGAAGGCCTCTGTTTCGGCGCTCTGTTCACTAACGGAGCAGAGTATTGCGGCTACCGGTGTGGTGCGGACTGCAAGCTCCTGAATGCCGGTGAGCGCTTCTGCCGGATGCCAGGATGCCTGCTCTGTTATTTTATGATCCTCATTAAAAATGGCTGCTTTTACGAGGGTATTGCCCCAGTCGATACAAAGACGCATTGGTTGATTTTTATTTATGGTTAGTGATTTGCCTTAACCGGCGTTGGCTCAAATTAGCGCAATAATTTTTTTGCCGGGAATCTTTCTTGCCGATAGAGGTAACAAACAGGCTCCACTACGGAATGTATAAACTCCAGGCCGAGCTCTTAAGGCCATTGGTAATAGAAAAGCCGTTGGCGGCGGGCGGTATTGCAAAAGTGCTGGAGCCAAATGCACTTTGTCGTACACCTATAGTTTGAAGCTGTCTATGCCTATTCCTTTTCTGATAGTGTCTCGGTTTGGCGATCTAACTCCGTAACCTACCGACTTACATGCTGTGGGATCCTTCGCTGCGCAATCCGGCATTCGCCGGAAAGGTACGCTCAGGATGACAAACCGCTGCGAATCAGCTTATACACGTCCTCATCGTCCATGGGTCATCCTGCCCAAGTCATGGGATACATGGAAGCACCCCACTGCGACCAATTTTTAAAACCAAGACACTATGCCTTTTCCGCTTTTTGTAAAACAACGCACAAAATCATATTAATCAAAAATCACAGTTTAGAACTACAGCAGCCGAGAAAAGCCCAATGGCCATTTACCTGTTGATGTAGCCCGGATGGCAGTGGAAAGGCCCGCTTTTTCTGCGGGACTTGGAACGGACAGCCGGCACCCAAGCTGGATAACATTCCTCCGGCTCAATAGCTTCCTGACTATTGAGTAATAATTGTTAACAGGATCTGCAAACGTGCAGGTCACCGTGCTACTATAGGCAAAGAGTATAGCTGGCACGATATTACGGCAGTTTGGGTACGCTAATTTTGCTCTGTATGAATTGGATAGAATTGCTCGAGGAAAGCCAACTGGATACTATTAAAGAGGAAAGCGCTGCCCAGCCGGTGATAATCTTCAAGCACAGCACGCGCTGCAACATCAGCAGCATGGCTAAAGGCAGACTGGACCGCAGCGAGGCCCCACAGAATGTAACCTTCTATTACCTGGATCTTATCCGCTTTCGCGGGATATCCAACAAGATTGCGGAAGTGTTTGGCGTACCGCATGAATCGCCCCAGGTGCTGATGATAAAAAACGGGTCATGTACCTATGACGAGAGCCACGGTGCGATATCAATGGATGAAATCGCAGAAATGGCTGCGGCTGGATAGGCATATTACTATTAAAAAGTATAGCATTGAATAGGGTGGAGCATGATATTTATTATGAGCCCTGTATGTTTGGCCATGACCTTTGCGCAGCAATTTTCAGGATTTGATTTAAAGATTTCAGAGACGATTCATGAGTTTACCTTCCTTATCGCTTAGCCGGCCGGTTATGGCTATCGTGCTTAACCTGGTGATCATTATCTTCGGGGCTATCGGATTTAAATTTCTCGGCATACGCGATTATCCTTCTATAGATCCGCCAATTATTAATGTGCGCACTGCTTATACCGGCGCCAACCCCGATATTATCGAATCACAGATTACGGAGCCTTTAGAGAAATCCATCAATGGCATAGCGGGCATTAAAAATATCTCTTCGACCTCTGCGCAGGGTGCCAGCAATATTACTGTTGAATTTGAGCTGGGCGAGGACCTGGAAAGCGCTGCTAACGATGTACGGGATAAGGTAAGCCAGGCTACGCGCACACTACCGCAGGATATTGATGCGCCGCCGGTGGTGAGCAAGGCCGATGCCAACTCGCAGCCCATTCTCTCAATGACGGTGCAAAGCGATACGCGCAACCAGTTGGAGCTTACCGAATATGCAGAGAATGTACTGGTAGAGCGCCTGCAAACGATACCTGGCGTAAGCTCGATACAGATATGGGGGCAAAAGCGCTACGCCATGCGCCTGTGGCTGGACCCACTGAAGATGGCGGGGCTGGGCGTTACTTTCAGCGATATAGGAGATGCATTGACTGCACAGAATGTGGAGCTGCCTGCCGGTAAGATCAGCGGCAGCAATACGGAGCTTTCGGTACGCACTTTCGGCAGGCTTTTTACAGAAGCGGATTTCAATAACCTCATTGTAAAGAACGTGGATAGCACGGATATTCACCTGAATAATGTAGGTGAGGCAGTGCTTGGCCCGGAAGCGGAAGAAACCGTGCTCAAGGAAAGCGGCGTACCAATGATCGCACTTGCTGTTATACCACAGCCAGGCTCTAATTATGTAGCTATCGCCAATGAATTCTATAAGCGCTATGCAGCGCTGCAAAAAGATATTCCTAAAGATTTTAAGGTAGATATAGCGCTGGACAATACAGTGAACATCAAAAAATCCATCTCCGAGGTGGAAGAAACGCTGTTCATCTCTTTTGGCCTTGTAATCATCATTATTTACCTCTTCTTCCGCGACTGGCTTATTGCAGTGCGCCCACTGATAGACATCCCGGTAAGCCTTATTGGCGCTTTCTTTATCATGTATATCATGGGCTTTACCATCAATATCCTTACCCTGCTGGCCATTGTGCTGGCTACGGGGCTGGTGGTTGATGACGGCATTGTGGTTACGGAAAATATTTATAAAAAGCTGGAGGCGGGCATGGAGAAGCACCGTGCGGCAAAAGAAGGGAGCGAGGAGATTTACTTTGCCGTAATTGCCACCTCCATTACGCTTGCAGTAGTATTCCTGCCAATTGTATTTCTACAGGGCTTTACAGGGCGGCTGTTCCGCGAGTTTGGCATTGTAGTGGCCGGTGCGGTGCTTATTTCTGCCTTTGTATCGCTTACGCTTACGCCGGTGCTCAATGTGTACCTAACCCGAAAGGTGCACAAACCCTCAAAATTCTATGTAAAAACGGAACCCTTCTTTACCGGTATGGAGCGTGGCTACAAGCGCGGCCTTATCTGGATGATGCGGAACAAATGGATTGGATTAACCGGCATGGGTGCCTGCTTTGTGCTCATATTCGTAGTAGGCGGAAGCCTGCAAAGTGAGCTTGCCCCGCTGGAAGACCGCAGCCGCTTCCGGGTGCAGGTTACCGCACCGGAAGGCACGGCCTATGATGCGATGGACAGCTATATGGATCAGATCGTAGGGCTTGCCATGGACAGCATTCCGGAGCGCAGGGTGCTTCTATCTGTAACAGCACCAAGCTTCAGCGGATCCGGCGCAGTAAATACCGGCTTTTTAAATATGCGGCTCGTTGATCCTGGCGACCGACACCGCACCCAGGATCAGATTGTACAGAGCATTGGCAAAAGCCTGCAGAAGCTCAACTTTGGCCGTCTCGCGCCGATACAAGAGCAAACAATTGCTGTGCAGCGCGGCGGCGGCGGCTCGCAGCAGCCGGTTGTGTTTGTGCTACAGAATATAGACTTTGATAAGCTGGCAGCGGTAGTGCCCCGCTTCCTCGAAGAGGCAGGGCAGAACCCGGTGTTACAGAATGTTGATGTAGATCTGAAATTCAATAAGCCGGAGCTCACTGTTGATATCGACCGTGCAAAGGCATCGCAACTTGGCGTATCCGTAAATGAAATATCCAAAACGCTACAACTTGCATTGAGCGCCAGCCGCTTAGGTTATTTTACCAAAAGTGGCAAGCAGTATCAGGTAATTGGCCAGGTTGCACGCAGTAACCGCGATGCTCCGGTTGACCTTCGGTATTATTATGTGCGGAGCAAAAGCGGGGGGCTTATATCGCTGGATAATATGGTTACTACACGTGAGACAACCAGCCCGTCGCAGATTTACCACTTCAACCGCTACAAGTCCGCCACAATATCTGCCGGCCTTGCTCCAGGCAAAACCATTGGCGATGGTATTGCGGCTATGGATGCAATCTATAAAAAGCTGGCGGATCAAAAATTGATCGATCCTACGTTTACATCATCACTGTCCGGCTCCTCGCAGGATTATAAGGAAAGCTCCGGTAATACCCTATTCGCCTTTCTGCTGGCCCTCGTGCTCATCTATCTTATTCTTGCCGCGCAGTTTGAGAGTTTTATCGATCCGTTCATTATCATGCTTACAGTGCCGCTTGCCATTGCAGGTGCGGTGCTTTCACTTTGGATTTTTGGACAGACGTTGAATATATTTTCCCAAATCGGGATGATTATGCTTATTGGTCTCGTTACTAAAAATGGTATTCTTATCGTTGAATATTCCAACCATATCCGGGATCGCGGCCGGCCTAAAGTTGAGGCAGCGATCAATGCTGCTACAATGCGCCTGCGCCCTATTTTAATGACTTCACTTGCTATGGTATTCGGTGCTTTGCCGCTGGCGCTTTCCTTAGGGGAAGCTTCCACAAGCCGTATCCCTTTAGGTGTCGTGATTGTTGGCGGGGTTACTTTTTCGCTGGTTCTTACGCTGTTTATCCTGCCGGTTATTTTTACGCTCCTTTCCCGGAGGAAAGTACAGGCGCCAACCGCTATTACAAAACTCGCTGATTAGATACAATGCCGAAAACGATTTTCCTTTTACTTATAATGCTGCCTTTCGCAGCCAGCGCGCAGGAAAGCCTTTCGCTGGATAGCGCTATAAGCAAGGCGCTCCACTATAATTATGACATCCGCATAGCGGACAATACTGCGCAACAGGCTGCGGCAAATAATACACCCGGCAATGCAGGCTTCCTGCCCAATCTGAATGCGACTTCCGGCCTAACCAGCGGCAATAACAATACCCTTCTCCAAACTACAGATGGCATTTCAACTAACCGTTCCGGCTTTACCTATGGCTATTCCGGCGGCCTGAACCTTAGCTGGACTATTTTTGCCGCCGGTCGCGCTTACTTAGTGAAAAAGCAGCTTACCACCTTGCAGAAAATCAGCGAGGCTCAGTTTAAAGCTCAAGTGCAGGCAACAGTTTCGCAGGTGATACAGGCTTATGCGCTTACTGTTTATAACCATCAACAGATCACAGCGCTCGATACATCCATTGAGCTGGCAAGAGCCCGTATGGAGCTATCAAAGGCTAAATTTGACATTGGCACATCTGCAAAAGTGGACTACCTGCAAGGCCGCGTGGATCTGAATGCAGGCCGCTCACAGTTGCTTACACAGGAAGCAGGGTTAGAATCTGCCCGCGCCAGCCTTAATGCGCTGATGGGTGAAGACGAGGAAAAAACGTATGATGTTGCAGATAGTTTGAATCTTAATCTTGCACTTGAACCTGCAAACAAAGAGCAGCTTCGTACCACAAATCCGCTGTTGGAAGCAGCGCGTATCAATGCAGATCTTGGCAGGATTGAAACTAAGATCGCCCGTACTTTTTATTTCCCGACGATCGGGCTGAATGGAGGCTATGCTTATACCTACACCAATAGCAAGGCCGGGCAGTTTAGCGTAAACCGTGGCTACGGGCCTACCGGGGGGCTTGCGTTGAATGTCCCGATTTTCCAGGGTGGCAATATCCGGCGGCAGGTACGCGTAGCAGGCTTGCAGGCATTGAGCGATGAGCTGGCTTACGGGCGGCAGAATACCACACTGGGGCGCGATTATCGTACAGCCTGGAGCGCTTATCAGACCGCCGTTGAAGGTTATAATCTGGAAGAAGAAAGCATTGGCTATGCCCGCGAGAATTTAGACATTCAGAAAGCCCGTTTCCAGGTAGGCATTGCTACATCTATTGAATTACGCGAAGCGGAAAACAGCTATGTACAAGTGCTGGCCCTCAAGAATACGGCAGCCTATAATGTAAAGGTGAATGAGACGCGTGTACTGGAGCTGGAGAGCAGACTGAGAGAATGATTCCGGAGTTCGGAATTCGGATTCCGGAATTTGGCTTTGCTCTCTTGAAATTTGAAATGTAGCGCTTACGTTGTTGATTGTTGTGCTTTCCTCATAATTTTATATACTTGTTCGAATCCGCATTTCGAATTCCTAATTCCGCAATGATAATGTCCACTGCCCGGGAAAATATTCTTCGTAAAATACGTACCGGCCTGGAGCGGGCTTCACTGCCAATGCCTTTTCCGGAAGCTGTGGCGGAGAAAGCTGCAACAATATTTGCGGATAGCGGCCTATCGAATGAGGAGACTTTTGCTACCGAATTCATTAAGCTGGGTGGCAAGTTTATTTTCTGTGAAAATGAGCGGCAGCTCCTCGATGAAATCCATATTCTTTACGACAATATGGACTGGCAGCAATTGCTTTGCGCGGAACCGAGATTGTTGCGGCTATTTCATCAGAATAAAATGGAGTTCGTACAGCCTGCCGATCCGCTGGCAGAAAGCGCAGAAGCCTGCATTACTGATTGCGAGTTCTTAGTGGCGCGCACTGGTTCTGTTATCCTCAGCAGCCGTCAGAATTTTGGCCGGGTGGCTTCCGTTTATTTTCCCGTTCACATCATCGTTGCCTATGCTGCCCAGTTAGTGCCCGATATCGAGGATGGGATAGCCGGAATGAAGGAGCGTTATGGCCATCAGCTTCCGTCCATGATTAACCTGAACACAGGCCCAAGCCGCACAGCGGATATTGAAAAAACACTTGTTGTTGGGGTACACGGGCCCAGGGAAGTTTATTGCTTTTTGGTATTGAAATAAATCATTTGAAGATGGACATTGAATCGAAAGAAGAAGTTAAGCTACTGGTGGATACTTTTTATGGCAGGGTTCGGCACGACAACTTGCTTGGACCAATTTTCAATACCATAATTGGCGATAACTGGGAGCACCACCTGCCGCGGATGTATACGTTTTGGTGTATGTCAATTTTTGGCGAAGGAGGCTATACCGGTAATGCCGTGCAAAAGCATGTAGCTATTGACCGGCAGATACTACTCGAGGAAATGCACTTTGAGCATTGGATCAGTCTTTGGCACCAAACGGTCAATGAACTTTTTGAAGGAAAGAAAGCGGAAGAAGCAAAAAAGAAGGCTGGGCTTATGCTACAACTCATCCAGATAAAAGTAGATGCCGGGCGTAGCGGCAAAGCGCTGTATTAATGCATTCCGCAGGCTTTTATTAAGCGATTGGACTTCAATTGATATTGAGGTAAAGCACCGCTGAAAACTATGTGTTCAGTCAATCCATTTCCAATTTCACATCCGTAAAAAATGTCCTCCTTTACTATCTCCGGCCAACTCGTAGACCTGCATAAGCGCTGTATTTATCCAGCCCAGGTAAATGTTGTGGATGGCCGCATTGAGCGCATTACAGAAGTTGAAGATGCACCTCAGCAATATATACTTCCCGGCTTTATAGATGCTCATGTGCATATTGAAAGCTCCATGCTTGTGCCCACTGCTTTTGCACGGATGGCTGTGACGCACGGTACCATTGCCACGGTGAGCGATCCCCACGAAATTGCAAATGTATGCGGCGTTGAAGGCGTTGAATACATGATCGACAATGCCCGCAGAACACCTTTCAAGTTCTTTTTTGGTGCGCCTTCCTGCGTGCCGGCTACTGTATTTGAAACCGCAGGCGCTACGCTTGATGCTCCGGCTATAGAGCAGCTGATGGCTTCCCCGGATATCTGGTATCTCGCCGAGCTTATGAATTATCCGGGTGTGCTTGCCGGGGATGCGGGCGTAGTGGCAAAGATCGCTGCGGCGAAAAAATATGGAAAGCCTGTTGACGGCCATGCTCCCGGCCTGCGCGGCAGTGCAGTAAGGCAATATGCGGCCGAAGGAATCAGCACAGATCATGAATGTACAATGCTGGAAGAAGCGCTGGAGAAGATAGAGGCGGGCATGCATATACTCATCCGCGAAGGAAGCGCTGCTAAAAATTTCGACGCTTTGCATCCACTGATGGCCACCCATCCGGAACGGGTTATGTTTTGCAGTGATGACAAGCATCCCAACGAGCTCGCGCTTGGCCATATAAACCTGCTGGTAAGCAATGCTGTTGCGCTTGGTTACAATCTTTTCGATGTATTATTTGCAGCTTGTATCAACCCCATCCTCCATTATAGCTTACCTGTTGGGATGCTGCTTACCGGCGATGCCGCAGATTTTATCGTTGTTTCCGACCTTACCTCGTTCAATATTTTGCAAACATTTATCGATGGTAATTTAGTTGCAGCGAACGGCATCTGCCAATTACCCCTATTGCCGGCTAAAGCAATCAATAATTTCCATGCACAGCCACGCAAGCCGGAAGATTTCAGGATTGAAGCCATGAACGGAGATGCGGAAGTGCGTATTATTGAAGCGCTGGACGGGCAGCTCATCACGAACACGATTTTTGCGAAGCCACTGGTTTCAGGCAGTACAATTATTAGCGATACTTCGCGCGATTTCCTGAAAATTATCGTCATTAACCGCTATGATGCCCTGGCGCTGCCTGCCGCCTCTCTTATCTATGGATTTGGGTTAACACGCGGTGCCATTGCATCTACAGTAGCGCACGATTGCCATAATATCATTGCGGTAGGCGTTGATGATATAAGTATCTGCATAGCCGTAAATGCAGTTATTCAGGCTAAGGGTGGGATTGCGGTGGCAGATGGAGAAAATGATATAATGCTGATGCCGTTGCCTATTGCAGGAATTATGACGGATGCAGATGGCTACGATGCAGGAAAACAATATGCTGCGCTTGATTCAGCCGCAAAAGCGCTCGGTTCCGGCCTTGAAGCTCCTTTTATGACACTTTCTTTTATGGCATTGTTAGTAATTCCTGCTTTAAAGCTTAGCGACATGGGATTGTTCGATGGGGATAATTTCATGTTAACCGAATTTTATAAATAAGGTATAGTACAGCAGATGAAGGTTTATAAACAATATTTCTGTAATGAGTTAAGCATGGATTTAAACCTCATTTGCTTTGTATTTTCACATTAGTTTTTTTAGATTGGTCTTGCGCATCTTGCCCGATTTGATCATGCAGTTGTTCCGCAATATCCTCAACCGTATCCTTAAGCTTTTCCTCATCCACCGAATGCTGCGCAAAAAGCGTAGCATCGTCTGTTGTATCTGAGGATAGCTGGATAAAGAAATTTTTAAGGTTAATAAGCTCTTCTTCATCCATATCCTCGATATTGATTAACCTGTTGCTTGCACGTTTATTGGCGCCTATAAGCTCGTTTAATTTGAGATGAAGCGCTACCGTATCCTTATTTTGTGCCTGCTGAATCAGGAAAACCATGAGGAAGGTGATAATCGTAGTGCTTGTATTGATTACTAATTGCCAGGTTTCAGAATAATGAAAGAACGGGCCGCAGCATGCCCAGGCTATTACTAATGTCATGGCACAAATAAAGGCGACCGGCCTACCGGCAAGCTTAGTAATCGCAGCTGAAAATTTCTCAAAAAATATTTTAATGCCACGGGGTTTGTGCGAATCAGCAGGGATAGGATTTTGCCTGCCTTTCTCTATGTCTTGACTCATAATAGAAGTATTAAATTTAATAGCTGTTAAATTCGCGTAATACTGAGTGATACCAACTGGCCCGGTGCGAATATAAATAAAAAATAGCCCCCGGAAATAATACCGGGGGCTATTCATCAATCAAGTTTAGAGCTATTAACGAATCAGAGAAACGTCACCCTTATAGGTTTCTACAAAACCATCAGGGAAAGCTACACGGATAATATACTTATAGGTACCCATATCCTGGTCAACACCTTTCCATTTACCATCCCAGCCCTTTTGAGGATCGGTAGTGTTGAATACTTCCTGGCCCCAACGGTTAAATACGCGGAACTCCATAAGCTTCTGGAAAGTTACATTAACCACCTTGAAGTAATCATTACGACCATCAAGGTTTGGCGTAAAGCCGGTGGGCACAAGCAGGTTGTCGCGGAAATCCACTTTAACTTTTACAGTATCCGAATTACGGCACTGATGCTGATCGATACCAAATACCACATACGAAGTTGTTTGGGTAGGCGTAGCGATAGGGTTTGGAATATTCGGGTCATTGAGGCTTCCAACTGGCGTCCAGGTATATTGATTAGCGCCGTTCACATAAAGCTGTACTGATTTGCCATACTTAACCGTAGTATCACGGTTAACTATTACAACCTTAGGAAGGTCGTAAACATGGATTGTCTGTGTAAGTGTATCATAACAGTTATCAGGATTAACGAATACTACTGTATAAACGATATCGCCAGCCTGTGTAGGGGTTGCAATCGGATCGGCACAATCATTACAACTTAGCGTAGTTGGCGTGTTGAAGCCATTCTCATACCAGATATAGCCCTGCGCTCCGGTAGCATGTAATGGTGCAGGCTGGAATACACATACAGCCGTATCCTTAGGATCAACACGTAGGGTGTAATGTGGCACAATAATGTGCAAAGAATCGCGTACCAGGCAACCATTACGGCCCCTTGTTTCAACTGCATAATTAATGCTTTCGGCAATATAAGCAGTGGTGTACTTAATTGTAGAATCGGCAAGATTAGTGCCCGGTGTCCAGTGATAATCGAAAGGCAGGGTTGGTGCGCTGCAATAATCGAAGCGTACGATAGGACGCTGATTATACCTGAGTATTGCGCTGTCCAGTGCATTGCCAGAGCAAACATCAACCGTATTACTAAAACGTTGAATCGTTGCACCTACAGTCATATCCACAGGGTCAAGGCCATTCGTATTGGCCGGATTAAGCGGGCCCATGCAAATATCAACAAGCAGGTTCTGCGTAGTATCCCAATTGTAGTTCTGATCGAATGTGATCTTATTCCAGGCATTAGGCGTAATCGTGTAATTAGCAACTGTCGCTACAGTGGTAGTACCCGTTTCAAAAGAAGAATTGGTAGCAATAGTCGGGAAGGTGGTCTTATTGGTACACATAAGCGATACACGAACATTAGCCAGTGGAGCTGTTCCAAGCAAAGCATTGTTTGAAAGGAAAGAGATGCTGCTCAGCGTACCGCTATACAGACCCGCATTATGAAGCTCTGATTTAGGAATGATGAACTGATATTTATGATACCGATAGTTGGAATAAAAAGGTGTATTAAGCTTATTAAGACCAGTATTACCAGCTACCCCAATAGTGATCACATCAGGTGTTGTGCAGGTAAATGTATTGTACGGCCCGCAGGGTACATTTTTTACAGGGCCGGGACCAACAGAATCAGCGCCGATAGTAATATAAGATGGCCGGCAAACGACTATTGGATCTTGTATTACTGTGATATCATTAGTGCGGTCAATAATAACATTTACGGTGTCTCTTGACTTACAGGTAAAGTCAGGGTCAGGTGAGGATACGATATAAGTATAATCGACAGGTGGATTAGCAGTAGGATTTTGGATATTCGGATTGCTGATGTACTGAGCAGGGCCACCATCGCCGGCAAACCACTTATACACTTTGTTAGCAGGGCCATTTACAAATAATTGCACAGGGGCATCACCAAGCGGACAAATCTTAAGATCAGGACCGGCATCGAGGCCTGGGCGTACCCGAATGATAACCACCAGCTTGCTATTCAGCTTGATTGGCTGGCTTGGATCACATGTTGTATCTGTTGCCCTGAATGTTACCAGGTGGGTTCCGATATCGGCCGTAGTAGGTGTCCATGAAAAATGACCAAGTGTTACGCCACGGGAAGTATCTGTTGTAAAGTTTGAGCCCGGAGCATTTACAGTATTGTCAAGGGCTTCTAAGTACAGATAATTACTGTTGGAAGTAGAAGAAGCGCGCATGTCAAAACTAGTAAGCTGATTAGGGCATATAGATATAATATTCCCCGGAAGGATACCACTTGTACCGCCGGTAAAATTAATAGGAATAGTATCAATAGATGGCTGAGATGCAGCACAGGCAATAACGGCTACCTGTACATCCCGGTTAGTGTAGCCCGTTCTTACACCTGTAGCGAGATTATAAGATTCCACACGATAGGCAATAACGAATTTGCCGGTAACTGGTGGAACAAATCGAGCCGAGCCGTTAAGTGTATTCATTTGATAGCTGCCTACAGTACCGCCAAATGGATTACCAAGGGTATAAGTACCAGGAACAGGAAGCAAAGAGTAAGGTATCAAAGTAGCAGCAGCACTTCTGGGCTGTGCATTGAAGGTAATCAGTGAGTCATCGTTAGTAGGATCGCTATCTCGATTATCCGGATCAAAAGGAGCATTACTCACGGTATTATTTTGGTTTACACAATAGTAGGGCACAGGTGATTCATCAAATCTTGGCGTACTACCACTCCAGAAACGCCCTGTATTATTCAAACCGCACTCAATGTATATATTATAACTACCAGGATTGTCAAGATTTGTGATACCTGCATATCTGGAACCATTTGACCAAGTAAACTTCCAGTCAGGTTGTGCAGAACTCAGTGTAATAGTATCCACATATACACGCCTTGCAAAACCAGGATAGATTGAACCTGGAGTATAACAGGCGTTCTGACTGGAAAGGTTTTTACAAAGCTGGTCAACTGTATCTCTTATTACTGCTGTAACACCGCGCGTACCACCTACACCTAATGCAGAAGACCAGTTAATTGTTTCATTATCAACGGCATTGATGGGTGTGGACATAGATGCCGCATCCTTACAGGAGAAATACACTATTAAAGTAACCCGGTATTTCAGGTTAAGCGAATCCCTGCCTATAAAATCAGCATACATATCTGCCGCTGCATAGTGCGAGGCCATCGCTTTCTCGATGCCGCTGGCTCCAAAAAGTAGCACAGCGAGCATCAACGTGCGCGCAATTGTCTTAAAGTTCATGTTCATTTTTTTGTGCTATAATAAGTACAATAATAGAGATAATAATTAACGGATCAAAGTAACATTGCCCTGCTTGTAGAAATGGCGGCCGGTAGGCGTTGTGGCATCAACAATGTAAACATACACGCCCATTGGCTGCGGCTGGTCATTGAATTGGCCATTCCATCCTTCATTCACATCGGTAGTGCTGAACATCTGCGCACCCCAACGATTGAAGACCTTAAACGTATTCACTTTTACATTGCCGCGGTGCACAATCTTCAACAGCGCATTGGGTTGTGAGCCGGGCGAGAACGCATTGGGCACATCAAGGTAAGATTCGAGCGAAACATTGATATCAATAGAGTCTCTTACGGTACAGCCGGCTTCCGTAGTCGCAGTTACGTAATAACGGGTATTTACGGCTGGTGAGGCAATTGGGTTGGCAATATTCGCAGCGCTCAGGCCACCTGCCGGGAACCAGCTAAAGTAAAGCGCATTTCCTGCCGGACTGATTGCATAGGTATCACCAGGGAAGATAGTAACGGAATCAGGAAGAGAGATCAGTGCACCCGGACGAATATTCACTACCACACTTACTGTATCTAAGCAAAAGTTAGTATCGCGGCCGGTAACTACATAAGTAGTAGTTGTAATCGGGAATACATAAGGGTTGGCAGAAAGCGTATCGCTGATATAGTTATGATTGGTCCAAGCGAGGCTGGTGAAAGCGCCACCCACATGCAGTTGGGCAGAATCACCAGGACATACAGCGGTATCAGCAGAAACCGTAAGGAAGTTGGCCGCAATAACAGAATATACGGCGCTGTCAGAGCCTTTACATCCTGCCGGTGTAGTAACCGTAAGTATGGAAGTAGTAGTCTGGAACCCGGTAAATATAGGATTCAACCTGGTTGGGTCGTTGTAGGCGCCGGCAGGAGACCAGCTATAAGTATAGTTAGGGTAAGCAGCGGGCAGCGTTTTTGCAGCATCGATATGAATGGTATCGCCGTAGCAGATGATCTGGTCAACCCCTGCATATACAAGCGGGTTAGGTTGCACATCTACGTAAAAGCTCTTTACAGAATCACGGCAGCCAGGAAACTTCGCGGTAAGCGTATAGATGTGTGAGGTATCAGGCGTAATGATCGCATTTGGCTTGGTAACTGTATCTACTCCGAAAACCGGTGTCCAGGTATAGGAATAGCGCGCATCGCCTGTAAAGCGTATAGGTATGGAAGCGCCCAGACAGACTGCCGTATCCGGATTCGTGAATGTATAGCCCTGCACCACTTTTACATTTAGGGTGTCATAAGTAGCACAAGCCGCAATGCCGGCCGGCGTTAGCTTAATGATATAAGTAATGTCAGCTGTTGGCGAAACTATAGGGTTGGCAATATTGGGATTGCTTAGGTAGGTAGCAGGCGTCCAGGAAATAGTATAGTTATTACCGATAGGACCTGATGGCGCAGCATTGAGCTGCAAAGAGTTATTGACACATGTAGTGGTGTCCGGCCCGGCGCTGAAAACAGCAGGCGGGGCCACAGTAACCTTAACCGTATCGGAGTTTATATTACAGAAGCTATTACTGGTAAGCGCGGTTACTACATAGGAAGTTGTAACAGTAGGCGAGGCAACCGGATTCTGGCAAGAGGTACAGCTAAGCGATGAAATATTATCGCCGCCCGGAAGTACAGACCATATCCAGTTACCACCACCAACTACGTGCATGGGGTATGACTGCCCACTACAAATAACAGCATCAGGAGAGGCAGTGGTTACAGGATTGATATAGAGCTGGATTGAATAGGATTGAGTAATTGGAACGCCGCCATTAGTAGCACAATTAGTATCTGTAACACTAAACACTATACTGTGAAGACCTGTATCAGCTATAGTAGGTGTCCAGGCAAGAAAGCCAAAAACAGTATCTGTATAAAGACCGCTTGTTGTAAAAGTGGATCCAACTGCACTAAATACATTATTAGAAATAAGATTTAACCGTTCATTGCTATCCAGATCAGTGGCTCTAACAGCAAGATTAAGCGGTTTATTTACGCAACCTTCAATACGGGTACTGGTAAAATTAACCCCGCTGCTTCGTGCCGGATTCCCACCAAAAACATACGGCGGTGTATTAGGGCAGATGGGCCGGACAATAACCTGGATATCACGCGTAGTAGTGCCTATCAACACTTTGTTCCTGTATTCCTTGACCAATAGTGCAATTCCATAAACACCCGTAACATCCGGAGTAAAAGATAACTGGCCATCAATCTGACTTAGTAAAAAGCTATAACTTGTAGGGAGCGGATTATTTACCAGCGCATAGTTTTGGCCAACTAAAGTATTAGTTGGAAATGCTAAATCTAAACTACCTGGACCACAATTACCATACTTTGGATAAACCATTTGAAATGATAGGGAATCATTATTGACATCAGTAACGCCATTATTATAATTATAGGGCTTATTTAAACAAACAAAAGGTACGGGCTTAACCGTAAATACCGGCGATGAATTTCCCTGTGCAGCAACATTATTAAGCGTGGTTTCAACCCAGAATAGAGAATTATTTGGAATCAAATTATCAGTAGAATTGCGGGCGCTTAAGCTTACTGTAAAATGCCATGCATTACAACGGCTTGGCAGGGTAACATTGGCAGAATACACATACTCTTCATAGCCAGGTACTATAGATGCAGGATTTTCGCAAGTACTTGGTGTGCAGGTAGATGTGGCACGGGTAGCAGGGCCAACCTGATTCATAGTGATTTGTGGAAGCGAACCATTACAATCACTAAAAGTACAGAGACCAACAGAAGACGGCGCGGCAATACCCGTACAATCCCGATAAAATTTCATCGTTACCTTATAAGTAGAATCCTGTAGCCAGGCATAGGTAATCTCACCGCCTGCGCAGTGAGATGCGGAAACTTTCTGAGAGAATAATGTACCCGCCAGAACCAATAAGGTAGTAAGA
The DNA here is from genome assembly GCA_965246905.1 of Chitinophagaceae bacterium. Lineage (GTDB taxonomy): Bacteria > Bacteroidota > Bacteroidia > Chitinophagales > Chitinophagaceae > UBA1952. The sequence continues at coordinate 198,301 of CBDFFZ010000010.1, forward strand.
AAGGCTAATGTATATTTTTTCATAATAATGGTTGTAGATATTTTTATGATGGCAACAAATTTAAGGAATCTGAATTTGGAATGACTCGTTTCTTAGCTATAGAATTGTTATCCCTCCGCCCTCTGACAAATAAAAGACATAAACATAACTAATGCGGTTGGGTTCTATGCCCATAATTTTTTTACGTTTTCCACAATCGTGTGTATATCCAGCGATTTCATGCATTTGAAATGCCCTTTCGGGCAATGCCCATAGCCCAGCTTGCTGCATGGATGGCAATACAATTGCCTGTTTTCCATTATTTTACTCTTTGGGGATACCCTTAGTTTTAAATTATTACCGCCATAATAAGGAAACATACCAAAATCCGGCGCCGTATTGCCCCAAAGCGAAATTACCGGCCTGCCAAAGGCTGCTGCAATATGCATTAGGCCGGTATCGTTACTTACCACTACCCTCGCCCGCTGCACCAGGTGCGCACTTTCATTCAGGTTAAATTTACCACATGAATTATAGATCTTAATAGAGTCCTGCTCGGCTATCAGGCGGCCTTCCTCCCGGTCATCCGGCCCACCTAATAATATTACCGGGTAGGGCACCTGTGCGCAGAATTCCTGCCAGCCACCCACAGGAAATTTTTTTGTAGTATAAGATCCGCCGATTACGCAGGCCACATAGCCCGGCCAGTGTGAGGTTGGAATATCATCATTTGTGGTAATAGCTGTTTGTGGAATAAAATAATCCAGCCCCTGCCCGTCATTATGGATGCCCAGCGGCTTAACCGTTTCAAAATAGCGCTCTACAATGCTTTTATCCGGCAGTAAATTGATTTTCAGGTTTACATACATCCATTTTTGCACATTAAGCTTTGGGAATGCATAGGTTTCCTTTACTCCGAGCGCAGTTTTTACACGAGCCGTACGCAGGTTGTTATGCAGATCGGCCACATAATCATATTTTTCTGCTTTAAGCGCTTTAATAGTTTCGGCAAGATCATCTTCCAGGTAATGAATCTTATCGATATTGGGGTTAGCTGCTACGATTGGAGCAAACTCCCGCTTTGTAAGCAAATGAATTGCCGCATCCGGCCGCTGCTGCCGAACGCAGCGCAGCACAGGCGTAATAAGAACAATATCTCCAATAGAGGAAAAGCGGATAACAAGGATTTTCACGTGCCCCAATTTTACTAAAAAAACTCCGGATGGGCACTATGCAGAAATAAAATCAATGGCATCCTGCTATATGCATCTTATTACAATAAATTATTGCATACGAATGCAATATCAGATTTATTAAAATAGATAATATTTCACCAAATCATTTTGGCAGCAGGAATGCAGAAGCCTGAATAGAAGCTGCATGCAGGTTTTCCCTTCCAAAAAACTCCTTGCATCAATAACCTGCGTAGCTAAGCTCGCAAAATGCCTTTGCATCTTTAACGCCTAAAGCGGCCTTGGCGCTTCCGCTCAGCCCGATGATACAATTGAAATATTGTTTGGTAAGCGGTATGGGCCCAAGGACTTTTACAAAAACGATCCTTCCGTTGTTCATATTTTTTACCCGTATTACCGAGCCCTTTGCCGCTTTATTATGAAAAGCAAAAACCGAGGCCCCTTTTGCCTGTGTGGTCATTGAGAAAAAGGCAGCCGATCCTTTTTCCCATACTAAGTTCTGCTCCTGCAGGGTTTGCTCTTTAAATAGATCCTGCAGGGTTGCTACAGCCGGGCCGGGTACGTCAATGGAAGTATCCGTTGGCGCTAAAGAGGGGGCACTAAGCATATATTTCGGAGTATCTACCTGTTTAGCCGCTACTGCCGGATGAGTAATGTAAGTAACTGTTGGGCGGGGCGGGGCTGCTGTTGTGCTAGGAGAAGCAGTTGTTGTTGAAGCTGATACATTTAACTGTGTGGCGTCGTAGAGTACCCAGCCTACCAGAAGCTTTTGCCCGGGCTTTACTACTGCTTCGGGCATACTATTCCATTGTACCAGCGTGCGCTGCGGCACACCGGCATGGCGGCTAATGCGGTACAGGTTATCATCCGGCGCAGCTTTGTAGTAAAGTGGCCGCGCCTCCGCAGTATTTGCAGGCTTCTGCGTTTGCAGGTTGTAAGCACCAAGCGGCACAGAAATAATAGATGATTCGCGGAGCCCATTTTGATAAGAAAGTCCATTGGCTTCAGCAAGAATGGCAGGCGGCACGTGATAGCGGCGCGCCAGCATAAAGATGGTTTCTCCCTTCTGCACAGGGTGTGCAATATTCCAGGTGCCATCAGTAACGGTAACAAAAAGATCGCCCCGAGATTGCGCAAAAAGCGCCGGCAGGAAACCGTAAACAGATAGTATTAAAAGAACAAAAAATCGTTTGGGGTGCATAGGATAAATGAAAGATTAAAAAAGCTGTTTTCAAGAAAGCAAGGATGGTAAGAGCCTGTAACGTAGCATTGGTTTAACGGGGGGCAAAGGTAAAACGGGGGCCTATCAGGATAATAATTGCACCTCTAAAATACAGGGTTCAGGCCAGATCTTCATCCGGCAGTTCCATCCTGATGCGCCAGTGCTTCGGTAAATAGTTATTTGCTCTTCCGGTAAGCGCCTTGATCCAACCGAGGCCGCGGCCTGAGTAAGCTACGATGTACCAGCCTTTGGCCAGCTCCGGCCATGCCACATCTTCTTTCTTGAGAAATCTTAGCGCCTGGTCTCTGGGCAATTCTACAGTAGGGAGGCTTTGAGAACGGTCGATGCTCAGCGCCACATCATGTGCCGGTATCCAGTCTTTCTGAGCCATCTGCCCCAATAGTATGCCTGATTTCCGCAGGTACAATCCTTCCCGCAGGAGGTGCAGGTCGGGCTCATGAAAGGGGCGGATGGCCGTATATTCTTTCCGGTCGTTTTCGATCATTACAAAGGGCTCCCTGCGCAGCAAATAGGCACTTTGCTCTTCCGCCTTTTTACTGTGCGCACCTTTATAGCGTGGGTATAAAAAGGTAGTGCAAGGCTCTTTCTTTTGAAGCGCTGCAATAAAAAATCCCTCCCCCTTGATCTTATCCGGGAAAAAGCGATAGCCGGTAAGCCGGTGCTTTGGCGACTGTACGGGAATTATGCCCCAGCCTGCCGGAAAATCGCAGCTCAGCGAGGCAGCACTATATTGAGCAGCAAGCGTATCGAGAATGGCTTCATCTTCTTCCGGCGAATACGAGCAGGTAGCGTAAAACAATATTCCTTCCTCTTTAAGCGCTGGCCAGGCATCTGCAAGAATGCGCTGCTGTCGTGCGCTGCACATAGCCACTGCGTCCGGGTTCCATTCATCCAGCGCGCGTATATCCTTGCGGAAAAGGCCGGAGCCACTGCATGGCGCATCTACGATCATGGCATCAAAATAGCCAGGCAGCCTGCGGCCAAAATCGCGCGGATCATTGCTCGTAACCCAGTTGTTGGCATAGCCCCAGCGCGTCATATTTTCCTCTAAAATGGTTGCCCGGCTACGGATCACTTCATTAGAGATAAGGAGGCTCTGCGCATCCAGCACGGAAGCTATCAGCGTGCTTTTCCCGCCAGGCGCACCGCATAGATCCAGCACCCGCAAACCCCGCCGCCCGCCGAGCAGCTGCTGCCACATATATTGGAGGAACATCGAGGAAGCCTCCTGCACATAGTAGGCACCGGCATGGAACAACGGATCCAGCGTGAATACCGGGCGCTCCGGCAGATAGCGGCCATCCGCACACCAGGCAACGGGCGGAAGCGCATCAAATAAATCCGCACCCTTCACCGGATGCCTGCGCACTGATACCGGCGCGGGCACTGCATGTGCAGCCACGAACGCAGCCTCATCATAGCCGGGAACGGATTGCAGCGAAGATAGCAGGATGGCGGGTAGGTGCATGGCAGTTGGATAGGGTTGGATGAGTTGGATTAAGTTTGATGAGGTTGAAATCCTTAAATCATTCTAATCATCAAAATCATAGTTCAGACAATTTTAATTCTGCTGACATCATTATTCAGACCATTAATAGTCGAATGTTACTCCTGTATAATTCTGAGGCGTAATCTGCTTTAGCTCGTCCTTAATGCGGCTATCAATATCCAGCCCTTCTATAAACAGGTGCATGCTATCGCGGTTGATGCCGCCCTTTCCGCGGGTGAGCTCTTTAAGCGCCTCATAAGGTTGCGGATAGCCTTCGCGGCGGAGCACGGTTTGTATGCCTTCGGCTACAACAGCCCAGTTGCGCTCTAAATCTTCTACCAGCTTATCTTCATTGAGCACCAGCTTGCTCATACCTTTTTCTATAGATTTTAATGCGAGGACGGAATGCGCCATTGGCACGCCGATATTGCGGAGAACAGTACTATCGGTAAGGTCGCGCTGAAGGCGGCTAATGGGCAGCTTGGAGGAAAAATGCTCATAGAGCGCATTGGCAATACCGAGGTTGCCTTCGCCATTTTCAAAATCGATCGGGTTTACTTTATGGGGCATAGCGGAAGAGCCAATCTCTCCGGCTTTCGTTTTCTGCTTGAAGTAATCCATAGAGATGTACGTCCAGATATCGCGGCAAAAATCGATGAGGATATTATTGATCCGCTTGAGCGCATCGAACTGTGCGGCCATGCCATCGTAAGGCTCTATCTGCGTGGTAAATTTAGTACGTGTAAGGCCCAGCATCGCCACAAAATCATTGCCAAACTGCTGCCAGTCGCGCGTAGGAAAAGCCACATGATGGGCGTTGAAATTGCCTGTGGCGCCGCCAAATTTTGCTTTATTGGGAATGCCTTTGAGCGCCCGAAGCTGCCCTTCCAGTCGATCCACAAATACGAAGAGCTCTTTACCCAGCGTTGTAGGCGATGCCGGCTGGCCGTGGGTGCGCGCCAGCATGGATACAGACCGCCAGCCCTGTGCAAGCGTACGCAGCTGATCCATCATATTTTGCAGCACCGGCATGTACTGATCCTGCAGTGCATCCATCCAAAGCAGCGGAGTGGCGGTATTGTTTATATCCTGCGAGGTAAGGCCAAAGTGTATCCATTCGATGGCATCTCCGGCGCCCAGCTCCTGTAGCTTTTCTTTTAGGAAATACTCCACTGCTTTTACATCATGGTTCGTGGTAAGCTCGGTAGCCTTTATTTGTTGGGCATCCTCTTCTGTAAAAGATTCATAAATAGCCCGCAGCCTGCTTTCATCCACGATTTCCGGCAATGTAATGATGCCTTCCTTAGCGAGAAAGAGCAGGTATTCCACTTCTACTTTTACCCGGTAGCGGATCAGTCCGAATTCAGAAAAATAAGGGGCGAGCTGCGCAAGCTGTGCTCGGTAGCGGCCATCTACTGGCGAGATAGCTGAAAGGGAGGTTAATTCCATGCGGGCAAAGATAAGCAAGGCGGCAAGGCGGTAAGAAGTAATCATATTTTAAGGTATCCCATGAATAAATTCATGGGCTATCATAAGGTTCCGGCTAAAGCCGGTAAAAACTTATTGAACCTTGATTTACATGACTTGCTATCAGATAAATTCTTTATGAAAACGAGTTCGTTTTAATACCGTGGGTGAAACTGCTCTAATGTTTTCCGCAAATAGCTGCGATCAAGGTGCGTGTAAATTTCGGTTGTGGTAATGCTTTTATGGCCGAGCATTTCCTGCACGGCGCGCAGGTCGGCGCCGCCTTCCACAAGGTGCGTAGCAAAGGAATGGCGGAAAGTATGCGGGTGTACATTCATTTTAAGACCGGCTTTATCTGCAGCTTCCTTAATTATATAAAAAACCATTACGCGGGATAAGCCGCTGCCCCGCCGGTTGAGAAACAACGTATCGACCGCCGTTGGCTTTGGGGTGATTTTCTTGCGTATATGATCCTTATAAAGCTGTATCTGCTTAATTGCTTCATCGCCAATCGGAACAAGCCGTTCCTTATTTCCCTTGCCTGTTACCCGTATAAAACCAACATCTAAATAAAGGTTGGAAAGCAAGAGCCCGGTGAGCTCGCTTACGCGCAACCCGCAGCTATAAAGCGTTTCGAGCATGGCGCGGTTCCGCTGGCCCTCCGCTGTACTGTGATCTATAGCGGCCATTATAGCGTCTATATCCTTTATGCTGAGAAACACAGGCAGGGCGCGCCGCAGCTTGGGCGCTTCGAGGAGCTCGGTAGGGTCTGTTTGTACTACATTTTCCAGTAAAAGAAAACGAAAAAAAGATTTAACGCCACTGATAGTCCTGGCCTGGGTTGCAGGTGATAATTCCAGTTCGCCGATGCTTGCGGCAAAGTCCTGCAGCACACGCAGTGTAACGTGCTCAAGTGCCGTATCCGGATGCTCAAGTGCAAGAAAAGAAAGCAGTGCTTCCGCATCGCGCAGGTAGCACAGCACCGTATTGGCGCTCATAGAACGCTCCAATTGCAGGTAGGCTTTAAACCCGTTCAGGTAGGCGCTCAAGGATGCTTGGTTAAAGGCATCAAAGCTACAACGACACCTTTCATTATCTTGTCCCCCAAATATCCAGAACAATGCTGCACCTCGCCATCGTAAACGGACCGAACCTAAACCTCTTAGGCACCCGCGAGACGGCTATTTACGGCCATGAATCCTTCGATGCTTTCCTGCCGAAAATAGAGGCGCAATTCCCAGAGATCCGTTTTACCTATTATCAGAGCAATGTAGAAGGCGAGCTGATTAATTTCCTTCAATCCTGCCGCACCACCCAGCGGGGTATTATTCTGAATGCAGCTGGCTATTCGCATACCAGCATTGCGCTGGGAGATACCATTGCTGCAATTGGCCTTCCTGTTATTGAAGTACATATATCCAATATACTGGCGCGGGAGGATTACCGGAAAACCTCTTTTATTGCAGCTAAATGCATTGGCTCTATATCCGGGCTTGGGCTGGGGGGCTATGGGTTAGCCGCGCGTTGGTTTCTGGAGAAAAATGCCGGCTGATTGCACTTTGCCCCGGCAGAGATACCGATTTTATTATCCCCTGTATCCCCTTAAAAAATCGCTGACCAGCATGCGTTTTTTACCTTCCTGCTGCAGCTCATCAATGTAGAGCCAGCCGTCCTGTGCAGCGAACCGCAGGTAGCTTTTTCCATCTGTATCGTAGCTGCCGGGCTGTTCCTTTATCGCAGCGGGCTCGGCGTGTGCTTCATATACTTTCAACCCTTTGCCCTGCAATTCTGTAAACGCTGTTGGGTAGGGCGATAGGCCGCGAATATGATTCATGATCTGCTGCACCAGCGTTTCCCAGCTTATTCGCAGGTCTTCCTTAAAAATTTTGGGCGCATGTTTCAGCTCATCCTGCTTAAAGCTTTGCTGCGGCTGCTCCCTGATCGTGCCATCTGCCAATCCTTTTACCGTTTTTACGAGCAATGCTGCTCCTGCTTCCATCAGTTTATCATGCATGGTTCCGGCATTATCTGCCGGTTCAATGCTAATCCTTTCCTGCAATAAGATATCACCGGTATCAATCTCGTGCTTCAGTTTAAAGGTAGTAACCCCGGTTTCCTTTTCGCCATTCATAATGGCCCGGTTTATTGGTGCGGCACCCCGGTATTGCGGCAGCAGCGAGGCATGCACATTCACCGTGCCCAGTGAAGGCATATTCCATACGGCTTCAGGCAGCATTCTGAAAGCGACCACGATGTGCAGGTCTGCATTTATTACTTTCAATTCTTCAAGAAATTCAGTGGCTTTCAGCTTTGGCGGCTGCAGTATTTTTATATTTACGCCTTCGGCAAATGCCTTTACGGCTGTTGGCTGTAGCTGTAGCCCGCGACCCGATGGCTTATCCGGCGCAGTTACTACGGCAGCCACATTGCATCCTGCTTCAACCAATGCCTTCAGTGAGCCTACGGCAAAATCCGGTGTGCCGAAAAATACGATCTTTAAATCCTTAAACGATTGCATAAGGCTGCAAAGATGATTGTTATCCGCCCGCAAAACCAAATACCGCTGCTAAACCTTGCATGGTAGGTTTTAGTCCTTATTTTTGCTGCTGCCTGATGAATATAACGCCCACCACACTTGAAGACCGCGAGCTGCTGGTACTCTTCCGCGAAGAGGCTACCAGGGAGCGTGCATTTACCGAACTGGTGAGCCGCTACCAGGAGCGCCTTTACTGGCATGTCCGCCGCATGGTTGTAACGCATGAGGATGCGAATGACGTGCTTCAGAACGTATTTATTAAAGTATGGAAAGCGCTGGCCGGCTTTCGTGAGGAAGCCAACCTTTATACCTGGCTTTACCGCATCGCCACCAATGAATCCCTAACGCATTTAGACCAGCAGAAGCGCCGCTCTTCTTTATCGCTGAGCGATTATGAAGGGGCGCTTGAAAATAAATTAGAAGCCGAAAAGGGCTTTGATTTCAATAAGCTGGAGTGGAAGCTGCAAAAAGCCATTCAATCTCTTCCCGAAAAGCAACGGGCGGTCTTTAACCTTCGCTACTATGATGAGATGCCATATGAAAAGATGAGCGAGGTGCTGGAAACCTCTGTGGGCGCGCTCAAAGCATCTTACCATCATGCCGTAAAAAAGATAGAAGCATTTTTTAAGGAAGATTAAACCAAAAGACCTGTAACGCGTCTCAAAAACATGAATCCCGGAATAGAAATTGTGAAAGAGCTGGAAGAACTGGCAAGTCCGCTGGCTTTAATGCCGCGTACAACGCCGTTTGCCGTGCCGGAAGGGTACTTTACCACACTTACCTATCGGGTAACAGAACTCAGCCAATATAGCGAGGAGCAGGTGCCGCATTTGCCAGTAGCGATGCCTTATGCGTTGCCGGAGGGTTATTTTGAAGGTTTTGCCGCAACTCTAATGGATAAAGTTGCTGAAGTGCCCGATTTCGGGAGCATTGAACCTGCTAAATTTGAAGTACCTGCCGGATATTTTGAGGTATTGCCACAGCAAATACTTGCCGCTGTAAAGGCTGCAGATACGCAGGCTTCAGATGCACCAAAAATAAAGCAGCCCAGGGTGATTGGGTTCTTTCCGCAAAAGGCGGCAAGATGGGCCGCTGCGGCCGGGCTTATACTCGCCGTTGGTTTTGGTGGCTACCAGATTTTCAACCAGCCACAGCCCATATCCGCAGAGCGCCAGCTCGCGCAGTTGGATAAAAGTGTAATTTCCAGCTATGTGCAGCAGCATCTTGATGAATTTGATACAGAAATGCTCGCAGAAGGAAGCCCGGTACTGACCCAAAGCCCGGAAAAAAATATTAACAAGCTTAACGAAGCAGCCATCCAGAATTATTTAGATACAGAAGGGATCTGAGTCCGAAGCACCGATTAAAGAAAACAAACCATGAAACAATTTTTTATAGCCCTGTTGCTCTTGGCTACATCCTGCACCGCAGCTTTTGCTCAGGATGACGATGGGCAGAACTGGGAAAAGATCAAGGCGATAAAAGTGGGCTACATTACGGATCATGTGCATCTTACCAGCGAGCAGTCTGCAAAATTCTGGCCGGTGTATGATGGGTACCAGCAAGAACGGCGAAATAAACGAAAAGAAATTATGGGCACTTATATGTCTGCACATCCGGGTGCTACTAAAAGCCAGGCACGTGCCCAGCTTGATGCCGACCTTGACTACCAGGCGGCGGAGCTGGAGCTGAAACGCAAATATAAAGACCGCTTACTACAGGTGATCTCTGCGCAGCAGCTCACTCAGCTCTATGAAGCAGAGCGCGATTTTCGCAAGATGCTGCTCGACCAGCTACGAAACAGCAAAAGCAATTAAAGAATAATAACCTGTCACTTAAAAGGATATAGGGGTTGCGTCGGACGCGCCCCTATATTTTTGCTATTGGCATTCTTACATCATGGTAAAATAGGAATTGCCAGTCTTCGGCATGGCCTTTTGCCGCATATTCCTCCCTGAGGTGCATGGCCTTCTTGCCGTCATAATCATATTTGGCTATGTATTTGATTTTCATTTGCTTTAGTTGAGGAGCTTCATCTCCCCCAAAGAAAATTTTCTCGCCTGCCTCTTCTATAAGGTACACGATATGCTGAGGGCAATGGCCGCCGCTATGTGTATAATGAATATAGCCATCAATAGTGCCCGCTTCTCCGTCTATCCAAACCACTTGACCTGATGCAAGCAGCGGCTCAATTTCTTCGGGATGATAGGATGGATAGCCTGTTTGCAACGCATATTCCGCTTCCGGGCGATAGATATAGTATTGCGCATTCGGGAAAGCGGGCTTTAAGATGCCTGCATTATCTTTATACATTACCCCGCCCGCATGATCTTTATGGAGGTGCGAAAGCAGCACTTTAGTAACCTGTTCCGGCATGTATCCTGCCCGCTCCAGCGCGGTGTGAATCATCATTTTTCCGGCGCTGTTTTTAAAGCCGAGTCCCGTATCGAGGATCAATACATCCCACGAAGTATCTATAAGGAATGGCTGTACCTCTACCAGTAATGAACCAATCGGCCGCTCATTAAGCACGTCCGTTTCCAGATCAAAAGGCACGAAGATCTTATCGCGGCCAATGGTGAACTCTCCTTCTGATAGCGGCACTATGATCATTTGTGATTTTTGATTTTTAGCTTGTTGAATGGCTTTACTTCTCCTGAATGTATAGCTGCGGCCTGGGGGGTTAGGTTTAGATTACCATGAAATTACAATGGCCCAATCCCAAATTCCCAATTCCTGATCCCCCTAAACTACCGGATCAATACCCCGCGATCTGCATCCAGCCGTATTAATATGAAAATAAAAATGCTGAAGGTGACCAGCGACGAGCCGCCATAGGAAAGAAAGGGCAGCGTAATACCGATTACCGGCGCCAGCCCGATGGTCATGCTGATGTTGATGGCAAAGTGAAAGAATAGGATGGCGGCAACACTGTAGGCATATACGCGGCTGAAGACCGAGCGCTGCCGCTCTGCGATAAAGGCGATCCGCAGCATAAGGCTTACATACAGGATAATGAGCAGCGCGCTGCCGAGAAAGCCGAATTGCTCGCCGATAGAGCAGAAGATAAAATCGGTATTCTGCTCAGGCACAAAGTCATTTTTGGTAGAAGTGCCGTTCAGGAAGCCTTTGCCGAAAAAACCGCCGGAGCCAATAGCTATTTTCGACTGGTTCACATTATAATTCGTATCCTTTTTCTTTGCTTTTTCCGGGCTTTCCCCACCTGCTTTTATATATTCTTTAGGCATCTGCGTACCCAGCATCGAGTAAATGCGCTCTATCTGGTAGCCCTGCAACACTTTGGTAAAAGCAAAAGGAATAATAAACTGCGAAAAGAGGATACTAAAAACAATAGCGGAAACGAAAATAATACGCGCAGCGGCGTCTTTGAGGAGCCTATTTTTAAACAGGAAAACAGACACAATCCCAAGTCCGGCAATAATGATAAGTAAAGTGAGCTTTGGTACCAGCAATGTCGCAATAGCCAATGCAGCCAAAGAAAAGCCGGCTACCAGGATGCCGCCCGGCAGGCCTTCCCGGTACATCACGAGGATAAAGGAAAAATAAACCAGCGCCAGGCCGGTTTCATTTTGCAGGATGATAATTATTGCCGGAACAATGGCGATAGCTACGCCTACCAACCTGTGTTTCAGAGATTTGAAATTGATCTCCGGCAGCGATACATATTTGGCCAGCGCAAGCGCTGTGAATATCTTACAAACCTCACCCGGCTGGAATTTGAATGCCCCGACGCCAATCCAGGAGCGGGAGCCTTTTACAGCTGTGGCTGCAAAGATGGTGATGACTAATAACACGAGCCCGGCAGTATAGGACAAAAAAGCTACTGATGAAAACGCCTTGCTATCTGTAAAAAGGATAATGATGCCTATGAACAGTGAGATGCCGAAAAACATAGCCTGCTTCATATGGCTTTTGCTGCCGATGAAGATAGAGACATCCGTACTCCGGTACTCTACTGAAAATACGGCAAGAAGGCCAACCGCTACAAGCAGGAAATACAGCAGGAGTGTAATGCCATCGAGGCGGGCAATGAATGATTTATTGGGCGCGCTCATTGAGGTGATGGAATTGGGAATTGGGGGATTGGGGACTGGGCCATTTGGCACGAACAGTGCGATTATTTGTTAGTGAAAGAACGGCCAGGAAATCACAATTTATAAATCAATAATCAGCATTAAAAAATCAGTTTCTGATTTTAGGTTTTAATAAATAGGTTTCTACCCAGCGGTTTATCATGATCGAGTCCTGCATGCGCTTCATGCGGGCTTCTTCCAGCTTTTGCTGCTCGCGGGCGGCCCATTTTAGGCGCTGCGCGGAATCGATGATGTACACGTACTTATTGATCACTGACCCATTCAGCATTTTCTCTTCCAGCGCTTTGCGTTTCGGCGCAATGCTGTCCGTAAGGTATTTCTCGATCATCAGGCTGGCAACAGGCCCTGCCCAGGTAGCGCCGAAGCCGGAATTTTCTACCGTTACGGCAATGGCAATTTTAGGATTCACCCGCGGAGCGAAAGCCACAAACATCGAATGGTTCTGCATCTTGGTGCGTACCCCGTTTATCAGCGCATAATTCTCTACTGTACCCGTCTTGGCGCAAACCTCGATGCCCGGAAGCTGGGCCACCTTACCGGTGCCTTTATCCACCACATCCTGCATTCCAAGTCCTACCGTAGTAAAGGCATCATCTGAGATATGAGTAACTACATTTTTCTTTAGATATGGCAGCAAGGCCGGGTCATTAGGATTGCCCCCGATAGATCGTACCAAGTGGGGAATATAATAGTATCCGTGATTGGCAACGATACAAATGGCATTAGCCATCTGCAGCGGCGTAGCAGCAAGCTCGCCCTGCCCCATCCCGATAAATACATTGGTGCAGGAATTCCAGACGCCGTGGTAGAGCTTGTTATAGGCATTGCTGTCGTAGAGCGTGCCGCCGATCTCATAAGGCAGGTCCACCCCGGTGGGGTGCCCGAACCCGAAGGTGTACATATGGTGGTACCAATTTTCGAGGCCTTTCTTTACTCCACCAAACTGCTCCGCATCTACCGACATGCGGTAAACATGGCAGAAATAGGCATTACAGGAATTGGCCAGCGCCAGCCGCAGATTTGCCGCATGGCCGCCACCACTGTGCGTACAGGCAATATGCCGCCCACACTGGTTATAGCCACCGCCGCAGGGATAGCCGTAGGCGGGGGTAATAACGCCCACATCCAGCCCGATAAGCGCAGTGAGCGGCTTTTGCGTAGAGCCGGGGTTATAGAATGCCTTCATAGCCCGGTTAAAGAGCGGTTTGGTAGCCTTCTTATAAAGCTCCCCGAAATTGTGCGAGCGGTCGGCACCACGCAGAAGGTTGGGGTCGTAGCCTGGGGAGCTGATCATGGCCAGGATACCCCCGGTTTTAGGATCTATGGCTACCACGCTGCCCAGCTTGTTCTGCATCAGTTTTTCGCCGTATTCCTGCAGCACGGCATCAGCGTAAAGCTGCAATGATTTGCCCGCAACTGCAGGTGTATCCAGCTCGCCGCGCATATAGCGGTCTCGGGGGCGATTAAAATTATCACGCTCGTAGAAATAGACGCCGCGCTGCCCGCGGAGCACTTCCTCGTACTTCAGTTCTAAGCCATCGAGGCCTACATAATCGCCCTGCTGGTAGGAGGCAAAGCGCTCACCTTTCAGCATTTTCGGGGATACCTCGCCGATAAAGCCCATCATTACACCGGCGCTCGGCCGCTTATAGCTGCGGATATTGCGCTCTACAAGCTGAAAGCCCGGAAAGGCATATAGATTTTCCTGGAAGCGGGCAGACTGCGCGCTGCTCAGCTGCGGTACAAAAGTGCCGGGACGCTTGGGGCCATTGGCCCATTTGGCTTTTTCATGGAGCTCATGGTACTGGGCAAGGGGAATGCCAAGCGCCTTGCAGAGCTGTGCCGAATCAATGTTTTTAGGCACCTCGCTGGCCGTCATCATCAGGTCGTAAATGACCTCATTGTAGCACATGATCTCGCCTTTTCGGTCGGTAACTACTCCGCGGGGCGGATAGACTACTTTGCGATAGATGGCGATATCGTTGGCCATTATCTTATACTTATCTTCAAAAACCTGGAGCGTAAGAAGCCTGGCAAGCAGCACGAGCCCCATAGCCACAAAGATGGCCCTGAGTACATAAGTACGCGGATTTGCCGCAAAAGACATAAGGAAATAGAAATAGCAGGAAAAGGGAAGAAAAACTTCCCGCAAAGCTATTTTAAAAACAGGATTGGTGCTGAGGTAAAATAGCGCGCTCCGGAAAATGTTCAAAAGATTTCTTTGCAGATTAAGCGGCAGGTTATACATTTGCACCCCACAAGGAAGTTCTATTGTGTAATGGTAGCACAACTGATTTTGGTTCAGTTAGTCTAGGTTCGAATCCTGGTAGAACTACGAAGGACAAGCATAAAGCTTGTCCTTTTTTGTTTTGTATGGTGGAATGGCCTTCTAATATTCTCCTCTTTCTACCAATATTGTCTTGTTCTGAGACAAGTAATTATGCGCAACATTACATGGATGATTCTTGCAGATTGCATGAAATTTGGAAGGATAATGCGATAGATATTCCATAAGTAATCCTTTTCAGCGAACGGACATTTTGCATTGCAGTGATACGCCGCCGCCTGGCTATCAGGCAGAGCAATGAAACTATTATCATTCCGGCCACTATTCATTCCTAAAATGGAGCGCATAAAAAAATGGGCGGCCATCATTCGAATGATGGCCGCCTTATATATTGAAAGCTATTTTAAGTATATGCTGCGCCAGCTTACTTCATCATTTTGCCGTCTTTATCCATCACGTTGCCATTCTCATCCATCATCATTCCGTCCTGCATCATCATCTTTTTACCATCCTTCATCATTACGTTACCGTCCATCATCATCTTGTTGCCATTGCTCATGCTCATCTCCTTATCCATGGGCATCATGGCGCCACCTTTCATCATCATCATTTTTCCATCTTTCATCATCATCATCCCGTCTTTCATCATGCTGCCGCCCATCATGCCGGCATCCATTTTGCTGTCCATCATTTTACCACTGGCATCCATCATATCGCCATTCGCGTTTACCATCATGCCTTCAGTCATCATCATCTTGGTACCGTCGGCGTGCATCATCTCGCCATTCATCATCACCTTGTTACCGTTGGTCATGGACATGTCCTTATCCATCATCATCATTTTGCCGTCCTTCATCATCATCATTTTACCGTCCTGCATCATTACTCCACCTTCTGTCATTCCGGATGGTGTGGCCATAGCAGGCGCCATTGTCTCTGTTTTAGTGCTATCCGTTGTAGCGCTGTCATTATTGCACGACACCAAAAAGGCGGCAGCAGCAAGAACTAAAAATGTCTTTTTCATAAAATTATTGTTTTGATTAAAATGATGAATGAATTATCCCGCAAAGAAAAATTTTATAATTTAATAATTTCTCACGTAAGTATCTCCAATTGTATCCATTTCTATAACTGCCGGCCTGTTTGCGTAGCATACACCGGCATCCGGAAGGAAAAAACGATGCGATTATCCCTGCACGCTACCTGGAGCGGAAAGTGATGTGCATTCAGGATACGCTTTACTATGCTTAGCCCCAGGGCGGATGTTTGTGGTACCGATGTCTGTACGCTGTCTGTACCATCTGTGAGCCATTGAATCATTACATCCGGCAGCGGCAACCCGCCATTTTCAAACTGGCAGGTCAGGTTATCCCGTTCCTTAACAAGCCGTACAATTATAGCGGCCTCTTCCGGCGAATTGGCTACTGCGTTAGCCAGCAGGTTTTGCATTACCCGCTCCATCATACTAACATCCGCAAGAACATAGGCATCATCTTCACAATCTTTACAGTTAATAGCTACACCATGCTCAGCAGCTTTCTGCCGGAAGGAATGGGCAACTTCCTGTACGAGCTCTGAGAACATAAAAGGCTCCGGTTTAGGCCCGAATGAAACAGACTCCATGGCAGATAAGTCGTGAAGCTGTGTTACCAGCTTTTCCACCAGCTTTACTTTCTGAACCACCAGCTTCGCATAATCATGCTGCTCATACGCATTGAGCGTGCCATCCGCACCTTTTATCAGGAGTGTTTCTGCGTACCCACCGGCAATGGCCAATGGATTACGCAGATCATGCGTAATGCCTGCTATAAACACTTTACGATCTGTTTCACTCTTGGTAAGCCTGTTTATATGATATACAAGCAGATCTGCCATTTTATTAAAAGCGCTCTTTACGTCTGCAAGTCCATCACCTTTCTGAATTTCAAAACGGGCATTGAAATCCCCTTCTTCAAAACGATTGAGCACAGCCACTACACGGTCAAATCTTTTTTGGATTTGCCGCACATACATTAAGCTCAGGATAAGCGAAAGCAAAAGTATCAGCGAAAATGCGGTGATGGACAGAATGATGGCATGATTGCCAAACAGTGTAGAGGCGGCAAGGCGCGATTGGCTGCCCGCAAGGATTACATAGATATAGCCCACACGCTTCCCATTGCTGATAACCTGTGCTGCGGAAAATATTTTAGGGCAGGAAGGATCGCGCGGATCCGGCCCCTTTATATAGCTTCTACCTGCTGATGCTATGTAGGCCTCGATCTTCTTCAGCGGCAGTGTCCATTCGGTTACCCGGTATTCCGATGGATGATAGCCGGCTACTTTACCTGTTGTATCCAGGAAGTAAACTTCTGAAGTAGGGCTCAGGACCATCGCATCATAGAATACCGAATCCGCCTTTTGTTTATCTAATCCATTTGCCCCGAATGGGGTGCTGAACTTTGCTATATGCACAGCTACATCCCTATTGAGCAGCTGCATGCTTGCCTCATGGTAATTGGTAGCGATGGTGTAAGTAATGACCATGAATAGCAGGCCAAGCCCGGTGATAAGTCCGGCTATTAAAAGGATAATGCGACCAAATAAGCTACTACTTTGATTTTTCATTCTGTAAAGCGATAACCGGTTCCCCAGCATGTAAGTATGTATTCCGGCTGTGCAGGGTCTGATTCTATTTTTAAACGTAAACGGTTTACATGCGCGGTTACCGTGTGCTCATAGCCGGCAAATGCAACGCCCCATACAGCCTCCAGCAATTGTTGGCGGGTGAATGCCTTTCCGGGATTGGAGGCAAGAAGATAAAGGAGATCGAACTCTTTAGGTGTCAGGTCGAGGCGCTGCCCGGAGATAGCAGCTTTCATTTTATCCTTGTCGATATGCAGCTTTTGGAAGATAATATCCTGGTGTTCCGGTACCGCAGGATTGCTGATTCTTAATTCCGTACGGCGAAGCAATGCCTTGATACGGGCCAGTAGCTCTTGTATGCCAAAAGGTTTTGTAATATAGTCATCTGCACCTGCCTCAAACGCTGCAAGCTTATCTGCCTCGTCGCACCGGCCGGTAAGCATAACAACAGGCACCTGCTCATCTTTACGGCGCACAGCTTTGCAAATTTCTATACCATTTACATCTGGCAGCATAAGGTCAAGAATCAGCAGGTCGAAATGCCCGGAGGCAATCTGCCCGAATGCTTCCATACCGGTATCCCATACATGCAGGTCATACTCCGGCTCGGTAAGATGAAGCGCTATCAACCGGTAAATATCAGGATCGTCTTCAACGAGCAGTATTTTCTTCATGAGATTATCTGATTAAAGATTGTACGTAAATCATACCAGTATTAATGTCTGCATGTAAAGCATTCAAATTTAATAGGCTTAAAACAATCTTTTTGTTTTTTTAAAAGCCGAATACACTTGTTATACTTCTGTGAGATTATTAAAGGCTAATGGTACAATCTTTCCGTTAGTAATGATAGGCAGAATGCTCAAAAACAATTTCTTTCCAAAAATTTTTTCTTTTAACCACCAAAAACAAACAAACATGAAAAAGCTAATCGCAATGATTGCACTTTTCGCCTTTACGGCAACCGCTACACCTGTGCTTAATGCACAATCCAAAATGAAAATGAAGGATGGTGTAATGATGAAGGACGGCAAAATGATGATGATGAAAAAAGGCAAGACCATGATGATGTCGAAAGACATGATGATGAAGGACGGCTCCAAAGTAATGAAGGACGGCACGATAATGATGAAAGATGGCAGCAAGAAAATGATGTCTGACGGCGAGATGATGGATATGAACGGAAAAATGATGATGGATGACAAGATGATGATGGACAATAAAATGGGAAAGTAGTTTGTGTTTAATGCTGAGTGCATGGCAGCCTGTAAAACACAGGCTGCCTTTTTAAAACCATTTAATCGAAAAAAAAGATGAATACTAAGATTTGGGCAGCGTTGCTATTCGGTTGTTTCCTATCGCAAGGATGCTCCGGCCAGGGCGGGCGTTTGCCCGCTACAGGAAATAATACGAAACAGGCAGGCATAGCCATCGTAGAATTATTTACATCGGAAGGCTGCTCCAGCTGCCCGCCGGCAGATGCATTGATGCCTGTGCTTAAAAGTGAATTTAAGGATAATGTTATTGTGCTCTCTTTTCATGTTGACTATTGGAACAGGCTTGGCTGGAAAGACCCATACAGCAACAGTGATTATTCGAAGCGGCAAAACCAGTACTCTTCAGCCTTCGGGTCTGATAATGTCTATACGCCGCAGGCGATTGTAAATGGTACAGACCAAACCACGGGCGGCAATCAGCAGGGCCTCAGTGCGCTTATTAAAAAAGCTGCGGCAAAGCCTTCTGCCGCCAATATCGAGGTAACCGCACGGCATGAGAAAGATGGCGAAGCGATCGTTACTTACAAAACGCGCATCCAGGCAAACGAAGTAGTCAATCTCGCCTTGGTACAAATCCATGCAAGTACAGATGTACAAAGAGGCGAAAATGGCGGCCGGACGTTAAAGCATTATAATGTAGTCCGTGATTTCCGCTCACTGCAAAAAGCGGATGGTGAAGTGCGCTTTACGCTGCCCGGCAATATGAGCGCCGATCAGTTCCGCATTGTAGCATTTATTCAAAATGCCCAAAATAAGCACATCCTCGCCGGCAGGGAAGTGGCGATTGATTATACCAATCAATAACCGGGAGCGTATCCCAAAAACTACCTGTCACATTCCCCAAAAAGATCGTTTGCCGTAAGGATGTAAATAAGACATTCGGGCATCATAATTATCGCATTCCGCATACTTGCCCGACCTGTGAGGTACTAGCCAACTTCGCACTACTCAAGCCAATACCGAGGGATTGGGCGTGTCCCTGCCGGGCCGGGCCATTCGCTGCAATCTCCGCCGAAAAAAAGCGGAGGATTTCCGCTACTGTCCCTCACGCGGATTGAATGCAAGAAAATAAATCCCGGCATTTTTGCTGGCATTGAGGGAACATATTATCTTAACCCCATGATACCCGGCATTGACAACCAGAATGATTTACCATCTATCCTTGATAACTACAACTTTGGAACAGTTGGTTCGTTTTTGGAGAAACATATAGTTCCGGGTTCGGAGCTATCCTTTGTCTCTGCCTATTTTACGCTCAACGCTTATGAAAAGCTAAAAGAGAATCTTAAGGATATAACGTCTTTACGATTTCTCTTTGGAGAGCCATCTTTCTTAAAGAATATTGATCCTGGTAAAACAGTAGGGCGCGGTGCAACAATTACAGAAGCCAGCGGCACCATTGCCACGGCGAAACAAGTACGCCAGAAATATGCTGCCCGCTCATGCGCGGAATGGATACGTCAGAAGGTGGAAGTACGTAGTATGGTGAAGCCTAATTTTTTGCACGGCAAGCTTTACCTGATCAATAAGCCTAATGGCGCAAGTCCTGAAGCCGTATTAGGTTCATCAAATTTTACGGTAAATGGTTTAGCGCTTAATGGAGTCCGGAAGGGAAATATGGAGCTGAACATGGTCGTTCAGCATAAAATTGAACACAAAGGGCTTGAAGCATGGTTTAAAGCATTGTGGGATGATAATACCGGGCTTGTAAAAGATGTAAAGGAAGAAGTGCTTGATTACTTAGGAAAATATTTTGAAGAAGCGGCGCCGGAATTTGTTTATTTCAAAACGCTCTATCACTTGTTCGATGAGTTCGTAAAAAACGGAGATGATAAAAACTTCTTAGCTGGTCATACTAATTTGTTGGATACGGAAGTATGGAAAATGCTCTATCCCTTTCAGCAGGACGGTGTAAAAAGCGCGATCAATAAGCTGCGCAATTTTGGCGGTTGCATTATTGCAGATAGTGTAGGGCTTGGGAAAACTTTTGAAGCCCTTGCCGTCATCAAGTACTACGAGTTACTGAATCAAAGAGTATTAGTAATCTGCCCCAAAAAGCTGCGTGAAAACTGGACTATTTACCAAGCCAGTAAAATGAGTACGCTTAATCCGCTTGAGCGTGACCGCTTTCAATACAATGTACTTTATCACACGGATATGGGACGCGTAAAAAGATTGTCCGAAGCGGACAGTCTTGATTTTGCAACACTAAATTGGGCGGCATACGATCTTATTGTAATTGATGAAAGCCACAACTTCCGGGGAGCACAAATTGAGGAAGAAAGGCGTGATGGCTCCGGCGAGACAAGAATGAACCGGGCTATGTGGCTTATGGAAAAGATCATTAAGCAGGGAAGCAAGACCAAAGTATTATTGCTTTCTGCAACACCGGTAAACAATACGCTTGCAGATCTTCGAAATCAGATTCACCTCATCACGCATAACAGCGATTCTATTGAAAGCGAAGCCATACGCATTGATGGTATATCGGATATGCTTACGCTGGCGCAAAAGCGATTTACTAAATGGGC
Organism: Chitinophagaceae bacterium; assembly: GCA_965246905.1. Taxonomy (GTDB): domain Bacteria; phylum Bacteroidota; class Bacteroidia; order Chitinophagales; family Chitinophagaceae; genus UBA1952. Next base: position 219,043 of record CBDFFZ010000010.1, read on the forward strand.
TGATCCTAAGAAAAATGCAGATCGTAAAGTAAAGGATCTGATAGAAAATTTAGGTACCGACTTCACCCGCCTATTAGATACCCTCACAATTGCACGTTCACGTAAGCACATAGAGCGTTACTACAATGCAGCTGATATCGGCAAATTCCCCAAAAGAATACAACCGATTGCTATCTATCCTGAAATAGATTTAAAAAAAAAGGTTTCCGCATTACGATACTATATCGGATACGATCAATGCCTATCAGTTCCGGCTATACAATCCTTTCAACTTTCTCAAAGAGGAATTTAAGCCACATTACGAAGCCATTGCTAATCGTAGTGGCATTAAATCCTTCACTCAGGACAAACGCGAACGGCTGCTTATTTCTATGATGAAGGTGGGTTATCTCAAACGCTTAGAGAGCTCTATTGAATCCTTTGAGATTTCTATGGATCGCACCTTAAAAAAAATTGAAGCCCTGGAGGCTAAAATCGCGCGCTTTAAGAAAGATCATAAAGACGATGAAATAGAGACGGAATATGATAGCAGCATTAGTCCTGACCTTGCCAACGGAGAAGACCCGGAAGGCGAGATCGGTGGACGCCTGAAATACCGTCTATCTCATTTAAAGTTAGATGAATGGCTTACTGCATTGAAAGCGGACAAATCGGCCTTGGTAAGGCTACATAATGATGCGAAAGCAGTAGAGCCGAATGACGATGCCAAGATGGCCGAGTTGAAAACCCTTATTTCCGGAAAGCTTAGAAAGCCCCTGAATAAAGACAACAAGAAGGTGATTGTCTTCACCGCCTTTGCCGATACTGCTGAATACTTATATAGATGCCTGAAAGACTGGGCCCGTGAAGAGTTAGGTGTGCATATAGCTTTAGTGGCAGGAAGCCAGTATTCCAATACGCTTGATAAAAGAAAGGCCGATTTTAACACCATTCTTACCCACTTCTCGCCGCGTTCCAAAGGCCGTGATAAGCTAACTATACTGAACCAAGAAGAAGAAATAGATATTCTTATTGCTACTGATTGTATTTCGGAAGGGCAGAATTTGCAGGATTGCGATTACTTGGTGAACTACGATATTCACTGGAACCCGGTACGGATTATACAACGCTTTGGGCGGATTGATCGCCTTAATAGTGTGAATAATAAAATTCAGCTGGTAAATTTCTGGCCCACCCCCGATCTCAATAAATATATTAATCTAAAAGACCGGGTAGAGGCACGTATGGCGCTTGTTGATCTTACAGCCACAGCGGAGGATGATCTGTTGCGCAATACCGAAGGTTTGGATGATATTATAGGGCAGGACTTAAAGTACCGGGATCAGCAGTTGCTTCGTATGCGCAAAGAAGTATTGGATATGGATGATCTGAATGATACCGTATCCCTGACCGATTTCACATTGGATGATTTCCGTGCAGAGCTCCAGCACTATTTCACAGAGGAGACAAAAGCAAAACTGGAAGATGCACCTGCGGGGCTATATGCAATTGTTCCGTCTCCATCCGGCCAATACAGTCATTTACAGCTAGCAAACCTGTTTAATGGGGAAGCCGCCGGCATCGTGAAGCCGGGTATTATCTTTTGCCTCCAGCATAACCCCAAAAGGATAGATGCCGATACAGATGATGACCGCAAAAACACAAAAGCTGATGCTCAGAAGTTGAATCCCTTGCACCCTTATTACTTAGTGTATGTGCAGGATGATGGAGCTATTCGTTATCGCTATGGGCATGCGCGTATTATTCTTGAAATCTTCCGGGTGCTTTGCCAGCGCGTAAAAGTGCCTTTTGAAGAGCTGTGTAACATCTTTAATAAAGAAACGGGAAATGGTGAAGACATGAATAGAGAATCAAAGCTTTTGCAGGAAGCTATTGCAAGTATTCGCAGTACACTTAAGAAGAACAATTTTTCGCAGCTTACTTCCGGCAAACGTAATGCGCAATTAGTAGTTGGTACAGCTGGTCAAACAGAGGAAACGCCTGAAGAAGACACTACTTTCACACTTATCACCTGGCTTGTAATTAAATAAACCTATGGCTACTGCCACAAAAAATAACCGCGCTGATATTTTGGGCGACATAACGGCTTCATTAAAATCATTCAAAGGTGGAGTAGCACTTCAGGATAGTGCCATCGCATTATTTAAAACGCTGGGTTATCACAGCCTTAAAATGCAGCGACTTAGTTCGCCTAATTTTGAGGGATTTAAGGATGCATTCTCAATAGATGCCAGCGCTATCAACAAAGACAAAGCATTAGTAAAAGATTGGGCGCGCATTGACTTCCTTTTTCAATTTGGCGACAAAGAGCTAAGTGGGCTCACCTCGAAGCGCAGTCCTGAGGAAGTGGATGAAAAGGAATATCAGAGCTTTTTGTTTATAGCTATTGAGTTAAAAAGCAGCGAATACAAACGGGCGGATTTAGTTGGCATAACCCGCGAGATTAACCGGCCATTTTTCATGCCTGTGATTGTACTATTTCACTACGATAACAAGCTGACGCTTTCTATCATAGACCGGAGGCTACATAAGCTTAGGCCAGATCGGGATGTTTTGCAAAAGGTAACTTTAATTAGAGATATTGATCTCATTCATACGCACCGAGCTCACATTGAGATTCTAGCGGATCTTAGCCTTCTCAATCTTAGCAGTGCGCATTCGATCAGCTCATTCGTTACACTGCATGAAGCCTGGAAGAAAACGCTCAGTACGTCAGAACTTAATAAGCGCTTCTACCGCGAACTTTCAAACTGGTATTTCTGGGCGACCAAGCAGGTAATATTTCCTGGCGCTCCCACTGCTGCAGATGCACACCGCAAAAACGTCAACCTCAATGAACTTTTGCAGGAGCATCGTGCAACGAATGTTATTCGCATGCTCACTCGCTTACTTTTCGTTTGGTTTATCAAAGAGAAGGGATTAATACCAGAAGAATTATTTGAGCTTAATACCTTGCAAAAAGATATCTTAAAGGACATCTCGCCACATCATGAAACAGGCATGTTTTTGGAGTCGAACAGGGACAGTGTTTACTATAAGGCTGTTTTACAAAATTTATTCTTTGCCACACTGAACTGCCCAATAGAAGCTGAAAGTATAGATAAACGGAAGCGTGGGTTTCGTGGGGATGGGTACGGCACACACCGTGGCATAGATTACCTTATGCGGTACAAACAGTATTTCAAAAAACCAGACAAGTTTCTGGACATGATGAATAGTGTAGTGCCTTTTTTAAATGGTGGTCTTTTTGAATGCCTCGACGACAAGTACCAAAACAAGTACATAGATGGTTTTTCGGACCAAATGACCCAAGGCGAACAACTGGTTGTTCCTGACTACATTTTCTTTGGCGTGGAAGAGAAAGTAGACCTAAGCAACGAATACGGAGTCAGCAATGCTGCTACCAAGAAAGCTGCGGTAAAGGGACTGATTAATATCCTTAAATCTTATAAATTTACAATTACAGAAAATACCCCAATAGAGGAAGACGTAGCCTTGGACCCTGAGTTGTTGGGAAAAGTATTTGAAAATTTACTGGCCAGCTATAACCCCGAAACTAAGACTACGGCCAGAAAGCAAACCGGCTCTTTTTATACACCGCGCGAGATCGTGGATTACATGGTGAATGAAAGTCTGATGGCCTTTCTTAAAACTGCTGTGTCCGATTGGGGCAAAAGTTCAGAGGATGAGATAGATAAAGAACTACGCGCACTCACTTCATTTGATCACAACACGCCCTTCGGTAACAATAAATTAGTTCAAACAAAAATTATTCAAGCGCTAAGCGGCTGCAAAATTCTTGACCCCGCATGTGGCTCCGGTGCTTTCCCGATGGGCGTGCTGCAAAAGATGGTGCATATGCTGCAGAAGTTAGACCCGGAAAATAGAATCTGGCGTGATGTACAGTTAGAAAAAGCAAAGAGCGACAGCGATGCAGCGTTTGATATTGATGATAAGCAAGACCGCGGAGAGCGGCTACAGGAAATCAATGATGCTTTCGATCAAAGCATTAACGACCCCGACTATGCACGCAAGCTATTCCTGATTGAGACTTGTATTTACGGGGTGGATATTCAACCAATAGCCACCCAGATATCAAAGTTGCGGTTTTTTATATCACTGGTAGTAGAGCAAAAGGTAAATCCGGATAAAGCCAACTTTGGCATACGGCCCTTACCTAATCTGGAAACCAAATTTGTAGCCGCTAATACACTCGTGGATATTGAAAAACCTACAGCACAAACCACGCTTTATAATACACCACGCATTAAAGAATTAGAAAGTGAGCTAAAGGCTATTCGTAGCAGGCTGTTTAATGCCCGTACGAAAGACACTAAGCTGAAATACCGCAATAAAGACTTAGAGTTGCGTACGGCTATTGCCACAGAGTTAAAGAAAACGGGTTGGGCAAATGATGCCGCTGATAAGTTAGCTGGCTGGGACCCGTATGACCAAAACAATGCCTCCCTTTTCTTCAACCCGGAATGGATGTTTGATGTAAGTGACGGCTTTGACGTTGTTGTTGGGAATCCGCCATACATTTCTTATTATGGAAAAAATGCAGCACCGTTAAGTAATGAGCACAGAAACTGTTTTGTTAATCAATATCAAGCCGTGCTAAAGGCTAATGACAGAATCAATGCAATGAATTTGATGGTTGAAAAAGGTATTTCCCTGCTTACATCAAATGGACACCTTTCGTTCATCACAAATAAGACGATAGCTGTATTACCTACTTATGCTATTGTAAGAAAATTCATATTAGGCAGTTCTAGCATTACATACTTAGCCTCTAACTTAAATCCTTTTGAAGCAGTTGTTGACTGCGTCATAATAGGGTTAGGCAAAAAGAGCTTAGGGAAAGACTATAAAGTCAAATGGGTAAACACCGACTTGAAGTCATTCGAACTGAAGGATGCAACTAAGATCTTAGCTAACATCCATACAGAATTTCACTTTCCACAAGCCGAAGAGCTCCTTTTTAAGATTGAAGAGAATACAATCAGACTCGATACGTTTTTAGAGGTAAATCGTGGTGTGAATATAGGAGGTTGTTTTGACGACTTTTTATCGCCGACGCGTTCATCTGTATACTATCAGAAGTATATTTCTGGTACAAGAAACGTTGTCAAATATCATTATGAATGGACTGAAGAAGACGGATACATGTTCTTTGATGAAGCGCTTGAAAAAAGTCTCAAAGCGCAGGGAAAAACTATTGCATTAGGCAACCATGAGAGGTATAAAGTTGAAAGGCTGATAATTCCCGAGTCGGGACAAACATTGCTCGCTGCATATTCCAACGAACCTCTTTATACAGCATATGGTCTAATGACTGGCACTTTAGCGTCCGATATAGTCAACTTAAAATTCTTATGCTCAGTTCTTAACTCAAAGCTCTTAACTCATTATGCTATTGAAAGAGAGATTTTGAGAAAAGGCAATAAAGCTACCCCTCACGTTGGAGTAAAAGGGTTAAATGGATTGCCAATCAAACTTCCCAAGTCCCAATTGCCGTTCATCACTCTCGTTGACCGCATTCTCCTCAAAAAGAAGGAAGGTAAAGACACTGCCAAAGAAGAAGATGAAATAGACCGTCTCATCTACGAGCTCTATGAACTTACGGAGGAGGAAATAACGTTGATTGAACGCAACTGCTAGCAATTAATCTCTAACAGGGAATTAAGATATCTTCCTCCCCAAGGCCGTACAAAGCAAGGACCAATCGATCGACATCAGCCTCCTCTTTACTTATATCAATTCCGGCTTTTTTCTTAGTAATGATTTTGTTTACCAGCAAGTCAATCTCTTTCGCTGTCTTGCTGTTCATCGTTTTAGGAATTGGTATCTGCCCTAAATATTTCCAAATGAGCTGATATCCATTCTGAATCTTTGTGCAATACTTTGAAATAAGCCACCAGCCAAGTTTGCTATTGAGAATTCCAAGCAGAAGCTTGTCATCTTTAGTTATAATCCACATGCTGTCATTACAATACAACCCTTGGTCGTCAAAGATGAAACATGGTTTGACTTGGAATTTCTGATACATGATTTTTGGGCGCTCAAACTCCCGCCAATATTGAATACCATCTTGCGTTTCGAACCATTTGTATCCTGTCTTCTTTCTCGCATTTCCTACACCGCTCTGCTCTAATCTCTTTTTGCCATAAGACAATAGGTGTGCTTTTACAGGTGGATAATCATTAATATTAATACCAAGAGCAGGAAAAGTACCAATTAGATATTTGTCATCTGTTTTGCTATACCAAGGCGAGATACTTTTTCCGCGTAAGACTGGCTTCAACAGCTTTTTACTAGGTGCATGTTCCTTTATTATAGTTTTCTGAGTTGCACCATCAATAAGAAAGGCTTCAGTCAGTCCTGTTGTGACACCACGACAAACTTCGTTTCCTATATATTCTTCCAACTTCAAACAGTCTCCCCAAATCCTTTCCAAAAGCTCAGTTTCTTTGCCACCAGACAACATCCAAGTATCATTAGTAAGATTATTAGTATTGAACTCGATAGAGGCCATTTCAATGCGATTCTGCAAAGTATCGGCATTGGTTAGTGGTTCATTGATGCTTGTATATTGTAATAGCCTTCCCATCTCTGCTTTCTGTGCCCGCAAGATGCAGGCATACGTAGTGGCGGATTCAAAAACCTGAACATCACCAAAATCTATTATCTCTTTTACTGCTTGCTTTAGCAGATAACTGCGTAGCGGCTTCCCATAACCAGCCTGCATCCATTTATCTTGTATAATGTATGCAAGGTGTCCTCCTTTTTGTAATAAGTTAAACGCTAATTCAACAAAATAAACATAAAGGTCCGCTGTCCCGCTGTAGGTCTTATAGTTTGTTTTAAGCAAAGGCTTCGGCACTTTGATATCTTCGTGTCGCACATAAGGCGGATTCCCAACAACAACGTCAAAGCCGTCACTTACATCAAACATCCATTCCGGGTTGAAGAAAAGGGAGGCATATCGCACTACCTTGTCAATCTATGATCTATGCTTACATCCGCGTATCTACAGAGCGGCAAAACACCGAAAACCAACGCCACGAGATTGACCGTTTCGCTCAATCGAAGAATCTTACCATCGACAAATGGGTATCTGAGAAAATCAGCTCTACTAAAAGATTAGAAGAGCGTGCCTTGCATACACTACTTCGTAAACTACGAACAGAAGATATTCTCATCGTTTCTGAGATCTCACGTGTTGGTCGTAACCTCATGCAGATTATGAGCATTCTTAACCTTTGTATGGAGCGAAATGTGCGTGTGCTGGCTATTAAAGAAGGGTACGAGCTTGGCGATAATATCAATTCTAAAGTGTTGGCTTTTGCTTTCGGTTTATCTGCAGAAATAGAACGCAACTTAATTTCTCTACGTACTCGTGAAGCAATGGCTCGTCTTAAAGCAGAAGGAAAGCCATTAGGACGCCCATCCGGAAGCCGTACCAAAATGCCGAAATTAGCTCAGCATACAGAATACATCCGAAAGAAACTGGCAGCTGGCTATACTCAAAAAATGATAGCAACTAAATTGAAAGTGCATAGGCAAACTGTAAGCACTTGGATCAAGGCACATGGATTGGCTACTCCTATATAAGCGAAGTTTTATAATCGCCAGTGCAGGCTATGTAGGGTCGAAGTGATTATAAGTAGTATTTAATTCAAGCGCAGCATAAACCTCAAAGATCGTCTGGATATACGGGTCTTCAACTTCCACATAGGTCATTTGCATTTTAGCAACGCGAGCCTTAGCGGCCGAGAACATTTCTTTGTAGGGCGAAGTTGTGGTAAAAATCTTCCGAGTAAGCTTCTCTTTATATCCTTTTTTCTCTGCCATTTCTTTAGCCAGGCGATAAGCAAAACTTGCATCATAATGGCTGGCACTTGCCCGGCCGTGCTCCATTAATCTTTGGCGCATTCGGTTTGATCTGCCTACATAAAGAGGCTTTCCTTTTTCCTGAAATAAATAAATACCTTTTTGTGGTAGGTTTTTAAGGCTAGTGCGTTCACATAAAGTACAAGCCTTTAACTCCTTCAATAATCTTGGGAGTTGCTTTTTTATTGACTCAAAGGTGGGTTTGGTGCTTTGCATCTGCTGGCTCAAAAGCTAAAGCGTATATGCTACTCTTGATTTAAATCAATAAGCCTGACTGTATTTTGCCCCGTGAATACGCCAACAATTCTTACTTCTTCTTCAAAATAATTTTTGACAATATCGCCTAAGCCTTCCGGCACAACGACAAACAACTTAACGCCACTTTCAAGTTTCAAAGCAAACCTGCTTTCATCAGAATCAGCAGAAGTAAGGCGTCCCACGAATTCTTTTGGCTCATCCTTATCAATACCAATACCCTTTCCGTCAATCAACAAGTCACTATTAAATTGGGATTTAAGCCTGGTAAAGCTAATGCGCCTCTCATGCCCATCCCGAATGGTAGTAAACCCGACTAATGAAATATCGCTGCCATCCGGTGCCATTTCTTTAGTAAGAGAAAAGAAGTTCCTGAAATAAGCCTCATCATTAATTGTTTCTTTCAATTCGGCTTCACGTCCTTCATTGATCAGAGCTATATTATTTAGGACATCGTCAACAACTCCTAATGGTGTCTCCGTTCCTAGAAATTGTAGTTGGGATGTAGGAACACCAAAGTGAACCGTAAATGCAAAGCTCGCTGCGCGCCCAACAGATAAGTAGGGCTCAAATGCATGTTTCAATTCTTTATTAACAGGTCCGGATTCTCGAAATGGTCTGCCAGTTTTTCTTTCAGCTGTCCTAAGCGTAAGCTTTTCAAAAAGATTTATTCTTTTAGTGACTTGGTCGCTCTTCGCAAATCCAAAGCCAACTTGTTTACCAGATATGGACATCTGTACTTCTGTACCGTTAAGTTCAATTCCATTCAATTGTAGATGCCTTTCAAAATTTATATTCTCATAAATATCTCTAAGTTCTTCAGCAATTTCATTTGGTGGGTTTCCAATCAGTCCATAGGCAACCAATCTTTCAGCCTCACTATAATTTTGTGCATTTAGCGCAAGAGATGCAGCGCTTCTGAATAATACAGATTCGGAAGGCTCACCAACGTCTTGTTGGCGGGCAGCAAATGCTGCTTTACTTTCTTTCACTAAGGCTTCACGAAAGTATTGCAATGATGCCTCGGAATCACCTCGATTTTTATAATAAAAACCTTGATCTGCTAACTCCATTGCATCCCTATGTAATTCGGATATATTCATGGCTTTTTAGCAAATTTTGATTGAGGTATTTTGAAAGCTGTAACGGATACATATGCTGGCAAAGCAGTGCCATCAGAGCGTTTGGTTTGCTTACACTTACTATTAAAGCGCTTTTCAAGTTCCTTTTCATCCCCATCAAACGTCCCAGAAACTTCAAGCCTGGCTTTACTTTGGAACAAAATATCGTCCGGTTCACCTAACCAATAATCTATTCCTGTGCCTTTAACAGAACGTTCGACGACGGTATATTTTGTCAGCTTAAGTGCAAGCATAATAGCCATGCATTCGGCTGCATGTTCCGTAGCTTCCTGCTGATCTGCATAAGTCCTTTGTAATTGGTCATCTACTACGTGAGGCCATGATAATTGCATTACACCATTTTCATCACCCGTAATTGCCATGTTACAGCCGATATTATGTTTCTGGCGATGGAGAGTAACAATGCAATTTTCAAATAAGAAACTGGCTTTAGCTTTCGAAAGTCCTGGGCACCCTTGCTTTATCTCTTCTAGGTTTAAGGTCTGCAACATTATTTGATCTATATTGCTTCGAAAGATAGCTGGTTTTTTGGTTTTCCAGCTATATGCTCTCCCGCCCAATGTCCTTCATAGAATTGGAAAAGCCAAACAGAGTCAAATTCTGTCATTTCAAAACAAAGCACCCGCAAAAAAAGGCCATCCCCAACCGGGGACAGCCTCTTTCCATAAAAATATCAAAAACCCTTAGTCCTTGGTTTCAGGATCCACGCCATCATCCGGCCCCGCCTGCTCGTGCCGCATTCCCAGATCCTGGATGATCCTTGTTTGGCGGTACTGGGTTATATAGGCCGGGTCGCGGTCTTCGAAGTTGTACACCATGCGGTCCATTACAGAAAGGGCATGGCGGCTTTTCGCTTCCCACTGCGGCACCGACAGGCGGGCGGTGGATTTTCCGGTAACGGTAACGCGGGCCTTCGTCTGCGCGCTTTCCATATTATCTACAGCCTGTCCGGCTTCCTTCAACGCCTCCGGCGTTACATTGTAATCGCGCAGGTTTTCTGCTACGGCGGCTATCGCCTTCAATATCTTCCTGAGCACACCGGCCTGTGTATTGTCATCGAGGCCCAGCAGGTAAGATTTGCTGTAGTTCACTTGTGCATACAGGTCGTGGTTGCCATTATTGAGCGCATAGGCTGCCGTGTTTCGCGCGAGCTTCAGCACCATGCTTACAGCCATTTCGGTGCCGGCATCCTTATCGCCGGTGATGCCCTGGGTTTTCTGCGATTGCTGCTCCAGCACTGCATCCCGCCCGGCTATGGATGCCTCCAGCTCTGCGTGGGCCTGGGCAAAGATGGGCTGGCCCTGCCATACTTCCTTGTGCTCGTTATTGTGCTTTGCTACCGCCTTGTTCATCGTCAGGCGGTTTCGTTCAGGGATGTTCATAAAAATAAAATTTAAAAATTTGGTGAGCGGCAAAAATAAAAGCGCATCCTTCAGCAAAAGGCAAATGAATAAAATAATTTGTATTGTTTAACAAATTTTAATTCATTCATTTTCATGATTATTTTAATAATAAAGAGTTTTAATTGAAGCGCATGGATTAGGAAGCTAGCATGCTGAGACTGCAATTGTTTTGTAAGCCAACCTTGCCATCCCGCATGAATCATTGAATAAGCTTTTGGGCTAAAGATCCCTTCGGGACGACCAAGTTGACAGGATAGGTTATATTAATTAGCCAGCTAACATTGTACCCGAGCTCCCCTTCCCCCTTTTCGTGATTCCCGCAGGGACCGCGCGCAGCGCTGCCGGATTATGGGGCAGTGCACCCGCAGTAATACAGCGGCATTCCGCATTTATAGAGGGGGCAAAGACATCCCGGCAACGCGCGGGCGGTTTAATGCATCGTGCATGGGCATTTATTGCCCGTGCACACGCATTTGTGTGTCATGTATTAATATTAATCGTCAAAGCTTAGACTTTTGGACGTCATGCATTAACATTAATACTCAAGGCTAAGGCTTTCAGGCATCAAGTATCTAAATAAATCTTCAAGGCAAAAGGATTTGGACCCAACGCATGAGTAATAATCATCCAGGTTGGAACATTTAGAACCCATGTATTCAAATTTATCTTCAGGGTTAACGGATTTGGATACCCTGCGCACGCATTTGGGTGTCGTGCCATCGTTTCGGCACGCCGGCTACACCTGTATGGCCACGCTGCGTATGCGTCCACAGTCCAGGTGCGGCTTCCGGGAGAGCCTGCAGGCAACGAGCCAAAGTGTTCTTCCGTGGGCGGAACAACCCTTATTTTGTACCTGACAAGCGGCAGCGGTTACGGCAACAGCTATACCTACTTTGGGTAGTGTCTCAGGTTGAAAAACAAGTCGCTGTGGGCTGCTTCCTGGCGTCAGCATCACTTGAGCAAGATTAGGCCGTGTACAAGCTTGACCACATCCACTTGTTATAGGAAAGGCTGCAAAACTTTCTACTGCCTTTGCGATAAATTGGCCAGCAATTCTTCCAGGTTTTTCATCGTCATAGTAATTCCTTCCTTAAAGCCGGTTTCAAGCAGCTTCTCCATGCGGGCAAGGGATTCATTACAAATAGTAATACAGACCTTTGTTGTTCCGGCAAGTTCGCTGAAAGCTAAATCCCATTCAGAACCGGGCAATTCAGGAAGCTCATCTTTGTCCGCAAAAGCGTTCAACAGTTTGAAATTGGTTTTTGGAGTAATAGAAGTGTATTTCTGAACGGCCCAGCGCTCTTGCCCTTCGGGGCTTACCATGGCATAAAATCTTCGCCCGCCAACTTCAAAATTCATGATTTTTGTTTTTGAGGCCCAGGGCTTAGGCGCCCACCATTCGTCAAGAATTTTTGGTTTGGTAAAAGCATCCCATACCAGCGAAAGACCGGCGTTAAATTCTCTGATGATGACTACCGTTTTTGTCGTTTTGTCAACGGTAAAATCAAATAGCAAATTGTTGTTCTCCGCGCTTGGCGATTCTTCTTTGTTCAACATTTTTTCTGGTTTTTAATGGTTGATAATACTTGGTCTAATTGATCGAACCGGGTTTCCCAAAGCCCTCTGAATTGGTTTATCCATTTATCGATCTCTTGAAGTCTTTCCGTTTCGAGTGAGTAATAGATTTCTCTCCCTTGTTGCGCCTGTTTTATCAGGCTGCATTCTGTGAGTATGCGGAGGTGTTTGGAAACAGCCTGCCGCGTTGTGTGGAAGTTTTCCGCAATGGCGTTTGGCGTCATTGCCTCCAATGCAATCAGCGCGATAATTGCCCGCCTTGTGGGGTCGGCTATTGCCTGGAAAATGTCTCTTCTCATACTGTATGAATGAACCTTTGCGAAACCAATCGGTTGCAAATATAAACGCAACTATTCGGTTTCGCAAATTATTTTAAATTAAAAAGTTGAGTTGCCTGCTTGGAGGATCATTTGTATTGCAGTTTAGACAGCTGTGCTTTTCTTCAATATCATTCGTCTTATGGATGTTTTTACGGTCAGATTTTTCCCCTTACTCGCAAGCGTCCTGAAAGTATGGTCATCGAATATCATATATCCATCTTTTGTCAACCTATAATTGTCGCCCCGCAAAAACCACTAATCGACTTTGTGGCTAAGAACTTACCATCCAAAATTTGGCATTGTTAGGTTAAGATAGGTGTCGAGAAATTTTAGTCAACCAAATTATTGTAAATCAAGGCTATGCTTCATCGAAATCCACACCAGCCTAACAATGCCCAAAAAAATATAGATAAAGCTATCCGCGTTCGCCCATGATAATACAACTCTGCTGGCGGCTGGCACATTGCTACACAAAGCACCGCTAACCGTTTAAAATGCACATAGACATTACGGCGCTTGTTCCAGCCCATATCGTATTGCTGCTTCCAGTATATGGATATGAATATCTTTTAGTGCCTTGAATTTAATGCAATACCCGCTTATGCTCGCCCTGCCAAGTGTTTTTCCATAATTCTCGACTAAGTATTTTCTATCTTTTAAGCCGAGGATATAGATGGAAATTCCGGTTGTGTTTGCACTCATACCAATTTGGTAAAACTCCCTGCTTTTTCCATCAGCATATTTTATGTTATGTGCTCCATATCCGATATTAGGATTAGCAACAATTTTATTTTCACTGTCTTTACCATTCAGGAACCATAATTTGCAAGCCGGCATTATTTGCATGATGTTGTCGTGCAGCGCCTGCATGTCACTGCGTTTTGGTTCCCTTAGGCTGGTGATATAAATATTGATTTGTTGTTGTATGTCCATATTCAATATAGTTGCGCTTACTTAAAATGTCTTTTATTAACCCATTCATTTTATTTTATCAGGATTGTGCAGATTTATTCAACACACGCACTTCCCCGAAAACTTGCATACAAAGTTCAAGCATTGGCGAAGTGCAGGATAAAAGCATATTGAGCTCCAACTAAAGCACCGCTTGATGTACGAACCTACTTGCTGTAGGCTGATCCAAAAGCCAACCAAACTTGCCCAAGTCATAGGTATGAGATGACACCTCTGTTACTTGCTGTCCTTCCTTTACCCATTAAGTTGCGTCTTCAATTTATTTTACACGGGTATATGTTAAGTCCAAATCCTTTTCCCAAGTCGTACCGTCTGTTGATAATTCTCCTTTGCCGATAATAGTATTACCATCTTCCGCAAATGTCCAGGTATAGCATTGTGAAAATTTTGGTGCGTTTCGCCACCATTTCAAAACATTATTTTGAAATGACACGTCATATTTTCTTGAAACTTTTCGTTCATCAAAGTACAGCATAAAATATTCTTCAGCGGTATCATCACTGCCGAAGATGGCAATTCCTTTGGGAAAACCCTTATAGTCAACTTCTGAAGACCACATGAGGAAAGCACCGCCTTCTATCCATTTAAAGGATGATTGCCCGTGTAATACAGTATCCGGAACTCCCGGATGTGTTCCAACCGCTTTCCAGTTACCTACCAGCACTTCAAATGGTTTGAGTGCTGGATTTGGTATTGATGCTTTGTGTTTTAAATTTTTTGCCATGTAATTATGAGCGTAGTCGGTCAAATTAATTTCTTGCAATCATTTCACGTTAAGTGTAGGACTAAAAGCATTCCCTACAGCCGAACCCTTGAATAAAGCGATATTAAAAAACTGAACTTTAGCCTTTGTACGGCAGCCTCTATAACGCCAAACCCCTGTAAGCGGCAGTTTTATTCGTAATACTCGTTGATTTTCTTTGTCAATTTTGTTGCGTCAACTTGTTTCATTCTAAGCACAAATGATTTTGCAATGTCGTAAATTTTCTTTTCGTCAAATTCGTACAACTCATTATAAATTGCCGAAATCAACTCTTGCAAAAAAGTATTTGGTTTGTCCTTAATTCTGTTATAAAAACGGTCAACTTTAGCGTAGGTGAATTTGTCTGAATTTTTAAACTCTTTGATAAACGTCAATGATGTTTCATAGTCGTCAGAATGTTTAATAGCGTTATTCACACTTTTAAGTTGCGTAATTTCATAATAACTTTTAAGTGTCTTGGCATCTATATTCTTGTCCTTTAAAAATTTAATAAGGTTGTCCCATACATAAAAGTCTTTAGTAGATTGCAATGAGAACGCTGCACTTAATAGTTTTTTAATATTAATTTCTAAAGATTTAAAAGCATAAATAACTTTCATTTCTACTAATGACAATAGTTGCTCTTCATTGTAGATAATGTCTAAAAAGGTTTCATATTGTTGATGGTCAATGCTTATTTCATAACGGTCAGCCTGTTCTATTAATTCTACATAACGCTTTGGGTCTGTTTCTTGCAATTTATTCCAACCGTCAAACTTGTCTTGTGATTTTAGAATTCCTGCTTTGAGTTCATCAATTAATTTGTCAATTGCTGTGTCAAACATATTTGTCTTGTCAAGAAAGTATGTTTCTAACCCGATTTTATTTTGTTCTCGTTCGTCGTGTATGTCAAACTGATATTGCATATTGAGATGGTCTGTAAACTTAACGCCAACGCCTAAATACACGCAATATAATCAATCGACCCTAAAATCCTTTCCCAATCATAACGGCCTGATAATTAAAGAACTCCCCACCAATACCTCCGTTTGACTATTGCGCATTCCGAATTCCGGCACCTTTTATCATCCCCCTATTATGCAGAATGCGCAAAGACATTCATCCTTTCTTAAAATACGCAGAAACAAGTTCTTTAGACCGCCATAATTTTCAACAACCTCGCACAGATATTTGCCCACGCTTTGTATTGAAAATCCTTAAAGGATAAAAATGTTTGGGTAGGATAATCAGCCTGCAACAGCAACCCGCCCCCCACACCCACAAAAAAGCCATCCCAAACCGGGACAGCCACTTTCATTGCCAATAAATACAAAAACCCTTAGTCCTTTGCTTCCGGGTCCATGCCATCATCCGGCTTGTTGCCCTCATGCCTCATGCCCAGATCCTGGATGACATGAGTTGCCAGCATTCGGATAAGGTGCGCCCATATATATACATGGCAACCATGCATCTATAGCAGGAGAAGGGGCATCCGGCCAGCGGTATCAGAGCTTCACGCATTGCGCTGCCGCATTTATGAGAAGTGCCTGCGCATTTATGCGCCATGTATAAGGATTAATTTTCAAGGCTCAGACTTTTGGGTGTCATGCATTAATATTAATACTATAGGTTCAGCCTTTTGGACGCCATACATGAGCATTAATCCTCAGAGAAAAAGAATTCAGGGCCGATGTATATGCATTAATCCTTAAGGAAACAGAATTTGGAGCACATGTATAAGCATTAATTTTTAAGGATAACAGATTTGGATACCGTGTACACACATTTAGGTGCAGTGCGGTAGTGGCAAAGGCCTCTGTGTATCCTTATGGTCATCTTGTGTATGAGTTACGAAGCAGTGAGCCGCCTCCGCACGAGGCCGCACTAAACTTACCAGTGGCGCCCCTTTTAATATTGGACAAAATTGCCAATAGCTCACAGCCGCCCATGTGCTGTGGGATCCTTCACTGCGCAATCAGCCTGAAGACTGAAAGCTACACTCCGATGCCCGCCGCAGTGGCCGGGCTTATTTGCAAACCAGGCTTTGCCCAGGTCGTGCCGGCGCCAGGAATCACCCAACGGCAACATGGTTTAAAAATTGGTTACTATATGGTACCGGAGAAATCCTCTATGAGTTGATTTACAATTATATTTTATAAATTAAGCAGCGGGGTTACAGCAGCAATCCATCCCCAATAACCCGCGCCCGATTGCGCGCCCTTTTTGGCAAGCCTGCTTTTTTCCCTGCATGAGGCTGCTTATTATTGTAAGATGAAATGCAGCCGCAGCAGCATCGTATGGTTTACAGCATTTATAGGAATGCTGTTGGCCGACCCTTGCTGCAAAGCGCAAAGCAAAAACAAGTATATCATCCGCTCCACCCGCCTCACCGTAGAGGACGGCCTTATTAGCAATTTTGCCCTCTGTGGCGTGCAGGACAGTCGCGGCTTTATATGGATCGGCAGTACGGAAGGCTTGCAGCGTTATGATGGTAAAAGATTTACCCTGTTCAATAAGGCGGTCAGCGGCCTGCAGGCCAATAAAGTGGGCTTTATCACCGAGGACAGGGACGGTATGTTGTGGCTGTTGTTCGGCAGCAGCGAGGAGCGCCTCGCCGGCGCGGGATGGGGAGTTGACCTGATAGACCTCCACACTTATAAGGTAAAGACACTGCAAGAATCCTTCGCGGCGGCGCTGCCCTTTCCGGCTGCAGAACTGAAATGGATATTCTCTGATGAGCAGCACAACCTGTTCCTCATCACAATGGGCGATGCCGTTTGGTGGTACAAGGGCAAAGGAGTGTTCCGCAGGCTCCTGGCAGGCGGCAGGCAATACTCCTTCTTTCCGCACAACAGCTTATATCATGCCGCCCACGGCGATATCTGGCTTTCGGCCGATTCATCGGTGATACACCTTGATACTTTGGGGCATTTCAGCGAAGCCGCATACGCCGGGTGGCCGGATTTGAATGTGCTGCGCATCCTGCCCAACGGCGATTGTATAGCTATGGCCAGAAAGAGCGCGCTGGGCATTGCGGGCGACAAGCCCAGGTTTGCAGTTATAAACAGGCAGGGGCATATAACGCCTGCACTGTTCAACCTGTTCCCACCTGCCATGCGTGCAAAAAATAAGGATTACTTAATTGAATACCGGGGTGATGCAAGAAGCCGCAATGTAATCGTACACAATCCGGATATTGGGCTGCAATTAATTACGGATTCTGCCACCATACAATTAATAGATACTGCCGCGCTTACGCTCGAGGCCCCCCTCAGCCCCTACTCCTACTTTACGGATCGCGGCGGCGGGCACTGGCTTTGCTCTTCGCTTGGTGTGTATCGATTCCAGGTAGCACCTGCGCACTTCACCAATTACCTTACCCGCCAGCAGCTACCGGCCGCCACAGCAGTCGGCAACCAGGCACGCGGCATCTGGACGGACGGCGACGATAAGTACATTGCACGGGATGGCCTGTTTCGGGTAAGCGATAGCGGGAAGCGGATAACCTGCATTACCCCCATGCACCCTATCCTTTTACAGGGCGACAGTAACTTTAGATGGTTCAGCACCTCATATGGCTCGGCGAAAGGCGTATATCGCATTCGCCGCGCTACAGGTGCAATAGCGCAGCTCTTTTTTGAGGGCGATGAACAGCAGGAAATCTGGACGCTTTACCAGAGCCGGGGCGGTATCCGCTACGCCGGTGGCAGTAAGTTTCTGGGTTATGTACGGGACAATAAAGTGATACCGCTAACGCCTTCCGGCGACTCGGCATTGAAAGGCACCTGTTATCAATTGGTTGAAGATAACGGCGGGCTTTTTGCCATAACCGACGATGGGCTTTTTGAAATAAAGGGTACGTCTTATTACAGAGTGCCGTTGCCCTTGCCCGGCAAGCGCTTTCATCACCTTTTCAGGGATCAGAACGATATCTGGTGGCTTTGCACGGGCGGCGACGGGCTGATAAGATGGGACCGGAATATGGGTACCTATAAACAATTCCTCATTGAAGATGGGTTGTCCTCGAATGTGCTGTATGGCCTGCTGGGAGATGCGCATGGCTTATTCTGGATCAGCTCTAATAACGGCCTGATACGGTTTAATCCCGCAACGCTAAGTATAAAGACCTTCACTAAAAAGGATGGTCTGCCGGATAATGAATTTAACCGCGGCTCCTTCTTTAAGGCCAGTGACGGGCAGTTTTATTTCGGCGGCTTGAACGGGGTAACAGCCTTCAATCCGGCGGAGATTCCGGAGCACACCGGGGAATTGTTCAATGCTCCGCTACAGCTCATTTTAGTACAGGGCTACAGCGAAGTGCAGGGGAGTATGGTGGATAAAATGCCCGCCTTTGTTGGTAGTGGCAGTATTACACTGGCCCCGGGTGATAAGTTTATAACCCTGGAAGTTGCCCTGCTGGATTATGCTCCAGGTGCCCATCACTACGAGTACAGGCTGGAGGGGCTCAGCAATAGCTGGATATCTTCCGGCGATGGAATGATCCGGCTGGATAATCTGCCCTATGGCAATTACACGCTGCACATTCGCGGCCAGGCGGCAGCTGGTGCCTGGAGTTTGGAAGAGCTGCACATTCCCCTAAAAATTAATGCCCCTCTTTATATAAAACCATGGTTCATCCTGTGTGTTGTCCTGCTCCTGCTTATCACATTGTGGGCGGGCATTCGTGGCCGTTTGCAGCTCTTAAAGCGCGCCAATCGCCGCCTGGAAAAAGTGGTGGGCAAGCGTACACAGGAGCTAAGCGAGTCCCTATTGCAAAAAGATGTGCTTATCAGGGAGATACATCACCGCGTAAAAAACAACCTCCAGGTAATATCGGCATTGCAGCAGCTACAAAGTGCGCGCAGTAATGATCCGCAGGTAAAAGCCGCCCTCGAAGAAAGCCAGAACCGTGTGTTATCCATCGCCTTTATTCACCACAATCTTTACCAGCACGATGATCTGAAAGGGGTGGAAATGCAATCCTTCATTAAAGAGCTTACAGAGCATATCGCCGCTGTGTATGCGCAGCCGGACCAGCAAATAAAAATCGTTTGCGATACGGTGCCGCTATCGCTTGATATAGATACGGCAGTGCCCATTGGCCTCATCATCAATGAGCTGCTTACCAACTCTTATAAGTATGCATTTGAAGGGCGGATAGCCGGAAGGATAAGCATAAGCCTGCAAACGATACCCGGAGCTACGGGCAGCTACCTCCTGCATTATACAGATGATGGCCCTGGCTTGCCGGAGGGTACGGACTGGAAACGGGCAAAATCGCTGGGGCTGCGCCTGATCACCCAGTTGAGTCGCCAGCTTGATGGAGAGCTTACGTACAATTCCCATGTGGGCAGCGGCTTCCGGCTCCTGTTTCATAATTTTGAGTTACGCAATCAGGAATAATGCAGGTATAGGCTCCCCGGAAGTTGACCGTTTTGAAAGTAGAGATAATCTCTAAATTTAAAACAGAAACATCAGGGGATGAAACAATCCAAATTTACTGAGACCCGGATTTTAGCTGCAATCAGGCAGCAGGAAGCTGGTCAGACAATAAAGACATCAGCCGAGAACTCGGCATCTCAGAAGCCACCTTTTACAACTGGAAGGCGAAGTACGGCGGTATGGAGATCAGTGAAGTAAAAAAAGGTCAAAAAGCCCGAAGCCAAACTCGCACAGTACAAGAAGATGTACGCAGAGCTGAACTTTACCATCAGGCCCTTAAAAACGTAGTCGCAAAAAATGGTAGGTCCTGCTGACCAAAGAGCAGTTGTGGGCCTGCTTATTACCGAAGAAGGCAGTAATGTCAGTAGGGCATGTATGATGGCGGGCCTCAGCCGCAGCACTTTCCGTTATAGACGGAAGCCCAGAGATGACGACTTCATGGCCGAAGCTGAGTTGCAGGGTATGGTGGCTGCCGTAATGCCTGATGAGGGGATATTATTTCCAATGGGGGCAAAGGACATAAGGAAAAGAGCTTTCGTTTTTAATGGATGAATCTTCCGGGCAGAGGATGCCCGCGCAAGAAGGGATAGAGCCGAATACCTGCCAGAGGGCAGGGTGGCAGATAAGGAAGGAATCAGGAAGCCCCGAAAAAGACAGGGCAACCCGGCTTACCGGCAAAGCGCCTCACGCAAAAAAGCTGCACGGCTGCAATAGCTGTAAAAACCGGATTGCCCTGAAAAAACTTCCCGGGACCTTCGCTCTTTTTTTTAAGTGTTCTGATTAAACTCGAGCTTACCGCTGCCATAGCTTATCTCCTTTGCGGAGAGCACGATGGTGAGGGTGTAGGGCGTGTCGCTGGATGCATCGTAGTTCGATGCGTAGTAGGTAATGGACGACTCTTTGAAGTCCATCTTTGCCAGCTCCCCGTCTTCATGGGTATTGAAGAGGGTAAGGGTTGCGTCGATGCGCTTACGGCTGTTGGAAAACTGCTCGAAGACTTTCGAGGCTTTCTCGGTGCCTTCCAGCACAAAGCGGCCGGTGGCCTGCTTTACAAAGGACGTAGCCCTGTTCTGATTGTCTACCGACTTCATCGATTCGAAGGAAGTCTGGAGGACATTGTACTTTTCGCCGCTCATATCGAGCTCGGCCAACTTGCTTGCTGTAATAGCCATAACAAAGTATTGAGGTGAGATAATAAAATGAAAGCCAAAGCAATGGAAGTTTTTGGAACCAACCAAATTTATTTTTTTTAAACCCACTTCCATTATTGGTGGTAGTAAGTGTAGAATTGCCGGCATAGGGTACAGGAATGCCTGCATCCGAATGAAAAGAATCAATAAACATTACCTACTTTAGAAGTGTTATAAACAGACGAGCCAACACTTCGCATTATATCGGATAGCTGCCTGAAAAGTCCCCATTCCACATGGCTGCCAGCTATCCATCTTATTTCCACAATAGCGCTTAATGAAGCTTACAACCAGTACCGTTACCGATCTCTTATCAAGAGCTAAGCTTACTTTTCAGGGCGATGATCCTGCCCGTAAATACATCTATGAAGCGCCATTGCGTGCAGAGCTGTATAGTGCTGATCAGATGGAACTCCGGGGCAGAGCTGTCGCCAAAGCACACAAGCTACTCACCGGAAAAGCGCCTAATCAACTGCTCAGGCGCCTCGCGGATAATGAACGCATTCTTTTTGAAGTGCGTGACCTCCTTGCAGAATCCGTCCAGGCAAACAGCAGGATCACCCCTGCGGGCGAATGGCTGCTGGACAATTTCTACCTCATCGAGCAACAAATAACGCTTGCAAAAAAACATTTCCCCAAAGGCTACAGCATGGGCCTGCCACGCTTGGCGGAAGGCCCCGCAGAAGGCTTGCCCCGGGTTTATGATATTGCCCTGGAGATTATCTCGCATAGTGATGGCCGGGTGGACAATAGCACACTCAATGGATTTATCAACGCTTACCAGCAGATAAGCAAGCTGACTATCGGTGAGCTATGGGCCATTCCAATAATGCTGCAGCTCGCGCTCATCGAAAATCTGAGGCGGGTAGCTGCACGCATTGCCCTCGACAAGCTGGATCAGAACCTGGCTAATTACTGGGCAGAGCAGATGATGAAAACAGCAGATGAAAATCCTAAAGACCTCATTTTGCTGCTTGCCGATATGGCGCGCTCAAACCCGCCGCTGGAAAGTGCCTTCGTTGCAGAGGTCAACCGCAGGCTGCTTGGCAAAGGCCCTGCACTGGCCATGACGCTCACCTGGATGGAGCAGCAGCTTTCAGGAAGGGGTATTTCGAGCAATGAGCTGGTTCATTTCGAGAACCAAAAACAGGCATCCGACCAGGTATCCGTAAGCCACAGTATCGGCAGCCTAAAATTTTTAGGAGCTACGGATTGGCGCGCCTTTGTGGAAGGGGTTAGCAGTGTGGATACCATACTAAAAAAT
>CBDFFZ010000011.1:0-135387 GCA_965246905.1 Chitinophagaceae bacterium
TCAGGGCCTGCAACAGAGGAAATAATTTCAGGCTCTGCAGCGGTATAGCTACTGAGCGTGCAGGTATTGCCATTGGCCGGTAATTCCTCCCAGCGATAGGTATAAGGCGCTACTCCGTGTTCAATGACCGGCGTAAGTTTCGGCCGGGCACCATTGGCAGCAATGCCGGGTGCACACAGGGTATTGAGTTCTACACCGGCTATAAAAAGAGTTTGGGTTTCTTCAGTGTTACAACTATAATTCCGAGCGAATAAAACCGTCTGCTCCGCATTAAGTAATCCTGCCCCTAACTTACCAGTGTACTTCAGATTTTCTGGATAGGATAATAGTGTTTTGTCAGCTCCAGCTTTAAGCAGGTATTCTAACTGATAGGGAGTAAGGCAAGAATTTATAGAAAGCATCAGTCCTGCAGCACCAGCTACAATAGGAGCAGCGAAAGAAGTTCCACCATCGAGCGTTCCGCCGTTTACAAACCAGGGCGAGCTCCCATAGAGGCCACCCATAAAATAAGACGGCGCAACCAAATCTACCTGGTCGTTATTTTGCTGCACATGGCTATTGGGGTCCGTAGTATTGAGCTCATGCATGCCCCGCCGGTTGTAAGTTCCGGATGTTTCTTTCCAGCAAACACCGCTTACAGAAAGAACATTGTCGTAAGAAGCAGGGTAAAAATAGTCATTGGGGTTTATGTTCATATCCCAGCCATTGCCTGCTGGAGCTACGAAGAATGTCCCATTTTCATAAATCTCATTGCATATATCTTGGTCTCCCTGATAAAATCCGGTACCTCCCCAGCTCGCATTCAAAATGCGCCTCCCGCGCTTCGACATTTGCACATCTATATCATAGTTTCCCCAAGTGTCGCTTAAATCCAATTTACAATTGAATCCCATTGACGGGTAACCTATGTTATTGTTATCTGTTGCACCGGCCGCGATGCCTGCCACTCTGTTTCCATGATTCATTGAGCCTTGCCCGCCTATAATATTCGATTGTGCTACTTTGTATTGAAAATCCGGGTTATTAAGATTGAACCAGGTATCTGTTACCCCGATCACAACATTGGGATCCCCTTTTGTTATGCCCCAGGCTCCCGGAGCATTAACATAGTCAAGATAGCCATCATCCCATACATGCCAGTCGTTTGGGTAGTAATTGGCCGCAAGTACAGGAGCTGTATAAAGCTTACTTTCGGGAAACAATGCCGGTTTGGCATTTTTTAACTGGTTGACGAATGCAAGCGTATTATTTGCGCTGACCTTCCAAATTTTACGAAGATGTGGAAAGCGGGAAGAAGGATAGGCGCGTACAAATTTGGTAAGTGAATAATTGGCCGTAATTGTATTCAGCGCAGGGTCGGAGAACGTGACGGATGCAACAGAACCTGAGTTAGAAAATGCCACAATTTTACTGCTGTCAGTGATCGTCAGCAAATACGTCGTTTGACCTCGTACCATAGTCGATGCTATCAATAATACTAAGGTAACTAATGTGAACCGGAGTTTGTTAAGTTTTCATTTTAATAGTTTTAAATGAATTATTTCAATAAAGCTAATCAACTCTTTGTATAGTATCAAAATTTTTATACAAGTATTTTAAAATTGTATAAATTATTTTTTAGTTTGAATTTTTTAGCAATATAAAAGCCGGGGCAAAAACCCCAGCTTTATTGTAACAATTCAGATATAAGTTACTCTTCCTCTTTCTTCTTCCTCACAGCAGCTTTCTTAGCAGGCTTCTCCTCACCCTCAACTCCCTCCTCGCCTTCCGCTTTCTTTTTCTTCACGGCTGTTTTCTTCACAGGCTTTTCTTCGCCGCCTTCTTCTTCCGTTTCTGCTGCTTTCTTTGCGCGGGCCTTCTTTGCGGGCTTTGCTGCTGCGTCTTCTAGGAGCGCTACTTCTATATCGCCACCTTTTTCGCTTTCAGCGATCTGTGCATCGCCTTCGCCCATCAGTGCACCCTCTGCGGTTTCCTCTTCGCTTCCGGCACCTTCCTGCTGTTGCTGTATCTTGCTGAAGTCGAGAAGTTCGTTGGCCTTGAGCAGGTCATACCATTTCACCATCTTCTTCATATCGCTTACGTACACGCGCTCCTCATCCAGGTCCGGGAATACGCTGCGGAAGTATGCGCGGATATCCTCATTGCTGCCCTTCTTCGTATCGGGGTGCGCGGTATCGCTTTCCTTCATTTTCTGCAGCACCTCGTGCAGGCGCACATTGCTGCCGGTGGTGTAGATCTCGATGCTCTCCAACGGCGTTACGTTGTGGAGGCGCGCGGAGATAAACCTGGTGCTGTTATCTGCCAGATTGCGCACAATAGCGCCGTCGCTCTTGGTGGTGAGCAACTGGTAAAGGCCGCCGATACCGGTTACTGATACGATTTCCCTGTATTCCATAGATTAATTTAACGTGGGCAAAAATAGCTTTTTTTAGTTGCGGAGCGAAGGTGCGGTAAAGGGAATGCGGGAGGCAGCATTGAGCTGCCTCATAGTAGATATCCTGCCTACAATGATCCTATTCATCCTAAAATGATGCAATAGTGGCATATCATGTGCATTTTCTCATAGAACTTCCATCTGCACAGGCATAAATAACGCCATCACGGACAGGCTTCTACCTGATGAGCGTAACATCTCCCTTAAATTCCAGCACATTGTCTCCACCATTGCCGCAAATCATCTTGATATAATAAAAGTAGGTGCCCAGATCCTGCGGCTTGTCGTTCCAGGTGCCATCCCAGCCCTTGCTGGTTTCGGTGGTGTAGAACAGGCGCTGCCCGAAGCGGTTATACACTGAGAAATCGAGCAGCTTTATATCGCCTTTCCAGCGCACACGGAACTCATCGTTCCTCCCATCCGCATTCGGCGTAAAGGCATCGGGGATGAAGGGCTTGCAACAGTTATCATAGGTTACCGTGGCCGTGGCGGAGTCTTTACAATTGTGGGCATCGGTTACGCGTACCATGTATTTGCCGTTCGGCATGCCGGTGATCGTTTCCGAAGTGGAAGCGATGTTGTTGCTCCAGAGGTAGCTGTACGGCATGGTGCCGCCCATAACTACGGCCTTCACGCCGCCGCCGTCGTCAACGCCGTTACAGTCGTTTTTGGTTACAATGGTGGATACGAGCAGGCTGTCGGGCTCATCGATCCGGATGGTGGTGTCCTTAAAACAGCGCGAAGTATCGGATATATGGATGGCATAACTGCCCTTCAGCAGGGAATCAAATGTACCCGTTACACTGGTATCGCGTGGGCGCAGGAGCACATAGGTAAGTGGCTGGTTGCCGCCCGTTACATTGAGCACAAAGGATGCATTGGTATCGCCGTGGCAGGATGGCGGCGTAATGATTACACCCTCTATCACGATGTGCGGGTAGCCAACGAGGGTTACCGTAGTATCGCCCACGCAGCCGTTAAAATCCTTTACATAAAAAGTATGCGGGCCTTCGGCGAGGCTGCCATAGGCCTGCCGCGCATTGAAGGTGGTGTTATCGCCGGAGTAAGTATAGGCAGGATTCACGCCCGGTGTGCCGCTACCGGCAGCAATCTCTACGCGGCCATCCGTAAAGCCCTCGCAGGTAGGAGTCACTATTTTGGTGATGAGCACATTCACCTTCGGAGGCTGGTTGAGCGTGATGCTCGCGCTGGCAATACAGGCATTCGCATCCTGCACATGGATCACGTGCGCACCGGCAGCAAGGCCGCCAACGGTAGTGCTTACGGCATAAGCCAGCGCATCCGCATTATAGGTATAGGAAGGGGTGCCGCCACCTGCAATAACCTTTACAAAGCCGGAGTTGTCGCCGAAGCAGAGGTTGTGCGAGATGACAGGCAGGGAGATAGTGAGCAGCGTAGGCTGGCCCATCGTAACGGTGGTATCGTGCAGGCAGCCGTTGTTGTCTTTTAGGTGAATGGTGTAAGTGCCGGCCTTGAGGCTATCGAACAGGCCCGATGCCACAAATGGCGTTGCGCCGAGCGCAAACGTATAGCCCGGAGTACCGCCCGATGCGCCGGCAATAAGAATACCATTGCTGTCCGCAAAGCATTTAGGCTGGGTGATGGTTACGGAAGGAACGATAATAGTAGGCTGGGTAACGGTAATGGCGGTGTCGAGCCGGCAGCCGTTGGCGTCCTTTACCACCAGCACATAAGGCCCTACAAGTACATTTACAATAGGCGTGGCAGCGCTGAATGCGCCTGAGCCCAGCGCGAAAACATAAGGCGCATCGCCGCCTCTCGGCACAATGGCAATAGATCCGCTGGCTTCATTAAAACATTTGGCAGCCGTGATGGTAAGGTCGGCATGTACGAATATGGAGTCCGTTACCGTGATCGTAGTATCCTTAATGCAGGCTTTATTGTCTTTTATATGAAAAGTATAAGTGCCGGAGCCAAGGTTGGTAAAGGTGGGCGAAGCGCCGTAGCTGCCCGGCCCGCGCGCATAAGTATAGGAAGGCGTGCCGCCGCCTGCGGTAAGGGTTACGCTGCCATTTACCAGCGGCGTGCAGCGGGGCCGCACGATAAAGGCGGATACAGTAATTGCTGTTGGCTCGCCCAGCGTAATGCTGGTATCCTTTGTGCAGGCATTCGCATCCTTTACATGAAGCGCATAAGTGCCTGCAGCAAGGCCGGTGAAGGCTCCGCTTGCCCCGAATGCCCCCGCGCCGATGGCATAGGTATAGGGAGTAGTGCCGCCGTTGCCGGCAATGGTAATGCTGCCATTGGCGCCGCCGTTGCAGGTAGGGTTGATCGCAGCACCGGCGGTAACGCCGAGCACGGCAGGCTGCGTGATGGTAATGGTAGAATCCTTGATACAGCCGTTGGCATCTTTAAGATGAATGGCGTGCATGCCGGCAGCGAGGCCGGTAAGCAGGGAAGCCGCGCCGAATGCGCCCGCATCAGCAGCATAGGTATAGGCAGGAGTGCCGCCCGTTGCGGTAATGGTAACGGTACCGGTGCTGCCGCCGTTGCACAATACATTGGTAACAGCAAAGGTGAAGCGCAGCACGGCTGGCTGGGTAATGCCTTTATCATCCGAGGCGATACAGCCGTTGGCATCCTTCACATAAACCACGTAGGAAGGCGAAGGTGCAAGGCCGGTAAATACATTGCCGCTGCCGTAAGGACCTGCGCTTGAGCCAAGTGCGTAAGTATAGCCGGGTGTGCCGCCGCTGCCGGTTACGGTAATCTTACCATCGTTGGCGCCGAAGCAGGTAATATTGGTAGCAACACCGGTAGCGGTAAGAAGAGTAGGCTGCGTAACTGAAGCCGCAACATCGCCCGTGCAGCCGGAATTATCTCTTACATGAATAATATAGCTGCCGGCAGTGAGGGTGCCAAAAGTATTGCCCGCGCCGAAAGATCCGGCGCCGAGGGCATAGGTATAAGGGTTGGTGCCGCCATTGCCGGCAATGGAGATGGAACCGGTATTCCCCAGGTAGCAAAGCACATCGCTGACGGTTGCCGTGCCGGATATGATCAGGGAATCCGCAATAGCGATGGTCGTGTCTTTTACACAGCCGTTGGCATCCTTTACATGAAAAGTGTAGCTGCCTGCCGTTAAGGGCGAGAAGGTGTTGGCTGCCGTGTATGCTCCGCCGCCATTGGCATAGGTATAAGGGAGAGTGCCGTTGGTGGCGGTAAGCGTTACGCTGCCATCTCCCAGGGTATTGCAGGTGCTTCTTTTTACAACTGCGGCGATGCCGATATTTACAGGGGATGCTATAGTAATGGAAGTATCGTGGGTGCAGCCATTACTGCCAGTGATGGTAAAGGTATAGGTGCCGGGGCTGAGACTATCCGTGATAGCGCCGTTTACACCGCTGCGGGTGATGCTGCCGAATGTGATGGTATTGGGATTGGTGCCGGCTGCCGGGTTAAGGATAAATACGGCTTTTTTAAGGCAGGTAGCTGCGGATACGAGCGTAAAGCTGAGGCTTGGGTTGGGCAATACATTAACAGTGTAGGCGGTCGTCTGCTTGCTGGCCAGCGGGCATCCCTGATCGGTATAGGTAATGAAGAACGTGTAGGTGCCTGGCGTTACGGTGCTTACATTCCAGCTGAAGGTGCCGTTTGGAGCAATAGTATTGTTGCCTGCTACAGTGAAGGTAGCGCCAGTGGGCAGGCCATTAGCGGCAACGTTGATCACATCGCCGTCCACATCGGTTGGGTTTATTTTAAACGAGAGCAGGCCGGTCTCTTTACAGATATTGATGGTGTTTCCGCCGGAAGCCGTAGCCCCGCCGGAAGGATTGCTGATGATACCTGCCGGTGGATTATTGGTGCAGGCCACGATCACAAATACCATCTCGCGCATGGAAGTGCCCACTACAATGCCGCCACGGGTTTCTGTTACCTTGCTTACAATCAGGAAGTTGTTGATAAGGTTGGGCGTAAAATCCAGTTGCCCGTTGGTATTGTTGAATACGAAGGTGCCGGTAACAGTAGAGAGCGGGTTTGCGCCGGAGTAAGGGAAAGGATAACTTACCGTGCCACCTACGCCATTCGGCGGGTTACCCTCAAGGCCATCAATCAGTGCAAAAGAAAGCAAATCGCCGTTGGCATCTACTGTACCCGGATTGTAATTGGCCGGCTTGTTGATACAGAAAAACGGAGTAGGAATCGTAGTGTAAGCCGGGTTTGAATTGATGCCCACGGTGTTGTTAAGCGTAGCTTCAAGGCGCGTAATGCTGCCGGCAGTTGGCGGGGTTATATTGCCGATGCTGGTGCTGCGCCCTGCAATGTAATTATTGGAAACGCCAGGCAGATTACCATCGAACTGGAACAGCCAGTTTGGGGAAAGGCCATTCAGTGTATAATTCTTGGAATAGATATATCTTTTTACGCCTTGGATGGTGCTGCCGGGTACGGAGCATTTGGTAAAGTTCGCCTGCAACGGGCAAACGGGGGTAACTTCCACGCCAACACCCTGCTGTAAAAGATTTACAGAATCGATCAGGGCGCTGTTCTTATAAATATAGATGAGCGGTGTTGCGCCATTAAGCCCGTTGAAGGAGCTACCGGAGGTAAATGCGCCGGCACAATCTCCATAAATGGTAAGCCGGAGTGTATAGGTATTGCCGGAAACCCAGGTGTAGTTAAAGTCGGCACCGAAAATATGGTTGGCGCGTACCTGCCCGGCTATAAGGCAGCAGGTAATGAACACAACTGTAGCAAGCAGCTTCGGTATAAATCTGTACATAAAAATTAAATAAATAGAATGCGAATAACGTCAATTAGGACGATTGTTGTATGTAAGATCTTGAGAAATGTTAAATGTTTCCCGGTTTAAGAGCGTGAACTTACAATACGCAAACAAATAGTAGCGTCATAGTAGTGCCTGTTATTCGTTAACCGGCAGGTATCCATAATTTGTAAGCGTTTCCGGTTAGGCATTCTCCGTACATTTATGGCCTGTTCAAAAGCCGCTAAACGGCGTCTTTTTAATTATTCATCTGATACATTATAATGCAAAGAATTTTATCCTTTTTACTGCTGAGCGGTATTTTTTTAGCAGGCAATGCAAATGCGCAAATCTATTATCCTGTTACCCATACTTCCGGTACGCAGCTTGTGGGCGGTATTAATACCACCGTTACGTCAGGTGGCCTGGTAGGCAGTCTCAACTATTGTGGCGCAGATCCTTTTCGTATAGGCAGCATCAATACACCTACCGGCCTGCAGGATGGCTATGGCTATTACAATTTCTCTTTTAGTTCGCCGGTTACCGCATTCCGCATTATCGTTGCTGGTCTTAATCCGGGCGAGGTAGATTCCGTTTTTGTGAATGGTGTGTATTATCCGCTTCCGGGTTCCAGCTTTAGTACCTATACGGGCAGTTGCAACCAGCTTACCGCACAGATACTCAACGGCAATATTGTTTCAAATCCTGTTTCATCAGGGGGGCCGGGCAGCGGTGGGCAGATCGATGTGAATGGCAGTACTATTTCTTCTATACGCATAAGTGCTAACGGCATTTCAGGTGGTTCAGGAAACGCATTTTCCTTATTAATCGCCACAACCGGCGTATTTGCATCCAACAACGGGCCGCTCTGCGTAGGGGCAACTTTGAATCTTACAGCCACTCCGATTGCAGGCGCTACTTATACCTGGACCGGCCCCAACGGCTTCACGGCTACCGGGCAAAATGTATCCCGCCCGAATGTTACAACTGCAGATGCCGGTGTTTATACCGTTACTGCTATTTCTGGAGGAGTGCCTGCTACAGGTACAACAACGGTGAGCATTAATACTGCACCGCCTGCTCCTTCTGTTACTTCAGCGGTCAATTATTGCCAGGGCGCCGGGGCAACCCCGCTTACTGCTATTGCTCTTGCAGGGAATACGCTTCGGTGGTACACTGTTCCAACTGCCGGCATTGCTTCTGTTACAGCGCCAACTCCTTCTACTTTGGTCCCCGGAACTACTAATTATTATGTAAGCCAGACGAATGGTAGTTGCGAAGGCCCGCGAGCTGTAATTACTGTAGTTGTAAACGCGCAGCCAATACCGCCTTTTATCTTCAGCAGTAGCCCTCAATGCGTAGGTTCTGTGCTGAATCTTTATGCGCCGGCCTACACAGGTGGCACCTATAACTGGACCGGCCCTAATGGCTTTACCGATAATAACCGGAATCCCTTTATAACGAATGTTACCCAGGCAGCATCCGGTATATATAGCCTTACGGTTACGGTAAATGGTTGTACATCTGCTCCGGGCATCACTTCTGTAACCATTAACCCTGCACCAACTGTCAGCAATGCTACCGGTAATAATCCTGTTACCTGCGGCGGCAGCGACGGCTCTATCTTTATCAATGGCGTTGCTCCCAATACAACCTTTACCGTAAGCTATACGCCAAACGGCGTTACACCGGTAGTTCTTAGCTATACAAGCAGCAGCATCGGGCGCATTACGATCCCTAACCTTTCTGCCGGTACTTATAGCTCTATTACCATTACCCTAAACGGCTGTAGCAGCACCGTCACCAATTCTGTAACGCTTGTAGCTCCAACAGCCTCTCCAACCCCGCCTATCAGCAGCAACAGCCCCGTTTGTACGGGCGGCACCATTGCGCTCAGCACTCCTTCTGCAGGCCCTTATCAATGGTCCGGCCCTAATGGATTTACCTCATCCCTGCAAAACCCTACTATTGCAAATGCTACTGCTGTGAACGCCGGTGCTTACCAGCTAATCGTTACTACTGCATCCTGCCCATCGCTGCCAGCTATGCTGAATGTTACCGTTATTCCTACGCCATCAGCACCTACTATTACTTCTAATAGTCCTGTATGCACCGGCGATACCATTAAATTGCTTGGCAATGCTGCTACAGGAGCTGTCTTTAGCTGGAGTGGCCCTAACGGCTTTACTTCCGCTTCGCGGAATCCTGTGATACCTAATGCAGCTGCGGCCAACGCCGGCACTTACACACTGGCCGTAACCGTTTCCGGATGTGTGGCCTCCGGTACAGGCAGCGCGGTTGTTGTGGTGAATCCGCTACCAGCCGCGCCAGCTGTTACCAATGTTACTTACTGTTCCGGCGAGATTGCTGCGCCGCTTGTTGCAACTGCTGCTACTGGCAATACCCTGCGGTTTTATACCACAGCAACCGGTGGCGCAGGATCAATACAGGCTCCTACGCCTAATACCCTTAACGGTACCACTACCTATTATATAAGCCAGGTGAACGGCAGCGGCTGCGAAAGCCCCCGCACACCTTTGATCGTTACCATTACTACTATCCCCGGCCCTATTGTAAGCAGCCCGCTGACTTTATGCCAGTTCCAGATTGCAGCCCGGCTCACGGCAATTGGTGATAGCCTCCGGTGGTACACTGTGCCAATGGGCGGCACCCCTTCTACCGTTGCGCCGATACCCAATACTACATTACCCGGAACATTCAACTATTATGTAACACAGAAGATCGGCGCCTGCACCAGTCCGCGTGCGCAGATCATAGTTATAGTAAATCCAAAGCCTGCCCCTCCGGGTGTAACCACGCCTTTGCGCCTTTGCCAGTACGATACCGTTGCCCTTTCTGCCGATGGCCAGAATGTGCGCTGGTACCTCAACCCCGTGGGCGGTGGCGGACAATCGCCCTTCTTTCCACCTACCGGCGGCATCAACGACTCAACTTTTTACTACGCTACACAGACCGTTGCCGGCTGCGAATCCGACCGCTCCCGCCTGCTCGTTACCGTTACCTACAAGCCCAACGGCATCATCACCCCCAACCGCATTGTCCTCTGCCAGAACGAGTCCGATTCCTTCTACTACTATGGCAATGCACGCCCCGATGCTGTTTATAACTGGACTTCCCCCCACCCGCAGACCGCTGAGGTTTCCGGTGCCGGCACCCAGGGCCCTTACGTGGTGCGCTTCGACTCGGCAGGCACCTACTACGTGAGCGTGCAGGTAAACAACCGCGGCTGCCTTTCCGATATTGCCCGCCAGCCCATTACCGTGCGCCCTGCGCCAGCCCTTACCTTCTCGGGCAAGGAAGACGCCTGCGTGGATGAGGTGATCCGCGTAGCTTTAAGCCAGATCACCACCGGCATCGATTCCTTTGATTATGACTTTGGCGGGGCCTCTGTAAAATACGGTGCAGGCTCGGGTGGGCCTTACGGCATCGTGTTCTCGACACCGGGCGAGAAGACCATCACCAATACGGCCTTCCACAAGGGCTGCCCGTCGCGGGTTACGCCTTATACGATCAATGTACACCCGCTGCCCGATGCGCGCTTTACGATCACCACCTCTTCCGGCGGCGGTGTGCTGTGCACGGGCGACAGCCTGACGCTGACGGCGCGCAATACGGACAGCAATACGCATTTTGTATGGACGCCGGACAACTTCTTTGAATCAGGGAATGTATATACAGCCAAGGGCTTCCTGAGCAAAAGCGGCTATATAAGCCTTACGGAGACCAGTGAATTCGGGTGCCGTGCAGCGGACAGCATCCTGGTAAAGACGGAGACATGCTGCCAGGTTTATTTCCCGAATGCGTTCTCGCCGAATGGCGATACGCACAATGAGCTGTTCCGCCCGGTATCGCGCGGCAACCATGAGGTAAAGAGCTTCCGGGTGCTGAACCGTTGGGGCCAGGTAGTGTATGAGAGCCAGGATGAGAAGCGGGGTTGGGATGGTGTATATAATGGCAAGGCGCAGGATGCGGGTACTTACTATTATGTGTTCATCTACAAGTGCGGCCAGGGTGGCGGCGATGCCACGAAGGAAGAGCTGAAGGAGAAGGGCGAGTTCCTGCTGATACGCTGATTTTAGGGGAATTAGGAAATAGGAATTAGGAATTGGGCGATGATTGCTTTGTGTCCTTGTGCATTTCCTGTTTATTGCCTGTTAAAATACAAGAGTGCGGCCTGCCTTTTAGAAAAGGCAGGCCGCACTTTTTTATA
The DNA here is from genome assembly GCA_965246905.1 of Chitinophagaceae bacterium. Classification (GTDB taxonomy): domain Bacteria; phylum Bacteroidota; class Bacteroidia; order Chitinophagales; family Chitinophagaceae; genus UBA1952. The sequence continues at coordinate 11,413 of CBDFFZ010000011.1, forward strand.
TGCTGCGCCGCGCCAGGGATAGTAGTGGAAAGCCCGCAGCGCAGCGAGGACTTGGAACGGATAGCCCGGCCCGAAGGGTGCGCACAAATGTGCATAAGGGCTGAAGATTTTATACCCTATGGCTTAGGGGCCGGCGCTTCGCTGTCGCCGGCATCATTGCTATCATGCAGGATGCTCTGATCAAAGTAGGTGAGGCACTTTTCAGCGTTGCCGGGGTACGTATAGCCTATATAATGAATGTTGGCAGTGAGCTGTGTGGTGAGGGCGGCGCGGGCTTCATCGCGGATATCGCCGAGGTCGCTCACATCTCCTTTTTTGCCAAGCTGCGCTTCGCGGATATTTTGATATTCGTTGTAAATGTTGCTGAAGGCGTTGGCGAAGTCGCCGCCGAGGGCTTTCTCATGGGTGAGGCCGGCAGTAACGATACGGCGCATGAGGGTTTCTATGCCTGCTTTGCCAGCTTTGGTGTATTCATTAACTCCCTGCGGGAAAAACTCATGATACTCCCGGCTGTCATCGCCAAAGGCATCGAGCACGGCTCCGGCTTTGCGGCGCACGAGTGCTTTAAAGGCTTTAATGCTTTTATCTACGGCTACCGTCATGCCCTCTTTTACGGCTGCGGCGACATCTTTATTTGATATTGCGCCAAAGTAGGCAGTGTGCGCTGCGCCGGTGAGGCTGACAATTTCTTTAAGCCGGCCATCGGCATTATTGACGCTGATACGTGCGAGGTGATCTTCCGAGAACTTTTTAAGATTATCGTAAGAGATGCGGGCCAGGAGAAAATGGTTTTTGAAAAGTGTTTCTAAATTAATCATTTCTGTGTTCTGTTGTTGTTGGTAAAAGTGTTTGTGTTTTTACTACTTAAGGTCAAATACCGTGCCAAACTCGAACGATCAACTATATTTTTGAAATAAATTTTTAGGTTTTTTAGGTGAATGCCTACTATAAATTGATATTGAGTTCCTTAAGCGATTATAGGCAAGAATAATATATTTTTATGATCAGGGTGCGTATATGATGCATAAATGGATTTGAAGCTAAAAATGTTATTTTATGGTATTGCGAGAGTTTGGATGCGCGTTTAACCAACGTTAGGCAGGGTTACGGAAACCTGTAATCTCCCATTATAAACGTTGGATGGCATTACCTAAACGTGCAAGCCAGGTTCCTATCTATTTTACACCATTACCCATTTTTGTAAGGGCATAAAACGACTGTTGAGTGGCATTACAGATTTAGGTAAGCCAAGTTTACCTGTGTAATATGCCCTTACCTATTTGTGTAGCATGAGAAAACGGGTGTTGGGGGGCATTACGGGTGTAGGTAGGGCACATTTACCTGCTTTTTATATTTTTCAGGTAGATGATAAGCTTTTCATTGCCGCACAGGCGGATATGTTAAATGATACTAAACCGTCTCCCCGATTAGAAGCGGTAGGCAAATCAATAATCGCTTACTTATTGAATAAGTTTGTTTTAAGACTAATAACCCAAATAAATGGTCAGAATAAAGTGATGACTGGCATTATCCGTTACTATCAACAGTTGATTATCTATGATTATTTATTGATTTTCTGTATGCTAAAAAATTTAAGTTTTGTTTATAGTTTATGATTATTTTGCACTCAATTCTTTTATATATCTGATAGATCCGAGTCTTACTTAAGCCAGCGAAAGCTCATACCAAAGCTTATTAATCCAGATTTCCAAACAAAAAATTATGAAGAGAAAAATACCTACAGACCCAGTGCATAGTGCGGCTCACCGTTATCAACGCGTTTTTTCTACATGGCGGTGCTTTATCACTCCTAAGTGGCTATTGTACCCGTTGTTGTCCTTGTTCGTGTTTTTAAATCCGGGTCTTGCAGCCGCGCAGACGCCCGGCTACTTTTACACGTTTACCGGCGGTTCCAATTCCTGGCCGTTAAATGCTACGCCCGTTTCCGGGAATAATAAATGCCAGTGGCTTTATGCCCCCGGTGATTTTAATATTGCCCCGCCAGCCTCGGGCCTCATTACCGCGGTATATTTCCGGCCTACCAACTCAGTTACCTTCAACTTCACAAACCTTGAGGTGCGGATGGCAAATACAGCACTCACGGCTTTGGTCAATGGCCCCTGGAATGCGACCACCTCTTACTATCTCGCTAATACCACCATTTCCACTACCGCTAACGGATGGATAAAGATTGTGCTCCAAACGCCCTTCAGCTATACAGGTGGCAATTTTATAGCAGAGCTGTCGCAGCAGTCTGCAAGTCCCAGCGGGATTATTATCAATCAGGGAACTCTTGCCACCAACCGGCGGATGTATGGCAGCACCAGTAATGCTACTTCCAGCGGGGCAGATATTACCCTGGCAGCCTTTGGCTTTGATCTGGCGCCGCTCAGTACCGGCACAATAACCGGTGCTCCCTTTTGCCCCGGCAGCACTATTTCTATACCGTTCTTCAATTCACAGACAGTGAATAGCGGCAATATATATACCGCGCAGCTTTCAGATGCATCGGGCTCTTTCGCTGCACCGGTTCCTATCGGCTCGCTTGTAAGCACCGGTACATCGGGCACTATTGCAGGCATTATTCCTTTGGGCACGGCTTCCGGAACGGGGTATCGCATACGCGTCATATCTTCCAATATTGCAGCTATAGGCGGAGATAACGGCGTTGATTTTCTCATTAACCCGGCCCGTATCTACGTAGATGGGACAGTGGCGAGCAGTGGCTCCGGCGGATCCTGGGCATCGCCATTAAAAACGGTAACAGAAGCACTTGCTGCAGCCAATAGATTGAGCTGCTCGCCACCAGAGATCTGGGTAGCCAAAGGCACTTATTACCCGACCACCAATACCAACCGTGATTCTTCTTTCCGCATTCTGCGAAATGGCATTAAAATATATGGCGGCTTCAATAGTGGCGATGCTACGCTCGCAGCCAGGAATGTTACGGCTAACCCAACGATCCTTTCCGGCGATATCGGTGTAGTGAACGACAGTACCGATAATGCCTATCACGTAATGACGATTGTAGCTACCCCTACCTTAAACATAGATACGAATACACGGGTAGATGGCTTCACCATACGTGCCGGCAATGCACAGGGAAGCGGCAACTTTACGGTTAATGCACAAGCTATAGACCGGTCTTACGCAGGTGGCCTATATATCGGGGCAATAGGCGCCGGTAATAGTTGCTCACCATTTACGAACAACTGCACTATTACAGGCAATGCGGCAACATACGGTGGTGGGATATTTATAAATTCGCGCTCCGGCGGCACCTCAGCCCCGTATTTTACCAATACAGGCATTTCTGCTAATATCTCGGCAGTGCAGGGCGGCGGCATGTACGCTACATCCGATGCAGCGGGTGGGTCTGCGAGCCCGGTTTTCCGCAACTGCACCATCTCCGGTAATACAACCAGCGCCAATGGTGCCGGTCTGCTGTGCAGCGTACCCTTACCTGCCACGGGCAACGTGACGCTATATGGCTGTACGCTCGATAATAATATACAGACCTCCGCATCCGCATCATCCGGCAGTGCATTATTCTTTAGTGGCAATGTGAATGCCTCCATTACCGGCTCATCATTTACTAATAACAGGGCGGCTAATTATGGCGGGGCAGTGGAAGGGTATGGTATGCAGAACCTGGCTATTGACAGCAGCTCCTTTACGAGTAATACTGCAGGAGCTACCGGAGGCGCATTAGACATTACCGGCGCGTACACCACCATTACCAATTCTACTTTCACGGCTAATAAGTCCGGTTCCGGCGGCGCGGTAGAGATGGAAAACTATGGCAGCCTCGCCATCACCAATTGCAACTTTATAAGCGATACGGCAACTGCGTATGGCGGAGCAGTGCGGAATGCAGTAAGCACAGGCGTAACAATCAGCAACAGCCGGTTCCTTAATAATTATGGCGCAGGCGGCGGCGCGGCGCTCGATAATACCGGCAATAGCCCGCTTGTAGTAAACCGCTCGGTTTTCTCCGGTAATAAAGGTGTCAATCTCGGAGGAGTAATCAATAATAATAACGGCACTGCTACGTTTAACAATTGCGTGCTCGAAAGCAATAGCTCTACTGGCGCAGCAGGTAATGGTGGCGCAGCTCATGTGAATGCCGGCAGTACGATCACATTCAATAACTGCACACTCAGCAACAATACTGCAGCCAGTACAACGCAGCCTAACAGTAATGCAGTAGGCATTGATGCAGGTGCAACGGCCAGCTTTAATAATACGATTGTATGGGGCAGCGCTGCCCAGCAGATAGCCAACTCCGGCACAGCCAATTACAGCTACAGCGATGTAAAAGGTATTACTCCCCCGGCAACGAGTGTAAATACCAACCCGCTGTTTTTGAATGCAGGCAATGCAGTAGGTGTTGATGGAACCTGGGGTACAGCAGATGACGGGCTGCGGTTATTCATAACGAGTGGCGCGATAAACAGCGGCAGTAATGTGCTGGCTCCTGCGGGTACAGATGTTGCGGGTGGAGTACGCATACAAGGCACCACAGTAGATATGGGCGCTTATGAAAGCCCTTTTACCTGCGGCAGCGGCATTGTATATGTTGATAGCAGCAAGGCAGTTTCCGGCGATGGTGCTACCTGGGCTACAGCCTTTAAGACATTGACTGAAGGCCTTACCATTGCCCAACGGTGCCCGCTCGTTACCCAGGTTTGGGTGGCTAAAGGAACTTATTATTCTATGGAAGGCGATGTGGTAACTACTAACCGCGATTCTTCCTTCCGGATTCTGCGCAATGGCATCAGGCTGTATGGTGGCTTTGCAAGCGGCGGATCTGCATTTGCATCCAGGAATATTACAGCCAACCCGACTATCCTGTCCGGAGATATTGGCGTGCAGAATGATAGCACAGATAATGTATATCATGTACTCACAATCGTAGCATCTGCCGGTAGCAGTATGGATACTAATACTGTAGTAGATGGCTTTACGGTTACAAAAGGCAATGCTACCGGTGCGTCAACCTTATTATTGAATGGCATTAACATTATACGCAATGATGGCGGCGGGATAGGCCTTGTAGCTACCGCCGCAGGTTTCACAGTAAGTCCGCTGATAGAGAATTGTACCATTACCCGCAATTCAGCGGGTGTAGGAGGCGGCATTTATTGCGGAGGTTATACAGGTGGTATCAGCAGCCCGGTTGTACGTAATTGCCTGTTTATACAGAACACGGCAGGTGGTGTTGGCGGGCTGCATTCACGTGCAGGTGGCGGTGGCCTGGCAAACCCAATCGTCACCAACTGTCAGTTTATTGCAAATACCGCCACTATAGGCGGTGCAATGGGCGCATTCAGCGACGGCGGAGGCAGTGCCAATCCTGTTGTCTTTAATTGTATCTTCTCAGCTAATACAGCTACAGACCGAGGTGGCGCAGTAAATATTTATGCGGGCAGCTTTACCGCCACAAATTCTGTATTTGTAAACAACATAACCAATGGTACCTCTTCTAATGGCGGCGGGGCAATTTTTATTCCCGGTGGCAACACTGCAACTTTAAATAACACCACACTATACAACAATACGCTCAATGTAACAGGTGTAAACAGCAGCGCTATTGTAGCTGGTGGTACACTAAACCTGAATAATACCCTTGTATGGGGTGCAGCAACTACACAGATAACAGCTACCGGAACAGTCAACTATACTAACAGCGATGCACGAGACGCAACAGTAACGGCACCTAACCTCAATGTTGATCCTTTATTTTTCAACCCCGCCAATCCCATTGGTACAGATGGTATCTGGTCTACTGCTGATGACGGATTGCGGTTAAAGCCATGCTCACCGGCAGTAAATGCCGGCCTGAACAGTGCCGCAGCAGGCATTGCCGCTGACATCACCGGCGCAGCGCGCATCCAGCAAACCACGGTGGATATGGGTGCCTATGAGAACAATCTTACCGCCATCGCCTTGGGCACAACACCGCAGATAGATGTCCTCTGCAAAGGCGCAGCCACCGGATCTGCCACTATCAATATAACCGGCGGCCAGGCTCCTTATACCTACACCTGGACCGGTACTGTATCCGCTACCGGCACCGCATCCAACCTGACTGCCGGCACCTATACTGCTACGGTGACTGATGGTACGGGCTGCCAGGTAACGAAAATTTTCACCATTACAGAGCCGGCTACAGCTATCACCTCCTCTGTGGTATCACAAACTGCCGTATCCTGCTTCGGCAATGCTACCGCTACCGCCACCGTTACCGCCTCGGGCGGCACCGGCACCCTATCGTATTCCTGGAACAGCGCACCGGTACAGACGGGGCCTACTGCCACTAACCTCGCCGCCGGCAGCTATACGGTTACCATTACCGATGCCAACAACTGTACCAAAACACAATCAGTTGTAATTACCGGTCCTTCTTCTGGCCTCACTGCGTCGGCATCCAAGGTCAACGTTACCTGCTTCGGTGCAGCCAATGGTACCGCCACGGCTATCCCGGCAGGTGGTACAGGCTCATATACCTATAGCTGGAACACGATCCCTGTACAGAACACACAAATGGCCACAGGCCTTGCTCCCGGCACTTACACAGTAACTGTCCGCGATGCCAACCTTTGTACCGCCACTGCTTCCGTCACCATTACCGGCCCCGCAGCAGCCATTACCCTTATATCTACTCAAACCAATGTGCTTTGCTTCGGCAACAATACAGGTTCTGCCAGTGTGGCCCCGGCAGGAGGCACCCTACCTTATACCTATACCTGGACAGGTTCTGCATCTACCTCGGCTACAGCCTCGGGGCTCATCGCAGGCACCTATGTAGTAACTGTAAAGGATGCCAACCTTTGCCAAACAACCCAGTCATTTACCATTACCCAGCCGGCAGCGGCTCTTGCAAGCACCATAGCTTCGCAAACGAATGTCAACTGCTTTGGCCAGACCACCGGATCTGCTACAGTAACAGCTTCGGGTGGCACCGCGCCTTATACCTACGCCTGGTCTCCTTCCGGCGGTAGTAACGCTACTGCTACCAACCTTGCCGCCGGCTCCTATACCCTTACCATTACCGATGCCAATCTTTGTACTAAAACGCAAAGTGTAACCATTACTCAGCCTTTAGGGCAGCTCACTGTTTCTACATCTTCCAACAGCCCGCAATGCTCCGGCTCAGCTGTTAACGTAACGGCTATACCTGCAGGTGGAACGCTGCCATATACTTTTTCCTGGGCCGGGCCCGGCGCATTCAATGCTATCACGCAAAACCTTGCTTTCAACCCCGTAACGAATGCAAATGCAGGTACATATACACTAATACTTACCGACTTTAAAGGATGCACGGCTACTGCAAACACAACCATCGTGGTGAATAATGTGCCTGCACAACCTGTTGCTATCAATGGCAACACCGCTGTATGTGGGGGCATAAGCAATATATACAGCGTGGCTCCGGTACCTACTGCAACTTCCTATAGCTGGACTTTGCCTTCTACACCCGCCGGCTGGTCAGGATCTTCCGCCACAGCTTCTATCAGCGCCACGGCACCCAATGCTCCGGGTACCGGCGCCATTTCGGTAACTGCGCTTAACGGTTGCGGCGCTTCACCAGCTCAAACACTGAATGTATCTGTAATTACTATTCCGGCAACGCCGGGGGTAATTGTCGGAACGACTACAGTTTGCGGCGGCATCAGCCAGCTTTATAGCATTACGCCTGTAGCACAAGCCACTTCTTATACGTGGGCAGTACCATCCGGCTGGTCGGCACCTTCGCCTTCGGCGACCAATTACTTTATCAATTCTACGCCACCGACAACCATTGGCGCGGGCAACGGCAATATCATCGTCAGCGCCTCAAACTCCTGTGGTACATCGGGTACATTTACCCTGCCTGTAACGGTAACAAATATTCCGGCTCTGCCAGGGGTAATTACCGGTGGCACTTCCGTATGCGCAGGCACTACCCAACTGTATAAGATACCTAAATCTGTCGGGGCAACAGCTTATACCTGGGATGCTACCGGCAACGGCTGGACAACTGCGGCAGGCTCGGCAGCCGACACGTTCCTGAATACAGTTGCAGGCACGGCGGGCATAACCGTTTCGGTTACCGCCTCAAACTTCTGTGGTGTATCGCCGGTGCGCACATTGGCAATTACCGTAACGAACAAACCGGGGCAGGCCGGGGCAATTCTTGGCCTCGATACGGTATGTACCGGAGCTGGATCCGTGACCTATACCACCGGGATCATCAATGAGGCAACTTCTTATACCTGGACGCTTCCGGCGGGATGGGCAGGCAGCTCTACCACGGGATCCATTACAGGAACACCGGGCGCGACAGCGGCAACCGGGACTCCGGTAAGCGTTGCAGTTGCCGGGGTGAATACCTGCGGTACCGGGCCTGCAACTGCTAAAACAATTTTGCTGTACAACACGGTAACACCATCTGTTTCCTTGAGTGCCTTCCCCATTGGTGCCGTTTGCACAGGTGGTGCCGTAACATGGACAGCGGTAGGTACTAATGGCGGTGCAGGCGCTACTTACCAGTGGCGTATCAACAATGTAAATGTTGGTACAGCGGGATCTTCAAACACCTTTACTCCGGCAGCGATTAATAACGGTGATATCGTGAGCGTAGTGATGAGGAGCTCGATGCCCTGCCCTACAACGACGAATGGGCTGGCAGGCGCTACGGCACCGGCTATAGTGGTAAATCCTATAATCGTGCCTGGTATCAATATCAACGCAACTGCCCCACCGAATCTTTGCCGGGGTGTACCGGTAACTTTCTACTCCAATATAGTGGCAGCGGGTAGCACACCAGGGTACCAGTGGTACCGCAATGGAGTTACAGTAGGTGGTGCCACAGGCGCCACTTATACAGTCAACAACCTCAATAATAACGATACAATACGTGCAATTCTGGTATCGAATGCACAATGCCGGCTCGTGGATACAGTATCCTCAAACAAAATGGGCGTGCAGGTAAGCAACTTTATGGTGCCTGAAGTAACCATTAGCGCAAACCCCGGTACAGCTATAGCGGCGGGGCAGGTAGTGATTTTTACTGCAACTGTAACAAATGCCGGTACTAACCCTGAAGTAAGGTGGAAGCGGAACGGACAGGTAATAAGCAATACGTCCGGGCTAAGCTGGAGCACTACCACGCTCCGCGATGGCGATGTAATAAGTGCGGATCTGGTAAGTGGTGCGCAATGCGCTACGCCGTTTCTGGTGAGCAGTACCAACCGACTTACTATGCGGGTAAGCACTGGTGTAATTATACCAGGCAGCAGTGTGGGCAGTGTAACACTTTATCCAAACCCTACTACCGGTAAGTTTACGCTGATGGTAACAGGTACGAACGGTAAAGGCAGACAGATGCGCATACAAATTTTGAATGCGGTAGGACAAAGTGTATATGAAAGCGCTGCAATACCGGATACACGTGATTGGAGTATGGATGTACGGCTGGAGGATAATCTTGCAAATGGCACCTACCTGCTGAGGGTTGGCCTTGCGGAAGGTGATCTTAATCCGGCTATAATCCGCTTTAGCCTGAAGCGATAGATTTAAGAGCGTAAAAATCCAATAGGAATGCGGCTGCTACTTTATGGTAGTGGCCGCTATTTTTTTTGGGGGGAGGGAAAGTGTGCGGCTGCCTGCATGAGGGATAGCAGTGGAAAGCCCCACAGCCCTTCGCGAAGGGCTTGGAACGGATAGCCCGCCCCCTTGCGCAGCTTGGGGACATGCCCAAATTTGCCTGCTTACCGGCCCGCCTTCAGCATGCGCCAGTTGCCGCTCATATCTTTGCGGAGCTCTGCTTCCTTAAATCCACTGTTGAGAAAGCAGTCTCTGGTTGCTTGCGCATAATCCTGATGAAGCTCGCAATATACCCATCCATCCGGTTGCAAATGTTCTTTGGAAAATGTGGCGATAGCACGGTAGAAAAGCAAGGGGTCGTGGTCGGGAACGAAGAGCGCAGTATCCGGCTCAAAGTGGGCAACGTTTAGATGCATCGTGGCTTTCTCCTGCTTTGGGATGTATGGCGGGTTGGAAACGATGATGCTGTATTGCCCGAGTGCTTCCTGCTGTACTGTATCAAGAAAATCTGCTTCGAGGAAAACCACATCAGCCTGAAGGTTCGATGCATTTTTCGCTCCAACCATTATTGCGGCTTGGCTGATATCGCAGGATATAACGGATGCTGCGCCAAGCGAGAGCTTCAGGCTTACAGGAATGCAGCCACTACCTGTGCCTATGTCGAGGACAGAAACTGTGTGTTGCGCAGTTTTTGAAATCATCAATGATCCATTGCACCAGCTCTTCGGTTTCCGGACGCGGTATAAGCACGCGTTCATCAACGAAGTACTTACGGCCCATAAACCAGGCTTCGCCGAGCACATATTGCATTGGCTTCCCGGTGCGCATCTCTATAATTATTTCATGCAGTTTTTGTGCCGCCCCGGGTGTAAGGGATGGATTGGATGCTGATTGTACCGCATGGGGCAACCCGGTAATGAACCGGAGAATCTCCCGGCTTATTGCAGCTGCTTCCGAAGCATCGTACAAGGAGTGGAGATTTTGCTGAATGCTATGCAGCGCTTCGCGATAAAGAGGCATGGCGCAAAGCTACAGACTGCGCCTTATTTTTACAGTCAGGATGGTGGATGAACTATACATGCGGCGGTGTTTTGAGCTGGCAATGCGCGGAAGCGGAAACGTAGCGCCGAACCCAATGGTAGGGGCCGTACTCGTGCATGGCAACCGTATTACAGGTGAGGGCTGGCATGCGCGATACGGGCAGGCACATGCGGAGGTAATGTGCCTGGATAATGTTGCTCTGGAAGACCGTTTGCTCCTCCCTCAAAGCACGATGTATGTAAGCTTAGAGCCCTGCGCGCATACCGGTAAAACGCCTCCCTGCGCTATACGTCTTGTTAAGGAGCAAGTAGCTGAAGTAATAATTGCCAATCGCGATCCTTTTGAAAAAGTGGATGGAGCCGGGATCAATATTTTGCACGGTGCAGGTATAAAAACATCAGCCGGATTACTGGCGCAGGACGGGGGCTGGCTCAACCGGCGCTTCTTTACTTTTCACGAGATGAAGCGGCCCTATATCATTTTGAAATGGGCACAATCGGCGGATGGCTATATTGCTCCGGCAGATAAACTACGAACACAGCTCAGTAACCTCTATAGCAACGCCCTCGTGCATCGCTGGCGTACGGAGGAAACAGCTATTATGGTTGGATATCAAACGGCGCTGCACGATAACCCGCAGCTCACATCCCGCCAATGGCAGGGCACTCAGCCCCTGCGCATCGTTACCGACCGGCACATGCGGCTACCAACTGCACATCATCTTTACAACACCGATGCACCCACATGGATACTGAATGAGCTTCAGGAAAGCGCTGCCGGCAATGTGCATTTTATAAGGATGGATTTTGGCCAAAGTGTACTGCCGCAGCTAATGAACAGGCTGTATCATGCCAGCAGGATCTCGCTCATTGTTGAAGGCGGTGGAGCTTTGCTGCGCTCATTTATAGATGCGGGACTGTGGGATGAAGCAAGAGTTTTCAGCACGCCCGTAGTACTGGGTACCGGCATCAGTGCACCTCAGTTGGTTAATGCAGCAAGGGCGATGGATATGGAAGTCAGTGATGATACCTTACAGCTTTGGGTGAATAAAGACAGCAGGCATCCCTATGTACCGGGAATGTCTTTGTAAATTCGCCGCCCACCCCTATGTTCTACCTAATCATCACCATCCTGCTGAATGTTTACCTCACGGTTGCGTTCAAAATATTTGAGCGGCTCAAAATAGATACCTTACAGGGCAATAGTGGTGAATTACTGGGTTTGCGTGGCTACCGGCAGCATCTTCTTAGGTTATTTTCCAATTAGTGCCTTGTCTTTTACGCAACCCTGGCTAAGCTGGTCTGTGGTGATGGGCGTAGCTTTTATTTCCATCTTCAACCTTATTGCCTACTGCACGAAAGTAGATGGTATTACCACCACCACGATTGCCAATAAGCTGAGCTTAGTGATACCTGTAGGCTTTGCACTCTGGCTTTATGGCGATGCAATGACGATTACGAAAGCGGCGGGTATTTTCATTGCGTTCCCGGCTGTATATCTGAGCACCCGCACCAAAGATGATACAGCTAAAAAACATTCCCTGCTGCTGCCTGCGATCCTGTTTCTTGCCTCCGGCCTGTTGGATACACTGGTAAATTATGTATCGCACCAATACTTCAGTACAGGTAATGAGGCTGTCGATACTGCCGGTCAATCGGCCTACCTGGTGCATGCCTTTTGCGCTGCGGGCATTGTTGGCGTTGTTTTTGCCGGTATTGCCGTTGCTACGGGCAAGCGCGTTTTTGCCTGGCGGAATGTGCTGGGCGGTATTGCGCTGGGCATACCCAACTACTTCTCTATTTACTTTCTCATCCGCCTCCTGCAAAGCGGCTACCTGCCCGGCTCGGCAGCTATACCGGCCACTAATATCGGCATTGTGCTGGCGGCTACACTGACTGCGCTGTTATTTTTTGGAGAAAAGGGTGGCCGTGCGCGCATCATTGGGATGGCATTATCTGTGCTCGCCATTATCCTTATCCTGCTATCCGGACTTCATGGAAATACCGCTTAAATATAAAACTATTGCAGCCTCCGGCACATCGGATTTTCGCGACCGTGGGAGCAAATTCTTAGGCTATGCTTATCCTGTAGAAGCAACCAACGAAGTAAAAGAAAAGGTGCAGGCGCTGAAAAAGGAGCACCCTAAGGCAGCGCACTATTGCATTGCCTGGCGCATGGGTACCGATGGGTCTCAATACCGCGCGGCGGATGATGGCGAGCCGGCGGGAAGTGCAGGCCGGCCAATGCTCGGGCAGATAGACAGCCTCGGCCTGACCAATGTGCTTGTGGTGGTAGTGCGGTATTTCGGCGGCACACTGCTCGGTGTGCCGGGCCTGATCCATGCTTATAAAACTGCTGCTTTGGCGGCGCTGGAGGGCTTGCCGGTAGTCGAAAAGTGGATAGCAGCTATTGTCGAGATCAGGTTTGATTATGCAACCATGGGCGAGGTGCTTTACCTGCTGAAGCAATCGGAAGCAACCATTCATAAGCAGGACATGCAGCTTTTCTGTATTATTCAGGCCGGTATTCCTAAGCACCTGCTTAACGCATGTATGGATAAGCTTTCGGAAATTCGTGGTGTGGATGTAAAGGTGGTTTAGTCTTAGCATCCGTTGCAACCGAAGGTTAGTTTTTTATTCTTTTTGATAAAAGGAAATAAAACCTCCGTTCATCGCCCCCTTTCTATTGAGCTTTACTATTCGCTGTATTATCTGAACCATGATTTTTTAAGATTTAAATGATTTTCATGATTCCAATCGTAATATTTATTGCACCTCTTACGCCGATAGCATAGCACAATCCTGTTCATCTTTTAAATCTTAAAAAATCTTAGTTCAGACTGCACACCACGCCGCGCTTAATAAAAGCCGAAGCAACCCGCCTCGGCTTCGACGCATGCGGTATTGCCAAAGCTGTGCAACTGGAAGATGATGCACGAAGGCTGGAAGCCTGGCTGGGCAAGGGCTTTGGTGCCGGCATGGCCTGGATGGAGCGCAACTTCGATTTGCGTATCGATCCCCGCAAACTGGTGCCCGGGGCAAAATCGGTGATTACTTTATTGCTCAATTATTACCCTAAGCAACAGCAGCAACCCGGTGCGCCACTCATTGCAAAATATGCCTGGGGCCGCGATTACCATGATGTGATCCGCGCAAAGCTGAATGAGCTCCTGGCTTTTATACGCTCAAACATCGGCGATGTGGATGGCCGGGGGTTTGTAGACAGCGCCCCTGTTTTAGAGCGCGCATGGGCCGTACGTACCGGTCTCGGCTGGGTAGGCAAGAACGGCAATCTCCTAACCAAACACTCCGGCTCTTTCTTTTTATCGCCACGCTCATTACCGATCTCGATCTTGAGCCCGATGCTCCTTTTGCCGCCGATTACTGCGGCACCTGTACCCCGCTGCATAGATGCCTGCCCTACGGAAGCCATTATATCCCCCACGGTGATCGATGCCAATAAATGTATCTCCTATCTCACCATAGAATTGAAGGATGCGCTGATGCCTAAAGGCTTTGAGCAGCGGCAGGATAACTGGATCTTCGGTTGCGATATCTGCCAGGATGTGTGCCCGTGGAACCGGTTTTCAAAAGCCACAAAGGAAAGCGATTTTACCCCCGCGCCGGAAGTGCTCAACTTGGCTAAAGGGGAATGGGGAATGATGACAGAAGAGGCCTTCCGGAAAATATTTAAAGGTTCACCTATAAAGCGCGCAAAATGGAGCGGGGTAATGCGCAACCTCAATGCTATAAAATAGCAGTAATGCGGCTTCTTACCCGCAGAAGCTACCTTTGGCCCGCCAACCAATAACCACCGCACCAACCATGCGTTTTCCTTTACTCATCCTCAGCATCTGGCTGCTTGCATTTTCATGCAGAGCTACTGCGCAAAAGCGCGAATTTCGCGCGGCGTGGATAGCCACCGTTTCCAATATCGACTGGCCGTCAAAGCCCGGATTACCTGCCTCCGAGCAGCAGCAGCAATTCATCCATCGCTTAGATCAGCTACAGGAAATTGGCTGCAATGCCGTGATTGTGCAGGTGCGTCCGGCTTCCGATGCTTTCTATCCTTCAGAATATGAGCCCTGGAGCCGTTTTCTTACAGGCGCGGTGGGTCGTCCGCCCTCACCTTATTATGACCCGTTGGAGTTTATGATTTCGGAGACGCACAGGCGGCATATGGAGTTTCATGCCTGGTTCAACCCTTTCCGGGCACTTACAGACAGCAAAAAGAATCCTAATCCGCCTGACCACATTACCCGCACGCACCCGCAATGGATCATTTCTTACGGTGGCAAAAGCTACCTGAATCCCGGCGTGCCCGAAGCACGGGATTACGTGATCAAAGTGATTGCTGATGTGGTAAAGCGCTATGATATCGATGCCGTGCATCTTGATGATTATTTTTACCCTTACCGTATTGCCGGGGTTACTTTTAATGATGCGGCATCGTACAATCAATACAATAAAGACCTTGCAGACAGGGAAGACTGGCGGCGCAATAATGTGAGCCTGTTTGTGTATGCGCTCAACAATACCATCAAAACGCTGAAGCCAACCGTAAAGTTCGGTATCAGTCCGTTTGGTGTATGGCGCAACTATCCTAAAGACCCGGATGGCTCACACACGCGCGGAGGGCAAACTAACTACGATGATCTGTACGCTGATGTGCGGCTTTGGCTCGAAAGGGGCTGGATAGATTATGCCTTGCCGCAGCTATACTGGGAGCACCATCACCGTGCGGTGGCTTTTGAAATTCTGATGCCCTGGTGGCGCGACCATGCTTACAACCGTCATGTATATTACGGGCTCGGATTATACCGGATGCTTGAAGCAAGAGGAGGCAGCATCTGGGGCAGTACACGCGAGCTTACGTCGCAGATACGTGATATCCGCGAGCAGGCGCCTGCATCGGGCTATGCGCTTTACAGCCTTTCTAATCTTGATAAAATATACCTCCCAATCAAAGACAGCCTTGCAGTGTTGGTAAAGAACATTGCCTTTCCGCCAGTGATGCGGTGGCTGGATAGCATTCCGCCTGCGGCGCCTGTTGGGGTGCGGGTGGTCCCTGCTTCTCAGGGAGTGCGGGTGCAGTGGCAGGCCATTAATCCTAAAGGTGAAGTGCTGCGCTTTGCGGTATATCGATTCAATAAAGGCGAACGGGTGAACCTTGATGATGCAGCGCATATTATCGGCCTGGCAGAAAACCCCGGGTTTCTGGATGCTGCGGGTAGTGCGCAATACAATTATGTGGTCACAGCGCTTGACAGGCTCTGGAATGAAAGCGCGGCCGGTGTTTCGCAGCGTTGAATACTGTCTGAACTTTGATTATTATGAAGTAGTGTTATTAGTATGATATCAAAATTCGGGTTGCTTCTCGAACAGAACCTTTCTCTAACTGGCAAAATCAGAAAAATCATTGAATCGATAAAATCATAGTTCAGACAAGAGTAATTGAGTAAATCGTTTTCTTAAAAATTCATTCCGCACTCTTTTGCTTAAATTCGGTGCTTTCAAATCAGCTATATTCTGTGATCAAAAAATCAATTTCGATGATGCTGCTGCTGGCAGCATCTGTACCTGCTTTTGCGCAGGACCGCACCGATGGCGCTACTTATGCTGAGCCACCCAAGAATGAATTCTGGGAGAAGATGCAGAAAGAAAACAAGGTGTATTATGAGCAAAAGAAAGAGCCGGCAAAGCGCCTAACTATGGACTTACGCCGGCATTGATGTGCCGCGCTCGATGGATGAATTTAAGATCGTAACGGCGGAAAAGCCGGTGAGCCAGGGTATGACGGGCACCTGCTGGTGTTTCAGCACTACTTCATTCTATGAAAGTGAGGCGGCAAGGATGGGCAGGAAAGATGTGCAGCTTTCGGAAATCTATACGGTGTACTGGGAGTATGTGGAAAAGGCTAAAGAATATGTGCGCAGCCGCGGTGAATCCATCTTTGATGAAGGCTCGGAAACGAATGCAGTGCAGCGGATGATGAAGAAGTATGGGGTAGTGCCGGCAGCGGATTATACCGGCGAAAAGCCGGGCCAGCCTTACCACGATCACAGCAGGATGATTGCCGAGATGCGGGTGTACCTGAAAGGCGTAAAAGCCCGCGCTTCCTGGAATACGGATGAGGTGGTGAGCACCATTAAAGATATCATGGACCACTACATTGGCACACCGCCAAAATTTGTATTGGTTAAGGGAAAGAAGTTAACTCCACAGGAATACCTGCAAGAGGTAACCGGCATACAGCCTGATAATTATGTAACCTTCATGAGCCTGAAGAGCGAGCCTTACTGGGCTACGGCAGAGTACAAGGTTGGCGATAACTGGTGGCATTCCAAAGACTATTACAATGTGCCGCTGAGCACTTTTATAAGCCTCGTAAAATCATCGTTGAAGAAGGGGTATAGTATCTCTATCGGCGGCGATGTGAGCGAGAGCGGCATCGACTCGAAGCGCGGGGTGATCATGGTGCCTTCGTACGATATTCCTTCCTCTTACATTAATGAGGATGCACGGCTCCTGCGCTTTCTGAATGGCGCTACCACGGATGACCATGCTATGCATATTGTGGGCTATGCGGAAAAGGCTAACGGCACCTGGTTTCTGGTAAAAGACTCTGGCGCAGGCGGCAAAGGCAACAGTGAGCACAATGGCTACTGGTACATGCACGAGGATTACATTAAGCTGAAAATGATGACTGCTACAGTAAATACAGGCGCTGTGAAAGAGGTATTGGCGAAGATGGCCATGAAGCAATGATCGGTCATCCTGAAAACTAAAAAAACCGCTCAGGATGATTCCGGAGCGGTTTCTTTTTTACCGGGCCCAGGTTTGTGCTCATGCACTGGGTTCCGGCATAGGTAAATAATGCTTTACGGAGCATTATCGATAAGGAGGTTTAAGGGGCTGCCTTTGAAGGAAGTTTTAAAGTAAAACCGGCGTATTCCTTCGCTGCTGCAAACGTAGCCAAAGACACTTCCAGCAGAAAGCGGAATTGTAAATCCGTACTTGTTTTTTGTAAATCCGTAACGAGAGACCTGCTAATAGTGCTTCTGCCCGCTGATAAGGTAAGGAATACGAAGGGTAACGGTTGTGCCGCTGCCCGGTGCCGAAACAATATTCAGGCTGGCTGCCTGGCGGCTTTTTTTCGCAAGAATAGCAAGCCGCTCACGTGTAATAATGGTTGCGAGAGATTGTTTTTCACCGCTCTGAAGTGGCGCATTCATATCATACCCAATACCATTGTCTTTAACGGTACACAGGATAGTTATGCCTTCCTTCTTCAAGTTGATCTGTATATTCCCCGTTCTGCCTTCCAGTCCTTTCATGCCATGCTCCAGCGCGTTCTCTGCAAAAGGTTGTAGCAGCATAGGTGGTATCAGGAGGTCTTCGCTTTCCTCATCATAATGATCCCACGTAGTAATGGTGTACGTAAATGCATGCTGGAAGCGCAGCTCCTGCAGGCTCAGATAATGCCCCATCGCTTCTACCTCCCCGCGTAGCGGTACTAAGCTTTCGCGGGCATGCTCTAAGGAAATGCGTAGCAGCCGTGCAAACTGGTTAAGGTATTTGATAGAGCGGTCTTTCTCCTCCCGGCGGATCAATCCCTGAAGGACTGCCAATGTATTGAAGATAAAATGCGGCTCCATCTGGCTGCGGAGCAGGCGTTGTTCGAGCTCCATCTTATCTACGCTTACCTGCAGCCGGCGGCGTGCCTGGCGCTGGTTGATAATGATAACGAGCGCCACCAGCAGCAATACAGAAAGCACAGCAATGATGAGGAGCTTCGTTTGGCGGCGCAGCTTGCGGGCATAAGCTTCATTATCGGTGTTAAGCCGGCTGATGGCTTCTTCGCGGCGGCGCATTTTGTAGCGCGCATCCATATCTGTAATGGTAGCAAGGCGTTGCTGATCGTAAAGCTGATCTTTAGCATTGGTATAATCCTGGAGGAGCTTGTAGCCTTTTGCCCCTTCATGGCCGGCAATTATATTGGACGTTTTCGCTTCGAGATATAAGATGCGCAGGTCTGCAAGAATAGCGGAATCCGGCATCAGCCTGGAGCCGATGGCGGCTAATATTTTACTTCCTTTACCATAGTTGCCGCTTGCTGTGTAAGCCTGTGCCAGTGTAATAAGCTGTTGTGTGGCCTCGCTGCTTTTGGTAGCAATCGTATCCGCAATGGCAGTAGCCTGGTATTGCAGCGAGCCGCTTATAGCACTATCGTAGCGGCTGGTAGCAACGTAAAAAAGCACCAGTCGCTCACGGTAAAGCTGCAGGATGCTCGTATCTGCTTTTAAAGTTGGGTTTGCTGCTGCGAGCCGGAACATAAACCTCGCGCTATCGTACTGTTGCAACCGGGTGTAAATAGTGCCTGCCTCTATACAGACAGCTGCTGCCAGAAAGGTATCCGGCGGTGCCATGCGCGCTATCTGCTGCTCCGCCAGTGCAATGTAGTGCTGCGCCTGGTCATCAAGCCCGGATATGCGCGCCATAGAAGCAATTTCTGTAAGCAGGGCCGCCTTTGTAGCAAGCGGATAAGCGCTGGTAACATATTCACCGCGCTCCGCCAGATAGATGCTGTCCGTCAGGTCATTCCCCGCCAGGGAAAAAAAATAATTTGCGGTAAGCTGGTTCTTTTTATAGTAATATCCCCAGCCGGAGTAGAGGTGGCACATAGTCCGCATATCCAGCTCAGAGAGATGATTATCGAAATAGTCAAGTGCATCTTCGCAGGCAGCAATTACAGAATCACCGGCAGCTTTTGCATCCCACGCCTGCGCACTATAGGCGCGCATGGCGGCAAATGCAAGGGTATCCCGGCTTCTGTATTTTGCGGCAAGGATATTAAAAGTCTGGATGGCGCTATCGGGCAGCAACCGATATTTACCCTGTGTTATAAATGTATCGACGGCAGCATTGCAATCTGCCGGCAGGCGTGCTGACAGCGTAAGCCGGGGCAATTGCGTAGCATTATGGGTATTGCAGGATAGTGCAGTGACCACCCAGGCGGCAATAATGCAGTGCGCTAAAAGCAGGATGGTACGATGCATCACATTACATAGCATTGCCATTAGCGAGCGAGGCAAGCACTGATTCTTTTTTGCGCACAGCTACCGGCACTTCCTGCCCGTTATAGAGCCGGATAGCGCCATCACGGTCGTAACGGTCTATAAAATTGCGGTTTACCAGATAAGACTGATGGGTGCGTATAAACTGCGGATGAGGCAATAGGTCATCATATTCTTTGAGCGGCTTTGAGACAACGATTTTTTTATTGCCGGTGAGGAAAAACGTGGTATAGTTGCCATCGCCTTCACAGTACATAATATCCGTGAGCGCTACCTGCTGCAAGGCTTTTTGTGAGCTGAGGAGAATGCTTTTAAGCGCTCCCTCACCCTTATCTTCCAGGTGCCGCTGCGCTTCCTGCGCCTGCAGGGCAAGATTATACCCTATTTTCCGGCGCACCTTGCCTATTGCATCCTGCAACTCCTCTCCCTCTAAAGGCTTTAATAAATAATCCAGCGCGCCGACGCGAATGGCACGGATCGCATGTTTATCGAAGGCGGTAATGAATATAACAGCACATTCCAGGCCGGGCAGCGCATTGAAGATCTCGAAGCTATTGCCATCGGAGAGCTGGATGTCCAGCAATAGCAAATCCGGCTTTAAGGTGCCGATAAGCGTGATGGCGTCCTTTACGCTACCACAAGCACCAATCACTTGCACATCCGGAATGGATTGCAACAAAGCTTCAATATCGGAGCGGATGATTGGCTCGTCATCTACAATAATGGTGCGCAGCATAGGGCTAAATTAATTTTTTAATCAGGATATGTATGCGCAATTTTCGAATCATCCAAAAATAACTGGCATAAGATATGCCTGGCTTATTCCGTAAAGTGATTTAGGAACCTATAAATTACATTCCCCTACCTTTGCGGCCTTATTTCAAATAATGGATCGCAATTCCCTCATTGGGTTTTCCCTGTTGGCTGCCATGCTCATCGGGTATTTTACCTACAATAATTATACGCAAAAGCAGTACGAGGAGCAGCAGAAGGCCAAGGCAGCCACTTACGCCAAAGCTCATCCTGCTGCACCAATCGACAGTTCCCGCATCAAGGCAGTTGCGCAGGTGCGCGTTGCCAATGATTCTGCGCTTGCTTCCATGCCCCCTGCTTTCCGTGGTACCGATGAGAAGGTAACACTCGAAAATAAGAATGTAGCTATTACCTTTTCTACCAAAGGCGCGCACCCGGTAGCCGCACTCCTCAAGGATTATAAAACGTACGATCAGCAGCCACTGTATCTTTTTAACGGCCCGGATAATATACTCAGCGCTGCCGTGCCAAACGGTACCAGCATGGTTGCCACCGGCGATCTCAGCTTTACCCCACAGCAGCTGGGGCCTCAGAAAATAGATTTCGTAGCAGACCTTGGCAGCGGCAAGCGCATTGACCTTATCTATACGCTCCCAACGGAAGGTTATATGATGCAGTGCGATGTGCGCCTTACCGGCATAGCCGCTACAACCTTGCCCCTGCGCTGGAATACAAAGAGCCTGCATACTGAGCGCGATGTAAAAAGTGAGCGCCAGAACAGCCAGGTGCATTACTATGGTAAAAATGACAAACACGATTACTGGACGGTAAGCGAAGATGGTATCCATAAAAATCCTGATGCCGATGCTGTGAAATGGCTGGGCTTCCGGATGCACTATTTTAGTACGGCACTGATTACAGCTGATGGATTTACCAAAGCGGACATTACTGCAAATTCAAAACAGGACAGCCAGGTAGTGGCTATGAATAATGTGACCATGGAACTGCCCGTAAAGAGCGATGGTACAGCATCCATGCGCTGGTTCATTGGCCCAAACCATTACAAGACGCTAAAGAGCTACAATATAGGCCTGGATGAGCTGGTGCCGCTGGGCTCAGGGCTTTTCTTCTTCGTAAAATATATCAATAAGTGGATGATCATCCCCATCTTCGATGTACTGTCTTCTTTCATCAGCAATTATGGCGTGATTATCATGCTGCTTACGCTGATCATTAAGCTGCTGCTTTCCTTTTTTACCTATAAAAGCTACCTCTCATCGGCCAAGATGCGGGTGCTGAAGCCCGAGCTCGATGAGCTGCGCGCCAAGGTGGGCGACGATCAGCAAAAGATGGGCGTTGAGCAGATGAAGCTCTACCGCAGTGCCGGGGTAAGTCCTATGGGCGGGTGCCTGCCCACCCTTTTCATGATGCCTTTCCTGGTAGCTATGTACTACTTCTTCCCGGCCGCTATCGATTTCCGGCAGAAGAGCTTCCTGTGGTCGCACGATCTTTCTACTTACGATAGCATTGCGCGCCTGCCCTTTTCTTTCTTCGATCACATCTCGCTTTTCACTTTGCTGATGACTGCTTCGAGCTTATTCCTGGCGCTTTACAACCGTAATATGACTCCGCAGGACCCAAACAACCCGATGATGAAGTGGATGCCTTTTATCTTCCCGTTTGTACTCCTGGGTGTGTTCAATAAGATGGCCGCTGCACTTACCTTCTACTACTTCTTCTCCAATATGGTATCCATTGCGCAGCAATTCGTGATCCAGAAGCTCTTTATCAATGAAGATAAAATTCACGCGCAGCTAAAAGAGAACCGCAACAAGCCCGCCACACCAAGCAAGTGGCAGCAAAAGCTAGAGGAGATGCAAAAGGCGAATGCCGGAAGAGTGCAAACCGGCGGGAAGCGATAAGATTACCAGACGATTTTATTCAAAGAGCGCCTATCTTTCATGGGCGCTCTTTGTATTTTGAAGCCATGTAGCAGGCGAAAGCCGATTGAGCCTGGTTCCCGGCCATCCATTCCAAGCTGCCGCAGAAAAAGCGGCAGGCTTTCCATTCCTGTCCGGGCTACAGGGCAGGAGGGGCCGGATTTTACCCCGGCCTTTTTACTTTTATTTTCGCTAAAGCCTGCACCACCGTTGGCTATCAGGTCTAACACAGGATGCGCATCCTTGGTTCTATAACTATTTTTCTCAAAAATCAGTTTTTCAGGGAATATAGAACCAACGATATGCTGTTTGCTTGCCAAATCCGCTGCCAGCCAGTGTTTGTCTATATTTTGCAACATCGGCATTCCTTTATCCAGATACTGCTGGTAGTCATCCTCAGCTGTCATCAAAGCCACCTTCCTGCGCTCTAAAATATCTATCTCTGTCGAGAGTGATGTTCGGATTTCGCGGTACTCTGCCGAGCTTAATTCTGCATCCAGCATCAGCACCTGTGCATTCTGAACGCGCTGCTTCAGCTTGTCGATATGACCCTGTATTTCCTTTGTCTGCCTGCTCTTATCCGCACCGCTGTTCCTAAAATAGTCTGATATGATCCTGCTATAAAGCTCCAGCACTTCCTTCTTTGCCGATATACTTTTTAGTAGTGCAACAAAGGCATCATGCGCCTCCTCTGCCTTATAACGCTCTTTGCAGGTCGTAGCAGTCTGGCAATTGTAGTAATAATACGTTCCGCCATTCCCGGTCACCCCGCTCCCGGTAACCGGACGCCCGCAACTCTTGCAAAGCAGGAAGCCGCGTAAGGGTAGATGCTCGTCTTTCGTGCTGCGCACCTTCGTTACCCGCTTCCTGCCATGCAGCACATCCTGCACTTCCTCAAACAGCGCTTCCGTGATAATTGGCTCATGGATGCCCTTGACCGAATGTGCGCCTTCTTCCTTATAGGCGCCGATGGCGACTCTTCCGCAATAGACGGAATTATGCAGCAGGTTCCAGAACTGGCTTCTGCTTACGACCAGCCCTTTCCCGGCAGCAGTTCTTCTTACCGTCTCAATATCGGACACCCCAAGCGCCATTTCATTGAATGCCCAACGTACAAGCGGTGCATAGGTTTCATGAGGAACCAGAAGCGGTTTCTTCTGCTCATCTTTTCCGTTGATATATCCCTTGGGCGCTACACCCAGCCAGCGTCCGTCCTTTCTCGCCCTGCGCATTCCAACCAGTGTATTGAGCGCCCTGCGGTCATTCTCAACTTCAGGTGCAGCAAGATAGAAGGCCAGCATCATCTTGTTTTCAGGAATGCTCAGATCAAGAGGCTGCTCGATAGCCTGCGGCTCGGTTTGCAGCTTCTTAAGCTGGTTGATCATGCCATAGGCATCACCCGCATTGCGGCTGAACCTGTCCCATTTAGTGAATAGGAGCAAATCGGTCAATCCCCTGTTCTTTTTAAGAAGCGCCAGCAGCTTCTGAAACTGGGGCCGCTCGAAAGTTTTAGCAGAATGGTCTTCCCGGAAGGTTGCGAGGATACTAATGCCCTGCAAATCGCAATAGGTGCGCAGGCGCTCTTCCTGATGAGAGAGGCTGTATCCGTCAGCCTGCTCGTCTGTACTTACGCGGAAGTAGAGGATGGCTTTTCTGTTCGTGTTCATGAGCTGGTAAGGGATTTTTATCTAAAGGGATAATCAGTGTTATGGATTGCCTCAGAGAGACGTGGTACTGGTAGTCTACCTCTGCAAGGGCATAAAGTATTTTTCGTATGACGGCCACTTCATCATCAGAATAAGCAGCGCCTTCGCGGCAAAGAATAGTCTTGCATTCCTGAAGCGACAACCTGTTATTTTCCGCGTCATTGCCGGGTTTCGAAGAAAGCAGATTTTTTTTCTGCTGTGGGTATTTTCTGTGCTGTATGGATTTCATGGCTAAGATAGGAAAAGGGTTTGGAAATGTAGAAATTATCTTACAAATTCGCGCGCGAGGCTCATAATAAACGCTTGTTACAACTGCTAATTCCAACCGGTAAACGGCATAAGCATTTTGAAGAACCTTTGGTGATAGGCTTTCTGAAAGATGCCTGCTGAAAACTTACGGGATTGATCGTAAGCGTATACTACCCGTTATTTAGGCAGTGTGAAGTCAGAACGAGGCGTACAAGGATTATGTGTCCCCAACTTCTCAATCAGCATTTTGAATTTCCGGCGTTGCTTAGTGGAAAATGGGTCCAGGAAGACTGCCATAAGCATACCATTCTGGCCAGTTAATCTCATTTTGTATCGTAGGCCGCAACCTTTCAATTTTTGTAGGACATCAAATAGGAAGCGACTGCTGATATTCAAGATATGGATTCTGGTGATCGTAAATGCAGGGCATTTGCCTGTTTTTTTACTTTTTGTATTGGATTGCATGGTCAGAATTGCGTTTCTGATAGAGGTGCAATAATGATGCCTGAAATCTGCTTAATAATTTAAATATCAGTCATTTGGGATCCCAATTGGGAGACCATTTCCACCAATACCAAAATAGATTTTTATCATTTCTTAACAAAATTCAAAAATGCACCATTGGCAAGTTGGCATGTCCGACTTTTTTGGCAGCAACTTTCCAGGCCAGCATGGCACGAATGGATTATCCATACAATTCATAGCTGCAGATATGTATATACAAATACGGGATCAACCTTCAGGTCACTATTTATGCCTGAAGTTATTTACCCTTAAGCGCAATAACGTGTCGAATGAATTGTCCTATAGTTTAATCAAATAAATTCCAGGATTAAAAAAACGAAGCAATTTATTTTACATTACTTTTTAAACAATTTTTTTGCAAAACATTAAGAAATTAAAAAAAGACTCATTAGATTTACGTTCAGTACTATTTCCCTGATCTCATTACACCGCCCCGATGAGCCCTCGTATTGCACTGTACATATGCCTGTTTACCGCGATGGCCCAATGCCACCGCAGCTTTGCTTCGCCTACCGACTCTATGCGGCGCATCCATGCGGACCTGCCTTTTCTCAATACGCAAGAGAAGCTTAGTGCGGATATTTATTACAAAAATATCGGGGCGAAAGGGGCCGTTCTTTATTATTCCTGCTACAAGATGGGCACGGGTGGCGACAGCCTGCTCATCTGCCGCAAGCAATCCAGACCCATTGATCTTGACGGGCAGCTAAAGCAGCAGCAACTGCTCATCACCCCTTCCGAAGAGCATTCTTACTACCTGCCTGTCTTCTACAACATCCTGCGTAAGACCGGCAGCGTACCGCCCGGCAGCTATAAAGTGTTCCTCGATCTTAAACAGGGCGACAGCTCGGTTATCAGCAAAACCTTCAGCTACGCGGTAGATTCCGCCCTTACCCCAACATCGCCGCTGCGTAAAGAGCTCAACAGCACCTTGCTATCCGAAAACAAAGCGAATATCCTGGGTATCAGCCTTGCAGGCGAGGCAAGAGCCGTGAACAGCCTCGCCGCAAATACCACAAAAACGCTTGACCGGGCCGCCGGGAAGATAGACCGCCTCTTTAAATCAAAAGGCCTTACCAGCATTACGGAAAAGAAGGGCGGAAAGGATTACATCTCGCTCTATTACGAGGACTGGTTCGTGGGCCGCTACGAGGTTGAGCTATCGCAATCCCTTTCGTCGCAGGTGAAAAAGCAACAGGACGCCCTGACCGCGCCCGTAGCCTCGCTTGCCACCAATGAGCTCGAAAGCTACCGCTCGCTGCTCTCCCAGGTAAAGGACCTGCTCAAAGAGAAAAAGGACGAGCGCGAGCTCACCGGCCAGATAGGCCTTACCGGCAACTGGGCAAACAGGCAGCCGGAGTACTCGACAGAAGAAAACAATTATTACGAGCTGCGCGCCAACATCGAGACCTCCGTCCAGGACATGCCCATCGGCATCGAGGGCTATTATACCACCCAGGATAAGAACAGGCTGGTAAAGGGCAGCTATATCCGGGTGCACTACGACGCCGAAAAAGCGAAAAGCGAGCTGCTGGGCCTAATCGGCGGCTTTAAGAGCCAGTTCTCACAAACGCTATCCAAAGGCAAGGGGCTGGAACAGATCTACGGCAGCTACCTCGATAACCTGAAAGGCCAGGAAACAGGGATGCTGAACGACCTCAAAAAAGAGACCGGCGTATCCGACATCAATACATCCGGCCTCGATACGGCCGGGTTCAAACGGCAGATCACCGCATCGCTCACCGAAAAGGCAAAGGACACCGCCTCATGGATGCATCCGGCTGCCGATACGGCTACAGATTCCGCCAGCCAGCTGCGCAGAACGGAAGCCGGTGCGAGGCGTACGGCCGATTCCGCCAACCGCATCTACCAAAAAGCCCTGAAGAAATATAAGCGGCTGGTTGAGCTGGAGCAGAAGGCGAAGAAATACTATGCGCTAGTAGAGCAGTACAGGAACACCAACTATATCGATTCCGCGGCAGGCTATGCAAAGCTGGCGGATATGGACAACGCCGATGGCACCACCTACAAGCAGCTGGCCAAAAGCGCGGTAGGCCTGCTGCCGGAAGGAAAGGTGAAAAAGTTTGCCACCGGCCTTACCAGCCTCGATGCAGGCATCTTCCCGAAAGCAGTATCCCGCTATACGATGGACGGCCAGCAGCTCAAGGGCATAGACGGCGGCTACGACCTCGGCTTCTGCCAGGTGGGGGCAACGGTGGGTTCGACACAGTTCGTGGGCCGCGACGGCTCGCTGGATAAGTACACCGCCTACTCGGGCCGCGCCATCTTCAGGCCAGCAAAGAAGCAGAAGATCACCCTTATCTATTACGGCTATACGCCTTCCAGAAAAGCACTGAAGGACAACGGTACCGATACGTTCTTCAAGAACGTGGACCTGGCATATCCCACCTTTCAGAAGCCGGTACACATCGTCTCACTGGCTTATAGTGGCAGCATCACCAAATATGCAACGGCCGAAGGCGAGATCGCCACTTCCTTTCAACAGGGCAGCGGTGAAAGCCTGAAAGACAAGCTTAATGCCGATAACATCGCCTGGCACCTGAACGGCGAGGGCAGCATTCCAAAAACAACGATCGGCCTTGAGGCCGGGTATGAGCATGCTGGTAAGGACTTTCAGAACAGCACCCTGCCGGTAAACCTGAGCGGCACCGACCGGCTGAAGGTTGCGGCAAAAGGCGATTTCTTCAAGGCCTTTCTTACCCTGGGTATCGAGTACAACCATATCGAGCAGCACGCTTTCGCCGCAACGGGCAACAATAACCGCTGGGGCTTCGAGATCGCAACCCATTCCAAGCGCTATCCTTCCGTCTCGCTCTCTTATAAGCCTTACACTACCTTCCGCTCTTATACCGATACGCTGGCCATCCCGCAGCGCCCGGTGCTGGGTGCAGTATGGACAGGCCGCGGCAGCTACCAGATCAAAAAAAAAGGCGGGGTATCGTGGCGCTTTTCGGCCATATACAACAAGAGCACCGCCGAGATCGATACGAGCAGCTACGGCAGCGACCTGGTGCAGCTCAATGCGATCTATACGACCCCCAAATACTCGGTCACCGGCAGCCTGGGCAATATGGACCAGACGGCCAAAGGGCAGGATACGGTAGTGCCGGCGCACGTAAAGACGACCTTCTGGATGATGAGCGGCAGCTATGTGCTGACGAAGCAGACCAGCATCGCGGGCGGCTATGACATCGGCTTTGCGCCGTTCGGCCTTTCGAAGTACGGGCTTTCGGCAAGCTGCATGTACCGCTTTGCAAAGACGCCTGTATCGGTAAGGGCTACGGCGAGGGCATCGAAGTACCGGCTCACGGAGGCGGAAGGTTGGAAGCGCCTGTACAGCGGCAGCTTAGACGTAGCGTGGCGCTTTAAAATGAAACTTAAAAATCCTAAATAAAATAAGCATTGGCTATGAGCAGCATGAATCATTATTTATCTAAGAGGCGGCCCCGCTGGCCGGTCCTGTTGCTGATGGGCTGGCTGGTGTGCCTGGCGCCGTCGCTCTGCCGTGCGCAGGGCGGGGTGATGATCAGCATGGGCACCATCGACGGGGTGGACCTTACGCCGGACAACGTGTTTGGCTATACGGTGCAGTCCACCCTGCCGAAGGCCAATGATGTGCTGGTGAAAGGGCGGCTTACCTACCGGGCCACGGGCAATTCCTTCAACTACACCTATCGCTACACACTGCAGCCGGGCATGAATGTGATCGACAGAGCGTATGTGCATCCGCAGTGGAGTTTTTCGGGTTCGGCATTCAGAGAGCTGTTCATGGATTACCGGAAGCTGCCGGCGGGGACGTATGAGTACTGCGTGGAAGTAACGCCTACCTCGCCCGGCGGCGAGACCATTGCCGGCAGCGGGGACCAGGAATGCATCTTCGGGAAGGTGGACGACCTGTTCCTGATCAACCTGGTAGCGCCTGAGAATGGGGCGAAGCTGCACGAGAACTACCCGGTGTTCACGTGGATGGTGAACTACCCGTTTGCCTCGGCGCTGACGTACCGGCTGCGGGTGGCGGAGGTAAAGGAAGGGCAGAACAATACGGCGGCCATCAACCGGAACAACCCGGTGTATCAGGAAACGAATATTATGCCTACCACGCTGGCTTATCCTGTGTATGGGAAGGAGTTGGAAAAGTTTGTGCCTTATGCCTGGACGGTGGATGCGTATTATAAAGGGCTTTTGTTGGGCGGCGCTGAGCCCTGGAGGTTTACCATTATCGATGATAGCTTGATGAAAGCCCTGCCGCATGAGAGCTACTTCGTCGATATCCGGAAGGAAAATGGAACCACAGCCTATTACGCCGTAGGAACTGTAAAGCTAAAATACATGCTGGACGAGCAGATGGAAG
This sequence comes from Chitinophagaceae bacterium, assembly GCA_965246905.1. Taxonomy (GTDB): domain Bacteria; phylum Bacteroidota; class Bacteroidia; order Chitinophagales; family Chitinophagaceae; genus UBA1952. The sequence goes on from CBDFFZ010000011.1 coordinate 40,666, forward strand.
ACAGCCTGTCCGTCTCACTGATCGGTAAGAACGGCCAGGCTGTCAAGCTCAGAACAAAAGCGCTTAAGGCAAAGCTTGGTGAAAACCGGTTCGAGATCAACCTCAAAGCCGAAGCATCGCTGACCCATCTGGGAGGTTATGACCTGGTCCTGACAAATGGAGAAAAGCAGGTGTACCGCCTTATCCTGAAATACGTGAACCCCGACTTTTTAAATTAAGAGGGGCAATTCAAAACACAACCAGCCAGCGATGAAATTTATCTGTAGCATACGATCCTGGGTTTATTTAATGGCGGCACTGCCCCTCATATCTGTTTGCTCGTGCAGCGAAACAAAAACTGTGGCGGGCAATAAGCGGAGCAACGTGCTGATCGGCGAATACAGCAGGGACTGGCTGAAATATAAAATATTCCTTCTGCCGGAGCAGCCGGGGACCAGCAGGGCGAAGAACAGGAGCCTCGCACTTAACATCAGGGTCATCAATATAATGGATAACGTCAGCCCACTGCGCAAACGTTCCGGGAATCTCGATGAGTACAACACTTACTACGAGTACCTGCTTAACGGCTGCAAGAACGAGATCTACCTCAACGCCGGTGGCCGCATTTCCTACCCGGTAAGCTATTCCTATGAGAACAACTACAACGCTTTTCCATTTGAATCCATCAATGTCGGCTACACCATCAGCAAGAGAAAAAAGAAGTATGAGCTCGTCTATATCGACCGTGTCTTTTCGCAGGATACCGTAACCTTTTCTTTAAGCCTATAACCCCTTTCAATAACCCAACTTTTACCATGCTCAGGTATATTACAAACAACAGGCAAAAAGTGCGCATCACATGGCTGCTGCTCAGCATCATGGTGTGCGAATTGACCGTGCCCCATCTTTCCTTTGCCCTTTCGTCCGGGCCGGTCCAGCCAGAGATATCGAGCTTTGAACCGGTAGGCACGACCGATATGGTCGATCCGTTCACCGGCGACTTCGTCTATAATATCCCGCTCATGGATGTCGAGGGATACCCGATCAACATTGCTTATCACGGCGGTGTTACAATGGAGCAGGAAGCGAGCTGGGTCGGACTTGGGTGGAATATCACGCCGGGGGCAGTGAACCGGGGCATCCGGGGGCTGCCGGACGAGTTTGCAGGCGACAGCATCGAAAAGGAAATGTACATAAAGCCCGAGATCAGCAAAAAGATCGGGGCAGAAGTTGGGCTTGAACTCGCAGGGATAGGAAAGCCCGTGCTGAATGTCGGCCTTGGCCTTGGGGGCTATGTAACGATCAGCAACTACCGGGGAGTAGGCGTTGACTTCACCACATCGGCTGGCATCAACACCTCTTTCAAGTTCGTATCGGCCGGAGTCAATGTCGGCGCTTCGATAGGGTCGCAGACCGGTGCGTCGATCAACTACGGAGCATCGGTTGGCGTAGGCATATCGCAATCAGTGGGCAACGACATGAGCGCGAGCGGGAGCTTCAACCTCAATGCAGGCGGTGTATATAACCCGAGAACAGCACACCGGCTGAACGCAGGGATCAATGTCGGCGCATCGCTGCGTGAGCAGGGGCACCACCAGGATGCCGCATCGTTCTCGACCGGGACTTCCGTGCCCATAGGCCTCCAGAACTATTCGGCAGTGATCTCTAATCCCTGTTATATGAATTCCTATTCCGGCCAGCTGAAGTTCGGCGGTGAGCTTTACAGCGTCTATATAACTGCGAAGATCAACGGTTCCTATAATAAGATTGAATATGAGCCGAACGGATCAAGGAAAGGATTCGGCTACTATAACCTGGATAAAAGTAAAGAGGAGGACATGCTCGATTTCTCACGCGAGAAGGACGGCACCTTTAACCCTACAATGAACTTTTTACCGCAGTCACATCTTACCTATGATGTATACAGCGTAAGCGGGCAGGGAACGGGCGGCTCGTTCCGGCCCTACCGTAATGACATCGGCAGCGTTTTCGATCCATACACTAAAAACCCGGAATCCAAATCCGAGAACGGCGGCCTCGAAGTAGGGCTCGGCAACCTTTTTGAGGTGGGCGGAGAATATACCCATACATCGACCAACGTAGAATCCGGGCCGTGGGACGACTATAAGCGCCCGTTTACAAAGGATACCACAGGGTACAGCGAGCCCCTCTACTTTAAAGAAGCGGGTGAGCTTACGGAAAACAATGAAAGCTACCTAAGCGCTTACGGCACCAGTGCCGTAACTACTCCAGAGGACGTGGCCAATATCCCCCGGACAAAGCCAGATGCAGGCCGACGGGTCACCAGGGCCAACCATATATACACCCATACGGGTGCGGATGCCGACATTCCTGCGCTTGTGGACGGCAAGACACTGGTCTCCTATACCGATACCAATGGCTTTGCGAACTATCCGAATATCGGGAAAACCCTCATTGCGCGCGTAGACACGGACCCGGTGAAAAAGCTGAAAAGGAATGAACACCAGGTTACTGAGATCATCCAGACGCAAAAGGATGGGAGAAGGTATGTTTATGGCCTGCCTGTCCTGAACAATGTTCAGCGTGAGGTAACGTTCGCCGCAGATACGAGCAGGGGGCTGGACAGGAACAAATACCTCGTGAGCTACAATGCAGGCTCGGATGACAGCAAGCAGAACGGCAGCGGCTTAGATCATTTATATTCCTCTATCGTTACGCCGACCTACGTCGCTGCGCACCTGCTGACTTCCGTTCTGTCCAAAGATTACATCGATGTGACCGGTAACGGCATCTCGGACGACGACCTGGGCACTTATACCAAATTCAACTACACCAAAAAAAGCTCGGACTACCGCTGGCGCTCGCCCATTGAATCGGGCAAGGCGCAGTATGTGCCTGGCTACGTTACCGACCGGAAGGACGATAAAGCCTCGTACCTGATCGGCTCGCGCGAACAGTGGCTTTTACATTCCATTGAGACCCGTAACTACCTCGCTGAGTTTTACGTATCCAAAAGGGAAGACGGCAAAGGCGTTAACGACAAGATACTGAATGATGGCCCGGTATATAAAGACGCGCTTTACAGCACTACCGGGTCGGATAATGAGAATAGGTCCTTTAAGCTGGACTCGATCGTGCTCTACAACAAGCATGACCGCTTTGTGAACGGACCGAATGCGCAGCCTATAAAGACCGTGCTGTTTTCCTATAGTTACAGCCAGTGCACAGGCGTTCCTAACTCGACGAGCCTTTCCGGAAAGCTTACGCTCGAGAAGATCAGGATCAAATACGGCAGCTCGAACCTGAACCTGTCAGCAGGATACACCTTCAAATACGCTTCGAACTTTGCTTTCAATACTGCCGAGAAGGACCGCTGGGGCTATTACAAGCCCAATGACCCTGCCTGCAACAACTTTGAGTTTCCCTATACCACCCAGGACACGGTAACGGACGGGTATGCGAAAGCATGGTCTCTGTCAGAGGTCGGCCTGCCGTCCGGCGGTGTGATTAAAGTAGACTATGAGGCGGACGATTACGCCTACGTGCAGGACAAGCTTGCTTTAGAGATGTTCAAGGTAAAAGGAATGGGCAATTCTACGGCGTACCAGCCCAATGCGAACCAGCTTTACTTCAATATCGATCAGCAGAACCTCTATTTCTATTTTAAAAGAAGGCGCTCTGCTGAAAATCCGAACCTTTCATTCCGGGACAATTACCTGAAGGAAAGCAAGATCATATACTACAATATCCCGGTCGAGCTGGCGGACGATAAGTATGAGCCTATAAAAGGCTACGCGGAAGTTACGGATATTGGTTCCTGCAGCAACGATGCGGATTACGGGTATGTAAAGCTGTCGCCGCGCGGGCTAGAGGGCAGCGGCACTGGTGTAAACCCGGTAACCTATACTGCGCTGAACGTAGGCAGGTACAGCCTGCCGCATATCCTGTTCCCGGGCTCGGATCCTGATGCCACGGACATGGACAATGTGGTCGCCGGAATGGAAAATGCCATTAAGGAAATGTGGGGCATCTATAAAAACCCACTCAAGAACCTCATCGATCAGGGCAAAGGGCAGGATGCAGACCTGAAGAAAGCCTACGTACGCCTGACCAGCCCCGGCCTGAAGAAAAAGGGCGGCGGGCAGCGCGTCAAGACCATAAAATTCTATGACAGCTGGGACAGCATGGCCGGGGGCCTGCAGGCCATCTACGGGAAGCAGTACGACTATACGAAGCCGCGTGAGGACGGCAAGGGTGTTATCAGCAGTGGGGTCGCCAGCTATGAGCCGATCATCGGTGGCGATGAGCTGCCGCAAAGATCGCCTGTGGGGTTCCAGGTGCAGAGCGGGAGCATTTTTCCACCTAATGATCCTGTTGACCTGTATCAGGAATACCCGATCGGCGAGAGCTTTTTCCCGGCGCCTACCGTTGGCTACAGCAGGGTAACGGAACGAAGCATCAATATCGATGCCGGGAGGTCGTCCCAGAGCCTGGACATTCATGATTTCTATACGGCCAGGGACTTTCCGACCAGGACTGATTTCAATAGTGTGCAGGTCCCAAAAAATGAAAAGAAGGTAACGATCAAGAACATCGATTTTGAGATGGAGGTGACGCAGGGCTTTTCGATCACGCTGAACGATATGCACGGCAAGCCGAAAGCGACCGAGCACTGGATGCTCAAGCCGGCCGGCGGGGTCGGCGCCAGGGAGCTCATCAACTCCCAGCAGTATGATTACATCACCAGCAGCGGCGGTCTGGACAATACCGTTCCGTCGTTCAGCTACAATGCAGGGCAGGGAAAGCTGAGCGTGGCCAACCGGACGATGGGCATCGAGTCCGACCTGACCATAGACAGCCGCACGAGAAAGGAAGAGTCAAGGATGTCCCAGGTGAGCGTAAGCGTAAACGGCTTCCTCATCTTATTCGTGCCGATTGTAATCGTCGTGCCGATACCATTCGAGTATGGCAACAAGCTGTCGTTTAAATGCGCCACTGTTACCAAGGTCACCCAGCAATACGGTATCCTTGATAAAGTGATCAGCAACAATCAGGGGGCGATAACAACCGTGAAGAATGAAGTCTTCGATGCCCAGACCGGGAACGCACTGGTCACATCTGTGAACAACCAGTTCGGCGACCGTGAATACTCTGTCTCTTACCCGGCGCACTGGGCATATAAAGAGCTGGGGCCATCCTATGAGAACCAGGATTTCAATGGAACATTCACCAATCCTTTGATACTGGACTCCCTCGGCCAATACGCAAAGCGCTTTGTGAACTATAATGGCGCATTCAGTTCGCATTATAGCCTGCCCAGTAATTATCCGGTAGCAAGGGTTATTGTCGATGAAGAGATGCCGAATTTCAAAATAGGCGATGAAATACTGCTCAAACAATATGCCACTTCACCTTCTACCTCCACGGTGAAAGCGTGGGTAATGGGTTACACTTCCAATGAGGCGCATTGCTACCTAGTACTTGCTACCCGCAAACCTTACGAAGAGTCCTTTTCACCACTGACAAATAATTTAGTGGGCGTCCAGTACAGGATCGTGCGCACGGGAAACAAGAACAGGTTAGGGGAAACTATACAGTCTTATACGACGACAGATTCCTCGAACATTTTCCCCTACCTGAAAGACACGCTTAAAAACCTGATCTCGCTCAATGCGGGTACATATAACCACAATCTAAACCAGGTATTTGCTGCAAATACGACTTCCGACTCCCTTAATCCCTTCATTACCGGAAAGGTGGGCAATTACCGTCCGGAACTGCAGGTGCTCAATCTAAAGAAACGGGATTATGTTGGCGGTACTACCCGGAATGCCGGTACGTTTACAAGTAATGCCTACTGGAAGACAGAGCAGGATAAATTTCCCTTCTATTGTCAGGATTCTATGATTTTTGGTGATTACTATGCAAACAATGGAGTAATCTGTGATAGTGCGTTGCAAAAGCTAAAGTTGGTTTATTTGGGAAATGATTCCATGCGGATTGAATATACGCCATTCGTTCCCTCGTCTTGCAGTGCAGCAAATTATGAAGTTGGTGTTTCTGGATATATGGGCTACCTAAACTATTATGTTCCACCGGCCTATCGGAATTTCAGGAACCACTTTACATTGCCTGCCGGCCAACCCGGGAGCTGTGTTTACCGGGACAGCATCTTTTTTGCTATCCCATTTGAAACACGGTGGGTAGATTTTAGTAATGGATGCTGTTTCGCCCATTTTAAAATTACGCATTTAAACGGCCATTTTCAGATTGAGCGACAAATGTATGATCGTGAAATCTCGCCAAATAATTATATTCCCGATGGCGGCTATACAGATGAATATATTATGCCGCCGGGCCTTGCATTGCACCTGAACAATGGTACAGGATCACCACCATTCCTCTTACCTTATCGCGTTCGCAATAAGATCCTTCTTGGGAAAGTAGGCCACTACCCGGGTACGGATAACGAGAACTGGGTCAAAACACAGCAAGTCACCAAATACAACTGGTACGGCGAAGAGCTGGAAAACAAGGAACAGGGTATCGGCTATAACTCGGCGGTGTACGGCTATAACCAGCAGATGCCCGTATGCGTGGCAAAGAATGCAAAGCACGGCGAAGTGCTGTTCGAGTCTTTCGAGGACTATGACCTCCTGCAGCCGAAGCCCGATAAATATGAAAGCTATACGCCGCTGGTCTACTCACCGTTCGCGCCATTGTTCGGAAAGACAAACTACGGTACCGCCTACAAAAAGATAAACACCACCGCCACCATTTTAAGCGGCCAGACCTACAACCTGATCACCCGTACCAAGGATGATGCCCATACGGGTAACTACGCGCTGCAGTTAGGCAGCGCTACCTTATTCGCCCTTAATACAACTGCGGACAAAGGCGCGGCGGACGGCTATACCTTCCGGATGAGTAAAGGGCGTAAATACGTAGCATCGATCTGGGCCAAAGCGGGGACAACACCTGTGATCAAAATCAGTGCAGACACTGCGCTGACCGGTTCGAATAGCGCGGCATACATCGAGAAGACACTGACCGCAAAGTCCAACCTGATTGACGGTTGGCAGCAATACGAAGCAGTTTTAGACATCCCTGCCACGTCCGACTACAAACGCTTCACCCTACAGCTGGGCGGTGGCGCAACCTATGACGACCTGCGGATCTATCCGTTCGAATCCAACAGTAAAGGTTTTGTCTATCATCCGGTAACCCGAAAGCTCATGGCATCCCTCGATGAGAACAACTTCGCAACCTTCTACGAGTACGATGCCGAGGGGAACCTGGTCCGCACCAAGAAAGAAACAGACAAGGGTATCCTGACCATCACCGAGTCCAGGAGCACCCACCATAAAAATTAAACCCAATCCTATTATCCTTCCTATGCGAAAATTTATTACCGGCGCCATCCTCTTTGCAGCGAGCCTGCCGCTTGCAACATCCGGTGCGACACCTGCAAGGGAAGACAGGAAGCTATTGGAGCTGTTTGCCGAGCTGAACGAAGCCGATGGGTATACTTATCAGATAAGCATGTCCTCGCAGATCGTAGGGGACAACAAGCCGAAAGAAATAGTGAAGATGGTGAACTACCAGTCCAGGAAAGCATTCGTCATCTATTCAAAATCGGACGAGGCGCTCATTTTTCTTTGCGGGAACGGCCAGTTCAGGATCAATCCGAAAGACAAGCAAATCTTTTATGCGCAGTTTCCAACAGATCCCGCTGTCCTGCAACGGTATAAAAATAATATGCTCGCGCAGTTTTCGGCCAACGCGGTCGACAGCTTTTTCCTTAACGGTGCGACCATTACCAGCAAGGCCGCGACCAAAAATAAGCTCAGCTATCATTTGTCGTATAGTCCGCAGTCACTCATCAAAGACCTAATTATAGAATATGATCTTCAGAAATCTTTTTTCACCAGTATCTCCTACAGTGTAGACAAGCCCATGCCGGGCTCTGAATCGCTTAAAACCGGCAAGATCTCAATGATGCGGCAAAAAGTGATCATGGATCATTATGAAAGCCGGACGCCACCCGAAGTCGCTCAGCTTCTGCTTGCCACGAAAGATCTGCAAGGTTACCTGGAACGCAGCTATAAAGGATATAAGATAGAAAAAATCAACCTCTAACCCTATTATTTTTCTATAATGCTTTTAGAAAATAACGCTTTGAAATCCTCAGGCCAAATCTATCGCTTCAATTTCATAAGCATCCGGTACCGACTTTTGCTGGCGCTTATCCTTCTTGGTTTATTTCCCTGTTTGAGGGGATATTCACAGGGCGTAACCTTTCCGGTAAGGGAGCAAAGCGGTAATATCTTTTATGGCAAGGACCTGCTGGCCAATCCCACCTCCGGCCAGAATCCGAATGTGCTGACTGTCGCCAATGACAAGCGCAGCCAGATGCTTGCCAGCCCCGCCGGCTTCAGCAGTAAAGTGAAGTATAAAAGCAATAATACGCTGGTCAAGTTCGGCATCAACTATGCCGACACATCGCTACCGGCAGTGCCATTTGTGTACAAGCTGGTCTATAAGCTGGAGGGAAGCAAGGCGCTGGATAATGATGCGCTGGAGCCTAAGTCCATCACCGATACGCTTGTGATAAGCTATAATCCGGATTCGCTGTCGACCATCCAGGATCTGCAGATCAGGGTCTATCCGAACTATTATAATGCTAAGCTGACCATCATCAATATCTATGATATAACGGACACCTCGGTAGGCGCTACACCGGTTGTGCTGAGCTTTCCGCTCACTTCAGGCCCCAGGAACTTTTTCATCGACCTGAGCATGCAATACCAGGCCTATTCCAAATGGCCCTATGCCCCTGCCGATCTGGGCCTCTCGGTTACCCGCACACCCAACAGAGCCACGCAGTCGCTTAAAATAAGCTGGACGCCTTCTAATCTAACACAATACATCGACAAGGTAACTCCTGCCCAGTACGAGCTTGAATGGACCTACGTCGATAATTACCCGGCAGACAGTGGCGCAGCTCCGCTATCTGCCTCTTCGCTTCAATACGACTTTAAAAATAACGCGACCCGCATCATTACGGACAGCTCCAATTATTCCATTCCGCTGGTGTATCCGAAAGGGTATATAGTTTACCGGGTAAGGATGGTGCGCGTTGATTCCGTGCAGTATAAAATACCGATCTACGGCGTATGGTCACCATCGGCAGCATCGGGGACGATCAGCGGCCTTTCCAATGCCTATGAGATCGACACAGCGCATACGCAGGACGCCCTGAACTGGAACTATACCATCCACTTCGCCGAAGGCGGTAAATACAAGCATGTGGTCAGCTACTTCGACGGCCTGCTGAAGAACAGGCAGACGATCACCCGGTTCAACAGTAACCCGAACCAGCTTCTCGTAACGGAAAATATTTACGACTATGAAGGGCGACCTGCCATTACCACGCTTCCGTCCGTTATCGATACCAACAGGTTCACCTATCAGAAGGGCGTTAGCATCAGCAGCGTGACCAATGCGCCGTATGCACCTACGGATTTTGACAGGATACCTGATACCTGCCCGGACAACGGGGTAATCATTCCACCCTTTACCACTGGGTCATTCGCCAACAGGTATTATTCCGTGCTGAATACAGACACGGGAGGAATGCAGAAGTACGTGCCGCAGGCTAAGGGGTACCCCTTTGTCCATACCCAGCTGACGCCGGGCTTCAGCGACCGCGTGGACAAAATGGGCGGCGCAGGGGACAAGCTTCAGATAGGCATGGGGCATGAGACGCAGAATGAGTATGTGAATGCGGACCAGCCCGACCTGAACCAGCTGTTCGGGATCAATGCCGGTTACAAAAGTTTTTACAGCAAGACCGTCAGCACCGATCCGAACGGGCAGCTTTCCATGTCCGTAAAGGATTACGAAGGCAAGCTGATGACCACCTCGCTGATAGGGGCCTCGGTGGATACGCTGCATACAGCGCTCATGTTCAATGATGAGATACCCCCGGCCAGCAAGTTCAAAGAAGACCAGCTCGCCCATAATCCGCAGCTGACGGTAGGCTACCGGCGGATGTACAACGGTAATTTCTTTTTGGATTTCGATGCCTCTATCCAGGTAAAGTACGAGTATATCTTTAAGCCGTTCCAGGTATGTCCTGCCCCTAATTACCTGGGCCTCATGGTAGCCGGAAGCTATGACTACACCGTAACGGATAAATGCGGCGATGAGATGCTGCATAAGTTCAATACGTTGGGAAGTACCGGCGTCACAACCGATCCTAATGATAAGGTCGCTACCGACAGCGCAATCGTTGCCCTGGATAAAGGAAAGTTCACGCTCGACAAGACCCTTTCCATCAACACAGATGATGTGTATGCGGCTGTAGATTCCTTCTTTGCCCATAAGCCGAATTGCGCAAAGACAGAAGAGGAGTTCATTAAGGAAGAAGTAGAGAAAGCGCATTTTCCCTGTCCGGATTCCCTCCTCGATCCCTGCGCGCAGCTGGCAAAGACGATGATGGAGGAATTGTTCCCCAAAGACCTTACAAACAATCCGGGCCTTGCTTCATCACTCACCACCGGCAAGTACGGCGTCTTTACCAGGAACGGCGGGGCAAGCGGGCACCTGATAACCGGGATGACGCCCTCGATCTTTGACATTCGAAGGTTCAGCGATTACGATACTGGCACTTTTCGATACCAGTACTCATGTGTATCTACCGCACTTAACAGTCTTCTCATCCATGTGTACGGCAATACCTACTCCATGATCGGCACCCTCCCGGCGGACAGTTTCGAATTCGTCTATGAGCATGCACAGGGCAGCGAAAAATATGCGATCGCCCGGGCGCTGCTTCCGCTGCACCCGGAATACTGCCGCCTGCAGGGCTGCTTCGTCGATACTTTCGAGACGCGCCTGAACTCGATCCCCAACGCGGCCGTCGCCATAAAGTACGGGCTCTTCTCGCTCGACTCTATCGTTGCGAAAGACATCCAGCTCCGGCAGCGGATGTTGGCCCCGGCCATCAACATGGTCAATATCGCCGACTCGCTGAAGCTGATGCTGAGCGGTTATGTGCGCATGGACACCTTCGCGGCAGAAATGGCTTTTTGCCTTAACGACGATTCCCTTGTGTTCGGGGATGCCAGAACGATATTCCATAGTAAGATCGTCAGCCTTGATTTTCCGTCCATGCCTGTCAGGGATGTTTATTTCCAAAAGCTGCGCGCCTTTTATATCAATAACCGCAACAAGTATAGATCCATTGCGCAGACCGGCGGCGGCAACCAATGTCTTCCCTGCGATACCTCGGCACGTATGCACCTGAAGCCCCCGCCACTGGTATTGGTAACTTATAATACGGATGGATCATTCAACACCGGAGTAGGCGGAATGCTCAGCCTTTTCAGCGGCAGCCTGCAAAGCAGCCTTGCAGCGGCGGTGAGCACCCCGGTGCAGATCAGGGACTCCGCGACGGTAGCTGCGTACCAGGATACCGCGACAAGGGGCATGCACAGGATCGACAGCCTGCTCAGCTATATTGCTGTGGATACCGTGATGGGCCGGCTGGTCAACTGCATATCCAGCCCCTCGGTAGCCAGCCTGCTGAAAGCTTCGCTGATCGGCATGGTGGTGAGCGGTGAAGTGCACAACGGTATCTTCCGTCCCGAACAGCTACGCAAAGCGATACTTGCCGCCGGGCTCACCCAGAGTGATCTCTGCCATCCCTACCTGTACAGCTATGACTATTTCGATGACGGGCTGGGGGCAAGGGGAAGCTGCGCCTCGGGCACCTTCTATAATGCCGTGCGGGATTTTTTGAATGATACACTAGTTTTGAACAAGCTCAGGAATGCCACAGCTACTGCATCCATAGCTTCCATTCCGGCGGCGTTCTGGAACAGCACCAATCTTTTTGGGGACCAGGTGCTCGGCAAGCTGAATGGCACTACAGGGAACGATATAAACCTGCTGAGTCGCTACGATGCAGCCCGGAAGCTGTATCATCTTTCCTTCTTCCGGCTTGGGAGCGCAACGACCGACACCGTGCATATCTCCCTGCGCAGTCCGGTGGATATAACCGTGGGCAGCAGCCAATATGCACTCCTACAGCCAGCGCCCTCCGGAACTTCGGTCTATTTCAGCAATGTTGCCTGCTATTATGAAGATCCCCAGGCTTATGCCGAGGGGCATATCGGGCGCTACGAGTTCCGCGCTACCGTGGACAGGATGGACGGGTCGCAGAACACGCGCACCGAGATGCTGGGCTGGAACAACGGCAGCATTTATATGAATGAGGCGGGGGGAGGCAACACGATCGCGACCTGTGTGCCCTGTACCCAGTTCAAGGCTGTTTATAAGGCTTTCGCCGATTCCATGCTGCTATACGGCGGCTATGCTGCCGACCATCCGCTGTTCCTCAAATCCCTGCGCAGCTTTATGAACTACAACCTTAAAAAGGTGTTCACGCAAGACCAGTATGAACGGTTCCTGCAAAGCTGCGCCCTAGCCGATTCCATGCTCATCCCAATGCGCGGAGGCTATGCACGTGTCAGCTTCGGAAGCCAGAGCGCATTCAATACCTTTAAGCAGACTATCCAGAACAGCTACGGTTTCACCGTGAAGCCCCTGATCAATTATGCCCAGGGCACCCAGCAGAAATTTATAATTAATTACAGCAATGTGCCGTTCAGCCTTATACGGGCCTTTAATACGCAGCTGCTGGCTGCGGGAGCACAGATCAACCAGAGCACGGCAGGCCTTACCGGCACATTATGGGTGCCGGCCTCTTCTCCGGTTTCCGTATCCACCCTCCTTTCCGGTACAGCACTCGTAGCGGACAATGGCACCACGGTAACAGCTACGGTCGCCAATAACCCGGTCACTTACACGATGTACCGGATAACGGTGCCGTCAGGCACCGGCTTTGCCGCGAAGTCCACCGGTATCGCCGCGGTGAGGCAGCAGATCTACGACAGGAACATCCAGTGTTACTGGATGCCTACGAACCTGTCGACTGTCAATAAGGATTACTACAGCCCGGAAAAAACGCAGCTGCTTTCTTATACCTACGGGCTGGAAAGCGTGCCGGGCATGACGCCGGCCAAGGTGCTGGATACCCTGCAGGACTATCTTCTTGAAAACAATATTACGGCCTTTGCGGGGAGCGATGTGAGCTATAGCGATCCGGCCAATCCCTATCAGTTCACCAATCTTTATTACACCCGGCCTGCCAATACCTTTCCCGGCTACCTGAAGCTCAAGAACATCCTGGGCTATGCGCTGGGCACTTTGAGCAGCACTATTTTCCTGCCGGCCAATGCGTCCAACAATACAAGGCAGGGGCTTACCAACCCTGGCGGCAGCAGCCTGATGCTCTACCGCTGCAGCGATGGGCTGTATTGGTACCGGTATTTTGATACCGACCTGAAACTCTACAATGTTTTTGTCCGGATGCCGTCATTCGTGTTCCGCAATGCACAGCCTGGCTACCACCTGCTCAACAGCACTCCCGGCACATCGAATATAATTACCTCGAACGGGGATAGCGCCACCCGCCGGTTTACCCTGCGGCTGACCAATGGGGTCGATACGATCACAGCCGATGGCAGCACGAACTTCGATATTGCCTGGAGCAATAAGCTGAGCGATGTGCTGCTGGGCACTGAAGACAATTACCGCCAGGAAGACCCGCTGAGCGGCGAGCCCGGCGCCCCGGATAACTGTGAGCAGGTGTTGCTGGCCAATGCCATCTACTCCGGCAAGATCAGGTACATCAACTATATTGACTCTTTCCGCACCCACCTGAAGGCCGCCTTTTACGCCCACGTCATGGGGCAGATCCGTGAGAAGCTCTGGATAGAGTACATCGACATGCGCTTTGCCACGACCCTCTATAACTATGATCTGGCGGGTAATCTCATCCAGACGGTGCCTCCCGAAGGGGTGCATAGGCTGGGCGCTGTAGCCGCCGCAACCGTAGACGGCCTGCGAGAAACCAACCAGGTAAACCCGGCCGCGATCCCGTCACATGGCAAGAGCACCCGCTACGAGTACAATACCGCTAATAAGCCGCTTACGGAAACCACGCCCGACGCCGGCCAGAAGACGATGTACTACGATGCCAAGGGCAACGTGATCGCCAGCCAGAGCGCAAGGCAGCGCGCCAGCGGCACCTTTACCTACATGCTCTATGACGGCCAGAACCGGGTAACCGAAACCGGCGAGGTGCACTGGGGCAGCTGTGCGGGCTTTGCAGACCAGCCCATGTATACGCGCAGTGGCAGTGTGCTTACGCTAACCACAGCGCCCCCCTGCGCGTGCGCCAATATGAGGGATAGTCTCTGGCAGTATTGCATCACGAGCCTTCTTGAGCCTTACACCACTACTTATAACGACAGCGCTTTTGCCGCCGTGATCATCCGGATGCCACGCACCCAGGTGGTGGTATCGATCTATGACAGCGCGCTCTTCGACCTGGGCACCAAGCAGGGCATGAGCAGCCAGGAAAACCTGCGCGGCAGGATAGCCGCCAACCTCTATTACGAAGCCTGCGGCTCCAAGCAGAATTATAAGACCGGGTATATGCACGGCACGCACTACAGCTACGACGTAACCGGTAATGTACAGACCCTGGTTCAGGACTTCCCGGAGCTTGAAGGGATGCAGCAGCGCTACAAGCGGGTGGATTACGAATACGACCTGCTGAGCGGCAAGGTGAATATGATCGCCTACAACAGGGGTGCTACCGACCAGTTCTACCAGCAGTACAGCTATGATGCGGACAACCGGATAACGAAAGCTGCCACCAGCCATGACGGCGTCATCTGGAAGCGCGATGCCGAATACACCTACTACAAGCACGGGCCTCTGGCCCGAGTAAGCCTGGGCGATCAGCGCGTACAGGGCATCGACTATGCCTACACGATCCAGGGCTGGCTTAAAAAGATCAACGGCGACTATGCCGATGGGCTGGCCGATATGGGCAGCGATGGCAGGGGTAGCGCCATCACGCCGAAGGATGTCTATGCTACCAGCATCTCCTACTTCGACGGCGACTATAGTGCCATCGCACCGGCTGCGAACTCCGACGCGCTTCCTGTACCGGCCAAAAGCCTTTACAACGGCAATATTGCCCGGCAGACCACCGATATAGCCCCATTCGGCGCACTGACTTCCTTTTATACCTACGACCAGCTCAACCGCCTGCGCAAGGTAGGCTACGCCAGACGCTACGGGGATAACGAGCTGGCCTTCGCCAACCTTTATGCCAGCACTTATAAGTACGACCAGGACGGCAATATCCGGGCGCTGACCCGCAGGGACAGCGCAGGCCAGCTCTTCGATAATTTCTCTTATTCCTATCCGAACTCAGGCAGCAACAACAAGCTTGCTAATGTGCTGGACTCTTCGACCATCAACCTGGCGGGCGTGGAAGACCTGAAGCATTACGTAACGCCGGGATTCTCCC
This sequence comes from Chitinophagaceae bacterium, assembly GCA_965246905.1. GTDB lineage: Bacteria > Bacteroidota > Bacteroidia > Chitinophagales > Chitinophagaceae > UBA1952. The sequence continues at coordinate 56,081 of CBDFFZ010000011.1, forward strand.
GGATGCTCTACGATGCGGACGGAAATCTGGTAAAAGACCTTACCTCGGGCACTGATACCGTGAAGTGGAATATATACGGTAAGACGACCGATGTGCTGAACACTACCTCTAAGCTCAACCTGCATTTTATCTATGACGGGGCCGGGCAGCGGGTGAGCAAGAACCAGACGATCACCAGCGACAGCGGACACACTAATCTGAACACCTACTATGTACGCGACGCCACGGGAAATATCCTGGCCGAGTACAACAGCCGGCAGGTATATAAAAACAGCCTGCTTACCCCTATGGTTGTCGACTGGGTAAAGGATGTTTCCCTATCGACGGACGTGCTTATCGATGCGGTGCATGTGCTGGGTTACGACCTCAACGACGTTTTTACCGGTACCATAACATCATCGGCGGGCACCGCTGTGGCGCACCTGCCGGGCTACTATCTTTACAACAGCACATCATTGCTGCAATCCTTCGTCAGCAACAATAACGCTGCGATCCTGCCTGCGCTTTGCCGTTACAGTTCCGCCACCGGTCATTATCCGCTGGGGGATGCAGCCATGCTGGCCATCGAGGGCGGTGATGAGACCCAGCTCACGACCATGAGCAAAGCGCTCTTTACCCAGTCGGATGAAGGGCTGCGGGACCATATAATGACCCAGCTGGCCATATCCATACCAGCACTGTATAAGCAGGTTGCATCAGATAACGGGATAGACAGCATATCGGGCACGACGGACAGCCAGCAGGTTGCGCAGATCATCAGCTCGGCAGACCCCGCTTACCTTTCCGACCTCGTAGGGGGATATTACCAGGCTGGCAAGGATGCGCCCGGCACACCCAACCCGATCCTGCCCTGGCTGCAGGCCATTACCTCGGACAGTCTTTACTATACCAGCGATGGTGGACTGCTGGGCGGGGATATCCTCAGCACACTGCAAGCCAACCTGGTGAACTACGGTGTAACCGGGGCACAGAACGAGGCCAAGAACAACGGCAACGACAGCAACTACAGCGGCTATGGGTTCTACGCGTTCGCGAGCGACCTCCAGGGCAGCCTCGCTATGGTGCAAGCGGCCGCCGGGGATGAGACGCTGGAAACCGTCAGCTACAACTCGGACCCTGTAGCTTATCTTATCTCGCTCACCGCGTCGGCAGGCAACGACGTCCTTAACCACGCGCTGGACAGCATGGGCTCGGCTGTGGACGCATCGCAGCTTTACTACCAGATACAGCAGTCGGCCCAGAAGAAGCACGTGCCCGTGGGCCCGCCGCCGATTGCGCAGGCCGAGGGGCCTATTTTGCAGCAGCAGCAGATCAGCCTGGGCAACCACCATATCTACGGCAGCAGCCGGCTGGGCATAGCGGGCTACTGGCCGGTGCAGTACCTCCGCAGCTGGAATTACGTGAGCGGCATCAGCGACACACTGCGGCTGCGCGGTGGAGAGCCGTGGTACAGCTATGCATATAATGACGTGATCGAGGCCGGCAAGACGGCGCCCTGGGGTAACGGTCTGCGTGACGGCGCAGCACTGGCGCGGCACCTGAACGGGCAGAAGCAGTATGAGCTGGCCAACCACCTGGGCAATGTACAGGCAACGGTGAGTGACCGCCGGTATGTGAAGGGCGACGGATTTGGCGGGCGGCTGTTCCGCCCGGCAATCGCAGCAGCCTATGATTACTACCCGTTCGGCATGCTGATGCCGAAGCGCTGGGTGATCGATACGGGCAGGCATACGGCTACGGTGAGCCAGACGATGCTGGTGCCGAGGGTGACGCAGACAGGCATGGCGCTAAACGGCACGCCTAACTCATCCTACATTTCGGTCAGCACGAACAGCAGCGGCGCTACCGCAAGCGGCCAGGGCGGGGAAGTGCGGTTCCCCGTAACGGCAATGCCTAATATTGGGTCAACGGCTTTAGTGACGCTGAGCTATGCTTACAGCTATACGGTGGTAACGGTAAGTGAGTATGTGAATGGCGTCTGGTATCAGCGCGGAAGCAGTTCTACCAGCTTTGCGAATACGGTGCGGGTGCCTTTTTTGGCAGGCACGGGGCCACTGCGCGTTGGTGTAGGAACGAATGTTAGTTATTTAACCGCGCCTGCTAATGGCTTATTTACAGTGAGCAGCATCAAGATAGAGGCCACATCTTTAGTTGCTCAGAACGTGGTGACCATTATTTCCAATGGTGGGGTGGATAAATATGAGTTCGGGTTCAACGGTAAGCTCAAGGATAATGAGATAGCTGGAACAAATAACCATCTGGATTATGGCCTGCGCGGATATGATACAAGGACAGGCAAGTTCTGGAGCATTGACCCGCTTACACAGAAGTTCCCTTACTGGTCACCTTACCAGTTCTCAGGTCTGAACCCAATACGCTTCAATGACCTTGACGGTGCAGAACCTAACGACCCTTTAAGTCGTTGGTTTATGACTGACGCAGCAATTACACTTACAACTCAACCGACCTCTGCAAAAGCCAAGGTTTATAGTGCAATGATAGGAGTGGCAGGTCCAGTAGGAAATACGGTAGAGGGAGTACTTAATATTGGCATTCATCCAGTAGAGACAGCAAAAGGAATGGGACGTATGATGATGCAAACGCCTCAACAAAATGCAGTTGATTATGCTGTAAATACGATGACCCAATATGCTGACTTGCCGGGTGATAATTTCCAAACAGCAGTATACGCCCATATTATCACTGACTTTACAATGGCCATACTGCCGTTTAGAGGGTCTAAGCTAAAAGCTGCTGCAATACCGGATAATGTTGTTGTAATGGGTTCAGCTAGTAGGACTGCTACCCGGATGGCATTTGCTGAAAGCGTATTTAAAAAAGCAGGAAAGGTGGGAGATGATGTGAAAAACCTGATGAAAACAATTAATTTCTCTAAAACTGTCAAGGAAACCAGTCTGAATGTTGGCGATAAAATTTATAGATTTGAAAGAGTAGGTAAACCTAACAGTGATATGCACTTCTTTACAGATGCTCATGGTGCTGATGCTGGGCCTCAAGGAGTAGGCTTTGAACCTTCAGGTTATGAACTTAACACGTATGAGGTCACGAAACAAACTACCGTAATGGAATCTACAATCAAAGAAACCGGCCAGAAGCAATATTTTAGTACGGAATTACAAGGCAATGTTAAAAAGACTGCTACAGAATGATAAAAGAAGATTTAAGATTGATGGATGAGGTAATAACCCTCATTAAGTCTAAGGATGACTCAAAGCAAACTTTTACAATTGACGGAATGCAAAAGTTTGAATTTAAATTGTTCTTGTGTCTGCACGTTGCTCGTTTTGAACTACAGATAAACAATATGCTAACGGACTTAACTGCGGACGCATTGTCCAAGCTTTTTGTTTTTACTGCATTTGAGTATTACAAATACCAATATCCTGAAGTCTATGGAAAGTGTTCAGAACTATTCAATGCTTTATGTGAATACAATGAAAGATTAAAAAGCAATATGCTGCCCGGGAAGATCGGAGTATGGGATGCACAATGGGTGAACTACTTTAAAAAAGCTATCAAGCATATGATTGAAACAACGGAGCCGAGGAATATAAAGAAGCCTATTATTCGTAAGCATTCTCTATAATCTCAGTGATAAATATGAGTTCGGGTTCAACGGACAAATGAAGGTAAACGAGATAGTAGGGACGGGGAGTCATAACACCGCTGAGTTTTGGGAATATGATACTAGAATTGGCAGAAGGTGGAATTTAGATCCTAAGCCACAGTTTCGTGTCAGTGACTATGCTGCTTTTGCTGACAATCCAGTTTGGAAAAATGACTTACTTGGGAATGTAGTTAAAGTCACATCCGAAGTAAGCAAAATTGTAGATGAAGGGCTGAAAAGTACAGTTTCAGAAGCAGCTAGCGTTGTAGCTTATAAACCGAATGATAATGATCCAAAAGAAGGGATGTTGACTTTTGATGATAATGCTTATGAGAAACTCGATAAATCAAAGCTTAATAAAAATCAACTAGCGATATTAGATAGGTACAAGATCATGATAAGGCGACCTGAAATATTAGATGTCAAATTAGTTGAAAATTCCGACCCAATTCCAGGCCACATAGGACGAAATGGTGAAAAAAATGCCTCTTTGGAGCAAGGCGGAAAGTATGGCGCTTATGGTGTTTCGATACCATATGGTACAAAGACTGGTGAGCAAACTACGATTTCTACAGTTAAGATATATATTGCTAGAAATCCAGTTGATTTTAAGAGGCGCTTTGACGGCGGTCTTGACGTGGATATTACCGGAACGCCCAAGATGACCGTATCGCCGGAGTATCGCAATAGCATAACATTATTTCACGAGTTGTTAGGTCACGGATTTCTATATATTACTCAACCAAATTTGAGCCAAGATGAAAATAATAAGAAAACTACAAATCTTGAAAGTGGGATTAGACAAATGTACATGTACAATGGCCGTGCAGTTGGTGGATTCTCGTTGGGTCATTAGGCGAACTCTTATAGCTTTGATCTGTCTACTGATATCTATTAGGTTAAATGCACAAAGCATATTTAACTCAGATAATTTGGAAATGAAAATAACGAGTTTAAGTAACGCTTTGCGTGAAGATGGTGCTAATACAATAATTGCTTATGGAAGAGTCGATATTGAGACCTCAGAAGTAAATGTATTGTATAGGATAGATAGCCAATTTTTCTTTACATCATACGTATGGCGCATAGTAGATGGAAAGATGAGAGGTAGATACTTTGAAAATGTTAAAATCCAAAATGAATGTATTGAATACCAAATTTGGAAAGAATATGGTTCAGAGATCAACAGGTATATCCAAGGAAGAGCTGTTGATAAGGCTCAGCCGCACCACATTAGTCCGCTGCTAAGATTACCGAATGATACTCGTAAACAAGCGCTATATATATATGATGGCAACAACCAGACTTCTAATTTCAAGTTGTATGATCTTTTTATAAATATTGATTTATACAAAAGGTCAAAAGGGCTATGGTGTTTATTATCAGCAATAAGCAACAGAAAAATATATGTATACGGCCTAGAGCTTTGATGTAAGATATAGAATATTACTGCTTCAGATACAACCGTAAATTAAAAGATGATGAGATTGTGAGGTAGGTAATCACAATACGGCTGAGTTTCGGAATATGATACTAGGATAGGCAGAAGGTTTAACTATGACAATAGCCAAATACGTGGAAAAACCAATATTATATAATGGGCAGCAATTCAATTTGGCGAGTAAATAAATTGGGTGACAATTTTGAGGCAAGAAGTAAATCTCAACTAGTTGGTTTTAAAACCAACACCAGGTCAAGAGAACAAGCAAAGATAAATGATCTAAATATAAATATGTATTAATTAATTCTCATTTAAACACCAAAAACTCAAACTATGCTGAAAATCTTTTCCAGATCATGTACTGTAGTGATGCTCTTTACTGCCTTTGCAGGCAGCATCCATGCACAGTACAACAAAAATGTCCAAACTGTCTTCAATTCAGGCTATGCTAGCTATATCATCAGCGGCAATGCTCTGGATGTCGTGCTTTCAACGCCTAACACACAGTGTGTACTCAGCGAGGTAACCGGTCTGCCGGCAGACGAAGGCTATACCAGCCGCAACAACCTAATCAACCTTAAAAAAATAAACCTCTATGGCAGCACGCTCTGGGATAAGACTTATCAAAGCGCAGATAGCGACTATAAGATGGAACCTCGCCGGCTTATAAGAACAGGCGATGACGGATTTATCGTAGTAGGCAGGGCCATCAAGGGAAACGGCATTACCAATCCATGCGCCTTCAAGGTCGATTCCACCGGCAATATGATCTGGAGCAGGATCTATTACACTAACCGCACCTTATTTCAGGATGAGCCAGAAACATCAATCGCCCGCGTGGGCGATGACAGCGTAGGTGCGGAAAGCTACATCATGGTGCGAAGCGGCTCTGTCGACAGCGGGCTTTACCTGCAGGATGCGGTCATCAACGCGTTACGGATCAATGGCAGCAACGGCGCCCTGGTATGGAACAAGCGCTACAATATGCAGAGCAGGCAAACAGGTGACAGCCTGGTGCGCAACTATCCGAAGACGATCGCTTTTGTGCCGGATACGGACAGCAGCTTTTACTTCATCGCCGGCACATGCCTGAAGAGCAATTCAAGATCTGCCGATTCTGCTTTATTCTTCCTTGGCATCGACAAGAACGGTTCGGTGAACCGGACCTACCGGTCGCTTGGCATCGGTGCGTACCCGCAGGATGAGGATGCCATTTACGACGACCAGTTCTCTGAGCGCTCTATCGTAATGACCTACACCCATGCAAACAGCCGGCTCCTGGACAGCAGCCAAATAAGTAACCGCTCGCAGATCGGCCTTATGAAGCTGGACCGCAGCCTTAACATTACGCTGATGAATTATTACTACGGAAGTGGAATGTTCGAGCAGCAGGCTGCACGCATACAGCGCAATACTGCTAACGATGCCTACGTGATTGCAGCCAATACCAGGCTGCGGGCGGAATATGACTCACCCTGGAACATTTCCATGCTGAAGACGGACAAGGTGGGAAGCGTACAGTTCTTCAGCGCCTACAACACGGAAAGATATACGCATGCGAACAGCATGGTGAATGCCGACCCTGCAACGGGTGATGAGACTTATATGATTGTAGGTAACCGGCATTCGGACTACAGCGGGATCGTTGACAGCAGGATCATGAAGACGGACGCATCGGGCAATACCTGCGGGGCTGTGTATCTGAATCCTGAATTTGAAAAGCTAAGTAGTTCCCCGGTGTTGCGCACACTGGTGGCAGTCGACACGACTGGTAGTACGGTACTTGATCTCGTTGAAACAGCGCCGGATTACTATGCTGAGGATTGCACGGACGACCAGGGCCCGGTATTCAGGGGCATGAGAAGCGATAAGCTAAACAGGGTCACGATGGACGAGGCGGTCATTTTTCCGACACTTCTTTATCAGTCGGAGAAAGAGCTCAATGCTCGTATAGGCAGTACATCCGCCCAGCAGTTGCAGATAGCGGTTTACAGTCTGGAAGGCAGGCTGATCGTGTCTACTTCCATTAAAGTAGCAGAAGGTCGCAGCATAGAGAAAGTAGCCATACCTGATGTAACGCCCGGTGTATACAGTGTAATTATCACGGGCAGCACCGGCCAGAGAATAAGCGCTACTAAATTTACAAGGTTATAGTAGTTAAGTTTTGCAAATGGCGTGCTATATTTTATCGGAGAAGGCTCTATGCATCGTGCATAGGGCTTTTCTCTTTTATTTTATTAGTGTTGTTGCGAAATTCTAATTTGTTGATTTAGTTAATACTGGCCGTATGGATTTAATCCGCTGAGTATAGGATTGTGCTTACTATTTGCCCGGTTCTCAAATCATTTTTGCTCATTTTCAATGGGCGCTGATCTTTCTGAGCATTACTTCGAATAGTGAGCTTTTAACGCAAAGAGATATTTTCGAATAGCAACGCTGTAAGCAATACTATGCCGCCAACATTCTCTGATCAAGCCAACCTGCCCTAGAGAAATCGTCACATAATCATTTACATTCGCCAAGGGGTGCAAAAGTTATAGCGATTGAGCAGCGATCATGGTCAAGCCGTTTTAGATCAGCTCAATTTTCATATCTATATCCAGGTCGCCGTCTTCATCCGTCCACCCTTCAAGGGCATAGTAGCCCCCTCTGGTACCTTTTACCTTGTGCAGTATAAGCCTGCCGTTTTTCACTCCCTCACTCAGCACGGCTGAGAGGAAATTGGAGGGATTGGCCCTTTTGCGCAGTTCCGGATCTATCTTGTTTATTTCTTCAAACAACTCTTTTGCTTTTAGTGGACGTCCCGTCCTTCTTAGGATAAAAACAATCTTGCCCAACCATTCCAATCCGCTATGGTATTTGCCTTTACCGGTTTCCAGTTCCGTTATCCGCTCTTTTAATGTATTGATCTGCCTATTCGCCTCAGCCGCAAGACTATTGTATTTCAGCAAAATGTCTGAACAAACGCCGCTTTTAATTTTCTCCCGCTCTTCAGACTCTTTAAGCGCCTTTTCCAACTCTTTTATACGGACTTCTAATACTGTTACATCCGGAGATGGTACATTTTTATTGCTATACATGGTAGTTGCGAGGGTGGTTTTAGGTGAATTTATACTTAATTCTAAGCAGCTATGAATCCATAACAAGCGACAGTGAGTCTATACCAAGCTGCAATGATGCCAAAACTAAATCAATACTAAGAAAAAGGATGATTTCTAGCAGAAATTTTTAAGAAACAATCTTGGATGACATCTTTTTTGATGAATTATGCCAAAACCAGCATAGGAAAAGATCAAAACAGAGATTCAATGGATGCCAGACTCAATAAAAATAGGTCATGAGCCTATAATATCGACTTGCCGTTGTATTTTTCATTAAACTGATACCAATGAATAGTGTGAACAAGGTTTTCCTGTCCCGGCCCAATACATTTACACGACTGTTCAAGGATACACAAAGAATATGTGAGAAGGATATAGTGAATTCGGCTCATTGAAAAGACCCTTTTAAACGGAAATGCGTCTTTTCAAAAATTACTGGGCAGGATCTGGTAAAGTAGAATTGTTTATCCAGCTGCTTTGGATTGAATAGGATCAATGTTTAACATACCCGGATATGGCATCTGAAACTGCAGCCTGTCTTTGTTTGTATTCATGCGGACGAGCGCCTTATTCAAAGCATGGAATGATCGAACTGTGAATCGTTCGCTACAAAGGATTAGACCGGCCCGATGCAGTTGATAGCTTAGAGCAGTTCGGAAAGAATGATTCCTGTGTAAATTGCTGATTAAATAATTTATTCGCGGGTGCTTTAAAAATCCTAACCTTTAGGTGGAGGAACTATTGCTGTAATTCTCAATCCTCTTCAAACAGCAGGTACTACAATTAAAAAATGTGCGATCCGAAAATGGAGATGAAAGTTTTGAGCCGGAACCTGGCTGATCTTCCGGATGAAATATGGCGCGATATACCAGAGCTCGAAGAATTAGCCTGTATATCAAATTACGGACGTGTAAAACGCAAAGCACGTGAGATAGAAGATGCCCGGGGCTTTAGCTATACACTAAAGGAACGCATACAGAAGGTGAAGCTCAAGCCATTTTATAATACGCATCTTGGGCAGCATACTTATTATCCTAGTTGCAGCATTTACATCCAAAAACAGTCCTATACTATCTCTATCGCCCGCACCGTATATCATTGCTTTGTAGCCCCATTCAATCTTAGCGATCCCTCCGTTTTGATTATTCCAAAAGATCATAATAGCCTCAATATTTATCCGGAAAACCTGCTAAAGGTTACTTACCATAAGTTTCAGGAAATCATCCGGGAAAGCAAACGACGGAAACCTGAGTTCTGGAAGAACAACGGCTTCGGCGTCCCATTCTATGCTATCGGGCAAATGTCTCATCGTAAGAAGATCCATCAGTACAACCTGGATGGTAGCTACATTGCTTCATTTGAAAGCATAGCCGTTGCAGCGCAAACCCTGAATATAGCGCCGTCTACGATTAGCAGGGTCATAAACGGAAATGGAAAGACGGGTGCGGGATTCCTGTGGAAGGTGAATAAAGATACCGGGCAGCAGGAGGGCGAAGGTCGATAACTAATCAGGTATTTAGTTGGGCTAACTGCTCATCAATCAGTTGAAGCGCAGGTAAAAATTCTAATGCTTCAAAATAAGGGCGGATGAATTCAAGGTCTGAAAGCAAGTTTTTTCCTCTCTTGAAATGGGGCATTTTCATGTATTTCTCATAGATGCCTGAGTTAGGAAGTGATGTAAACTTCTCACCAAACAATAGATGGATGAAGACGATTTTGGCGGTTTTGGGTGTATTGCTGGTTTCTAATCCGGCAGCTTTCAGCAGGAAGTATACGGCCAGCAGGCGGCGCGCTTTGGTAAAATCTTTACCGGCCGACTCGGATTCCTCATCCTGTGTGGCAGTCTTATTTATTCCGGCGTTAACTGCCTGCCCAACCATTCCTAAAGCTGGATTGACCGGTTGGCTCTTGTCTTTTGCAAGAATAGCTAATGCCTCATCCGAAGGGGGCTGCAATTCAAGGAAACTATCTCTACAATTACCCAATACTCTTTGAGCTATATTGATAAAGCGGCGTACCTCGGCTTCGGAAATGCTTTGCTCTTCAAGCTCGTTATACGCTTCTGGTGAATATACGTCCTTATGCGCAAAAACCTGATCGAAGCCAAAGTAGAGATGAAATTGCTGTTGCCGGTATGGCTTTAATAGAATGCCCCATTTCCTGACAAAAGCTTCTTCAGCGGCGGCGTATGCACTGTAAATTTCTTCTGAACGGTCGGGTGCAAAGCGGGCGAGAAAGTCTAAGACAATAAGAAGGTGATTGGTAATTTCCAGCGCCAATACCGGCGAAACGGCAAGTGTAGCCCTATCCAGATCTTTTATAAATCTGTTGGCGAGCTTGTAAACGTCTTTGGTACGTATTGGAATGGGCTTAGCCTGTTCTTTTTTTTCTTTTTCCGGCATGTATCAAATATAGGCAAAGCTATTTGACCTGAATTTTTCTTTTCTTGTGGCGGGTACGATGAAAATAGGGTGTAAACTGAATTGTGATGCTTAAAAAATAAAAGCCGCATAGCGTCTGCTTACTACCCCGACAGTTAAAAATCTGGAAGCCGCACTTCTTTGCATTGAATGGCAAACCTACTGTTGGATTATTGGAGAAGTCTTCAGGATTCTTAGGTAACTTTCCTCTGTACATGCCTGCTTCTCTACCATTCATCCTTTTGACCTGCGCACTGCTCTTCCTGACAGGCTGCAAACAGCACTCACGCAATCACCGGCATACAAAGCCACCCGCCCCCGGTTACATCACCGACCAACCATCACACAGCAACATCCTTGCAGTCTTCTATAGTAAATGTGTCCAAAGATTCTCTTCATGGTATAATATAGGATAAATCAGATTGCTCACCGGACTGGGTTGAGGAATCAAACGTAAGGATAATAACCTGCTTATCACCCCGGACGATATCGTTGCTTGACATGTCAACCCTATGAAATTCTGGATAACTATAATGTTCAGCCCATCTCTAATCAATTAGAGGAGGAGATCCTATGGCAATTAACAGTTAAGTTGTTTAGATTAGAGTTTAAATGGCAATTGATCAATATGAAAGAGAAACAGCTGAGAGCTTTCAAGTATTTTGACCTAGAGTTAAAATCTCTCGCAAGTTTTTTAATTGTAACTAATCCTTACTTGCAGGGATTGAGCAGTCGAAATTTATGGGAGATCGACACAGTAGATGCTGAGAAAGCGCGTGTTGAAGGACTCCTGTGTTTTAAACCTGTGACAAATGACTTCATAGCAAGGAGCTTTGAGCAAAACATTCCATTCTTGAGTAGAGAATTGCTTTACATAAGGATAGTGTCAGCTTTGGAAGTATTTCTTGTTCAGTCCGTTAGAGACGTTTTTAAACAGACTACAAAGCCGTTTGAGAGTAACATTAAGAAAATGGAACTCAATCATTCGCAGATACTATCGTTCACGACTATTCGAGAACTGAGAAATCTGCTACTACATAAAGAAACCCGCCCATTATCCAGTGCTGGATATGAAGATGTGGTTAAATACTATAAGCAGCAGCTCGAAGTTGATATCAGTAGTCTTGGACCCGGGCTTAATAAAATGAAATACTATCATGAGATACGTCATATCCTAGTTCATCGACTGGGAAAAGTTGATAAGCATTTTAAGCATCAGTATGGGTTTAAAAAGACCTATTTGCAAATTGATGAATCTTTACTCTTTGAACTATTTAATGATGTTTACACATACGCCTCTCTAGTATCCGAAAAGGTCAGCTCTCTAATCAACACGCATTCAAATATCGAAGTCTACAAAGAATTTATAGGTCAACGACTTCGCATAGAATTTGATTCAAAGATTAGCGATAAGGTAAATTTTCTTGAACCTGAATATAATTTTTGGGTTGGTGATGAGATATATCATTTGGCAGACTTAGGTATGAATATAATATCTAAAGGCTCTCATTATATTATCGAGGTCTGGGCTGCCCCGGACATACTTAAAGCGTATAAACGAAGTATAAAGACTAGGTTGGAAACATCTAAGTACTTTGAAAACATCAACATTTATCCAGTTGCCCAGCCTACAATATTTGATGAATCAATAATTCTAGCAGTTAGTAAATTACTTCCTGAAGGAATTTGGCAGAAGGGTACGCGTAAACAGATTGCTTCTCGTTTAGGATTGTCTAACAACATGGTGGATAAATTATCTCTGTACTTAATTCTCGTGGCCTACATCTCAAACCGGAGTAGTTAGACGAGATGAAACATTATTAGTTGATAGAGAATTGGAACAAAACTTTCATAATGTTCTAATAATTTTTTCAGGCGTTTATGCGCTTGAAAGGCTCATTTGGAGAATTTGAATATTCGATCCGCAAATTGATATTACATTCATTCTCGAATGTTACCTCCGCAACACTTCCTATTGTAAGATTATAATTTTCAGCCGACAGAAATGTTTCTAAACCTCTCTGGGGCGGCTTGCCACCTAAATGAGAATTTGCTCTCGTTGCTCCAGAATTAAGTCTGCTAAATTTGGCATTTGGATTAATTCGAAGCAGCTCATCCGTTTGAAATCTAAAAATTACTGGCTTTTCGTTTTGATATCTCTTAAAATGGCGAGTCAATCTTTCAATTGTCGGCCACATGAACACTCTATCATTTAGGTGATAAAGGTAGTCAGCCACTTCCCATCCATCGGTAAGACATTTGCCTAAAGCCAGTTCTGAAATAGGACGTTGATCGCGCAGGCTATATTTTTTACCATCAATCTGAATTTCTAGATGCCCTTTTCTTTTTTGTTTTTGAATTAATATGTGCGCCTTATGATCTGACATGGCTAATAGCTGATTAGCGCTAAAAAGTACTCCGTGGTCCAGAATTCTATCCACATTTATACTGCTCGTCAAGTGATACAAGAATGGTTTCTTCTCAATAAATTTTTTGATATCCATTTATTTCCAATTGCGTCTGTCAATAACAGACCGGTAATCAAATGTAGTTCCAATCAACGATACTCGAACACCAGAACATCGTTCTATCTCATCAATAAAATGCCTCGTTTCAAGACTTAGATCTTCAAACATTCGAGCATTTTCGTTTTGCTTTGTGATATAGTCGGTAAATGTCAGTGCGATATCTGTTGGCGAATTCAGCTCGCACGCACGGCGAAACATTCCCCAGCTAAATTCAGCAATACGGCGAGGTTTTTTAGTTGTTGTAGTCAATTCCTTTTTCTTTAAATCTTCAGCTGATTTTCCTGATCTCCCAGCAATGATATCCATATCAATTTCGTTACTCATAAATGGCCCAGACGCTCCACCAACTCGTATAGGGTAGCAACGAGTAACCATAATGATTTTTCGAACTCTTCTCGGAGAAATACCTGCTTCTGATAAACAACCAGATACTGACGTGTCTCGCGAGGTAACGTAAGGGTAAATTCCATGATGCAAACTTAGGCCTGACCCTTGCGTGCCCTCAAGCAATATGCGCTTTCCTGCGGCATATAGCAACTCCAATTCATTTGCTGTTGAACCTAAAAATCCCCGTAGTCGAGAAGCATAATTTTTGGCTTTATGACTGTCGTCACCATACAATCTCGCAACAATATTTGTAGCGGTGGCATAGCCAACACCTTGTGCCGTCGAACTAATTTTTTCTCTGACTTTAATTTCTTCGTCAATGTCCTTTTGACTAACTATGACGGCATTTTCATCTATAATCAAGCGGTTTGGTTCTATACCATACTTTCGTATTTCTTCCGTGATTTTGTCGATATTTAGCACAGCGCCTGGACCGATCAAAAGCTTTGACGTCGGAGCCCTGTGAGTCCCAGAAGGCAACAAATGAAATACATGATTTTGCGGCATTTCATAGACAGTATGACCCGCATTGGGACCGCCAACTCTTAATAAACAATCATAATCTGGAGATATATGAGCGGCTATTTGACCTTTCCCTTCTGAACCGAACTGTCCTCCCACAATAACGTCAACCAGAGTATTATCCGTTGACGGTAGAAGTTTTAAAAAGCTGCATGCCCTAATAAAAACGTCCTCTGTATTGCAACGATCGGTATTAATGACTAAGTCTGCTTCACATCTCAGTGTATTTACCTGCTGTTCAGTAGGGTCAGCTTTATACTTACTATATTTCTCAGCTTGGGCTTCGGCACTTAACGAATTAATTTCCCCTCTTTCCATGAAGCGGCCTTCGACGGTTTCAGGTGAAGCTTCAAGGTGGATATGGTAGACAAAGTAACTATATGCTTCCCTAAGATGAGCAATTTGCCTAGTGATTCTAACAGAGTCGACTATGTAATAACTGTGCGTTTCAAAGTTTTTTTGAAATAGATGTTGAAAGTACTCCAAGACCCATTTACCATCACCTTTTACATCCAATTGCTCTCCAAAGGGCTGCCAGAAATCTCTAGTTGGAGATTTACCTTTTAGCTTCTTTTTACCAAAAAAAGTTAGGCCTTCCTTAGTCTTACAATGTTTGAATCCGTAGGTCTCGGCAAATCTATGAGCAAGTGTGCTTTTTCCAGTTGAAATTTCACCACTCACGACTAGAATAATTTTCCTGTCTCCCATGTTGAATTGCCTTTGATAATCGTTAGGGTCATATTTTCTTTTGGATCTATCTTTTTAGGTTGAAGCAGGTAAATATTCACTTTGACATCATAATTTACTAATTCATCATGAATCATACCTATAATAATGTTCCAATCGCCTCCAGCATTACCAGATCCAATTGCGGGCATATGAACTGAAGCACCTAGCTCTAATGCGGTTTGCCGCAATTCAATCAAGCACTTCCTTAGTTCTTTATATTTGAGAGGAATCTCATTATCCTTTTTTGTTCCATAGAGCCCTTTTTGAGCAAGCATTTGAACCACAAACAACTCTTCGCTGATTTTAATTAGATTGTTAGCTCCTAATTGAAACTCTGATTTGTTCGCTTTCCATTTTGTCATTTTCTCCTGTACTATTGGGAAAGCCTTAGTCAAAGAATATCCAAAGCCTCGCGCAAGTGAACCACCGGTATTAACAACTTGTGCAATTATTTTTTTGCCTTTTCCTCTTGGCTGAGTAGCATCTCCGACTTCTATAACGATTTTTCCATTCTCTAATGAATACTTTTCCACTTCGACTGGCAAAATTAAAATACCAACCCTTGGCAATTTGTCTTTCCTGTATGGGGAAATTCCCACTGCGAACATGTTGAATTTCTCATTATTAAAGACGCTCCAACTAATTTGTTCACGAGCAGTCCATCCTGGTGATGTGCATTCATACGCTTTAGAATCAGATGGAATTTCGATTTTGTAAGGCAATGAGTAGCGAAACTTTCTAGCCGTTTTATGATAATCGACCACGATATGCTTGTCATCCTGGAATACGCCGACTAATACTGCACATTCTTTATCTATCACTTCAGTATATCGAAGAAAAACAGATTCTAATGATGCTCTATATCTTTTAGCCAAATCTATCAAACCTTCAATGGATGGAGGCATACTATTTGCGTCATGGGAGAAGATGGCGTAAGGAAGTTGAATTTCAGCAGCTGCCGCATTACACAACTGTTCTAGCTCACGATTTTCGGCGGGTTCAAATTCTCGGTTTCTAATCGCATCTCCGCAATCTGTAAATAGCGAATGTGCTATTTCATGGGATACAGAAAAGTTGATACGATTGGCCGGTTGAAAAGGATTGTATAGTATTTGTAACCTATTCTTTTGAGGTACTATACACGCATCTATAACTTCATCACTGGGCATTACATCGATACCCACCAGTTCCGCAAGCTGTACTGCGCTGTATGGTGGCCCGTTCCATCCTTTCTCAAAACCCGCCATAACTAAGTCTCTAGCCCTGATTTTGATCTCTTCAATGGGGTCATCCGTATGTGCCTCTTCCATCAATTGAAGAACTGATTTGTGATGCCATTTCCTTTTGTAATTGGAAGCTTTAAAAGAGGAATTCTCATCGGCAGGACGAGTAGCATCTTTCGTCTTTAATCGATCTTGTAGTTCCTTTATTCTGCGTAATCCATCATCTATGACTTTATCCACATCATATCCTTCTTCACTTAAATATTCTTTTGCACGCTCTGGAGTTGAACTGTGGTATTCTATATTCGAAATCATCAATTTGATGAACCTTTCTTTATTAAACGTCA
The DNA here is from genome assembly GCA_965246905.1 of Chitinophagaceae bacterium. Classification (GTDB taxonomy): domain Bacteria; phylum Bacteroidota; class Bacteroidia; order Chitinophagales; family Chitinophagaceae; genus UBA1952. Next base: position 72,407 of record CBDFFZ010000011.1, read on the forward strand.
TTTCGTTTCCCATGGCTATCCCTTTATTAGTTCAAATTTTTTAGCAGTCTTTTTGAGTATTGTCTTTAGCCTTTTCATCCCATTATCGAAATCTGTAGATGACATATTGTGCTCGATAATTATTTCTCATCTTTTTGAACTTGCTGCTAACCCTTCAAAAATAACAGCTGCAATTGGATCATCTTTTACCTCTTTAGTTACCGTTGTTAAAAAGTTTTTGTAATCGATACTTTCAGGAAACAGAGCTTCTACTACCGGCAACAGATGTTCAACAAATAAAAGAGGATCGTCATGGTCTTGGTTTGAGTTACTACAACCCAAAATATCAGTTGCGAGTTCGTGCTCCTTGCTCTTTACATCATTAGAAACAAGTCGCCGGATAATGTGTAATTTCAGATAGTTTAGCAGCGACAGACCTGCATCTTCATCATATTTATCCGGATGAGTTAAATATACTTCAATGGCATCCATTACATAGTCGGCCGCTTGTTTTCCTTTTAAATATGCACCGTCGTCAGTGGTTCTAAACCAACCTTTTGTTTTTAAAAGGTAATCAGTGTAAGCCAACAGTTTAGGGTAAAGTATGTCCCAGTTTACCATCTCCATCTCAAGGTTTTTGTGTCACAAAAAAATATTGTCCCCTACATATCATATGCTACTAAAGATATTTTTTTTGCCATCGTCGGCAAAAAAACTTTGGTCAATAGCATAAGGTAGATAGTCAAATTCATGATTCAAATACTACTCGTTACTAAATCACCACCTTAGGTCGACCCGTATCAAGCCAAGCAATGTTAAAATAAATTAAAAATAAATTAAATTTCTATGACAAATAACCATCTTGGGGCCGCGCATACCCCAAAAGACAAAACGCCACTACACTTTATAATTGAAGGTAAAAATTATGAAACGTTTGATCAATATAAGACAGGTGCTGAGCTGAAACAAATTGCTAGTATACCGCTTGAAACAGAGCTGTACTTGTCAATCAATAAGCCTTATAAGGATGAACTGATCGAAAATGATAAACAAGTAAACTTAGCCCGTCCTGAAACAGAATACTTCTTTGTAAAGAAGAAGCTACATTTTTTAATCAACGACAAGCCATTTACTTGTTACAAGCAGTTCATTCGAGGCATTCAAATCAGGGAGCTTGGCGGCATTCTTCCAGATGACGATATTTTTCTGGACATTAAGGAAGGGTGGCAAGACGATCAAATTCTTGATGATGAAGTGGTAGATCTAGCACGTCCTGGTAAGGAAAGATTCTTCTCGAAATCAAGACCTACTGAATTTTCAATTATCGTAAATGCTCGCGAGAAAGTGTGGAGTGAAGCAAACATCACTTTCGAGCAAGTAGTAGTGCTAGCTTTTGGTAATTATGATAACGATCCTAACAAGGGATATACCATCACCTACAGCCGGGGATGGAATTCGAAGCCAGAAGGGACAATGGTCAAAGGTTCAAGTGTTCGTGTCAAAAATAAAATGATCTTCGATGTCACAGCAACTGATAAATCATAGTCCCGATCTTAAACGCCTAAGAGATGAAGGTTATGAAATCGAAGTTCGTGGTGGATATTTACTTATCCACCACATACCCTTTGTAAATCAGGATTCTCAAATCAAATACGGCACATTAGTAACTACGCTTACTTTGAACAATTCGGTTCAAACTGGAACGCCGGATACTCACGTCATCCATTTTATTGGAGAAAATCCCTGTGAAATCAACGGCACCATCATTATGGCTATTCAGCACAGCAATGCAATATCAACCCTGAATGAGCACATCACAGTTGATAGATCCTTTTCTAACAAACCTCCTTCTGGTTATCCCAATTACTATGAAAAGGTAAAACGGTATGCTGACATTATCTCTGCACCGGCAAAGTACCTTCAGCCGTCAGTTTCGGAAAAAACATTTAAGATAATTGAGGATAGTGGTAATGAAACGGTCTTCCATTACATCGACACAAACTCTAGCCGTGCTAATATCGAGCTGATTAGCGCAAAAGTGCATGGCCAGAGAGTAGCGATAGTAGGCCTTGGTGGAACAGGTGCATACATATTGGATCTAATAGCTAAAACACCTGTAAGTGAAATTCATCTGTACGATGGGGATAGCTTTGATCAGCACAATGCATTTCGTTCACCAGGTGCGGCCAGTATAAGCGATCTTGAGAAAAATCCAACAAAGGCATCGTACTATCAAGCGAGATACTCGAATATGCACAAATTCATCCACGCCCATGATTATTATTTAAATAAGGGGAATATGCATGAGTTAAGTCAAATGACCTATGTCTTCGTGTGCGTTGATAGAAATGCCGCGAGGGCAATGATCACTGGCTACTTAGTGAGTATAGGCGTATCTTTCTCTGACGTAGGCTTAGGAGTCAATCTGGTAGATGATAAACTTATGGGGGCAGTGCGGGTAACAACAGCTACTTCAACAAAAAATGATCATTTATCTCTTCGAATTTTTCCGGAGGATTCAGATAATAATGAGTATGCGACGAACATCCAGATTGCAGAACTCAATGCGTTGAATGCTGTATTCGCTGTATTGAAATGGAAAAAGCTGTGCGGATTCTATGTTGATCTAGAGAACGAATACCATAGCTCTTATTCAATTGGCGTTTCAAAAATTTTCAATGAAGACGTTACACCATAAATTCGTTGAGTACATTCCTGAGCAAATTGAGGAAGGAATAATCTACCTTTCTATGGAATACTGCACGGCTATTCACAAATGCGTGTGCGGCTGCGGCGAAGAAGTCGTTACCCCATTTTCCCCTAATGATTGGAAGTTGACCTTTGATGGGAAATCCGTTTCATTATATCCATCAATTGGTAATTGGAGCTTTGAATGTCAATCTCACTATTGGATTAAGAGCAGCAGGATTGAGCATGCCGGGCGTTGGTCACAAAAGGAAATTGACACGGGTCGGGATAATGACATTAAACGAAAGATGGCATCCATAGAATACCCTCAGGCTATTCCAGAAGCAGTCTCCGTTGAGTCTAAACACAGGCTAACGCTCTGGGGAAAAATTAGAAGATTTTTGCGCTTATAGATGGATACCCTAATCAAGGCACTTATATTCTAAATAAGCTTTGAATTGCAGCAAAGGCTGGCTCAGGAGTTACGTGTAACAAACGACGGAGCCGGCCTTTTATTCGGCTAATAAGGTATCGGTTCATTAATAAAACCTTTACTCCTGCGAATAGATTGCACGGTTTCGCCTAGAGCAATCTAGTAAATGTGCATCAATGTAGGAATTTGTGGACAAAGCAGGTCAAATAAAGAAATAGCCCGCCAAAGCGGGCCTTTCTGGGACATTTGTGGAAAGACCCGGCGAAAGGTCGAACTTTTTCAAACCCGATTTGTCTTTTTTGGACTTATTGTTAAGAAGATAGGATTGGCCTACACGCTGCGCTAAGGCGCGAATTTTGAACTTTTTCATTGAGGATTTGCAGCTTGCAGAGCGGCATTTCCAGAAGTATCGGTCGAAATTAATTATCGAACCGATTTTCAAAATGGCGCAGGTTCAGAGGTCCGCGAAAACCCTATCTTTCGGGAAACAATTTCGAGGTGGAACTAAAATACATCTGGATTAAAGATTATAGTGTCATTGAAGCTATGGGCATCAACTTCGACCACGCCGACGAACACGACTTCCAATTTAAAGAATCTGTTTTATCGGTATCACCAAAAAGCAAAAGCCCATTGAGCTTTGGTGAACGGATCTCGGGAGTAAACGCTATCGTAGGAAAGAACGGTAGTGGAAAAAGCAGCTTATGTGAAGCAATTCTATCTGCTGTAGCAACTCTTAGAGAAGGCCTATTCGGCTATGAGATAGTTTTTGGTGGAATTGTTTGTGTTGATAGGACGATATTCTACCAGCAGGGGCTAAGAATAGATAATGTAGATCAATTGCTTAGGCTCGGATATAAGGTGCAACCATTTCAGGAGTCTCCATTCGAGGCAATGGAAGGCGATTGGAAGGCAGACGCTATCCGTTCAGGCTTTATCTACTATTCCAATGTTCTTGATTTGCGTAGTGGATTTGACATGACCAACTTGTCAAACATCTCCACTCAAGCAATGTTGCAGGCGGAATATAAGTACGGTACAGATTTACCAGATTTGGAGGGTAAGCTCGGAATATCTGAAATCGCAAGATTCAGACTTGGGCAAGGCTATAGAATGATGCGCTTCTATGTAAGCCATCACGACTTCCTGCCGTTTGATGGACCGCAATATCTCATATTAGGATCAACATACTCTGACAATAACCGCTTTCTAAGAATTTCAGATATGCTTATCGATGACCCTTTGGTCCGCATTCTCGACAGAGCAGAGTCGGAAATATTTGATGAAATTGGCTACCGATACGTCGCCCCCCAGCTTAGTGACCAGAAGAAGACATTAAGTGCTAGCAAAGCGAGAGAACTTATTCATCGCTTGTACAAGCTGAACTTATTAAGAGCTCATATCGCTCATCAGGATGAACTACTTGATTTGGACAATGTAAGGACTTTCATTTACTCTGAGCGTACAGGGGATTTAGGACTCCCTACGTTGATCCGCTGGCTGACGAGGCTCCATTTGAATATCATCCGTAGTTCTGAGGTGAATGATGTAGAGTATAAGCCTTATGGAATGAGTACCCAATACCGCGATGAAGACGATTGGCGTTATAACCTTTTGCGCCGCCTCCTTCTCAAAAATGACCCTGAAGGGATAAGTAAACGACAGCTTAGATCTCTAATTTGGGGGGAATCTCTCTTTTTTTTTCAGATGAGAATTGCCATAGGCCGTATTTCAAATTATGCATTCTTGCCTTATCTAAGCTCTGGGGAGTATTCATTTCTCAACCTGTTTTCAAGGCTTCATGATGTTATTGGTCGCTACCAAAGCGGGGGAGAACAACGCGATAAGCTTCTACTGTTTCTCGACGAACCAGAAATTGGTTTTCACCCCGATTGGAACAAAAAGCTGTTTAAGTATCTGCTCGAATTTCTAAATACTAGGACGCAGGGCTTTTGCTTTCAGATTATCATTACGACGCATAGCCCGTATCTACTGTCAGACCTTCCCTCGCATAACGTGATACTGCTGGATCGAACAAAAGGTGGCAATACCCGAATCGTAACTGCAGAAAAAAGCGAAACATTCGGTGCCAACATTCATGACCTTCTGGCCGACAGTTTCTTCCTAAATGACGGCACGATTGGCGAATTTGCCCGTGAGAAAATTCAGGGCGTAATTGACATCTTAAATGGATGGCGTAGAAACATAAATGGGCCTGATTTTTCGATTTCCAGCGAGCAGCGAAATTATGTACAGGGCATAATTTCTCTTGTCGGCGATTCCATTGTCCGCAACAAGCTCTTTGATATGTACTGGGAGATCACTGGAGACCAAAATGCCGTCGATAGTGAGATTCAACAACTACAGGATAGGATTACCAAACTTAAATCTAGAGGTGATGATAACGATCAGAAATAGTGTTTTAAATATCGACGCTATCTTAAAAGAACACTCTGATTTTGTTCTGCCAAGGCTAAATAAAATTACCGACTTCTACATCGATCTCTTTGAATACCTCGCTGTTTCAGAATCGAATAGGCGGATTAATAATGCCTCTTTTCTAAAAGAAGTTGACGATATCGTCGGTAGGAATAAGATTACCAATTTCAACCGACTATTGAATACTCTTCTTGTAAAGAAGATTATAGAGGACCGGGCAAACTTTGGCAATATAAGGAGTGGCCTGAAACGTGTACCTGCTGCGAAGTCGGTTTCTTTCCTTATTCCTTCGCTGAAATCTCTGAAACGCGACTTGCCACGAATTGTAAACTATGACTTGACAGTTGAGAGCAATGCTGCGCTCTACAAATTTGCTGTGCGGCGCTACTCTGCGATAGCGTTTCTGTTTCCCCAAATATTCGACTACGAGAACTGGTTTTCGACGTTAGAGCCTGATGCAACTTGGGGGCCTTATCAGTTGACAGCAGCTCTGAAACTCAATACTTGTCCATACTGTAACCGGCAGTACACATTTACAGTAATGGATATTAGAGGCAAAAAAATTGCAAGACCGGAACTCGATCATTTCTTGCCTAAACAACGCCATCCGATGTTAGCAGTGTCCTTTTTTAATTTAATACCTTCATGCACGATATGTAATGGAAGTATTAAAGGCAGCCAGGATGTGCATCACAATACGCATTTAAGCCCATATGCCCATAATCCGGATCATGCAGCTATGAGATTCACTTACTATCCCAAATCATACGCCGCTGCAATCGGACTCACAGAGGACTTATCGATAGAGGTTCAGTATTCAGGCAACCCTTCAGATGGCGCGCTGAAGACGAAGGTTGAAGGAAGTATTGAGTTGTTCTGTTTGAACCAAGTATACCAAAACCATAAGGATGTAGTCAGGGAAATTGTTAGGAAGCGTCACATATCCAGTGATAGATATATTCAGACTATACAAAGCACTTTCAATGGATTTTCATTGACCGTCGAGGAAGCGTATCTCTTCGCTTTTGGCAACCATCACAAGGAGAGCTCCTTTTACAAAAGACCACTCTCTAAACTCACACGCGACATCGCTATCGAGTTATCGATGCTTAAAGAATACAATCCTGGCACATGAGCCAGAGTCATGTTAAAACGAGGACTATGCACATTCCTCTTTTTACAGAATGATGAGTTATAAATTAAAGCACTAGTAAGTAATAGCAAGGCCGCATGCCTGCTTTACTTCTCATCATCCTCTGTTACCTTGTAGAACGCTGTGAGATTGTGCTGATCTATAAGTTTTAGGTTATGAGTGGTGATAAAATACTGAAATGAAATCTTAATGATTCTGTACGAGTAGTAGATCATCTCTTGAATAATGTTCAGCGCATTATCCCGGTTTTCTGGATAAAACTCTAAGTCAAAGCTGAATTTGGAATAGTGGACGTAGTCAGAAAGATGGCGCCAGAAATAATATGCCCGTCTAATTTGTGCACCAAACTTGTCCTGTGGGAAGTCCTTTATAAAATTACCCGTAGTTTTTGCAGATTTGAATTTAAAAGCGGCTGCATCCACAAAGTATTGGGCTTTATCAGGATTGGTTTGCAATTTTTGCTTCACCGTATCACGCATCTGAGATGTGGGATAGAGTGGAAAGTTCCCACCCAATATGTTTTCGTTGACGTCGGTTAGCTCAGAAATCTTCTCAAAATTTTTCTTGTGCGCGTCTGCATTGAACGTTAGAATGGCCTCATTGACATCTGGCTGGTTTACAGCGTAGATGACGTGCAGATAGTCATCAACAATGCACCTGGAAAGGATAAAATGAGATACAAAGCTTTTGTGGGGACTACATTTGAACATTGCAGTTAAATCTAGAGCGAAGAAGGACTGCCTTCTTATCAAGCCTAGGTAGAAATCCTGTATTTCATTCTTGTCGTCAAGTTTTATGTTTTCAAACTGGCCCAGGTTTTCTTCCGCAAAATCGCTGAGGTGGCTCAACTGTCCTAAGATCGTATCTATCGTTAGCATGTGCAATAAGCTTTAATTTTAGGAATGTAAGTAACTATTTTGATAAGGAGAAACTACTCATTGTGGAACTGTCCATCCCACTTCAAAACTTAGGGGCTGAATGTTGGAATTAGATAACATTCCATCAAATGCCATTGCCATCTCGCCGTTTAAAAAATAAGCCGTGTCAAGGTATATCTCTCCGCCATGCACCACAGCTAATTGGTAAAATTGCTTTTTCTCAAGACCTACTTGCACTTCATTTAAGGAGATAATAAAACTATCCCTCCCCACCGATTTTACTTCAACCAAATTCCACTCTTCATCATCTCGGTGGCATTTATAACGTATATCGTAACCTGCGCCATCGTCCTTATTTATAGTCTCGTCATCTGAGTATCCAGACAGCCAATGCACAACGCCGTCAGGGTAGCTTTTAAGTAGCGAGTTCCTTACAAGTTTTTCTGCCTGTGCACCTAACTGGTTGTTTTTGCTTTCCGCTTTACCATTATAAACACCGGATTTGCGGCCAGGCGTGTTTCCGTTTCCTTTATGAGGGTTAACCTTGCCACTACCAAATGAGGTCTTGTTAATTGGTGCAACCGAATTATCATTTTCAGGTACCCCAGCTGTACTAGGATTAGGTTTACGAAGTGACGCAATGTCGGTTTTGAGCAAATCTAAATGTCCATTAAAATAGATTAGGCTTTTCCAGTCCTCAGGCAATTCCTCTTTGACTACCCCTGCCTCATTAAGTAATTCGCGATATCTATTAACGGTTCGTATCTCGGCAACATCATCATTAGAGATTTGGAAGCTTGATTGTGCATTCAACCCTATCCGTAATGTTTGCTTGTAGTCCACATTTAAATCAAAAGCGTATTTTTTAGCCAGAGCTTCTGTAACTGTATTTGCAATGGCATTATAGCTATTTCTCTTCTCATGAAAACCTTTCTGGTCTGCGGGCTTATTAGAAAGATACTTCCATAGAGCGTGAGTCCAAGGCTTTTGAAAATCGTGCATGTTCGAAATGTACCTATCATAATGCCATCGCTCTAGGCCAGCAAAATCCGTGTAATGGGCTTTGATATCGCTTAGGGAGATGCCCAAATCGGCTTGCAGCTTATTCAATAAATCGTAAGAAGACTGTGTGTTCCAGTTTTCAAAATCAGCAATGTCTGTAGTGGAGGAATTCCACCTTAATTGTGCTTGCAGCGTCCTTTCCAATGCTTCCCGAGTAATGATAGAATCAGGCAAAGAAATATTACGTATTGCTAGAACCGAACGCCAGAATTCCTTTTCCGCTCCTGATACCCCTAAAAGTTTCTGAGCATCATCAAACACTTTGCTTAGCGAGCTGCTCTGTATAAGATATTTGGTTCCCCTCAGCTCATTAGTATCTTTGAATATTGCCCTAAAATCATCTTTATTCTTTTGAGCCTTAAACAACATGCACAGAATTTCAGCTATCGCTTCGCAGCATTCTGGGGAATTCTTGATTTCGGTAAGAGTTGCATTGTCGCGATAACATAAATAATAGCTCCGGCGACCTACCGGAATGAATTCGGCTGGTGCAAGCATTTTCTGCACACCGCCATTCACAGAATAAGTCGCAGACGCTACTAAAGAAACATTCAGTTTTTTAAGAGCATTAGCTGATTCATTGCCCTCAATTGTTTCACCATAAAATGATGGAAGTTCTCTTCGGGATGCTGCATCGTCTCGGAGGTTCTGAAGACGATAAGTCAGTACATAGGGCTTTATCGTTTCAATCCATGAGTCGAATGCGTTGCTTGCAGCATGTTGGATGGGTGCACCATTTAGCACTATCTCTAAATCCCTAAAAGTCTTTACCCCCAAAAATTTTGCTATCTGCTGTTCTCCTCTCTTTTTTGGAAACTCAAACATCCAAAAGTCAGAAGATATCTTTTCAGGAAGCGTTGCGTTGTCAGTATAATGCACTTCACTGGCTGGCATAAATCGTCGGTCGTCACCTTTAGCTGCCCACACCTTTAAATTGCGAACATGCGCCGAGAAGTCTTTATGCTCGTTTTGTTTAAAATAGATAAGAGCAGTTTCATAGAGCCGTGCCGGCGATTGCTTCTGTTCTTCAGCATCGTTCAGCAGTTTAAAGATTCGTTCAGGGGTTAAATCCGCAAACGATACCATCGCACCAACTTGACGCAAAGTTTCGAGTACTTGTAACTCAGAAATGTCCCATTTCCGGAACAGCTGGTCCCTGGGATTTATTGATCTTAAGCCTAATAACTCGGCAAACGTTGGATCAGCAAAAACATTCTTAAAGACTTCGCGCTTTTGAAGTTCATATTTAAGGTTAGATGGCTTTATCGATACTGCATTCCAGGTAACGTAGCAATACTTAAATGTTTCGCCATTTGCATCATCTTGCAATAACCGTCTTAACCGCGTGTCTTTAATCAGCCACGCCACTAATCTCTCCAGCGAAAATTTGGGCGCTGCCAATATCTTATCGAGTCCTGGTAGAGTCTTTATTTGGTACTCCACCATGGTAAAGTTGGCTGGACGGTGTGTTTTTGTAAACACATATTCTGGATAGCCTTGCGCGAAATACCTTTCTCGCCTAACCATCGGTTCAAACTTGATTTTTGAAAGGCGGTTTACGCCAAGCCAAACGAAAAATTCCTCCAAAGTGCTAGCTTGGGTATTAACATCACCAAGCTCCCAAAAAGTATTTCCGGGCAGAAAATCTGCATTGGTATAGACTCCTTCAAAAAGATCTTCTGTTAAGGCTCCGGATTGGAAGCCGTGTCCAAAGAACAAATCAGTGCTGCGAACAGCCTCACCCGCTCTGTTCAATAAAAAGATGCTTTCGTTGAGCGACCCCTTCCGATCTGGATTCAGGGAGAAAATGCGAAACAGGCAGCGGACATATTCCTTGAACCTATGCTGAACAGTGCTAGGCTTCAACTTTGCCTCTTGCCTTTTGTTGAACGCTCTTGTAACAGCAACCACTACGTCAGTAATGTCATTAGAGCCTAAATTAAGTACCGAGTTAGCCACTCGTTTTAAAGTCCTCGACTTGTCTTCGCCTGGAACTCTGCGGTCACGAATCTCCTTTTCAAATTCCTTTTCTAGAGCACGAGCAAAATCCTGCGCAATAAACTTTAGCTTCACATAAGGCGGGATGCCAAACTTTTCAACTGAACCTTCTTTGGTGAGAAATACCTCAACATCAGACGGTTCAGGTTGCAGATTGTCCGAAGACAGTGTTAGTGGGTATCTATTTTTATGATGCTCTGCGAATCTGCCGGCAGACAAAAACTTTATCAACTCACAACGCGCTTTCAGAACCCTAAGCTCAGGAGAAAGCTTGCCAATTAGCTTTATAAAATAGCTCTTTTCGTAAATTTTCCACTTATACAATTCCAGTTCTCTACTATTCTCTAACAATGGGCGGAGCAGTAATGTAAAATGGCCAGCTAGCCTCCGGCGAATAACCCACTCGGAGAACTCATTTCCATAAAAGACAACTTCCCCTATCTTATAATACTTCCCATCAACAGAAGGATAGATAGCTAAGCTTTTCCGTAGGATGCTTAGCTGTTCATAAAAGCTCGTCAAGCGCGCATCTGTCTTGGTTGAGGTGGCGTATAGAAAGCCGAAGGCGCGCCAATCCGGTTTGGGCCTTTGCATAAGCCTCGATTCAGCCAACTGTCCTAACGCAACTGCAATCTCATTTAGGAGATAGGTATTATGCTTGTGATCTTTAAGATGATTTCTATCCAATGTTAACTCAAATGTTCCATGAATCAAATAGGGCAAATGGCTCTCAACCAAAGTTGGAAAGAAGCTGTAAAAAACGGCATTCTCAGTCTCAGTCTCAAGATCATCCCGCCAAGCAATCTTGAAGCTGTAGTATTTTCCATCTGAGTTTGGGAACTTTCGTTCGCCAGAGTCCCGAACATTCCATTCAATATTATTGACAAGGACACGGGAATCGGTTCCAGAAGCCCATACTACAGACCGCTTCAAGCTTTTAATGTTTACCCCATTTCGGACGACATCAATTCGCTGCGTATGCTTCAGAAAAAGTAAGACCTCAGCCGTTATGGCGTCAAGCTGGCTGATTATATCATCAAGTGCTTCATCATTGTATTGAAGCTCAATTATCGTCTCCCAATCTTGGGCCTCCGTATTTTTGAAATACTCAGGATAGGCTAAAACAGCGAAAGGCGATGTATTAGGAAGAAGGTCTTGCTGTTCCTTTATCATAGCGAGCCGCTCATCTTTATCGACAATAAGCAGTTCAAACTGTTTGGTGGCTATTGCTGGAGAGAACTCCAGGACTACCTCTCGGGTAAAAATACGGATACGATCTACCCAACTCAGGATTGAACGAAACCCTAACCCCTTATTCCCAATAAACTCTCGCTTGTTTTTACTACTATTTCCAGCTAATCGAAGTGAGTCCAACCCTTTATCACTAAAAGCATCACCATTGTTGGCAATTCGCAAGGTTTTTTTAGCTTCATCAAGTTCAATATGCACTGCACCAGTCTGGGCATCATCGGCATTTTGCAGCAATTCAAGTAACTGCCTACCATTGTAGTCCGTTGTGAATTCACGCTCGTTACTATAGTCAGCCTTTATTCGCTGTTTATCTAACCTGTAAGATTGAAGATTTAGGTTCCTTAACCGCTCAACGATTTTCGGTGTGATAGTTGCCATACTTGCTCCTTAATGCTGTTGCTCAAAGTAGCTATTCTTGGCGAAGTTATTAGACAGAAAATCTGACCCCAGCTGGCGCAAGTATGCAGCGCAAATGCATAGGAAAGCGTACTTGTGCCAAAATTTTCAACGTTTGGTTTGTAAACTTAGCAAGCGACCTAAAGTGAAGCGGCAGATCGAACCAATGAAAAGCAAGCCCAGCACGGCTTATCTCATATCTTCTAATGTAGGCCCGATAGTATAAGAACGACAAAACCCGCGCCTAGCGCGGGTTTTAGGTTGCTGTGGAGGCACACGGCGAAAGGTCGAACTTTTTCAAACTGGATTTGGCATATATAGAACATCTAATGAGGTCTCGGTATACCCAATTATACAGTAGCTAGGCGGATAGGATGGATACCAAATTATTGCGACACTTCAATCAATCGCAGGGTAAAGACCAAAGGTGATCGTGTAGACTTCACGATCCTATCAAAAAATTATGCGTCAGTGGATTGTTGGATATGTTGTGATTGCCGATCATTTTCCTTCTCTTGGTTTTGGCAATTTAAACTGTTGATCTTATCGCGTTTAGCGGCCTTCTTTATCCTTCTGGCATGCGTCATTTGCTCGATGTCTTTATCTTTCTTCAGCGTAAGAAATACTGTTTCAAATAAAGTAAAGTATGGATAGGCCATACAAATCAGAAAGTTCTTTTCGTAGCCATGAAGCATATCAAAGTTCGCTTTGGCCAGCGATTGGAAAACTGTAAGCATAGCAGGGAGATAACCTATAAGGTAGAACAGCGCGATGTATTTACGTTGCTTCACGACCTGTTTCCAGAGATTGATAAAATAAACCAACGCTCCAAATAACACGGCGGGAATGATCATCGGCATTACGACTTTCCAATAGCATGATGGTAATGCGCAGGAGAGGTTCAAAAAGTTGATACAGGCGAATAAGTAAGTCAACAACAACCAATATAGCCAGAGTTGCTCTGAGGCGATTTTACGGATATTATGCTGGCGGAGCATTTTAGTGCATACAATGCCATTAGTTACCAAAAAAAGAACTGTAACCAAGTAGTTGATTTCCGTTGCTTGCTTCATAAAAAGTGTATTTTACGTTGAGGATTATGGCCTAAAATTGCTTCAACCTTCGGGACAACGCGGGAAATTGAGAGAAATCTATAGGCAATAGTTGGGCAATCCTATCTTATTTATAAACAGCCACTTATGTACAATATCGCAGCAGAGCTTCTGCTGAAAAATCTATTCTTTTATATGCTTAATGGGTGCCAGTGTTACTCCGAACACATCCTCATTGAGGAGGAACAGTACAATCGCCTTTGCAGATTGCCAGAAGTCAAAAAATTACAAGACTTATATCCGAAAGAAGGCTATAAGCTCCCACATAAAAAGACTTGGCAAAACTGGACACAACCAGATCTAAAGAGATCGTATCTAGGACCCGCTGGCGTTTATTACATATTGGCCGTGGTTCAGCCTTTATTTACGGATAGCAATATTGATACTATGGAGGCCTTCGTAAATTATTATAGAGGTGAAATCATGATCAAAAAATATGCAAACAAGAAGAGTGCATATAAACCAAAGGAAATTGTAGAGATCAAATTCTGGATTAAGGAATTAATGGAGTCCGGACGATTTATGAAAGATGACGCGGCTGATTCGTTTACCGGAACGACGGCTCGTTCGCATCCGGATTTGAACAAAGGGCAGCCTACTCAACCTTTGGAACTATCGTTAAATAAGGAACATCCAGCTGACACCTATATCAGCCACTTTTTTATCGACAAACAATCTGCAGAGTATAAAACAAACCTAAGAGTCTATCTAAAGAAATACCTCAGCAACTTTGAATCTTATATTGCCCCGACTGAGCTAGTAGGGCGGTTGAACGGCATTAACAGGGACGGTAAAAAATTTATTGAGCTGTTTGAATACCAGATACCTGATGTAAAGCTTATTTATCATAGGGAAGAGCAAGAATACAAAGAATACATACCACAAATTGTCAGTCATGGTGCGAGTAGTCCGTTTCTGATAACTGGGGACGCCGGCGGAGGCAAAACCTCTCTGTGCTATATGATATTTCAGCGGGTGATCAGGACCTATTATCTGGAGCAGCCCAATGAAAATAAATTGATACCACTGTACATACCGATGTACATGTTTAAAAATGTGAACGATCTGCGTAATCCAGGCTTTTTCGCCACGATCTATAAGGACCTTGCAAAAGGCGATGTTAAAGAAGTTGTCTGTAGTATGATCAAACAGGGAAAGGTCTTGGTAATACTCGACGGACTTGATGAGATCGATTACCGGCTGTTACAAAACCTTGGGCATGGCAGCGAAAAACAGGATCAAAACAAGGGAGAGGGGTTCCAGCCAGTTTCTATATTAAGGGATACTTATAAAGGCTGTCCTATGATTGTGACCTCCCGACGCCATTTTTATGAAACTTATGGCGAATCCATGAAAGCGAACAAATTTGAGCATTTATCCATAAAACCTTTGAATTTGCTGCAAATTGAAAGCTATGTAACAAAAAGACTTTCCCCGGAAAAATCAGCAACAGCACTTAAGCTGATAGAAAGAACCGACCTTATTAAGCTCGCGCCTACTGTAGTTCTCTTAGAGATGATTGTAACAACGATCGATAAAGACCAGGCAATCAAGTTTACACATTCAAAACAAATAACCAAAAAGGATATCTACAAAACCCTTGTTGAAGAGTGGAGCAAAGAACAAGCTATCCGCATCAGAAAAATCGTAGAGGCTAGCTCATTAGCTGAGAAATCGGATATGACCATGCGGTTTCTGATGATCGTATCTCTAGCAATGTTCTACTACGGGAATGATGGCATATTGATCATATCAACGGAACAGATCATGAACTATATGCGGCTCTACCATATGGGCGAATCGCGCTTAGCAGAATATGCCGACGATCTGAGCAATATTTTCTCTCACTTGAGCTTTTCAAAATTAAATACAAGTAAGGAAGAAAGCTATGCATTTAATCACAAAACAATTCTGGAATACCTGATTGCCGAATCAATACTGCTTGGGCTTAAAGGCGATTTGAAAATCCTTACGAACGATATAAAGCGTGGTATCTTCATTATGCTTTCGAAACGTTTGGATAAGCAGGACGACAATGAGATTATCAATTTCATCAAAGATCTTGTAGAGGAGAAGACGCCACAAGAAAGGGAGATAATCCACTATCAGCTAATGGATATGATTGATGCGTCGTATGAGGATCAAAGCACAAGGGATTTCACGCAGCAGGAGCAGACAACCATTCGGAATAATGCGCTGAAAATATTGGCTTACATCAATCATATGAATCTAAGTGCCAACCGGCAGGAAATGCCTCAGCATTTTGATAAGGATGCTGCAAGATACGAACAGTATATAGGGTTGTTGGCCGGGAAAGATTTCAGCGAAATAAAGCTTGACGACTGCAATCTGACCGATCGCAATCTATCATTCTCCAACCTATCCAGCGCCTCGCTAAAGGGTATCAATCTTTCGGGTGCAAACCTGCATGGCGCTAATTTTAGCGGTGCAAACCTGACCGGTGCTTATTTGGGGGATTGTCATTCAATCTGGGATATTAAGTATAGCAAAGCAACAGGCCAACTACTGATGGACAGGGGTGACGGTCATCTGATTCTGACCCCTATTCAAAAACAAGCAAGGATCAGCGAGGAATCTTCTGTAGACCGCGCCGTGTGGACGATCGGATTAGCCAACATCGACGGCTATGAATATGCCATTGCCGGGCAATACAGTGACAAGATCGAGATCTACAACGTGACAAACGGCCTGCATAGAATTTCCCTACCCCTCTTCTTTTCTATAAAAATTTACACGGTACGTTATCATGAACAGCTTGATGTCTTGTTCTACGCAGGGTCATCTGGAAATATCCATTACATTTCGGATTTCAGCGAACTATTGCGTCAACAGGATATCGATACCTATCTGGCGGAGCCCGACAATTGTAAGAGACATCACTTAAACTTCGATCTTACTGATTCTTATATCAAAAAGGATCATAAAGACATCATATTTGGTATTGCTTTCTCATCCTGTCAGGAATACCTGATCAGTTGCAGCCATGATTATTCTATCAGACTTTGGAAAACTGAGGAATTCACACAAATCGAAAGGCATGCAAATGACAATATCGTTCCATTGGCGGAGGTATCTACGGGTAAGGATGAGTCGAGTGTTAGGAAAATTATTTTTGTGCGGCATAATGGCAGAGATTACTATGTCGCGGGGACGCGACATGGACACCTAATCTTGGGAGAGCGTTGTGGGAACGAATTGATACATCTTTTTACGATAAAGGATATACAAACTGACTGGATCTTGGACATTGCCACTTTTCAACAGGGAACGACCACATTTTTAGTAACGGTTTCCGGAGACTTTACAATGTGTATCTGGAATCTTGCTGAGGTTTTAAAGAACAAATGGAGGTCGGCGCCCGTGTTTATGGCAAAGTACATCAGCTCTCTTTTATCCGTTACAATCAATGCGACAGATAAAAAGCCTGCGACCCATGTTTATATTGGCTCTTATGATGGTAATATTATTGCTAAGGAAATAAAACAATTGTTGACTGCATCGCTTGAGTATGACGGCGAGAAGATTAAACCCACCGTTTGGACACGCAGCGATGCATTGGTTGAAATTGAGAAACTGCCCGAATCATTTATTAGCGATGCCACAAATTTGAATCGTCTACACATCAATGGTCTTAATCAGGGTAGGTTATTGGCTCTTGATCAACGCGGATCCTTGAACGATGATATTGTAGCTACGGCTTTACCCAAGCCAGGATCAATGTTTGTGAAAGTCCAGGCCGCACTCAATGAGCTTAACTGGAAAATCAGAGACTCCCTCGTTAATACCATAGCGGATGAGCGAGTATCTTTAAACTCTTTAATGCCTTTCCTTGATAAGGCAGGAGCGTATATTGGGCAATTCTATAGCGAAAAGGCAAATATTGAGTCGATATCAGCAAATATTAATGACCAAACCGAAAAATTAGCGCTCATCGAAATTTATCAGTGTTTAACATCGGTAAAGATAACGATGGCGTCTGCACTCATGATATTGTACTGGCTGGATGACACAACCTGGCGTGAATCCAGAGAGATAAAGTTAGATCAGTCGCTACGCACACAGCTACTGCAGAAGATTGACAGCAAGCAAATAGTTCTTACGAAAAGGAGTAAAGCCCGGGTAATTTTCGAGGAAACAGTAGAGCATACAAAAGACGCTTTAGAAGCATATTTTACGGCCAATAACCCCGAGAATATTCTCCGCGTGACCTATGAGGATTATGCCTTTAATCCAAAGCTTCATTTGATCTGTGATTTTCTGGCTGGCGAGGAGACTGATCGCCAAGTGCCGAGTGAATCGACAACTCTAAAAGCAGCTGGGATCAATAATCTATGGGCTGAAATGAGTAATAATTTCTGGACCGGCAATTCAAGAATTGCGAAAACATATTTTGACTCTTTTGTCAACAAAATATACCGATGCTGCCATGATACCCATATCTTCCTAATTAATGAAATTGTCAGTTTCATCGTTAAATCACTTGCTAGTGACCCTAAAAAGACCATAACTTACTTGGACTTGGCGACCGGATTTAATGGAACGATCGCGCATGGCGTTTATCAAAAGCTCACTCCGAAACAGCGCAAACGCGTTACGTTCATGGCGTCTGATTCCAGTCCAAAGATAGTCAGTGTGCTCCGGGATTTCTTCCAAACTAACAATATTGATATTTTAGTACAAACGCAGGATCTGCTAACCATCGAAGGGATCGAAAATACCTCTCTTGATATAATTAGCCAAAATTTGGGGGCTCACCATCTATCAAAGGATCATCAGGGTCGGATGTATCGGAGGTTCGTTGAATTGTTGAAGCCAGGCGGTCTGCTCGCCACCGGCGACGTATCTAAGCAACAAATCAAAATATTGGCCGGATTGCCAGACGATATTGGTGCGCCGGAGCATCCCTATGATTGCCGGAAACTTGCGCTCTCCGAGTTAAAGCCGTTAGCTGGTGGTAGTTTCCCTGAATTAAGAAACGACGAAGGTTTCTATACCTGCCAAATTTACCTCGTCGAAAAATGAAAAAAGATGCCCTTCAGAATTTGTTTGAACATGGTTTGTCCCCTGTAGAGATAAGGGACTTACCTGCTCCGATTAAATTAACCAAGCTCGTTGGACCGGGCGTTTTAATGTTTGCAGTCGCCATTGGTGCGGGAGAAATATATATCTGGCCATGGCTGATCGCTAAATATAGCATGTCGCTATTGTGGCTTGGATTGCTGTCGTTATATTTCCAGTATATCCTCAACACAGAATTTGCAAGATATACTTTGGCAACCGGAGAAACAGTAATAACAGGTTTTTCTAGGATTTGGAAACCTGCAGGATATTTATTTTTTGCTTGTTCGCTTCTACCCTGGATATGGCCAGCTTGGAGTTTTAGCGCAGCTACCATTATTAATAAACACCTGCTACCATGGAAGTTTCCGAAGGATAAGTATGCAGCAATTGCCCTACTTGTTTTGACGGGCGTGGTGCTATCTGGGACAACCAAGATTTTCTACAAAACTGTTGAATTATTACAGAAAGTTCAGGTCATATTTATACTTGTAGCGACAGCGATATTGACCTATTTTTTTGTCGACTGGAAGTCGATAATGACACTCGAAGAGGGGTTGATTGCTGTACCTGATAAAGTGCCGACAAGCGCTAAAGATATTGCGTTCCTTGCTTCAGCTATTGCATTTTGCGGTGCGGGTGGCACTGTTAATCTGGCGATAAGCAACTGGGTGAGAGATAAAAAACTGGGCATGAGTGCCTTTGTACCACAACTTCAAAAACTGTTTCGTGGCAAACGAACATTTAAATCAAATGATGGATTCTTTTTTGAAGGATCTGAGGAAAATCTCCAAAAATGGAGTTCATGGTGGCAGCTGATAAAAACAGAGCAATTGTGGACGTTTTTATTCCTTGAGCTTATCTGCGTGATATTGCTTATTGTCCTGTCAATCTCGTTGATGCCTAATAAGGCATTCGGGGCGGATTTGGGCTTGATTGACCAGGAAGCCCAAGTGATTTCAGAAACTTTGAGAACTGGCGGCAAGACTTTATTTTATCTAATGATCACTTTCGTACTTACTACATCTGTCGTTGGGGTATTAGATCATGTCGCCCGCTTGGCCGCCGATATCCTCAGAAACAATATAAAGAGAATAAAACGGTCCAAAAAGGCCGTAGTTAACGAGGGCATTATTTATACAATTGTGCTTTGGGTTGTGATAATATTCGGCGTGACGATTTTATCGGTATATAATTTCCAAAGTTCCTTTTTACTTCTTGCAATAACAGGGTCGTTGTCTATTTATGTAATGTTCCTATATTCCTTCTTCATTTTTGTTTTACACTTAAAGCTTGAACGGCAGGTACGAATATCAGATCCGAGATTTCAAAAATTTAATCCCTTCAAAATGAGCAGGTGGCGAAAGATAATGCTGCTTTTTGCAATTGCATACTACGGCATGCTTTCTTTTTATGTGTTGAGATCTTTGATTAAATAATTTACTTTACGCAGATAGTTTGTGCAATATGATTATGTTATTCCACACATTTCTAGTTGCTCTAAGTGTTTCCCAAGACACACAGAACACGTGATAAACAATCATTTGGAATAGCATTGGCTGGCACGAGTCTGCAGAATGAGCACATAGCAGAGTATATTGGCTCCAAGAGTGCAATCGTTGGTTTGATGCATCCAATAAATAGGATTAAAGCAATCGGCAGATCCAACCGGTAAAATGCAAGCGCAGCTTGTCTTATCAAAGATTATACAAAGTTGGGCTATGGATACTAAGATGACAAAACCCGCGCCGGGCGCGGGTTTAAACTGCTGTGGAATGAGCCGGAATCGAACCGATAGCATCTAGGCTTGTGTCCGCCATCATCTGAATTTCTTTGAGGTGTTCTTCTTTTACCTTACTATGTTACTCAAAAGTGTAGCAGAATACATCCAGCTACTTGTCTACGCTATTCAAGAATATGACTAGCAATTTAACGTTTACTGCCATTTACAAATTAGTTAGATTTCTTAAAATCGCAATTAATTGGTTCGATAATCTTCCTATCCGGGCTACTTGAGCGGAAGAATTACTATTGAGCTTTTCCTGGAAAACATAGGAGCCAATGCAGGCAAGGGTTTGGAACCACTATATATGCGAAAGTTAATTGCCGCAATCTTATCTGGCCAAAGCGTTGGCTTAGCTCAAACAGCTTTTACTAACCGGGAATCGGATTTCCGGTCAGTAAAAATTCAGCGCCGTCTTTTATGAGGCAACAGGCACCCGTTCTAAAACGAACCTCCTATCTTTTCTGCCCTACCTTTGCCGCCCCGCTTAGCAAGATTCAAGATTACCCAATGTCCGTTATCCATCCATATTTGCGCCTGAGCGGATTAGAGCCGCTTATCGTCCGCCCGGAATCCAACTTTATCAACGTCGGTGAGCGCACCAATGTAACCGGCTCCAAAAAATTTGCCCGCCTTATCCGCGAAAATCAATATGAAGAAGCCCTTAGCGTAGCACGCCAGCAGGTTGAGAGCGGCGCGCAGGTGATCGATGTAAATATGGACGACGCCCTCCTCGATGGGGTGCAGGCGATGACCACTTTCCTCAATCTCGTGCAGAGCGAGCCGGATATCGCCCGCATACCGGTAATGATCGACTCCAGCAAATTCGAGATCATCGAGGCAGGCCTGAAATGCGTGCAGGGCAAGTGCATCGTCAACTCCATATCTATGAAGGAAGGAGAGGAAAAATTCATCCGCGAAGCAAAGATCTGTCGCAGCTACGGAGCTTCTGTAGTGGTGATGGCATTCGATGAGCAGGGCCAGGCGGATACTTTACAGCGAAGGCTCAGCATTTGCCGCAAGGCTTATAAAATACTCACCGCGCAGGTAGGCTTCCACCCGAGCGATATCATTTTCGACCCCAATATTTTTGCCATTGCTACGGGCATCGAGGAGCACAATAATTATGCGGTAGATTTTATCGAGGCTACAAGAATCATCAAGCAGGAGATGCCGCTGGTAAAGATCAGCGGCGGTGTCAGTAATGTGTCTTTTTCCTTCCGGGGGAATGATGCGGTGCGCGAGGCCATACACAGCGTTTTCCTATACTATGCTATCAAAGCAGGCATGGATATGGGCATCGTAAATGCCGGCCAACTGGTTATATACGATGAGATAGAGCCGCAGTTGCGGGAGCTCTGCGAGGATGTGGTGCTCAACCAGAGTGCCGATGCTACGGAGAAGCTCGTAACATTTGCCGAGACGGTAAAAAGCAAAGGCAAGGAAGCGACAAAGGCCGATGATAGATGGCGCAGCCTGCCGGTAACGAAAAGGCTGGCTCATGCACTCGTAAACGGCATCACCGATTTCATAGATGCAGATACCGAAGAAGCCCGCGCCGCAGTGCCGCGCCCGCTGGATGTAATTGAAGGTCCGCTGATGGACGGGATGAATATAGTTGGCGATCTGTTTGGCTCCGGCAAGATGTTCCTCCCGCAGGTGGTAAAGAGCGCGCGGGTGATGAAGAAAAGCGTGGCTTACCTCACGCCATTCATCGAGCAGGAAAAATTAGACAATCCCGATGCCCGGCAGGGTGGCGCGCCTAAAGTATTGCTGGCAACGGTAAAGGGCGATGTGCATGATATAGGCAAGAATATTGTAGGTATCGTGCTCGCCTGCAATGGCTATGATATCATAGACCTCGGGGTGATGGTGCCTGCGGATAAAATATTGGACACGGCGCAGCGGGAAGGTGTGGATATTGTAGGTCTAAGCGGGCTCATAACGCCCTCATTAGATGAGATGGTGCATGTAGCGCGCGAGATGAAGCGCCGCGGCATGAGCCTACCGCTACTGATTGGCGGCGCCACCACTTCCCGGATGCACACGGCAGTAAAGATTGCCCCTGAATATGAGCACGGCGTGGTGCATGTGCTGGATGCAAGCCGCAGTGTAACGGTAGCAGGAACCTTACTGAATAAAGACAACAAGCTTCCGTACCTCGCAGATGTAAACAGGGAATACATCTCCCTGAAAGAAGATTTTGATAAAAAGAAAACGGCCAAGCAATACCTCACTTTTAAGGAGGCGCAGGCCAATGGCGCACCAATAGACTGGGAAGGTTATGAGCCGCCCACCCCGCAATTCACAGGCCTTAAAGAATTTGAGGCTTACCCAATAGAAGAGCTGCGCAAATACATAGACTGGACACCCTTCTTTATTGCCTGGGAGATGAAGGGAAAATATCCCACCATACTTACGGATGCGCATTGGGGCACAGAAGCAACCAAGCTTTTCAAGGATGCCAATGCCATGCTGAATCAGATCATTGAGGAAGGCTGGCTGCAGGCAAAGGGTGTGATCGGCTTCTGGGAAGCAGCGCGCACTGCGCCGGACACGATTACGGTGCACGATACCGATGGCGCTGTTTTTCATCTGGAATGCTTAAGGCAGCAGATTAAGAAGGCTGCGGGTCAGAGGAATATCAGTCTGGCCGATTTTATTTGCCCCCGTCGGGGGAAGGCCGGGATGGGGGCCAAACAGGAGGAAGGCAATAGGGATTTAGCAGTCAATACCCAATCTCCTCCCGACCATATTGGCGCCTTCGCCGTATCAATACACGGCATCGAGCCGCACTTAAAGCGCTTCACAGCACAGCATGATGATTACAGCAAGATCCTCCTCCAGGCCCTTGCCGACCGGCTTGCCGAGGCCTATGCAGAAGTGCTGCACCTGCGTACCCGCCGCGAATGGTGGGGCTATGCAAAAGAAGAAACATTGAATATCGATGAGCTGGTAAAGGAAACGTATCGCGGTATCAGGCCTGCACCGGGCTATCCCGCCTGCCCCGACCATACCGAGAAGTACAAGCTGTTTGAGCTGCTTGGCGCGAGTGATGCCGCCGGTATCACGCTTACGGAATCGCTGGCCATGTATCCCACGGCATCCGTGTGCGGCTGGTATTTCTCGCATCCGCAAAGCGTATATTTCGGCGTGGGCCGGATACAGGAAGATCAGTTGCTGGATTACGCCCGCCGCAAAGGCATGGCCCGCGACGATATCGCTAAATGGCTTTCGCCCAACCTTGATTAAAAAACAACAATGGAATCAATCAACCCGAGGCCGTGGCCGGTAGTGCCGGAGCCCGTACCTCATAGCTCTAAGCCGTTGCGCACTATGGCTACCATGGTGAGCTACTTTTTTCACCCGGTGTTTATGCCTACGATCATGTGCATAGCGCTGTTCCTGCTTTCGCCGGTATCCTTCCAGAGCCTTACGCCGCAGGTCTTAAAATTCCGGCTGGGCACAGTAGTGATGCTTACTGTCTTCTTCCCGCTCTTCAGCGTACTGCTGATGAAGAAGCTCGATTTTATTCAGAGTATCCATATGCGCGATCCTAAAGACCGGATTATCCCGCTCATCACCATCATGATCTTTTACTTCTGGGTGCAGCAGGTATTCAGCAATTTAAAAGACAGTCCGCCGATAATTAAGATCCTCATGCTCGGCGCATTCTGGGGCATTATTCTTCTTTTTCTGGTAAGTATTTTCTTCAAGGTAAGCATGCATACTACGGCAGCCGGCGGCATGGTGGGCATCCTCATTGTGCTGCTTTTCACCAGTCAGGTAAATATGCTTGCGCCTCTTTTGGTGTCGCTGGTAATTGCCGGAATCATAGGTACGGCAAGATTGATTCTGGGCGAGCACCGGCAACCGGAATTATATCTTGGCTATATACTCGGCATCGTGGTGCAGCTTGCCGCGTGGGCTTATGTACTTTAGCCGGGCATCACTGCGCATTACCTGCGCATTAATCTGCATTTTTCAACAAGGAAAAACCATTGATTGGCTGTGCACCTGCATTTATAGCACATGCGCACGCATTAAGGAGCAATGCATAAACATCAATCTTAAAGGAATAGACTTTTGAGCCTAAAGTATGCGCTTTAATTATCAAGGTTGAAGCATTTAGGACCGATGCATTCATAATAATCTTCAATGCAAACGTTTTTGAGACCAACGTATAAGCATTAATCTTTAATGAAGATAAATTCGGGGCCCATTTATTCATTTTAATCTTCAAGGTAAAGGATTTAGGATGCAATGAGCAGCCATTTGGAAGCGAAGAGGCAACAGCCAGCTACGATGTATCCCTTTGCACATACAAAGAAAGGAGAAAAAGGCTACCAGCCCTGCCATTATGATGCGCTATTCACAACAGCACTAAAGATTTCAGCGTTTCCGCACCCGCTTTATATCGATCAAATTCATCGGGTTGCTGGCAAATCCCGTTACATTCTTCTATGTGAAATGCAGCAGCTGATCGTAGAATAGCGGCTGCACCGGCGCCTCGCTCATCACTAAGCTGTCCATCCGGCGGTACTGCACCCACCGCAGCGTATCCGGCAGGTTCCTGCTTTCATCATACCACTTGTCAAAGGTTTTATTGCTGAAGCGCGTATAGTTGGGCGGCGCAGGCAGGCGGCCGTTGAAGAAGGCAAGATCTGTTTCCGCCTCCGGATATCTGCCACCCACTCCCCGCGGAAGGCCAGGGCTTTACCGGTGCCCATATCTGCTGCCGCAGGATATTGGGCTGCATGTTTTCGGTCTTCGAAGAGATGCCCACATCCGGAAGCTGCGTAGTTATGAAATTAACGATGTCCGCGAAGTTATCCGGTGTAAGAAAGGCCACGGTACCTAAGCCTTTTCCATTGGGGAAGCCTGCCCGTTCGTTTCAACAAGGGTGTTGTAAGCATGTGGACCGTCCACATGGTATACAGGTCTTTGGCGTAAGCAGGGTATAAGAATTCCAGCGCGCCAGAAGATAAGTAGTGTTAAAGACCTATTTTGAATCATTACGAACACGATCGGTTATGCAGGATGACAGGAATGAGAAGCGCGGATATAAATATTAAAGAGCTAATTGGTATTACTTCCGCTTCGCGTAATCCTGAAAGTAGCCACAGGTACCTATTGCCTCTTCATAAAAAGAAGTTTTTGCAGAGGCTGCAGCTAATTGCAGGAAATAGGGGTTTTTGAGGCAATTGGCATAATATAGCTTAAGCTGCTGCTCCTCATAAAAGCTGTAGGGTCCGCCGGGACAGCGTTTTTGCCAGCACTTTGCCGCCATGAATAATGCCTTTGCCTGCTGCTCCTTGTTCTTTGCCTTTAGCGCAGCTTTTACAAAAGTTGCCTCTGCTTTCATTGCCCCGTAAAATTCCTGCTCTTCGGGCGGCAGCTTCGCTCTGTCGGCACTATTAAAGTAAGCACGCCCATCGGATGAGCTGCGGTAATAGGTGTAGGCGTGATAGGCATTGCCATAGTATGTCATGCTGTAAAGGCCGGTTGCATAGGCCATCAGCAGCGCAGCATCATCGGGGGCTTTAGACAGGCCGACTTCCAGCCCCGCCATGCGCCCGGCAAAATCCAGCTTGCTTACCAGGTGTGCGGAATCCTCTTCAGGCCACGTCATTTTTTCGGAGATGCTTATTTTAAAGGGATCCGGGAAAAGCGGTGTGTGATCACTCTTTTCAAGCGGGGCAATGGCTTTTGCAAACTGATGCTTCCGCAGGTATTTAGTGCCTTCCAGTTCATACAATCTTGCGGCCGTGTAAATGCTGCTATCAGTAAGTAGACGCTCAAACGGAGTCTTGTCTTTCTTTGCGGCAAATGCCTGTACTTCCTGTAGTTTGGGGATGGTCATGTACTCCAGGATATTGCCGGCATCATCCGTAAAATCCGTTGATCCGTAGCTTGTGCCGAGACCTAATGTATAGATGGCTTTCACTGTATCACCGCCCTTTAAGTAAGCAGTAGTAAGCAAAGTATTCATGGCATAGCGAAAGGGCAACTGTTCGCGCTGGCCGCGCAGCCATTTCATATCCGGCAGTAGCTGCGCCTCGAGCTGCGGCGTCATTTTTCCATTGCTGCGCACAGCATACAGTATCTGGAGGGTATGATACATGTCCTGCTCTCTAAGGCTCATGCGGCCACTCTTTGCCACCTCCATCATCCGCTTACAATCGGCCACATTGCGCTGCATAAAATACAGGTAAGAGGATGAAAGTGCCCAGAAGGCCGGATTATTGGCCTTCTTATCCGCAAGCACCTTTTGGGTAAAGGCATTGAGCCTCGGCAGATACTGCGTGTACTTTTGTGCTGCTTCCAGTTCTGTTTTATCCTGCGTACCATAAAAAGCATTTCGCTGTCCATTCACGCTCCGTTCTGCATAGAGTGCAGGCATCTGGTAGCGCTGCTCCAGCTTATTGATCTCACGCGTCATCAGTACATCGAGCCCCGCAATGGCTGGGTCAGCCTGGTAAGCTGCATCGAGCGATGGCAGACCATCTTCATATTGATGAAGCCCATTCATTAACCATACCACCGCCCGCTCGTGCGGTGTTTTGCATAGCTTTAGTGCCGGTGCCGCATCCTGGCCAACACACCAGTCGAACGATAAATAGGCGCTCTTCTTCAGGTAATCGCTCTGGTCAAAAACCTTTGAATACAGGTAGGCAGCTTCTGCTTTTTTCTTTTGCCGGAAGAGTGCTCCGGCCTTTAGCTCCAAGCAGCGGTTGTAAATATAGCCTCCGCCTCCATGCTCTTCAATCAGCTCGTCAAAAAGCTTTACCGCCTGCGCGTTTTTGCCGCTATAAAAAGAGAGGCGCAATATCTGGAAGGCATATTTATCCTTAATCAGCGCGT
The DNA here is from genome assembly GCA_965246905.1 of Chitinophagaceae bacterium. Lineage (GTDB taxonomy): Bacteria > Bacteroidota > Bacteroidia > Chitinophagales > Chitinophagaceae > UBA1952. Next base: position 99,522 of record CBDFFZ010000011.1, read on the forward strand.
TCTTTGCAACCGCATACAATTGCTGCCCGTTCTTCGCCAGGCAGGCCATTCGGGCAGTATCCATTACGGGCTTCGTCCATTCATCGGCAGATGTTGCATACGGCTGGCACTGCTTCGCATACATCAGGTAGCCCAGCGCTTCCAGGTCTTTGCTTTGCCGGAACCATCTGGTAAGTCCATTACCTGTAAATTTTGCATTCATGGAAAGCGGCGCGCCCTTTTCAATATTTCCATAAAGGGATTTCAGATCATCGTAGGAGGCGCCATAAATAAAGCTGTCTAAATCCGAATGGCTTACTGTATTGGCCGTGTAGCCTGCCCACTCTTCTATATTGGCATCAGGCAAAGTATCAGGAGTATTGTACCATGCATCATCATAGTATTTTGGCCCGTCAATATAATAGAATGGTTTGTAGGCAGGCTTCGCAGTAATGTCATTTGCAAAAAAAGAGGATGCGCCTTCATAATCGCCGCCATCGGCACAGGCCTGTACTATTTTGTAAAGAGGCAGTGCCAGCAGGGCGCTACTGATAAATACGGTAAACCGTTTCAAGGTCATGGGGTGAATATTTACTTAAAGTTAGACTATCGGCATGGAAGAAAAGAACGCTCAGCGAATCATTGCGCGCCTTGCGTGCAGTGAAGCCGGCCACTTCTTTCAGGGCATCGATTGTAGGGCTTTCCGCGCGCAATTCATCTCCAGCAAGAAAATGATACTCCTGCCAGAGCGTATCTTTTACGCAGGAGTAAAGGTTGCTTTTAAGCGGCCGGAATGCTGCATTATTTGCAATAGATTCCGGTGTAATATCCCTCAGGATGCCCAACATCCTCCCATCCCGGAAATGCAGGCACCAACTGAATAGCGGCAGCGCAATATCTACCGGCAACGGATAAGCATCCAGCGCAGCAAGATAATTTTTTGCAAGCCCGGCATCGAGTATAGAGTTGTGCGCACCCGGCTGCTTCAGGTTGCCCACGTTGTAGCACATAACCAGGGCACGATCCACAGGCGGTATGCCACTGCGCTCCCTATATTTTACCTGGTGCAGGCGCACCGTGCAGCTTAGCGTTTTATGCCGGAAAAATTTTTCCCTTTTCATTGCACGCAGCAGATTAAAATAGCGTTCCCGCGTGCCTGCTGTCCAGTCACAGTCTATCTGTATTTCCGCCGGATTTAGACGGCTTCCTGCACTGATCTCATCCAGGAGCTTAGCGATATTTTTTGCCAGCTCCGGCACCTGCGCATCACTCAGCTTTGCAATGGCTTTTTGGGTAATAAAAACCACCGGTGTATGGACAAACAAGGTTTTGGGGTTCTCACGCAGTCGCAGTATTGCCAAGGGTTTCGGGCAGTTTCCGAAATCATCCCAATCAACATCGAAGCAATGGATGTACAGCCGTGTACAGCCTGCCTGCACCAGCTTTTCCTGCTCGTAATTACTGAGCTTAAAGAAAGTTTTCCAGTAATAAAATCCGCGGGTTACGGTGTGGTGTTTTTTTTGGCAGGAAGCGAGCAAAAGTAATCCTGCAAGGAGTAAGAGGTATTTAGCTGAAGCGGTACTATTAAACATCCTTTGTGCAACCGAACGTTAGTTCTATTTTCTTTTTATAAGAGGGGATGAAGTACCTACGTTCACGGCTCCAGTGCTATACAGCCTTTATTTTCTGGTGTAAGGATAGATCGCAGATTGAGTTGAATAGATTGATCTTCGCAGATTTCCTGCTTGACTAATTTTAAGGCATCAGCACTCCAAGCGCGCCGGCATCTACCCTGAAAGTTACTTTGTTGGTACATGCATGGGCATCACCATCTATCTGCATCTGGTGTAGCTCCGGGTGAGCGATGCTTGCTTCGTGGCAACGATAATGCTTTACATACCGGCTTGCGGTAAGGTTGCCTTTCATAGCGCGCATTACAAGGTGTGCGCCCAGCAGCTTCGGAAATTTTCGGATGATCACCATATCCAGCATCCCATCTGTATAGCTTGCCTGCGGGGCTATTTTAAAATTGTAGCCAAACTGCTGTCCGTTGGCCACATTTACCAGAAAAGCCCGCTCACGCAGCCTTTCGCCGTCGATAGTGATGCGCCAGTCGTATGATTTATAACCCCAGATATGCCGCGCTATCAGCCATGAGTAGGCACGGAACCCGCGCTTTTTACTTTTGGAGAATTCTTTGGAGATCAGCGCATCGAAGCCAACGCCTGCATTGGATATGTATGGCCGGTCGTTGGCAAAACCAAGATCGGTTTGCACCACATTACAACGATTAATGATTGCAATGCAGCCCGCATCATCGAGCGGAAGACTCATATTTCGCGCCATACCATTGCCGGAGCCGCGCGGCACTATGCCCAATGCCGTGTTTGTACCTGCAAGCCCGGCCACCACATCATTTACAGAGCCATCGCCCCCCACTGCAATTACCGCAAAGGCGCCTTTCTTTGCTGCATCCCGCGCAAGCTCAATGCCATGCTTAGGATATTTGGTATGCTGGAGCTCATGGCTATATTGTGTATGGTCGAGCGTAGTGTCTATTGCGCTTTGAATTGCCTTTACCCTGTCTGTACCACTGCGCGGATTGACGATAAATACAAGGTGTTTTTTCATGGTTAGACGATTTGTGCTTTAAGGCTCAGATCAAGGCTCACCGCATGGTGGATGATGGCACCTACAGAGATAAAATCTACCCCGGTGCGGGCATAATCTTCAATATTGCCGAGGTGTATCCCGCCGGATGCTTCGGTTTCGTAGCGACCGCCGATCAGGGCTACAGCTTCTTCGATCATTGTGGGCTCATAGTTATCCAGCATGATGCGCTGTACATTTCCGGTTGCCAGTACTTCTTTTACATCTGCAAGGCTACGGGTCTCAATCTCTATTTTAAGGTCTAAGTTTTTAGCCTTCAGATAGCTGTTCGTTTGCTCAATCGCTTTTGTTATGCCGCCGCAGAAATCTATATGGTTGTCTTTGAGCATTACCATATCATACAACCCCATACGGTGATTGTATCCTCCCCCCAAATGCACGGCTTCCTTCTCAAACCGGCGGAACAGCGGCGTAGTTTTGCGGGTATCTAATATCTTCGCTTTATATTGTTTGATCTTTTCCGCATACTGCCGGGTAATGGTGGCTATGCCGCTCATGCGCTGCATGCAATTGAGCGCAAGCCGCTCTGCTTTAAGGATAGTGTGTACTGAAGCACTTACTTCAAATGCTGTATCTCCTTTGGCAATCCGGTCTCCATCTTTTTTATTTAAGATAAATACTGATTCCGGCTCCAGAAAATGAAAAATATCCTGCGCAAGTTGCAAGCCTGCCAGGATACCCTCCTCCTTAATTTTCAAAATAGCTTTGCCCTTTGCTGCCTGCGGTATAGAAGCAAGCGTGGAAAAGTCGCCTTCTCCTACATCTTCCGCAAGCGCGGCTGCAATAAATTCTGTTGTGGTCATTGGTTACAAAGTACAAATGCTTGCCGGAGGGCAAATATAGCAGCGCTATAACTTCCCTTTTGTAAGCATTCTATTAAATATTCGTTGTTTTGTTCAATAAATAAATTCATATTCTTTAGAATTTGCGAACTTTCTTGTCTTTGAAATACGGACTTCTAAAAACCGGGTTGCCGCCAAAGCAGGCTGCTATCACCAAAGCTCAGGAACCGGAACCGATGCGCTAACGCATAATCATACACGCGCCGCCAATCCTCCCCAATCAGCGCAGCTACCAACAGCAGCAAAGTTGATTGCGGCTGATGGAAGTTCGTAATCAGTCCGCTCACGATCTTAAAATCATAGCCCGGCGCAATAAGTATGCCGGTTTTGGTAATAATCCGGTCGCTGCCGGTACGCAGGAGCCAATCCTGCAGGGCGCGCAAAGCAACGGTTGCCGGTACATTCAAATCATGTCGATATGGTTCCCACTGATTAATTTCCAGCGCATTGGCTGTTACATCCGGCTGCGCAATAATTTTACACCCAATCCAGTAAAGACTCTCTAAGGTACGCAGCGTTGTAGTACCAGCGGCTATTATTTTTTTAGCGGGATGAGCCAGTAGATCTTCAATAACCGTTCTGCTTACCTCCATCCATTCGGCATGCATCTGGTGCGCGCCGATGGTCTCAGCCTTCACCGGCTTAAAAGTTCCGGCCCCCACATGCAGTGTGAGCAAAGTAGATTGAATACCTTTTGCTATGAGCCCTTCCATCACCGCTGGAGTAAAATGAAGCGAGGCCGTTGGCGCGGCAACGCTGCCTTCCTCCGCAGCAAAAATGGTCTGGTAGCCTACTTCATCCTGTGCTTCCGCCGTGCGATTTAAGTAAGGGGGCAATGGCAAATCTCCCGCCTCTCTCAGCACTTCGGCAAAAGACAGATCCGGGTTATCCCACTCCAGCTCAATGATAAAATCCGTGGCAGCACGCTCTATGATCTTTGCAGTAAGCTTAAAATGCGGATGAGCTGCTTCGAGCATTATTCCTTCCTTCCATTTGGCAGCGCCGCCTACCATACACCGCCACCATACTTTGCCTTGCTGTGTCATTGCAATAGATACTCCGCCATATTGCTCATGCGGCTCTAAGCAAAAAACTTCAATAGCGCCGCCTGTAGGCTTCCTGAAAAGAAGGCGGGCATGTACCACCTTCGTCTGGTTAAAAACGATAAGCGAGCCCGAAGGCAGCTCATCGGGCAACTGTGAAAAAACGCCTTCGCTGATCATACCTTTTTTATACACCAGCAGCTTCGAGGCATCGCGCTGCAACAGCGGATAGCGGGCAATGCGCTCATCAGGGAGCGTGTAGGTATAGTCTTCAATTTTCAAATCCGCAGGGTGCATGGCGCTTATCGTAATTGCGGTATCGAGATGCCGGTCATCTTGCGGTACAGGTCCATCGCATACAAGTCCGTCATGCCGCTTACAAAATCCACTACAGACTGTACATTACTATAAAGGTCGGGGCTTGAAACCGGGTACTGAGTAGATACAAGGCGCAGCACATGCTTTGCTTTTAAAGATCCCGGCTGTAGCACTGCACCTACAAACTCCTTTAGCAAGCCGCCTATTACGTGATACCCTGCCACCTCGATCTCTATGACCGGCGGGTAGCCGTACACATGCTTTACCGAGTGCGCATCGATCGCCGCCATCATTGCAAGTTCATCTACAGGCAGGCAATCCAGCAGTGATTTATTGAGTGTGCCCGCCAGCATCGCCGCTTCATTTTCCATAAATACAGCGGTAAGATTACTTACCATCAGCCCAATCCATTTTGCACGGATAAACTGCACTTTCTTATTGTCATCGCGGATACCCGAAAGCTTGCGCTGCACATACTCGGCAGAATTATATCCCGTGGCATCACTGAAAAAAGGCAGGAACAGATCTTCAATCGTTTTGAGCGATACAATGCCCAGCCGGTGCGCATCTTCAAGGTCAATGATACGGTAGCACAGATCATCTGCAGCTTCTACAAGGAACACGAAAGGGTGCCGGGTGTACACATCCTTTATTCCGGGTTGCTGCTCAATTTCCAGGGCAGCCGCTAGATTGCGGTAAATCGTTTTTTCACTATCAAAAAACCCGGATTTCTTCGTAGCGATTAGGCCGGTCTTTTTATTGAATCCTGCAGCCGAAGCGCAGGGATATTTAATCACCGAGGCAAGCGTAGTGTAAGTAAGCCGCTCCCCGCCCGGCTCCGGCTCACCGAAGCTTTGCGTAAGTATGCGGAAGGCATTGGCATTACCTTCGAATGCCTCAAAATCCCGCCGCTGATTTTCGCTCAGGCTATCCTGCACTAATTGGCGCTGCATACCTTCGAGCCCGGTAAAATATGCACGAATTGCATCTTCGCCCGAATGCCCGAAGGGCGGGTTGCCTATATCATGCGCAAGGCAGGCTGCCCCTACGACCGCAGCAAGCTCATGCCGGTAAAAATCTTTAAAGTCATCACCATATTCCACCCCGTACTTATCGGCCAGAAGCTCCCCTGCTGCTTTGCCCAGCGAGCGGCCTACTGAAGCCACCTCTAAGCTATGCGTAAGCCGGTTATGCACAAATACAGGGCCTGGCAACGGAAAAACCTGAGTTTTGCCTTGCAGCCGCCGGAAGGGCGAGGAGAAGATTAGCCGGTCGTAATCCCGGATATAAGAAGTGCGGAAGCTATCCGGGTTCGCGCTCTTACGGGGCGGGTCGCCGGTGCGTTGCGGACTGTAAAGCGTATGCCAGTTCATAGAGGTATTGCCGCAAAAGTAGGCAGGAATGCGGGCGCACCGGAAGCTATAGCATTTTTTAAAAATTTTTTTGAACAGAATGCAAAAGTTGACTATTATTGCACCTGTAAAGGTGGTTGAAAAGCTGCCCGCGCAACCAAACAGACTTTCCACGTTTTTCGTTTCAATAGGGGTAAAGGTCTTTTGTTTCCACAACGGACCACACAATGAAGAGCGCCTTGTATTCTTACAAGGCGTTTTCGTTTTTTGAGGATATTCATCGCTGCATTTTTTGGGGTGTATAGTGCTGAAGGGCGGCACCGGACTACGATTCGCGCGGGGTATAGCCAAAGCTTTACTGAAGTTTCGCCTGTATCTCATGTTCCAAGCCCTTCGCGAAAAGCTATATTTCTCTAATTTACACCTGTCCAGTTTTAAGAGGGGGGAGGTCAGGTCAGGTAGCAGCGTCCGACAGGGAATACCCCTTCTGGGAGCGCAACCCGCTGAGCGTGCCTGTATGGAGTGAGGCAGTCATCATTCAAAAGCTGAAATACATCCATCAGAACCTGGTGCGGGCCGGTATATGCACCGAAGCTGCGGCTTATCCTTATTCATCAGCGGCATTTTATGAGATTAGTGAGGATGCGTTTGGGTTGCTATCTGCTTACAGGTAATTTTAAAGATGCCTGACTTTTGCGCAGGCGTGCATAGCGCTCCTATAACTTGCAGATGATAACACCTGCAAGGGCGGAAAGTCAACTGATTTCAATCACATTCTGCAACATTCCTTCGTGCATCCGCTCAAATATTTTGGGGATAAGTGCTGCAAGTGTTTCTCTACGGTTGTCCTTGGCGCAAAGCACAAAGATGGTCAGTGGCAGGCGCTCTGTATTTTGTTGATAGGGAAGGTTCCGGTCAACCGTCACGAATGCCTCAAAGTTGTCTTCAATCAAAAGTTTGAGCAATACCCCATTCTTCTGACCTAACCACCGTTTGTCCCGGACTGTCCACACTTCGTGTTCAGTTCCAAAATCGTCTTTTAGTTTTCGCGGAATACTCTCGTCAAGCAAAATTTTCATGCAAGACTTTTTCTGTGGTCAACGTTTGCCTGGCCATTTCAAGCACGGCTATTGCGGCTGGTTTAGATACTGATGGAAAGTCGTCAAGAAACTCATCAAGGTCGTCTCCGCCTTCCATATAGTCAAAGAGGTTCTGAATGGGGACGCGGGTTCCCGCAAAGCAAGGCGTTCCGCTCATTATTTCAGGGTCAATGCTCACTTGTCCGTACTGCATAGTATTAGGCTTGAGTCTCTAAAGTTAAGTCAAAGTTGAAGGCATTCCCGCCTTGCAGGTATTATGACCTGCAAAGGCGGAAACCGGCCAACAAAATTCCCTCCGGCCCGAACCAAAGTACAGCGATGCAAACAGCAGAAGTTTCAACGTCAAGCCCTGCTTGCACAAAACCCCATATTGTGTGCTGTGCTATTTGGTGTAGAGTTTCGCACTATTCGTCTTCAAATATTCTTTGATTTGCTCAAAGTTCATATTTGCCATTTCTAAAGATATTCTGTCCTTGATAGCTCTAAAAGTTTTGACTGTGTCAAACTCTTTTTCTTGTGCTGGTTTTTTAGTTTCAGTCTTCATATTCTAAAATTTCTTTTGGTGAACGTATTTCTAATGATGGATAATTTGAACGAATGTTGATTGAGTTATAACCACGAATTCTGTAAACGTTTACGATGTGTTTAAAATTCCAACTTACTAAAATGTCTGCTTTGTAAATTGTCGCAGTTGCAATGTGTATGCAATCATCAAAACTTGTTTGCCCAACTACTTTTTCTGCTACGTATTTTGAGGCAAGTGTCAATATTTCGTCTGTTACAATTACTTTTTCAATATTCTGTTTCGGCAGATTCTTAAAATGTTCTTTCACATTTTCAGGTGCATTCAATAATTCAGTTTCTGTCAAGTCTGAAAACACACAAATGACTTGTCCCAATTCAACTCTTTCAAAAAGTTGTAAGGTCGCTTCATCAAATTCCTTGTCAAAAGCGCCACCAAAAACAGAAGTATCAAAATAAAACCTTTGCATTTTATAGATTTATAATTTTTGCTATAAAGGTAATATTTTTTCTGGCTGTAGCATTTATAGGGTGTCAAAACGCATAGCACACAATGTTGAAGCATTGGCGTTGTAAGGGCAATCAAGGCTTGTCTGCCCAATGCTTGCACCAAAGATAAATAGAATTACAAATGTTCAGCCTATGTTCGTCAGCCCCTATAACGCCAATGCAATGTTATGTGCAGTATTTTATTTGTTTATGTTACTAATTATTTGTTCACAAGTTTCCATAATTATTTTTAGGTCGCATCGGAAGAATTCTCTTCTTGAAGTTAGTCTGTAACGCTCTAATTCTTTATGAATTTGTTTTTCTGCTTCGATACAATCTTTAGTGTGGTAGCTGTTTATAATAAAGAATTTATCTGCGGAACTTGTATTTGAAAGTTCCTTACTACGCTGTTCCGAGCTTCTTCTTGTTAATCCAATTTTAAATATATTCTCTTCGTGTATAGGCTGCCTCATTATATAGATGTAACCTGAATTCTCATTGTTGAAAAGTTCCACTTGTTCAACCTTAGTAATGCCCCTGGGTGTTGTATAGTAAATGTCATTTCTTTCTACCCAAGTTTTTCCAATTATTTTGTTTCCTGCTTTATCAAAGCCTTCTTCATTTACTTCCAATCTTTTCCAATATCCAGATTTTTCGATTTTAAAACTCTCATCATCAAGCTGATTGTTCTTGATGATGGCTAATTCACTTGATTCAAGGTAATATAATGGTTTGGCATATACTTTATATTCGGTTGGAACAGAAGCAAATTCTTTTTTAGAAACAGGACTATTAATAATCGATTTTAATTTTGTTTCATAAGTTACATCCACGATCCTTTTCTCTTTTTCAAAAACATAATATGGAAGTGCTAAACAGTATTTTGCAAAATCAAAAATCGCATCGTAACTGCTCAACTGTTTTAAATGATTTTCGTAACGCTCTTTTATTTTCTCTTTGGTGAATTTGTCTTGACTCGGGAACATTGCATAAAAATCATCAGAAAACATTGTAAAGCTTATGTTTTCATCTCGTGCCACAAATCGAATATCTATGCTTCTGTTTTTTAGATCAAATAGAGTCGCAATGTTATGAGCCCATAAATCGTCTCTCTCCTTATAATTTACTACTCTGGGTTCCCCAGTATTTTCAAGTATCATACCAAGAGCTTTTTTAGATGGACTCAGTGATTGCGCCATTGAACTTCTTGTATGCTCTTTGAAATAGTTTTCAGCCTCTTGCTTATCGTAAGATTCACCTGCTTGCATTAATACTGATACTTCATTTCCTTGTCGAACGAGTGATAGTCCTCCGATAACAAAGGTCTTACCATTATTCGAAAAATTGATTTCATCAAAGCCTGTAGTAAATGAAAAATGATAAATTACATTCTCAGGAATATTATCGTAAAAGTCAATTTTGTCTAATTCAAAATCTTTGCTCGTCACAAAATCCAAAAAATCAAATAACGAAATTCCGTATGACTCTTCGTCTGAATGTAACTGTATTATAGAATTATGATGATTAAAAACAAAAAATGGCTCTAAGGCATTAAACGAGGTTGGAAATGACTTTGGTCCGAATTGTAGAAATCTACTTGCGAACTCCATTAAATAGTATCGCAAGGTATTTTCGTTTGTTCTGTCTAAACCGTTGTTAAGTTGAATATGTACAATTTCTCGCCCTGTGTCAAATTGTTTTTTCAGCTTTTTCCAAAGCTTGGGATTTGTGAATTTTAGTTTCTCGATGTCAAAATCTTTGTCGAACAGACAAATCTTTGAAAACGCTTGTTTTGGTCTCATTTAATTGTGAAGTTTATTTGCAACGTTTGTCATATTGCACACAATTCGTAAAGACGCGCAATATAAACAATATTCTCAACCCTCTTTAAAAATCGTAATTATTTGATAAACAAGCGCTCACGGAAATAAAATTTTATCTTTCCCTATTTCGCATTCTGAATATTCTTTATCTCCATCGCACCATTATTATCTAAAATACGCAATTAATCTGCCTCCCTCCGCTGCCCCAGCATCCCAAAAACAACCTACAAACACCTTTTGCGAGGATACATCCCCCGCAATCCACCCTACAACCTCCGGCAACCATCCCCCAACCTCCGCAACCCAAATCCCATCCCCCGAAACCCACGATCCGCCTTCCGTAGGCCATTTTCCGTCTTCTGTTAAGTAATCTCTGGTAACGATATAGTTTAGTGTACCTATTAAAATTACGATATATGGATTTGAGAAATAGTGAAAAGGCACGGTTCAATTGGCAGTCTGTTTTTGGGGCAAATTTTGGTGTTGTTGACGTTGCACTGATTTCTCTATTGTGCTTAGTCTTGTTTGCGTTGCTGTGTTTATCGCTTGCTGTTCTGTGGAAATATCTTGCTTAATGAGTGGCGCGATGGCGGCAAGAGCGGCTACACCCGCCACTACGAGCGTAAGTATAGAAAGCCATTTTTGGGCTCTGTTATTGTTTTCAGTCGCCACTTGCCTGCGATACTCATAGAGGTAGTTAAGGCCTTTCGGCGTTGGTAATACTAACATTTCATAGTCGGATGATATAAATTGAGTGTCCGACCAATGATCTGCATACACGTTAGGGGCTACAATTAATCCTTCTTGATCTAAGAAGGATAGAAACCCCATGATCGCCAAGCGTTTATCTTGTACTTCATTCTTATCATTAAGATCTTTGGGGGCAAAGTGCTGCTTCAAAAATTCATTCATAAACACCGCTTCCCCTATGTCCCCCTTAGCGTCCATATATTCCAATAGTTGGGCAATCTTATTAGGTTTAGCTTTACTCATAGTTACATTAGTTTGTGGTAAAACAAATGTAATAAAGAAAGCCACCTCTCACAGGGTGGCTTTTTCTTTAGAATACTGGCATTGATAAGCTAAGTTTTCCATCGGTATATTGGATGCAATAATACCAACGTTCGCGGCACCATAGCGGCCTATGTTTTCTTACACTATATGTGCATGAGAGCGTGTTGCAGTCTAGTTGGTAGCAGTCCATTGGCTTGCCGATCTGCCTCTTCACTTGCTTCATAGTCATGCCGTTTTTAAGCCTACCGGCTTTCTTTACCGTGCTGCATCCGACTAGCACTAATAAGATGATGGGCACATAGCGCATTACCGCCCTTTATTCTTTGCGGTAGGACTGGAACCCTTAGCCATCTTCTTTAGTGCTTCATCAAACTGTACAGGCTTGCCATTATCGTATTTGGCTACGAGCTGCGCATCTGTGAGGGGCTTCTTGACCTCTTTTCCGCTATTTGTCATCCTTTAAAGGTATGCTATAAAATAAATCAGCCACTACTACGAGATACAACTCACTAAATGGTTGAATCAATAATTAACGAATCGTTAACAATTGTTCAAAACCTTTGCTAGATATAGGTTATAGGGTGAGAAGGTAACAATCAAACCCTATTCCCCGAATTATTTCGAGGGATTAAACTCTAATTCTCACATCATGCTTAAGTATGTATTACTTTTACATTGAATTAAAATTTTTCAACCATGCAGTCGACGGCAGCAATAGATATTCTTCAAAAAAAGCTAAAGGAAATGCAGGTTATAAGAGACGAAAAAGCAAAGGAGCTTGACACAATGGACGAAGAAATAAGGGAATTTAGGGAGGCTATAAGTATCCTCGTGGAGAGAGCATCAGGGGTAGTTCATCAGCCTTTTCTGGAGGTTAGAAAAAGAGGGGTTACAAATAGAGAAACAATCCAACAAGCTATTTCTAGGATCATAAGGAATAATAAGCGGTTTATGCACATTAATGAGATAGCAGATATCTTAAGCAAAGAAGAAGGCAGAGAAAATAGTGATGCAGACTCTCTCTCTCGTGCATTAACATCATACAAGTACCATAATAAAGATAACAACCTAGCAACTGTAACAAAAGGCCTCCGAGCCAACACATTTCATGGGTTTAAGGAATGGCTGACAGATGCAGGGCAGCCAAAAACAGAGTACATGTATGACACTAGTCAATTTAAATACAGTACCAAAAAAGAAGATGCGACATTAAATACAATACTATTTTTAACCAAACCAGCCGATAAACAATGAAACCGAATTAAAGAAAAAGCCTCGGGTTACATCCCCCGAGGCCTTAAACAAAAATGATGACAGAGTGCAAACAGGTTTCAGCATACCTAATAAAGCTGGCGCGAAAAATGTCCCCTTGGGTAATCGCGTTTGGGCCTGTTTTTTTAGACTATGTCCTGAGCCACCTTTAGCCTGCAAGCTTATGAGTGGTAATCGGTGCCGGTGCAGAAAAAGAGAGACCGGCGGTATTGTAATGGGTAGTAAAGTCAGGTCGCAAGCTACTTTACTGCCTAAAAACTGGCTGGAAGCTTACATGCTTCCAGCTTTTCCGTTTTACAAAGGTAGTGGTTCTTTCCAATAATGCAACATTATGTGAAAGCGCGGAAGGTTCGCTCATAAATAAATACTCCTTTCGAAGCCTAAATTTATACTGTTTTACGCTTAGATGTTGGGCGCTGCTTGTATGTTGTATATTCGTCAGCGACGCGCACACGCGCTGTAAAACACTATGGTAAGAATAGCTTTATTCCTTGCAGTTTTGATGTCATCTTCCGAAGCTACACTAGCTCAGGAAATGATTTTTTTGATGCCTGACAAAGTCCCTAATTGCGCAATGATAAAGCATGGAGTATTTAAAAGTTCCGATTATTCTATTGAGCAATATTACATTGTAGCAAAGCAGGATACCGTGTTTGAATTTGTCTCTGAGGGGAAATACTATGTGAAGACGAAACGTGAGTTCACCACCGACTGTTCTTACAAATCAACAGTGATTGAGGTGACGATCCCCGATTATAATGTCAAGCCTGGAACCATTATACAAGCCGATATTTTAGAGACTGAATGTAATTTCATAAAAATGAAAGTCAAGATGGGTATCAAAGAAATAATAACAGTCCTAGAAAAGCAGGAAGATTAGTATAAACTCCATTGGATCACTTTAACATTCAAACTGAGACACTACCCGATTTAGAGTCATTATGAACCATATATGGAACATAATACGCCGTCTAAATGGCATCTCTATTCCGCAATTAATTTAGCATAAGGCAGCTTCTTAGAGTTCCTTAAAGAGAAATCAAACCTATCGTTTACGCTTTCCTTACGATTGTTATAGCGAAACTCGTGCTCATTGCAATAGGCTTGCAGGTGCTTAGGTGATACGTTGTGGTAGATACCGATTACCATGCGATCAAACAGGCTGAAAGCGCCCTCAATGGTGTTTGTGTGGATTACCTTATCCTTTACATACTCGCTCTTAGAATGGTTTACCGTGCCGTGGAAAGCATACTCCCGGCCTACCTCGCTGTAAGGCTTAAAGCTGTCCGTCATGAGTACGGAATCCTTAGCTACACCACCCGATACATACTCCGGTAATTCTACGTCCTTCCTCATTACCTGCAAGCGTAATTTGCCCCCGCGCTCTAAGTAGCCTATGATGGCTGTTTTGTTATCTTCCATTTCTATGCGGGCTTCCTTAGCTGCTGCGATTGCCTTGCGCTTCTTATTGCTCATGTTCACGTTCTTGCCGCCTACGTAGGTTTCATCCACTTCTACTACTACACCCTCACCACCCATTAAATCGCTGTCATCAATGCCGAATGCTTCCCGGATGCGGTGCAACATAAACCATGCGCTTTTCTGTGTAATTCCTAAATCGGTTGCGAGCTGGTGGCTGCTGATTCCCTTTTTGTGTAAAGAGAAAAGATAGATAGCGATGAACCACTTACGGAGGCCTACGTGCGTACCTTCAAACATGGTGCCTATGGTTACGGTGTAGCGCTTCTTACAGCCCTTAGCAGCGCACTTGTACATTCCTTTAAACTCACCTTTGGTCTTTAGGATATAGTGATTGTTAGACTTGCAATAGGGGCAGGTAGGCACACCGTTTTCCCATACTTTGCTTTCAAGATAGGTACGGCAAACTGAATCATCCGTAAATACGGAAAGCATATCAGCAAAGGATTTGAACGGTGTATTGTTGGCGGTAGTAATCATCTTTCTTTATTTGCTACACAAATATAAGATTAAAAATTGGTACAACCAAATATATCTTTACCTAATCTCTACCATATGTTGTGTTGCGGAGTACCGCTTTTCGTCTTCGGGCAGCACCAATTATCATAATAATAAAAAAGACCATGCTCTTCGCATGGTCTTTAGTTCTGTTCGGGAAATTATATCATGTTTCTATACTGCCGGCGGCGTTGGAGGCTGCTCTGGCGTTGCCGGGTCGTAGATCACATAATCGTTATACCGCGCTTCGTCTTTATCCTCATAGATGCTTTTGCCTATGGAGGCCAGCTCGCTCAACTGGGCAAACAGCGCATTGCCGTACTCTACCCGTTGCTGGGTCTGTATATCCCGGGTTTCGGTAGCGGCTGCTACAGCGTCCATAGCATCGTCAAATTTTTGGGTAAGCTCAGAAAGAACAGCCAGTGTGTCTTTCGTAAGGCCCTCGGTAGCAAGGACTTCCTGCAGCCTGGCTGCTACACGCGCTACCCGGCGTCCCGTCCGGAAGAGGTCGTCATCTGTTTGATGGGTAAGATCGTCGAAGCCGAAGGTTTTGTACAGGCCGTTGCCTTTAAACTTCACCTCCGCCATATTACGGATGCCGCGGATGGCAATTTCGAGGGCGCTGCGGCCGACATCTTTAGCTTCCGTAGCGGTGGTGAGCTCACCGGCCAGCTCTACATCCGTAGGGAAATCGCTGAACTGCTAACGGGCTTCCCTGAAGCGCTCGATGCGCTGCTTGTCTACCCCGCGGGTTGCAAAGTCGGCCGCATCGCGGATAATGGAATTGAGCGCTGCATCGGAGCGCTGGACGAGGTTGCCATCGGCCATGTTATAGCTGCGGACTAAGGAATTGACTCCCATAAAACATTTGTGTGTTTTGGTGTGTGAAAAAAGGAAATTATCTTACTATATCACCCGCAATTACTGTGCCATTTCTTAAGGCGCGGTATTTATTTGTGCTTTATTGGATTTTATTTAACAGATTTTATTACAAATGATTGTCAACATAATAATTTTAGTTTATATTATCGGCCCATATTCACTTAAATCATGCTGAATGCCTCCAACGACCTTATCTTCACCAAAAAGCGCAATGCTATGGTGGATCTAAACGAGGTGATGATTCATGCCAGCCGTAAAGGCGAGGTTGGAGTGCTTAAAGAGCTGGCTGACCAGCAGGTCGATATAAATACGCGGGATGATAAAGGCTATACGCCCCTGATCATCGCCTGCTATAACCGGCAGGCGGCTGCGGCGGCCTGGTTGCTGGAAGCAGGGGCGGATGTTGATGCGCAGGACAACGGCGGCAATACCGCACTGATGGGCGCTGCATTTAAGGGATACCCGGAAATTGCAGCCTTACTTATCGGGCAGGGCGCCAACCTGGATCTGCAGCACGGGAACGGCGGAACCGCCTTGATGTTTGCCGCGATGTTTGGCCGGAACGATGTGCTCCAATTATTGCTGAATCATGGCGCTGATAAATACATTGCCGACTCACGGGGGCTTCTGGCCATTGATCTTGCGCAACAGCAGCATAATGAGGCAGGTGTGCTGCTGCTGCAATAGGCATAAGCAGGCCATTTACTGTCTCGATGTATAATAATCTTCTTAGCTTCCGCTATAAGCGCAATTTTCATAGGCTGCGCAAGGATGGTCACCGCAGTGCCTTTGCCTGAAACTGAGACACTACCCAGAGGTTATGCCAATTGGACCTCTAATATTTGTATCCTGATTCCTCTTCCCCTTTTCGGCTAATGTGCAACCGCATTCTATAAGATCATTTTATTGCCGGATTTGTACAGTGGTAACGCCCGGCCCCGTAGGGTGCCCAATGTTTGTAGCAACAAGCAGGACAATCATTTACAGGCCGTCCCGTAGGGACGAAATGTTTGTGGTTAGCACCATCCAAAGAGCGCCTTCGGTAATGGCCAATCGTAATAGCCCTCAATAAATTGCTTATCACCTCGTAATAGCTGGCAACTACAAACATTTCGTCCCTACGGGCAATGGTATTAAATTAAGGGATTTCACCAGCGACTTATCACCCTGTAAGGGACTTGCATCCTTCTTTTTCCCAGGTTGCTGGTAGATTCTTACAGAATGACAAGTCGCTGGTGAGCCATGCTATTCTTAACTTAATACCATTGCCCTACGGGATGATTCCCTAACAGGTGGTGTGTGAATGCTACAAACATCAGGCAAACCTACGGGGCCGCAAGCCGAATACCATTGCAGATCAATATTCATACACACTATTAACCTCAACTGAATTTGTGGGTCACGGGTAGCCGAAAAAGGGGGAAGGCCAGGATGGGGACGCAAAACAAAGCAAAGGTTAGTTGTCCAAATGGTATAATTGTTATTAGCTATCAATGCCATTGACATCAAAAAAAGAAAAGGACGCGCCCTCAACAATAGCCGCGTCCTTTTCTTTTTTTAATAACCTTCTTCCACACTATCCCAGCAGCTCGGCATCTTCCTGCTCCTTATACTTCCGCACCTGCTCCAGCGCATCCGGTACTACATCGCTGATCACAACGATGAAAGAGCCTTTCTCCGCATGCTGCATGGCATGGTCAATTGCCTCACTCTCCTTCCGGAAGGTCGTAATCTTTTTGCCGGGGTTAATGTTGTGAATGCCTTTCGTCATCAGGTCTATGATCTCCTGCTCCGTGCGGCCACGCAGGTTTTTATCCTGCCGTATAATGATCTCGTCAAAAATGCGCGCGCTCTCCTCGCCCAGTGCAATGAGGTCTTCATCGCGGCGGTCGCCCACACCGGCAATAAGGCCCACCTTATACGGCGCGGCCACCTTCCCGATCATCTTGCCCAGCGCAGCCAGCCCGTGCGTATTATGCGCATAGTCCAGCATTACCGAGAAGTTTTTGAACTTAAACATATTCATGCGGCCCGGGGTCTGCTCGGCGCCCGGCTTAAAGGATTGGAGCGCCAGGCGTATCGCCTGCACCGGAATGTGCTGCACATATACCGCCAGTGTTGCCGCCAGCGCATTGGCCACATTAAATTCTGCCGTACCGTTAAACGTGATAGGAATGTTCTCTACTTTCTCCACTCTTATCTTCCATCCGCCGGAGATGATCGTTAAATAGCCATTATCCAATACAGCTGCCAGCTTGCCTTTGGCACAGTGCGCAACAACACGCGCATTCTTAGGGTCGAGCGAGAAAAGGGCAATTTTGGCATCCACTTCCCTGCGCATGGCATATACAAGGTCATCATCCGCATTGAGCACAACCCAACCGCCCCGCGGCACTGTTTGTGCGGCAATCGATTTCACGCGTGCCAGTTTTTCTAGCGTATCGATGCCGCCGAGGCCCAGATGATCTTCCGCCACGTTTGTAACCACTGCCACATCGCACTGATGGAAGCCGAGCCCTGCACGCAGGAGGCCGCCTCTTGCGCACTCGAGCACCGCATAATCCACAGTCGGGTCGCGGAGCACAAACTCTGCGCTCACCGGGCCGGTACAGTCGCCGCGCACCATGAGCTGGTCCTGGATATATACACCATCGGTAGTGGTATAGCCCACTTTATGGCCGTGCTGCTTTACCATGTGGGCAATGAGCCGCGTAGTTGTAGTCTTGCCATTAGTACCGGAGATGGCGATAATAGGGATGCGCGCCGAAGTGCCGGGCGGGTACAGCATATCGATTACGTTGGCTGCTACATTGCGCGGCAGGCCTTCGGTAGGATCCAGGTGCATCCGGAAGCCGGGCGCAGCATTCACTTCGAGCACGGCGCCGCCATTCTGAGTGATCGGCACGCTCAGGTCATCTGCCATAATATCGATGCCGCAGATATTGAGGCCTATAATGCGGGCAATACGCTCACACATAAATACATTATCCGGGTGCACATAATCGGTTACATCTGTAGCCGTGCCGCCGGTGCTCAGATTGGCCGTTGGCTTCAGCCAAAGCTCTTCGCCCTCTGCCACAACCGTATCCAGCGTATAGCCTTTCTTATCCAGCATGCCCATCAGGAAACGGTCCACCTTGATGGATGTAAGCACTTTTTCATGGCCGTAGCCACGACGCGGATCTTTATTTACCTCATCGATGAGCTCCTGTACCGTGCTCCTGCCATTGCCGGTTACGGCGGCAGGTGTGCGCAGGGCTGCTGCAACAAATTTATTATCGATAACAAGGCAGCGGAAATCGCGGCCGGTGATGAATTTTTCGCAGATCACGCTGCGGCCATACTTCTGTGCTGCGGCCAGCGCTTCTATTGCTTCCTCCCGGGTTTTGATATTGGTGGTTGCTCCCTTGCCGTGGTTGCCGTTTACCGGCTTCAATACCATAGGGTAACCTACGCGGCTTATCGCCGCATCCAGATCTTCCTCATCGCGGATGATGCGGCCTTTCGGTATAGGTATCTCCGATGCTTCGAGCAGGTTTTTGGTTTCTTCTTTATCGCAGGCAATTTCTACGGCAATAGACGAGGTAGTGCTGGCAATGGTGGCCTGCACACGGTGCTGGTTAACGCCATAGCCAAGCTGCACCAACGAGTTGCGGTTGAGCCGGATGTAAGGAATGCGGCGGCTAATGGCCTCATCTACAATAGAGCCGGTGCTAGGCCCGAGGCGCTCGGATTCGCGGAGCTCGCGCAGGTTCTGAATATCTTCTTCAATGTTGTGCTCAACGCCGTCAACCAACGCCTGTGCCATTGCTACGCAGGCTTTTGCAGTATAGATACCTGCCTTTGCCTCGAGGTAGGAAAATACCACATGGTACACGCCCTCATCGCCGGCGCCTCGGGTACGGCCAAAGCCTGTATCCATACCGGCAAGCGTCTGAAGCTCGAGGGCCATGTGCTCTATTACGTGGCCCATCCAGGTGCCTTCTTCTACGCGCTCGTAAAAGCCGCCTTCATGATCTTCTGAGCAGCGGTGGCTCTGGAGCGAGGGCATCATCTTCCTGAGGCGCTCGAGGAAACCCGGAATTTTATTTGTAGGCCGTTGCTCCAGCTCTTCCAGATCGAGGAGCATAACGATGAGCTTGTGGCGGGTGATGGACCAGTAGTTGGGCCCATTCATGGTCTTGAGGTCAAGTATCTTCATGATATGATATTTAAGGGGGAGAACGCAGATCATCCTGATTTTCATGATCAGATCCGATCATTGGCAATCATGAAAATCAGGATGATCTGCGTTCCATTTAATACAGCGGATAAGAAAAGCTTAATAGTAAAGGGTTGTTGAACGGTGCCATCGCCACTTGTGCTCCTTCAGCGCGGTTCTGCCCGGACAAAAAATGTTTTTATTTCCGGGTCAAAATAATCATTCCTGTTTATAAAACGTAAAAATTGAAAAAGAGTACCTTTGTCGCTTACATTTTTCTTATAAACATAACGAGTTGGTGAATTTACCAAAAGGCTTCCTGGTATCGGTGGGTGGCGCGGAAGATAAGGGGACAGACCTTGAGCGTGGTATTATTGAGCGCAACCGGCTTAATTTTTTTGAGCTCGGCATTCTAAAAAACATTATCGGGCTTATTAAAGAAGGCGAGGAGCCGCGCGTGGAGGTAGTAACTACTGCTTCGCAGATACCGGATGAAGTGTTTATTAATTATAAAGATGCCTTTAATAAGCTGGGGTGTACCAATATCGGGCATTTCCGCATTCGCGACCGTAAGGATACATCCAACGCCGAGTATCTTGAGCGCCTGCGCTTATGCAATTGCGTCATGCTTTCGGGCGGTAATCAGCTCCGGCTTACTTCCGTATTCGGCGGCACTCAGTTTCTAGATATTTTGCAGGAACGCTACCAGAATGAGCATTTCGTGATCGGCGGCACCTCGGCGGGAGCTATGGCTATGAGCACCACGATGATTTATGATGGCAATGCCGACCGCGCGCACCTGAAAGATGAGGTGAAGCTCACTACGGGCTTAGGCTTCGTGCAGGGCGCTATCATAGATTCTCATTTTGATAAGCGGGGCCGTTTCAACAGGCTGGCGCAGGCGGTTGCGGCACAGCCCGGCGCTATAGGCATTGGCCTCGGTGAGGATACCGGCGTGGTAGTGAAGGAAGGCGTAAATCTTTCGGTGATCGGCTCGGGCAGTGTGGTAATCATCGATGGCAAGTTTATCAACTACAACAGCATTGCATACGTAACCTCCGGCATGCCGATTTCGGTAGAGAACCTGGTGGTGAATATCCTCAGCAAGGGCGACCATTACAACCTGCAAACGCGCAAGTTTGAAGGCAGCGGGTTTGAGTATGTTGAGGAAGACTGAGGATATTCCGGATTGCGGAAGTCGGATTCCGGAATTTCTTTGCTCTGTAATTTCTTAAATCCGGAATCCGGCTTCCGCAATCCGAAATCAAACAAATGTTTTCTCTTTTTTCCAAAGGCGGTCCGGATGTTACGGACAAGGTATGGATGAGCATGGCTGCGATGCAGGCCGGTATTGCGCAATGGCTTGCTGATAATGCAAATGGCGTTGTGGCATTCTGGTTTCGCGAAGACCGTGCTGCTTTACTCAAATCACTACCGGAAAACCTTGCCGGGCGTGTGCTGCTTACCGATACCCTTACCGCTGAAGCCCTGAAAGGAAAGCAGCTGCTTGTAGCAGGGCATTACCCGTTACAATCCGCAGAAGCTGCCTTTGCAGAAGGGGTCGGGCTGAAAAAGATGCTGGTTTTTTCCGCGCTGGATTCTCCCCTGTTCAAGCGCTTCGGCGGCGATAAGATCATTGAGGTAGCACAGGGTATGGGCATGAAGGAAGACGAAGGCATCGAGCATTTTTTAGTGAGCTCTGCCATTAAAAAAACACAAGGCAAGATTGCGGATAAAGTAAGCTCCGAGATGCTGGCGCAGAGCGAGGAGGAATGGATGCGGCTAAACCTTGGGGAGGCCTAGATCTTACAATGCATGGCGCACCCTGCGGGCCGGGCTATCCGTTCCAATCCCCGCCGAAAAGGCAGGGGATTTCCACTACTATCCCTTGCGCGGGCTCTTATCTACACATGGTATGGTTCCGTAGCTACTGCTAAAAAATTCCCTCAAAAAACTGTAACATTTTTCCCCCGCCGGTATCTAAAAGAAAAACCAACCGGCATGAAACCATCCAGCCTTTTCAGCTTCTTCCTCTCAATCCTGCTCTTTACGGCCACCCTGCAAAGCAATGCTTCCGCGCCTTTTCACGTATCCGTCTCCGGCAAGGGCAAGCGTGCCGCTATCCTTATTCCCGGCTTCACCTGCTCCGGCACCGTATGGGATGCAACAGTGGCGCAGCTCTCTAAAACCTACACCTGCCACGTGATCACCTTTCCGGGCTTTGCCGGCGAGTCTGCCCAGGCTGATCCGCACCTGAGCCAATGGGTGGGCGATATCGCCGCTTACATCCGCACGCAGCACCTTGATAAGCCCGTTATCATTGGCCACAGCATTGGCGGCGGCATGGCTATGATGCTTGCTGCGGATTACCCGGAGCTTGTTGCCAGGATAGTGGTGGTGGATGCTTTGCCCTGTCTCGGAGCCTTGCAGAATCCCGCCTATAAAGCGGATGCGCACGCAGATTGCAGCCGTTTCATCAACACCTATACCGCAATGAGCGATAGCGCGCTCCTCGCCCAGCAAACCCACACCACCACCATGCTTTGTGCCGATAGCTCCCGGCAGGCGCAGATCGTGCAATGGTCTATGCAGAGCGACCGCAAGACGATGGGGCAGATATACTGCGAGTTTATGAACACTGATCTACGCGATACGATTGCGCAGGTAAAATGCCCGGCCCTCATCCTCCTCGAGCCTTCCTTTAAAATGTATGAGGCTACCATGCAGCAGCAGTTTGCAAAGCTCGCCGGCGCGCAGATCGTATATGCGCAAAAGGGCCTGCACTTTATCATGTACGATGACCGGGAGTGGTACCTTGGGCAGATCAACAGCTACCTGCGGTAATGATTTTCGAAGACATCTACAGCACCTTCTATCCGCGGGTTTACCGGCTGTGCATGGGCTATACCGCCGATGAGGACAAGGCCAAAGACCTGGCGCAGGAAATCTTCATTGCCGTATGGAAGCACCTTCCCGGCTTCCGCAACGAGGCGGCCGTGGGCACCTGGGTTTACCGCATTGCTACCAACCATTGCCTGCGCGCTACCGCAAAAGAGCAGCGGATTATCAGTGAGCTGCCCCTGCAGATGAGCGAAGCGCCGGTACCTGATACCGAGGAGAAGCTCCAGCTCCTTTACAAATGCATTGCCTCATTAAAAGAGGCCGACCGTATCATTATATCCCTCGTGCTCGAAGGTTTGCCGCAGGCGGAGATTGCCCATATTGCCGGCCTCTCCGAAGGCAATGTCCGCGTAAAGATCCATCGCATCAAAGAGCTGCTTACCCAAAAAATAAAATCCTATGGACACTTTTAATGAGCTGCAGCACTTGTGGCAAGGCGCCGAAGCAGCGCCACCCATAGCAGCAAAAGACCTTATTCAAAAAATAAAAAAGAGCAGGCGCGCCATCCTTGCCAAACTTGCCGGCAGCATACTGGCGCTCATTGCCACACTGCCTGTAATGGGCTGGATCTTCCTTGCCTACCATCCGAAATATCCTACCACACGCTTCAGCATTGTGCTGTGCATGATCATTGTTACAGGCGGCATCCTGATGCAGAGCCATTCGTTGCGCACGCTCCTCCTGCCCCTGCGCGAAGATGTGGATAACCGCAGCATGCTCGCCGCCTTGGAGCGGGTGCAGGTAAGGCAGAAGAAGATCAACAACGGCTTTATGTCCGCTTATTTTATCCTGCTGAGCGGCGCAATGGCGCTCTACATTTTCGAGTTTATCCGGGGCAATATCCTGTTTGGCATAGCCGCCTATATGGTAACGTTTGGCTGGATCGCCTTCGCCTGGTTCTATCTCCGCCCGCGCACTATAAACAAGCAGAATGCTGCGCTCAATAGTATGATCGCGCAGCTCAGAATACTGCAGCAGGATTGGGAAGAAAAAGAAAACAGCAGCGGAGAAATGCCATGATTTTGGAAGCACATCCGCAATAAAGCACTGGGCCGTGAATTTCACAGGCAGGTGCCAATGGATAAATTTATTGTGGTTTTTTATTGCCCTGAGCTCATGCTCGCCATCGAAATAAGTGGCGGCAGCCACGATACAACTGAACCATACGGGCAAGATATAGCGCGGTTACAAAGGCTCTGAGCGGCACGATTCCGCTCGGAGGGTCTAAATCAGGCCAAAACAAAAACCCGGATGCCTTTATTTAGACATCCGGGTTCGATTTGATAAAGAGGAAGGCCTACTTGGTCATCTTCACGATGCGTTCATTCTTAATGAATTTACCGCCCTTGTCGGTGATCACCACATTGTACACACCATCCGCCCACTGGCTGATGTCCATGTCCTTTGCATTTTCCTTTTTCAGGATCAGCCGTCCGTCCATACCACTCACCATTACCGTAACAGGCACTGGTGATTCGATATGTACGATAGACGCCGCAGGGTTAGGATATACCTTGATCGCATCGCTCAGATTTACATTGCCCACACCAAGCTGCGTCATGTTAAAAGCCAATGACAGGCCGGGACAGCTGCCCGATACTGTAGTATCAATAACGAGCACCGTGTACATGCCATCTTGTATTGCCGTGTAGTTGCGGCTGTTAGCGCCCGTTATAGGCTGGCCGTTCCGCAACCACTGGTAATTGCTGTAGGCCGCTGTTGTGCTAAGCGCAGTGCCGCTCGCGGTAATTACCGGTGTTGGAGCAGGCTTTATGGTTACCTGGGCAGCAGTATCAGATACTGCTGTGCAGCCATTGGTATCCGTCACCTTAACCGTGTAAGCACCGTTATAGGAAGGCTTGAAGAATGCATTATTAGCGCCGGGAATATTGAGTCCGTTGAGCTGCCATACGTACGAAGGATAGATCGTCTTATTGGCACGAAGCAGTGCCGTATCAAACGCACACATAGATACGTTGCCGGTAGGAGTAATAGAAGCTACTGGCTTCAGGTAGCGTGCAATACCGGTATTGGTAAGGCTGGTGCAGCCATTGGCATCCGTACCGGTTACCGTATATACGGTAGAGCTTGCAGGCGATGCGGTTACAACATCTCCCGTAGTATTGGAAAGTCCATCCGCCGGCGACCAGGCGTAGCTCACTGCGCCGCTTGCGGTAAGTGTTATCGCAATACCAGGGCAGGATTTGGTAATACCCTGCGGAGCAACTACAATCACAGGAAGCTGATTTACATTAACCGTAGCTGTGCCTGTGCTTACGCAGCCATTGGCGCTGGTGCCGGTAACGATATATGTGGTAGTGCCGGTTGGCGTAGCAATTACCGAAGTGCCGGTTGGAGCATTCAGCGAAGCCGCTGGCGCCCATACATAAGTATCGGCACCGCTGGCAGTAAGCAGTACGCCTACCCCGCTGCACACGGTAGATGTTGCAGGCGTTACCACTACAGTAGGCGTAGCAATTACAGATACCTGTTTGGTAGTTGTGTTGGTGCAGCCTGCGGCATTGATGCCGGTAATCGTGTAGGTAGTGGTAATGGTTGGCGATGCAGTAACGGTAGCCCCGGTGGAAGCGCTTAAAGTAGCGGAAGGTGCCCAGCTGTAAGTAGTGGCGCCACTGGCAGTAAGTGTAATGGAAGATCCGTTACAAATCTGTGCGGTGGCCGGTGTTACGTTAAGTACAGGTAGCGGATTTACGGTTATTAATTGAGTAGCCGTTTTCGTGCAGCCATTAGCACCGGTACCGGTAACAGTGTAAGTAACGGTAGCTGTTGGTGATGCAGTAACGGTAGCGCCGGTGGCAGGGGTCAGGCCGGCAGTAGGTAACCATGTGTAGGATACTCCGCCTGCGGCATTCAGTACCACGCTGCCGCCTGCGCAGAAGGTAGTGGCGCCTGCCGGTGTAATAGAAATAATTGGCAATGCATTTACGGTAACCAGCCTGCTGGCAGATGCTGTGCATCCTGCAATGCTGGTGCCGGTAACGGTGTAGGTAATAGTGCTTGTTGGAGATGCCAAAACAGTAGCGCCTGTAGTAGCGCTGAGGCCCGTTGCCGGCGTCCAGCTATAAGTGCTGGCCCCGCTTGCAGTAAGCGCAACAGATGCACCGCTGCAAATCGTAGCCGTAGCCGGTGTAATTGCGACCACAGGTATTGCATTTACAGTAATCAGCTTGGTGGCTGAGTTGGTGCAGCCATTGGCATCGGTACCCGTTACCGAATAAGTAGTGGTAACAGTCGGTGATGCGGTAACGGTAGCGCCTGTAGTAGTATTCAATCCTGCAGCAGGTGTCCAGGTGTAAGAGGTAGCGCCGCTTGCTGTGAGTATTATGCTGCCGCTGCCGCAGAAAGAGGTAGGGGCAGCAGGGCTGATCGCAATAGTTGGTACATATACGTTTACTGTTTTGGTAGCTGTATTGGTACAGCCTGCTGCATTGGTGCCTGTTACGGTATAGATAGTAGTAACCGTAGGCGATGCAGCTACGGATGTGCCGGTAGTGCTGCTCAATCCTGTACCTGGTGACCAGCTATAGGTAATAGCGCCGCCGGCTGTGAGTATTACTGTGCTGCCGGGGCAGAGGTTCGTAATTGTGCCAGGGCCTACGGTTACTGTTGGCCGCGCATTTACAGTTACAGTCTTGGAAGCATTTGCACTACAGCCATTTGCATCAGTGCCGGTTACGGTATATACTGTTGTTCCTGTAGGTGATGCTATAACTATAGCGCCGGTAGTAGCACTAAGGCCGGTAGCGGGCGACCAGCTGTAGGTAACAGCGCCGCCGGCAGTAAGCGGAATGGATGAGCCACTGCATATAGTTGCTATAGCTGGTGAGATAGTTACGGATGGCAGCGGATTTACCGTTACCGTAAGATTAGCTGAAGCCGAGCAGCCCGCAATGGTTGTTCCGGTTACGGTATAGTTGGTAGTGGCGGCTGGGGTTGCGGTAACCGCTGCACCGGTAGTGCTGCTGAGCCCTGCACCCGGACTCCAGGTATAGGTATCGGCTCCGCTTGCAGTAAGTGCAGTGCTGCTGCCTGCGCAAATAACCGCATTAGTCGCAACGACGGTAACTGTAGGTACAGGATTCACCGTAACCGCAATTGTTGCAGAAGTATCAACGCAGGTACCGTTGGACAATGCCAGGCGGTAGCTGCCGGAAGCCTTTGCATAAAATACAGAATTAGTAGCGCCTGCAACAGCACCGCCATTGAATAGCCACTGATAGGTAACACCTGCTACCGGCGCAGGACCAGAGAGCATCAGGCTATCCGTAGAGCAGAAGGTAGTAGGTCCGCCTGCAGTTACCGTAGCGACTACAGAAGGTATCACTGTTATGGTGCGTGTGCCGGAAGTATCGGCACAGGTGCCGTTGGATACTCGCACCCGATAGCTGCCCGATGCCGTGGCTGAATAGGTAGCTGCTGTGGCGCCTGTGATAATGCCATTATTTAAAAGCCATTGGTAGGAGGCCCCGGTTGCCGAAGGTGCGCTTAACGATGCCGAGCTGCCAGAGCAAAAAGTAGTGGGGCCAGTAACAGTAACCGTTGTATCAGGCCTTGTAAGGAAGGTGAGCGCTACAGGAGCAGATGTGGTAGAGCAGGTGCTGATGGTAGTAACCAGCGTGTAAGAGCCGGTGCCGCCTGCACGGTAAGTGGTACCGGTAGCGCCTGTAATATTAGTGCCGTTGAGCTTCCACTGGTAAGAAAGGCCAGCACCTGTAACAGCGGAAAGCGTTAGTGAATCGGGCTTGCAGAAGGTAGTAACCACCGGCGGTTGAATGGTGGCCACAGGTGGCGCACAAAGTGTAATGAAGCTGATCGTTACCCAAGATGAAAAGGCACTGCCGCCGCAGGAAGAGCGCACGTGGAAATAATAAGTTGTAAGTGGGGTTAGCCCGGAAGCTGCATAGGGCGATGAAGCAATGGCTGTGCCTGCGCCCGCAGGATCGGCAGCCGTCTGGTTAAGCACATATTCATGAGCGGTTACACCCGAAGCAGGCGTCCAGGAAAGGGAAGCAGTTGTTGCTGTAATGCTGCCGGCGGCAACTGCTGTTGGCGGGGCGCACGGTGTAAATTCATAAGCGCCGATATCAGGGGTAGTTGCATTGCGGGTTACATTAAGAATGTCGGTGGTAACGCCTGCTGGTGTACCGAGGTTATTGAGGGCAGGGTTGGTAGGCTTAAAATCACCGATGGCCGGGTTATTGAATACCGGATCTATTGATACTGAATTGGCGTCTGTTCCTGAAGCCGTTTGAAAAGCGGCTAATGTTGTCTGGGCCGTAGTAAAGTATCCGATAGCAGGCGTGCCGGTTGTTGAGTTTACATAAATATCATTGTTGTTGGAGGTCTTTGTTCCTGAATAGTAAAGGCCGTATTTCACACCTGTACCGCCACGGGTAATGTAAACAATGTTGTTTTTTATTTCGATTGGAGCAGTACCGGTGCTGTATATACCATAAACAAGGCCTCCGGTGGATGCTGCATAATCTGATACGATCGTATTATGATTAGCATGTACATAGCTGTACGAAGAAAGATAGATCGGATACTGGCTTCCGTTGGAATTAAGATTATAGATGAGGTTATTAGTAATATAATCATCATTACCCACTGTTGGAGCAGAAACCATATAAATTCCATACATGGCGCCGGCGTTAGCAGTAGAAGTTCCGAAAGGATCATGAAGTTTGTTCTTATCAACCGTCATGTTGATACATCCTGTTGAAAGATAGATACCATAATAAGTACTTAAAGTAGTACGGTTAGGGCGTTCTATATTGTTACCGCGCAGGATAGTGCCGGTGCTATAAACATTATAAGATCCATAGAAGTAGAAGTCCCTCAGGTTACAGTTTACAATTTGGTTGCTGGTAGCAAGTGTACCTGAATTTCCATAAATAGCCGTATTGTAATAGCCGCTGTTCATGGTGCAGCCTGTTACAAGATTACTATCCCCGGCAAGCCCTGCCGATGTACCGGAAGTCGCTGATCCGCTGATGGAAAAAGGAACTACGAAACTGCTCGTAGTATTGTCAAAACCACTAAAAACACAGTTTGTAAAATTGTTGTTGTTAGACCCGTTCCAAAGATGGCAGACGAGGCCGTACGTAGCGTCTGTGCCCACTACATTCAGGGCATTAAAACGCATATAATCAGCGCCGCTCAACATCAATGTATGTGGGGCTGCAGCCGTACCTGCATAGGTAAGCGTTGTATTGTTGCAATTGAATGTAATCGTATTGGTTGCAGAGTTGGTTGCAATATTAGGAATACTGATCTGCTCGCTGTAAGGTCCGCTGGTAGCCGCCACATTGAAAATTACAGGTCCGGAAGTGCCGCAACTAATAGCGCTCACAGCGGCCCCAAAAGTTTGAAAGTTTGTACCACTCGCAGCAGCGCCGGAGTTGATTGTGTAAGTTCCTGCAGGAAATAGCGCAGGCACAGTAACTAATACCGGAGTTGAATTAGCGCTTTGCGTACCACAGGTCACTACTGCACGGTAGTATAATGTAGCAGTAGCATTTAATGTTAAGCTGGAGGAAGCAGATGGAGATCCGATATTGGTCCACGGGCCGGTAGCAGTGGTGCCGCTCTGCCATTGATAAGTCTGGCCGGTACCGCCAGTAAAGCCCGAAAGCCCTAAATTGATAGAAGCACCTGAACAAGGGTTAGCACTCGATGTTGTTGTTGTACCTGCAATAGGCGGGGAAGTACAGGGCCCGGCAGGGGCAAAAGTAACACTACCTGTAAAGAAACGGGGACCATTTCCTCCGCCATAACCTACATAATTACCACTCCCGCCAATCGTATAATCACCCACTTCGAGGCTTACATTGCCCGAAGTAAATACATTTGGGGTACAGGTGCCTACTCCGCTGCCACTATAATAGCAATAAGCAGCGGAAAGAACAGCAAATCTGTACTGTGTGCCGGTTGGTATGGTAAAATTCAGTGACGGTGACCACGAAATTGGTGTTAGCCCGGTAACTGTAGCATTCTCTGTACCACTGCCAATAAGCGTCCAGGTAGGAGAAGAGAGCGGGTAGGTTGGTGCACCGGTAAGAGAAGTAGTGCTGTAATATAAACTTACCGCACCGGCATTTCCTGAATTATACCAGTTCATAACATCAGTTAGCAGGATAGGCCCCCCACTGTTGTTTTCTATTACAAATGTAATAGCAAAGTTGGCCCCAGCACCGTTAGTACCTGTATAGCCGGTACTTCCAACAGTAGTATTCAGCGTAGTTTGCGCCATTGTGATGCCGCCCGTTAGTACCAATGCCAGGAGCAATAGCAGTGAAGAGTAGATTTTTTTCATCCGGAATTTTTGTTAGAGCGGTAAATTTAACAATTACTTATTCATATTTCTTGATTTGAGAAAAAAAGAATTTGGGTTTTTACACATTTAAGACTTTCCAACATCAGGATCGAATATTATTTAACGGAAGTTTTATGACCACCGCACTCAAGACTCATTTGATTGGTATGGCAAAGTCTGATTGATTACACTCTTTCTTCTATTAGCTGAAACATGGAGGCGCTATCTTTGTGCCCATGCCCTTAGTAAAAGAATGGGAGCCCGATGCCCACAGCCTTGCTGCTATCTGGCAGATAGCTGAGCCGGAAGATTTTTTTACGGCAGCAACAGGACTTGAATCTTCTATTAAGAGCAGTAAGCGCCGCATCGAGCGGCTGGCCGGCCGGTATTTATTACAATTTTTAAAGGAAGATTTTCCCCTGCACCATATCGCGCCGGATGAGCACGACAAGCCGCGCATCCCTCAAAACCAATATTACTTTTCTATATCTCATTCCTACCCTTACGTGGCCGCTATGCTCAGTGACCGCAATGAATGCGGCCTTGATATCCAAACCTGGCACCCACGTATGGAAGCGCTGCAACATAAGTTTCTGAGCGCCGATGAGCAGGCATTTTTTAAGGAAGATACACATTTAATTACCCTAGCATGGTCTGCAAAAGAAGCTGCTTATAAATGGCTGGGGCTACGCGGAATTGACTTTATTGAGCAGTTGCCCATTATATCATTTAATATGGAAAATGATCTTTCGCTCTTCATAATTGATATTAAAAGCAGCGAAAAAGCTTGCCGGCTAAAGCTTGCAGGATTTATCGGGGATGAATTTTCATTTGCGATCACTATTATTTAATTATAAATTTTAATGTGGAAAATTTTTGTGATTTCCAATAGAAATTTTGCATTTTCGTTTAAAATGCTAATCTTTGCGAAAATTTTAATTTAATGTCCGCACTTCGATTTCCTGCGCTCCAAGAGCTCAATGCAGAAGAAAAGAAAATAAGCCATTACAACGGCAAGAAGATCACCAGCATTTTTGCCTGCAATGTATTCGGCCCGAAATCCGCCCGCGAGTTCCTGAGCGATGAGGCATACAAAAGCCTGATGAACTCTATGAAGAACGCCACCCGCGTAGAGCGCCGCATGGCCGATCAGATTGCCTCCGGTATGAAAGCCTGGGCCGAAGAAAAAGGCGTAACCCATATTACCCACTGGTTCCAGCCACTCACCGGCACTACTGCCGAGAAGCACGATTCCTTCTTTACGATTAAAAGCGACGGCACGGCCATCGAAGAGTTCGACGGCAATTCGCTCATTCAGCAGGAGCCCGATGCATCCTCCTTCCCCAACGGCGGCATCCGCGCCACCTTCGAAGCCCGCGGCTATACTGCCTGGGATCCTTCCTCGCCTGCCTTTATCATGGAGACCGGCCACGGAAAGACGCTTTGCATTCCCACCGTATTTATCGCCTATAATGGCGAGAGCCTCGATTTTAAAGCGCCGCTCCTCAAATCGATCGTAGCGCTCAACAAAGCCGCGGTTGATGTATGCCAGTATTTTGATAAGAATGTACAGAAAGTAACCGCCACCCTCGGCTGGGAGCAGGAATATTTTGTGGTGGATGAAGCCCTCGCCAATGCGCGCCCCGACCTCGTAATGTGCGGCCGTACGCTTATAGGCCACGCGCCGGCGAAAGGACAGCAGCTCGAAGATCATTATTTCGGCGCTATCCCCGAGCGCATTTTTGAATTTATGCAGGATTTTGAGCAGGAAGCCTATAAGCTGGGCATCCCGCTGCGCACCCGCCATAATGAGGTAGCCCCCGGCCAGTTTGAGTGCGCTCCGATTTTCGAGGAATGCAATATTGCGGTGGATCATAATTCGCTGCTCATGGACATTATGGCCCGCGTAGCCAAGCGCCATAAGCTGAAGGTGCTCCTGCATGAAAAGCCCTTCGCAGGCGTAAACGGCTCCGGCAAGCACAACAACTGGAGCCTCGCTACGGATACCGGCGTGAATCTCCTTGCCCCCGGCAAAACGCCGCGCACCAACCTCATGTTCCTCACCTTTTTCGTAAATACGATCAAAGCCGTACATGACCATGCCGATCTTCTCCGCGCTGCCATCGCATCCGCGGGCAACGACCACCGACTCGGCGCCAACGAGGCTCCGCCGGCCATCATCTCTGCCTACCTCGGCTCTTACCTGAGCAAGGTGCTCGACGAAGTAGAAAGCCGCGTAACTGATAAATTCTCCGAACAGGATGAAGTGATCCTGAAGCTCGATATCCACAAGCATATCCCGGAATTGCTAATGGATAATACGGACCGCAACCGCACCTCGCCGTTTGCCTTTACGGGCAATAAATTTGAGTTCCGCGCGGTAGGCTCTACGGCCAATTGTGCCTCGCCGATGCTGGTGCTCAACACTATTGTTGCCGATACGCTGAAGCAGTTTAAAAAGGAAGTGGATGAGCTGATAACCAAAGGTGAGAAGCGCGAGATAGCCGTGCTGCACATCCTGCGCAAGTACATTGCCGACAGCAAGAACATCCGCTTTGAAGGCGATAACTATAGTGAGGAATGGGCACAGGAAGCTGCAAAGCGCGGCCTAAGCAATTTCAAAACCACCCCGGAAGCGCTGGACGCATTCATTACCGAAAGCTCCAAAAAGGTATTCTTCTCAAATGGCATTTTCACGGAGCGCGAGCTCGATGCCCGCCACGAGATCATGCTGGAGGAATATGTAAAGAAGGTACAGATCGAGGCGCGCATCCTCGGCTATATGGCTACCAATCATGTGCTGCCGGCGGCCATCACATACCAGAACAAGCTTATTGAAAACATCCGCGGACTGAAGGAAGTAGGCCTGAAGGAAGAAAGCTACAAGGCAAATTCGATAGTAAAGAAAATGTTCTTCTCTTTCACGAATGAATAAATTAGACGGACTTGGATCTCCTTGGACAAGCGATGTTGAACATTCAACGTGATAAACCAGAAGAATGTCAAGTTCAAACGAGTGAGAGAGAGAGAGATTCAAAGCCTTTGCCGATGATGATGATTGCAGTTAGTGACATACGCGTTAATCCAACGAAAGTGATCCGCCATGTCATTGGTCTGCGAGGGGACAGATTAGATCGAGTTCGAAATATCAGTCTGTCTCTCATTCAGCCGACATTTGCTGTCCAACAGGACTCGATCGCCAATGGAAATGAATAAAACGCTTTCGATCGGAATTTCCTCCTTCGATCTCTCTCTCTCTCTCTTTCACAACAGAGCGAGAAAGGGCTTACGGAGCGAGGGGACTAGCAGAGAAATTCGAGTTCATTGCCCACTAATCACAATGAAAATTACGTGAGAATATGATTCTATCACATTCGTTCATCTAATCCCCCCACTCGCTCTCTCTCGCTGATCATGACACTTCTTGCTTGTTCTTTCGCACTTGTCTCGCTTCCCGACATGTAGTTGAATAATCTATTCGTCCTCATTATACACATTGATACCTATCGAGCACAGTTACTGTTGATTACTTCTGTATTTACTGTGCTCCTCTGATGCTGACGTATCAACATACACTTGCTAATTCCTCGTTACAAGGCAATATGACAATGATACTACTCTAGTCCCTCTCTCTCACTCACTCACTTGCATTACTCAATCGACGACAGCATCATCTCGTTCACTTCAACAGATCGACTCGAACCGACAACTTGCCTCCAAGATGGTAAGCATTTGACAATGATTTGCAGCTGAAGGTCTTTCGACACAGTCAGCGTTAGCTTCACTTCGTTGCCCTGATGGCGTTTAATCTCGGTTTTGTTATCTCGTTTTGTCGGTATTATCTTGAACTAGGAGTGACAACGATCAGCGAGCTTGTCGGTTTAATCCGTCTTGCCTCGAATTGTCCTTTTCGGTGGGAGGGAGAGAGAAATGGAAATTAAAATAGCAAAAAAAGCGAACTCATAGAAGACAAACAATTGCACATTGATCAAGGTCCTTTCGTCATCTCTCATCCTGCATGTTGATCAGTACAACGATGAAGACGAGTGAAAAGATACAAAAAAAGAGCCGAGCGAACGGCGACGACGACGCATCGATCGAAGAGCGAGGAAGAGCTACACCTTCAACTTTGAAACAAACAGCAGAGAGATAGACAAATGAGTAAATAGCAATCTCTGGCAAACATCTACTCCGAAGCTCAGAGGATATATATTTGAGAGAATAAACGCCTATTTATGAAATTGTCGTCTTGCGCGAATATCGCCTAAGTTTTCATTTGCGAGACTACGATGGTAAGATCAGACTTCTACTCGCTGGATCTGCACGCTATTTCTCTCTCGTCTAGATTGTGTGGTCTGTATCACTGTTCATCGTTTGTACCTTGTCCTTGGCGATTGCCAATCCAACGAATTTCACCGTTCCATCGACAAGAATATTAGGTACGTCAGCGATCGATGAACAACACTTCACATTCGCTTCCGTTAGGTCGATCGGCGATATCCATTGTCGAAGAAGACAAACGCTGTTTCGCCTGCCGAACTCTTCCCGAGTCGGGTGTCAGCAGCCATTGTATTGTACCTTGCCATTACAACCAACGATGCTATTTGAAAGCAACGCATGCCAATGCAACACGTAAGAAAGGAATGTGAACATCGAGAACTAACAAGTCGACCTTGCTGATCTGTAGTGACGGATCGTCGTTGTACGAATGAACGATGGGTACGAGATTTACTCGTCGATGGTTGTCTAACCCACAACGACCAATACTGGTGTCTGTGCTCGACAGATCTCTGCAATGCCGGTGATTTCGTGACCATTCGCGGTATGTGCATCGACCGATTGACTTCTTTCCTCGACGATTCGATTCAGGCTATGATGATTGCTCCAATGATCCGTGCCCGTCGAGTACCGTCTGCCTCGACACCAAGGATGGATTCAGTTGCATCTGCCCACCCTGGCAAGAAGATTGCACCTACAGTAAGCAGAAGATCTTGACTCGAAAGAGGACATTGACGAACGCCTTTCTGTTGTGCGTAGCCTCGAATATCGGCTGCACGTGCAAGAATGGTGGCCGATGTGTGATGAGTCTGGGTAATTACATCTGCGAATGCCCCTATGGCTACAATGGAATGAACTGCGAAACACGTACGTTCCGAGCAGGCCTTATCCGGTTTCTGATCTTTCATTCGATCATTCAGGAGACATCTGTATTCCGAATCCTTGCATGAATGGTGGAACTTGCCAATCCCAAGGCTTACTCAGTTTTACATGCCAATGTCGTCCTGGATTCAAAGGGCTGACCTGTCAGATATGTATGCATCCTCATTCTCAAGAGAATTCCTTGAACGAACGGTTCCCTGTTCTTTCTTAGGCGATGCTTGTGTTCCGAATCCATGCCAGAACGGTGGTTCATGTCTCTTCGATGAACCTACTGGCACGTTCCATTGTGCGTGTCCAACTGGCTATACCGGACGAACGTGTGATATCGGTGAGCATCATCGAGTCTCGCTCACCTCCGTAATCAAGTGTCTGTGGCGATAATGTTAGGTAATGTCGTGACCGCTCCTCCTCCGAATCCATGCTCGCCAAATCCCTGTCGCAATGGTGGGACATGCCAACCGAACGGTGCCGGAAGTTTTATGTGTGTCTGCCCTGTCGGCTTTTCCGGCATATGCTGCGAGATACGTGAGTTTCGTGGACGTCTTCACCCTTATCGATAGGCACTATCGAACACTCGCGCTGTATCTAAATAGGTGCGGATCCGTGCAGTCCGAATCCCTGTCAAAATAATGGTATGTGTATGACGAGTGGAACTTCGTACTATTGCTCATGCCCAAGTGGATTCTCGGGGCAACGCTGTGAAATCCGTGAGTACTCACCTGCGTCAATAGCACTTCGCATTTCCCTTTCCCGCTACATATTCAGGTGACCCATGTGCACAAACTCCATGTTTGAATGGTGGACAATGTCAACTCAACGGAATGGGTGGCTTTCTCTGCGTCTGTCCCACGCCATTCACGGGGCAACGATGCGAAGACCGTGAGTGATACAGCGTTGATCACTTTCATCCCATTATCTTTCTTCGTTCAGGTACAGACCCTTGTGCTAGTCAACCGTGTCGAAACGGGGCTACTTGCCAACCCGT
>CBDFFZ010000012.1:0-101859 GCA_965246905.1 Chitinophagaceae bacterium
CAGATAATAATGACGGCCGTGCGGTATCGGTAGTGCTGTCCGGTACCGGTGCCGATGGTTCTATGGGCATGAAGCGCATAAAGGAAATGGGTGGCATTGTGCTCGTGCAAGACCCCGGGGAAGCTGAGTATGATGATATGCCGCGCAACTCCATAGCCCAGGGCTTGGTGGATTTTGTACTACCCGTAGGCAAGATGCCCGCGCAGATCATCCAATACCGCGACCACCTCAAAACAATCCACATTGCAGTAAAGCCGGAACAGGAGGGCAAAGAAGAGGCCAATGAAAAAGCGCTGCGTGATATTTTTACCCAGCTACGCGTTAAAACCGGCCATGATTTTGCAAATTACAAGCGCGCAACGGTATTGCGCCGTATAGAGCGCCGTATGAATGTGTGTGAGCTGTCGGATCTGCCGCATTATGCTTCTTATCTCAAGGAAAATGCTAACGAATCCATTGCACTGCTTAAAGACCTGCTCATTTTCCGTAACCAATTTCTTCCGGGATAAAGCTGCTTTTGATGCGCTTGAGCGCGATATTATGCCCCGCATTTTTGCAGGCAAATCGGGCGCGAATCCGGTGCGTATATGGGTGGCAGCCTGCGCTACCGGCGAAGAGGCATACAGTATTGCCATGCTATGCGCAGAGCGCACGGCATCTATGAGCGAGCCTCCGAATGTGCAGATCTTCGCTACAGATATTGACCAGGCTGCCCTGATAACATCAAGGGAAGGATACTATAGCAATGCAGACGTAGCCGATGTATCGCCGGATCGCCTGCGTAAATTTTTTGTAAAGGAAGGCAGCGGCTTTCGTGTTCGTTGCGAGTTGCGGGAGTCCTATTCTTTTTGCCCGGCACAACATCATCAGGGATCCACCTTTCTCTCACCTCGATCTTGGTACCTGCCGCAACCTCCTCATTTACCTGAACCGGACCGCGCAGGTGCGTGTAATGGAAACTTTCCATTTTGCGCTCAACCCGGGCGCCTACCTGTTTCTCGGCAACTCGGAATCTGTGGATGGAGCCGGCGGGGATATGTATGTAACGCTTGACCGCGATCATTGCATTTTCCAGAGCAGGGCTATGCGCACGAAGCCGATACTGCCTTTGCCAGAACTGAACCCGCACCCCGTATTCCCGGAATTTCCGGAGCGTACGCCGCAGATAAATCAAAGCCTGCTTTCCGGCCGGATGTCTGTACCCAACCTGCACCAGCATCTTTTAGAGCTCTATGCGCCGCCATCCGTGCTTGTAACGGGGGAGTACGAGATCATGCACATGTCGGAGAGCGTGGGCCGCTACCTACAGCTATCCGGTGGGGAGCCTTCCCTGAGCCTGCTCAGGATCGTGAAACCGGAGCTACGGCTGGAGCTGCGTGGCGCCATGTACAGCGCATCGCAAAAAGGATTGACGGTACAGGTGAACAGCCTGCCGGTAAGGATAGCAGACAAAGATGAACTGGTGAATATCATCGTGCGGCCCGTGGTGGGCGAGCCCGAGGCTGCGCGGGGGCTTTATGATGGTGCTTTTCCAGGAGGCCGCCGCCGGTGCGCAAAGCGAACAGGGCATTGAGCGCAACGCTACGATCAATGAGCCGGTTGCGCAGCATCTCGAAGATGAGCTTATCCGTACGCGCTCGCAACTGCGCAATACCTCCGAGCAGTATGAGGTGCAGACGGAAGAGTTCAAGGCATCCAATGAAGAGCTGCATGCTATAAATGAAGAGCTCCGCTCTGCCGCCGAAGAGCTGGAAACGAGCAAGGAAGAGCTGCAATCCGTAAATGAAGAGCTGACAACCGTAAACCAGGAGCTTAAAATAAAGATCGATGAACTCTCCCAGACCAACAATGATTTCAAGAACCTGATTAATGCTACCGATATTGGCACGATCTTCCTGGACCGGTCTTTTGGCGTGAATCTCTTTACCCCCGCTGCCCGCGAAATATTTAACCTCATACCGGCGGATTATGGCCGGCCGCTTTCAGACATTACCCACCGCCTTACCAGCACCAGTATCATTGACGACGCAGTAATGGTGCTCAGGAAACTGCAGCCCGTTGAGCGCGAGGTTTCCACTACCGAAGGCCGCACCTACCTTATGCGCATCCTGCCTTACCGCACCTCGGAGGATCAAATCAGCGGAGTGGTAGTTACTTTCATCAATATCACTGGCAGGATAAAGGCAGAGCATTCCCTTTATGAATCATTAGACCGTACCACCGAAATACTCGAAAGCATTAATGATGCCTTTTATGCGATGGATGCGGATTTTAAATTCACCTACATCAATAAAAAAGCAGAGGAGCTCTGGGGCCGAAGCCGGGTTGAGCTGCTTGGGGAGAACTACTGGAAGGAATTTCCGGCAATGGCAGATAGTGAGATCTATGATAAGCACCAGCAGGCGCTCAGAGACCAACATTCCATTACCTACGAAACGGATACGCCGATACCCGGCCACTGGATAGAGCTGCGCATTTATCCTAACAAACTTGGCGGCCTTTCCTGCTACTTCAGCGATATTACCGAGCGTAAAAAAGCCGAAGAAGCCCTGCGCGCATCCGAAGAGCGAATGAGGATTGCCCTCGAAGCGGCGAAGCTCGCGGCATGGGTATGGGATGTGAATGGTGAGATCGTAGCGTGGAATGATCAGCACTTCTACCTTCTGGGCCGCGAGCCGGAGGATACAAAGATTACCCCGGCTGATTTTATGAACGCCATTCACCCTGAAGACAAGCAGAAAGTAGCGGATGCCCTCCAGCTATCCATATCAAAAGGCTCAGTCTATGATCTTGATTTTCGCATCATCCGCACAGATAATGGAGAAGTACGCTGGATGCATGGCTTCGGGCAGGTAATAGAGTGGCACGAAGGTGCACCATCGAGAATGACGGGCGTGATGCGCGAGATTACCCGGCAAAAACAATTGGAAAGGCAGAAGGACGATTTTATCGGCATCGCAAGCCATGAGCTTAGAACACCCGTTACCAGCATTAAAGCTTACACGGATGTACTCTACAATATCTTCAGCGAATCCAGCGATGATAAAGCAGCAACCCTCGTATCCCGGCTCGATGGGCAGGTGGACAGGCTCACCAACCTTATCAAAGACCTGCTCGATACTTCCAGGATCTCCGAAGGAAAGCTGATGCTGCAGAAAAAAACGTTCGACCTCAGCAGGCTCATCCGGGAAACTACCGAGATGATGCAGTACACTACGAAAAAACACAGGCTGGAGATCAGCATGGAGGCGCTGCCCCTCATCTTCGCCGATGAAGAGCGGGTAGGGCAGGTGCTCACCAACCTGCTCAGTAATGCCATTAAATATGCTCCCGACTCCGAACAAATAGATATTACCGCATCTATCGATGCCAATGAGGTGCTCATTTGCGTAAAGGATACCGGTACCGGACTTTCGGAGGCAGTCCAGGAAAAAGTATTCGAGCGCTTCTACCGCTCTGCTGAAGCAACACACAGCACTTATCCCGGTTTAGGGCTCGGCCTTTACATATCCACCGAAATTGCCAAACAGCACGGAGGCTCGCTTACCGTGATAAGCAAAAGCGGCGAAGGCGCGCTTTTCTGCCTCCGCCTTCCACATCATAAATAAGCTGATGACAACCGCCAAACACATTCTTATTACCGATGACGATGAAGGCATCCTCGATTCCTTCAGGCTCTATTTTGAGCAGAAGGGATTTCAGGTTACGCTGTTTGCAGACGGCAATCTCCTCCTGGCAGATGATTTTATATTGCCGGATATCATTGTGCTGGATAAGCAGCTCTCCGGGGTGGACGGGCTGGATATATGCCGCCACCTCAAAGCGCAGGAGCGCACCCGCCCTGTGCCCGTCATTATGCTCTCCGCAACGCCATCTATAGACAGGCTGGCAAAGGCCGCCGGTACAGAGGATTTTTTAGAAAAGCCCTTCCGGATGAGTGCGCTGCTGGAAAAAATCCGCTATTGGCTCGGTCTTGCTGAAAACAATATTACGGGGTAGTGTCGGGTTTGGAAACGGGTTTTAGTGGGATGCTTGCTGGCTTCCCGATGATCCGGGCAAGATGAGGCGGTGTACAACCTAAACCACAGCGGTTTTTCATCCTGCGTGTAGCTTGCCGGCAAATGCCGGATTGCGCAGCGAAGGATCCCACAGCAGGTAAGTTAGTGCATCACGGAGTTCCACCATTCCAGTTGAGACATTACCCGTTATTGAATTACCACAACATGGGCAAATTGCCGGCAATGGCGCAGTACACAACTTAAACAACACCAATAGCTACTCATGGCGCAGATAAACGATGAATCGAACAAGCGGGCCTATCTTGCCGAGCTGCTTAACGATGCCAGTATAGATTGTGTGCTTGCGGTCGATAACGAGCAGCGGGTAATCTCGTGGAATACCATGTGCGAGGTATTATCCGGCAAGCCTAAGGGCAGCGTAATGGGTAAGCGTCTTTCCGAAGTATTCCCGGCGCTACAGGCCTCAAAAGCTTTGATGGGTGCCATGACCCATGCGCTCGCGGGCTTTAAATCTTTTGTACCTGCGGATAAGAGCAAGGTAAGCGAGCATTATTTAGAGAGCCACTTCATCCCGCTAAAGGATGTGCTGGGCGCTGTGACGGGCGTCCTGATCATCCGGCACGATGTGGCCCACCGCGTAAAGGCCGAAGAAGAGCTGATACGGCTGAATGCTGAGCTGGCACGCAAGAATGTGGAGCTGGAGCAGCGCAATGTGGAGCTGCGTTCGTTCGCCAAGGTTACCAGCCACGGCCTTAAAGAACCCCTCCGCAAGATCCAGGTATTTATAGATATGCTCTTGAGCCGCGAGGCTGAGCGGTTATCGGACGACGGCAGATCCTATTTTAGCCGCATACAATCATCCGTACATAAAGCAGAGACGCTGACAGATGATATTTTTGCCTTCTCGAATATCTATAAGCCCGCGGAAGAAGCTACGGAGGTAGCGCTTGGCCACGTACTGAAATTTGCCGAAAATCACTTTCGCGAGCAGATTGCCCGGAAAGGTGCGGTGGTTGAAGGAAGCAACCTGCCCATACTTCCGGGACACCGGGTGCTGCTGTATCAGCTTTTTCAGCATTTGCTGGATAATGCGCTGAAATTCTGCGCTGAGGATCGTGCGCCCCATATCAATGTTAGCGCAGCGATCATCGATAGCCAAATGCTTCCCTATAAAAATAAGCAGCCGGACTTAAAATACGCTGCCATTACTATTGCGGACAACGGCATCGGGTTCGACCCGCAAGATAGGCATGCGGTTTTCGAGCTTTTCACTAAGTTCCATCCGGAGGGTGCCTATCCGGGAAATGGTATCGGGCTGCCTCTTTGCCGCAAGATCATGGAGGTGCATGAGGGTTTTATTGCCGCTGACAGCACGCCGGGTGAAGGGAGTTCTTTTACCTGTTACTTTCCGCAAGCGCAATATACGCCATTGCCAAAGGCGGCGGCAGCGCTATAGAAGGGCGGTAGGCGGATGTTTTCTGCTTCCTAAGTAAAGTGCTCAACCATTCTTACTTCGGCCTCAATGACTGGCGCCGAAGCCTCAGTCATTGAGGCCGAAGCCGCAACTATTCAGGCCGAAGTTTCAAGGAGCGAGGCCGAAGTATGTATTACCGGGGCCGAAGTTATTCTTATCGGGGGAAGGGTCTCGTTCACTGAGGCCGAAGTAAGAATCATTGAGGTCGAACCCCCAATCATTGGCGACAAAGCCTCAGTCATCGGGGGAAGTCCCTCAGTCATTGGGGGAAGTCCCTCATTAACCGGGGGGAGTTCCTCAGTGCGTGCGGGATGTTCCGCAGTCTTCGAAGGAACATGTAAGAATCTTCGGGGGGGGAAACGCTGCTAAAGGGATGTTTTGTCCTGCAAGCGTCCTGATCTACCCAAAAAGAATGGCAGGAGCATCTCCCTCCATACATTCTCTGTGATAACTTCCTTATTTATCTACTATTATGTGATAGGGGAGGGGTATGCCGGGCGCGCATCTTTGCATCAATAAACTAACAAAAAAACAAACACTATGAAAAAGCTAACAGCAACAGAAGCAGCAAGCATCAACGGCGGTGGATTGCAGATGAATTAAAACCGTTTACACACCCAATAGCCGAACTGTAATCCCTTTCCCGGCAGCGCGGCGTCTGCTTGAATTTTAAATGAGAGCGCTATTTCCTACGCAGATCAAGCTGCTTCAATACGCCTGCTTTGTCATCCCGCAGGGGTCTTTCAGTA
This sequence comes from Chitinophagaceae bacterium, assembly GCA_965246905.1. Taxonomy (GTDB): domain Bacteria; phylum Bacteroidota; class Bacteroidia; order Chitinophagales; family Chitinophagaceae; genus UBA1952. Next base: position 6,243 of record CBDFFZ010000012.1, read on the forward strand.
AGCAATTGTAAATAAAGCAGCTGTACTAAAGATCCCTGCGGGATGACAAAGTTTAGGTGCCTGTGTAAAGTTTAGGTGCTTATGTAAAGTTTAAGTACGGCCAATTACATGGTTTCATGAGATGGTCTCATACCCTGCTTTGTCATCCCGCAGGGATCTTTAGTACAGCTGCTTTATTTATTTTACTGAATTAAAAATCGCTCTCGCAAAAAAGTTCTTATAGATCTTCGTTAAGCCGGAGCGGCTGCCCGTGCGTAGCGCTGATAATGCGGCGCTCTAACGGCGGCAGCGCATGCATGAGCCCAAGACTCAGACCTGTAACAACAGGGTGGCCAAACAGCTTTTGAATGGCACGGCCCCAGAACAGCCGCCGGGAAAATTGCCTGCTCCATGCGGCGCGGTAGGCATTTTCCAACCAGGCCCGCTCTTCTTTAAGGATGAGTTGCTTTCCTGTGAGTCCGCTTTTAAGCAGCATATCTGTAAGGATCTTAGCGCCGGTTATAGCCATGCTCATCCCATTACCGCAAAGCGGAGTAATAAGCCCGGCGCTGTCGCCGCACATCAGGATATGCTCCTCTACGGCGGGCTTTGGTGCAAAAGATATCTGGTTGATGACGAGCGGGGCATCCAGCAAAAAATCAGCAGCGGCATATCGGGCCCTGAGCACCGGGTTTTTGAACACTACTTCTTCCTCAAAATCCCTGATGGAAAGGTGCGCCGCCTTGTTTTGCGGACGGCGGTAAAAGTTGCACATATCATAGCGGTCGCCCTCGATCTTTGAGATGCCGCAATAGCCGCCCTTATAATTATCCAGCCCTATCTCATCCACCGGGTAATCAGTGCGGATGTGATACTTCACAGCCATATAGCTGGTGCGCTCCTCCATAAAAGCGCGGCCCAGCTTTTTATCCAGCGTTTCGCGCTTACCCCAGCTGCCAATCACCAAAGGCGCAAAATATTGCGCGCCGGCCTGTGTGGTTACCGTAAAGGAATTTTCCCGGAATTGTATATCGGAAACCCGTGTACCAGTGAGCAGGGCTGCTCCCGTCCTGGTGGCCAATTGCGCCAGCTCCGCATCCATCGTGTAGCGGCTAAGGCCAAAAGCGCCCAGATCGAGCGACGCATGAAAGTTTTTACCGCCGGGGGCGGAGATGCGCAGCTTCGTAATATTGGCGGCGCCGAAAGCAAATGGATCAAACCCGAGGCTTTGCAGGTAAGGGAGCACCTCATTGCTCACATATTCGCCGCAAACTTTATGGTGCGGATAGTGCTGCTTTTCCAGGAGCAGCACCTTTTTGCGCGCACTGGCAAGGGCAATGGCGGAGATCAATCCGGCAAGCCCGCCGCCCACAATGATCACCTCAAAATGATTGCTTCCGCTCATGCCCCATTCTTTTTAATAACCACCAACCAGCGGAAAGCCCATCTCCAGGATAGCTGGTAATCGGTGATGCCGGCATCCGCCATGATCTGCTGCCAGTCTTTACGGGTAAAAGCACGGGCTACGGAAAGCGGCGCATCATTCTTTACCATGTAGGTTTTGGAGAAAAGGGCGGTAATAAATTTTATGGAATAATAGGCCAGCCAGTGGCGGTGGAGATCATTGATGATAACTGCTTTGCCGGCCAGCAGCTGCATTCTTTTAATAAGCGCAACGAGGCTTCTGTGCTCAAAATGATGGCAGAAAAGGCTGCACGTTACTATCACGGGCCGCTCCTCAAGCAGCTGCGCATCAAAAATATCGAGGGTGCGGTATTGTATTTCCGGGAAGTTTATGGAGTGCTCCGCCGCATATTTATTCATTACCGGGTTGTAGTCGATACCGGTTAGCTTACCGCGGAGGCCGTGCTTGCGCATTTGTGCCGCAATAGCGCGTAAGGTATCCCCGCCGCCGGAGCCAAGATCCATCAGGGAATGAGGTTCGGGAAGATCCAGCTTTTTGAGCGCATTAAGGATTACGCGGTAGCCGCCGAGGTATTCATTCACCACTTCGAGCTCGCGCAGGTTTTGGCGGAGCGCTGCCTCAGGAGCGGCCGGGTCGTCCATCAATTCATCCTGCGTGCTGCGAACAGAAAAATCAGGCATAAGAAAGCGCGTTAAGCAATTTCCAGGATCATGGACTCCATAGTAATGCCCGGCCCAAAGGCGCAGGCCATCATATTCTTACCACTATCGGCAACCCCTAATTTTTGAAGGTATTCCTTTAAAACAAAGAGAATAGTTACAGACGACATATTGCCATAGTTGCGCAAGATGCTGTAGCTGACTGCATTTTCCTCTTTGGATATTTCCAGCGCCTGCTCGCAGGCTTCGAGAATTTTAGTGCCGCCGGGATGAATGGCGTAGTAGGCAATATCTTTTTTGCTGAGGCCTGTTTTAAGAAAGAGCTTTTCTAAAAGCGGAGCAATATTCTCCCGCACAATATTGGGCACATCTGGCGTAAGCCGGAGATCAAAGCCGGAATCGCCAATGCGCCAGACCATGTCATTCGCTGCCGACTGCTCAAACTCTGCATAAAATTTTTTGAGCTTGTAGTGCGCGTTGCCGGCAGCATTTTCAATAGTTTTTGCCGATACGATGGCGGCCGCCGCCCCATCCGCAAAAAGAGCATTTGCAACAACCTGGTTTGGGTCGTTGTTCTTTTGATAGTGAAGGGTGCAGAGTTCCACACCTGCCAGGAGTATTACAGCGTCCGGCTCGGAGCGCGCAATATGGTAGGCAGCTTTCAGCGCATTGATGGCCGCATAGCAGCCCATGAAATTGATGCAGGTACGCTCTACATTTCGGTTGAGCCCTAAAGATTCCACCACTTGTATATCGATGCCCGGAGCCATCATGCCGGTGCAGCTAAAGGCTATTACATGGGTGATTTCTTCTTTTTTCAGCGATGGAAGCTGTGTTAGACATTGCGTAGCGGCTTCTGCACAAAGAACGCCGGCATGGGCTTCATATATTTCCATTCTGCGCGATACCGGTGTATTTGCATAGTTTCCAGAAGGGTGGAAGAGTACATTGCCCGGTGCATCCTGCGCAGAAAATTCTGCTAGCACGCTGTGCCGGTGCTCGATGCCGCTGCGGCTGTATATTTTGCGAAGCACTAATTTTTCTGCCCTGCTCATACCATTAGCCGAGTCGAGGATGGAGTAATGCCGATCCTGTGCTATCTTGTTTGCCGGTGTTGCTGTGCCGATGGCCAGTAATTGTGGGTCATTCATCTTGTGGGAAAATAATCTTTTATTGGATAGGGCTTATATTAGGAATGTAAAAACCGGAATCTTCTTGAATAAAAATACCTTTCTGCCGGCAGCGATTATAGATAAAAATACGTTGCTGCACTTGCGGATCCCGTTTTCCTACTACCTCCTGCCGGTATTCCTGTTTGGTATTAGTCAGGCGTCTAATATTCATGCCAGTAGTCTCATCATCGTGCTGTTTGCGCAGCATTTGTTTATATATCCGGCCAGCAATATTTACAACAGCTATATGGATAAGGATACCGGCGCTATTGGTGGACTCGAGCATCCACCGCCGGTAACGCGCCAGATGTATTATGTAAGCATCCTGTTTGATATTGCAGGACTCTTGCTTTGCGCTTTTGCCGGCTGGCGGCATGTGCTGCTGATGGCGGGCTATATCGGCTTTTCAAAATCGTATAGCTGGCATGGCATTCGGCTTAAAAAATATCCTTACATAGGCTGGTTGAGCGTGCTTTTGTTTCAGGGTGCCTGGACGTACATGCAGGGCAGTATGGCGGCGGAGAATGCGGTGCCGGATAGCTGGTTTACGCCTAAAAATCTGGAATGCGCGCTATTTGCTTCGCTCATTATTGGCGGCTCTTATCCGCTTACGCAAATCTATCAACATGGCGAGGACGGGGAACGTGGGGATTTTACGATCAGCTATCGTTTGGGCATTCGCGGCACCTTTGTTTTTGCAGGAAGCTTTTTTGCTGCCGGTGCTCTGGTAGCGCTTCACTATTTTACCCGTTACTATTCCCTCAATCAGTTTTTAATTTTTTTAGGATGCCTTGCGCCCGTGGTTATTTATTTTACCTCGTGGATGATGCAATCTTTTAAGGATGCATCAAAAGCAGATTACCGGCATACAATGTTGATGAACAAGATATCGGCAACGTGCATGATAGTCTGTTTTATTATAATTACGCTTATGAATCTGGGTGCTTTTTAGAGGCGGATGATTTTTATTCCATTCACAGGAAACCATTTTAAATAAAATGATCAGAATCTACTTTACTACAGTTTGTACATCGCTTCTGTTATCCACCGCAGCGTTTGCGCAGCGGAACAATGATGTCCCGAATCCGCGCATCATTAACCGCATAAAAAACGAAGCATTTGAAAATTCAAAAGTAATGGAAACGCTTTTTGAGCTCACCGATGTTTCCGGGCCGCGCCTCACAGGCTCACCGGGATTGCTGCGCGCCGAGCAATGGGCAAAAAAGCAGTTGGCAGCCTGGGGGCTCGATCATGCAAAATTAGAGCGCTGGGGCGGCTTTGGCCGGGGGTGGGAAACAAAGAAATGCTTTGTAGCTATGACGGTGCCCTACTATCAGCCCATGATTGCCGTGCCAAAAGCATGGACTCCCGGAACTGGCGGAGCGCTTAGGGCTGAGGCGATTTTGGTGAAGGCAGATAACCTGAACGACCTCGATAAATACAGCGGCAAGCTGAGCGGCAAGATTGTAATTATCGCTCCCGCATCCACGGAAATGAAGATGAGCCTGAGCGCTGATGCCAAACGCTATACCGATGAGGAGCTTACAAAAATGGAGGCCGATCCGCATACGGAAGACGCGCCGGACAATACTTACGCAAAAACCCGCGAGCAATACCGCGCGCTGGCGGCCATGCGCGGGAAGATCGATTCCTTTTTAATGACGCAGCAGGTAGCCGCAGTGGTTGGAGCTAGCCGCGGCGGCGCAATGGGCACCGTTTTTACTACCAATGGCGCGCCGTATGCCTGGAATGCTACAGAAGTATTGCCCGCAGTGGAAATGGCTACGGAGGACATTAACCGTATAACGAGGCTGCTGACAGCAGGTAAGAAAGTAAACCTTGAAATGGAGATCAATAACCAGTTCCTTAAAGAAGACTCTACAGGCTATAATGTTGTGGCAGAAATTCCCGGAATGGATAAAGCCCTGAGTGCGGAGGTGGTAATGCTTGGCGCGCATATTGACTCCTGGCATGCGGCTACCGGCGCTACTGATAATGCTGCAGGCGTTGCCGTAATGATGGAGGCTGTACGCATCCTGAAAACTTTAAATCTGCAACCGCGGCGTACCATCCGTATTGCGTTATGGAGTGGGGAAGAACAGGGTCTCCATGGCTCCCGCAATTATGTAAAGAATCATTTTGGCGATGTTGCTACTATGAAGCTTAAGCAGGAGCAAAAGCTCATTTCAGCCTACTATAACCTGGATAATGGTGCAGGTAAAATACGCGGCATCTACCTTCAGGGCAATGATGCAGCAAGGGCGCCTTTTGAAGCATGGCTGGCGCCTTTTAAAGATCTCGGAGCAAGCACAGTAACCATCCGCAATACCGGCTCAACAGATCATGTGGCTTTCGATGCAATTGGCATCCCGGGGTTCCAGTTTATACAGGACCCGCTGGAGTATTTCACCCGCACGCACCACACCAATATGGATACTTACGACCGTATAAATAAAAACGACCTCATGCAGGCTTCCGTGATCGTAGCAACATTCGTGTACCAGACTGCAATGCGCGATAGGATGATGCCCAGAAAGGAATTGCCGAAAGTAAAAAAGACTCTGTGAAATCCTGAGCCGGCTTTTCCTCATGGGCAGGGCCGTTGTACGCTGAATTTCCAACCTAAACTTTGTCATCCCGCAGGGATCTTTAGCACAGTTGCTTATTGAAAATCTCTGTAGGACATAGTCGCGGTAGCAAACCACTATAAACCTTAGCATGCAGCAGGCTCCGCCATTATATGATGAGAGGAGCTACAAGTAGGTAATCAGCCAATAAAAAAAGCCGCTCTCTCCCGAAAGCGGCTTTCCATTATGCTTACAAAATATCAAGCATTGACTGCTTCATCCAGTACGCTGTTCATGCTGCGTACAGCTTCGGCAGATTTGTTGAAGAGCTCCTGCTCCTCGCTGTTCAGCTTATAATCAATAATCTTTTCCCAACCATTCTTGCCTACCACTACCGGTACGCCGAGGCAGATATCTTTCTGGCCATACTCGCCATCAAGCATTACGCAGCAAGGCAAAACCTTACGCTCGTTGCGGATGATGGCCTCTACGAGGTTGGCGCCTGCCGCGCCCGGCGCATACCAGGCAGAAGTGCCAAGGTATTTGGTAAGCGTTGCTCCGCCCACCATGGTATCCGCAGCAATCTGCTTTAGCTTTTCAGCATCAAGCATATTGGAAACAGGTGTACCGTTGAGCGAGGCCAAACGCGTAAGCGGGATCATTGTAGTATCACCATGACCCCCGATTACAGTGCCGTGCAGATCATTCTGTGAGCAGTTGAGCGCCATTTGCATATAGGTCTTGAAACGGGCGCTGTCGAGCTGTCCGCCCATGCCGATCACTCGGTTCTTTGGCAGGCCTGTCGCTTTAAGGGTCAGGTAAGTCATCGTATCCATTGGGTTGGAGATGACCACTATAATAGTATTCGGGGAATGCTGGAGGAGGCTCTTTGCAACGCCCTCTACAATCTTGGCATTGGTACCGATGAGCTCTTCGCGCGTCATGCCCGGCTTGCGGGGAATACCGGATGTGATTACACAAACGTCAGAGCCGGCGGTTTTGCTGTAATCGTTGGTAGAGCCAATGACACGGGTATCGAAGCCAAGCAGCGACGATGTCTGCATAATATCGAGGGCCTTGCCTTCGGCGAAGCCTTCCTTGATGTCAACGAGCACGAGCTCTTCCACAAGTTCTTTGCGGGCGATATTATCAGCACAGGTAGCGCCTACAGCGCCGGCACCTACTACGGTTACTTTCATTATAAATGGATTGTTTTTAGGAAAGAAATATTTAAGCGCGGCAAATATAGAAAAAAGGAGCGCAAGGGCGTATATTTGAATCCGTATCAGCGGAAATAGCTCAGTTGGTAGAGCATCAGCTTCCCAAGCTGAGGGTCGCGCGTTCGAATCGCGTTTTCCGCTCTGTGTCCCACGCCTCTAAAGGCGTGGGACACTTTTTTATGGATAGGTTTGCCATTATTAAGGAAACGTTCCATGCATTGAGCAATAATCTTGATAATGAGAATCCTGCCATAGTTACCGGCCTCTTTCAAGCTTACGGCACTACATTTTTTTTAATTCATTTATCTGCTCCTCTGCCAGTTTTTCGGCAATAGAATCATCGATTATTGCATCAAGCTTTTCAGGAACGGCGCCGGATTTTACATAGCTCACGCTGCCGAGCAGGAAATATCCGGTTCTGCTGTACTGGTACAACTGTTCGTAAAAGTTGATCCTGTTCTCCGCATTTATTGTAAAAGTCATAATGAGATGATATTGAAATTTAGCGTTGCCATATTTTTGAGCGGAAGGTTTGCTGTATGCGCATCGGTGCTCCGATAGTTGATATTCCTACTCGAAGTCTTTGGTACACTCAGGTTGCGGATGTGTATGAATAAATAGAGCAGCTCATTGCGACGAAAACCTGCACCAGTATGCGCTGACAAATCCGGCCTTATCCCGTAGAGTAGCTGATGAAATTCAGCAGCGAGATCTTTCCCCTGCTCATAGCAGGACAGGCTGAAATTATAAGAATGGCCGATCCCGTATCGGGAAACAAAATCAAACTCTGTTTCAATAATATCGGTAGTGATAGCGATACCAATATCAAATTGATTGCTGGCCAGCAAATTTTTTACAGCATCCAAACGATGTGTGGCAAAATGAGCCCGTAAATCCAGCGCTATAAGGTAAAATATATCCTTTACGGTCAGTTTAGAGATGTCCATTCCGTTGATTGTGCCGTAAATATATCAACATTTACAAAACAATTCCCATAAAAACTTAGATTTATTACTACTTTTTATCGAATAATAATACAGCAGTAATACAGCAGAAGAATTATAAAAAATTAAGAAAAAATTGCAGAAAAAAACCGGCAGCGTGGCTACCGGTTTTGAATGCTACATTTTGAATTTTAAATTAATGCTGTGCTTCTTTAAATTTCTTCACCGCTTCGGTGAGCTTAGGCACAATTTCCTGCGCATCGCCAAGCACACCATAATCGGCCGCTTTAAAGAAAGGCGCTTCAGGATCTTTATTGATTACAACTATAGTTTTGGAACCGTTTACGCCCGCAAGGTGCTGTATAGCTCCTGAAATACCCACAGCTATGTACAGATTGGGGCGAATGGTGCCGCCTGTTTGGCCTACGTGCTCATGGTGTGGCCGCCAGTGGCTATCTGCAACCGGGCGGGAGCAGGCAAGTGATGCGCCTAAGGCACCTGCAAGATTTTCAAGTACGCCCCAGTTTTCGGGCCCCTTCAATCCCCGGCCACCACTTACTACCAACTCTGCTTCCGATAATGGCACAGTTCCTGTTACTTTATTGGTTTCCTTTACTTGGATGCTGAAATCCTTATCATCAAAGGATACGTCCAGCTTTTCAACTGGCGCGCTGCCTTCTCCCTTTACCACCGGGAAAGTATTCGGCATCAGTGTAATCACTTTCACATCGCTTGAAATAGCAACTTCAGCAAATGCTTTACCTGCGAAAACGGCTTTGCGCAATGCAAATCCTTTTGCCATGTCCGGCAGGGAAATAGCCCCTGCAACGAGACCTGCTTTGAGTGTGGCTGCTACGCGCGGAGCTACCATCTTGCCCATAATATCATGAGAAATAATAATCACCTTTGCACCTTCTTTCTGCGCCGCAGCTATGATCGCTTTTGCAGCAGCACGCCCGCTAAATGTATCGAGCTTTGCATCGGCAATATGCAGTACTTTCTGTGCTCCATAGGCACCCAGGGCCTGCATGGCTTCTTCGCCTGCAGTGCCTAATACGATTGCCGTTGCGGTGGTGCCCATGCTTTGGGCTATATCCGCAGCATATTGCACTGCTTCAAAAGATTTCTTCTTAAAAACACCTTGCGCATGCTCGGCTAAAACTATTACAGACATTTTCTTTGATTTGTTAATTTGAAAATTGACGATTCAGAGGTAGTGAACGCAGCATTCAGCACTCAAACCTCAGCACTTAATTTAGATGACTTTCGCTTCGCTGTGTAATGCGGCGATCAGATCATCAAGATGGTCTGCCTCAAACATCTTTACGCCTGTTTTTGCCGGTGGCAGCTCATAATGCACGATCTGCGTCAACGCTGCAACATTTGCCGAAGGCACAACTTTCAATGGTTTGGTACGGGCTGCCATAATACCGCGCATATTGGGGATACGAGCTTCAGCCATTCCTTTCTGGCAGGATACCACGAGTGGAAGGGCAGAAATATTCACTTCTTCGCCGCCTTCAATTTCGCGGCTTACAGTTGCTGTGGTGCCTGCAATATCCAGCTTTGAGGCAAAGCCTATATAATTCATATCAAGCATACCAGCAATCATGCCGCCTACAACGCCATTATTATAATCAATGCTTTCCTTGCCAGTGAGGATAAGATCATAGGCGCCTTCCTTTGCAAAAGCTGCAATCTCAGATGCTACCACATAGGGGTCGGCGCTTTCCACATCTATACGAAAGGCCTCATCGCCGCCCAGCGCAAGCGCTTTACGGATTACAGGCTCGCTGTCTGTTTTACCTACCGTTACCAGGTATACGGCTGTTGCGATACCTGTTTCTTTCAGTTCAAGCGCGCGTACCAGCGCATACCATTCATCATAAGGATTGATGATCATGGTTACGCCCTGTGTATTGAAGGTGGTGTTATTGTCGCTGAAAGCGATCTTCGTAGTGGTGTCGGGCACCTGAGCGATGCAGACCAGTATTTTCATCCTTAGAAATAAATTTGAAATGAAATGCCCGGCAGTATTGCCGGTAAACAGGGGCAAAAGTAAGGCAAAAGGTGTGCAAATAGCAGTCTTAAATTCCTGCTTTACGCTCGCTTACTTTTGTGTCTCTTTTATGAAAGTCTTTTTCCTGATCGTTTGTATTGTGGCAGCATTAGGCGTTGCCGGACAGCCCATCCAAAAATTTAAATTCCGGAATGGCGACCTGCTGTTTCAGGATCTCGACTGCGGTGGGCTTTGCGATGCAATTGAGGCCGTTACGACAAGCGCTCAGGGCAGACATTTTTCTCATTTAGGATTAGTGATCATTAAAGACGATTCGGTATTGGTGATTGAAGCGATTGGTAAAGATGTGCACACTACTTCGCTTCAAAAATTTGCCCATAGGCAGCTCAATGCTGCAGGCAACCCTAAGATTACAGTTGGCCGGCTAAAGAAACGCTATCTGAAGCTTAATGATAAGGCGCTTCGATTTGCTATGAAGCAACTACATAAGCCTTACGATGATCCATTCCTGTATAACAACGGGAAATATTATTGCAGCGAGCTGATCTATGGTGCCTATAAATATGCCAATGGCGGCAAGCCATTCTTTCCCTTAACTCCAATGACGTTTAATGATCCAGCTACGGGCAAACCTTTCCCTGCCTGGGCAGCGTATTATAATGCGCTGAAAATATCCATCCCCGAAGGGCAACCCGGCTGCAACCCGGGCAGTATTTCTACGAGTGATAAAATTGAGATTATTGCTTCCTTCTATTAATAACCCCCCCCACAGGAAAGGCGGCTTTAGCCGGAACGAAATTCTAATACGCGGTTTTAACCCAATGGTATTAAGTTGAGGAGCGGTCAAGCATATTCAGCGACTTTTGTCATTTCGCAGGAATGTGTTTTTGCCCGCCAACATGAGCTTACGTGCTATAAATTCCTGCGGAATGACAAAGTTTGGGCAAGTAAGGCTAAACTTAATACCATTGGGTTGTAACCGCAGGCGACTATTTTTACAGCCAATATGAAACCGATAACCGAAGTATTCTCATTACTGCAATCCCCGAAAAAAATATTTATTACTACCCACCACAAGCCGGACGGTGACGCAATTGGCTCTATGCTTGGTTTGTATCATTACCTGAAATTAAAGGGCCATACGGTAACGCCTGTTGCGCCGAGCGAAGTTCCTGATTTTTTACTGTGGCTGCCAGGTGCGGAGTGGGTCATCAATTATGAGGAAAAGCCTTTGCTGGCGCAACAAGCATTAAAAGACGCCGATCTCCTTTTCTGCCTCGATTTTAATGATTTCAGTCGTGTGAAAACGCTGGAAGCTCCGCTTACGGATGCACTGCAAACAAAAATTCTGATAGACCACCACATGTTTCCAAAGCCTGTATGGGATTATGGCATGAGCGAGCCGGATAAGAGCAGCACCTGCGAGATGGTCTATGATTTTATTAACCTGGCTGGCGATAATGCGCTGATCAATAGAGATATTGCCAGTTGCCTGTACACGGGTACCATGACAGATACCGGCTCTTTCCGCTTTCCGGCAACTACAGGAAACGTACACCGGATGATCGGGGATTTCTTAGACCGCGGCCTGAAGCATGCGCCCATTCATGAAGCGATTAACGATAACTGGAGCGAAAAGCGTATGCGTTTTATAGGCTATATGCTTATTGAGCGCATGGAAATCTTTCACAAATATCATGCTGGTGTTATCACTATCTCACGCGAAGATCTAAAGCTTTTTGGCCTTACAACCGGCGATACGGAAGGGTTGGTGCAATATCCGTTGAGCATTCAGGGCATTCGCTTTGCAACGCTTATCACTGAGCGTGCTGATGAAGTGAAGCTCTCTTTCAGGAGCAAAGGAGATTTTGATGTAAATAAATTTGCGCGGGAGCATTTTAACGGCGGCGGGCATTTCAATGCGTCCGGAGGCCGCACAACAGAAACTTTTAACGAAACAATTAGCCGATATAAAGAAATTTTGTCGCAATTTCACCCGCTCTAACAAAAATATATGCTTAAAAAGTACACACCTCTTGCCTTAATGGCATTTTCCCTCATTACTGCCAGCGCCTGCAATGCGCAGAATGGCGGCTTTAAAACAACCGCAAAAGGACTTCAGTACAAGATTGTAAAGGATGCTCCAGGTACCCAGAAGCCAGTTGTCGGCGATTTTCTTGAGTTTCATATTCATGCGCATCTTGGGGATAGCGTACTGTTTGACTCACGTAAGATGAATAATAACCAGCCGGTGCCTTTTCCGCTTACTGCGCCTAATTTTAATGGTGATCTTACGGAAGGATTTACGATGCTTACCGTTGGTGACAGCGCTGTATTCCGCGTACCGGTCGATTCTATCCTCAAGGCCGGTGGCCAGTTGCCGTTTGCGCAGAAAGGCAAGAAACAATTCATACAGTATGAGGTAATGGTAACCAAGGTGCAGAGCAAAATGCAGATGGAAGCCGAAGCCAAGACAAAATCGGCTGCACAGGCTGGTATCGATGATAAGAAGATCACCGATTATCTTGCCCAGAAGAATATTAAGGCTATGAAAACGCCAAGCGGGCTATACTATATTATCGATAAGCCGGGAACCGGGCCAAACGCTATGCCCGGCCAGTATGTAACCATGAATTATACCGGCACTACGCTTGATGGTAAGCCGTTTGACTCTAACCTCGATCCGCAGTTCTCTCATGTTGAGCCGTTTCCTTTCACACTTGGCCAACACCAGGTAATTGCCGGTTGGGATGAAGGCATTGCCCTGCTGAACAAAGGTGCTAAGGGCCGCCTGTTTATTCCTTCTACTTTGGCTTACGGCCCACAGGATCATGCTCCTGCTTTTGGCGCAAATGCGGTGCTGATCTTTGATGTTGAGGTAAAGGATATTGCAGCAGCACCACCGGCGCAGCCAAAGATGCAAATGCAACCTGCCGCACAGCCCCAGGATAAGCCTGCAATGCAAAGCGGTAAGAAAGGCGGTTAATATTTACAGCTATTTACTTTTTTGAAAGCAATCTCTTCGGAGGTTGCTTTTTTAGTTTGGAAAGTAGGCGCTAACTATTTGAAGAATATTGCCGGCGCATTTATACCAGGCAATATGCCTGCCTGACAGATCGCAGTGCATGCGGAGACCATTGTACTGCGTGCGTGCATCAGTGACAGGGTTGCGGATCCTATTGACATGCTTGCAATGAGTATTGTAATTAATATGTTAGGTAGTGTTGCGGCTGCGTAGGGCGGAAATTACTTAGCGGATGCCCTTGACGGAAGCTTGATGACAATTGAGCGCGTTGCAATGAATATTGTAATTAATATGATCTTCATTGTAGCCATTGCGGAGACTATTGCAAGCGGTGCGTTGCTTAGTGTACATCTTGCAATGAGTATTGTAACTAATATGATCTTCATTGTAGCCATTGCGGAGACTGGTGCAAGCAGTGCATTCCTTAGTGTAGATCCTGCAATGAATATTGAAATTAATACAAAACTTCCGTTGATTTTAAATTAAAAGCATGAGATTAGGATGGATGGCTGTCTGGGAATCAGACGCCCGAAATGGTTGCAGGTCGCTTCGTTTTTCATTGCCGGGAAAATTGTGTTCAGCGCCGCGGATTTCTTTTAAATTAGCCCTAAGAATGTTATCCATTGGTTCGTGCTGTTGCATGGATAAATGATTAAAAATTGCCTGAAAATAAGAAAGGGTTTACAACAAAAAATGCTGCAAACCCTTGTTCTTTAAGTGACCGCGTCTGGATTCAAACCAGAAACCTTTTGATTCGTAGTCAAATGCTCTATTCAGTTGAGCTACGCAGCCATTCCCTTTTTTTAAGGAGTGCAAATATAAGGGGCGGAGCTGAATTTATCCAAACAACCTTCGAAAATATTTTTCCGGGATGTGTGCAGCACTTCTATATTCTGCTATTTTTGCATTAACTGGTTTCTCTCTGCTTCTATGCGTTACATTTTCCCCCTGCTTATCGTTTTGCTGTTTGCCTCCTGTAAAAAGCAGAGCCATAACTACCCGTACAAATCCACATTCCTGTACCATAATAATTCCAGCCATTACGTACAGATTGCCTTATATCATACCAACTCGAGCACGCGTGATAGCCTCCTAAATATTTCTTCGGGTAACAGCCTCTACGCGGAATTCTCCGGCAGCGATGGCCTGCCAACACCTTTTTACAACCAAATGCCCGATTCGCTGGAAATGGTATTTGATAGCACTAAAAAGATTATTTATACCCTAACCGGCGATAATGGCTTCGGCAAAAGCCGCAACCTGCTCAATAAAGGAGATAAGGCTTATGATGAAAAGCCGCAGGGGCCGCGGGTTTCCTTTTTTGAATACTTCATTACATCGGCAGATTATGCAAATGCACACTGATGCAGGTGGAGATATGGAGCGTAGGGAAGGCCAATGAGCCTTTTATGGAGCCGGCTATTTTTCATTACCTCCAGAAGATAAAGCCTTATAATCCAATTGAGCTTATCATCCTGCAGCCTTCAAAAAAAACAGTAAGCACCGATGCTGCCAGAAATAAGCTTGCGGAAGAGGCCCTCATCCTCAAGCGCCTACAGCCGCAGCATTATCTCATCCTGCTGGATGAACGTGGCAAAATGCTGGATTCAAAGGAATGGGCCGGGCAGTTCCAGGCTTTCATGAATACAGGCGTTAAAACGCTGGTGTTACTTATTGGCGGAGCTTTTGGCGTAACGGATGGGGTAGTGGCAAAAGCGCGGGCAACGTGGTCATTATCCAGCCTTGTTTTTCCGCATCAACTGGTGCGCCTCATGGTTGCAGAGCAGGTGTACCGTACTTATTCCATTCTTAATAATTCTCCTTACCATCACGTTTAAAGGAGGTATTTTCGCTTTATGCACTTCGGTCATTTTACTATTGCGCTCGTTATTATTACAGTGCTCATTTCCTTACCGGCGATGAGCGATGACCGCCTCATAAACAAGCTGATATTATGGCCCTGGCGCATGAAAACGCCGAATGAATATTACCGGCTTCTTACTTCCGGATTTATCCACGCTGATTTTGGCCACCTCTTCTTTAATATGTTTGCGCTGCTCAGCTTCGGCACTTTTGTAGAGGCTAATTTCAGCGCTTTTACCACGCCGTGGGTCTATGTATTCATGTATCTGTCGGCAATTGTTATGGCATCGCTGCCCTCCTTTTTCAAACACCGCAATGATGCTTATTACCGTGCGCTCGGAGCTTCGGGTGGCACGGCGGCAATCCTTTTTTCTTCTGTTTATTTCGGGCCGTGGCAAACAGTTGAGCTCTACTTTATTCCCATCCCGATACCAAGCATCCTGTTTGCGGTGATTTATCTTATCTACTCTGCCTGGTCATCCCGGCGGGGCCGCGATAATATTGGCCATGATGCCCACTTCTGGGGCTCTGTTTATGGATTTATATTTACCCTTGTTTGTGAGCCTACACACGGTCTTTCATTCCTCCAGCAGATGTTGCACCCGCATTACCGGTTCCGGTGATTTTTACTTTCAGGATATCGCTTGTTGCGGGGGTTACTTTAAACCGCTCATCCAACCGGTAGCCGGCAAGCCATACAATACGGTTGCCGGATTCGAGCACCCACAGCTGTTCTTTTTCATGCGCAGGGATTTTAAGATCGGTAAGATACCTGCTGAGCTTTTTCTTTTTCATACCCATGCCGAGCGGATAAAAGTAATCGCCGGTTTTACGCCGCCGGAGCAATAATGGTGCTTTTAATTTTGCCGTATCGATATAGGCAGTGGCGCTATCGTCGATAAGATCTTTAGGTTGCCCATTAAGCGTTGCGAAGTGAAAAACGGCTGTATCTGTAATAATATTTTCGGCCCCGTCCTCAATCATAATAAAATCTGTTGCCGGCGGCGCAAGTGAGGTAAGGATCAGGAAATCCCTGTTTCGGATAAGGCGGTGCGTTTGGGAACAAATGTATTTACCACTTTCGGCATCCAGCAAGGTGAGCGCTGTTGGTAACTGGCCGGGGGTAAACCCGAAAGGCTGAAGTATTTCATACAGGAGTGTTGCAAGAGGTGTACGATGCCTAAGTAGCCTTATGGGAATGTAGAAGTCCTTACCGCGCGGCTCTACCAGCTTTCTTATTTCACGATCTATTGCCCTGCGGTATATTTCTTCCGCCTCGCCAATCCGCCTGCTGGTTTCGCCTATCCTGCTTGCTGCGCCCGGCATCCATTGCTCAATAATCGGCAGGATATGATGGCGCACTGCATTGCGCAGGTAATCGTCCTTGCTATTAGAACTGTCTTCGCGGTAGGCAATATTATTTTGCGCGGCGTAATCATAGATACATTGCCGGATAGTAAATAACAGTGGCCGTATAATTTTTCCGTTGCGCTCCGGTATGCCGTGCAGACCAGCAATACCTGTACCGCGACAAAGGTGCATCAACATCGTTTCGGCATTATCATCTGCATGGTGTGCGGTACAAATGGCGTTGTAGCGGTGTGTGGCTACAATCACATTGAACCAGTCATACCGCAGATTGCGTGCCGTTTCCTGAATGCTTTTGCCGGTTTCTTCAGCGCTTGCGGCGGTATCGAAATGATTGGTGAAAAGCCGTATATTATGATCCTTACACCATTGTTTTACAAAGGTTTCATCTTCATCGGATTCAGCCCCACGCAGACCAAAATTGCAGTGCGCAACTGCAAAATCAATTCCGTTTTCGAGGAAAAGGGTGGCCATTACCATAGAATCCATTCCACCGCTTATGGCCAGTAATACAGGCCCGGGGATACTGGTGAATTTTGATTTCCAGTTATCCCTGAAAGCAATATTTATGTTCATTGGCTAATAGGCGAGGTCTTCATAAGCGGCCTGCAGCTCATTGTAAGTATGATTATCTTTTGCGGCTTTTGCAACTGCCATGCCGGCTTCATAAATTTGTATGGCTTCCTGCGTTTTGCCATTGCGCTCTAAGAGCTTGCCGAGGTGATAATAAGTGGCTACATACGCGGGATCCTGAGCCCTGTTCCGTTCAAAAAAAGTTAATGCGGAAGCATCATCTTCAATTTTTATATACTCAAGCGCAAGCGCATGATTGAGGAAGGGGTCGGTGGGCGATTGGGCCAGGAAATTGATAAGCTGATTTATACGGTTCATAACATCCGGCGCAAAAATATCTGTAAAAAACCGAAAGTTGATAGATTACGAGATAAAGAGCGTGTGTTTTGCCTATATTTGTTTTTTCGAGAAAATGTTTATTAAGCCAGCGCCAGAAGAATTTTTTTGGGGATCTCTTAACATCGTATTCTGCCAATATAACCAGGTTACAAACCATCAAAATAGGAAGTAAAATGAAAAAACTGTTATTCTCTTTAGTATGTACACTCGTTTTAGCACCGGTAGTACAATCAGCTGCCCAAAATACAATCAGGGTTTTTGATACCGTGCTATTTTATGACGGTTATGCAGGATTGGTATCCAACCCTCCACCAGCAGGTGTCACACGTTTTCGTAATGATCTGATTTCCCGTAAGCTTACGGATCAGGAGCTGCAATCTATAGGTACCTCATTAACTATCAATGTAAAGATCAAAGCAGCATGTGATAATTATGACCGTATCGGAAATGTAAACCTCGTGCTTGTGCCAAAGGGCAGTGCTACTTACAACCCTTCAACGGCAATGCGTATTGAAGTGGGGCGTTTCATTACGCCATTTATGAATAAAAATGCCAAGAGGGATACGGTGCTTTATAATTACAGCAGCAATAACCTGGCTTTCATCCTGAAAGAAACCAGCATTACTGCGAGCTATGATATTTGGGCTGAACTACAGGTATTTGGTGTGCCTTATGCAGCGCAAACACAAATTACAGGTTGCACAGGGCGCACAGATGTTTTTTATGGTACGCTCGATCTTGTTACCAATTCGCCTGCGCCTGCGCAAAGTAATAATGTACTCATACCAGTATCATTTCAGCATTACCTCAATAATTACGATACTACAAAGACGGATACCTTAGGGCTGACCACGAAAACTTTTAACATCAACGTGCCGACTGCACTTACAGATGCTGCCTTATTTCTAATAACCTCTAACCATGGTTCCAATACTAACGGCGAAGAGTATAACCGCAGACAGCACTATATTTATTTTGATAACGCACAGGTGCTGAATTACATCCCCGGTGATACCTCTTGCGAGCCTTACCGCAAGGTTAATACTCAGGGTAATGGCATCTATGGTCCATCGCCGAGAACAAATGCCGAGTGGCAATCTTTTAGTAACTGGTGTCCGGGCTCTGCGATTCCGATCCGTCGTATCAATCTTGGTCCTGTAACTGCTGGTAACCATAAGTTTAGAATATCTGTGCCAGATGCTGTTTTTCAGGATGGTCAGGGATATTTTCCGGTTTCCTTATATCTACAGGGTAAAACCTCTGGTAGTCTCGGCATTCAACACCTCAATGTGCCCGAAGTTGTACTTTACCCTAATCCTGTAAATGATATACTCACTGTAAAATCGGATGAGGTAATAAACAGGGTAGAAGTTTACAACCTTATGGGCCAGAATGTGCTTCGTACTTCTGGTAATAAGATTGATATGTCCGGGCTACGGGAAGGAATGTACACTGTACACATCTTCTTCGTAAATAACCAAATAGTGGTGCAGAAGATTACAAAAAACTAAGGCATTATTAGCTTCGTATAGTTTTCTGTCTTCTGTTCCGGGCTAAATCCACGGGATTAAGTAGGCCTGGTTATTGGCTAAAGCCGTAGAAACATAAAACTACAGGAAGCTAATTATTGCTTTTTTATGGAAGGAGCGCGGCATTTTTGCCGCGCCCTTTTTGTTAGTGGCAGGATATTCACTTTGTATTAGATCATTAAGCTACATTTAGAAGCCGTACCTTCGCACGCTAAAATTTAAATGCAATGCCCGGATTTACCGTAGCAATTGTTGGCCGGCCGAATGTGGGAAAGTCAACCCTTTTTAATCGTCTCTTAGAGCAGCGAAAAGCAATTGTGGATGACATAAGCGGAGTAACCCGCGACCGCCAATATGGTGTTGCCGACTGGAATGGAAAAAGCTTTAACCTGATTGATACCGGCGGCTTCGTAAATAAGAGCGATGATATTTTTGAGATAGAAATCAAAAAGCAAGTGTTAATTGCGCTTGATGAAGCTGACCTGATCCTGTTTGTATGTGATGTAATGACCGGCATTACAGCGCTTGATGAAGAGATGGCTGCCGTACTGCGCCGCGGCAAAAAGCCGGCTTTGCTGGTCGTAAATAAGGTGGATAACCAGCAGCGGGCCCTTATTGCAAATGAATTTTATAGTCTCGGCTTTAAAAATACCTACTTTCTTTCCTCGATCTCGGGCAGTGGTACCGGCGAATTGCTGGATGACGCAGCTGCATTTATGCCTGAACCCGAAGTGGCCGAAGAAATAGAAGTAGATGATGATGGGGAGAGAAAGCTGCATGGCGATGAGCCGCCGAAAATAGCGATCATTGGCCAGCCTAATGCCGGCAAAAGCACCCTGCTGAATGCGTTGATCGGTTCGGAGCGCACGATTGTCAGTAATATAGCAGGCACCACCCGTGATACGATTCATACGCATTACAAGCTCTTTAACCGGGAGTTTGTATTGATTGATACAGCTGGCATCCGCAAGAAAAAAAATGTACATGAAGATCTGGAATTTTATTCTGTAATCCGGGCTATACGCGCAATGGATGAAGCAGATGTGTGTATGTTGATCATCGATGCTACCCATGGGGTTACGGCGCAGGATGTTAGCATCTTCAGCCTGGCGGCTCGTAAGGGAAATGGAGTGGTATTACTAGTTAACAAATGGGATCTTATTCAAAAAGAAACCAATACAGCCCGTGATTTTGAGCAGGAAATCAAGAATAAGATTGCGCCTTTTACCGATGTACCCATCATCTTTATATCGGCAACAGAGAAGCAGCGTATTTTTCAGGGAATGGAAAAGGCGATCGAAGTCTATGAAAACCGGCAGCGCCGTGTGCCAACGTCGCAGCTCAATGAAGTAATGCTGAAGGAGATTGAATATTATGCCCCGCCGATGGCGCGCGGCCACCAGGTAAAGATCAAGTTCGTGACACAGGTACCTACGGCAGTTCCGTCTTTTGCATTCTTCGCAAATTATCCGGATTCTGTTAAGGAGCCTTATCGCCAGTTTTTAGAAAATAAGATCCGCTCCCATTATAACTTCAGTGGTGTACCAATACGCATATTCATCCGGCAAAAGTGATTTTTCGTATTTTCGGGTAAATAAGATAGTTATGTCGGTACAGGAATTAAAAGCCATAGCTCATCGGCGCATTGATGAAGCGGAAAATGAGGAGCTGCTCGAAGAAGTGGTTCGTATTTTAAATGCGGATGATAGTGAAGTACAGGAACCCGGAATGCTTTATTTTACCGAAGAGGGGAAGCGACAATTATCTAAAGCGGAAAATGAAATTAAAGAGGGGAAATTTTCAACATTGGAAGAAGCTCAGGTCTATTTTGATAAAAGATTTAATAAAGAATAGGTGGAGGGGTTTTTGAAAATTGAATTAAGTGATGCTGCCAGAAACGACTTAGATATGATTTATGATTATTGGGATAAGCGAAATGCTTCTACCAATTATAGCAGGAAACTTAATAGTGAATTTTTCAAAGCCTTTGGTTTTATATCCTTAAACCCTTCTGTTGGAAGACTTACAAATTTCAAGCCTTCCTTTCGTGCAAAATTATTACGGGAATACTGGATAATCTATTCAATTGATTCCGATGTACTAAACATCATTAGGATTTGGGATTTTAGAAGAAACCCTGGTCTGATTAGTAAATATTTATAGTGAAAAATAAAACGCTCAGGAAAGACAAGGTCAATATCATTACCCTTGGTTGCTCTAAAAACCTTGTGGATAGCGAGGTGCTAAGTGGGCAGCTACAGGCAAATGATATCAGTGTGGTACATGAAAGCGCAAAACGCGACCATAATATTGTGGTAGTGAATACCTGCGGCTTTATTGATAAAGCCAAAGAGGAAAGTGTAAATACGATCCTCGAGCAGGTAGAATTAAAGCGCCGCGGCAAGCTGGATAAGGTATTCGTAACCGGATGCCTCAGTGAGCGCTATCGTCAGGATCTTGCCCTGGAAATACCAGAGGTCGATTCCTGGTTTGGTACGATGGAGCTTCCTTTTATGCTCCAAACTTTTAATGCGGATTATAAGAAGGACCTGATTGGAGAGCGTTTGCTCGCTACTCCTCCACACTATGCCTATCTTAAAATATCCGAAGGCTGCAACCGTACCTGCGCTTTCTGTGCCATCCCGCTTATGCGCGGCAACCATGTGAGCAAAACAATTGAAGATGTAGTTACTGAGGCAAAAGCGCTGGTGCGCCGTGGTGTAAAGGAGATCCTGCTCATAGCCCAGGAGCTTACTTATTATGGCCTGGATATTTATAAAAAACGCGCGCTCCCGGATCTGCTCAAATATTTATCGGACATAGAAGGATTGCATTGGATACGCCTGCACTACGCCTATCCATCAAAATTTCCGTTGGAGATCCTGGATGTAATTCAAGAGCGGCCAAACATCTGCAATTACCTCGATATGCCCTTGCAGCACGCATCCGATGCTATGCTGAAGGCGATGCGCCGTAATATTACCCAAGCGGAAATGCGTGATTTGCTTGGCGAGATTCGCACCCGTGTACCCGGAATTTGCGTGCGCACAACGCTGATAGCCGGTTTTCCCGGTGAGACGCGTGATGATGTGGAAAGCCTGAAATTATTCCTCGAAGAGCAACGTTTTGACCGCGTAGGTATCTTCACTTACAGCCATGAAGAAAACACACCTGGGCATGTACTTATAGATGATGTACCGGCAGAAGAGAAAGAAGCCCGTGCGCAGGAGGTAATGGAGGTACAGCAGGAAATATCCTACGAAAAGAATCAGGAAAAAATTGGTAATACTTACAAAGTGCTTATTGATAAAAAGGAAGCGGGCCGCTATCTCGCACGTACCGAATTTGACTCGGTAGAAGTGGATAATGAAGTAGTGATCGTAAGCGAAAAACCATTGCCAATTGGTGACTTCGTGAATGTGAAGATTACAAAGGCTTATGATTATGATTTGGAAGGTGAGGTAGTACCCGAATTGGCGTGCTAAGCCAATATCAAAAAGACAGCAGGTGCTTTTTCCAGTTGAGGGATTTTTTTCTTCCAGTCGCTAACCATTAACGTGCGTATCTGCTCGTTAGCAGAGGTTAGGTTTTGGGCTATACAAATGCGTGTTGTTTCTGCGCAGTTTTTTAGGAGGTCTGCCAGCAATTGATTGTTACGGTAAGGTGTTTCAATGAAAAGCTGTGTTTGTCCTTCTTTCCAGGAAAGTTGCTCTAATGCCTTTATCCGTGCGCTTCTATCGGGTTCTTTAATGGGTAGGTATCCATAAAAAGCAAAACTTTGCCCGGTTAGCCCAGAAGCCATCAACGCAAGCATCATAGAGTTTGGGCCGGTCAGTGGCCGTATTTGCGCTCCATTTTTTTGGGCGGCAGCTACTATCTCACTGCCCGGGTCTGCAATACCGGGGCAGCCGGCTTCGCTCATTACGCCAATTTCATATCCCGCATTCAGCCATTGTTCTAATAATTTAAAATCTGCTCCGGTATGCTTATCAATTTCAGAAAATTGTAGTGGTTCAATCTCCAGCGCAGGATGCGTTACCTTTAAAAAACGCCTTGCTGTTCGGGCATTTTCTGCAAAAAAATACTGGAGCCGGCTGGTAATGGTTATGATTTCTGCAGGCAGCGTATGCAGCGCACTGTCGGCTAAAGGAACAGGTATGAGGTAAAGCGTGCCGGGCATGTTTCTTTTACTGCAAAAGTATATGACAGCGTTATCAGTAAGGCCAAATTTTTAAAACAAGATTCCAGAAATGAATAAAATTCTTCCTGACTCTTTTTATACGCGTGCAGATGTCGTTAAGATAGCTAAAGAGCTGCTGGGTAAAGTGCTTGTTACAAACATAGGCGGGCAGCATACAGCCGGCATGATCGTTGAAACAGAAGCTTATGCCGGCCCAACAGATAAGGCCTGCCACGCTTTTTGTAACCGCCGTACTGCGCGTACCAATATTATGTTTGCGGAGGGTGGTGTTGCCTATGTTTATTTGTGCTACGGCATCCATCATCTTCTTAATGTTGTTACCAATAATGAAAATAAGCCATACGCTGTGCTCATACGCGGTATTGAGCCATTGGATGGTATGACTACAATGCTGGAGCGCCGTAGTGCCGATATAATTAGACCAACCATTACCTCAGGCCCTGGTTCATTGAGTGCGGCAATGGGCATTACTACAAAATTATCCGGTGTAAGTCTGCAAGGACCTGAGCTGTTGATTGAAGATCGGGGTATAAAAATTTCTCCGGAAGATATTGTCGCCGGCACAAGGGTCGGGGTCGCGTATGCAGCCGAAGATGCGCTTTTGCCCTATCGATTCTCTGTACGTGGCAATAAATATGTAAGTAAAGGCAAGGGACTTTAATGAATTTTTTGTAAACGCCGAACCTGTTTAGAGTTTTCTCTTGTCCTGAAATAGGTTGACGCAAAACGTGTCAAGATGGAAAAGAGAAGGATAAGTCGCAAAGCCCGTCGCTCGGTCTTTGACGAGGTGTTCAAGCGTAAGATTGTTCAGGAGTATCAGCAGGGTCGCGAGACGCTCAAGGCCATTGCCATGCGCAATGGGATAAACCGCAGTACGGTATCCAATTGGCTTGACTCCGATGCACGGGAGCGTGCGCAGTTGCTAACTTTAGGGGCAATGGAAGCAGAAAGCACAGGTTCAGCAGAATCTGGCAAAAGTGCCGGCGAAGTGCCTGATGCCAGCGATCTTAAAGCGGTGCAAGTGGAGCTGCGGGTGGCCAGAATAAAGCTGGCCTGCCTGGAGACGCTCATTGACCTTACAGAAAAAGACTTAGGCATCGACATTCGAAAAAAAGCTGGCACCAGGTCGTCCGCAGAGTAAATCAATTGTACCCGGCATGGGGGCTGGGCAGCAGTTGTGACGCACTTGGTTACAGCCGTCAGGCTTATATACAAACACCTCAACACCGAAGCCGTAGAGCAGTTGCAGGAGGCCATCATCGTAAAGATGGTGACCGCCATCCGGGGCGATACGCCGCGCATCGGCGGCAAGAAGCTCTACCATATGCTCAAAGCGCCGCTGCTGGCGCACGGCATTGACATTGGCCGCGATAAGCTCTTTGGGACGCTGGGCACCTATGGTCTGCTGGTCAGGCGAAGGAAGCGCCGTAAGCCGCTCACCACCGATTCCGGCCATCCCTTCTACAAATATCCGAAATCGCGGAAAGAGTGAACGGTATTCTCAAATCAGAGTTCGGGCTGGACGGCGGGTTTGGCAGTAATTCTCTTGCAGTGGAAGCAGTGGGGCGCGCCATCCACACCTACAATACGATGCGTCCGCACGCGAGCTGCAACTATCTGACCCTAGAGCAGGCGCACCAACAGGAAGGCACCCTTAAAAGCAAATGGAAGAAAAAGAAAAGGACAATGAACCAACAAAACAAAAGCAGTCAACTGAGGCCTTGGCGCTGTAGGTTTTCTAAGGCATGGGCAGGCTGCGTAGTGCGCCCGAAAGAAAGCCGGCCATAAGGCAGCCGGCAGTTGAAGAGCAGCGCTTACGCCTGCCGGACGAGGCTATTCCTTCGGCGGTTGCGCCTCAGCCGAAGCCGCCGTCCGCTTCACCCCGTGAGGTAAAAATAGCACAGCGGCACCGACAAGCGAAATCATGAATAACTATTTTTAGTGTCAACCCAAGCCCGGAATTAGAAAAACAAAGACAACCAAATAACGGATTATCTATAACCAGTGTCAACTTTTTTCAGGACGAGACATAAAATAGATTCCTATGGAATAACAGATTCGCTGGATAGCAAAATTGCTGGATACTAAAGATTCACCTAACGAATAATTGAAACCGCTTCTTAATGAAGTGCCCTGCCCGTGCGGGCACTTTTTTTTATCTTTAGCGGGATGAAAAGCTGGTTTTTAATAGCGTTCCTTTTACTGCCGGTAATGGCGCGTGCGCAGCCTTATACGCGTCAGGATAGCCTGCGCGGCAGCAATGGGCGGGGCAGGGATTGGTGGGATGTATTATCTTATCACCTGGACATTACAATTGATACATCCGCCGGAAATATAAAAGGCACTAATACTATAATATTTAAAATAACAGGGCAGCCTTGCGACAGTATGCAGATCGACCTGCAGGAGGGAATGATTCTGGACGATCATTCCCATAAGGAGGGAATACGTTATGCGCGCGAAGGAAATATTTACTGGCGGATTGTTCCCGCTTCGAAATGGAAAAAAGGTGAGACTTACATGGTAATTTTATCTTTTCACGGAGTGCCGCGCACCGCCAAAAATCCACCCTGGGATGGTGGATTTATCAGCACCAGAGATAGCCTCGGAAATCCATGGATGGCCGTTGCATGCCAGGGTTTAGGAGCCAGTAGCTGGTGGCCTTGTAAGGATTACCAGGGCGATGAGCCGGATAGCGGGATGAACTTCACTATTCTTCAGCACGGCCATCCTGATAATGTCGTTGTTTCCAACGGAAAGTATCTGGGCAGTAAAGTGATAAGTGATTCCTTGGTGAGTAGCCGGACTGCCAGCTACAATGAGATCCGCAATCCCATCAATCCCTACAATACTACCTTCTATATTGGCGATTACGCCCATTACCACGATACCCTTCACGGAGAAAAAGGCACCCTCGATCTCGACTTTTATCCCCTTAAATACAATGAAGCCCACGCTCACCGGCAATGGACACCGCAGGTGAAAAACATGCTGCGCTGCTTTGAATACTGGCTCGGCCCCTATCCATTTTACGAGGATGGCTATAAGCTGGTGGAAGCGCCTTATCTGGGGATGGAGCACCAAAGCGCTATTGCATACGGCAATGGCTATGCGAATGGCTATCGCGGGCGCGACCTCAGCGGCACAGGCGTTGGGCTGCTTTTTGATTACATCATCGTGCACGAGAGCGGCCATGAATGGTTTGGCAACAGCATTACGGCGCAGGATATTGCGGACAACTGGATACATGAAGGCATTACCACTTATACGGAAACGCTCTATGCACAATGGATCACCAACCGTGATTCAGCCTTTAAATACGCTGCGGGCGAGTGGGAGCATATTGCCAATGACTACCCGGTGATCGGCGATTACGGCGTGAATGATGATAAGGGCTCCGATAAATATTATAAAGGCGCAGCGGTGGTGCACATGGTAAGGATGATGCTGAATGATGATGCTACATTCCGGCAGCTGTTACGCGGGCTTAACCAGGATTTCTACCATAAAATTGTAACAAGCGCTGAGGTGGAAGCCTATATAAGCAAAGTTGCTAGGCAGGATTTAAAGCCTTTTTTCGATGAGTACCTGCGTACGAAAGAGCAGCCTGTGCTGGAATGGTATGTGCGTAAAGGTGCGTTTCACTACCGCTGGCAGGCGGGTACGCCAGGCTTTTTTGCGCCTTTTGTATTACGGAATGATGGGGTAGCGGAGACGGTTGCTGACATTGATGCTTCTTCTGTTTCAGGTAAAAAATTTAAGAAGAAAAGAGTAAGGGTAGAGGCTTGTGGATGGTACAGGATACGAAATGTCCGGTTTTAAAGTGAACCTGTGTTTGCTATGCTGACGACTGGAAACATCCTGCGACCTGTGCTATCCATAAACTCACGAGCTACAGGATTTTCTCATAGTGCAATCAGCTCACCTTCACCATTGCCACGCCGGGGAAGAGATACATCTTACCGGTTTGCAGGTCGCGGCATTTGGAGCGTGTACGCAGTTGTTCCATTTTAATAAAGGTGCGCCCATCCTCGGTCTGGAACTGTGTATTTGCCGGCAGATCATCCATGAACTTCCAGCCTCTTTTACGCTTGTCGTAGCGCACGAGGGCCTTATAGAGCTGCGGGTCGGTACAGGTGCTTGCGGCGGGGTTCTGCAGATAGGCATTCAGCGCAGCCTCCACATCCGGCGGAAAGATATGCTTACCTGTAAACGGAAGGAGGGTTTCCTTAAACTTCGCCTTCCATTCCGCCCCGTGCGGCGATACCTTGTTCTTGTACTGCACGTAGGTGGTAAGGTGCGCCAGCTCATGCAGCAGCGTGATCAGGAAGCTATATACATTGAGGTTTGCATTGACGCTGATGCGGTGATACGGGTGCTGCTTTGTAGGCGAGCGGTAATCGCCGAGCACACTTTTGCGCTCATGTGTAAGGTTAAGGTAGATGATATGCTCGTTGAAATAGGGCAGCACCATCCGGGCCGTTTTGGGCGGCAAAAATGCGGCGAGCGCTTCTAATGGCTTTTCTTCCTTTGCCATTTTTATCTGGTTGCTTTAGCGGTACGGCTCAGCAATACTGTTTCCACCACAGAATAGAAGGCATAAATACCCATCAGCACAAACAGTTGCGGCTTGTAGAGGTGCTGTTTGTTGAGCGCCATATAGATAATGATGGCAATAACGCAGGCAAACATCTTTACCATCGTACCGCTCATAACGCCGCGGACAAAGGCTTCCGGCCGCTCTGTAAACGTCTTTTGCACGATAAAAAAGGTAGCTAACGAAATAATAAACATCAGGATATTGGCACCCATTAATACAGGAAAAGAGAACTGCGGATTTACCTGGCAAAGCAAGTAAGCGCCACCGGACACCAGCAACATCACTACAAAGAGTGCGATTAGTAAGGCCTTATTCATTTCTTGTTTTGGTTTAAGCTCCGGATAAGGCTGTACAGCGAAAAGCCCAGCGCGATGACCGGGAAAATAATTACAAACAGCGCTTTGAGGTGCATACGGGCATCCAGTTTATGCCCTCCCCAGACCCCGAGGCCCAGGAGCACCAGCATCTGTGTGCCGAGCCCGGCATAGCGCATTGCGGCGCGCATACTTTCATTCTTTTCCTTTAGCTCTTTCATTTCCGGTGTCTCGTCTTTCGCTTTTCCACTTTGATCGCCTGCACAGCCTGCCCGCGTATTTCCTCTGCCTTCGGCAGGATGCCTGTTGCGGCGGCATTGCTCAACAGCTCCGGCTTGAGCATAGCCGTATCGCGGAGGCCATCATCCTTTCCACTTATGATTGCCTGTATGGATGCCGTTTGTTTTTGCTGGAGTACAATCAGATCGCTCAGCGAATCTACTGATTGCTTGAGCCGAATGACCTGTGTGCGCGCCACATTGCTGCCATAGCCGGGAATGTAAAACTTAAGCGGCGTAAAGAGCAGGATAGCAACAGTAACAAGAATGGTAACGACAAACAGGGAGCTAAAAAGAGTCCACACGCTTTTTTTGGTAAGGTGAAACGAGGCTACTTCCTCCAGCGAGTCTTCATTGATAAAGACCATGCGGTAGGGAGCATTGAGATTTTTAAAGGGCCGCGGCCGCTTGAGCATGAGTTTGCGCATGGCTGCGCAAAGCTATTTAAAAAATACGCAGGCAGACATGGTAACGCCGACAGGGTTTTGAACCCTGTCGGCGTTGGATGGCGTAAATTATTATTGAGGAGTATTGGTAGGCTTTTCAGATTTCCGGTAATGGATATCTACCCCGAGGCTCAGCAAAAGTAGCCGTGCATCATAGCCACGGAATGGCCGCGTGGTTACGCCGGCTGCATTAGCCTCCTCATAATCAACATTAAAAAAGTTGGAAGGATAGAATTGTCCCTTTAGCGTAATGCCTGGCTTTAAACATGCACCGGCAAACAGGTACGGCATCACAGAAGCGGTTTTATCACTGAAAAACTCACTGGATCTGGTTTTGTGCCGGTCTTTAATGCCTTTCTCTCTGTAATTAAAGGGTACATCCACTCCACCACCACCAAATACATAATTGCGGCCCATGATATCGCCCACCTTAAAGCCAATAGGTACACCAATGGTATAAACACGGCGCTTAATGATGGAATCGCCTATGCTTTCCGTAAACCCGATATTTTTAATGCCAAGCCCAATGAACATGCCAAAGCCAGGATCGAAATCATAATTAAAATGTAGCGCTAAATTCGCAATAAACGAAAAGCGCAGGTGGGAAAGCTCCCGGTTGGTACCCGGCTTTTCTATGGACGCAGCGGATAAAATGCCAGCATCGAGCCCATTGCTGAAATAGCGGTCGTGCCTGTGTGCTGGCGGCAACAAAATCTCATCATCCTGCTCTTGTACAACAGCCATAGTATCACTTTCGTTCTGCGCATACAATTGGCCCGACGTTGCGAACAGGGCTGCGACAAGCAAGAGTGTCAGGCGTATTTTCATTAACAGGCTCTTTATTTGCGACAAATGTAGTAAAAGGATGAGCAGTCCGGTAATAATTGCAGGTGCAGATAGGATGGTATAACTATTGATAATAGTTTTGTGCAGCTTCCGCCTATTTTTAGGATTTAAGCGCAGATCAACATTGTTGCACCATATGAAATCAGATATAGAAATGCTTTTAGGCCAGCAGGAACAGGAAATGGAATTCATGCCCATTGTACCGCTTGGCGAGGATGAACTGGATGAAAAGGAGAAAGGAGAATTGCCGGAGGATGTGCCGCTGATTGCGCTGAAGAATACGGTGCTTTTTCCGAATGTAGTGTTGCCGATCACTGTAGCAAGGGAAAAGTCCATAAAAGCGCTCAATGAAGCGCAGAAAGCCAATAAATGGATTGCTGTAGTAGCCCAGAAAGACAATAACAACGAAGACCCTGCGCCGGAGGATATGTACCATACCGGCACGCTCGCCAAGATCGTAAAACAGATAAAAATGCCCGATGGAAACACTACCGTTTTTATTATGGGCAGGATGCGGTTTAAGATTGAATATTTCTCGCAGACCGAGCCATTCTATGCAGCGCGTGTCAAATTCCTGGATGATCATTTTCCTAAAGCGGATGCTGAATTCGATGCGCTTGTATCATCTATAAAAGATCATGCTGAGCAAATCATCACCAATAGCCCTAATATGCCCAATGAAGCGGGTATCGTGCTTCGTAACATTGAGCAGCATTCCTTCCTCATACACTTTATAGCCTCCAACATAGGCGCAAAAACTATTGAAAAGCAGAGTCTGCTCGAGGAAAGCGATGTGAAAATGCGTGCGGAGAAGTTGCTGACACTGCTTCAAACGGAGCTGCAATTAGTAACGCTTAAAGCGGAAATTACCAATAAAACGCGCGGCGAGATCGATAAGCAGCAACGGGAATATTTCCTACAGCAGCAGCTTAAATCTATACGTGAGGAGCTGGGCGGCGAGCCGAACGAACGCGAGATACGAGACCTTCAGA
Organism: Chitinophagaceae bacterium; assembly: GCA_965246905.1. Classification (GTDB taxonomy): domain Bacteria; phylum Bacteroidota; class Bacteroidia; order Chitinophagales; family Chitinophagaceae; genus UBA1952. The sequence goes on from CBDFFZ010000012.1 coordinate 36,604, forward strand.
AACGTGCAGAGCTCATTCAATTGCCCGAAGCTGCGCGCGAACTTTTCCAGAAAAATATTGAGAAGCTGGAGCGGATGCACCCAAGCACACCGGATTACAGCGTAGTGTACAATCATCTCGATCTGATGCTCGACTTGCCCTGGAATACTTATACGCAGGATAGCTATAATCTGAAACGCGCGCAGAAAATATTGGATCATGATCATTTTGGGATGGACCTGATCAAGGAGCGCATTATGGAATACCTGGCAGTGCTGAAGCTGAAGGGCGATCTGAAATCGCCAATCCTTTGCTTTGTTGGCCCCCCGGGTATCGGCAAAACTTCGCTTGGACGCAGCATTGCAAATGCAATAGAGCGCAAATATGTGCGCCTGAGCCTTGGCGGATTGCATGATGAAAGTGAGTTGCGCGGGCACCGTAAAACCTATATCGGCGCGATGCCGGGCAGGATCATCCAGCAATTGCGAAAAATAAAAACAGCCAACCCGGTTTTTATTCTTGATGAGGTAGATAAGATCGGGAAAGATTTTCGCGGCGATCCGAGCTCGGCGCTTTTGGAGATATTAGACCCGGAACAAAACAATTCTTTTTATGATAATTACTTAGAGCTGGAGTTTGATCTTTCCAAAGTAATGTTCATTGCAACGGCGAACAGCCTTGCGGATATACAGCCTGCCCTGCGCGACCGTTTGGAAATCATTCAGCTCACCGGCTATAGCGTAGAGGAGAAAACGGAAATTGCCCGCAGGCATCTTATTCCAAAACAGCAGGAGCTGCACGGATTGGAGAAGATACCGATGAAATTCTCCGAGAAGATTCTGCACCGCATTATACAGGATTACACGCGGGAAAGTGGCGTACGCGAGCTCGACAGGCTCATGGCATCCATCATGCGGAACCTTGCAAAAAAGGTGGCGATGGATGAAGTTGATGCTCCGCAGATAAGCGAAGAATTGATTGTAAAAGTGCTCGGCAAGCCGAAGTTCCTGAATGACATCTATGAGAAAGGGCACCCTGCAGGAGTTACTGTTGGCCTGGCGTGGACGTCCGTTGGAGGCGATATTTTGTTTATAGAGTGCAGCGTCAGTAAAGGTAAAGGCACGCTTATGCTTACCGGCAATCTTGGCGAGGTAATGAAAGAAAGCGCGACCACCGCCCTGTCTTATCTGAAAGCACATGCTACAGAAAACAAGATCGGGCAAGAGCAGTTTGAAGAATCGGCGATCCATATTCATGTGCCGGAAGGTGCTGTGCCAAAAGACGGCCCAAGCGCAGGCGTTACCATGCTTACAGCGCTCACATCGGCATTTACAGGCCGCCGCGTTAAGCCATTCTTTGCAATGACCGGCGAGATTACGCTCCGCGGCCAGGTGCTGCCGGTTGGGGGCATTAAAGAGAAAATGCTGGCCGCAAAGCGCGCAGGCATCAAGGATATTATTCTTTGCCAGCAGAATCAAAAAGATGTAGAGGAGATCAATAAAGCATACATAAAAGGTATGCGTTTTCATTATGTAACAGCTATGCAGGAAGTGCTGGATATTGCTTTGATGAAGCGGTAATTTGCCCGCCATGCTCTGAGAATAAGCAGGTATTGATTATTCACCAAACATTTTAAAAGAATATTGCAGGAAGCCTCCCGAACGGCTACCGTTTGGACACAAAATAGGCTGTTATATTTGGTCAAAAAGTGCAGACCAGATATTTAGTAGATATTAATGATAAGCGATTGTTGAAGAGAGGAAACTCGATTCTCAATCGCTTATTTTCTAATAGCGTCCACTCAATTCGCAGGATAGCCACCAATACAAACCTGCAGTATTTAACGGCAAGCCTTTTATCAGCATGGCCGGGGACGAAGCATTTGACTATAAAGTAGTCATTAAAGACCATCAATCCAACTTTGAGGTGATACTGGAAAGAGCACGCGTGAAGTAAATATCGCTGAATAGCTGCTATAAATTCAGCAACAATTCTTCCAACTTACTGCACATCGCCTCTTTCGAATAATTATTCCAAACCTCATCCTTAGCCTGCTGCAGCATCTGTGGCAGACTTTTGTTTTGCTCCAACAATACTACCTGACGGCAAAATTCATTCACATCATCTTTAGTAAACAGGTAGCCAAGCGCGCCGTCTTTCAGAATTTCCTGTGTGCCATCTTTACGTGTTCCTACTACCGGAATACCTGCCGCCATTGCCTCGAGGGTTACCATCCCAAATGTTTCTCCATGCGAAGGCATCGCGAAAATATCGATCGCTTTAAAGAACGGAAGAACATCCTGCCGGAAGGGCCGGAAATGTATTCTATCTTCCAGTCTGTATTCCAGCACTAATTTTTTCAGCTCCATGCTATATGCATCGCCTTCATTCAGCGTAGCATCGCCGAGCAGCAATAGCTCATAACCGGCGCCATATTTTTCTCTGAGCAGATGAATGCCTTTGATCACTAAGTCCTGTCCTTTTTTAGGATCGATTCGGCCTAAAAGACCAATAATTTTTGGCCCCAATGGGAGAGATAAGGCTTTGCGGGCAGCTTCCTGATTCCATATACCCTGCTCAAATTGTGCCAGGTCAAGCCCGAACGGAATCAGACTGATTTTAACCGCTGGCACGCGCGTTTTAGCAATCGTCTCTTCCTTCAGGTATTGCAGTGGGCTGATCCAGGCATCGATGGCCGCATAACGCAATGTATGTATCGGGTCGCGCTTGCTTACGCCTACCTGCATGTGCTGCTGATAGATGATTTTAATTTTCCGGTTAAAATAATATTTGTAAAAAGCGGCAGCCGTAATATCTCTCCGGAACGGGAATAGCAATACCTCCAGCCTGTTTTTTTTTACCCATGCGCTTATCCCTTTAGCCTGCCCCAAAACTCTTGCATTGGCTTTGATCGTCGATACATCCAATCCTGCTTCTATTGCTTTTTGGTGAATGGCGCTTCCCTCGCGGAGCAACAGCAACACTTTCCAGCCACGCTCCTGCATCCATTGTGCCAGGCGCAGGGTATTCATCTCCAGGCCGCCGAAGCCCGGTGAAAAACAGGGAATGCCGAATGTTTTGTCCTTCATACCACTCACAAAAGTAAGCCTTCCCTTCGGCCTCTTTTGCGTTATTAGCCTTAACTTTAGCCCATTCCCTAAAATTAAATTTTCAGCAATGAAATTTTCTGCTTACATCTTTCCAATACTGGTATTTATATCGCTCCAGGCAGCAGCGCATCGCCATTACAACGCCTGCAGTGATGGGCGCATAAAAGCCGCCGCAAGCCAGCGCGGCACGCTTGCATCGCCGCTTGAGCTGGATTATGATGTGAAGTATGTGAAGATCGATGTGGCGCTGGATAACACTAATACTTCAGTAAAAGGAAACACCGCCACGCAGGCAAAAGTTGTGGGTTCAGGTGGCATGAGCACTTATGCTTTTGAGCTGAACGATAATCTTACCATCGATTCCGCAAAGATGAATGGGATATTAGTACCGGTAAGTGCTGCTGGCAATCATTTGCGCACCATCAGCTTACCTGCTGCGCTACCGCTCAATGCGATGTTTACGGCGCAGATATTTTATCATGGTACGGCTTTGAACGGCGGCACCGGTTTCTTCAATGGCGGCATTGTAAACCAAACGCTGGCATCCGGCACAAAAATTACCTACACTATGAGCGATGACTATTTTGCGCGCGACTGGTGGCCTGCCAAACAGGTACTGCAGGATAAAATAGACTCGGTGGATTTGTGGGTTACGGTACCGGCTGGCACAAGGGCCGGAGGCAATGGCTTGCTAAAGCAGATAACACCTGTACCATCCGGCAACCGCTATCAATGGAAAACAAAATACCCGATCGACTATTACCTGATCTCTACAGCGGTAGCCCCATACGCTGATCACAGCCAGATGCTGCATTTCAGCAACAGCACGGATTCCATGCTGGTGCAGCATTATATTTATGATACGGCTACCTTCCTGCCGCAAATTGTCGGCGCGCTCGACAGCACCATTTATATGGTCGATTATTTTTCAACCCTGTTTGGCCGCTATCCTTACTGGGAGGAAAAATATGGGCATTGTACCGCTCCGCTGAGCGGTGGCATGGAGCACCAGACGATGACAACGCTGGGCGCTTACACTACTCCGCTCATTGCCCATGAGCTGGGCCATCAATGGTGGGGCGATTGCGTAACTTATGCATCCTGGACAGACATCTGGTTGAGCGAAGGATGGGCCTCTTATTGCGAGCAATTGTATGTAGCGCATTTTCAGGGCGCGGCAGCGGCACAAACATATCGCACTGCGGTTTTTAACCGGGTGATGAGCATTGCAGGCGGCACTGTTTATGTACCGGATACCACCAATGTACTGCGGACGTTCAACTCAAGGCTCACTTACGATAAAGGAGCGGCAGTAGCGCACATGCTGCGGTATATTGCCCCTGATGATGCTACTTATTTTAGCGGGCTACAGGCTTACCAGCAGCAATACAAGTTTAAAACAGCCACAACCACCGATTTTCAGGCTGTAATGGAAGCTGCCTATGGCCGCAACCTTGATACGTTTTTTTATCAATGGGTGTATGGGGAAGGCTATCCTACTTATACGGCCAAGTGGAACCAAAGCAATGATATAGTATTGATCCAGCTAAAGCAAACCACTTCTGTGCCTGCTTCTATTCCCTTGTTTATAACGCCGGTGGAGATCAGGCTGACTTCTGCCGCAGGCGATACCATTATCAAAATTTACAACAATAGTTCTTTACAGAATATTTCCGTGACCTGGAGCAAAACAATGACCGGGCTCTCCATTGATCCTGACAACCAGATCTTAAATAAAACAGGAGCTATCACTAAAGATCCTTCCCTTGCCATTCATGCCGCGAATCCTATTCCGGATTTTCGCGTTTTCCCCAACCCTGCACGGGATAGCTGGCAGGTTGCAGGTGTGCCGGACGGTGCTACGATAGAACTGTACAATATAAGCGGGCAAAGAGCGTGGCAAGGATTTTCCGGTACTGGAAAAATGATTCCTGCTGCTGGTCTGCCAACCGGCAATTACGAGTTGCGCATTACGTTGAACGATGGGAGCATCCTGACTAAAAAGCTGGTGCGCTGGTAAATCATGCCGATGCAGCTTTTATTGATTACAGAGCATTTTCATGAGCTAATCGTCCAAATATCGGCGCGGCCCCTTGAGTCGCTTGGTGTGGTGGTAAATCTCATCCTGATAGAAAGCCTGCTTTCGGTAGATAATGCAGCCGTGCTTGCCACCATGGTGCTCGATCTTCCAAAAGATCAACGGCGTAAGGCACTCAGGTATGGCATTCTTGGCGCTTATTTCTTTCGGGGTATATGCCTCCTGTTTGCAGCTGTGCTCATTAAGTTCTGGCTATTTAAGCCTATTGGCGGCATTTATCTTTTATTCCTGGCGGTAAAGCATTTCTTTTTTGAGAAAGATGCATCAGAAGACGAATCGCCGGCGGTGGAGATACGCGAAAAAAAGAGAAGCTGGCTATACCGCAAAACCCGTGGCGCGCTGGGCTCATTCTGGTCAACCGTGCTAATGGTGGAAATTATGGACATTGCTTTTTCTATCGACAATGTAATTGCGGCGAATGCCTACAGTAAAAATATCATGCTCATCTGGCTCGGGGTTTTTATCGGCATTCTTGCCATGCGCTTTGTATCACAGGGCTTTGTAGGGCTGATGGAAAAATACCCGTTTCTCGAGCATTGTGCCTTTCTCGTCATCGCGCTTCTTGGTGTAAAGCTCACGCTTGCCGCTTATACCCATAACTTTCCTTGCGGCAGATTTACCCGTTTCCTCGATGGGCCAAATGAATGTTTTTTACACAATGGCCAGCCCATTCCGGAAGGCAGCCATCCAATAATCTGGGGAGATATACTTACTTCCGGCCTGAGCCTGGGCATATTTCTGATACCGATCCTCACCTCATGGGCATTCAACTTTCCGAAGCACCATATGGAAGATAATAATTAGCGTAAGCCATGGAGTCTATTCCCGTTGCGATGCTTGAGGAAAGCGATCTATGGTTCCCGCCGGTTGAGGCTGCGCTTGATGACGGCCTGCTCGCTATAGGCGGAGATCTGAGCGCAGCGCGGCTTTTGCTTGGCTATCGTAACGGGATATTCCCATGGTTCAGTGAAGAAGACCCGATCCTGTGGTGGAGCCCCGACCCACGTTGCGTAGTTTTTCCTGATGCGCTTAAAGTTAGTAAGAGCATGAAGGTGTTGCTAAAAAAGGAGGCCTTTGAATTTAAAGTGGATACCGCTTTTCAACAGGTTATCGAAAGCTGCGCATCGATCAGCCGCGATGGACAGCCAGGTACCTGGATAACCCCGGAGATCATCGCAGCTTATACAGCATTACATCGGCTTGGCTTTGCGCACAGCGCAGAAGTATGGCAGGATGGCGCGCTCGTCGGTGGCCTTTATGGCGTACTATTGGGTAAGGTATTTTTTGGTGAAAGCATGTTTAGTCGTGCAAGCAATGCAAGCAAATACGCCTTCATAAAATGGGTGGAGCTGCTCAGGGCGCGGGGCTTAATGCTGATCGATTGCCAGATGCATACACCGCATTTAGAAAGTCTGGGAGCAGTACTGATTCCGAGAGCTGAATTTATTGGCTTCATCAGGCAGCATATTCCGGAATAGCGCTTCGCTAGATAATTTTTTGGCCGCAGGCAACCATTTCCAGCTGTAGTGCATATTGTTTATAGAAAACCTGTTGCCAAGCATCCCCCAAATGGACGAATCCTTACTCATCGCACGCTGCCGGCAGCAGGATAAAAAAGCACAGCGGGCATTGTACGATGCATATGCAGAGCGCCTGATGCCTGTATGCCTACGCTATGTAAAGAATCTCCCGGATGCGGAAGATGCCTTGCTCAATGGCTTCTATAAATTCTTCCATACGCTCAGCTCTTTCGAATATAACGGCGCGGGAAGCATCTATACCTGGCTCAAAAAAATCGTGGTAAATGAGTGCCTGATGCTGCTCCGTAAGCGGCCATCCATAAAGTGGGAAGATGAGGAAACAGCAGCAGAAGCAGCGCTTAATATTGATATTTTCTACGCGCTTGAAGCGAAAGAAATCTTCATGCTCATAGCTGCCCTGCCGGATGGTTACCGCACCGTCTTTAATCTTTATGCCGTAGAAGGCTATAGCCATAAAGAGATAGCCAACTTGCTGAGCATTGCGGAAGGAACTTCAAAAAGCCAGCTTAGCAAAGCAAAAGCGCTATTGCAAAAAGTATTGATAAAACACCATAACTATGCGGCAGGAAAGTGAATATGATTTATTGAGGGCAAAGCTGGATACATTGGAAAGCACCGACCTCACCGGCAACTGGCACAGCGGAGATGCATGGCTTTTACTCAAAAGCCGCACCGAAAAGGTTAGAAGTCGCCGCATCCGGGTACTGGTTTATTGCAGTGCGGCTGCTGCCGTTATAGTCGTTGGGATTTTTATTTTTTCGGGGAATGAACAGGCCCGATTACCAATGCCTGCAATAGTCCATTCTAAAAAAACAATGCTGGAAGCTGCTCTGCCCGGTACTAAGCCTGCCACTTTAGAATATGGGATGACGACAGCGCAGCAAACTATTCTACCGGAGCATATTGCTATTGTACGCCGGAAAAACAAGCGTTCAGAAACGCTGGCAGTAAAGGAGGAATTGATTCGTGCAACTGAAATAAGTGCACCCATAATAATAAGCGATTTGCCGAAACAAGCAGAAAAGCCAATAGTCAAACACACATGCGTTGAGCCAATTTACACCCTGGATGAGATTCGGAGCAATGTGCCCGAGCAGGCGGAGCAGCCTAAAATTTATACCGGCATTTTTGGCCGTGAGGCAGGGCAATTTCATGAGCAGGATAATGATGAGCATCAATCCCGGCTAAGCGGGTTCTTACATAAAAACTAACACACTTCTTTATGAGAAAAGCAATCTTCGCACTCCTGCTCCTGGCGGGAGGAGCCACCCGTATGCTCGCTCAGGAAATACCCAACTGGCGTACAAAATTTATCCAGCATGGCAAGGCAGAAGCCACTTTCAACATGGCAGAGGGCGCAATTCATCACCGCCACCGAGCCTCATTAGGCAATGGCAACCAGCTTACCATAGAGCTGCGGCAGTATGATGATTACCGCTTGCTGCCGGATATTGAAAGGCTAATGAAGACGGTGCGCACAGATATAGCCTTCCTGAAAGATAGCTTTGAAGCCAACCCGCAAAGCAGCTACCGCATTGATTATTTAATGGACAACGGAGGCATGAAAGCTTACCGGATTCACCGCTATGAACCGCAGGATGAGTTTCTTTACCAGAAGTCCGGTGCACAGGTCACGCCCTATAAGCCGGAACCGGATACGCTCAGGGTTTTATTGGTAAATCCGGAGAATGGCATTAAAGATTGCCAGCTCACCTTTGTACTCCAACGAATGGCGAACCTCGATAACCTGCTTGCCGATGAAGGACGACTGAACAACATCATCGATACCTTTAAAAAGGCCACCGCACCCCATTTGCGTTCAGAGAAGAAGCATCCTTATTTGTACGAATCTTCTGTATTTATTAGTAAGAACAGGAAGGATACCACAAAGCTCCGGATAGATTTTTCCAGGACCTTGCGTAAGGAGCAATGGGATGTGCTCAATCATAGAAGCTCCTTCGATGTATCCTACAATATTGGTGCCGGGTTTCTTAGGGACAAAGTCGCACCGGCAGCGGAGATTGGCTTGATCTACCGCCTGCCCTCAACAAAATCAAAGGATGTATCTTCTGTTCTCGGGGTCTATATTTCAGGCTATTTTGGTTTTGAGAAGGGTAGCGATGGGCAGTTCCGTGCCCTTCCAAATTACTGGATCAATGCAGAGCTTGGTGACGAAGGTTTCAATCATTTTACGCCCTACATCATTACCAGCAGGCTCACGGTAGGGGTAGGATATCTGCTTAGCGGATCGGGAGATTATTATAAAAAAACAACGCTCAAAGCTTTCATGAATATCACCCTGAAAAACGGCATTACTTTATCGCCGGAAGTGATTGCCACCGATAATTTACGGCAGGTCTTCCCGGGATTGACGCTGAAAGTTTTTTAAAAATTCTGTGAATACCTAAAGGTGCAGACCTGTAAAAGCAAATCCGTACTTTTTTGGTAAAAAGCTTATCGGCCAAATTTATGCTTCAATGCTGCCAGGGCATCATTTATGTCAGCCGGTTCTTTCACCGCTGCGGCTTGCTTAGGCAGTGGCTTAGCCGCAGGCCGCGCGCCCCTTGCCGGAACCTCAATCGTTTGTTTAATAGACAAAGCAATACGCTTCCGCTGCACATCCACCTCAAGCACTTTGGCTTTCACCTGCTGACCCAGCTTCAGCGCTTCGGCAGGGTCTGTAATATATTTATGGGCAATTTCGGATACGTGTACCAGCCCGTCCTGCTTTACACCGATATCTATGAACGCGCCGAATTTCGTAAGGTTGGTTACAATGCCGGGCAGTACAGCTCCTACGTGCACATCCTCAATAGAAAAAATGTTGGCAAACTCGAATGCCTGTGCTTCATCGCGCGGGTCGAGGCCGGGCTTTTTCAGCTCTTTCAAAATATCCCGGATGGTATGGATGCCGATGATTTCGGTAACATATTGCTGCGCAGGAATTGCCTTAATCAGCTTTTCATTCCCAATAAGGCCCGGCACATCCATCTGTAGATCTGCAGCCATACGGCATACTATTGCATAAGCTTCGGGATGCACAGCGCTTTTATCCAGCGGGTTTTCTCCATCATTGATCCTCAGAAATCCGGCACATTGCTCATAAGCTTTCGCTCCAAGGCGGGCCACTTTCAGCAGTTGCTTCCGGTTAGTGAAGCGGCCAATCTCATTGCGGTGCTGCACAATATTTTCAGCAATCGAAGGGCCGATGCCGCTTACATAGCTCAGCAGGTGCCTGCTTGCCGTATTCAGGTTTACGCCCACGGCATTTACGCAGCTTTCCACCGTCTGGTCGAGCTTCTGCTTCAGCAATACCTGGCTTACATCATGCTGATACTGGCCTACGCCAATGCTTTTCGCATCGATCTTTACCAGCTCCGCAAGCGGGTCCATCAGCCTGCGGCCAATGCTCACAGAGCCACGCACCGTAATATCCTGATCAGGAAATTCAGCCCGCGCCGTATCCGAGGCCGAATAAACAGACGCGCCGTCTTCATTCACTAAAAATACCGGCAGGCCGAGGGACAACTTCTTGATAAACTGTTCTGTTTCGCGGCCTGCCGTGCCATCGCCGATGGCAAAAGCTTCGATGCTGTATTCCTTTACAAGCGTACGTATTTTATGCGCTGCATCGAGCAGTTTATTGTTTTTTTCGTGGATGTAAATAAGCTCCGTTTTCGTGAGCCCCCCTTTTTCATCAAGGCATACAACCTTGCAACCTGAGCGGTAGCCGGGATCTATGGCGAGGATGCGCCGGGAGCCAAGCGGCGCTGCAAGCAGGAGCTGGCGCAGATTTGCGGCAAATACATTGATCGATTCCTCATCGGCCTTTGTTTTAAGTGCCATCCGGAACTCGCTCTCTAACCCCGGCTGCAGCAACCTTCGGTAGGCATCCTTTACTGCGCGCTTTACCTGCGCCCCTGCTTCATTGCTGTGCTTCACAAAAACGCTTTCAAGAGCATCCAATGCATCTTCCTCAGGCGGGGCAATCACCATGCGCAGGCATCCTTCCATAAAGCCGCGCAGGATGGCCATAATGCGGTGTGCCGGTATTTTAGCTACCGGCTCGGAAAAGTCGAAGTAATCTTTGTATTTAATGCCTTCCGCGTCCTTATCAGCCAGCACCTTGCTTTGTACCGTGCCCGTTTGCTCAAACAACCGCCGGATACGTGCGCGGGCGGTGGCATCTTCATTGATCAGCTCGGCAATAATATCGCGCGCGCCCTGTAGGGCATCATCCCCGCTTTTTACATTTTCTGTAAGGAAGGCAGCCGCTTCCTGCTGCACATTTATGGGGCCTTGCGCCAGCAGTAAATTTGCCAGAGGCTCAAGGCCATTTTCACGTGCGGTCTGGGCTTTGGTTTTGCGTTTGGGCTTGTAAGGCAGGTAAATATCTTCGAGTGCCGCCAGCGTAGAAGCCTTATCCAAAGCAGCCTGTAGCGCTTCTGTCATCCTGCCCTGCTCTGTGATTGTTTTTTCTATAAAAGCTTTGCGCTCCGAAAATTCCTGCTGGAATTTTGCCTCATCGCCTATCTGCTGTATCTGCACTTCATCCATCGCGCCGGTGCGGTCTTTGCGGTAGCGGGCTATAAAGGGCAGGGTTGCCCCCTCATCCATCAGCTCCAATACGGCGGCTACATTTTTCTCGGCAATATTCAGTTTGGCAGCTACGCCTGCGGCAAATTGTATCATTTACGATCGGGGAGGAATTTTTGGATGGCGAATGTAGCAAATGGAATCATATCTAAGGGTCATATAGTAATTGGGTAGTGTCTCAATTTGAATATTGAACCACGTACTTATTAATTTACCTGCTGTGGGACTATACATATCTACGTTGCAGTGAGCGATATTCATACTGATACACTGCCAGAATTACAGATGGATTGAAAGATATTGAATAATGGTACAGATGTGGGTTGCATTCCTTATTCCACGCCCAAACTTTTACCTTTGCGCCCACCGATATGAAAAACAAGATTGCTCTCCTGAAAGAAAAAACCGCGCAGGCTAAGCTGGGCGGTGGCGCCAAACGAATAGAAAGCCAGCATGGCAAAGGCAAGCTCACCGCCCGCGAGCGCCTCGAGCTCCTGCTTGATGAAGGCTCTTTTCAGGAAACCGGCATGATGGTAACGCACCGCAGCAAGGACTTCGGGATGGAGAAAGAGCAATACCTCGGCGACGGCGTTGTTACCGGCTTTGGCACGGTGCATGGCCGGTTGGTGTATGTTTATTCACAGGATTTTACGGTATTCGGCGGCAGCCTCAGCGAAACACATGCTGAGAAGATCGTAAAGATCATGGACCTGGCGCTGCAGAACGGCGCGCCGGTAATAGGGCTTAATGACAGCGGCGGGGCACGCATCCAGGAAGGTGTGGTATCCTTAGGTGGCTATGCCGATATTTTTCATCGCAATGTGCAGGCTTCGGGCGTGGTACCGCAGCTTTCCGCCATTATGGGTCCCTGTGCAGGTGGTGCCGTATATTCCCCGGCCATAACAGATTTTATATTGATGGTGGAGCATACCTCCTATATGTTTGTAACCGGGCCGAATGTGGTAAAAACAGTGACCCATGAAAATGTAACGAGCGAGGAGCTTGGCGGCGCGCATACGCATGCATCGCGCAGCGGGGTTACGCATTTTGCCTGTGCCCATGAAGTCGAGTGCATCGAGCGGCTCAAGGAGCTGCTGAGCTATATGCCGCAAAACTGTGAAGATGAAGCTCCGGTATATCCTTACGAAGCCGGCAATGAGATCCGTGAAAAGCTGAACAGCATTATCCCTCAAAATCCCAATCAGCCCTATGATATTAAAGAAGTAATTGAAGAAATTACTGACGAGGCTTCCTTCCTCGAAGTGCATAAACAGTATGCAGAAAATATAGTTGTCGGCTTTGCACGATTGGCAGGCCGGAGCATCGGTATCGTGGCCAACCAGCCTGCAAGTATGGCCGGTGTGCTGGATATCAATTCGAGCAGGAAGGGCGCAAGGTTTGTGCGGTTCTGCGATGCTTTCAACATCCCGCTGCTGGTACTGGTGGATGTTCCCGGTTTTCTGCCCGGCACCGATCAGGAATGGAATGGCATTATTACGAATGGCGCAAAGCTGCTCTATGCATTGAGCGAAGCGACTGTACCTAAAGTAACCATGATTACCCGCAAGGCATATGGCGGTGCCTACGATGTAATGAACAGCAAGCACATAGGCGCGGACCTCAATTTTGCCTGGCCAACCGCTGAGATTGCCGTGATGGGTGCAAAAGGAGCTGCTGAGATCATCTTCAAAAAAGAAATTTCCGAAGCAGCAGATAAAGAAGGCAAAATGAAGGAAAAGGAGCTGGAATACGCCGGCAAATTTGCAAACCCCTACGGGGCAGCAGCACGTGGCTTTATTGATGAAGTGATCCTGCCGGAAGTAAGCCGGGAGCGACTCATAAAAGCGTATGCGATGCTGAAAAATAAGGTAGTGAATACCCCGAAGCGCAAGCACGGAAATATTCCGCTATAAGTGAAAGGGCTGATCAATTGGCTGCTCGCTTCCAGTGTTTTTACTGCGGCCTGCTCTCTTTCGCTCTGCCTCGCAACAGAAAAGCTACTGCTTGGCGCGGTACCTCCGTTGGTGTCTCCGCTGCACTGCCTAATTATCGGGAGCTCGCTGCTTGAGTACAACGTACACCGGCTTTTTAACCCGCATGCAATTTCCGGCATCAACCGCCGCTGGTATTATGCGCTCTCTGCTACCGGACTTTTGCTCTGCCTGGGTTCTTTGCCCTTCCTCTCCGTACATTTTATAGCGTGGCTGGCATTTTTGGGAGCCATTACCATTAGCTATTCTCTGCCGGTATTCAAGCGGAGGCTGAAAGATTTCGGATTGCTAAAAATTGCAGTGCTCACTACCGTTTGGGTCATTGCAACCACTGTATTGCCTGTTGTTTACTGGCACAAACCGCTCACCTTTTTCTGGTGGAAAATCGTGCTCCGCACTGAGCTGATATTTGCGCTTTGTATCGCTTTCGATATACGCGATATGCCTTTTGATGCTTCCCGCAATGTACTTACACTGGCCGGCAGGCTAGGCATTCCGAAAGCTTACCACATAATAGATGCAGTGCTTTTGGTGTTTTTTATAACCGGCATCTGCCAGCTTTATTTTGAGCGGAGCGTCCTGCATTTAATAGCTATCGCTATTACTTACATTGCTGCAAAAAGCGCCATTACCTACTCCCGCAGAAACGCGCATAACCATGTGTACCTCGGCCTTATTGATGGAGTGATGCTGCTTTACGGAGTATTGGTTATTCTCCTATAAAACAGCATCACCGGAAAAATTATCAATATCTTAATGCTGCTTAAGTATCTCCTGCCAGTGGGCCATACTTACGGTACCAACTAAAGCAAGCATAACGATTACAAAAGTGAGGTACAGTGCAGAAAGCGCTACACCAATAATGGCGCACGTCCGGCCAGCTTTCAGGTTTTTAAAGGAAGATTCGCTATACTGGCCCGGCGCAGCATTGAACAGGGCCATATCTTTTTTTGCAAGGACGAGCGCAATAACGCCACATATTAATCCGATTATTCCATAGCAAAAGCAGGTAACGATGGATACAATGCCCAGCACCAGCACTGCTGTTGCATTGGGTAGTGCCATCTGGCCACCGGGAAATATATTTTGCTGCTGCTGTGGGGGGATGTTTGTGTTTTCCATCTAAATAAAAATCTGGTTGTTGATAATCTTGTAAACATAAAACCCAAAAGTGATAATTGCAATACATAGCTGTAAGCCCACAATGAGCGAGGCGCCTTTTCGGAACCTGAATTTCAAATGAAAAGGCAGAAACAGAAATAGCAGTACAAGAGGTATTGCCGCAGGATGAAGCCGAAGGCTGGTTCCTAATTCACCCCGCAGCAGCGCAATAATGCTGCGTTGCAGCCCACAGCCCGGACAGGCCATGTGCAGCAACTGCCGCGAAGGGCAGGCGAGCAGGTGGTGCTCCAAAAAACATATCAGCTCTTGATACACGTTGCGGCCGGATTAAATGTGAGGTTATAGCTATTATCGTTTTACCACCAATGTGCCTGCCATCTTATCATGCAGGGTCTGTTTCTTATCATCCCAAGTCATCATTAAATAGCCAATAAAGAGAATAAGGGTGGAAAGTATCTTCCCGAAATAACGCCCAGTAGCATTCACAAATGAAATTCTGTTTCCGTCAACGGAAGTAACAACCATTCCCACAGCGCGTTTCCCGATTGTTGCCTGTGCCGCGCTGGATTCCTGAAGTGCATAATAAAGCCAGTTGGTACCTAAATTGATAAAGGTTGCAGGATTGGAATAATAACGCACAAACCAACTTTGATAATCATGCCCTGTATAGCCCATAGAATTGCCCAAAGCATAATTCACAACCGCGTTTGCAATGCCTAATATGATGGCATCAATAAGCGCTGCACCTACACGTTCCCAGAATGTTGCATATACAATAGGTCGCTCTGTAAATATTTGCGATGAATAATTTTCATTTTCCATTAAGTGATTTTTCGTAAAGAAAAAGTCTTTTGATTTAACCCGCAAATTGATACGGTTATTAATTTTGCACGCTTTATAAATTTTAATGGTTGGCACGATGCCTCCGTATCTTTGAGGTGTAATTATGGCTCAGAAAAAGTTAGTGCGCTTTGCTGCTATTGAAACCTATACAAACGTGCTCCAATACCCGGAAGGCATGGCGGGTAACTGGAAAGATCATTTTAAAAATGAACATCCCATAACCCTGGAGCTTGCCTGCGGTAAAGGTGAGTACAGTGTAGGGCTTGGCCGGGAGCACAAAGAGCGGAATTTTATTGGCGTGGATGTGAAAGGCAACCGTATCTACATTGGCGCAAAGAAATCGCTTGCTGAAGGGCTTACGAATGTTGCTTTTCTTCGGACGCAGATCCAGCAATTGCCGCAATATTTTGAACCGGGAGAAGTCGCTGAAATTTGGATCATTTTTCCTGATCCTTTTCTCCGGGAAGGAAAGGCGAAGAACCGGCTTACCCATCCGCGCTTCCTTGCCCAATACCAAAAAGTTTTAAAGCCCGGCGCACGTATCCATCTTAAAACGGATTCCAGAGAGTTGTATGATTATACACAGGAATCTATAGCGGAAACCGGCTGCACCGTCCACGAAAACATTGCAGACATTTACGGGAAAGATAAAGCTACCGGACCGTTGGCCATACAAACACATTACGAAGGCATGCACCTTGCAGAGGGCCGCATTATTAATTACCTTTCTTTTTCGCTGCCGGAAAAAATGATCGTATTGCCGCCTAAAAAGAAAAAGGAAGAGGCAACAAATGACTGAGGGTGAAGATTATTTGCTGCTCCCCGATGGCAGGCTTGTATTTACAGCTACATGGCTTCAAAAGCGGGGTTATTGCTGCGGTAACGGCTGCCTGAACTGTCCATACGATTATGAAAAAGTAACCGAGCCGGGCAGAACAAAACTGCTGGCATTACGAAAACAAAAAGCGAATGAGCAGGGAGGCTGACGTTTACGAAGCAATCTATGATATAGTACGGCTTGTACCTAAAGGCCGGGTAACGTCTTATGGCGCGATTGCGGCTGCTATTGGTATGAAAAGCGGCGCCCGTATGGTGGGCTACGCAATGAATAATTGCCATGGTGCAAAGCCCAAAGTACCTGCGCACAGAGTAGTAAACAGCAAAGGACTCCTTACCGGCAAGCATCATTTTGGTAATGGAGATGAAATGCAAAAGCTACTCGAAAAGGAGAAAATTATGGTTGTTAAGGATCAGGTGCAGGAATTTGACCGCCTTTTTTGGGATCCCGCAAAAGAAATTTCCAATTATTAAAAGTTTGGTACGATTTTTGCAATAGGTATTGTATAAATCAAATCATTGAATATTACCGAATGGAACCCCTGACCCTTCGGCCATTTAAGGCCAAATATTGTCGCATTTTTCTTTTATCAACACTTGTTTTCACGATTGCGGCCTGCACCGGCACCAATCATGAGAAGGAAAAGGACGGCAACCCGGAGAAAAAGGTAATTGAATCAAAAACCGGTGATCTCTTTTCAAAAGAAGCATTTGTGCAATCGCTAGCTGCTTCGCTACATCGGGTAGATACGCTGGATAGCAATTTTCGCAAACGTGGTGTTACGCCGGGCAATGCGCTGGCTTATACTTACCAGCGAATAGGCTACCAGCCTTTATGGGTGGAAGAAGCAGGCATTACCGAAGCTGCTGTTACCCTTATCAATGAGCTCGATAGTCTGAGGCTGGATGGCCTGAATCCGGAACGCTATGGCCGGAAAAAGCTTTCGGCTGCGTTGGATAAAATAAAAGCGGCTAAACCTACGCTTGCTGAAGTTATCGCTTTTGATACAGCATGTACTAATAGCTATTTGCATGCTTCGCATCATTTATTATTCGGCCTGGTATCTCCGAAAATAGCCGACAATCAATGGTTTCATACAAATGATACCTTTTGGCGCGCGCCCCGGAATCTTTATACAAAGCTGAATAATGAAGCAAAATATACTGCGCTTAATACTTATCGCCCCCAACTGCCTACATATGCGCTGCTTCGGCAGGAATATGGCCGTTATTTTAATTTAGCGCATGATCAGACACTTCTAAGCTATAAAAGTAAAATCCAATTTTCTGACCCTCTTTCTGATAGTGGAATCCGGTATATTATTCAAAAAGAAGATCCCTGGGCAACCACCGTAGCAGATGATTCCCTGAGTGCCGGCGGTCAAATGCTTCGGGCCTTTCAGGAAGCCAGAGGTCTTGCTCCGTCAGCAAAAATGGATAGTACTACCTTCCGCGCGCTGGCAATGAGCCCGGATAGTGTGCTTGCCACAATTGCTGCAAATATGGAGCGCATCCGCTGGATGCCGCAGCAAATGGAAAACCAGTATGTGCTGGTGAACATACCGCTGATGGAGCTTTTTTATAAGAAGGATGGAGCAGATGCTTTTCATATGCGCGTGGTGGTTGGTAAGCCTGCCCGGCAAACGCCCCGCGCTGAACGCGGATATGGCCAACGTGGTATTTAGTCCGCCGTGGGGCGTGCCCCCAACCATCCTTAAAAATGATGTATTGCCCGGAATCGCAAAGCGGGGTGGCGCCTATCTTGCACGTAAGGGCCTTAAGGCCTACAACAGGCAGGGCAAGATGGTAAGCGCAGGATTGGTTACCGCAAAAAATTACCGCAGCTTTAATTTTCGTCAGCCACCGGGCGCGCGGAATGCGCTCGGCGAAGTGAAGTTTAACCTGCCTAACAAGTGGGATATATATCTGCACGATACACCGCACCGCGAGGATTTTGCAAAGCGTTTCCGTGCGCGCAGCTCAGGCTGCGTACGGGTAGCACACCCGAGGGAATTTGCGGAATTTATTTTGAAGGATATAGAAGGGCGCAACTTCGATCAGCAAATTATAGATTCTATTATCCAGACGCGCCAGACGCGTTTTGAGCAGCTCAGCAAGAAGATTCCGGTGCATATTATCTATCTCACTGCATTTGAAGACAGCACCAGCACGCACATCCGGCTTCTCACCGACGTCTATCACCGCGATGCCAGATTGATTGCCGCTATGGCCAACTGATAAGCGCTAAAATGCCAGCTTTATTAACTGAATGATAGCCGTACATAGCTATTGCTCCTGATAACTTTGCATCAATCCCCTCTATGTTACGAAACGCAAAATTATTACTATTCCTAACGCTCCTTTTTCCGGGATTATATTCCTGCAGCAAGAAGCCGGTCTATGCTCATTTACAGCCTGCGCATCAATATACCATTGACAGCACCGCGCATACTGACAGCAATATGGCAAGCATGTTGTTGCCGTACAAAAAAGGCGTTGATACGCAGATGCTTGTGGTAATCGGCCATACGGATATCCCGCTCACAAAAGCCCAGCCGGAAAGCACACTTGGTAATTTTGTGGCCGATGCGCAGCTTATGGCCGCACAGGTTATAGATAAAAAGGTGACTCTATCCGTTTCTAATTATGGCGGCCTGCGCATACCCTACATTGATCCCGGTGTGATAACACGCGGCAAGATTTATGAGCTGATGCCGTTTGATAATATGCTTACGATTATAGAAATTCCGGGTACTACATTGAAGCAGTTCTGCGATTTTATGGCGGCAAGAAAGGGCTGGCCGGTAAGCGGTATTTCCTTCACCATAAAAGATAAAACAGCAGAGCATATTATGGTTGCCGGGAAGCCGCTGGATGAGCATCTTTATTATAAAATGGCCATCTCGGATTATGTAGCGCGCGGCGGCGATAACTGCGATTTTCTTGCGCCTTGCAAAAAGCAGTTTACTTCCATTTTTATCCGCGATGCGATGCTGGCTTATGTGGTAAGATTGGAGCAGGACGGAAAGCCTTTGCACCCTCAAATAGAAAACAGGATACAGTATGCTGAATAGAAAAGAGTTTATCAGGAAAGCGGCCCTGGGCAGTGGCCTCCTGGCATTGGGCGGATTTCCTTTCGAGAGCCTTGCAGCCATTGCACCGAAGAAACTTACCATCCTTCATACCAATGATGTGCACAGCAGGCTCGAGCCTTTTGGCGCAGATGGCGGTAAGTTTGCCGGGCAGGGTGGCGTTGCTGCAAGAGCAACACTTATCGATACCATAAGAGCGCAGGAAGCAAATGTATTGCTATTGGATGCAGGAGATATTTTTCAGGGAACGCCTTACTTTAACCTCTACAAAGGTGAGCCGGAAATGAAAGCCATGTCTATGATGCGTTACGATGCCGGCACTATGGGCAATCATGATTTTGATGCAGGGATTGAAGGCTTTGCTGCCCAGTTGCCCCATGCCAATTTCCCGATATTGATTGCCAATTACGACTTTACCAAAACGCCGCTCGAAGGGAAGACGAAACCTTACCTGATCATTAAAAAAGCAGGGCTAAAGATTGGCGTTTTCGGGCTGGGTATTCAGCTAAAAGGACTCGTGCCGGAGAATGCATATGGCAGTACCCAATACATCGAGCCCATACAGATTGCCCGTAGTATATCCGAAAAGCTTCGCCGGCGCGAAGGTTGCGACTTTGTGATCTGCCTGTCGCATCTGGGCTACCACTATGATTTTAATAAAGTAAGCGATAAGATTCTTGCGAAAGAGACGGATTTTATAGATCTCATTATCGGCGGGCATACACACACGTTTTTAGACCAGCCAACAGTGCTTACAAACAGGAAAGGAAAAGAAGTTGTGATCAATCAGGTAGGCTGGGCAGGGCTGCGATTAGGGCGGTTGGATTACACCTTCGATAGCAAAAATAGTACCACGCTCCTAAGTGCTCATTCTGTAATTGTGGGCAAAGAAACAATAGGGTAACGATTTTTTTTTTCAACATAATGTTGGCAATTTCGTCTTCACCCAAAACGGTTTTGCGAAGCTATAAATGCGGGGGGCGAAAGGTAGGTGATGAGCGGCAATAGCGCGTGAAGTAATCATTAACTTTTTGAGTTGTTTTTGTAAAGCAGAGCCTTGGATTTTTAGAGCAAAAATCCTGGCTTAGTGAAAGTGTCGGCCTCATTGAGCGGCGAAATTGAAAAGAAAATCCGGGCGCAGGCCCATCAAGTATAAACCGGTATGTACAATGAACCTTATGCAAAAAATGAATCAGGCAGAAATGATTTTGATGCTGCCTGGGAGCGTTGCCTCAGCATTATTAAGGACAATGTAGCACCCCGCACTTTCCAGACTTGGTTTGAGCCCATACAGGCTGTAGCGCTTTATGAAGCGGTGCTTACTTTACAAGTGCCCAGCCAGTTTTTTTATGAGTGGCTTGAGGAGCATTATGTAGAGCTGTTGGGTAAAACAATTAAGCGTGTGCTGGGGAAAGATGGCCGCCTCGAATACCGTATAATGATAGAAGGCCACAGCCGCCGTAATCCTGCGTCTATCAATATCCCGGCAAGCACACAGCCCAAGGTTTCGGCAGAGCGTAATATGGTGGATCTTCCCTACGACCGAAAAACACCTTTTGAGCCACATCCTTATGCCATTCCCGGTCTGAAGCGTGTATCCATAGATCCGCAGCTTAATGCCAACTATACTTTTGAAAATTATGTGGAAGGTGATTGCAACCGCCTTGCGCGCAATGCGGGTTTGCAGGTTGCACAGAAGCCCGGCGCAACTTCCTTTAATCCACTGGTGGTTTTCGGCGGCGTTGGCTGCGGTAAGACGCATCTCGTGCAGGCAATTGGTAATGAGGTGCGCCGGCTGCTTCCCAATAAATCGGTGCTCTATGTAAGCGCGGAAAAATTCATCACGCAGTTTGTGGATCATTCCCGCAACAACGAGGTGAATGATTTCATTCATTTCTACCAGCTTATCGATGTGCTCATCGTGGATGATATCGAGCGCTTCGTACCAGCCGTTAAAACCCAGGAAGCGTTTTTTACTATATTTAATCACCTGCACCAGAGCGGTAAGCAAATTATCCTCACTTCCGATACCGCACCCAAAGATTTGGACGGAATGCAGGACCGACTATTAAGCCGTTTCCGCTGGGGTTTGAACGCGGATATCCAGATACCCGAGTATGAGACCCGCCAGGCTATTCTGCGCCTTAAAATGAAGCGCGACGGCGTTGAGATGCCGGATGATGTGGTGAAATATATTGCCTACAATGTGCAGAGCAATGTACGCGAGCTGGAAGGTGCCCTGATCGCGATGTTTGCGCAGTCAATGCTCAATAAAAAGGAAATCGATCTCGACCTTGCCAAGCGGGTAATGAAGAACTTCGTGAAGACGGCCGCTCGGGAGATGACTATCGAAAATATCCAGAAAATGGTCTGCGATTATTTCCACCAGCCTTATGACCGCCTGCTGGCCAAAACCCGCAAGCGCGAGGTGGTGCAGGCACGGCAAATTACCATGTATCTTGCAAAAAAGTTTACAAAAAGCTCCCTCAAAAATATTGGCGAGCATTTCGGTGGCTTCGATCATACCACGGTCATACACTCCTGCCAGACGGTAGAAAACCTCATGGATACGGACAACGAATATAAAGAGCAGGTACAGGAGCTCTTTCAGAAAGTGCAGATGGCCAGCATGTGATCTTTATTCCGGATTGCGAAAATCGGATTGCGGATTTTCACATAAAGGCATCATCGCGAGGTGAGTGCTACATTTGGCCGCTAAGTGAATCAATTTGTACAGTATTGAGCTATAATTTTTCAGGAAGTTCTTAAAAATGTTTGGTCAGTTCGTTTAGAGCATTATCTTTGCAGTCCCTTAGCAGGGAAGCAGTTCTTTAAGCAATACATTTTAGAATAGCTGTGAATTTTTTCAAGGCTGTTTGGTATAAAACAGGTGAGGTGGGAGAGAGGCCGAATCCACTAGTTTGCTAAACTGGCATACGTGTTATAGCGTATCGCGGGTTCGAATCCCGCCTTCACCGCAAGGCTTTGGTTTCCCACGATCAAGGCTTGATAAAGAAAGTTAAAATAGGGAAGTGGCGCAGTCCGGTAGCGCACCTGGTTTGGGACCAGGGGGTCGCAGGTTCGAACCCTGTCTTCCCTACATTTTAGAAGCTCAGCAGCAATGCTGGGCTTTTTTTATTGGGCTAAATCCGTTTTGCCCGAAAAAAAATTGAGTTTTTTACAGATCGAATTTTATTAATAGAATTTTAGGGATTTATAATAGGCGGTCACTACAATAGGACGTAAACGCTTATTAGCTGCGACTGCGACCACACTTCTTTGCACGTACGTGAGCATTTGGTTTGCAATGAGTTGCATACTTATATAATATTTTAGCTCGAAAGACTAATTAAACTATCTTTACTGTTAATTACAGCCAAGAGCTTACAAGATTTATCTTTTTTAATTCATAAACAGCGAAGCCGAAAACTGCAATTTTGAAAGAGTAGGCATTTAATCAACATAACAAATGAAAAACAGACATTTACTACTATCCGCGCTTTCTGTATTGTTGCTATCGGTCGTTTTCTCAGCCTGTAAGCAAGATGATCCACCTAAGGATCCTAACGTAGCCTACATCAATAATTTCTACGGTATTGATATGCCTCATGTGTTCACTTTTCAGAATCCTACAGACGAAAAAACTTCCAGGAAGGTGACCCTCACCTGGGATGCTAATGGGAAAGTGGCAATTACCACAGTCACTATACCAAGAGAAATGGCTAATGAAAACAGGCAAATTGCTTATCTTCCAATAACCGAGATCGATACAACAAACAAAACATTTCGACCCACGAATACTGTAGTAAAAACACGGTTCTATGATGTAACCTCACAGGATTACCTTAATTGTACAAATGGATACTATTATTGTGCCGGTTGCGGTCCATTAAACTACGGATATTATCAATTAGGCACCGGATACTATTATGGCATGAAGTGCGGCAATAATGCTCCTAGTAGTACTTGCGGACCGTTTTGGAAATGTAACGGCGGCGGCAGTGTTGATTGCCCCACTTGTCAGATAATCGCCCTTCAGACATTGTAATATCTTCCGGCCTAACTTCTCTTCTTTCACCAAATAGCCATGAAAAATTGCGTAGCAAATTATTCGATGGTGTTAGAACGAACAATCAACATCACCACAGTCAATCCTTTAACCAGTAAGTTGACAAAAAGTTAGTAAAATTAAGCGGCGAATTCTCATCAGGATTCGCCGCTGTTTTATTTATATGGAAAGCATTACATTACTCTTTTTCTTAAGGTGCAACACAAAACTAATAGCGATAATCACCAGCGGCGGCACCAGCATCCAGCCATTCTCTTTATAATACCCTTCCAGCAAAAGATAGACAAAGAAGAATACATGCGAAAATGCCGGTACCAGCCACGTAACCAGCGGCATTGCAGCAGGCGCAGCACTAATCCTTTTTCGCCAGCCGTACATAAGGGTGATTATAAGCATGGGAACAGCAGCATAAAACCGGTTTTTTGCTGTAATGCCAAAATGATCCCGCAGGTAAACATCAATACAAGCAAGTGTCACATACAGAAAGACTTGGGATAATAGTACCGACAAAAAGGGAACAAGCAGACTGCGGAGTATAGATGATTTACCGCCTGTGCCAAGCCACCGCTCAAGCAGGCGGCAGAAAGCGGAATAAAAAAATATTACGCAAAGCCAACCGAAAAAATTTCCGTAGGGAATGCCGAACCAGTCTGCCGTAAGCGGATCCAGGCCTGTGCCCGTCCAGTTCCAGTGCCACATATCCAGCCGGTAGGCCACCGTATCCATACTCAGATCTATGCTGATAGCTAGCAGCGTATCCATGGCGGCGCTGGCCCATAGCGGAAGTCCGAACGTGTCTGTAAATAAGCGCGCAGAATACATGATAACTGCCCAGCCAATGCCAATACATATAGGGATATCCAGCGGCGGCCTGCCGAGCATTACGGTAAATCTGCCATAAGTATAGCCCATATTGGCTACTACATTTACGTACTCCAGCAGCAGGCCAAAGCACAGGCCACCAATAAGATAGGCCACATCAAGCCGACCTTTTTTTATTGCATGAGCCAGGCAAAAGGCAAACAGGATATAAGCACACACTTCAAATGCCGGAAAGCTGTAATCCGGCGCGGAGACATACGGCATACCGGGGAATGGATGCGTAACAGGAAGTGCGGATAATAAAGGCATAGCAGCAAATTAAGCTATTTGTAAAAACGCCAATCGTCAAAAACAAAAAATCCCGGCCAGATCTGGCCGGGATTTTGTTCTAAATATCAAAAAACAGATCAGTGCGCTATCTCAAAACGGATAGTCGATCTGCCTTCTGCTTCGCCGTACACCTGGAGGATATAGGATCCCGCAGGCATATCCAGCACTTCACCGAGCGTTATACTGTTTGTGCCCTTCGCCACTACAAAGACACGGTCTATCAGCTGCCTTCCCGTCATATCCGCAACCTTTATGCGGATCTTCCCGGCCGTTGCGCTGGTATATGCAATATGCAGCAAGTCGTTGGCAGGGTTTGGCGATACTTTGATGCCCGGCTTATCTTGCTCTGGCGTTATCTGCGCCACGCTGCTATATGCAATAGAGCCATTCGCATAATTGATCTTCAGGCGGTAGTAAAGCGTGTTTGTAAAAGATGCATGGCGGTCGTCTGCCGTATAAAAGGCTTTGCCGGGCGCACTATGACTTGCGGTAACTTTTGCAAATCCGGTAAACGTTACTGCGTTTGTGCTCCGCTCGGGCTCGTAGCTATTTACACTGCTTTCATTCTCCACTATCCATGCCGTATGCACCTGCGCATCCTGCTTTGCGGCAGTAAAGCTGATCAGGCCGGCAGGAAGCGGGTAAGCCGTAATAGAAGCGCTCCGCTCTGCGCACAGGCACTGTTTAGTACCAGTTGACGTTACCGGCGACACTTTAGCCGATATCGCGCCCCCATTGCTGCAGGCCGCAGGGATATTTATCACAAAAGTATCTGCCGTTGAAGCTCCAATCGCTACAGCCCTGCTGAGGTAAAGCGTGTACACCGGCATCGGTTGGCCGGTACAGTAGATTTCTGCCTGATAGGTGCTGGCTGCGGCATCCTGCGTGCCATTATTCTGATAGGCCAGACGGAATATAGTCGCTGTATTGCTTGCGTAAGCCCCGCTTACCACACTTAGTGAGGTAAGGGCCATATCCGGCTTTATGCGTGTTATGACTGACGAAACAGAATTACCGGCCACCCTTGTACTGGCGCCACAGGCAACACTATTACAGGTTACAGTATTTGTAGTCCGTACCGCGTTTGCGGCAATGTAGGAATCGCCGCAGCCTTCGCCTACACCTCCGCCCCCGTTTCCGGTCACGTCAAATGAATACCTGATTTGCGTATTATTCTGGATGACATTATTGAGCCTGATCTTCACATCTGTTGTTCCTTCAGTAGGGCCGGGCGCAGCAATTATGGTACAGCTGCCACAATTCGATATATTCTGGAAGCTACCGCTATAGGCGATGCCGGCAGGCAGCGTGTAGATTATCGTATCGGAAGCCTGCGTACTGCCCCCGAGCGGCGTGGTGAGCAGTTGCAGGGTTGTACTATTGCCGCAGCTAAGGGTAGAAGGCTGCACCTCATAGGCCATACTGATTGTAGTGCCGTCTGCAATGATGCCGGCGGTATTGAGCGCTGCGGATTTTACATTCGTACCGTTGCTGATTGTCGGAGAATTGCACGGGCTGCTACCGTAGCCATATATGGCTATGCTGCTGCCGGACCGGTAGCTGCAGGTGGTTGTGTACACAAGCTTGATTTTTGCCTGGCGCTGCACCGCAGCCGGATTGCCAAACGTGCCTTTGATGCCTGCCTGTCCGATGCCGGTATGCTTTGTAAGATCCAGCGAGTAGCCGCCGGTGATTGTGGTTGGCATAATGGACTGGTAGATGCCGCTGCTGAGCGGGTATTCTACGGCAATGGGTGTAGTTACGGTCAGCCCTGCGGGAATAATCAGATCCACCGAAGGATAGGCAACATAGGCAGGCAGCGCACTGTTTACTACGAAGAGTACACTGTCTGTGCTGCACATCATTACATCACTACCGCCCCCCGGCTGCCGCGCAACCGCCAGTTGTATTTGGCTTACCCGAGGAGAAACCCGTAATATAAGCGGTGTGGCAGTAGTATGAGTAGCGCAGGTGGTCGCTTCGCTGGCCGGGTCAGCCGGGTAGCCGTAGCAATCACTCCCGGAGATGAATTTTACGCTGTCTGCCGTGCAGTTGCTGAACCGGAAATATACCCGGTAATACTGGGTGCCTACCGGAGCGGCATTGGGAGCGCCGGTAGTGATGGGCTTGTACCATTTACCACCGCTGTAAGTGTAATCCGTAAGCCGCGCGATAGGCGTTGTGCTTGTGCTGGAATAGACACTGTCGATGATCACGCTGCCCAGGCCTTTTTCCAGCCCGAACCAGTTGTAGGCGGCGTCCGCACTGGTAATATCTACTTTTACCAGCCAGGAATTGGAAGGTGTATTGGCAACAATATCGCCGGTGGAGTTGGTGGTTTTGATCGTGGACAAAGTGCCATATTTCAGGCTTGCCGAGGCGCTGCGCGTATAGGGTTGGGTAGCGCCGGTAGTGTAAAAGGTGGGGTTTACCCGTCCGTATTCCGTAACGGTATAATTCTGGCTGATGGCTGCGCAGGAAGAAGGCTTTACCGAAAAGCTATCGGTATAGATCACTCCTTCTGTGCCGGGATAAAAGCCTTGCGTGTTCTGGATATAACTATAATAATTGTAGGAAAGCTTTATGCCTGTAGCCAATGCACCGGAAACGGTTGGCTGCATGGTAAATGTGGTCAGCACGTCCGCCCCTCGCTTTGTTACATAATCCATCGTGGCATTGGCTGTAGCAGGCGGCGTGTAGGAATAATAGGGCGGAAGCTGCACTACGAACGAATCTGGAATGGTCACAGGGCGGTATTCACCAATAAATTTTTGCGCACCAAGTGGTGAAGCGCCATCCGTGTATGTCTGGCTGTTAAAACCAACCGTAGTAGAAACGCAGCCGAGGGAAGTAATGCTTGCGCCGGCAGACAGCACATGCTTCCAGCCGGTCATATAGGCATTATATAGTACGGAATCGCAGGTATAGCCTTTAGGGTCTGTTGCGCCGGCGCGGTTGCCACCTGCTGCTGGTGCAGTCGTGCCTGAGTATGCATAAAGCAGGTTCATGACTCTTGATACATTCTCCGTCTGGAAGTCATAGTTCGTGCTGTTCTTCGCATTCACTTCCGTAGTGCCGCTGGTAGCGAGCCCATCCGCCAGGCGAAACTTCGCGATCACCGCAATGCTGTCGCCGGTAAGAAAAGGCGTAGTGCTGGTTACAATCGAGGAAAGGCAGCTCTGGCTCGTAAGATCCACCCGGTACGATTTACTGTAGCCGGCAAGCGCGGTAATAGTTGCGATTGCATAATTATTGCAGGTAAATGTTACCCCAGTCCGCTTCAGCACTACCGTGGCAGTGCCTGCCGGAGCCCAACCGTTCGTGCCGGGAAAATGCCATTCGGCATAGGCTTTGCTGAAGATGGTTGCAACTGTAGCGCCGTTGGTGAGGATGCCGGATGATATGGCCGTCATTGTATCGCCCACCATATATACCGTGGAATCAACTACTGCAGGATCAACCGACCCTGTCGTGTCCGGCTTGCCATCACCGTTATTGTCAGGCAGGCCGTAACTGCTGCGGCCAAATGCAAATTTCGGTCCGCTGATACCAATGCAGGTGCCATTGCCGCCGGAGCCCGGACAACGGAAAACAATGCTGCTCGTAGTATTGCAGGCCTGTACAGCGTACCGGTTGCCGCTTGCACACGTGCTGTCCGTGCCTGCTGTAATGCTGGTAGCAATGGTGGCAGGGCCGCAGGCGGCATCATTGCGCAGCCTTACATAGATGTAGTTGCGTGGGTTTGCCGGATTTGCCTGGAACGTGTAGGTAGCCGAAGTGCCTGATTGTACTGCATTGCCATTGAGCCCTGCGTTTTGCTGGTCGGCGGCGCTTACCAGTGTAAGGCCGGCCGGCAGCGTAAGGGCTACTTTTGCAAACCGGTAGGGGAATACCGGTGAGGCAGGCATTGAATAGGATACCGGTATTTTCAGCAGGAACGTTTCGCCGTTGCGCACCATTGCGGGTACCCGGAGGGTATAAGCATTCACTTTAAGTGAATAACCCGCCGTTACGTTATTGCTGGTGGTTTTCGCGCCGATGCCGGTACAGGTATTACGGTAGCTATGGATTACTTTGTACACGCTGCTGTCGAAGGTGCTGCCGCAGCCTTCTGTGTACCCCGATATAAGGTTATAAGTTACGGTAACGAAGCCTCCCGCCGGTATGCTCAGCGCGTTGGCCATCAGCAACGTATCGGTATAGGGGTAGCCCGCCATGGATGCTGCAGTGCTGGTGGTTACTTTTTTGGTAAAGGTGCCGGTGGGGTGGAAAGGCGTTGCATTCCCGGAATAGGAAAACATGATAGAAGCCGTATCGATCACCGGGCCTATGGCAGAGGTGCCTGCAATGGCAAAACCATCATAGAGGATTGGCCGGGCATTGTTGTTTTTAATAGAATCGATGACGGTGTAAGTGGTGTTGAGGCAGGGGCCTGATATAGCGGGATTTATGGTGGTAACCAGCGTAAACTTGGCATCTGTAGAAGTAGTAGCAAACTTTGCCGTGATGTTGACAACCTGGCAATAAACATTATTACGCCCGAAGGCAGCACCATAAGTAGTAACAGCAGTAGCGCCACAAATGAGCGGTACCTCGCGAACCACTATGTTCACTACTTCGCCGTTGGAAAATATCTTATCCGCACCGAATGGCCCTACTCCTCCGATAGCATAGAACAGCGTATCGCCTGAGGAGCGGGTAGGGTAGAAGGTAGCTGCGGTGCCGCCGGTAGAAAGCACGGCGGTAATCGGGTTGATGGGAGTAACAGTCTCCGGAATGATCTGCCCGGCAGGACGCACGGCATAGAAGTAGAAGCTATCCAGCGATCCATTGCCGCCATTGCTTATGGGTATTGTACGCGCAGCAGGGGTGCCTACCACGCCGGTGGTAATATCTGCCGGGGCAGTAATACTGAGCACCGGGGCAACGATGGTATAGATGTTGACGTTCGGGTTATTATCTATGGCTGTGCCGCAGCTCCCGGTTACCATCACTGTATCTTTCGATGCGCCGCTGAAGCCGCACAGCGCCGTGCGCTTTACGGTAAAGGTGATATCGCCGGCAATTGTAATGCCGGAAATGGTGAACACCGGCTTACTGAGCGGGCCGGAGGAGTAGGTAATGGCGCTGCTGCCTAAGCCATCGGTTTTTACTACCGAGCCGGGTATGTAGGTTACGCCCTCCGGGAAGCTGATAGTAGCGCTAATATTACTGCATGCGCTGCCAAAAGTAACCTGCACTTTAAGCAGTGTTGTATCGAGGTTGCCGCGGGTGAGGTTTCCGGCAAAGGCAGAAGCTGCGCTGGCAATGCTGATCTGGGCGGAGCTTTTGGAAGATGCCGCCAGTAATAAGAGGCAGCAGAACAGCAGGTAATAGAATTTGGGGAGTACCCGGTTGCGGGAAATGTAAAGTCTATGCATAAGATATAAGTTGGGCAGCTTTAAATACTTTAAATCAATATTTACAGCCTTTTGCCAACGGGCGAATGTAGGTGTATAAATCGATTAATCTTAAAATTTATTAGAATAATTACTACTAATTATTAACAACACGGTTTCAGTAACGCAGAAAGTTGTCTTTTGGATTTTGTTAACAGTCTCAAATGGTTTATAAGACATTTTGATGACAATGGTGCGTAGTTGAAGGATATTGTCGTTGCGTACCTATTATTCCTGTTTTGGTTGAAGAAGCGGGAATATCCAATGTGATCACCTATGCTGTGGCAGCGGGAAAACACATAATTGGCAGCGTGAAATCACGTTAGCCCGGTAACATTATTTTTTGTTTCTTGTTGGCTGAATCATACTTGTCATGCAGGAGGAGTTTGCCGAGGAGGATAAATTCTGTAAGGAGATTACTTACAGCAATGATGAAGACCTAAAAACGGTGCTGAGCTAGGACGGATAAGATTATTAATGAATTAAATGAGGTATCGGTAGCGTAACAGCATATGAAGAAATCACAGCAAAATGTATTGCCGCATTCTCAAGCTAAATTGGACCTTTACCAGGCTTATCTGGAGAAGTATTTTGCTATACTTGGATTAGCTAAAGGGATAGAAAAGGTCAATATTTACGATCTCTTCTGTGGCACTGGCATTTATGAAGATGGTAAAGAAGGAAGCCCAATAATTGCTTTTAATAAAATTTGCAAGAACCGCGAATTTTTTAAGCAAAATAATTGGCCAGTCAAACCAATATCATTGTTGGTAAATGATAGTGATCCAACTAAAATTAATATTGTGAAAGCTTATTTAGAGGCGAAAAATAATCCTTCAGTCTGTGATTTACAATTTCATTCTTCGAATACTACCCAACTTTTTCCCGAGATAGTTGCAGAAATAAATAAGCAAAGCAAAAAGGAACGGAACCTGCTGTTTATTGATCCTTATGGATATAAGGAAATTAGTCCTAAGTCCATAAAAGATCTGTTAGAAAATGGAAGGACAGAAATAATCTTGTTCTTGCCGGTCTCGTTCATGCACCGTTTCAAGAATATTTCATTAGTGGAGGAGCGCAAATGTTACCAAGCGCTGAATGATTTTATCGTCCAGTTATTCCCGGAAAATCATGCAATCAGGAACCTTGAAAAAGTAGATGTTGAGACCTTTACAAGATATCTTTCTGAAGGGCTTTCTTTTCAAGAAAAATATTTCTGTGTTAGTCATCAAATTGAACGGAGTAAAAA
The DNA here is from genome assembly GCA_965246905.1 of Chitinophagaceae bacterium. Taxonomy (GTDB): domain Bacteria; phylum Bacteroidota; class Bacteroidia; order Chitinophagales; family Chitinophagaceae; genus UBA1952. The sequence continues at coordinate 67,721 of CBDFFZ010000012.1, forward strand.
CAATCTTTTTGCTGTTTTCTTTATTACTAGTCATATCTACGGCTTGGAGCGAATGCTTACAGTGAAATGGGAGAACGATAAAGATTTTGGCACTGGATACCGACAACCGCAACCTCAAATTAGCATGTTCGAGCAGGAGGAAAAGAAGGATATTGAAAGTTTAAATTATGTCTGGCTTTCTCGCAACTTACATGATTTAATAGAAGAAAGGAAAGTAATCTCGAACTTGGACCTTTATAAGTTTACTCTTCAAAAAGGGTTCTTACCTAAACACTCAAATTCGATACTTAAAAACTGGGTAAGTGAAAAAGCAATTATGGTTCTCAATGCAGAAACAGGTGAAATAATAGTAAGCCCTCGAACCTTTCATAACAAGTGGGAGGACTATAGAGAAGGCAAACCCAAGATTCAAATAAAATTCAAATAAAATGGCACAATCTAGTATTGAATGGACAGAGATGACTTGGAATCCAGTCACTGGATGCACCAAGATTTCAGCAGGATGTAAATACTGCTATGCAGAGGTCATGGCCAAGAGACTTCAGGCTATGGGCGTGGAAAAATATAAAGATGCATTTAAGGTGCGTACCCATGAATCTGCTTTGAACATCCCTTACACTTGGAAGAGGCAAAAAGTTGTGTTTGTAAACTCCATGAGCGACCTTTTTCACGATAAGGTTTCATTGGCTTTTATTCAGAAAGTTTTTAGGGTAATGAATGAGAACCCGCAGCATACTTTTCAAGTGCTTACCAAACGTGCAGATCGGTTATTAAACATCCACGAAGAATTACGGTGGACACATAATATTTGGATGGGCATTTCTATAGAGGATGAACGAGTAATCCACAGATTAAACCTTTTACGGCAAACAAATGCCAGAGTAAAATTCCTTTCTTGTGAACCTTTGATTGGTCCACTTCCACAATTGAATTTAAGTGGTATTGATTGGGTGATAGTTGGTGGTGAAAGCGGTCGCAAAGCAAGACCTATGGACTCAGAATGGGCATTGGATATTATGGAGCAATGTCAAACGTCCAATACTGCTTTCTTTTTTAAACAATGGGGTGGTACAAACAAGAAGAAGGCTGGAAGATTGTTGAATGGGCAAACTTATGACGAGATGCCAGCTTTTAATATTGAAGAGCTATGACCAAGTAGTTGCCGGGGGGGAATGGATAAAATTGGAGATATAGTTCAGAATTTGGACGGAAGAAGAGGGCCGCTAAGTAAAGAGGTATGTGCTATAAGAAAGCCCCAAAGTTAATGCCCTGTAGAAGGTATTTTTTATATTTATACTCGTTGGAATGAATACTGCCAGCACAATTATTATTGGAATTTTTACTGCCGCTGCGGCAACATACCTAGCATATCTATTGCAATCTCGTCGTGATGCACGAATCTTATGGCGAAATAGAAACAGATTTTTATATAAACTGATTCAAGAGTGCTCTAAACTAATAGAAGCAGAAACCACTCACTTGACTACGTGGATGGCGTCAGTTAAAGCAACTAACCATGACTTCCCACTTGTACAACAATCTTCGGCTACAAAAACTGTCTTATCTATACTTGCTGATAAAGTCATGTTAGACGAATATTATTTTGCATATAATCGACTGTTTTCAAATTATATCAAAGCTGAAGAAAATTATTATAATCTACAATATGCCGCGCTGCATATTAAGGCGCTGTATGATCAAGTCATTTTAATGATAAATGAAGGTCAGTTAAGAAATCATCAAAGAGAAACAGAGACTTTAGAGCTTTTTCGGCAGGCTACAGAGTTGGTGAACATGCGAATTCAAGTGTGTACGCCAGCAGAGCTACCATATTTACAGCAGTTCAGAGCAATACAAGCTTCCTATATTATGGGACGAGGGAATGCTTTTTCCGCTAACCTAACATCCATTTTTCAGGAATATTTTGTTAAGATTGAAACTGTCTTTAATGGCGGTGGTCAACTACCTAATGAATTAATTCCGTTCGGTGAGATAGCAAATAAGTTTGCATATAGTTACAATGGTATCGGATTTCAAAATAAGAATTTAGCAGAAGATGTTGAAGAGAGCATTGGTGCAATTAATGAAAGCATAATTGCGTTGGAAAATATAAAAAGCTACTGGAGAGAGCATTTAAGAAAACACCTAAATGACTACTGATTTGAATAGTTTAAGCAGAAATACCTCTTCTATAGTCTCCAAAATCTGGGCCTTCTGCAACACCCTCCACGACGACGGCGTAGGCTAAGGCGATTACCTTGAGCAACTCACCTACCTGCTGTTCCTGAAGATGGCCGATGAATATACTTCCACCTTGAGTAATTCAGTTTCATATGATGACAAAAGGATTTATTGATACCCTCCTGCAACAAGGCGAAGGCCTGCAGGTAGAATTCAAGGAAAGCTTTTCCCAACTGAACCGGGATGCTTTTGAAAGTATCTGTGCCTTCCTCAACCGCAAGGGCGGGCACCTGCTGCTCGGCGTCACCAACGGCGGTGCGGTGGCAGGCGTACTGGACGCGGAGCAGCTTAAGATGGAAGTTATCAACAACGCCAACAATCCGCAAAAGCTATCGCCGGTATTTCCGCTCTCCCCCGAAAGCATTGACTACGATGGCAAGACGGTCATTTGCATCTATGTGCCCGAAAGCTCTATGGTGCATAGCACTGCCGGCAAAACATTTGACCGCAGCGGCGATGCCGATCTGGACATCAGCCGGCAACAGGCTGCCATTACAGAGCTGCACTTACGCAAGCAGCAAAGCTTTACCGAAAACAGAATATATCCTTATCTCAGGCTCAACGACCTTCGCACTGACCTCATAGACCGTGCCCGCCGCCTCGCCCGTGGGCAGCGCCCCGATCATCCCTGGCTGGAGCTTAGCAATGAAGAGCTCCTACGATCCGCCGGCCTTTATCAGAAAGATTACAATACCGGGCAGGAAGGCTACACCCTGGCGGCCGCCCTACTGTTCGGCAAGGATGAGGTGATCCAGAGCATTGTGCCTTATTACAAGACCGACGCGCTGTACCGGGTACAGAATACAGATCGCTACGACGACCGCGACGACATCCGCACCAACCTGATAGAAGCCTACGACCGGCTGATGGCTTTCATTGCCAAGCACCTGCCGGACAAGTTTTACCAGGAGCCCGACATGCAGCGGGTCAGTATCCGCGACAAGATATTCCGCGAAGTGGTGGCCAACATGCTCATCCACCGTGAGTATGCCAGCCCTTATCATGCGCGGCTGGTCATTGAACACGACCGTGTTGTAGCAGACAACTGGAACAAGCCGCACACGCATGGCATACTTAAGCCGGAGACCTTTGCGCCATTCACCAAGAACCCGGCGCTTACCAAATTTTTTAAAGAAATAGGGCGAATGGACGAGCTGGGCTCGGGCGTAAGGAATTTGTTTAAGTATGGCCCGCAGTATGCTTCCGGGCAAATGCCTGAAGTAATTGAGGAGGATGTATTTAAGGCTATTATTCCTATTGATCACGTTGAGGGAAGTAACCAAGATGGTAACCAAGTAACTAACCACGAACTTTCAACAGGAGTGGTATTTAGTGCGCGGGTCTCGCGTTTGGCAAAAGCACTACGAGCTGTAATTGAAGAGCCAAAATATGACAAAGCTCAGCTTAATAAGGTGCAATACTTATTGAGTGAACAAAATGAACACTGGCTGCTGGTACTGCGTACGGCACATCAACCGGTAAACAGGCGTGCATTATTGGAAAAAGTCGGAGTATCAAATCAAACGAAGAATTACAGAAATATTCTTCAGCCCTTAATTGATCTCGGATTGCTCGCGATGTTATTTCCAGACCGCCCTACCAGTGGCAAGCAGCGGTATGTTATTACTGAAAAGGGAAAGAAGGTTTTGCATCTTATAGAAGAGCGATCAGCAGAAAGCGAATAATAAATGTCCAATACTCCTCTATAGGCTCCAAAAGCTTAACCTTCGGCAACAACCTCCGCGACGACGGCGTAGGCTACGGCGATTACCTTTAGCAGCTCACCAACCTGCTGTTCCTGAATATGGCCGATGAATACAGCAGGTCTCCCTACACGCGCACCTATGCTTCATCCTGGCCGCATATAGATATCCCACCTTTACCAGCAAAAGCGGCGATGAACTAGGAAGTATATTACTACAACCCGCAAGCCCGCTCTACATGGTTAAAACGCCGCCGAAAGACCTTATTGCAAAGTTTTAGCAATAGGATATTTTCAATTATATTAAATTAAATAATACTGCAATAACTCGTTCAAGCACATTTGCTGAATATTGCTCATAAGAGTTATTTTATCACATGAAATAATTATCAATCTTAAAAAACTGAATGCAATGCATTATTAATTTAGTAAAATAAATATTCTAAAATATTCAAAATTCACTAAAGCTAGTTAAGAGTTTGGCAAGGTAATTGATCTATATAAATAGATAGCCGGCGGGTAACCGGGCAATTCACCTTTTAAAATTTTAATTATGTCTTTTTTAGTAAAAGAACTACAGGACCCCAAACTGCTGCAAGAGCAGCTCGGTACAATCAATAAGGTGCGCGACAGCTTTATGCCGTTCAGCAAGCACCTGGAAAATGAAGATAAAGTCGGCATGCGGGTCATGGCCGAAGGACGGGAAGGCTACGCCAGGCTTGTAAGCCGGATAGCCATCCAGCACGACAATACATTAGCCAAAACGGATAATTCCCAGGAGCTGGCAGACCGGTTGCTATACAATGAGGCGCTCGACGCTAACCGGATAGCCACTATGGAATACCTTGAGCTTCTTACGGATACCCAGTCTGCTAATTCTGCCGATATTATGTCTATGGTAGATCGCTATGCTGATTCCTTAGAGCGGGGCCGCAGAAATAACAGCGCGCTGGATTCTGCAATGAAAGAAATAGATGACTGGAACAGCCGCTACAGCCATGCGCAGGTTACCGAAAAACCTATGCCCCCTGCCGTGCCCCCAACGAATAATACTACCAACAATCCATCCACCCCTCAATAATTCCAAAACAAATCCCGGTTACCGCCGTCCCTGAAACCCGTGCTATTAACAGCAGGGTTTTTTGTTTTCTATGAAATTATCTAACCCTTAATGCATTATCCGAAGCTCCATATCCTGACAATAGGTGCTCCTTATCCTGGGGATAGGAGCTCCTACCCCTTTTAATAGGAGGGTCCTTATCCTGCGAATAGGAGCTCCTTATCATAGGGATAGGAGCCCCTTATCCTGATAATAGGAGCTCCTATCCTTTCAAATAGGAGCTCCTTATCCTGCGAATAGGAGCTCCTATCCTTAGGAATAGGAGGTACCTAACCCGGTAATAAGGAGGGCCTTATCCTAACAATAGGAGCTCCTTATCCCGAGGATAGGAGGTACCTATCTCTATAATAAGGAGCACCTATTCCTATAGATAGGAGGTCCGCATTCAGGTATATGGAGGCCTTTGATCAGCTAATTGTCTGAACTGTGATTTAAATGATTGCTATGATTGTCCTGATTCTTCAATGAGGAAAAAATCATAGTAATCACCTTAATCACAAAAAATCATAGTTCAGATAATTGAACAAGCTAATTGTCTGAACTGTGATTTAAATGATTGCTATGATTGTCCTGATTCTTCAATGAGGAAAAAATCATAGTCATCACCTTAATCACAAAAAATCACAGTTCAGATTATTGAACAAGCTAATTGTCTGAACTGTGATTTAATGATTGCTATGATTGTCCTGATTCTTAAATGAGGAAAAAATCATAGTAATCATCTTAATCACAAAAAATCACAGTTCAGATTATCTGAACTATGAGGTCTTTTAATTGAATAATGACCGAACCTAAATTTTTAATCTTTAACTTTTAATCTGAAAAATTCAAAAAATTATTATGATAAATGAACAATACAAATATTCAGCGCTCACTTCTTCTATTATCGGCTGTGCAATGCAGGTGCATCAAACCATTGGTAATGGCTTTCAGGAGGTTATTTATCAGCGTGCCCTTGCTATAGAGCTGGATCATGCCGGTATTGTTTTTACCCGGGAGCATGAAATGCCGATTTTTTACAGAGCTATAAATATCGGAACCAGAAGAGTGGATTTCCTTATAGAAGGCACGATTTCCACAGAGCTCAAAGCGCTGATTAAGCTCGAAGACGTACATCTTGCACAAGCAATCAATTATTTAGAAGCGTATAATCTCGAAATAGGTTTATTGATCAATTTCGGAGCAAAAAGCCTGGAATTCAAGCGGCTGACAAATAAAAAATTTAAGTCTGAACTATGATGGTCTGAACTATGATTAGTATGATTGAGTGATTACTATGAACCTAAGCCAGGAAAATCATGGCAATCATAAAATTCAAAAAAATCACAGTTCAGATGTCTGAACTATGATTAGGATGATTGGGTGATTACTATGAACCTAAGCCAGGAAAATCATGACAATCATAGAAATCAAAAAAATCACAGTTCAGATGTCTGAACTATGATTAGTATGATGGAGTGATTACTATGAACCTAAGCCAGGAAAATCATGACAATCATAGAAATCAAAAAAATCACAGTTCAGACATCTGAACTATGATTAGTGTGATTGAGTGATTACTATGAACTTGAGCCAGGAAAATCATGGCAATCATAGAAATCAAAAAAATCACAGTTCAGACATCTAAGTAACGCCGGCAGCGGAATCCCGTACTATAAATCAGCTCCGTTCGCACTGCATATTTACCGTTCGTCCCTGAATAATGTTCGTTCAGCACATTTTTACGGCTATTCGTCCCTGAAGATTGCCTGTATGCAGGAAGTTGATTAGCCTTGTCCTGATAATTGCTGATCCGGAGATAATCCGGAAGATTTCCGGAAAAGCATTTACCAAAAAATTCACGCTCAAATCACCAAAACACATGTCTCAGACAATCAAATCCTTTTTATTCGGCCTGCTGGCTTTAAGCATGGCAGGTAATGCCGGGGCTTACTCGATCTATTTTAACAAGATCATCTGCGTGAATCCCTGGAGGAGCCCGCTCAGCGGCTCAAAACAATCAACCGCCGGTACGGTGATCGGTGCCTTTATGACAGCCTCCGGCCGGGGTACAAAGGGAGATACCTGGAACGATGAGCTTACCCTGTACTGGGATAATAAAAAAAGCGGCGATGTGGATTTCCTGGATGCAAAATTCATGTCATCATTAACCGGATCATCTGGCGGATTACACAACGACCGTTTTTACATCACTTACAAGGATAAGGCACGGGAGGGCATGGTGCTGCCCCTGCGCGGTGGCGATAAGGATATGTTTGCCAATGCGCACTGGCTCCCTACCGCCGCCGAGGGCAATCCATCTATGATTGGCCAAAGCTGGATCAGGTATTACCTGTGGGAAGCCGATGCGGTATCAAGAGATAATAAGATTGGCTATTTTACGATAGATCTGGGCGGGATGGTCAATAAAGGCCCACAATTAGTGATGCTTACGATGCCGGCAAATTTTGACAATAAATATGTGGCGAACGCTGTGTACGTGATTGAATACGAAGTAAAGCCCTGATATGCTCCATTTCAAAATCCATTCCTCAAAAATCAATTCAACACACAAAACAAAAAACACATGAAAAAATTAATCATTCTGCTTCCGCTTGCTGCCTTACTGTTGCTTGCACAACCTGCCGCAGCCCAGTATAAAATTTACTTCAATAAAATATTATGTATGAATACCTGGAATACGATAATGCCAAGCGAAGTCGCAGGTTTCATTGAGCCGGTGATGGATAAATTTCCTGACAAACGAAGCATGCCGGCGAATATCGCAAATTCCGACGCGCGCACAAAGTCCGACTGGTATGCCGCTAACCCAAATTACCTGTCGAAAGACCGGACGTTCTATTACCCTAATATGAGCATGGCCAACTTCCCGGACGGGCTGCTCAATATGTCTAAGTTTACAAAGGTCACCGGTAAAGCAGGTGCCAACAGCAACGACCGTTTCTACATGACGTACAAAGAAGAGGCGCGCCAGGGGATGGTGCTGCCGGTACGCGGCGGAGACAAGGATCTGTTTCGCTTTGCTTTATGGCTCCCGCAGGCCGCCGACGGCAACCCTGCGCTTGCCGGCCAGGATCAGATCACGTATTATGTATGGGAGGCGGACATTGCCTCTGGCGATAACAATTTAGGCAACATAGTTATGAATCTGAAGGATTTGAAAAATAAAGGCCCTCAGCTGGCACTCGTGATCAGAGCAAAGACAGGCAGCATAAAAGAGAAGGCTATCAAGTACACACTGGAGTTGGGACGGTCGTTAGTAGACGATGACCTAAGCGCTGTTTATGTCGTAGAATATGAAGTAAAATAGCGAGGGGAATGCTGCTTTCTTTTTAATCAGGCCGCTACATCCGGCATGGAAACTCTGCCCGGCAGGCTTCCATGCCGGATAATTTTTTATACGCGATTCTATGCAGGCATTGCTGCAAAAAATGACCGTGCTATGCAAGCCGGAGACTTGCATTGATTTGGTTTAATGAGCTACGCTCTCCCCCCAAATTGACGCCGGGATTTATTCAGCCAACAAAAAGGGCCGGCTTAATGCCGGCCCTTTGCATGCTGAAAGATTAAAATTTACATTCCTCTTTTCTTCTTCAGGTTCTCATCGAGCGCATCCAGAAACTCTTCTGTATAAAGGTAATGCTCGCCATGTACCACCTTATTGCCATGCACACTTACGGCAAGGTCTTTCGTCATTTTGCCGCTCTCTACCGTTTCCACGCATACATCCTCTAAAGCCTGGCAGAAATCGATCAGCTCCTGGTTGCCATCGAGCTTGCCGCGGAAGGCGAGGCCACGCGTCCAGGCATAAATAGAGGCAATTGGGTTGGTAGAAGTAGGGTTGCCCTTCTGGTATTCGCGGTAGTGGCGGGTTACCGTGCCGTGCGCCGCCTCGGCTTCCATCGTATTGCCATCAGGAGTAACCAGTACGGAAGTCATCAAACCTAAAGAGCCAAAACCCTGAGCCACCGTATCGCTTTGCACATCGCCATCATAATTTTTGCAGGCCCATACAAACTCGCCATGCCATTTGAGCGCAGAAGCCACCATATCATCGATCAGGCGGTGCTCATAATGCACATCGGGGAACTCTTTGCTTACCTCTTCAAAAATATCCTTGAAGCGGCCATCGTATTTTTTAAGGATCGTATTCTTTGTAGAAAGATAGAGCGGCCATGCCTTTCCCTTCGCCATATTAAAGCAGGCATGGGCAAAGCCGAAGATCGATTCATCGGTATTGTACATAGCCAGAGCAATGCCGTCGCCTTTGAACTGGTACACCTCGTGCTCGATCACCGTACCATCCTCGCCCTCAAATTTCACCGTGAGCTTACCCTTGCCCTTCGTTACAAAATCGGTAGCGCGGTACTGATCGCCAAAAGCATGGCGGCCCACAATGATCGGCGCATTCCAGTTAGTAACCAGGCGGGGCACATTGCTCATCACGATCGGCTCGCGGAAAACGGTGCCATCGAGTATATTGCGGATCGTGCCGTTCGGGCTCTTCCACATCTGCTTCAGGTTAAATTCCTTTACCCGGTCCTCGTCCGGCGTAATGGTGGCGCACTTAATGCCCACGCCGTATTCTTTAATTGCATTGGCCGCATCGACCGTCACCTGGTCGGAAGTTTCATCGCGGTATTCGATGCCGAGGTCATAGTATTTCAGGTCCACATCCACATACGGCAGGATCAGCTTGTCTTTAATGAATTTCCAGATAATGCGGGTCATCTCATCCCCGTCCAGCTCTACCACCGGGTTGGCAACTTTTATTTTGGCCATGCGTTTTTGGTTTTTTGAATGCCGCGAAAATACACAATCCTGCAATGGATTTCAATGGGTAGTAAGGCAATGTTGCGGATTATGTAGCCGGCAGCAGCATTACTATTGGGCATCTGTTGCGTTGCTCCGTTCATCCACCCTTACCTATTTCCCTTTTCCTGCAAGGCGCTGGTATCTGAACTATGATTTCAAAAAGATTTAATGATTGCTATGATCACAAAGCCGGCCAAAAAAAAGGCAATCATAAAATCATAAAAATCAAAAAAATCATAGTTCAGAAAAATATTTGAACTATGATTTTTACAGGATTAAATGATTGCTATGATTATAAAAGCAAGCAACCCAAGCCATCATAAAAATCAAAAGAATCAAAAGAATCATGGTTCGGACAATCACCCTAAATCACAGTTCAGAAACTACCCAACCTTCAGCCAGCCCGTAATGCTCAATCGTGCTTTATTAGTCAGTAAAACCTCATGCGCCAGCACACTGCTCTTAAAGAAAACGCCCGTGCCGTTCTCCGGCGCTATAAGCTGTAAGTGGTCTGCATGGTGAATGCATAATTCACCTCCATCCATTGCCACCCAATCTTCATTAAGATACAGGATCATGGAATACTGCCGGCTGTCGTTGCTGCGGAACTGGTCAAGGTGTTTCTTATAAAAAGTACCTTGCTCATAAAGCGCATAGTGAAATTCATAGCCGGTGATGCCCGTATAGCAAGTGCGGTTAAGGTGCGCTACAAAGAGATCCATCAGGTCGAAGAAGGCATTTTCATGCGCATCCTCATGGCTGCGGTCGAGCCAGTAGATCTTGTCGCTGCGGATGAGCTTATCGTGCAGCACCGCAGCCTCATTACCCGTACCCGCAGAAAGCAATAGATGCGCCGCATGAAGCCGGAGCAGATTGGCCTTCAGATCTCCGGCAAGGTCATCACTTAAAAAATGGGAAACAGTACCAACCTGATCCTCAATAAACCGGTCGATAAGCGTGTTGAAAAGCTGCTGCAATAAGCAAAGTTAATTGCACTGAATAGGACAGATCGTCCGGGACAAGGCCGTGAAGGTAGGTTTTATGGAATTGGGAATTGGGAATTAGACGGATAGGAAAAACAAGTCGGCCAAAGGACACTATAAACGTTTGTCCATAAACCTAACCTGCTTCCGGCTATCGGGCGGAAACATCAATGCCTGCATTTCACTGCCCGAATGAAAGTGCAGCAGCGGCACCACCCGCAGCTTAGATTGCAGCACCGGCTTCATCATCCGCTCGCAGTCATCCACTGGCAGTTGCGTATGCAGATGCAGTTTCAGCTCGTCTGTGCCCAGCACGCCGGTATATACCTCCACCACATATTCCTGTATATAGTGCAGCTCATTGAGCATATCAAAAATAGCAGGCGGGTAGAGCGTGGTGCCCTTGTATTTGATCATCTGCTGCTTGCGGCCCGTTACATGGCTCAGTCTTTTCGATTGGCGGCCACAGCTACACGGCTCATTGTACAGCGCGCACACATCGCCGGTCCGGTAGCGCAGCAGCGGCATGCCTTCAATGCCCAAAGTGGTAATAACTACCTCTCCAAATTCGCCGTCGGGCATAGCATTGCCCTCCTCATCGAGAATCTCTACAATGATGAGGTCGGGCTGATGATGGCCGCCTTTGCCTGCAGGGCAATCCGTGAAAGCCGTCTGCATTTCGGTAGCCGCATAGGTGCCGTACAATTCAATTGGCCATTGCGTAGTGATCTTTTCGCCCAATGCATTCAGCGAACCGTCCGGCCGGCGCAGGCTTTCGCCAATGCAGATAGCCTTTTTAACCGGAGTGTTTTTAAGGTCGATGCGGTGATCATCCGCCCAGTCGATCATCTTCAATAAAAAAGAAGGCACCGTAACTAAGCTGTTGGTGGATAATCGCCGGATTGTATCCCATTGCAAAGCCGGTAAGCCCGGGCCTGTGCGAACCATTGCTGCGCCCATCTGCCGGATGCCGCTGTAGTAGGCCATGCCTGCCATAAATTGGCGGTCGAGCGTGAGCATAAGCTGGTAAATGTCCTGTTCATGGCCACTGGCGCAGCGAAAAGACTGCGCTTCATTGTAAGCCAGCCTTTGCAGGTCATGCTCTGTAAGCGCAATAGTTACCGGTCTGCCCATAGTGCCCGATGTAGCCATATATTCTTTGATGCTGCTTTTGGGTACACATAAAAACTCCCAGTTGTGCTCCTGCATATCGCTCTTGAAAGTGGTGGGGAGGTATTGCAGATCGTCAAGGCTTTTTACAGATGCAGCGGTGATTCCTTTTTCTATAAATAGTTTTTTATAGAATGGCGAATGCATCGCCAGATACCGCACTGCTGCTGCCAGCGCTGTGGATTGATATTCCTGCTGATGGGCTAACGGCTGATGGGCTAAGTTCGGGTCGTACATAGGGTGTTTCCTGTGTTGGGTGAAAAGTGTCCCACGCCCTTGGAGGCGTGGGACACTGGGAAATCCAACCTCAAAAATATATCTTTGCACATGGCTGCAAAATCTAAGTTTTACGGCGAAGGACTCACCTTCGATGACGTACTCCTCGTTCCCGCTTATTCTGAAGTGCTTCCCCGCGAAGTAAGTATTTCCACCCAGCTCACCAAAGATATCCGGCTCAATATTCCTATGCTCTCCGCAGCTATGGATACCGTTACGGAACATCGTCTTGCCATTGCTCTTGCCCGTGAGGGCGGCATCGGCATCCTGCATAAAAATATGAGCACCGAGCGGCAGGCAGAGCTGGTACGCAAGGTAAAGCGCTCCGAAAGCGGCCTCATCATCGATCCCATTACCCTCTATCCCGATGCTACGGTTGGCGAGGCGCTGCGCCTTATCCGCGAGAATGGCATTGGCGGTATTCCTATTGTGGATAACGCCAAAAAGCTGCTCGGCATTCTTACCAACCGTGATATGCGCTTTGAAAAAGACATGCGCAAAAAGGTTTCCGAGATCATGACGAAGGACAACCTGGTTACAGCACCTATGGGCACGAGTATGAAGGCGGCCGAAGGCATCTTGGAGCAATACAAAATAGAAAAGCTGCTGATCGTAGAAAAAGATGGCACCCTCGCAGGATTAATTACTTTCCGCGATATTGTAAACCTCAAAAGCCATCCTGCCTCGGCAAAAGATGAGCGCGGCAGGCTCCTGGTAGGCGCAGCTGTTGGCATCACCTCGGATACGCTGGAAAGGGTAGAAGCGCTTAAAGCTGCCGGTGTCGATGTAATTACGCTGGATAGCGCGCACGGCCACTCAAAAGGCGTGGTAGATATGGTAAGCAAGGTAAAGAAAGCCTTCAAAGACCTTTCACTTATTGCAGGCAATATTGCTACCGCTTCCGGCGCATTGGCGCTGGCAGAAGCCGGTGCAGATGCAGTAAAGGTGGGTGTTGGTCCCGGCTCTATCTGTACTACACGGGTTGTTACCGGCGCGGGCGCACCGCAGCTTACCGCCATTATAGAAGCGGCGCAGGCGTTAAAAAAGAAAGCCATCCCGGTGATTGCTGATGGCGGTATCCGGTACACAGGCGATATGGTGAAGGCGATTGCCGCCGGTGCATCCTGCATCATGGCTGGTTCCATCTTTGCCGGCACCGAGGAAAGCCCCGGCGAAACCATCATCTATGAAGGGCGTAAATTTAAGAGCTACCGTGGCATGGGCTCTGTAGAGGCAATGAAGGAAGGCTCGTCCGACCGCTATTTCCAGGATGTGGAAACAGATATTAAAAAGCTGGTGCCGGAAGGCATTGTAGGCCGCGTACCCTATAAAGGATCACTCAATGAAATTGTACAGCAGTTTGTAGGCGGGCTGCGTGCAGGCATGGGCTACTGCGGCGCAAAAGATATTGCCACCTTACAGGATGAAGCGCAGTTCATCCGGATAACTTCTGCGAGCATGGCCGAAAGCCACCCACACGATGTTGTAATAACCAAGGAGGCACCTAATTATTCCCGATAGCAAAGCTATAGCGTCAATACTGCCCAATGCTCAGCAGCACCAGCGTACAGGCTTCTACAGGCTCGATACCAGCTTCTTCCGCAAGATGCTCCAGCTTCATGTTTTCAGTGCCGGGATTGAAGATGATGCGCTTAGGCTTCAGGCCCAGGATGTAATCTACGTACGGCTCCTGGTTGTCGGGGTTGAGGTAGAGCGTTACCGTATCTATATCTTTCAGGTCGGTTTGCTCCGTTTCTATATCTACATCCAGTACTTGGCCTTTGCGCTTGCCGATAGCTACTACCTCATGCCCTTTGCTGCGCAACGCTATCATTGCTTTATTGCCATAACGCGCCGGGTTTTCAGATGCACCGAGCACTAATGTTTTCTTACTCATTCTTTGGGGGATTAATCAGTAAAAAAGCAATAAAATCAGGCCATGATTGTTCTTGTAAATTCCTGATTGCCTATGTGCTGTCGGATCCTTCCCTGCGCAATCCGGCATTCGCCTGAAAGCTATGCTCAGGATGACAGCCATTGTTACAGGACTCATCTGAATGAAAGGCTTGCCCGGGTCATAGGGACGCCAGCAAGCATCCCGCTACGGTCCGTATTACGAATCACTCCGGGCATCACCGGGATAATCAATCTTCAGCAACCGGAAAAAATCGGCTTCCTCCAGTTCCCGTACGCTTCCTGCCGGCAATTCTCCCAGTTTTATATCTTCGATCGATGTACGGATAAGCCTCCGGCATTGATGGCCAACAGCCTGCAGCATCTTGCGTATCTGCCGGTATTTACCTTCGGTTAATGTCATTTGCAGCCAGGTTGAGGGAAGCGGCTCCGGTACTTCAAATCTCCCGAAGGGGAAAACTTCCGGACGTTGAACAATGTCCACTTTGCAGGGCGTGGTGGTAAAATCTATGCCGCCCTTTATACGGATAATAATGCCTGTGCGCAGCCCGTTCAGAGTCTCGTCGCTGATCATTTTATAGGCCTGCAACAGGTACGTGCGCTCATGCGGGATGCCGCTTTCAAACAAGAGCTTTGTAACACGGTTGTTAGTGGTAAGCAGGAGCAATCCTTCAGAATGATAATCGAGCCGGCCTACTGCATGTGTGCCTTCGGGGAATGCAAAATCCAGCTCGCCAAGCATATGCAGCTTAGGTGCACCGCCTATGAACTGCGATAAGTAATGGCTCGGCTTATGGATGGCGAAATAGCGGTGCAGGAAATCAGGCATTAGAAGCGGCAAAGCTAAAACCCGATTTTCTAAAAAGAGGATAGGCTCACGCGATAGCTATCATGCTGAACGTAGCTTTGAAACTTCACCTATGGGCTGCTTCCTGAAGTTCAAGGTCGTTAAAATTTAAGAGTAGATCAGCCTATTAATGTCATGAATTTTTATGCTTACCTGTGAAACTCGTTTCATGAGGGTTTTGTCATTCTCCAGGAATCTGTTAAGCAGAAGAACATGGGCTCACACACAATAGATTCCTACGGAATGACAAAGTTTGGGCAAGTAGAAAGCCTAATTAAATGACATTGGACTTCAGGCGGCTTCTCATGGCACATAAGCTCATGCCCTATACTTGTTCTGGCAACGAAAGATGACGCCGATCATAGCGATTTCAGGAAACGCACAAGATCTCCGCGGTCGCTTTTGCTTAGCTGAATGAATTTCTTTTTCGCCGCCAATGCTTCGCCATCGTGCCATAAAATAGCTTCTTCCATAGTGCGGGCCCGGCCATCGTGCAGGTAATAGGGTATGCCATTCGTCTTCTCGAAAAGACCAATCCCCCAAAGTGGTGCCGTGCGCCATTCACGGCCACTTGCGCTGAAATCCGGGCGGTTATCTGCCAACCCTTCCCCCATATCATGTAGCAGCAGATCAGTATAAGGATGGATGCGCTGGTTGGAAAGCACCGGGAAGCGCACATCCACATCTGTTTGCAGGGTAGGGCGGTGGCAAGAGGCGCATTGCAGCGAGGTAAATAACTGCTCGCCCTGCTTTACCGAAGGATCAGCCACATTGCGCCGGGCAGGTACGGCAAGGGATTTAATATAAAAAGCCACCGCATTCAGCGTAGAGTCTGGGAGTTCGGTGCCGTAAGCATGAGCGTCTGCCTGCGGCTGGCCAAAAGAACTTTCCTGCGGGAAGATGTAGTTGGTAATACCCATATCCTGGTTGTAGGCCGCCGCTACCTGAAGCTCAATAGTGGGCACACCCGCTTTTAGCCCAAAGCGGCCAATTGCCCTCTTTTTGGTAAGCGCATTATACACATAATTAGGGCGGCCACTGATGCCGTCGCCATCCGCGTCTCCTTCATCTGCCATTGCCTTAATGGTGCTTTCGCCAATCAGCTCCAGCAATCCGAGGCCAAATACCGGGGGGGCCATTCTTGGGGAGATCAGGCAGCCCGCAGGCATTGGGATATAGGAATCGTGGACGGTATAAGTAGGCTTGCGTAGCTGGGCGGTGGAGCCATCCGCATAATTAACGGTTACATTTTCATAGGTGATGGATACCAACGCTTCGGGCGTGCGGCCTTGTAGCGAGCGGTCCTGAAGCTGCCCGCCATAACCGGGAATTGCATTTGGGCCGCCAAAATCATCCTGTCCGGGAATGCTGATACGAAAGAGCAGCGAGGAATTATTAAGACCAGCAGTGGGGGTGCCTTTGCCATCATTGTGGTGGCAGGATATGCAGGATACATTATTGAAAATGGGGCCAAGCCCGCCATTGACCGGTGCGGGATTGCTCACAAAAGTCTGCTCAAAGGCTTTATCACCCAATCCATCTACAAAAAGATCGCGGCCATTAAGCGATGAGATTCCATGTGTAAAAGCGCGAGATGATTCATCAAAAACCGTTGCCTGCCCACCGCTGAGCCGGGCATCATAATTTTCTTCCGCAAAATCTGCGGCTTTATGGCATTGGCTGAGCACCATACAGAGCGCAGCAAGCATAGCAATCATTCCCGATTTCTTTATCATCGCCTTTTTTATCGCTTTGAAGCATTTATTATAGCAGGATGCCTGCTGAGATCCCACCAAATCGTGCTGTTAATCCTTTATAAACTGATTGATATAATCACGGAGGCCGCCTTCTAATGTTGCCTGTAATGTTGCAAGCGCAGCCTGTGTTTGCTGGATTTGCGGGCGCTGTTGGATAATGGCTTTGCCATAAGTAACCGTGATCTTATCGAAAGAGCTGATGGCTGCTTTGATCTGCGTGCGTATCTTATTATCCAGCGACTGATTATTGGCCTTAACCACATCGGATAATGAGCGGCCGGTATTCGCGCCGTAGTGTGTGAGGTAAACATTCTCCAGGCCAATGATGTTGTTCTTAAAATCGGCTACTGAGTTTCCGCTGTAGGGCGATTCGACCAATTGCGCATTTGCGTCAGCCACATTTACACCAAGCGGGTCCTGCATCTTGCCTGTTCCTACTTCCTCACAGATAGTTACGAGTCCATCGGCCATGGCGAGGAAAAGCTCCCGGCGGGTCTTGTATTTTGTGCTGCCATAGCCTGCTGCTTTTACAAGGCTTCCATAGTTACTGCCTGTTAGAGCCCAGCTATTGTTGAGCGCATGGCAATTGGCCTGCAGGTCGGCAGCGAGGCTTACCATATATTGCTTTTGGCGCGCAGTAAGCGCTGTTGCTGTGCGGGCATTGCTTTCATCACCAAAAAGCACATACTCGACCGGGTGAAAGCCGCGCAGGGAAAGGGTTACGTTTTCAACATTCGTCTGGTTAAAGATGAAGGAGGAAGCCAGCAATGAATCCATCTGCACATAATCCGTAGGCCAGGTATCCATGCCGGGATCATAATAATCATCTTCCACAGGGCCAAAGAGGAAGCCTTCACACTGCTCCCAAACCGCACGCATATCGATCCATGAGTTCTTTGCCGCAGTAAGATTTGCCTCAGTTGCATGCGCATTAAGCGCAATAACAGCAGCGTTTAACGCATCGGCCTTCAACGCGAGCTCAGTGTATTGAGGAATGGCAACCACATCTACAAAATCATTGAGCGCCTTTTGCTCGGTGGCATTGAAGTCTTCGGCTGTATTTGTGCTGTCGTTCTTTTTACAGGCATTAAGCGTAAGCGCAGCCAAGCATGCAAATATCAATGTCTTTTTCATTGAATAGTATTGTTTTTTTGGTTTTATTAATCAGGAAAAAGTTATTTCAAGTATTTCGTTGACTATCTCGCATTTGAGGGTTGTGAGCGATTGTGCTGCCGGGCCTTTTTTTACTTTGCCGGTTGCACTGAATTCGCTGCCATGGAGCGTGCAGGCATAGCCATCGCCTGTGCGGATGAGCGGGTTGCTGAAATGTGTGCAGCGAAGCAGGAGCGCCACATAAGTTCCGTCCGCTGATTTTTGCACGGCTACATCGTATTCGGCGCCGCTGCCACGTATAATCGTTACTGGGTTTAATGCAAGTTGCGCAAGAGGTACGCTCATTTTTTTATCTGTTACCGGCGTTTTAAAAACAGCCGCACCGCTTTTAGGGCTGCAGGAGGATAGCATGCCTGCAGCAGACAATAAACCAGCGGCACCCATGAGACAGCCGGTACACGAAAGCTTTAAAAATTCACTGCGCTTCATGGGTTTTTTTGTTAGAATGAGTAACCGATGCCCACGTTCAAAAAAGAATTATCCTGGCTGTATGCGCGCATGTTTGGCGAAGGATTTATCAGCAGGTCTTTATTTTGCTCGCCGGTATGCAGGAGGCGCACATCGGCTTTGAACGTGATATTGGGGATTGGCAGTAAGTTGAGTCCGGCAATCAGGTTGCGCTGCTTGAGCGTACCATCATAAATACCCCGTGGCGCTTCGGGGATAGCACTATTCATATCCATAAATTCCATCCTGGCAAAAGCGATAAGCTGTGCTTCGTGGCCTGTATGGCTGCTGTGGGCAAACAGTACATCGTAGCCTGCCTCTGCATAGGCGCCATACATCCTTATAGGTAAGTTTTTGCCGTAGGCAGCATTGATGCGCCCTGCATCCGGATAACTGACAATAACTCCAAGGGCTTTAGCCGAAAGGCCATTCTGATCGTATTTCGCATCGGCTTCGCCTAAATAAATAGGGCTGCCGAATGCACCGCCATCAAGCCCGAGGCTATCTGCGCTTCTTGCCCCAAGACCAACGGTGCCGCCGGCATATCCGGAAACCTGGAATCTGACCGGTGCATAGGTATAAACAGCAGCAACCGTTACCGCGATATTATTGGCTGTAGCGAATGCACCTTCACTGCGGGCATCTTTAAGGCCGGTGCCATGCTCCATAAACGAGCTGTTAAGTCCGTTTATCAGTGCAGCGCTCAATTGAAAACGGTTAAAAGTCCCATACCAACCGATGCCCAGCTCACGCCAGGTTGCCGGAATGATAAATTGCTCAACCAACGGGCGCTCCACGCCATTAAAGTTTACAGGTAGGTGAGCCTCATTTAGTAATCCGATGCGGGGAAGAAAAAGTCCGGCTATTATATATTGGCGTGAGTTGATGTTGTAGCGAAGGTAAGCCTGCTCCATAGCCAACTCCCCTTTTGCCTCATTTCCGGCAACAAGGGCATTTTCAACTTCCAGCTCAGAGAAGAAAGAGAATTTTTTATTAAACTGATGCCCTACAAAAAGCACTGCACGCTCTAAGGAAGCGATGCCACGCTGGTTATAAAAATCACGTTGGTAATACGCACTTCCATACCCGGAAAGCACTGTTTTGGATGAATTAAATCCGGTCTGGAGTGAATCCTCAGAAGTAGTAATCAGGCGTTGGGCACGTGTGAGCACCTGGGCATTGGCACTGGTAACAAGCGTGATGAGGAAGCTAAGCGATACTATAAAACGCATAAGGTGGCTTTGGAGCCGCAAAGGACGGCACAATGCCGTCCTATCGTTTTAATAATCGGGAAAAAGAGCGATAATGTTTTCCGGGCTGTGATCGCACATATTTTTTGCATCCCGCAGAAGAATAGATGAGAATACTATTTTAGAGCGGCAAGATTTTCTTTACTCCATCTTATACGGCGTTCATTATAAAGCTTCTCTGTAAGGTTATCAATTGTCATTTGTGCAGAAGGGTCGGAAATTTCATTCTGATTTTCGACTGTTCCGGTATGATTTGATTTGATATCAAGAGCAACGGGCGCCGGCACTACTAAATGAATATACTCATTAGAGTCTTGAGTTCTTGCATTCAGGCTAAAGGATACAGCAAAGGAAAGCAGGAAAAATAAATTTTTCATAGGTTTGGATTTTAAAAGCATCTATCTAATAATGGTCAAATACCATGCCAAACTAAAGATGCGTATATTATTTTTATTTTATTTAACAAAATAAATAAATCAGTATATTAAAATTTTTCCTTGATGGCTAAACCACTTTTTATTTAGTCGAAAAATATCACTAAAAATGTTACAGGTTATTTTAGCTATATACAAAGTGCTCTAAATGTGTTATAACGGCATAAAATTTATATGGCAGAACCTCATTGATCAATAAGGATTTTGGGGAAAATATTCCTTTATACATTAGTATAATGTTAGCATTCACCTATGCCATGCCGCAAAAATGGAGACATTTAGGCAGGCATTTAAGTAGTTCATAAAACAAATTTAAATAGAAGCAAATTTGTTTAGCGGATTAATATATATTATTAGTAGAAAGTGGAAGTTTGGTTGAGGTATTTGGACTGGCCCTAAACCTGTATTACTTTAGGGCCGGATAAATGTTTGAATCATGCAATTTGAGCAGGCAAAGAAATATATACTTGCAAGATTGAGAGATGAATTACCTCCGCATCTTTCTTATCATAGCGTAGCACATGTAAAAGATGTATATAAAGCCTGTAAACAATTGGCCGAAGCGGAAGGCGTAGAAGGCGAAAATCTTACCCTCCTGCTTACCGCAGCGCTTTATCACGATTCCGGATTCCTTGTAAATCAAAAGAACCATGAAGAAATTTCGTGCAATATTGTACAGGAACAACTGCCCGGTTTCAGTTACACGGATACACAGATAGGAACCATTTGCGGCATGATCAGGGCGACAAAAATTCCGCAGCAGCCTGGGAACCTCCTCGAGCAAATTCTTGCCGATGCCGATTTAGATTATCTTGGTCGGGATGATTTTTTTGTGATCGGCGACCGGCTGTTCGAAGAGTTGTCGATGTATGGTTTTTTAAGCTCCGAGGATGAATGGAACAAGCTGCAGGTACGGTTTATGGAAGCGCATCATTATTTTACTGAAACGGCTATGCGCCTGCGGCTGAAAGGCAAGAATGAAAACCTTGCAAAAGTAAAGAAAAAAGTAGATTAGCTTATTGACGACAGCATTTAACGAATGAAGATTTTAGATAAATTAGGGCCTGCGGCCCAGGACATTATTTACGCTCTACTCGGAGTAATAAGCAGCGCATTTGCCCTAAAGAGCTTTCTTATACCCAATCACTTTCTTGATGGCGGCGTAACTGGCGTAAGCCTCCTTGTACATGAAACATACCATATAAATATTGCGTGGATATTGATACTTGCAAATATACCATTGATGGTGATGGGTGGTTTCCAGATCAGTTGGAAATTTGCTGCGCGCTCCATGGCCTGTGTCATCGCGCTGGCAATCTGCCTCGCCATTGTTCCCTTTCCTATAGTTACTTCCGATAAGCTGATTGTTTCTATTTTCGGTGGATTTTTTCTTGGCCTCGGCATCGGGTTGGGTATGCGTGGAGGCTGCGCCATCGATGGTATTGAAATACTGGCCCTTTATACATTGCGGCGCTCTTCATTTACAATATCCGAAATTATTTTAGGGCTCAATGTGATCATTTTTCTCCTTGCAGCCATTTCGCTGGGTTTAGAGATCGCGCTTTTTGCAATGCTTACCTATTTTGTAGCTACCCGAACCATTGATTATGTAGTGGAAGGCCTGGAAGAATTTACCGGTGTAACCATCATCTCCAGCCATAGCGAAGAGATAAAGCGCAAACTCGTTTTAGAGTTGGGCCGGGGCATTACTATTTATAAAGGCGAGCGGGGCTTTTTGAAAGACAGTTTCGAAGTAAGCCAGGAAACGGATATTGTTTTCACAGTTATTACCCGCTTAGAAGTGCGCAAGCTTAAAAATGTGGTTCATTCCATTGATGCACGGGCTTTTGTCTTTACAAATACCATCAAGGAAGCTGCCGGCGGCGTTTTGAAACGAACACAGCACGCCCATTAATATTACTTAGGCGCTGTTACGGCTTTCAGGAACCGCTCTTCAGCATATACAGCCAACTGGCCGGAAGGCCCGTTCAGCGAATACTCGCAGCCGTGCGTAGCCCAGGGTAGGCCAAGCAGCAAATGCTTTACACCGTTTTTCTTTAGCTCGTCTGCCAGCAAAACAGCTTCGTCAAAATGCACATGTGCGTCATTGCCGCCATGAATGATAAGCGTAGGTACAGTTTGTGGTGTAATGAAATGCGTTGCCGAACCGGCGGTATAAGCTGCCTGAGCGCTTTTGGGCGTGCCGCCAAAGAAGTCTTCGATCACCTGCCTGGAATCCATTACCAGTGGGGCATCCGGATGATCATAGGCCCAGAAAATATCGGTGGGACCGTAAAAATCAATAACGCCTTTAATGCCAGGATCATTAAGACTGTAGGCGGCGGCAAGTACGATCTGTCCGCCTGCCGAGCGCCCCATCAGCACGAAGTTATTGGGGTCAAGATTCAGGTTTACCGCATTGGTTCGGAGGTATTCTATAGCGGCTTTTACATCTTCGACCGGCGCGGGGCTTTTATACTGCGGCGCAAGGCGATAATTGATGGTAGCTACATTATAGCCGGCTTTGGCAAAGTAGGAATTCACCTCAGGCAGCTCACCGCTGTTACCTTTTTTCCAGGAGCCGCCATGTACCACAAGCAGGCAGGGGCGTACGCCGGGTACCTGCGCCTTCGTATAATCCAGTGTCAGCGCCATACCTGTATGCATGGCATATTGCATAGTGGTAAATGGAAGCAGGGGTGCGCCGATGCCGGTAATCATCTGTGAGATGCGGAAAGGCACTTCGCGATGCGGAGCCTTTAAGTCATTAGTCGAAACGCCGAAGGCATCATTGAGCCGGGTATCAAGATTTGAGGCGACACTATAAGCGCGAATGATAGGCGTTGAAAATAATATCAGCGCAACGAGCGAAAGCGCTATGGAAAGTCCTTTAAATCTCTGGCTCCTCAAGCTCCAGATTAATAAAATTAAAATGCTGATGATCCATACCCAGGGAAACTCGCCAACGGCGATAGCTACATACCATACCTGCTTTGCCGGTATCGGCAAAACCGTAAACAGCGAGCATAAAAAGCAAAAGATGATCAGGACAATGCGAAGCATTAAGCGGAATTTTGGATTAATGTACGCATGAAATGAACTGGCAGACTTTTAAGCACCCTCATCAGTACAAGGTTCCAAACACTAAATCACCTTCTTGGGCGGCAGATCGAAAGCAACGGCTTCATGCTCGAAATGCCCGTTGTGGGAGCCGTCGCAGAAGGGCTTGTTCTTTGACAACCCGCACCGGCACACGGTAACAATGGTCCTGCCGCCGAGGCCGTACGCCGCCCCGCTTTTGTCCACTACTTCAAAATCGCCTTCTATCTTTAGGGAGCCGTTATTGTTGACGGTAATTTTTGTTGCTGCCATTTCTTTTATTTGGGATAAAGCTACTTTACTTCCGCTTCTTTTTCCTCCCTTCCTGCTCTTTTTCCATTTCTTCCATCAGCAGCTTCCAGTTGGTATTAGGCACATCTTCCGTAAAAGACACCGTCTCACGATAGTCGCTTCCATCTATCTTCATCACTGTTACCTTTTTATCCATCATCTTTTCTATGTCATCCAGCAGCGGCTTTTCCTCCTCACTGCAAAAAGAAACAGCATTGCCTTTATGGATGCCGCGCCCGGTGCGGCCTACGCGGTGCACATAGTTTTCCGGCACTTCGGGCAGGTCATAATTCACTACATAATCCACGTTGGGAATGTGGATGCCGCGCGCGCTTACATCGGTAGTTACAAGAATGCGGGCTTTGCCTTCCTTGAATGCATTCATCACCTCCATGCGGTCTTCCTGGTCTTTGCCGCCGTGCATGGAAAGTGTATCTATTCCAATCCTTTTCATGGCGGCCACCACGCGCTCGGCCCGCACCTTCGTGCGTACGAATACCAGTATTTTATGCTCCGGGAATTCCTTGATCAGCCGCTCTAAAAAGAACCGCTTATCGTCCATTGCTACGAAGGCTACAGAGTGTGTTACGTTTTTGGATACAAGATCTTTGGGAGATATCTGGATGCGGATCGGATTGTGTACAATGGAGTAGGCCAGCTCCTTGATCTCCGGACTTATCGTGGCAGAGAAGAATAAGGTCTGATGGTGTTTGGGCAGGAATTTGATTACATCGAGCATGTCTTTGTAGAAGCCGAGATCCAGCATGAGGTCGGCCTCGTCGAGCACCAGTAGCTGCACGCCGGTTATGTCTATGTGTTTCTGATAGATGAGGTCGAACATGCGGCCGGGCGTGGCAATGAGCACATCCACGCCTTTATCCAGCTTTTTTATCTGCGGATCCTGCGATACGCCGCCATAGAGTCCCAGCACTTTCAGCCTAGTGTATTTTGCAAGGGCGCTGAATGCTTCCGCAATCTGCGCGGCAAGCTCGCGGGTGGGCACCATTACGAGGCAGCTTACGCTATCGTCCTTTTTCCGGTGCGCTCTTTGCTGCAGGAGGTGCAAAATGGGAATGGCGAAGGCAGCCGTTTTCCCGGTGCCGGTCTGCGCGATCGCCAGCACATCATCGCCCTTTAAAATAGAGGGAATAGCCTTGAACTGGATATCGGTAGGGCGCTTGTAGCCCAGCTCTTCAAGGCTTCTTTTTACTTCCGGAGAGATAGGGTACTGGTCAAATTTCATGATCTGGAAATGCTTATGCGCAGGCACAAAGGTAGCCGGTAAAACGGCCCGGTGAAGGAATGGGCAGCCAGGTGCATGCCTGCAATAAAGATGGGACGAGAGAGGTTTTTTTGTGCCGCTTTGCAAGGCACGCCTTCCTTATCTTCACCGCATTCTAATCCTCTTATGTTTCGTACCCTTTTTATTACCGCCTTTTGCTGCAGCCTCTGTACAGCAGGCTTCGCGCAAAAGCCGCCTGCATTCAACGACCGCTATATTTCCGATAAAACCGGTGATCTCCTGCTGCGCGTTTATGGGTCCAACAAGTTTTCGGAGCTAACGCTCGGCGATTATCATTATAAAGAGCGCCTCGTTTACCGGCCCAACACCAATTATAACGTAGGTGTGGGCTTCAACTACCGGTGGCTCGGCATCAACCTCGGCTTCAAGGCTCCCGGCTTCAATAACGACGACGATCAGCGCGGAAAATCGAAGTGGCTCGACCTCCAGGCGTATATCTATATGCGCAAGCTCAACATCGATTTTTACGGGCAGAGCTTTGAAGGCTATTACCTCGCCAATGATGATCTGTTGCAGCATGAGCCCGTAGGGCGCGACTATTTTTTGCGCAATGATATCCAGACGCGCAATCTCGGTGCCAACGTGGAGTATTTATTTAATGGAAAGAAATTTTCTTACCGCGCCGTCTATCTTCAAAATGAGCGCCAGCTGAAAAGCGCAGGCTCATTCATAGTTGGTGCCGGATTACATTATCACCATACCCGCGCCGATTCTTCGCTCATCCCCAATAAAGACCTCATCTATGCCGCTTATGGGGCGGGGCAGGATTACAACCGGAGCGGCATTGCATCGCTCACGGTGAATGGCGGGTATGCGCACACCCTTATCATCGCAAAGAATTTTTTCCTTACCGGTTCGGCAGTGCTCGGCGCTGGAGTAAACCATGCCACACTCAAAAATGAGGCAACGGCTTTTGACCAGAATACCTTTGGCGTGCAGCTCAATGCAATAGGCCGCTTAGGCGCAGGCTATAACAGCGATCGGTTTTACGCCGGCATCTATTATGTTACCAATTACGAAGCCAGCAACCTTTCCAGCCAGGGCCGCTACCAGGTATATCAAACAGGTTTGCTACGCGTTGCGGTGGCACGCAGGTTTACTGCGCCTAAAAGGGTAGTACGCCTGTTCGATGGCGTGGAAAAGCTCTTTAAATAAGAAAATTATTCGCTGAAAAAATGCATTGATTCAGTATTATCCTAAGAGATCCTGCCAATGTTTTTGCAGCCTGTCCTTCATTTCGCGGTCGGTCAGGTCAAATTTTACCGGCACTACAGATGCGTATCCTGCTTCCAGGGCTTCGATATCCGTTTCTCCTCCCTGATCCATATTTACAAACCGGCCTACCATCCAGAAATAATCTTTGCCACGCGGATCTACACGGTGGTCAAAATCTTCAGTCCATTTTGCAAACGCCTGCCGGCAGATCTTCAGGCCCTTGAAGCTTTCCATTGTTCCTTTCGGAATGTTCACATTAAGCAGAAAATGCGGAGGCATTTTATCGGTAAGCATTCTCCTGGAAATAGTGTGCGCAACTTCCTGCGCTACAGAAAAATCCGCCTCAAAAGAAAAATCCAGCAAAGAGAACCCTACTGAAGGGATGCCTTCTATAGCCGCTTCCATAGCCGCACTCATAGTGCCTGAGTAGAGCACATTAATGCTTGAATTAGCTCCGTGATTGATGCCGCTAACGCAAAGATCTGGCGCTCGGTGCAGCACTTTATCGCGGGCAAGCTTCACGCAGTCCACAGGTGTGCCGCTGCACTGATAAGATTCTATCCCCTCAAAAACATCCACCTTATTCAGGCGCAGGGGGTGCCCGATGGTGATGGCATGGCCCATACCGCTCTGTGGACTATCGGGCGCTACTACCACAACCCTGCCCAGATCCTTAACCGCCGTTACAAGGCTGCGGATTCCGGGCGCAGTGATTCCATCATCATTCGTTACAAGAATTATAGGTCTGCTATCGTCGTTCATCGTGCCGCAAAATTACCAATCGGTGCGCAATAAGCGGATACGGCCAATGATATAGTAGGCAGCAATCCAGCAAAGAGAGGCAACAGCATAGGCATAGGGGGAGATGCCCTTGAGCCCACCCATTTTCTGCATGCCCTCCAGCGATGATAGCTGCAATAGCTGATCACTACATTGCAGCGGCAGGAAAAGATCGATAAAGAACAGTTGCTTACCGTAGAAGAAATAGAGATGAAGGAGGCTCTCGAACATAAGGCTGTATATAACAAACAGGCTGATGGCGAGCCCGCTGCGCTTTACAAGGTGCGCTATCAACATGGCGAAGCCGAGGTAGTTTACAGAAAGCAAAAGCATCCATGCAAGACGGATGATGTTGCCCCCGAAGCCATCCCACGCAGCTCCTTTGCTAATGCCGAGTACAATTCCGGTAAGGAAAACGAACAGCGTTACAGCTACAGCAAGTACCAGCAGCACGAGCCATTTTGCATGGTACACCTGCAGACGGCTCCAACCATCGATCATGTTCTGGCGATGTGTTTTATAGCCGTATTCATTGGTTACAAGTATGGATACGAGTATGGCAATGAAAATGATGAAGTTGGAGGCATGGGCGGTTACATTGCTCCAAACATCGCTGAAAGAATAAGTGCCGCCCAGCAGATCAATAGGCCCCATTTTGAGGAGGCCGTTGCTAACGCCCAGATTCCAGAGTGGGAAAAGCACGGCAAATAGCCCGGTTAGAATCCAGAAGGTGCGGAAGCGCTTTATTTTAAGCCATTCGATGGCAAGAAGGGATTGCATTGTGTGGTAATTAAGATGTAGGAAGGCTTTGCGAATCTTCGCGTATTTACTTTGCGTGCTTTGCGGTAAATGTTTCTTATCACGAAACAGAACCATCATCTGTAAGTTCCATGAATTTGCTCTCGAGGCTGCGCTTTTTAAGCACGAGATGGGACAGCGTAATGCCTTGCTGCGCACAGTAAGCATTCACCGCTGCGGGTTGCAATTCATCACCACCCGAAAGTTGCAGGAAACCATCGCTATGCGCCACTTTTTTGACCATAGGCAAATTAATGAGGCTACTTTCCAGCTTACCAAGATCCGCTGCGCCCACTTCCACAATATCCTGTGCCTGCATCACGGTACCAACCGGGCCGGTGAGCAGGAGACTGCCGCGTTTCAGAATAGCTACATGCGTGCATACTTTCTCCACTTCATAAAGCAGGTGGCTTGCCATAATAACAGTAATACCGTGAGCGCTCAGGCTTTGGATCAGCTCGCGTATCTCGGCAATCCCCACCGGGTCGAGGCCGTTGGTTGGCTCATCCAGCACCAGCACTTTAGGATGGCCGAGCAGTGCGGAAGCAATGGCTAGCCGTTGCTTCATACCCAGGGAATAGGTGCTGAATTTGCTCGTGCGGCGCTCTAAAAGGTTAACTAACCCAAGAACACGCGTAATATCGTCTTTACCGCGGCCTTTGATAGCAGCGGAAATCTCAAGATTGTCATCGGCGCTGAGGTAATGATAGAAATTGGGGGTTTCCAGCAGTGAGCCTATCTGCTGTCTTGCAGCATCCGGCTGCGCGCCGTTGAGCCAGCTATACGAGCCGCTATCGGCCAGCAGCACATTGAGCACTGTGCCGAGCAGGGTAGTCTTCCCGCTGCCATTAGGGCCCAGGATACCGAACACCGAACCTTCCGGCACCTCAAAAGAAACATCTTTCAGGGCCTGTACGGCACCATAGGATTTACGGATATTCTGAACAGACAGTATAGGCATATGTAGTTGTTGGTCGTAAGTCAAAAGTAGTATGCCGAAAGACATGGGAGAATGGAAATTCGGTAATCATCACGCTTAAGTCGGTAAAGGATTTAAGACTTTTAGCTTCTACTTAAGGCAAGTAATTAAACAAAAAGGTCCCGCTGCAATTCGCCGCCGGGATTCACTGCATATTTTTCAAGGTCTGTAATGCCTGCCCGCGCCAGTACTTCTTCATCTAAAAAGAGATTGCCGGTACACTCTTCCGCCGGCTGTGAGAGTATCCATGCTGCGGCATCGGCGAGTATCTCAGGCTTGCGGCTTCTTGCGGTGAGGTAATCTCCGCCTAATAAATTCTGCACAGCTGCGGTAGCGATGGTGGTTACCGGCCAGAGGGCATTCGCGGCTATTCCCGCGTCTTTAAACTCCGCCGCCCAGCCCAGCGTCATTAGGCTCATATCATACTTCGAGAGCGTATAGGCTATATGCGGGCCGAGCCATTCGGGCTTCAGCCCTATGGGTGGCGAAAGCGTAAGGATATGCGCGTTGGCAGATTTCCGCAGGTGCGGGATGCAAGCTTTGGTAACGAGAAAAGTGCCGCGTACATTGATGCTATGGATTAGATCGAAGCGCTTCATCTCTGTAGTTTCCGTGCCCGTAAGCGAGATGGCAGATGCATTGTTAATGAGCATATCGATGCCACCGAATTTTGCTATGCCCTCGTTGACTGCACGAGTAACCTGTGCTTCATCACGAATATCGCATTGTACTGCTAAAGCCTTGCCACCTGCCGCTTCCAGCTCTTCCGCGGCACTGTAGATAGTGCCACCCAGCTTAGGGTTTTCAATTACAGATTTTGCGGCGATGATCACATTTGCACCGGCAGCGGCGAGTATCAGGGCAATGGCCTTACCTATACCGCGGCTTGCGCCGGTAATGAAAACGGTTTTGTTCTGGAAATGCATAGCGGAAAGATAAGTTGATCGGGCGATAAGTTGCTAAGCTTTAATAAATCACAAATCAAAAATCAAAAATCCTCAATCAGACATTATTTTTGCGCCGCTTTGCAATCCACCGTAACTATACTCGCCATAGAATCTTCCTGCGATGATACCAGCGCCGCCGTTGTGCGCGAAGGTGCTGTGCTCGTGAATCTTACCGCTAACCAAACAGTTCATGAGCAATATGGCGGTGTAGTGCCGGAGATGGCTTCGCGGGCGCACATGGCCAGTATTATTCCGGTAGTGGATGTGGCTTTGCGCAAGGCAGGCATCAGCAAACAGGAGATCACGGCAGTGGCATTTACCCAAGCACCCGGCCTTATCGGCTCCCTGATGGTTGGTGCCTGCTTTGCCAAAGCCTTTGCGCAGGCCCGCAATCTGCCGCTGATCGCGGTGCATCACATGCAGGCGCATGTGCTTGCCCTCCTTATCGATGAGCCGAAGCCGGATTTTCCGTTCCTGTGCCTGACGGTTAGTGGCGGCCATACACAGATCGTGCTGTGCAATAGCCCGCTCGATATGCAGGTGATAGGGCAGACGGCCGATGATGCTGCGGGCGAGGCGTTTGACAAGACGGCTAAGATGTTGGGACTCCCTTATCCCGGCGGGCCGCTGATCGATAAATATGCAACCCAAGGCGATCCGCTGCGGTTTAAGTTTCCTGTTACATCCATGCCGGGACTGGATTTCAGCTTTAGCGGGATTAAGACTTCCGTGCTGCAATTCCTTCAGCGGGAATCGCGCAGCAATCCCAACTTTAAGGAGGAAAATCTTGCAGATATTTGCGCATCCGTGCAGCATACGATCCTTGCAATGCTCATGAAAAAGCTGGAGGAAGCTGCGCTTGAAACCGGCATTAAAAATATCGGCATTGCTGGCGGCGTTTCTGCAAACAGCGGATTGCGTAAAGCATTACAGGAGCGCGGCGCAGTGCTGGGCTGGAAAATCTTTATTCCGAAGTTTGAATACTGCACGGATAATGCTGCCATGATTGGTATAACGGCCTGGTATAAATATGGCGCCGGCCAGTTTGCCGATCTATCCATCATTCCATCTGCAAGAGCGGCGTGGTAATGGGCCAGTCGTTCTTTGATTTCAAGCAATTCCGGGTAGAGCAGGGGGCCTGCGGCATGAAGGTTACCACCGATGCCTGCATTCAGGGGCGCGTGGACGCCGTTGCCCGATGGCCCATGCTGTATATTGGATATTGGCGCCGGAACCGGATTATTGTCACTAATGCTGGCGCAACGTGCGCCATCGGCAAAGATCGATGCGCTGGAAATTGATGCAGCAGCGGCAGCGCAGGCAAAAAGAGAATGTTGCGGCCAGTTCGTTTAAGAATCGTATTCGTCTTTATGAAGCAGATGCGCGGAGTTGGGTGGCGCAGAAGCGGTACGATCTTGTCATCTGCAATCCACCTTTCTTTATAAATAGCTTACCCAGTCCGGAGCATTCCAGGAATATTGCGCGGCACAGCGTATTGCTGGAGCATCAGGATATCGTTGACCTATTCAAACGTACGCTTAGGCCCGATGGCCAGGCTTCTATATTGATGCCTCCTGTAGAATGGGAGCAATTTAACAGGCTTGCAAATGCCTCTGGCTTGTATCTACAATCGGTATTAAAAGTGAGCGATCAAATAGCCGCGCCGGTAAAGCGTATTGTTGCCATGTATGCTCAAAGAAATTCCCCGCACTTGTCCGGTACGCTTGCTATCAAGGATTCAAACGGTGATTATACTATGGGATTTATAAGTTTGATGTCGCCTTATTACCTACACCTCTAAGGTTGTTTTGGGTAATCTCCTCTCGCTAATAAAGAAGATACTGATGGATATCCAGCCAATCCAGAAAAGATAGGCGCCGAGATGAAAGCGCTCGCGGAGAATACGGTGCGTGAAATCATTCCTGAAATCCGAATAAGTATAAAATAGACCCGCAAGAGCAAGCAGCAAGGCAACAATATGGGCCATCCGGGCCTGGCCGCGGCTGAACCTTTTTTGAAAGAGAAGCTGCACTGCGAAAAGGGCCATTAATACAAGAAAAATAATACCCGCGCCCTCAATACCATATTTTGAGAAACTTATATTCTTTATGAATTGTGTTTACACCCATGCGCCCAAGCCACGACATTTTTGAAAGCAGCCAGCCGGCCAGCAGAGAGAGTAGCGTAAGATAAAGAAGGAAGAGTAGGTTGCGGCGCATTTTCAGCCTTTTATGGCGCAAAGATAATGGAAGGGCAAACGTAGTTATCTTAGCCCAACATTAATTCATGCTGTTTATGAAGCGATTTTTATTTTTATTGATCATGCTTAGCGGCATTGGCTATAGCGCCGGAGCTAAGGAAAGCACAGTGGCAATACTTTCCCCGCTTACACAGCAATACCTGCTTAGGGCAGCGCACACTGCTGGCCCCGTTTCCGGGTATGTATATCGTCAGGATGCCGCAGGTAATTTATTTATCAGCGCATTGGTGCAAAGCAATGGGCATTTGCAGGAAGAAAGCCTCCGGCAAATCGGCGCTATTGTCGGCGTAAAGGCGGGTGCTATCTGGACGGTGCATGTGCCGCTGGGCCAGGTTATCGCCTTTACGCAGGTAGCGGGTGCCCAATATATCCAACTTGATGAGCCGGTATATCCTGCAATGGATTCCGTTAGGAAAGTTACCCGCGTGGATTCCGTGCATGCAGGCATCAATCTTCCTATGGCATTTACTGGTAACAATGTTGTGCTTGGCATTATGGACGTAGGCTTCGACTATACTCATCCTCTTTTCTATGATACCACCGGCAACCGTTACCGGGTACGCCGGATATGGGAAGAGAAAACTACCGGCACGCCACCAGCTGGCTATTCTTTCGGCCGCGAGATAACCGATACTATGGCCATGCGTGCATCAGGCTCGGATAATACACACCAGTCGCACGGTACGCATGTGGCAGGCATTGCCGGTGGCTCAGGCTTTGGCAGCAGCAGCACCAACAGCCGCTTCCGCGGAATAGGGTTCAATACGGATGTGGTGCTCGTAGGCATAACGCCGCCGCAAAGCCAATGGATGAATACCGGCATGAGCGACTTGATAGAGGGTATGAAATACATCTATGATTATGCTGCATCAGCAGGCAAGCCTGCGGTAGTAAATCTAAGCTGGGGTTGCAGCACCGGCTCGCACGATGGCCTCTCGCTATTCAGCAAAGCAGTCGATGCCCTTACCGGCAGCGGGAAATTATTCGTTTGCTCCGCTGGCAATACGGGTGCTGATAATATTCATCTACAAAAATCTTTTACTACTGCGGATACGATTTTTAATACATTTATTTCCTTTAGTCCGTACCTGGCAGAGAAGAAAACCTGGATAGATATATGGGGTGATACAGCTAAAACATTCTGCGCAAAAATTACGCTTTACAATGGCGCAACTGCCGGCAACAGCACTGGCTTTATCTGCCTCGATAATACCACACATAGCACTTACCTTATAGGTTCCGCCGGCGATACCTGTTTTGTGGATATGACCACTTCCGCAGCTGATTTTAATGGCAAGCCGCGTATCTTTTTATCCCTGCGCAACAAAGCTGCAGACGCTGTAAATCTTACATTGAAAAGCTCCGATGCAAAGGTGAATATGTGGGATGGCTATGTAGAAAACAGCTCCGGCTATTATGGCGCTTTCACAAATGGCGGCATGAGCTGGGCTGTGAATGGCAATACCGATATGACCACCTCCGATTTTAGCGCAACGAAGTCTGCCATCAGCGTAGGGGCATTCAGCTCGAGAAACAGATATACGAATATCAGCGGCGCGCAGCAAACCGGCTCATCGCTTTGGCGTATTGCTACTTTTTCGAGTCATGGCCCAACTGCAGATAGTCGTATTAATCCGGATATTGCCGCGCCTGGTTACTTTGTGGTTTCCGGTGTCAACTCTTATGATTCCTCTTTCATGCCGGGTGGCAGTAGCTACTACAGTGTATTCAGCGCCTTCCCGATGAATGGTAAAACCTACACTTATGGGGTACTCAGCGGCACCTCTATGTCATCACCCGCAGTATCCGGCATTGCGGCACTGTTGCTGGAGGCAAACCCGAATCTTACTCCGCAGGGGGTAAAAGACGTGCTGGCCCAAACAGCGATCATAGATACCTATACCGGTGCTTTAACTCCTGCGGGAAATAATATCTGGGGCCACGGCAAGGTGAATGCGTATGCCGCAATACGGAAGGTTTTGCAGGATCTCAGTGTAAATCAGGTAGTGAGCAATTCCATGAAATGGAGCCTTTATCCAAACCCTAACAGCGGTGTCTTTACAATTGCCTGCGCATCTTTAAAGTCAACAACTGCAGCATTTGAAATAGGTGATGTAACCGGCAGGATAATCCTCCAAAAAACTGGCCGCTAAATGCCGGAAATAATGTGACGCAGCTGGATGTAACTGGTTTTGCAAAGGGCATTTATTTTTCAATAATCACCGCCGGCAATCGTACAAGCACTATAAAAATGGTTATCGAGTAGCCGCAATTGCCAAGCCTGATTTATCTGGCACGTGTTTGGTAAAGGGTGTGTAGAGCGTTAAATAATTCGTTG
>CBDFFZ010000013.1:0-8692 GCA_965246905.1 Chitinophagaceae bacterium
AGAATGGTACACCGACCTGCAGCGCAGCGTAAATGCCACCGAGATGGGCAAGCGCAAATTCCGGGATATTGCGGTGATTGCAGGCCTTATTTTCCAGGGCTATCCGGGCAATGGCAAGAAGCAGCGGCATCTGCAAAACTCATCTTCCCTTATCTACGAAGTGCTGCGAGACCAGGAGCCCAATCATTTATTATTGCAGCAGGCTTACAATGATGTATTTACTTATGAAATAGAAGCAGAGCGGCTTTACCATGCTTTAGAGCGCATCTATATAGGCGCCTTCATCGTGCAGCGCCCGAAAGGACTGACTCCATTTTGCTTCCCTATAAAAGTGGATAGCCTCCGTGAGCAGCTAACCAGTGAAAAGCTGGAAGACCGGATTAAGAAAATGCACGCGCAATTGGATAATGCTTAGGCGGCCCTGTTTTACGGAATCAGAAGATTACTACGATACCCAGCCGGCAACTCTATTAAATTTGTAGCATGAAGAATTGGATTGGACTTATTGCGTTGCTCTTTACCTGCGTACCTAGCGCATCGGCACAGGAAATCACCTACTCAGCTTATCAAAAATATGATTTGCGGCAGGGAGATTTTAGTGTGGTAGGCAAAACGGCCGGTCGGCTTTATACGTATCGTTCAACATCTGAAGGGTACTTTTTAGATGCCTGGGATGACAGTATGCAGCTTACCGCAACGGTTATTCTGGATTTCTTTCCCACTAAAATTTACGAAACGCGTTTCATTGCTTATACCGACAAGATCATTGTCATTTACCAAAGCCTGGAGCGCGGCAAGGTAGTACAGCATGCTGCAAAGCTCAATGGACAGGGACGGCTGCAAGGGACACCATTGAATCTGGACTCTGCAAAAACCGGTTTCTTCGGGCCTGCACGCTCCTACTTTTCATCGGCCGTTTCGGATGATAAACATTACCTCGCCGTTTATGCAGCTAATGCGCATGGCAGCAACATAGACCTGAGCGCTACCATACTGGATGATAATCTGCAAGGGGCCGGGAGGTTTACGCACGTTTACGAAAACGGGGAAAGGGTAGAAGCAGGCGATGCTATGATCGGCAATGATGGCACCCTTTATATTCCTGCAATGACGCCAATTTCCTACCAGGGGTTTTTATCTACACTAAAATTGCTTTCTGTAAAGCGGGGCGAAAGGCAGGTAATTACGGCACAGCTTCCGCTTTCAGGTAATTATGCAGCAAGCCCGTACCTGCGCATCGACAACAGCAAAGCGCGCATCTATTTTGGCGGCTTTTACAGCAGCAAAAAGAACGGCAATTATGAAGGTATCCTGTACGCCATTTATGATCCTGCATCCAACACATTCAGCAGTCAGCGGATGATTCCTTTTAGTGCGGAATTGAAAAACAATACCGGCGAGCGCAACACAAAGCGCGCATTTAATAATTATAAAACCCGACAGCTCATCGTTAAGACCGATGGCGGCTTTGTGCTCAATGCCGAAAGCTATGCTACAAGTGAGCGTAGTACAGGCTCGCCTTATGGTTACGGCTCGGGCTTTTATCCTATGTCTTACGGGCCATTTATGAATACCGGCAGAACAATTCGAGAGTATCGCTATGAAGACGTGCTGGTGCTATCCTGCAATGGGGAAGGTGCTATTGAATGGAATGCATTTGTGCGCAAGGATCAGTATTCGCAGGAAGATGGCGGACTGTTTTCTTCTTACGCGCTGCTGAATACAGGCGGCTCACTAAGCTTCCTGTACAATAACCTGAGCGGGCGCCGTTCCAGCATTCAGTTGGCAACATTGGATGGAGAGGGTAAGACGGAAATAAGATCGCTCGCTATGAATGGCGCCGATGATCCCGACTGGATACCAAAATCCGGCAGGCAGGTTTCCGGCCATGAGCTGATCGTGCCGTGTATCCGCAAGCGGCAGATTTGCTTTGTAAAATTATCGTTCTGGTAAAACCGGTAGTACCTTCGGCGCGTGCTGCATCTTTTCCGCAACAATAGCCCTTATACGGTTATCATCCTCTTCATTTTTACGCTGCTCATCAAGCTGCATACGCTGTTGCACCCGGCTTTGCCTGAGCTCCTAAATAATGGCCCCGTTTACAACAGCATCGTAAGAGGATTAAGCACCCTCTTCGGCCAAAGCGCTTTTGCATGGACTTTGCTAACCGTAATTATGCTGTTTGGTCAGGCTATTTATCTTACCGGCATTACCAGCCGCCGCAGGCTGTTTTCTAAAACTTACTACACACCGGCCTTCGCCTACATTGCGCTCACCTCCATACTTCCCGGCTTCAATATATTCAGTCCGCCGCTGCTGGTAGTGTGGCTCCTGCTATTTGCGCTGGATATTTTTCTGCGGCTCAGCCAGCCACTGCACGCCCAGAAATATATATTCAATGCCGGCATTCTTATTGCCTGCGCCGTGCTAATACAATTTTCGGCTATCGGATACGTACTGTTGCTGCTCATTGCGCTATTGATTTTGCGGCCTTTCAATGCTGCGGAGTGGATTGTAGGAATGCTTGGCCTGCTAACTCCGGTTTACTTTTTTGCAGGAGTTCTTTTTCTATTTGATAAGCTGGGCCAGATAAAGTGGTGGCCATGGATCGGTATTTCGCTACCACGGCAACTGGTGCATCCGTTGTACTTTGTAGGTGCGGTTTTGGGTGGCATAATACTGATCTCCGCAGGCTTCTATGTGCTGAATGATACACAGCATAAAATGGCCATCTCCGTAAGGCGGGGCTGGAGTGTGGTGATAGCCACGTTTCTTGTTTCACTTATTGTAAGTCTTTTTACGCCGGATGCTATAGACGCAGCGTGGCTTTGCGCCATTCCCGGCCTTTCCTTACTTACGGCTTTGCCCCTAAATCTTGAAAAGAACAAGCTGTTTAGTAATTTTATCTTTTATTTCCTGATTGCCTTCGCAGTATTCTGCCAGATTACCTTTTATAAATAGCCTCAATTATAATTTTCCATGAAGTTTGGAGTGATCGTTTTTCCAGGTTCCAATTGCGATAGAGATATGCAGCACGCGCTACAGGAAGACCTGAAGCAGGAAGTAGTAATGCTCTGGCATAAAGACCGCGACCTGAGCATGTTTGATATTGATGATTGCATTGTACTGCCGGGCGGGTTCTCGTATGGAGATTACCTGCGGTGCGGTGCGCTCGCCCGCTTTTCGCCGATGATGGAGCAGGTTGTGAATTTTGCAGCTAACGGCGGTAAGGTGCTGGGCGTATGCAACGGATTCCAGATTCTCTGCGAAAGCGGATTGCTGCCGGGAGTGCTCCTGCAGAATGATCATCAGACATTTGTCTGCAAGAATATATTTATCAAAAGTGAAGATAAAAGGAATATTATCGGGGATAATGTAGGCAGCAAAATTTTAAAAATACCGGTTGCGCACGGTGAAGGCCGCTACCATGCTGATGCTGCAACAATGGCTTCGCTGAAAGAAGGTAACCAGATTGTGTTCCGTTATTGCAATGAAAGAGGCGAGGTACACCTGCATTCAAATCCTAATGGCGCTACTGATAATATTGCCGGAATCTGCAATAAGGAAAGAAATGTGTATGGCATGATGCCGCATCCTGAGCGCGCCACTGCCGATGAATTGAAGAACACGGATGGCCGCCTGATTCTCAAGGCATTTACCAACATGAATTAAAGAGATCCTGAAATGAAACTCCTAAAAATACCAGCACTCATTCTTTTAATGTTTGCCTTGGCGCATGAAAGCTTTGCCCAAAAACTTACCGACCCAACTACATGGACTTATACCGCCAAACGTAAATTCGGCAATCATTTTGAGCTATTCTTTAAAGTAAAGCTTTCCGGTGGCTGGCATATCTATGCGCTCGATCCCGGTGGTGATGAAAGCCTGATACCACCGACCTTTACTTTTGAGCCGGATCCAAAGGTAAAGCTGGCTGGTAAGATGAAAGAAGTAGGAAAGCCCGTTACCGAGCTGACCGAAGGAATAGATAAAGCGATTAATTATTTTAAAGGAGAGGCAACCTTTGTGCAGGAAGTTGAAGTGCCGTGGGGCATGAGCGTGAAGATAAAAGGCAAACATGAGTACCAGGTATGCAACGATAAGATGTGCCTGCCCCCTAAGAGCAAAGTATTTTCATTTACGGTTAAGCCGTAGTAATTTCTAAAACTTCATATCCAGCCAATGAGCTATTTCCGCGCGTGTTTTTTATTAGCGATCGCCTTCTTCGGCTCATTCGCCACACATGCTCAGATCACTAAAGATCCAACTACCTGGACAACCACGATCAAAAAAATTGGTGGGGATAAATACGCGCTTACCGTTAATGTAAAACTTGCAGATGGCTGGCATATCTGGTCGCTTAAGCCAGGGGGCGATGGACTTCAAACGGCCCCGGAGATAAAGGTCGACAAAGGAGCATCGGTAAAAACTACGGGGCCATTCAAGGAATCCGGCAAGAAGATTACCGGCCCTATGGATGGCGTGGAAGGCATTGTAAATTATTACGAACACAGCGTAAGCTATACACAAAGCCTTACCATAACTGGAAATACAACGGTATCTGGCAGCTACATGTACCAAGTCTGCAATGATCAAATGTGCCTGCCGCCCAAAACAAAAAAGTTTTCTGTAGCTGTTACGGATGCGCCAATAGCATCTGCCATTATAGATAGTCCAATAACTGCCGCAGTAGCAGCCGCCGCAATACCGCCTGATACAAATCAGCATGTAGTGCTGCCAGTTTCATCCGGCAAAGTTGCTACGATGGTGCCGGCAGCTAAAAGGAGCGATGACGAAGGCCCGAAATCCAATATAGTATTGCTTTTCACAGGTATTATTAATGGGCTTCTTTCTATAATCACACCCTGCGTTTTTGCCATGCTGCCTATGACGGTCAGCTTTTTCCTTAAGCGGAGCAAAGACAAGAAAACAGGCATTCGTCTTGCCATTCAATATTCTCTTTCCATTGTTTTTATCTTCACCATTCTTGGTGGACTGATGGCGGTATTCTTCACCCAGGATGCCCTGCACGCTTTTTCTACTAACTGGATCGTAAACCTGTTTTTTGCCGCGATTTTCATCCTGTTTGGTATTTCTTTCTTTGGTGCTTTCGAGATTAGTTTACCCTCATCCTGGGCTACCAAGATGGATAGCAAAGCAAATACCAAAAGCTTCAGTGGTATTTTCTTTATGGCGCTTACGTTGGTAATCGTTTCCTTTTCCTGTACGGTTCCTTTTATCAGCTATATGCTTAAATTAATGGGCGAAGGCAGCAAGATCGGGCCGCTCATTGGTTTCTTCGGGTACGGTCTCGGGCTTGCGTTACCGTTTACCTTATTTGCATTGTTCCCGGCATTGCTGAATGAACTCGGGAAGCAGGGAGGCTGGCTGAATGTGGTGAAAGTAACATTTGGCTTCGTGGAGCTGGCGCTTGCTATGAAGTTTTTATCCAACGCAGATATACAGATGAACTGGCGGTTGCTTGACCGGGAAATTTTCCTTGCCATCTGGATCGGTTTGTCTTTTCTTCTTGGTGCCTACCTGCTGGGCGCATTCCGGTTTTCTCACGATAGCGAGATGCCGAAAAACGATTGGGGCCTGCCTTACTTAAAAGTGCCCAGGTTTATCTTCGCCATCGTGGCCATTGTTTTCGGCCTATATCTTCTGCCGGGCATGTGGGGCGCGCCGCTTAATGGTATGGGAGCCTTTGTGCCGCCTATGGGCACCCAAGATTTTGTATTGAGCGAAGGGGCAGGCGGTGAGGCTCCGGCAATACAGGAATCTACCACGCAAGGCGCACTGGCGCCAACCAAATATTTTGAGCGGATGAGGCTCAATGAGCCGCCGGTTGTGCGTAAATACCACATGACGGTTTACTTTGATTATAAAGAAGCCCTGGCCGCCGCTAAAATCCTGAAGAAGCCCATTATGCTTGATTTTACCGGTATTAATTGCGCTAATTGCCGCAAGCTGGAATCCAGCGTTTGGAGCGACCCGGAAGTAATGAAGCGCCTGAAAAACGATTTTGTGCTTGCCTCCCTATACTGCGATGCGAATGGAGTAACCCTCGCACCCGAAGACCGCTACAAAGCAGCAAGCATGGACGGCGCAGAAGTAACAACGCTCGGTGAAATGAACCAGGACCTTGAGATAACTAAATATGGCACTAATTCATTACCAGCCTATTTCTTTGTAGATGAGGGCGAGCAAAAACTCTATGACAAGGCCGTTTTTTATCCTGTTTCAGCGCCGGATTTTATTAAGATTCTGGATAGTGTAAAAGAGAAATACAGGGCTGCGCATCTGTAAGTGATGCGTAGGAATATGCCTCTGTATGCAATTCCCACATTAATATACAGCACTCCATTTTTTTAGGATAAAAACCTAACTCCGATGGTCAAAACAATACAAATAGCCATGCTGCCATCCGAGGCAGCAAATGAAGTACTGATACGCAAAGCGCTGGCCTCCGAAGCAGGAGTAAGTATACCAAAGTTAACCGGCTACAAGATCCTGAAACGCTCTATCGACGCGCGTTCACGATGGGTCATCAATATTATTATTCAGGCGCAGGTTTTTATCAATGAGCCTCTGCAGGAAGCGGCGCCCTTCGATCCGCAGCTGCGGGATGTAAATAAAGCTCCTTCCGTACTAATCATCGGGGCAGGACCGGCAGGATTGTTCGCCGCGCTGAAGCTTATCTCTTTAGGTATAAAGCCCATCATTTTAGAGCGCGGAAAAGATGTGCGCAGCCGCCGCCGGGATCTCGCGGCAATGAATAAGGAAGGAATCGTAAACCCGGAATCCAACTATTGCTTTGGAGAGGGTGGGGCAGGCACTTATTCTGATGGTAAGCTCTATACCCGATCTACCAAACGCGGAAATGTGCTCAGGATCTTGCAGTTATTTCAGCATTTCGGCGCCGAGGAAAACATTTTGTATGATGCACATCCGCACATCGGCACCAATAAGCTTCCGCAAATTATTACTGCCATGCGGGAAGCAATCATTCAATGCGGCGGCGAAGTTTATTTCGGCCGGAAACTATCAGGGTTTAATATTGAAAATAATACGATAAAAGGTGTTGCAACTGCGGATGGCGCTTTCTTTCCCGCGTCTGCCGTAATTCTTGCAACCGGCCATTCCGCACGGGATATTTTTGAGACCCTGCATAAGCAAAGCATCCTGATAGAAAGCAAGCCTTTTGCGCTCGGCGTACGCATTGAGCATCCGCAATCGCTCATCGATTCTATTCAGTATCATTGCCCGGTGCGGGGTGAATATCTGCCGCCGGCAAGCTACTCGCTCGTTGCACAGGAGTATGGGCGCGGCGTTTTTTCATTTTGCATGTGCCCGGGCGGTATTATTGCTCCGGCTGCTACTGCCCCCGGTGAGCTGGTGGTGAACGGATGGAGCCCCTCTAAAAGAAACAATCCTTATGCAAATTCGGGTACGGTTGTTTCCGTGGATGAAAAAGATTTTGCGCAGTACGGATTTACTGGTCCGCTGGCAGCCATGCAGTATCAAAGAATGGTAGAGCAGGCAGCATTTGCCGCAGGCGGAAGTACGCTTGCTGCACCCGCCCAGCGCATGACCGATTTTGTTGATGGCAGGCAATCTAAAACATTGCCCGATTGCTCTTACCTGCCGGGCCTGAAGAGTGCACAGCTTAGCGAGGTTTTACCGCCCGAAGTACACAAAGCATTGCGGCAGGCCGTTGTAGATTTTGGTAAGAAGATGAAAGGCTATTTTACCAATGAGGCCGTGCTGGTGGCTACGGAGTCGCGCACCTCATCGCCCGTAAGAATACCGCGCGATAAAGACACGCTCCAGCATCCACAGATCAAAGGGCTTTTTCCCTGCGGGGAAGGTGCGGGCTATGCTGGTGGGATCGTAAGCGCTGCAATTGACGGTGAGCGCTGCGCTGAAGCAGCGGCAATTTTAGCAATGCATTGATCTGTAAATCCTGGTTTATTGCTTAAAAGTATTTCCCTAAATTTACTCCTCGACTTCAACAAATTAATTCCCTCTATGCAAGCAGCTTATATCATTGCCGGATACCGTACCGCAGTAGCTAAATCTAAAAGGGGCGGCTTCCGCTTTTATCGCCCCGATGATCTTGCGGTAGATGTAATTAAAGGCCTGCTTGCTTCTGTACCCGCGCTTGATGCTAAACTCGTAGATGATGTAATAGTAGGCAATGCCGTGCCGGAAGCCGAGCAGGGATTACAGGTAGCCCGAATCATAGCCAACCGTGCCATTGGCGAATGGGCGCCCGGCGTAACCGTAAACCGCTATTGCGCATCCGGCCTCGAAACCATTGCCATGGCTACCGCTAAGATCCAATGCGGCATGGCGGAGTGCATTATTGCCGGCGGTACTGAAAGTATGAGCCTCGTGCCTACCGCAGGCTGGCGTACGATGCCTAACTACGGCATTGCAAAAGAAAATGGGGATTATTACATAGGCATGGGCCTTACCGCTGAGGCAGTTGCCGCAGATTATAAAGTAAGCCGCGAAGATCAGGATGCTTTTGCATTAGCGTCGCACCAAAAGGCGATCCATGCGATTAACGAAGGTTATTTCAAGAAAGGCATCCTGCCCATTACTGTCAAAGAAATAGCGCTCGATGAAAAAGGAAAGCGCATCGAAAAAGAAACCATTGTAGATACCGATGAAGGTCCGCGTGGAG
>CBDFFZ010000014.1:0-391327 GCA_965246905.1 Chitinophagaceae bacterium
TCAAACTTGGAGAACGCTTCCATTTCCCGGTACAGCGCCTGGTCGAGCTTTAGCGTGCCCGATACCTTCTTCATGGATTTGATCTGTGCATTACCGCCTACGCGGCTTACAGAGATACCCACGTTGATCGCAGGGCGGATACCGGCATTAAACAGGTTACCTTCCAGGAAGATCTGCCCGTCGGTGATAGAAATAACATTTGTTGGGATGTACGCAGATACGTCACCCGCCTGTGTTTCGATGATCGGCAGGGCCGTCAGTGAGCCGCCGCCCTTCACCATGTGGCGATGCTTTCCGGCAGGTCATTCATCGTCTTTACGATGTTGTCATCATTGATCACCTTTGCAGCGCGCTCGAGGAGACGGCTATGCAGGTAAAATACATCACCAGGGTAAGCCTCGCGTCCCGGCGGGCGGCGCAGCAGCAGCGATACCTCGCGGTAAGCCACGGCCTGCTTGGATAGATCATCATAAACCACGAGCGCAGGGCGACCAGTATCGCGGAAGAACTCACCTATCGCAGCACCCGCAAAGGGTGCAAAGAACTGCAACGGTGCAGGATCGGCAGCCGGAGCAGCAACGATCACAGTATAAGCCATAGCACCGTTATCGGTAAGCACCTTCATTACCTGCGCAACGGTAGATGCTTTCTGGCCGATGGCTACATAGATGCAGTAAACAGGCTTGCCTGCTGCATAGAATTCTTTCTGGTTGATAATGGTATCGAGGCAGATGGCAGTCTTGCCCGTACCACGGTCGCCGATAACGAGCTCCCGCTGTCCGCGTCCGATCGGGATCATCGCGTCAATCGCTTTAATACCCGTTTGCATAGGCTCCTTTACCGGCTCACGATACAGCACGCCTGGTGCCTTACGCTCCAGCGGCATTTCATAAAGATCGCCTGTGATAGGGCCTTTACCATCGATTGGCTGGCCAAGGGTGTTTACCACGCGGCCACACATGCCTTCACCAACCTTAATAGAAGCGATTTCACCCGTCCGGCGCACCTTTGCACCCTCACGGATATCGCCGGAATCACCCATCAATACCACACCCACATTATCTTCTTCAAGGTTGAGGGCGATGGCCTGCACACCATTTTCGAAGGCAACGAGCTCACCCTGGCGCACGCCCGTAAGGCCATATACGCGGGCAATACCATCACCAATCTGCAGGACGGTGCCTACTTCTTCGAGGCTGTCGCCTTCATTTACAGTGCTCAGCTGCTGGCGCAGGATCGCTGATATTTCATCCGGTTTGATACCTACCATAATTGTTATAAATTATAAATTCCGCCTTGCGGCTAAACTCAGGTTTTACTTTTTTGTTTCCGGCAGACGAACCCTTGGTTAAGCATCGTTGCGTCGCACTCTTGTACTGTTACAGCACTATTCAGCTTTTACTATTCGCTGTATTGTCCGAACCAGAATTTGCATGATTAAATGATTTTCATGATTCTAACCTTCCAACCCCGCGTCTAATAACTTTCCAACGCGAAGCCTCCAACAATTATTCAACAGCGCAGCACTTAAATCTGCATCGTGTAGCTCTTATCCAGAAACTTCTTCTTAATGTCATTCAGATCGCGGCGCACGCTGGCATCGATCAGCTTATGGTCCATTTCCAGGGTAAAGCCGCCGATCAGCTCAGGATCTACGCTTACTTCCATTTCTACCTGCTGGCCCGGCATTCCGGCAGCAACCTTTGCGCGGATCGCCTCTTTTACCTGCTCATCAACAGGCGCAGCCGTAGTAAGCTTCACCGTGCTGATATGCTTCATCTTCTTATACTGATCGATGAATTCCGTTGCAATTTCCGGC
Source organism: Chitinophagaceae bacterium (assembly GCA_965246905.1). Classification (GTDB taxonomy): domain Bacteria; phylum Bacteroidota; class Bacteroidia; order Chitinophagales; family Chitinophagaceae; genus UBA1952. The sequence goes on from CBDFFZ010000014.1 coordinate 1,820, forward strand.
AGCACGCCTTCGCGGCCTTTATTTACCAGCAGCGCTACAAATCCCTTAGTCAACGGATTCATTGTATCTCCAAAGATAGAACCTACCACCGCCTGCTTCTTATCAGGATTGATCACCGGACTGCGGAGCATGCTGCAAAAATCAATGCTGATGGCGCAGATGTGCGCAATCTGCTGCATATCCTGCAAAGTCGCTTCAAGCGAATTTTGCTCAATAGCCAGGTCCAGCACGGACTTGGCATAACGGGAAGCAATACGTGGATTCTGCATTTATATTATAATTAGCTGATTAGCTAATTCTCAAATTAGCTAATTGAAATAATGCCTTAGTTGAGTTTAATATCCTGAGCTAAAAGATCCGCGTAGCTATTCTGCGCATCTGCACCGGCTAACTGCTTACGTAAAATTTTCTCTGCTACTTCAACGGCCATTACACCGATCTGGTTCTTTACTTCTGTAACAGCGGCCATTTTCTGTTGGGTTATCTGCTGCTGCGCTTCGGCAATCATCTTGTCCGCAATTTCTTTCGTATCGTTCTTTGCTTTGGTGATGATGTTGTCCGCCATTTCTTTGCCTTCCTTTAGCATAGCGCTACGCTCTTCGCGTGCCTGCTGCATCATCTTCTCATTCTCATTCTGCATGGCGGCCATTTCCTTGCGTACGCGATCTGCAGTGGCAATAGAATCGGCAATACCCTTTTCGCGCTCACTGAGAGCGGTAAGAATCGGCTTCCAGGCAAATTTCTTCAGGATAAAGAATACGATCCCGAAGGCAAGGAGCGTCCAGACAAATAAACCGAGGCCGGGAGTTAATAATTCCATTTCAGATTTATGATTGGTGATTTATGAATTGTGATTTTTTCTTTCACTCTGACCAGGCAATCCGATTTCCGCAATCCGGAATGCTAAATAACTGCGCCCTCTGCCCTTTGCGTCGGGCGCAGTAATTTTTCTTTTTGCTTAGGAGAAGATAGCAAGGATACCGGCGATTACACCGAACAGCGCCACACCTTCCACGAAGGCGGCTGTAAGGAATCATGTTCGCACGGATATCTCCACTAGCTTCCGGTTGGCGGGCGATGCTTTCAACAGCACCCTTACCGATCTGGCCGATACCAACACCGGCACCGAGAGCGGCAAAACCAGCACCAATAGCGCCAAGACCGGCACCAGTAGTAGCTTCAAGCAGAATTGTGTTTAACATTTGTCTATGTATTTGAGTGAAAAAAAACTTAAGCGATGATCTCGTTTTCAGAAACATGATGTGCCTGCCCGTCATCATGGCCATGACCTTCTTCAATAGCCTGACCTAAAAATACGGCAACGAGATTGGTAAAGATAAAAGCCTGGATAGCGCCTACCAGCAGCTCTAAGAAGAACATGAAAAATGGCAAATGCAACAGAGATAATAGAGAAGCCCCAACCTGCGCCTGCGCTCATATTGGCAAAAATGAAGATCATGAAGATGACGCTCAGGATAACGATGTGACCCGCCAGGATATTGGCAAACAGACGTATCGTAAGGGCTACAGGCTTTACAAAAAGAGAAATGATCTCGATAGGCACCAGCAGGAATTTAATGCCCGTTGGTACGCCGGGGGGGTTGAGCAAGTGACCCCAGAAATGCTTGTTCGCATTCACGAGCATTACCACAAAGAAGATAGCTGCAAGGCAAAGGGTAACGGCAATATTGCCGGTAAAGTTGAAGCCGAAAGGCAGCAGGCCCAGCAGGTTATTGATCCAGATAAAGAAGAACAAGGTGAGCAGGAGCGGCATGTACCTCATGTACTTATAACCGAGATTCGGCTTGGCAACATCATCGCGCACAAAAGTAATAATAGGCTCGATCGCGTTCTGAAAACCGGATGGAGCAACATGAGCACCGTTGGTCTTGTATTTTTTTGCAACACTGAGCAGAAGCGGCAGCAGGATCAACAAAGAAATAAACATACAAAGCACATTCTTCGTAATAGAAAAATCGTAAAGCTTAGCTCCGTCATCGGCAACGATCTTTTCGCTCATGCCCTTTTCAATATGGTAGCCATTATAGCTTTCTGTGCGCCGTACTTTTGGATTGTCTGTAGGCTCTGTATGATGAATATTAAAATTGCCGGAAGAAAAAAACTGTAGTCCGCGATTAGCATCGTAGAAAATTACCGGCAGGGGCACAGAAAACGGATGACCGCTCATTTCCATGATATGCCATTCATGGCAATCGCTCACGTGGCCGAATATTTCGCCGGCAACATCCAGCTTTTCCTTTTTCGCTCCCTCATGCTCCTGCGCAAATGCAGGATTTGGACCTGCGAAAAGAAGGCAAAGTGGCAGTAAAACAGAGAAGATATGCTTAAAACTCATTAGGTGGCCCTGAATTTTTTGCAAATGTACGCGGTGAGCGCTAAAAGTCAAAACAGTTTTTTCAGCCGCTGGGAAAATGGAACGCAGATTTTCATGATTGTGCTGATTTAGTGGATATTCTTTATACCGGATTTTAATAGGATTCATGGATTTGCCAAATCTCCTCAATAGCTAACGGACGAAGCCACCAACTTTATCCAACACCATCCAACTTCATCCAACGCAAAGCATCCAACCATTAACCACCGCAATGCGCTCTATTTTAAGTAATTTCGCGGACATTTTATGAAAAATATCCGTAATTTCTGCATCATTGCCCATATTGATCACGGCAAATCTACCCTTGCCGACCGCCTGCTGGAGCATACCAAAACCATATCCAGCCGCGATATGCAGGCACAGGTGCTTGATGATATGGATCTTGAGCGCGAGAAAGGCATTACCATCAAGAGCCACGCCATACAGATCAATTACCCGTTTCGCGGCGAGGAATATATCCTTAACCTGATTGATACTCCCGGCCATGTGGATTTTTCCTACGAGGTAAGCCGGGCGCTTGCCGCCTGTGAAGGGGCGCTGCTGCTGGTAGATGCCTCACAGGGCATCCAGGCCCAGACCATCTCCAATTTATATCTTGCTTTAGAAAACGACCTCGAGATCATCCCCGTCATCAACAAGATCGATATGGATGGAGCGATGATACCCGAAGTTACCGACCAGATCGTGGAGCTCATTGGCTGCAAGCCGGAGGATATTATTCTCGCTTCAGGCAAATCCGGCATTGGCATCGACGAGATCCTTACTGCCATTATTGACCGTATCCCTGCTCCGGTGGGCAAGCCGGATGCGCCATTGCAGGCCCTGATCTTTGATTCTGTTTTTAATTCTTTCCGGGGCATCATCGTTTATTTCAGGGGTTACGAACGGAGTGCTGCGCAAGGGTGATAAAGTAAAGTTCATCCATACCGGCAAGGAATATTTTGCGGATGAAGTAGGCATCCTGAAGCTTACGATGACACCTAAGAATGAAGTGCATACCGGCGATGTAGGCTATCTCATTACCGGCATTAAAGTAGCGAAAGAAGTAAAGGTGGGCGATACGATCACGAATGCGGCCAACCCCACAACCGAAATTATCCGCGGCTTCCAAGATGTAAAGGCGATGGTTTTTGCAGGCATCTTCCCGGTAGATACCGATGACTTTGAGGAGCTGCGCGATTGCATGGAAAAGCTGCAATTGAATGATGCCTCCCTTTCATTTGAGCCGGAAACTTCGCAGGCACTGGGCTTTGGTTTCCGCTGCGGATTTCTGGGAATGCTGCATATGGAGATCATCCAGGAACGGTTGGAGCGCGAGTTTAACCAGACTGTGATCACTACGGTGCCCAATGTTAGCTTCCGCGCTTACCTCACCCGCGATAAGGAAAAGCAGATCATTGTAAATAACCCCAGCGAGATGCCGGAGCCGAGCCGCCTCGACCGTATCGAGGAACCGTTCATCCGCGCGCAGATCATCACCCTGCCCGATTATATCGGCAATATTATGAGCCTTTGCCTCGGTAAGCGCGGCATTCTCATCAACCAGAATTACCTCACTACAACGCGCGTTGAACTGATCTTTGAGCTGCCGCTGGCGGAAATTGTTTTTGATTTTTATGATAAGCTGAAAAGCTGCACGCGCGGCTATGCATCGTTCGATTACCAGCCGCTCGATTACCGCAACAGTGATATTGCAAAGATGGATATCCTGCTGAACGGCGACAATGTGGATGCGCTCAGCGCGCTCATTCACCGCAGCCGCGCTCAGGACTTTGGCCGTAAGCTCTGCTCAAAATTAAAAGAGCTACTGCCCAAGCAGCAATTCGTGATTGCCATACAGGCTGCTATCGGTGCTAAGATCGTAGCCCGCGAAACGATCTCGGCCATGCGTAAAGATGTAACGGCGAAGTGCTATGGCGGCGATATCTCGCGGAAGCGCAAGCTGCTGGAAAAGCAGAAAGAAGGCAAGAAGCGCATGCGCCAGATAGGCAATGTGGAAGTGCCGCAGGAAGCATTCCTGGCCGTGCTGAAGCTCGATGATTAAAACCTGAATAACTTTTGAATGACCAAAGCAGCGCTTCCCGGCACTGCTTTTTTATTTAGCTTAGAAGGAGCAAAACAGCAGCTTACAATGACACTCAGCACAAACCTGGTTTACAGAAGGTACCATTGACTTTGAATCGCAGAAATACCGCCTCCTCGCTTATCTTAAGGAAGTGAATACCTGCTTTGGCGAGGCAAAGCTTTACCCGCAGCTTTCGGATGTGATCTTTCATTACCGGAACCTGCTTTCCTTTCGCAGCAATAAGCGCTTTCTGGAGGAGCAGTTCCCTAAGCGCATCGATGAGGTGAACATCCGGCAGGCGGAAATTCTCTACGAGAAAATACTGGCGGATGATGAGCTGATGAATGAGCTGGAAAGTATTACCGGCTACGCCGAAAAAAAGCTGAAGCATACTATTGAAGCCGGTACGGAAATTTATGAGCTGGTAGCACGGCAGCTTACCATAGAGCCTGTTGGCCTCCTGTCTGCCTATAAAAATGATGGTTACTTCCTGCTTCGGTGGGGAGCTTACCACGAGGTACGGGCATATAGCTATACCACTACTTTATTTGAGGAGAAAGACGCTAAATACCGCGGGCTCAGAATCCATTACTTACAAGCTTATCCGCATAGCCTTAGCCATACCTATGCCCATATAAAGACCGAAATTGTAAGGCAGCATTCCCGCGCTGCATAATCCTGCTTTTTACTGCCTGGAAACTCCACTGAAATTCCCGCTCGATGAAACGATCCTGCCGGTGGCTAAGCGCGCTTTTATGCGGTACCTCGCTATGGCCTGATTCTTTGCTACCCACAATCTGTTACCGGCTATTTTTGCTGCGCAAATCCTTTTCATGAATGAACATAAAAAGCCAGAGCTGCGCATCGTCCGGGTTACGCGCTATGTAACGCCTTTGCGTGAGGGCGGCTCGATGCCGGCTATTACCGAGGCGGATGACGGTTTCCTGTATGTGCTGAAATTCCGCGGTGCGGGACAGGGCATTAAAGCGCTGATCGCAGAGATCATTGGCGGAGAGCTGGCGAGGCTGCTTGGCCTGCGGGTTCCGGAAATTGTATTTGCTGAGCTGGATGCAGCCTTTGGGCGAACCGAGCCGGATGAAGAAATACAGGATCTCCTCCGCGCTTCCGAAGGCCTGAATCTTGCCCTGCATTACCTCTCCGGCTCCATAACTTTTGATCCTGCCGTTGCTACGATCGATGCCCTTACCGCTTCGCAGATTGTATGGCTGGATTGCCTGCTTACCAATGTGGACCGTACGGCCCGCAATACCAATATGCTGATGTGGCACCGCGAGCTATGGCTCATTGATCATGGCGCCTCGCTCTATTTTCACCATTCGTGGGATGACTGGAAAGACAAGGCTGTTGCTCCATTTTCTTTAGTGAAAACCCATGTGCTGCTGCCGCAGGCAAGCGAGCTGGAAGCGGTTGACAAAGCCTTCAAAGCCCTGCTGACTGCTGAGCGAATAGAAGCCATCACCGCGCTTATCCCGGATGCATGGCTGAACACGGAAACTATATTTGCTTCGGCCGGCGAGCATCGTGCCGCTTACACCACATTTCTTACTTCGCGCATTGCCCATTCCCAAACCTTTGTAAAAGCCGCGCAGGATGCCAGAGCAGCACTTATTTGAGTACGCCGTGATCCGGATTATGCCGCAGGTAGAGCGCGAGGAATTTATGAATACCGGTGTGGTGCTCTATTGCGCAAAGCTAAAATTCCTGAAGGCGATGATATTGCCGGATAGTGCGCGGCTAAAAGCTTTTGCGCCTGCCTGCGATGCCGTTGCGCTACGGGAGCATCTCGTTGCGTTTGAGCGGATATGTGCCGGCGGTAAGCGTAGCGGCCCGATCGGGCAGCTGACGATCGCAGAGCGCTTCCGCTGGCTTACAGCTACGCGGAGCACGGTAGTGCAAACGTCCAAAGTGCATCCTGGTTTTTGCCTGGATGCTGGTGAGATGCTGGAGCAATTGTTTGGGAAAATGGTTACGCCTGCCTGCTAATTCTTAGCCGCATAGTAAATATTGTGGACGTGCATTTACCGCGTGAGGGACAGTAGCGAAAATCCCCCGCCTTTTCCGGCGGGGATTGCAGCAGATGGCCCGGCCTGCAAGGACACGCCCTGATATCTTCCGTATTTCCGGCCCCTGATTTATTATTTGACTTTTGTCAATCTCCTTGCATTCCGCCGCCGACAGCTTCGCATTTATAAAAAAGAAAGAAGCTTATGAAACATCTGCTCATTGCCATTCTGCTATTGCTCTGCGCGCAATGCGCCTTCTCCCAGACCGGCCCGATTTTACCTCAGGAATATGAAAACAGGAAGAGCCTGTCTATCGGCATTACTTACCAGAATCTTAATCTGCGCGGGCTAAATGCGCTCCTTGAGCCCGCCGGCTATGGCAGCGTTACGGAGGGTATTACCTGCGTATCGGTATCCAACAATGTGCGCTATAATAACGGCCTGGGCTTTTTTTACAGCGGCGATTTCGGGCTGGATAATGAAGACAATAAAACGATTCGCTACAAGAAATACCAGTACTACCGCATGGAGGCCGGCCTGGAATACCGTGCCCCTGCAGTTGCAGCACCTTGCCTGCTTTGCGCATATGGGTATTGGCTACAGCACCTACACACTCCGTCTGTATGATGGTGTGCATGATTCTACAGTATCCGGCTATATACAGGGCGGGGCCGATGCCAGGCGGCTGCAGGCGGGCATTGCCGGGCTCAACGTGGGCATGCAATCGCGCGTGCTGCTTGGCAAGAGCCTGTTCCTCGGCTTTGGCGGCGGCTGCGTAGTGCCGCTTGGCAGGGCCGACTGGAACCATGATGGTGATGACTTTACCGATGCGCCATCAGTACAACTGGCTACCTGGTATGCGCAGGCAAAAGTAGGTGTTGAATTCCGCAGGAAGATCACGCGTCTGAAAGACGACCGCAGCGTTGCGGATGAGATCAATGACGATGTGCCGGATAAAAAGCCTGCGCCTGCTACCAATACTTTGCAGCGCCGCCTTGCCCTAAGAATATAAGCCGCCATTAATGGAGATGACCTGCCCTGTAATGTAGGCTGCATTCTTAGAGGCCAGGAAGCCAACCAGATCGGCCACTTCATCTGCCGTGCCAAAGCGCTGCATCGGTATCATCTTCGCCAGCTCTTTTTCATTCAGCTCTTCGGTCATGTCTGTTTTAATGAAGCCCGGAGCAATGGCATTTACCGTAATGTTGCGCTTCGCGATTTCTTGCGCCAGTGCCTTCGTAGCGCCAATCATGCCGCCCTTTGCTGCGCTGTAGTTTACCTGGCCGGGCATCCCTTTGAGGCCGCTCAACGATACCATGTTGATGATACGGCCGTAGCGGTTAAGCAGCATAGGTGTGAGCACAAGCTTCGTTACAGCATACATGCCTTCGAGCGAGGTGCCGAGCACGCTGTCCCACTGCTCATCGGTCATGCTCATAAGCAGGGTATCCTGGCGGATGCCTGCATTATTTACGAGTACCTCTATGAGCTTGTCTTTGTTGTTTTCCATCCAGCCGCCGAGCACTGCATTTACATCGGCGCGGCTGGCCACATCGAAGGCAATGGCTTCGGCTTCCACGCCCTGGTCTCTGATCAGCGCTACCGCTTCATCCGCGGCCGCATTATTGCCTTTGTAGTTGACGAGTATATGATACCCGGCAGCGGCAAGCTTCAGGGCTACTGCCCGGCCAATGCCGCGTGAGCCGCCGGTGATTAATGCATACTTCATGGATTGTTGATTTCGGATTTATGAGTTGTGATCTTGCTGTCTCTTGCTATCGGAAACTCTTTGCAATCAGCTCAGCTACCGGGCTGTACTGTGCGGCTTCCGCGGACGGATAATGCAGCCAGGCATAGCAAAAGATATCGGCTCGCTTTACCACTTTAAGGTAAAATACGGCTCCCTTTTCCGTTCCGGACAGCACAAAGGATGTTTTGCCGAGCGCTTTGTAGGTAACCGCCCGGTGTGCGCCGGGCTCCGGGAACCGGCCTCCTTTCAGCTCCATATGATACAGCTCAGTGAGCGATACGGGGTTGCCATCCGCGTCGAATGTCCAGTCACCTGTACCATAGACCGAGAGCCGCTCGTGCCCTTTCCGGTCACTGAATCTGCGCCCGTCGCCGTTTCCGGCAACAGGCCCCGGCACCAATAACGCAGGGTTGTATTGGATGCAAAAGCCATAGCGCTCATTACAGTAATTCGCCGGCGTACGTTGGGCGGTCATCCTGCCGGTGCCCGCAAAGAGCAGCAGTATTACAACAAGGCTGATGCCCGTATTTTTAATTGATTGCAGATGCATAACCCGGACAATTACCAATTCCCAATTACTAATTCCCTATCCCTAAAAGCCCATCAGCTTCTTCATCTTATCGCCCACCTCAGTAGCCATCAGGAAGTTCTTGATCTTTTTCAGCCGCTCTGATGATGGCGTATCTTCTGCGAAAGGCGGGGCCAGTGCGCTGATCTCATCATACATCCAGCGGGTGGCGGGCGAGAGGCGGTCTGCGAAGTCTTTGTAGGCAATAGCCTGTACGATGGCCAGGGCGTGTACCGAGAGCACTTCGAAGGTATTTTCAATAACCCGGGCACACATCTGCGCAGCATTGCAGCCCATGCTCACAATATCCTGGTTGTCGTTGTTGTTGGGGATGGAGTGGATGTACAGTCGGCGTGGAGAGCATCTGGTTCTCGGCCACATTGCTTACGGCCGGGATATTGCGCGCCCTGCACGCCAAAATTTAATCCCGAGGCGGCACCGAGGTTGATGAAATGCCGGCAGCTTATTGTTGAGGTGCGGATTGAGGAGAAAATTAAGCTGGCGGTCGGCAAGCATGGAAAGCTTGGTTACGGCAATTTTCAGCTTGTCCATCTCTAATGCCACATAATCGCCGTGGAAGTTGCCGCCGTGGAAGATGTTCTTTGCCTCAGTATCGATGACCGGGTTGTCGTTTACAGAGTTGAGCTCCTGAGTGATGATCTTCGCGGTAAATTCTATGGTATCATATACCGGGCCGAGGATCTGCGGCACGCAGCGCAGGCTGTAGTATTCCTGCACTTTATCTTCAATTACTTCCTCGGTTACTTTTTTGTCATAGAGATGCTCGTGGCGCTTGCGCAGGAGGCCGCTCTTGCGGGATATGGCGCGCATAGCCCCGGCAATCATCTGCTGGCCGTGGTGGAGCTTTACGCGGTTGAGCTCTTCGGAAAAATGATCGTCATAGGCTTCCATGATCTCATTGACCATCAGGGAAAAAAGGATCTGCCCGGTAAGGAGCTTCCGGGCATTCAGCACGTTGATAGCGCCGATGCCCGTCATTGCAGAAGTGCCGTTAAGCAGGCCGAGGCCTTCGCGGATGTGTATTTTGAGTGGGGTAAGATTCAATTGCTGGTAGACATCGGCCGCCTTTACCACTCCACCTTTATACCAGAAATCGCCTTCGCCAATCAATCCCAGCGCAAGGTGCGCAAGCTGCACGAGATCGCCGCTGGCTCCTACGCCGCCGTGTGTGGGGATGCACGGATAAGCAGACGCATTGATGAGGGCCTGCATGAGCGCTACCAAGGTTATATGCACGCCGGAATAGCCGAGGAGCATGGTATTTAACCTTGCCAGGAGCGTAGCCCGGCATTGCTGCTCTGTGAGGTACTGGCCCATGCCGGAGCTGTGGCTGCGGATAAGGTTGTATTGCAGGGCCTCACGGTCGGCATCGTCGATGCGGTACTGAGCCATAGGCCCGAAGCCGGTGTTGATGCCGTAGATGAGCTTATCGCCGGAAAAGGCTTCGAGGAAATCGTAGCTTGCCTTTACGCCTTCAAGTGTGCTTTGCGCAATTTCTATAGGCTGCTGCTGGAGCACGATCTGCTCGAAGGCAGCGAGATCGAGGGTTTGGGCTTGTAGGACAATGGTAGACACAGGTATGGAGTATTTATCAGGATGCCAAAAGTAATTATTTCCAACGGGAGGATAGCTACGGTGCGGTACAGATATAATGGTGCCCCTTGCTTAACGCATTTTTGTCCTTTGTGGCTTTTGCAGCCCGTGTTGCAACAGCGCACAGGAAAAGCTAAATAGCAGCAACCGGATGAACGGTGCCATCGCCACCCGTGCTTAACTGCAATCCTCCTGCCTGGACAATAAACATCAGTTCTCTGAATAACGGTATGAGATTTAAGGGGCAGCACGCTATTGTTTGTTGCTTACTTTTACGGCTCTAAAACTAAATACTATGGCATTTACACTTCCTGCACTACCCTACGCTTTCGATGCGCTCGAGCCGCATATCGATGCACAAACAATGCAGATACACCACGATAAGCACCACCAGGCTTATGTGGATAACCTGAACAAGGCGCTTGCGGGCACGGATGGCGAAAATCTTTCCATCGAAGAGCTGATGGCTAACATTTCCAAGTACCCGGCACCGGTGCGCAATAACGGCGGCGGCCACTACAACCACTCTCTTTTCTGGACGGTGCTCGGCGCGAATGGCGGCCAGCCAACGGGCGAGCTTGCGGATGCGATCAACGAATCATTCGGCTCGCTGGATGAGCTTAAAACACAGATGAATGCCGCAGGCATTACGCGCTTTGGCTCCGGCTGGGCTTGGCTCGGCGTGAAGGATGGCAAGCTTGCCGTATGCTCTACGCCCAACCAGGATAACCCGCTGATGGATATTGCCGAGTGCAAGTGCCAGCCCATCTTTGGCATAGATGTATGGGAGCATTCCTACTACCTGAAGTACCAGAACAAGCGCCCTGATTATTTGGCGGCGATCTGGAATGTGGTGAACTGGGATGAGGTAAGCAAGCGCTTTGCTGCGGCGAAAAACAAATAAGTAAACTGTAACCTTTTTAAGTGTAAGGCTTCCCGCGGGGAGCCTTTTCTTTTGGTGGAATAGCCCAGAATTTACGAATCACAGGCCGGCTTTAGCCGGAATCAGATACTAGCCCACGGTTTTAACCGTGGGTAACGATTGGTGTATTTTAAATTACCGCTAAAGCCGGCCTGCGCCACCCTGTATGGGTTTAATTGGCAGTTGTGCTGCTGCGGTAATGATCTATCGCAGACGCAATGATCAAACTATAAACCGGCAGGAACAAATACAGCATCCGGGAAAGATCGCCGGACATGAGCATCTGCAACAGCACGAGCACCACCCAAAGCCACATATATAAGCGCCAATCCTGCCGCAATTGCCGGCCAAAGCCTTTATTGAGCAGGCCAACAGCAATGGGAATAACCCACCAGATGCCAATGGTTGCGGCCATATCCTGCTGCCAGTAGTCCTCAAGAAACCGCGGGCTGTTGGATATCAGAAAAGTAAAATGCTCGGCATCATTATTAAGGCTTTCTGCCATCGGGTGCCCGGTAAGGTGATCATAGATATACCGGTAAAAAAACAGAATAACTGCCGATAGCGCCATCCAGGAAGCAGACTTCCACTTAGGCACGCTGCTGAACAGGAAGATGACCGGCAGCATAAACATGAAATTCTCCTTAGCAAATGGCCCGATGATGATGGACCAGAAGATCATCCGCGAATTTCTGGTGGCAATGCCGAGGAAGGCCAGCGCGAGGAAGCAGCAATAGAAAGTGTCCACCATATAATCGGCGGTGAGGATGGCCGTCCACTTAGAGGTGAGGATGATGAGCGGCCCTATGAGGCAGGCAACTTTGCTCTTGCCAAAGGTGCGCAAGTAAGCATAAACCAGCGTACACCATGCCGCTGAGCAAAGGAGATTCACGCAGTAAAAGATAAGCTGCATCGGGAAATCCCCGGTAGCTTTATCCGGACGGAAGAGATGGATGATATGTACTACCACCCAGTGGATTGCCGCAACCAGAAACGGGATAATAATGCGGTATTTGCGCACCATGGATTGCTCAAAATTGAAATGCGCAAGACCCCAGTAAGTTTTGGGATCAACAGATTGCGAAATATCAAACGCTACCCAGCCCTGGTAGGAAAGCGGGAACAGGAGGGCAATACAAAGGCAGAAGACAAGGCCATACTCATTGCCAATGACCTGGTTGATGCGCTGGCGAAGGTGCATAGCGGCTAATGTACAAATTTGGCTGGTGTGTCATGCAGTTCTATAATGGCGGCATTGATTTTTGAGGCTTCAACATGAACAGATTTTAAAACCAATAATCATGGAAGAGCAAAAAGACCGGATCGTTCCATCACTGGATCCAACAGAAAAGAACCCTTCGCAAACGCCGGACGAAAGCAGCGTAGTGAACTTGGACAGCCCGGATGAGCAGGCAAAGCAGGATATGCGGGATGATGAAAGCCTGATGGACTTCGGCTCAGGCAGCGGCGGCGGCAGCGCAGGCGATGGAGGAGCCGCTTAGTGAGGAAATTGGGAATTTGTAATTGGGAATTTGGCCTGGTACAGGTAAAAAGAGAAGCCGTTTCTTTAGGTAGAAACGGCTTCCTTTTATTCCAAGCTCAATAAAAGTTGTATACAATTACATCTTCCCAATTATGCCCCCAATTCCTAACTCCCAATTACAAATTCCTTAACCTTAAATCAAAGAAACACTGCGGTTCACAAACTCGGTAAGATCGGCGCCGGTGAGCATGCCCTGTGCCAGGAGTGCGAGGTCGAATGCCTGGCGGGCTAACCGGCCTTGGGCTTCTTCGCTACCTTCCTCCAGCATACGGGTTATGAGCTTGTGGTTGCCGTTTACGGCTACTTTATAGCGGTCGGGCAGGGAACCGTAGAAGTTCATGCCGCCTCCGCCGCCCATTTTAGCCATATCCTTCATGCGGCGCATAAATTCATCCATCGTTACCGTTACGGGCAGCTCATCGGGGCTCAGGCTTTCAATAGTCACTTCCATGGTAGCCTTGTTGATGGCCTTCTCGAAGATCTCTTTTACTTTCTTGCTTTGATCTTCCGTAAGTGCTACTTCGTACAGGTCGTCTTTGGCAATGAGCTTGTCCACTACATCTGCATCCACGCGCTTGAGGGAAATATTTTCCAGCTGCTGCTCCAGGTGCGAGATATAGTGATTATCGATTGGCGAATCCATTACGATCACATCATAGCCGCGCTTTTCCGCACTCTGGATAAAGGCATCCTGCTTTGAAGGATCGATGGTGTAGAGATATACTACTTTTCCATCCTTATCCGTTTGCAGCGGGCTTACCTTTTCCTTATATTCTTCGAGCGTGGTCAGTGCGCCTTTCGTGTTTTTCAACAGCACGAAATCCTTTGCCTTTTCGTTGAATTTCGGCTCGCTCAGCGCTCCGTACTTTACAAATAGGCCAATATCATTCCACTTTTCCTCGTAGCCTTTCCGGTCATTCTTAAAGAGCTCGGCCAGCTTATCAGCTACTTTTTTGGTGATGTAGCTGTTGATCTTTTTTACATTGCTATCCGCCTGCAGGAAAGAGCGGCTTACATTGAGCGGTATGTCGGGCGAGTCGATCACGCCGTGCAGGAGCATCAGGAATTCGGGCACAATATCCTTTACCTCATCCGTAATAAATACCTGGCGGCTGTAGAGCTTGATCTTGTTGCGCTGCAGTTCAAAATCGGGCTTCAGCTTCGGGAAGTATAATACGCCGGTAAGGTTGAACGGATAATCCACATTCAGGTGTATCCAGAACAAGGGCTCCTCGGAGAACGGGTACAGCTCGCGGTAAAAATCGAGGTAGTCTTCGTCTTTTAGTTCAGAGGGGGCTTTTGTCCAGATTGGAGTTGTATTGTTGATGATATTATCCACCTCAACGCTCTTGTACTGCGGCTTTCCTTCAGCGTCCTCGCCATCGGGCTCCTGCTCGCTGCGCGTACCATATTTCACCGGCACCGGGAGGAACTTTGCGTACTTATCCAGGATCTCCTGCAGGCGGTGCTCGCTCAGAAACTCTTCAGATTCGGTATTGATATGCAGGATAATGTCCGTACCACGCTCAGTACGGCTGCCATCGGCAATGGTAAATTCAGTGCTGCCATCGCAGGTCCAATGGGCAGCCTCAGCGCCATCCTGGTAAGAAAGTGTCTGGATCTCCACGAGATCCGCAACCATAAAAGCGGAATAGAAGCCCAGGCCAAAGCGGCCTATGATCTCCGCAGCGTCTTTTGCCTCCTTAAACTTCTCCATAAATTCGGTAGCGCCGGAGAAGGCAATCTGGTTAATGTATTTTTTGATCTCGTCTGCCGTCATACCGAGGCCATTGTCCGAGATGGTGATCGTCTTTGCAGCTTCATCCAGCTTTACCTCCACCTGTAGCTTACCCAGCTCGCCATTGTACTGGCCAAGCGATGACAGGCGCTTCATTTTCTGAGTAGCATCCACTGCGTTGGATACGAGCTCCCGGAGAAAGATCTCATTATCTGAGTAAAGAAATTTCTTGATGATCGGGAAGATATTCTCGGTATGTATCGAGATGGTTCCTTTTTCCTGCATATTGATTGAATTGAAATTTTGAGTGTTTGTTTAAGTACCATCAATGATTATTCCAGCCCGGCTGTTTGGGACAAATTGACAGAAAAGTGCTTACAGCTTATGCTATCCGCTGAAATTCCGTCTATAAAATCCGTATTCCACTTCATGCTGACAGGCATAAAAAAGCCGCGAATCAATAAATTCGCGGCTTCAAAAATATTTTAAACTGTCCTATTTAGTAACATTGAAGTAGCCTTCCGTTATTGTCTTGGTTACCCCAGAAGGCGATTTTCCGCTAAAATAAAACAAACCCTTAATATGAGTTGCATCATTTTCGAGCACTTTTACAGCACCGCCACCACCAAGCGCAGAGCTATAAACGTCCGTAAAGTTTTCTGTGTAGGTAGCCGAGTTACTGCTGGTCAATGTAAAAGTACTGCCGGCGCCGGTGCTTTCAGGAATCGAAAAACTGATTGTTCCATCAATACCCTGGCTACCCGAAATGATAAAGAAACCGCTGGATGAATTTGCACTGCCGGTTGTAGCCTGGAAGGCTGTTCCATTAACCTTGGCGCTAAGCGGGTCGGTACCTGTCCAGTCGAACTTACTATTGCTGCCACCGCCGCCCCCCCCATTTTGGGTTGTATCCTTTAGCGGGTTGCCCGTGCTACTAAAATTCGTATCCGGGTTAGCATCGTAAGCGCCATTATTGCACGAAGTTATCGTTGCAGCCGTGCAGAAAAGTATGGATGCTGCCAGTATACGCTTCTTCATAAGAAAAGTAAAATATATTCAGTGCCGCTAAAGATAAGGCACAAGTTTGTATTTCAAAAAAATTAACAAGCATCCCTGCCTGATAATTTTTATTGTCCGGGCAGAAGTGTGCTATTAAGCAGTGGTGGCGTTGGCACCATTCATCCGATTGCTTCTATTGGGCCTTTCCCATGTTGCGTAAGTAAATAGAACGCAGATTTTCATGATTGAGCTGAATTTAAAGGCTTTCCGCTTATCTGAACTAAGATTTTATCAGGATTAAAAAGATTGCAGGATTTCCAACTTCTTCTTCCAACCTTATCCAACTTCATCCAACCCTTTCCAACATGAAGCTCAACGACTCAAATCCCCAGTTCCGTACGCTGTGCCGCATCAATTGCAGATGGAGCATCCAGCATTACATCGCGCCCGCCGTTGTTTTTCGGGAAGGCAATAAAATCGCGTATCGTCTCTTGCCCGCCAAGCAGCGCGCAGAGGCGGTCGAAGCCCAGCGCCAGCCCACCATGCGGCGGCGCGCCATATTCAAAAGCTCCGAGTAGGAAGCCGAATTTTTCCTGCGCTTCCTCCGGCGTCATGCCCAGTGCGGCAAACATTTTCTCCTGCAATTCCCGCTGATAGATCCTTATCGATCCGCCACCAATCTCGGTGCCATTAAGCACCAAATCGTAAGCATTGGCTTTAATGTCATTATATGGATGCTTGTAATAGGCAGTACCGGCTTCGATCTGCGGGTTGTTGCCAATCATCACGGGTATATGATCCGGTTTTGGAGCGGTAAACGGGTGATGCCTTGCTACCCAGCGCCCTCCTTCTTCATCATGCTCAAACAGCGGGAAGTCTATTACCCAGAGCGGCTTATACTCGTCCGGATTTCGGAGGTTCATACGATTGCCAAGCTCAAGGCGCAGCTGGCTTGCCGCTTTACGCGTACGGTCTTCTGCACCAGCTACCAGCAGGATCAGGTCGCCTTCGAGTGCATTGCAGTAACCGGCCAGCTCGCTGAACTGATGCGGTGTAAAAAATTTATCGACAGAGCTTTTGAAGGATGCATCGTGGTTATACTTTACATAAACCAGGCCGCTCATGCCTATTTGCGGGCGCTTCACCCATTCCGTCAGTTCATCAAGCTGCTTGCGCGAATATTCGGCGCCGCCTTTTACCGTAATGGCAATAATAGTTTCCGCCTCCTCAAAAATTTTGAAGGGCACTTCATTCAGCACCAGCGCTTGTACTTCACCTTTAATTTTTACATTGGCCAGCTTCATGCCAAAGCGCAGGTCGGGCTTATCGTTACCGTAGTCGCGCATGGCATCATCAAAAGTCATCCGCGGGAAATCTTCGGTCATATCAATGCCTTTGATCTCCTTAAATACATGCTTGAAAAGCCCTTCAAAAGTAGCCAGGATATCTTCCTGCTCTACAAAGGCCATTTCGCAATCAATCTGGGTAAATTCCGGCTGCCGGTCGGCACGAAGATCTTCATCGCGGAAGCATTTTACGATCTGGTAATACCGGTCATAGCCACTCACCATCAGCAATTGCTTAAACGTTTGCGGGCTTTGGGGCAGCGCATAGAATTGCCCTTCATTCATCCTTGAAGGCACCACGAAATCGCGGGCGCCTTCCGGCGTTGATTTTATAAGGAAAGGTGTTTCAATATCCCAGAATCCTTTATCGTCCAGAAAATTCCTTACTGCCCTGCTTACTTTATAGCGCAGCTCCAAATTGCGCCTCAGCGTGGGGCGGCGCAGGTCAAGGTAGCGGTATTTCATCCGTACGTCTTCGCCGCCATCGGTTTCTTCCTCTATAGTAAATGGCGGTGTAGCTGCGCTGTTCATGATGCTGCATTCTTCCACCATGATCTCAATATCGCCGGTAAGCATTTTGGCGTTCCTGCTTTCGCGCTCGCGAACGAATCCGCGCACCTGCACTACAAATTCACGGCCAAGCGGGGTTTCATCAAGCACCGGGTTAAGGCGCTCACCAAAATAGAGCTGGGTAATGCCGTAGCGGTCGCGCAGGGTTACGAAGGTGATGGCACCCATCTTGCGCACCGCCTGCACCCAGCCGGCCAGCGTTACTTCTTTGCCTTCATCAGTGAGGCGCAATTCGCCACAGGTATGCGTACGGTACATGGGTAGGATATTCTTTTATCGGGTAAAAACGCTGCAAGATACGCTCCTTCAACGGGACGGAACATTTGCCAACGGCATACCACAAAGCGTATATCTGCGTTTCCTATTTTGACATAAAATAATTCCGGGCCGGAATATTGATAATTCCGGTGGATGCTTTTACCTTTTCGCCGTTCTTGCTTTTATGAAACCCTTTTTCCGGAAATACCGCGCCCTCAAAGTTGCTGTGCTCATCGCGCTGCTCTCGGCTGCCGCTGTATTGGGAACCGGCGAATACCTTTCCCGGCATTACCGCACGCTGCTGCTGGATAAGCTGCCCGCTATAACAATGAAGGCTACCGATAGCCTCTACCGCCTTTCCGTTGGAGATATACGGGTGAATGTGCTTTCGCGCAGCATCTCCTTCTTTAAAATCCGGCTGAGGCCGGATAGCGCTGTTTTGCAACGTATGCGCGCAGAAAAAAAGCTGCCCGCCATGCTGCTGGATATCGAGGTGCGGGAGCTTGAAATTGCAGGCTTAAAAACAGATAAAGGCAAGGCCATTACAGAAGTAAAATGCCGGAGCGCGGATATTTATCATCCCAGGATACTCATTACCCTTACCGATATTTCCGAGAGGCAGAAAAACGCGCCGCTAAAGGCAGCGCCGGTGCTGAAGCAGCTACTGGCCAATGCCCTGAATATCCATGACCCTGAGCTGATCTTTAAAACGGGCAGCGGGGAAGATGCCGGTATGCTGAGCGCTAAAGGCGGGGAGATAAAGCTGCAAAGCTGGAGCTATGAGCCGGGTAAAAAAGCGGATAGCGCAAGGCTGCTGCATGCACAGGAAGGATACGTGCAGCTTTGCCATCTTACCTGGCACCGGCCGGGCCTGAGGTATAACTACAGCGCAGATACAATAGCATTTGAAAGCGCAGCGCATAGGGCTACGCTAAGCGGAATAAAGGTAAAACCCGCACAGCCGCGGGAGCACCTTTATAGTGTGGATGGCTTCCGGAAGGAAGTTTATGAAGGCGACATACGGGAAGTGGTGCTTAGGGGCTTTAACTGGGAAGCCCTGCTTGCAGGAAAGGAACTAAGAATTGCACAGGCGGATATAAACTACCCTAGCCTGGCTATTTACCTGAGCCAGCTTTATCCGCCGGGTAAGGAAAGCAAGGTGGGCAACTACCCGCAGGAGCTGCTGCAGCGGCTTGATTACCTGGTGGATATTCCGTTGGTAAATCTCTACCGCGGGTCTTTCCACTATGCAGAGCTCAGCGAAAAGACGAAGCGCGATGGCATGCTGGACTTTAGCAGCATAAGCGGCGTGATCACCGGTATTACTAACGCTAAGCCTTTACCGGCGGGCGATACCGGGCATTGCTTCCTGAAGTTTACCTGCCATTTTATGCGCAAAAGTAACCTCGGCGCTATCTTCGATTTCCCGCTGGGCAGGAGCGATGGCGCTTTTAAGATAACCGGGCAGCTACAGGAGCTGAGCGGCGCGCAGCTGAATGAAACGGCTATGGCTCTTGCTATGGCTGAGCTGAAATCATTGCAGATGCATAAAATGGATTTTGCGATTGATGGCAATGACAGCGCTGCTGAGGGCGATTTTGTGATCCTGTATAATGACCTGAAGGTGAAGATCAAAAAGATGGACCAGGCAACGCAACAATTGCGCAACCGCGGCTTTGTATCCTTCCTGGCCAATGGCCTCCTGCTCTATAATGATAACCCGATGGATGGCGGGCCGGTGCGGGTAGCTCATACCAGCATTGTGCGCGACCCGACCAAATCCTTCTTCAACCTGATCTGGAAAAGCCTGTTTAATGCAGGTGTGCAGACGGCGGTGCGGCAGGAAGGCATTACGGATATGGTGAACAAGCACAAAGCCAATAGAGGCCGGCACAAGCTGCATTTTTTCCGGAAATTATTCCCGAAACGGGTGAAGAAGGACGGGCAGAAGTGATTGCCGGCGCTGGTGGATCCGGCTTTGGGTTTCAGGGCTTCCTCCCCGTTCTTATTTATCTCCCGGCAGGCGCTTGCGGTATCCTCCCGGCTTACCAGTATCTCCTTCGGGCTTATGAGCGTCTCCTCCGGCGTAATATGTTTCTCCTCCTGGGCGGCGGCTGTCTCCTCCTGCCTCACCGGCCTGCCGGATAATTTTATGATTAATGGATACTTCTGTAGGCTAAATTTTCTTTGCGGATGAGCCCGCGCCAGGGATAGTAGTGGAAAGCCCGCAGCGCAGCGAGGACTTGGAACGGATAGCCCGGCCCGCAGGGGGCGCCAGTATTGAATTAAGCATTGGGAATGCAGCATCAGAAATTGGCGCTGTGTGCCTGTATCAAAACGATCAATTTATTGGACGCGGCTCCCCCAATTCCCAAATTCCAATCTTACACAAGTTTCTTATCCATCGCGTACCGGAGGAGGCCTACGATGGTTTTATGGCCGGTTTTGCGCATCATGTTTTTGCGGTGTGTTTCTACGGTGCGCTCGGAGATGAAGAGGGTTTCGCCGATTTTTGCGTTGCTGTATTCCTGCGCTATGAGGGTTAGTATCTCCATCTCGCGCTCGGTAAGGTGCGGCTCTTCCGGCGCTGCTTTTTTCTGCTCACGTGCGTTTGCTAGCGCGGCAATTTTATTACCCACCTCTTCCGAAAAATACATGCGCCCGGCGGCTACGGTATGGATGGCTTGCATAAGCTCGGCATCGTTCGCATTCTTGAGGAGGTACCCGGATACGCCGGCTTCGATCATCTCCATAATATGGCCGCCGTCATCATACATGCTAAGCACAATGATGGGAATATGGGGGTGGCTTTCCTTCATCTTCATTGCCAGCTCGTGGCCGTTGAGGCCGGGCATATTGATGTCTATAAGCGCAAGGTCGATGCCTTCGAGGCCGGGCAGGGCATCATAGAGCAATTGGCCGTTATCGAAGGTGCCGGCTACATCGATATCCTTCTGCTTGCGGAGCATCGCTTTCAGCCCGTCGAGCAGTATATGGTGATCATCGGCAATGATGAGGCGCAGCTTCTTCATGCGGGGATGGGTATTGGTTTGGGCAATGCAATAAAGGTAATGGATGACTGGGGAAAAACAGGGCCCGTTTTTAGCGCTGACTATCGGGGCGGGATAAAAATTTGCCGGCATATTGGGCTTACATTCGCTTTGATAAATAACCCTGTGAAATGCTTACGGAAGCAACCCAGCCGCAGAATGTACCGGAGCGCAGATCTGTACAGCCGGTCTATTCAATTTTTGATTATAGTGCCACGCACCTTGAAGAGCGGCAGGTGCCTGATGAGGCCGTGTGTGCGGCCTACAGCCAATCGGGCAATATAACCTGGATCAATATGGATGGGCTGCGCAAGGAGGATGTAGAGCGCCTGTGCGGCCATTATGCGGTGCATCCGCTGGTGGTGGATGATATTCTTACTATCGGCGAGCGTGCGAAGATGGAGGAGACGGGCACCAACATCTTCTGCCTGCTGCCCATGATGTTTTTCAATGAAGCTACCGGAAGCATTGAGGTGGAGCAGGTAAGCATTGTATTTGGGAAGGATTTTCTCTTGTCCTTCCAGGAAGAAGCCACACGTGATGTGTTTGAGCCGGTACGCAGGCAACTGCGCGATGAACGCAGCAATATCCGCACAAGACCTGCGGAATACCTGTGCTATAGCCTGCTGGATGGGATTGTGGATTCTTATTTCGAGGTATTGGAGAAGCTCTCGGAACGGATAGAGGCGCTGGAGGATAGCCTTGCAAAACGGCAGACGAACCAGCAGCTTGCCCAGATAAGCACCCTGCGGCGCAATGTAATGCTGGTACGCCGCGCGGTAATGCCGGTACGCGAGATGGTAGCGCATTTTGTGCGCAGCGATAGCGACCTCCTCGAAGACAGGCACGAAAAATATTTCCGGGATGTGCTCGACCACACCATACAGGCCAATGATTTTGTGGAAGGCCACCGCGATATGCTGATGAACCTCCAGGACCTGTATATGAACCGGATAAACCTGCGGATGAATGAGGTGATGAAGGTGTTTACAATGGTGGCTACGCTGCTTGCGCCGGCCACAGTAATAGGGGGCATCTTCGGGATGAACTTCGATGTGATACCGCTGCAGCACAAGGCTACGGGCTTCTATTTGTCGATATCGGCTATGTTTATCATTCCCGTCTTTATGCTTATTTATTTTAAGCGGAAGGGCTGGTATTAATAGTGAGCCTGCCAGAAATTACCGGGGCCTGATGAAGAGGTTGGGCGTGTTAAAACGGTTGCTTTCATGCCCCGCATTGTCGATGATATAGGTAGTGAAGCGAACGGTATCCCCGGATTTGATGTGCAAAGAATCCTGCCGTGGGATAAGTGTTGCGGCTTGCAATACTACCAGGCAATTGCCGGTAGAGCCATTTTCAGGGTCATGCGCTTCGGCATCTTTAAGATAAGGAAAAGGATAGCGGCGGATGGTGCTGTCGCGGCTATCGATCATGAAAACGGTGGTAGAAGTGCTGCTGGTGCCTATATCGCCATCGCCATCTGCATAATTGAAGGAAAGAAAAGCGGTATCAGAAAAAAGACCCGCTTTTACAGAATCGGGGGTGAGCGATAAAAACGAAATTTGCGGAATGGGCGAGTTATGGGCCGACTTCTGGCAGGCGCCGAACAGCACACCTGCAAACAGTACAAAAACGAGGCTTTTCCATTTATTCATAAGTATCCAAAGATATTGAAAGTGTTCGATTTTTCCGGTGCAGGCCACCGATATATCCAAAGCATTAACGGTGAAAACTTTACAGAAACTGCGCTGGCGCTTTTCCGGTACCAGTATGCCGGAAATGAGCTGTACCAAAGGTTTACGAACGCATTGGGCATAAGGCCGGAAACGGTTGCAGCGCTTGAGCAGATCCCTTTTTTACCTGTTTCTTTTTTTAAAACGCATGCGGTAAAGACCGGGGATTGGACAGACCCCGAGCTCGTGTTTGAAAGCAGCGGCACAACCGGAGATATACCCAGCCGCCATTTTGTGAAAAGCGCGGCACTCTATGAAGCGGCACTGCTACGCGGCTTTGAGGAAGCTTACGGTGCCCCGCAGGGCTATGTAATTCTTGCCCTGCTGCCATCTTATTTAGAGCGCAGCAATGCCTCGCTGGTGCATATGGCGCGTGTGCTTATGGAGCGCTCAGGGCACAAAGCAGGCGGCTTTTACTTGGACGAATGGGATAAGCTGGCCGGTTTTTTAAGCAAGCTCAATAAGGAAAAGCAGCCAACCATACTTTTAGGAGTCACCTTTGCCCTGCTCGATTTTGCCGCGGCCAACCCGATGAATATAGCGGACATTAAAGTGATGGAGACGGGTGGCATGAAAGGCCGCCGCGAGGAATGGACGCGCAGCCGGATACACGATTTTCTACAAACGCATTGGCAGCTAAAGGCGGTGCACTCTGAATATGGCATGACGGAGCTGCTGTCACAGGCCTATGCCACGGGTGGGGGTATCTTCCGAAGTGCAGCCACTATGAAGGTGCTGGTGCGCGAGATCACTGATCCGCTTACACTGGCGGCCTACGGTACCGGCTGCGCCAATATCATAGACCTCGCCAATGTGCATTCCTGCGCCTTTATTGCTACGGATGATATTGCCTGCCTGCACAGCAACGACACTTTCGAAATTCTGGGCAGGGCCGATCATTCTGCGCTGCGCGGATGCAGCCTGATGACGGCTTAAGAAGCGCAGCTTAATTTTTCTTGGCGGTTCAAAAACGGCGCTTATATTTGCATCCCAAAGTTCTTAAAAAGCCGGCCTGAATCTGCACTGTTTAAAGGGTTTCCTTTTAAATAATGCAATTTGAATTTTTAAATCTGCCCAGATGGCGAAATTGGTAGACGCACTGTGTTCAGGTCGCAGCGCTCGCAAGGGTGTGCTGGTTCGAATCCAGTTCTGGGCACCAAAATTTTAAGTGAACCCCCGACGTCGCTACAATAGCGGTTTCGGGGGTTCGACTTTTATAAGTTGTTTACGCTGATTCCTAAAGCATGCTGTTTTAGCCCTTTTCCGGTTCGATTCCTGTTGACCAGGAATGCAGATTCACCTGGACAACTTCTTTTTTGGTGATTTTACATCTCTTGTAATTCATATAATTTCCCCTTTCGGTACATTAGCAAACATTTTCTTTATCCCTCTTTTTATGAACAGGAGTAAAAAGAGGCCAGCCTCAGGTAAAAAATTAATTGCTTCTGCTCAATGCCTCTTGCTTTGTTTTTTGATACTACCGGCATACCGGATAAAGGCTTTTCCCATACAGAAATCGGATAGCCTGAAGCGGATAACCGTCGCTACTGTGCCAGATACCATAAAAGTGCGGGCATGGATCAGTCTTTCTACATTATATCTCGATTCCTCCATAATCCTGTCGCTCCAGTACGCCGAAACTGCAACAAACCTGGCTAAGAGAAATAGTTGGAAAGGTGGCATCGTGCTTGCAGAGATCGCGGCGGCTTCCTGCTATGATGCAATGCGGCAAAATGAACAGGCATCGCAACATTACCGGGTTGCCATCAATGAGGCAAAGGGCCTAAAGGACAGCACTTATCTGTTCGCTTCGCTATACGCCTTGTCAGAGCTTTTTGCCCATACCCATCAACGGGATTCGGAGCTTTATTATAAGCAGCGCAGCCTGCAGCTCGCTATCTGGAATCAGGACACTATAAAGCAGGCGAGGGTATTGCACAAACTCGGGTATTATTACGATTACGAGGGCAATTATCCGCTTGCAGTGCAGTACTGGAAACAGTGCATAGCTATACTCAGCCAGACGCCTTACCGAACCAGCGAGGCTTTACTTTGGGGCAATCTCAGTGAGGCCTATCAAAAAATGCACCAGCCGGATAGTGCCAGGAACGCCATTTCCACAGGCCTCCAAATGGTCAAGGTAGAAAACGATCCCGGGATGGTGATGTTTCTGAATCTCTGCCTTACAGAATTTTACAACAGCCGGCATAGCTGGGATTCCGGGATCGTGACTGCTAAAAGCGTACTTGTATTGGCACGGAACCAACAAAACCTGGAAAGGATCCGGGACTCTTATGATCTGCTGGCGCAACTGCACGAGCAAAAGGGTGAGGCTTCGCTGGCGCTGAATGAATACAAGCAGTTCATCGTTTTCCGAGATAGCCTGGCACATGAGGAGCGGACTGCAGATGAAGCAAAGAAGATTCAGCAATCGGCCTACAACAACACGCTTGCTGCTATTACAAAAAAGCACGGGGAAGAACGGATGATTTATCGCCGCCGGTTATACGTCATCGCCGGTATGGCCGCCTGCATTTTATTGCTGGTTTCTCTAACGGTATTTCTCTACCGGAGCTCGCGCGCAAACCGGCACAAGGCCGCGGTTATCCGGAAACAGAATAAGGTGATCCGGCAATCGCTGCATGAAAAAGAAGTACTGCTCAAAGAAATTCACCATCGGGTAAAGAATAACCTCCAGATAATAACCGCGCTACAGCAAATGCAGGCGGCCCGCAGTGACAATCCTGCCGTAAAAGGGGCATTGGAGGACAGTCAGAACAGGGTGCTCTCCATAGCATTTATTCATCAGAACCTCTATCAGCACGATGACCTGGCGGGTGTGGAAATGCTGAGTTTCGTCCGCGAGCTATCCGCCCATATTCTGGATGTTTGCACTTCATCCGAAAAGAACATCAGGGTAGAGCAGAATATTGCCCCTGTTACGCTGGATATAGATACAGCCGTTCCCCTCGGCCTTATCCTCAATGAGCTCTTTACCAACTCCTGCAAACATGCGTTTAAAGAAAAAAATAAGGGCAGGATATTCATTCGCCTGTGGCAGGAAGCTGCGGGTAACTATGCGCTCCACTACGAAGATGACGGCCCGGGACTACCGGATGATATTGACTTTGAGCGTACAGATTCTCTTGGCCTAAGGCTCATCAGGCAAATCTCGCGTCAGCTGGAAGGTAGGTTAAGTTATTCCGGCAGCCGGTGTATTTTGTTATTTAAAGATTTTGAGGAACGCAATAGAGATTAGCAGATGAATGCACTAAAAATTGGAATTGTAGAGGATGATGCCATCATCGCCCAATCGATTATAGAAATGCTGACCGCCAGTGGCTACAGCGTTACGGAACCTGCCAGGCGCTATGCGGAAGCCATTGCCATGATAGAGAAAGAAACGCCCGACCTTCTATTGCTGGATGTAAAGATCCTCGGCGGGCTGGATGGCATAGAGATAGCCCGCACCGTGCAAAAAAACTTTCCTATTCCGTATATATTCCTAACGGCCAATACCGATTTTGAAACCATTGGCCGGGCCAAGGAAGTAACACCTGCTGCCTTCCTTGCCAAGCCGGTTACCAGGGCGCAGCTGCATGCCGCCATCGAGATTGCACTGGCAGGATATACCGATCCAAATAACAATGCCATTTCTGACGTACAGTCAAAAGATAACATGGGCATTTTTGTAAAAAAGGGCAATAGTTTCCTTCGCGTATCATTCTCCGAAGTACGCTTTGTGGAAAGTAAAGACAACTACCTGCAGCTAATGCTGGGCAACGGTGAATTCGCCTTTATCCGCAGCACGCTGGCCCAGTTCCTGGCGCGCGTGCCGGGTTTTATACAGACGCACCGCAGCTTTGCCGTAGCCCGTAAAGCCGTGCTCGAAGTGCTGGCCGACGAGGTAAAAACAAGCGCACACACCGTACCGCTGAGCAAGACCTACCGGGCAGCCCTGATGCAGGCACTGGGTATAAAGTAATAGGACGCTGTGGAGTTACGCGGCAACAATATTTTTTAATAGCCGTCTGTATAATTCCGGTTACGCACGCATACAAAAGCCCTTGCTCCGGGAGCAAGGGCTTTCTTTCAACATGATTTTGGGGTAATCTGCCCTTAGAGCGCGCCCCCCTTGGCGTCTGCCAGCTTTTTGGCCGCTTTAGTGCCCGGTGCCGTTTTCTTGTACTCGCTCTTTTTCTTGTAGCCGAGGCTGGCGTATGCATCACTGTTGGCGCCGTACTGGCCTATTACGCTTTCGCCGGCGCCCTGGTAGAAGTTCCAGGCGGCCCATTGGGCGGCTACATGCGCATCACGGGCTTTGTCGTACGCATCTTTAGCGTTGTTTTCGGCGGTGTAAGCTTCGGTCAGCGAGTTGTTGATGATGCTCAGCTGATCCTGGCCGTATTCCTTACGCTGGGGGGCGTAGTCTTTGAGGCTGCTGAGGGATGCGAGGCCCTTTTTCGTTTGTTCCAGCTTGGCCGGGTTCAGGGGTTTCGATTCTGTGCTTTTTACAGGCATGGGAATAAATGAATTTGATAAGGTGTAAAAGTAAGGATTTTCCGATATTCCAATCCCAGCCCCATCATAAACGTTTTGCGACCGGTTTGCTGTGCATTCGCGCAAATGCGCAACGGATTCCTGAAAATCCGCTTCGCATCCTGCTATATCTGCAACAGGTTTTGGTACATGCGCTGCACACCCGCGGGGATGTATGGCGGATATGCCCGGATGCCAAGCAGCTGAAGCCGGATGTATGGCAGATGCGCGCCGGGCTGTTGCGCATACGGCTGGCACTGCTGTAAATGCAGGGGTACGCGTTGATGTTCCTACACATCGTGTCGCGGATACCTGCGTGGGGCCAACCTGCTCCGCAGCGAGCCGAAATGGTACCGTCCCAATCTTGTTAAAAATCATTTCGTCCCTAAAAAAGGGCGCTTCGTCCCATATATCGGCATTCTGTCCCTCCGGGTTGGCAGGGATAGGCGAACCACGTATGTTCGCGTGCCGATGGCCCTGCTCGATCTCGATAAAATTGTATTGCACCGCACGGTGATAGGCATTACCTGCCCCGCCTGTGCAGGCCTGCTGGAGGCCCTGATAGAAAAATCCGGCTGGCTACGGAAGCTGAGCGGGAAGAAGGAACGGGTGACTATGCGCTACCGCTGCCAGGATTGCCGGAAGCGGTATGAGATGGCGGAAGTATCTTAAGACATTAAAAAAACCAAACAAAAAGTATGAAATCAATTCTATCCATTTTATTACTTGTTTGCCTAAGCATACCCGCTTTGGCAGCAGATTGGGTTGGCGCTAATGGTGCAAACTGGAATGTTGCGGCCAACTGGAACCCTGCTAACATTCCGGGAACCAGCGATAATGTTACTATAACCAACGGTAAGCTCGCTAACATTCCTGGTAATTATGCAGCCGCGGCTAAAAGTGTAATTATGACCGGGAGTGGCTCGCTTACTGTGGCAGCTACAGGGTCATTGGCTGTCAATGGCTCTACGGCGAATGCGATTTTCCTTGGCACCAATCTGTCAACTTTAGTCAATTCTGGCACTATTAATATTGGTAACACCGCTGCTGTATTTAACTATGCAATCGTACTAAATAATGCTGGAGCAACTTTAAACAATATGGGCACCATTTCCATAAATAGCGGGAAGGGCGGAATTGTACAGTTCAGCGGCACTTCAACAAACAGCGGTACTATAACCATAAATAATACCACTCAGTACGTTGGGTTGCAAGTTAGTGCTGGCACCTGTACAAATACAGGTACAATTAAAATAGGCAACACAGGTCCGAATAAAGCGTATTGCATTTTTATAAATGGCGGAACGATCACAAACAGTGCAACTCTTGAATTAAATAATGTTCTTAATACCAGTACAGACTACGAAGCATTCGGTGCCGCCGCTGGTACATTTAATAATACAAGTACTGGCATTTTATCCATTGGTACAAGTAGCATTGTAAAAAATGGTATTGGTAGTACCCAAACGGGAACATCAACCACAGCATTTAATAATGCCGGAACTATAAATTTTGGTAGCCAAATTGCATTGGATGCTATTGAAAGCATTTCGACTGTCAACAACAATACAAGTGGTATAATTAACACTTCAGCTAGTGGCTTGCTAAAAATTGCCGGTAAGCTTAACAATACAGGTACTGTGAACAACAGCGCTACCGGAACACTAACAGTAAACGGTACATTTACCAATAATGCCGCCGGTACCGTAACCAACAACGGCATCCTTGCCGGAACTGGCACCATCACGCAAAACGGCACCATCACAAATGCTGCTGGCTCACACATTGCTCCCGGCAATAGCCCAGGCACACTAACGATAACTGGCGACTTCGACCTCGGCAATGCTACGCTCGATGCGGAAGTAAATGGCAACACAACAGCATTGTATGATAGGCTGGCTATTAGCGGAGCGGCCACGCTTACCAATGCTTCCTTAAACGTGGTCCTCGATCCCGGCTACACGGCCAGCAATAGCGATGTGCTCTCTATCATTAACGCAGGCAGCCTTGTAGGTACTTTCAGCAGCACGCAAACTGCAGGGCTCAGCAAGCGCTATAATTATCCAGCTGCCGGCCAGTTTTCAGTTGGCACACCCGTTGCGCTGCCTGTAAAGCTCCTATCCTTTACCGCTGTAAAAGAAGGCACCCGCAACCGTATAGACTGGGCTACCGCCAAAGAAGATGCAGGCACCAACTTTGAAATAACACGCAGCAGCAATGGCAATTCATTCGATAAGATTGGCACAACTGAAGGCAAAGGCCATGATGCAGCTTATACCTTCTACGATGAGCAACCTATTGATGGTGTTAACTACTATCGCCTGAAGCGTACAGATGCCAGTGGTGAATCAACTTACAGTAATGTGGCCGTGGTAAGCGGCAGCGCTACAAGTAGCATTGTCACCGTATCACCAATACCTGCAACTAACAATATTCATCTTACAACCAGCGATGTATCGCTAAGTGGCACTACGGCGATCATCTACAATACACAGGGCACGATGGTTTATCATACAACGCTCGCATCCGATCAAAACATAGACGTCAGCAGCTGGGCACCGGGCATGTACTCCCTGCACCTTGCGAATGGCACAGTTATACGCATTGTGAAACAATAGAAAGCAATTTTATTATCAGCATCATTTTCAAATAAAGGTCCCGGCATTCGTGCCGGGACCTTTTGCCCTGTTATACACTGTCAAGCAAACCATAACACTTTGCTTGCAACCCTACGACTGATGAGGATGACAAGCTTTTGAGGATCGACTATTTGGAAGGCGGATCTTTTATAATGTCCATCATCTGGTTCGATACTATTCCACTTGGGGGCACTAAAGTGGAAAGGCCGGGAAATTGCTGGCCTTTCTTGTTTTTGGAGTCGCCGGAACCCGCACCCACAGCAGCTATCAGCGATAGTGCCCGGATGCGCTATGATGGTTCGATAACTGTTTTTCTCAAAGATCGATAGCTACGGAAAGACATTGCAGCGCTCAATATTCAAAGACAGGCAAGCCTTTTTTATAAGCGGTGCTCAATGTTGCACGATGATGATCTTGCTGCCGGTATATCTACCACAGGTAAGACGCACATAATAGGCACCAGCAGGCAGTTCCGATACTTCTATGCACTTTGCATAAGTAGCAGCTGTATGCCAGCTCCATTGTTGCCACACTTTACCCGTAAAATCAGCCAGTGTGCCTTTTAGGCCACCATCCGGAATATTATCAACAGATACGGTAAATGAGCTGGTCGCCGGCGAGGGATAAGCATTTATTTGCAGTGCGGGCCTGTTTGCCGGTCCTTTTACAGCTGCTGCTGATTGCTCATAATAATAAACGGTATGGGGCTTTCCAAATTCTCCGTACGATAAGGCATATACGGTTTCATCAACGGTCGGCTGGCCTGCGCCGTTGTACTGATTGGTGCCGCTCAGGGAGTTCAGGGTATTCATGCTGGCATCGATATAATCCAGTTCATTGGTCAAAACCTGATTGGCTGCATTGTAGGTGTAGATGTACCGGGTAAGCTCCTGATAAGGACTATTGAAGCCGTTGAGCTGTTTCTGGCAATAAAACCGGAGCAAGGGTAAGCCGGTTGCATTCAGTGAAGCGTTATATACGCTATCCATGTGCAGCGCGGTGCCATTTTGCACAGGCCCGCTCACCGTAGCGAGGAGTTTATTGCCTCCGTTGTAATAGTTGGTCACGAAAAAGCTATCCTTCCAGATCATGTTGGTATCGTTCCAACGTTGGCTACTGATGTAGCTGATTTTATTAAAGGCGGTGAAGGATGTCTTCGTGTAGGTCACATTCTTCCAGGTGCTGGTAGTAGAAATCCAGCTTTGCCGCACTTCGGAGGTATCATTTCCGGCGCCGTCATACTGATATATCCATCGGAAGTTATTCCGCCAGGCATTGCCCGCAGAATTCCAGGTTTGTGTTAGCCAGCCCGTTTTCTTTCCTGCTGTATTAAATGTGTAGATGCTCTGGTAAGCGTTTGTCCATGACGAAGTAGCAGCATTCCACGTTTCATACCTAATCAGGGTATCATTATTAGCTCCATCATACCCATAGCTTGTGCGGGAGCTGTTTACTGCAGTGCCGCCGGTTACGGTCTGATAAACGTCTGTCAGCAGGCTATCGCCGGGAGTATAGGCGCGTGCCTGATAAGCGGTGATATGATAGGTATGGCTTGCTGTGTCCGCTGTATAAGTTGTAGCGAGGTCATAATTGCGCCGGGCGCCTGAGTAGGAATAAGTAATGGAATCCGGGATGCCGGTAACGTTGTAAGGGCCGCCCAGAGCAAACGTCGTCTGACCGTCATACCGGGCTATGACCCTGCCGGGGATAGTTTGCGCATGCACTGCAATGCAGCCAAAAAAGAGCAGGATATTTACAACGGCGCTGCGCATAATTTTTGTCATAGTTTGGAATTCTTTATGGGCAATAAATATATGCCGTTCCTATTTGCCGGTAAAGAGTATTACACATGAGTGGTCAGCTACTCCATAAGCCGGCTACAATACTTGATAAACGAAAATGCAGCAGGATTCGGGTAACTATTTTTAATGATAGGTAAATTATTTGCACTAAGCGGTTGTTTTTCCATTGGCTTTATTCCGTTACTAACTGTTTCAAAATTTCAATCATCTGGTTCGATAATGTTCCGGCGCGTGCACCAAAGTGGAAAGGCCGGCAAATTGCCGGACTTTTTACTTTAAAAATGTTTCTTTGCCGGGTCCTTATCCTGCACCCCATGAAAGTTCCCATACGCCTGCATGCCTTATTCATACTTATTGCGTTACTCCTCCCGCTCGAGATGCTGGCGCAACTATCCAGGCAGGCAATTTTAAAAAGTAGCATTCAGCGCATAATCGATACTTCCCGTGGGCGGATAGGCATTGGTATTGCCGGGCTGGATTTTAAGGACAGCCTGTCTTTTAATGGCAAAGGGCGGTTCCCGATGCAAAGCGTATTTGAGCTTCCGCTCGCTATAGCTGTGCTTGATGCTGTAGACCGGGGGCGGCTTGCGCTCACACAGGTAATTCATATTCCGGCAGCAAGCCTTGACAAGGATACCTGGGGCCCGCTGGTACGGGATTTTCCAGCCCGGGATATCGATATTACGCTGGCGGATTTACTCAGGTATTCTATATCCAAAAGCGATAATAACGCCTGCGACGCGCTCTTCAAACTTTACAATGGCACGGGAGCTGTGAATAATTTTATACACCGCGCCGGCATTTCCGGGATGGCTGTTGCAGCTACCGAAGGAGAGATGAAAAGAGCATGGAGCGTGCAATACACAAACTGGTGCCAGCCCGATGCTATGCTACAGTTGCTGCGCCTTTTTTATGAAGGAATGCTGCTACGCCCGGCAAGCAATAAGTACCTAATGAAGCTGATGAAGGAAAGTGAAAATCCTTCTACCAGGATAAAAGGAATGCTACCGGCCAATGCGGTTGTAGCCCATAAAACCGGAAGCTCGAATACAAATGCGCAGGGCATAAAAGCAGCAACAAATGACGTAGGGATCATTACGCTACCTGATGGAAGGCATTATGCGCTGGTAGTTTTTGTTTCTGATTATCCGGGTGGCAATGAGCGGGGAGAGCAAATGATCGCACAGATAAGCAGGCTGGTTTGGGATTATTTTACGGCGAAATAAAAACAGGATTCAGCTATATACGCTCAATGCGGCCCGGTAAGTGCCTACATGCGCCGCAACTATATGTCTTATCTCCGGGCTATAGCCTCCGCCCATGCTTACGGCCACGGGCAGCCTGCGTTTCCGGCATTCACTAAATACAAAATGATCGCGCAGGTAGCAGTCGTGCTGCGTGAGCTTCATTTTCCCATAGCGGTCTGTAGCAAGCACATCGACACCGGCCAGGTAGAGTACTATTTGAGGGGCTGTTTGATCCAGCAACGGAGGCAATATTCTTTGCAGGATGTCCAGATATTCCGCGCCGCCAATACCATCTTCAAGGCCGGCATCAAAGTCGCTCGCTTCTTTACGGAATGGATAATTGTGCTGCCCGTGCATGGAAAAGGTAAACACCCGCGGCTCATCCCTGAAGAGCGCAGCCGTACCATTGCCCTGGTGCACATCAAGATCCACGATCAGGATTTTAGCCACCTTTCCTGTATGCAAAAGATAATTGGCTGCAATGGCAAAATCATTCAGAATGCAAAAGCCTTCGCCATGATCTGCAAAGGAATGGTGGGTGCCGCCAGCAGTATTCAAAGCCACCGTATTATAAGCGAAGGCATATAGCGCACATTCAACAGTGCCGCGTGCAATGCGGCAGGAACGGGCAATGAGCGCTTCAGAAAGCGGGAAGCCAATAGCCCGCATCTCACGGTCAGTGAGCCCCAGAGCATTCATCCTCCGCCAGTAATCTTCCGTATGGGTAAGCAATGCAACGGCTTCATGCAAAGGCTCCGGCACAAAGAAATCCGCTTCTGTAGCAATGCCTTCATAAAGCAGTGCTTCCGGTATCAGATCATACTTGGCCATCGGAAAACGATGGCCTTCCGGCAGCTTTAAAGCATAGGCACTGTGGTACGCAATAAACCCGGCAGGCGCTTTATATTCAGGAAGAATTGCCATCATGGAAAGATAGGGATTAAGGCCCTGCAATGAATAACTTTACGAAGCCCCCCAATCCGACAGCCATAAAATCACTATTACGATCATGAAGCCCATATTGCTCATTGCATGTCTGCTTGCTGCGGTATCCGCACCTGCACAGCCCTTGCAACCTTTTCCAGCTTATCATAAATTTTTTCCGCACAGCCAATGCAGCAAGGAAGCATTCCGCCTTGCAGGTGATGGCTATTCGATAATGCGCGCGCATGGCCTGCTTAAAAATACCCGCTACCTCACCATCATCGATTTTACCAAAGCAAGCAACCAGCAGCGTTTTTTTGTGCTGGATCTGGTAGCCCAAAAATTAGCGCTTGCCAGCATCACTGCACACGGCGTAGGCTCCGACCCCGACAGTACTACGCGCCCTTACCGCTTCAGCAACCGCGATGGCTCGCGCATGTCGAGCATTGGTTTTTACATTACCGGTGCTATCTATACCAATCATCGTCCGGAGGATAGTCTCGGGCTTTGCCTTTTCGGGATGGATAAGGGCTTTAATGACTCTGCCGCCGTGCGTGAAATAGTCGTTCATTATGGTGCTACGGAATATAAAGGCCATGTGTATGTTACGGATTCCGGCGCAGCACGGTCATTCGGCTGTCCGGCTTTACCAATAAGCAGCAACACCAAAATCATCAGCCTTATCAAAGAAGGGAGCTGCCTGTTTATTTATTCAGATAAAGATCCTTCTTACCCGAAAAAATCAACAGTGCTTCATGACCGGCTTAAAGGGAAAATCATTCAGCAGGGGCCGCCTCCTAATAATTGCGCCTGTCAGTTGGAAGTGAAGTAAAGCCCTAACCGGAAACCTTTTTACGTATGCGGCTCAGCGTCTCCAGATTCATGCCCAGGTACGTTGCAATGTACTTCAACGGTACGCGCTGCAACAGCTGCGGATCATGGTTGAGGATATGCAGATAGCGCTCTTCAGCCGTTTGCTTGCGCAGTAAGAACAGGCGCTCTTCGCTTAGAATCGTATAGCGCTCCGTAAGCACCCGCACTATATAATTAAACTCAAGATGCGCCCGGTATAATTCCTGTAAGGCATCGTAATGAATACGCGCAACGATAGAATCCTCCAGCGTTTCGATAAGCTCATAGCCCGGCTGGCGGCTATAAAAACTGTTTACGGATACAATGAGGTGCTGCTCCTGCATAAAGGACGAGCAAATTTCCAACCCGTCTTTCAGGTAGTAAGCCCGCAACATTCCACCCAGCACCATCCATACATAATCCGCGCGCTGCCCCTCGCGTAGCAGGTGTGTGCGGCGCGGCAGCTCCAGGATCTCTGCGCGTTGGAGCATATCCTGCCTGAGGCTTTCCCCTACGGGATAAATGGTGTTGATGTAGGTAATAAAATCCTGTAACATTGTGGTGCGCATGTTATGGGCCGCGCCAACAAATTAGTCCTATTTACCGGCATATCCTTTTGAGCTTCCCCGGAGCTGCGGCAGCTATTTTTAATAGATTAAATTTGCAGTCTTACGCTACTACATTACTATGAATCGTGTTGTCATCACCGGTCTTGGCATTTACTCCTCCCTCGGCCAATCTAAAGAAGCCGTAGCCCAATCTCTTTTTGAAGGCCGCTCCGGTATTATCCTCGATGCTGCGCGGAAGGAGATGGGCTACCGCAGCGGCCTCACCGGCTATGTACCACGCCCGCAGCTCAAAGGCCTGCTCGACCGCCGCGCCCGCATTATGATGCCCGAGCAGGCAGAATTTGCCTACATGGCTACCATAGAGGCACTGGCACAGGCCGGCATAGACGCAGATTATCTTGAAAAGCAGGAAACCGGCATCATCTACGGCAATGACAGCTGCGCCCAGCCTGTAATCGAGGGCATAGATCTTTTGCGCGAAAAGAAGGATACTACCCTCGTTGGCTCCGGCTCTGTATTCCAGGTACTCAACTCCACCATTACCATGAATCTGGCCACGATCTTTAAATTGCGTGGCGTCAATTTTTCCATATCGGCGGCTTGTGCTTCGGGCTCTCATGCTATTGGCCTCGGCTACCTGTTTATACGGCAGGGTTTGCAGGAGCGCGTTATCTGCGGCGGCGCACAGGAAGTGAATATCTATTCGATGCCCAATTTCGATGCACTCAGCACTTTTTCTATTCGGGAGGATGCTCCTGCAAAAGCCTCCCGCCCGTTCGACCGCGACCGCGATGGCCTTGTGCCCGGCGGCGGGGCTGCAACGGTGATCCTGGAAAGCCTGGAAAGCGCGCAGGCACGCGGCGCCACCATTCTTGCGGAAGTGGTGGGCTATGGCTTTTCCTCTAATGGGCAGCATATCTCTAATCCATCCTCGGAAGGGCAGGAACGCTCTATTATCCGGGCTTTGAAGGACGCGGGTGTAGCTCCTGCCGAGATCGAGTATATCAATGCGCATGCTACTTCTACCCCTGCGGGGGATGGCTCTGAGGCAGATGCGATCTTTGAAGTGTTTGGCAGCAAGGTGCCGGTGAGCTCTACCAAAAGCATGACGGGCCATGAATGCTGGATGGCCGGCGCCAGCGAGATCGTTTATTCAATGCTGATGATGCAGAACGGATTTATTGCGCCGAACATTAATTTTGAAAATCCGGACGAGCATTCAGCACGAATCAATGTGGTACCGGAAACCTTGCAGAAAGCGTTTGGCTTGTTTCTTTCCAATTCCTTTGGGTTCGGGGGGACGAACTCATCGCTGGTTGTGCGTAAGTGGAATGGATAATGCCTAATTGTAAATAAAAGCAAAACACATAATTAAAGAATTTCTTTAAGTACTGGCCCAATTTTTTTTACTTTTGCGCCGTCTTAGACTTGAAACTCAAATTTTATTAAATACACGAACATGAAAAAAATGCTTTTCAGCATCGCTGCTGTAACCCTGTTATTTGCATCCTGCAAAAAAAATGATGACAATGTAAGCCGTAAAGACACGCTTACAAATGGCAAATGGAGAATAACCGCAGCCACCACTACTATTTCTACTAGTGGCGTTTCTAATACCACAGATGAATATGCAACTTACGACGCATGTGAAAAAGATGACGTCACCATCTTCCGCACGGATATGCACCTCATCGATGATGCAGGAGCTGTAAAGTGCAACTCTTCAGACCCGCAACAGACTGATAGCGGTATATGGGCCCTTTCAGAAAACGATACCAAGATTATCTTTACCGGAAGTGGCGTTGTACTTACTTTTAATATTGACCAAATAGACGGCAACACGTTGAAGCTTAGCTATAGCAGCAGCCAAACAACAAGCGGTATTACAGTGACTACAACCAGTAGCTCTACTTTTACACATGTAAATTAAGCACCGGCTTCACTACTTTTCAGGCAGCCTCAGCCATGAGGCTGCTTTTTTATTGTTTGCACTACCGTAATCTACTCTGGATCTGTGTATTGCTCTTAAAATTTTACAGGAGCCTTTACTTTTGCTTAAATACCTGCTGTAACATGCCCCGCAAAGCACTTCTCCTTTTTACAATCTGCCTTTTACTTTTTGCATTTGAAACAAAAGCTCAGGAAACCCGCTGGTTCAAGCATCAGATCGCCACGCTTTGCGGCGGCCCTATGGCTGGCCGGGGCTATGTAGATAAGGGCCGTGAGAAAGCGGCAGCCTATATCCTGCGCAAATTCCGCGAAGCCGGACTGCACCCCATTGGGCCCGATAGCATCTGGAGCCAGTCTTACTCTTTTCCGGTTAATACCTTCCCCGATGTTGTGACCCTGGAAGTGAATGGAAAGGCGCTGAAAAGCGGTGAGGAATTCCTGGTAGATGCCGCCTCGCCTTCCTTTAAAAGCGGGAAGATGAAAATATCAAGGGTAGATGCTACGCGCATTAAGACCCAAGAAGACTGGGAAGCGCAGAAAGCAAAATTCAGTAAGCAGCAGCAGCGCGTATGGTACCTCACCGGCGCTGACTCCCTGGCAAAACTTTTGGCAATCCGTCCTTCGCAACTTGCAGCTACCCTGCCAAAAGGCGCCTATATCATACCGCAGGACGGCAAGATGAACTGGACCGTAGCCACCGATACCATTGCAGCAACGGTGTTTTACGTGCAGGACAGCGCCATCCGCAAAAAGCCGAGGAAGGCAATTATAGATGTACATGCAAAGCTGGAGCCTGCGCTCAAAAGCAGCAATATCATAGCACAGGTGCGCGGTACGGAGCAGCCCGACAGCTTCCTCGTAATTACAGCGCATTACGATCATCTGGGCAAGATGGGCGACCTCGCCGTATTTCCCGGCGCTTCGGATAATGCGAGCGGCACCGCGATGGTTCTTTGGCTGGCCGGCTATTATGCCGCGCATCCGCAGCGCTACAGCATTTTATTCATTGCTTTCAGCG
The DNA here is from genome assembly GCA_965246905.1 of Chitinophagaceae bacterium. Lineage (GTDB taxonomy): Bacteria > Bacteroidota > Bacteroidia > Chitinophagales > Chitinophagaceae > UBA1952. The sequence goes on from CBDFFZ010000014.1 coordinate 39,938, forward strand.
GAGAAGAGGCAGGGCTGCTCGGCTCCAAATTTTATGTGGCGCACCCGGTAGTGCCGCTGGCGCAAATGCGCTTCCTCATCAACATCGATATTATGGGCGATGCGGCTAATGGCGTTACTGTGGTAAACGCTACAGAATATCCGGCGCAGTTTTCCCTTCTGCAAGACATCAATATAAAAAAAGGCTACCTGCCGGAGATTAAAAGCCGGGGCAAGGCGGCCAACTCGGATCATTACCGGTTTAGCGAGGCAGGAGTACCCGCCTTTTTCCTCTACAGCAATGGCGGTCCCGGCTTTTATCATGATGTGTTCGACAAGCCCGCTACCCTGCCACTCACCAATATTCCCGAAACGGCAAAGCTTTTGCAGGACTTTATCGGGACATTGCAGAACGGAAAATAGTATTATCAGGTTATAGTGCAGCTTAGCTCAAAAACAAATTAGTAGTTGTATATAAGTAGCTAATCCGGTATCATTGCAGCTTACTTTCTAACGAAATATGAAAAAGACAATCTTCATTACCGGCGCATCTACCGGCCTCGGTAAGGCGACCGCAAAGCTATTCGCAGCTAAAGGCTGGCAGGTTATTGCCACCATGCGCAACCCACAGACAGATACCGAGCTAAGCACGCTTAGCGGCATTACGCTGTTGCCGCTCGATGTTACTGACCCTGCACAAATAAAAGAGGCGGTTCAAAAAGCAACGGAGATGGGCAGCATCGATGTGGTATTCAACAATGCAGGGTACGGCCTTGTAGGCCCGCTCGAAGGAGTAACGGATGAGCAACTTACCGCTCAGCTCGATACCAATCTGTTGGGTGTGATCCGTGTTACGCAGGCATTTCTGCCCTATTTCCGTGCGCAGCGCAGCGGCCTTTTTATCACCACCACGTCCATTGGCGGCCTGGTAACTTTCCCGCTCAATTCTGTATATCATGCTACAAAATGGGCACTTGAGGGCTGGAGCGAGAGCATGGCTTTTGAGCTTAAAGGATTTGGCATCGGTATCAAAACCGTATCTCCCGGCGGTATTCTTACCGATTTTGCAGGCCGCTCGCTCGTAATTGCGCAGCATGAAGCGTATGGAGATATTTCGGGCAAGGTAATGGCTGCATTCTTCAACCCTGAGCGCGCCGCTAATTACGCTACACCGGAGCAAATAGCAGCAGTAGTTTTTGAAGCTGCAACAGATGGCAAAGAGCAGCTGCGTTATGTAGCCGGCAAAGATGCACAGGCACTCTATGCGCAGCGCTTAGCCGTAGGCGATGAGGCTTTCCGGAAAGGCATTGAGCAGGCATTTCTTGGCTAAAATTCAGGGGCCGTAAACTTATAAATTCTAGTCGGGCATTTGCTCCGGCTGCTACGGGCTACGCTATCGCTTCGGCCCCGCTGAAAAACGCGGGGCTGAACCCTACGCATCCGGCAGCCCTTCAGCAGGAAGTCACTATTTGGCTATCCTCACCGGCGTATTAAAGCACCCTAAAACGGCGAGCACCAGCGCAAGGATCGTGGCAAGTGTGCGCACGGTATGCAATCCATTCCAGCGGCCTTCAAAAGCTATGCGCGCTGCTTTTATTTCCATAGCGCCCGCTGCTTTTATATTGAAGGCAGCAAGTGCATTATTCAGCGGCACATTCCCAAACATCGTTATGCCGAAAGAGCATACAGCATAGCTGATTGCCGCAGCCAGCAATAAATAAAAACGCGTGGAAGGCGCGCCGGCGTAGCTGAGCCAGGCAGAAACCGGCAACAAGATAAGCGGCCCGAAGAAACCCGCAAAGAACAATGGATTCTGTATTGCCAAATTGATGGATTGCATAGCGCCGATGTATTCCACATCCGGCAGCTTTCCCAGCCCCGGATTTACTGAGCAGCTATATGCATAATATAATCCGGCCATTAGTGCTGTTGCAATTATGGCAAGCGTAAGTATCAGGTTGGTTGTGTTCATAACTGAATTTCATGCCCTGGTAATGATCAATTTTTCTCGGTGTTCAGGCCGGCGGAAAGCCGCTTTGGCGCAACCTGGCAATAAGCTGTAATTAGCGCATCGCGCAGCAGGCTTTCCGGCACGCGGCTAAGCTCGATGATCGTCCATCCCTGCTTGCCCCATTTATTAGGCACCGGATAGATGATGGTCTTATCGAAACCCGAAAATACATCCTGATCAATTTCATTCAGCCTGATCGTTACTCTTGACTGCGCGCTATCCAGCGTGGCAAATATTTTTTTCGCTACGCGGAAGGATGTCTTTTCAAAATGCGGCTCTTCAGTAGTTTCGGGCAGGGCGAGCGCAATAGAGCGAATGAGATCTATAAAAATCATAATGAACAGTTGGACAATGTAAGGCTAAGGCTCCTTTTAGCGCAATGCAGCTTTTATAAAACTGATTAATCTATGCGCTAAATCATCCCAAAAATAAAAATACAGGTTTAATATACATAGAGCCGGCATTGGCACAGTTATTACTATTTAATAACAGATCCGTAGTGTATCCTTAAGAAAAAAGCCACTTTGTACCTACTTCACAATTTTCCCGGAATAAGGTGGTCATTGCTGCCGGGCGATATGGCCATTTACAAAGTTGGTGCAATCACCTACCTCACACGATTTTTCGTCTTTGCGTGTACACTATTGCTAATGAAGCTTATAATACTGGTTTCGGGCGATGAATTAGCACCTGCCTTTTGGAAGAAGATGCACATTTCCATAGTATATAACGTGAATGGCAAAGAGCCTATTCATTACGAATTGGACCGCGTAAGTAAGATTTCTATAGAGAAAAACAAAGCGAAAATTCAAAGGGCTGGAAGATATTTCCCGATCTTCTTACCGCAGCAACCCCATATCAGGGTTTATGTGGTGCCTTAACCTTTTACTTTTCCCGGATTCAGGTTACCCCGCTTTTATGTATGTATGATTATAAAAAATAAATAAATGCGGCATAAAACTATTACTTACTATTTCGCGTATGTGAATGCGTGCCCATTAAGCAGTCTTTAACATTCTGAATATTTTCTTAACCACAAACCATAAAAAAATGGATCAACAAACCAACATTGAAAGTCCGGAGAAACTGGCTCCCGGCTTATCCAGAAGGAAGTTTTTCGGAATTGCAGGCGGGCTTGCAAGCCTTACCGTGATCGCCTCTCTTGACTCTTGTAAGAAAGATGATAACGACGGGCGCATAAACCTCGGGTCCGATGATTATGGCATACTCAATTATGCTTATGCACTTGAGCAGCTCGAAGCAGCATTCTATACACAGGTTGCACTTACTCCGTATAAGAATATTCCTAATATCGAGCAGGGATATCTGAATGATATCCGTGACCATGAAATAGCCCACCGGGAATTTTTCAAGGCTGCGCTCGGCGCAAATGCAATTCAGGGCCTGACACCAAATTTTTCGTCAATCGATTTTACCAGCCGCACGAGTGTGCTTGGTACAGCTAAAGCTTTTGAAGACCTTGGTGTGAGTGCATATAATGGCGCCGGCAAGCTTATTAAAAGCGCTGATTACTTAACGCTCGCCGGAAAGATCGTATCTGTCGAGGCCCGCCATGCCGCACTTATCCGGGACCTGATTTCCCTGAATTCATTTGCAGACAGCACTGCGCTGGATGCTAACGCCCTGGATATAAGCCGTGATCCAAAGGCTGTTCTTGCCATAGCCGGTGCATATATTAAAGAAACGCTTAACGCAGATAATCTTCCAACCAGCTAAAACCAATCTACCATGAATTTTTCAAACATTCTGAATCAAATAGAAAAGCTGGATCCTGAAGTGTACGAGCGTACCAGCCAGCGGCGCGATGTAATTAAAAACTGGACCCGCAACATTAGCATGGCTGCATTGCCTTTTGCGCTTGGCGGATTATTCAGTAAGGCATATGGCAGGGGTACCGATGCCCTGACTGATGTGCTGAACTTTGCCCTTACTTTAGAGTATCTCGAAGCAGAATTCTATAATAAAGGTGTTGCAAATGCAAATAGCATTGGCATAACGAGTACTGATCTTGCCGCAATCAACATCATTGCAAGTCACGAAAACGCACACGTTACATTTTTGAAAAATGTAATTACCGCAGCAGGCGCTCAGCCGGTTGCAAAGCCCAGAATAGATCTTTCAGGTGGTGGCAGCGCCGCTGGTACTGGTCCGTTTGCCACAGCTACTACAAACGATTACGGATTATTTCTTGCGCTGGCACAAACCTTTGAAGATACCGGGGTGCGCGCCTATAAAGGCCAGGCGCCTAACCTGATGAGCAATAACGATTATCTGACTGCTGCGCTTAACATTCACTCAGTTGAGGCAAGGCATGCATCTCATATACGCCAGATGCGGCGTACGAATGGCGGCGCACTTGTTTCAGGCACCGTAAAGCCGTGGATTACGGGCAATCAAAGTGGTATTGCTTCTGCGGCTGTGCAGCCAAATTATAATGGTGAGGATCTTTCTGTACAAGCTACTATCAATATAGTAAATATCGGCGGGCAGGCAGTTTCTTTGAATGCCGCAACCGAGGCATTTGATGAGCCATTGACAAAAGACCAGGTATTAGTACTTTTACAAGGATCTTTCCTGTATTAAAAGTTTTTTTTATTAAAGATGAGGCCGTCTCAGAAGTCAAATTCTGAGGCGGTTTTATTTTTTGTAGCTGCAATCATTTTCTCGCATTGAGGTTTGGCATATAATGTTTTATGGAAATTGTTGTACGAATACCTGATATATCACCCCGGAACGGAAAACAAAATCTGTAGCAAGCCAATGACATGCGTAAACTAATTTTTATATTTAACCTACCCGTCATCCCGAACTTGATTCGGGATTCATCGAACACACAATCAAATAGTTGCTGAAACAAGTTCAGCTTGGCGGTATGGGTGTTTTTGATGTCCAAATGGTATTATACACATCGTACAAAACAATCCTTTCCAGGTGGTTTATCGCCGGCAACCTTTTGATACGCTGTCGTCATAAAAATAGCCGGCTAATGCCAATTGGACATCTAATGTTTGTATCCGGATTCCTCTTCCCCTTTTTTTGCTATTGTACCCGCATTCTATAAGATCATCCTCATTCTATAAGAAACCCTTTTGCAGGGTTAAGGCCGGGCTCCGTAGGGTGCCCAATGTTTGTAGCAACAAGCTGAACAAGCATTTACAGGCCGTCCCGTAGGGAAGGAATGTTTGTGGTTAGACCCCATCCAAAGAGCGTCTTCGGTAAGGGGCTACTCTTCATAGCTCCGAATATATTGCTTATTTCATTGTGTTAGCGGGCAACCACAAACATTCCTTCCCTACGGGACGATACCCTAACAATTGGTGTTAGAATGCTACAAACATTGGGCACCCTACGGGGCCGAAAGCCGTATGCCATTGCAGGTGCATATTCATACACACTATTCACACCAACTGAATTTGTGGGTACACGGTAGCCGAAAAAGGGGAAGGCGGGGATAGGCGTCAAATACAGCAAAAGTTAGTCATATAAATGATACGATTATATATTTATAATGAAATGCATCATAATTCATTATTCAAAATATCTATAGCATTATAATAGGAGCTCCTTATCCCGGGGATAGGAGCTCCTTACCTTGAGAATAGGTGCTCCTTACCCCTGCGATAGGAGCACCTTATCCTAACGATAGGAGGTACCTATTAAAGTGAATAGGAGCACCTTACCTCTGCAATAGGAGCACCTATCCCTATAAATAGAATCTCCTATCCCTGTGAATAGGAGCTCCTTACCTCTGCAATAGGAGCACCTATCCCTATAGATAGGAGCTCCTATCATCCAGATAAGGAGGTACCTATTACGGTGAATAGGAGGTCCTATCCTACAAGTAGGAGCTCCTTATAACCGGAACAGGAGGTCGTTACCTGTGTATATGGAGGCCTTAGCGCAATTATAGCAGGAGCAAGTAGAACAAAAACCTCCTATTGCATTAAATGAAAAATTATTTTATATTATCCAACCCTATACCAGCCGCTGCCTTATAGCCAGCGCTACCGCCTCCGGGCTGCTGCTTACATGCAGTTTACGATATATGTTCTTGATATGGGTCTTCGTGGTTTCTAAAGTAGTAGCCATCGTGCCGGCTATCATCTTATAGCTTTGCCCGTCCACCAGGGCGTGCAGTACTTCGATCTCCTTCGGGGTAAGGTGATAATCCTCTCGGCGCTCTGCATAATTGGCATTAAAAAAATGCACCATAATCCTGGCTACCGTTGGCGAAAGTGGCGTACCGCCGGCTTCAATATCCTGAAGGGCCTGTAATATCTGCTCCGGCGTAGCCGTTTTCAGCAAATAGCCGGAGCCACCGGCGCAGAGCGACTGGAATATCTTTTCGCTGTCCTCGAAAACCGTAAGGATCAGGATCTTTATAGCAGGATATTTTTCCCTGATCATCCGTGTAGCTTCAATGCCGCTGGTACCGGGCAGCTCTATATCCATGATCACTACATCGGGCAGGTGCCGGCCTACGTGGAGCATTACGCTCCGGGCATCGCCGAAGGCTTCCGCGCAGTTAAATCCTGCCGATGCATTGACTAGGAAATACAGGGAATCGCGGAGATGGCGGTTATCCTCAAAAATCAGCACTTTTCTTTTTATCCGGCTTTCCATGCGGCTTTTTTCAGGATTGATTTCTTAAAATGGCCCTGCCTAACGGGTATATGGCAAGCGGGCCTCGATGGTTATTTCCGTGCCACTGCCGGGCTGCGTAGCAATGCTGAAACTGCCGCCGCTTGCAGCTGCCCGCTGGCGCATGCTGTCCATGCCATTTCCTTCTTTCGCTTCGCGGATATCGAAGCCCCGGCCATCATCGCGGATGATGAGGAACAGCTTATCGCCCCGCTTAAAAATATGTACGCGCAGCTCCGTAGCCCCGGAATATTTGAGCGTATTGTTCACCGCTTCCTTTACGATGAGGAAGAGGTTTTTCCGCAGATCCATCGGCAGCTTCAGCCGTGCAATCTCTTCTGAAATTTCTACCTGCGTGCTTATTTCAGCGATCTCGCGCACATGCGCAAAATGGGTCTCTATCTTTTCCTTCAGGTTGATAAACCGGTCATATTTCGGGTTCATAGACCACACGATATCGCTCATACGCTCCATGATATCGCGGGAGGTAAGCGCTATCTTTTCAAGGATGCGCTGCTCCAGGTCTATGCCGGAGAGGCCTTCGGTATTGCCCATTTTACTAAGCAGCATAATGCTGCTCAGCGAGCTGCCCACATCATCATGCAGATCGCGCGCAAGCTGGTTGCGGAGGCTTACCTCGCGGAGCTGCCGGCGCACACGGCTCCGGCTGAAAGCCACAAATACCAGTGCCGCAGCGAGCACGATCATCAGCCCGGAAAAGCCAACCACTACCCTGCCGCGCGAAAGCTGCTGCCGGTACAGAAGCTGCCGGATATTGAGCAGGCGGATCGTATTATCCTTTCGCTCGGTTTCATAGCGGGCCAGCATCTCGGCCATATCACCGCTGCGGTTGCGCGCATCGAGCGTATCCTTATACTGCTGCACGAGCTCGGTATAGCGTAGGGCTTCCCTGAAATCCTCCTGCTCTTTGTAAAGAATTGCCAGCTCCTGCGCGGCTTCAAAAGCATTGTTCACGGCGGCCGTAGAATCAAAATAATCAAAGGAGGATACGAGCGCCGTAGTTGCCGGCCCGTAATGCTTCATCCGGCGCAAAGTCTTGCCAATGTTGAATTCTTCATAAATAACATCGTTTGCATCATTGAGCGAGGCAAAAATTTTCTTTGCCTTCTGATAGCACAGCAGCGAAGAATCCAGGAACAGCGGCTTACTATTGTGGGTTGCCTTAATAAGGTAAGCATCCCCGGTATTTTCATAAGACAGGCCTGTACCGTAAGTATTTTTAAGGGAATGATAAATGGTAAGCGCCTGGCGGTAGCAGTACAGGCTCGAATCCGGCTTATCGAGATAAATATATAAGCCCCCGAGGCTGGATAAGGCATCTGCGATATAGCTCTGCGTGCCTGCCTTCCTGAAATTGGCAACAGCAGATTTCAGGTAGATGAGGGCCTTGCCATATTGTTTTTCCTGCCGGTACACGATGCCTATCTGCAGCTCGGCATAAGCTTTCGCCGTTGCATCGGTGCCACCTTCGAGCATTCTGCGCGCGGGCAGCAGGCAGCCGAGCGCCTGCTCGTAATGCCGCTGCCGGTTATAAACGCAGCTCAGGTTGATGAGCGTGCGGGCCTCCCGTGCGGGAGCTTTTATTTTATGAAAAAGATGCACAGCGCTATCAAGGTAAAGAATGGCGGAATCGTCTTTGCCAAGCGTGTAATAGCTCCATCCCGCAGCATTGAGGCAATCGCTGATGCCGGGCTCTGAGCCCCCTTCTTTACCAAGCCGCAGCCCCCTGCGCGAAAGCAAGAGCGCGGAATCAGGGTTTGTTTTTGACAGCTCGAAGGCAAGCTGGCCAAGCAGCCCGGCCTGCTCTCCTTTTGAGGTAGCCTGCCGGTATAAATTTCTGAGTGAATCCAGGCTGGCAGCGCTTCTTAAGGGCATGCTGCATATCAGCGCGATGCCAAAAAGTAATTGTAAAATCCGGCCTCCTTTCATGAATGTGTTTTTAGATAAAGGGTGCTGCACGGCTGTAAATTAGGTAATAACATACAGGGCGCGTAGTGCTGCGGAAGGCTTTTGTGCCTCTATCCCTCATTCTCGGTATATGCTACCCTTCAGTGTGCGGATACATTTGTACCGGAAATGATTCCAGACAAAAACCAATAACTATGAAAAAGCTTACAAGCACAGAAACACAAACAGTGAACGGTGGTGCAATCACTGCCAACTAAGATTCCACACATTTTTTAACCAACAAAAAATCAACAACCATGAAAAAACTAACCAGCACAGAAACACAGACTGTGAACGGCGGTGCCCTCACCAGCAACTAATGTCATCCAAAAATTCTTCACTAACAAAAATCAACAAACATGAAAAAACTAACCAGCACAGAAACACAAACCGTGAACGGCGGTGCGCTTACCAATAACTAAGATTTCACACCTTTTTCTTAACCAACAAAAACCAACAAACATGAAAAAACTAACCAGTACAGAAACTCAGACTGTGAACGGCGGTGCGCTTACCAACAACTAAGCCATCACAAAATTTTCTTCATCAACAAATTGCAACACCATGAAAAAGCTAACAGCAACAGAAGCAATCAGCATTAACGGCGGTGGGATAAGAATAAATTAATGCATTCTTCTCCGAATTTATTGATCCAGAAGCAGCCAATGAAAGGCTAATCAACACGGAGGCGAGCGCTTATGGCATTACCGGTACACGGCCGCTGCAGAAAAATAATATCCTGTAGCGGCCGGTACTATGTCCGGGATTTTTTCTATTTGAATAATACCCTTGTTACAGGCTCTGCCAATCTACCAAACCTTTTAGTATTAACCTATCCCTCCCCCCGGCACCTGAAGCCTGGAAGCAAACAAACAAGCATGAAAAAGATTCTTATTGCGCTGCTGCCTTTTATACCAGCCCGCGCCTTTGCACAGGTGAGCTTTGCGCCGATGGCCAGCCAGCCACCTGCCAATATTTACAGCATCGTTACCAACCCGGTTACCGGTGATCTGTATGCCTGCAGCGGCACCGGCGTCATCCGCTCCGTCAATAACGGCGCCAGCTGGACAAAGCTCGCCAACCCCGGCATAGAGCTGCTGAATGTGCTTTATGTGTCACCCACCGGCCAGTTGTATGCAGGCGGCACACATACCAATACCACACCTTTCTATGGTGCAACAAAATATAACGCGGCATCTAACAACTGGACGATCCTCACGAACAGTCCGCAGAATATTACGGCCCTGCTCGAGGATGCCTCCGCCAATTTATATGCCGGCACCGGTACTACCGGCAGTCCCGCGCCCGCGCCAATAAATTCCGGCAACGGTGTTTATAAATTCAACGGCACAAGCTGGGCTGCTGCAAATGCCGGCCTGGCTAATCTTCCCGGCTATTCGGTATTTCCTTTTATAAAAGACCTTAAGTTGCTGCCTAATGGCGATGTGCTTGCTGCAACCTATGGCAATGGGGTGCAACAATACAACGGCAGCGCCTGGAGTGCTTACGGAAGCGGGCTTGCCAACCAATATATAAACTGCCTTTACATCACCACTTCGGGCACACTTTACGCAGGCACGGATGCAGGCGTAAGCCTTCTTTCAGGTGGAGCATGGACGCTGGCAAATGCGGGCATCACTGCAGGCAAGCCAGTGCGTGCTATTACAGCCGATGGCTCCGGCCAGCTTTACGCAGGCCTCGGGTGTTATCATTTCCAGAAAGGCAGCATCGGCGGCGAGCTGTTTTCAAGCACTAATGAAGGTGCAAGCTGGCAGCATGCAGGCGGTGGCTTTAACAGCACAAGCGTCGCCAGCCTCGCCGTAAGCAGCGCCGGAAGTGTTTTCGCAGGCGCATGCGGCATCTGGAAAACCACCTCTCCCAACAACTGGTCCTATTCCATGTCCGGAGTTTCCCTGCCCAATGGCACGGTGCGCATGGTAGAAAATAAGCAGGGCGACTGGTTTGTGATATGCTTCAACTCCTCTTCCGCAATACCGGGCTATGGCGGCGTAATGCGCTCTTCGGATAAAGGCGCAACCTGGGTATCCGTAAACAATGGCATCAGCTGCCAGCGGCTGAGCGCAATTTTTGCGGATAGCTACGGATGGCTCTGGCTTGGCGGGCGGCAATATACCGGCGCATCCGCTACGCTTCCATACGGCAACCCTGATCTCTACAAAAGCTCCGACAATGGCGCCACCTGGATAAAAGACAACACCATCGTTACACCCGGCGATGGCTATGAACAGATAAATGAAGATGCGCAGGGGCATCTTTTTGTTACCAATTCCTTTGGCATTGCGCAGACCAATATTTCCTCCAGCACCAACCATGCTGCTTTTGTAAACAACCTCAACCCACCGTCTGTTGCCGGCGGCAATGGTGATAAGGCGTATGGGCTGGGCATAAATTCCGCCGGCCATATATTCCTGGGCACCGAGACTGCCGGGCTGATGCGCTCCACCGCCGGCGGCGCGGCCAATACTTTTGTGCCCATCACTACAGGTGCTGCCGCAGGCCCGGTGGGCAATGTATCCGTACATATAGACCCTAACAGCGATTATATTTTTTGCGGCGCTACGCACGGACAGGTAAATGGAACGCAGATTGCAAAAAATGTTTTCTGCTCTTCCGGCGCCAACAATGGCACGGGCATGTTTGCCCTCACTACCCTTCCCGATTATGCAACGCTTAGTGCGGCAACTTTTGATAATCGCGGCAATGCTTATCTATACATCAGCACCGGGGTGGCCAATACTACGCAGGGCGTTTATTACGGCAGCTTCCCGTGGACCAGCACTACACCCTTCACGCGTATGGTAACCGTCAATAACCTTTCTTATTATTTCGCGGGTTTTATGACGGATGAATGCGGTTATATGTATGGCATGAATGCCGGCGGCAGCGGCATTTACCGGTCTACTCAGCCAGCCAATACTCCCCTTGTTCCAACAATAGCCTCTCCGGCAAATACAGTTACAGGTATATCTCAAACCCCAATCCTCACATGGGCACATGCCTGCACGCCGGATAGCTTCCGCATACAGCTTGCTACAGATGCGCTTTTCAGCAGCATCGTGAAAGATGCAGGGCAGATCACTGCGCTTAGCTATACCGTTCCTGCCGGTATCCTTGCTGCCGGCACTAAATATTACTGGCGGATGTATGGCGTGAACGCGGCCGGGGCAGGTAAATGGAGCACCGTAAGCCAGTTTACCACCGGCTCTGTGCCGCTGCCGCTGAATCTCCTGGGCTTTAAGGCAAGCTATGATAACCATGAAGATGTAGCCCATCTTGAATGGCAGGCCCAAAATGACGATGGCTGTAAAGAATATACGGTAGAGAAAAGCCTTGATGGTAGCGGGTTTGCGCATATAGGTACCATTACGGCGCAACTACCATACGGCAGCAATAGCACCTATTCATTTACGGATAACACGCCTTTTTTCGGGAAAAATTACTACCGGTTAATCCGCACGGATCTGCAAGGGGAAAGCAGCTCTTCCCGAACCGTCTGCATCACTGCAACCGGCAATAAGGGCGGCCATATCTTCCTTTCTCCTAATCCGGTAACGGCCCTCTGCACGCTGCGGCTGCCTGGATCCGGGAGTAGCTTCCTTATTGTCGTGAATGATGCTGCGGGCCGCGAAGTGTATCGCACGATCAGTAAGGGAGAAGAAAGTCGGCTTACCCTTAATTTCTCCACACTTGCGCAGGGCCAATATGTGTTGCGCATGGTAAATCTGGCGGATGGAGCTTCGCATACGCAGCGCTTCGCGAAAAATTAACTGGCGATGCCTTCAGCTATTTGAGTATTTCTTTAACAACCCTTGTGGAGGGATGTTCGTAATTTAAAGCTCAAATCCATTTTATTATATGAAACCATCACTTGGCTTAGTACTTGCTCTTGCACTTTGCTTTACTGCGTGCGCGCAGCGTTCCGGTACTCCTTCGCCTCTAAAGCAGCTTTCTGCTACAGAGCGCGCTAAACTCAGCGTGGCCACCTTTGCCGCAGGCTGTTTCTGGCATGAGGAAGGACTTTTTGAAACTATTAAAGGAGTGAAAGATGTAGAAAGCGGCTATGCAGGCGGCACTGCTGCCAGTCCATCTTATGAGCAGGTAGCTACCGGCAGAACCGGACATGCCGAGACGGTCAATGTATATTACGACCCTAAGGAAATCTCTTTTGCAGACCTTCTGAAGGTATATTTTACGAGTGCCGACCCAACGCAGGTAAACGGGCAGGGCAATGATATGGGCACGGAGTACCGTACGATTATCTTCTATCGTACGCCGGCAGAGAAAACCGCTATCGATGCTGCTATTGCAGGAGTAAGCAAGCAGCATAAGCAACCTATTGCGGTGCAGGTGGTGCCGTTCTCAAAGTTCTGGCCCGCAGAAGGATATCATCAAAACTACATTCCTGCCCACACGGGTGAAGGATATGTGCAATATTGCATCCGCGAGATACAGCAGACGCAGCAGAAAATGCCCGGTATGGTGAAGCCTGGGTACAAGTATTAAAAGGAGTACAGAATATTCAGTAGTGTTTCTGTTTAAATGCCGCTATATCGCGGCCCGTTCTCCATCCTGAATGTAGCTGTTCGCTTTTTAGAGAAGCAATCCCTGGATTGCTTCTTTTTTATTTAAGCTTGTGCACCTTTATTCAGGAAGCCTGAAGGGGCTTTCGGCTATTTAGTGCTCGGGGAATGACCGGTAGTGATTGGGCAGCTATTTTGCCCGGTTTTACTGCGCTTGCGGCTGGCTTTTACGGTTTGCCATACTCAAAAGGTATGGCCGCTTGCAAAGTCGTTCTGTTTATAAAAATTTCTTTATAGGAGCATTGACCAGCATCATAGCAATTAGTAATTAGAGAGCCGGAATGAATGGATGATTTTTACAAAAAAGGGGATTGATCGCTATTATCAGATTTACGCCGCAAACCCTTGCTGGCAGAGGATTACAGTCAGTTATCTATACAGCAATTGTATGAATAAACGCAACAGGAAAATGGTTGCGCCAAAATATAGATGCGGTCCATTTTAAGAGGGGATTTTTCATCTGCGCCTTCCCGGCACCCGGCCACTGGTAATTGAGTCAAAGGTTTCCAATTACCGGGAAGCGCTATAGATGCTAAGTTTTGGCAAGGATCTTCGATTGCGGATAGAGTTGTTGCATTTAAAGAATTGTTTATTAATTTTTTAGGTTATTTAGTAGTCAACTCGCTGAATTAACGCAATTATTCGGATTTTCATAACGTTTTAAATAGTGAATATCCTTAAAATGATTTAACTTTTTATTAACCAATATTTTGATTTAATAACATTGCTTTATCAAATTTTTATAATAAGAATTATTTATGAATCATTTATGAAATAATTGAATATTCTTTAATAATATTATATAATATAATTTGCTACAAATTTTTAAATTTTTATCTACAAATATTTCAGTAAATATCTACTTAAATTTGTTTTGGTGCTTTCACCTGTTTTTTTATTGTTAAAGTTGCGTTTATGTTTGCATTGTATTCGCGATACAATTATCCTTTTCCTAAACCAATCAATAAAAAGAAAAAAATGAAGAAAATTCTTTTGGCCGCTGCAGTTGCTTGCCTGGCTACTACTGGTGCTTCTGCACAGATGTCTGACGTTCAGCATGCAGTGCTGAATACACAGATGAACCACCTGATCGCCCTTCGTCCGTACAACTACGGTGCGACTTCCGGTGCTGGTACTTCCTCTACTGTTGGTGATAACCAGAGTTTGTCCACTACAATTACCGATGCGAATGCTGTGTTGACCAATAACAACTTTGATTATACCGGTAATAACGGGTATAATGGCCTTGCTTACCGTATCTACTCGAATTCGCACTACACGATCAGCCTTCAGGCTAACGCTACAGGTAGCGGTGATGAGCTGAACAACTACATTTTCTATAGCGTAGAAACGCTGCCTTCACCACAAAACGGCGGTCTTGGAAACAACGGTAACAATTTTGACCACGTTATCGATGCAGCCGGCCCAACTCAACTTGCCTATGCAACTACAGCTTCAGGAACTAACATTATTCACCTTGCTGCAGGAGCAAACACCGGTGCCTTTAACAACTACAATCCGTATTTGCCTTTAGATCCGGTAAATACAGATTTCGCCGCCTTTGGTATCAAGTTCCGTTGCAGCCCAGGCTTTTCTGTACTGCCAGGTACCTACACTACCGACCTTACCATCACTGCTACTTCGCTTTAATCAGCCCAAGGAACAGTACTATTTAGTAAGTCAGCCCTTACCCGACAGGGAAGGGGCTGACTTTTGTTTTTTTAATAAGTGCATAAAGAGCCTGTTTAAGATCGTATGCTGTAATTGCGTGATCAAATCAGCCTTATGACCTTGTAGATATGATAAGGCAGCGTGTGAAACGAATGATCCTGGTTATTATTTTGTTG
Source organism: Chitinophagaceae bacterium (assembly GCA_965246905.1). Classification (GTDB taxonomy): domain Bacteria; phylum Bacteroidota; class Bacteroidia; order Chitinophagales; family Chitinophagaceae; genus UBA1952. The sequence continues at coordinate 55,005 of CBDFFZ010000014.1, forward strand.
CTGGCTTGCGTCAATGCAGCCTTTAGTCAGACGCATACAAATTATACTAGCTTTTATAACGATTCGCTAATTACCGATGGTAACAGTGATTTTGTATATAACACCGTACATATTGCCAACCTGAGCCAGGCAGCACTGCCAATACAGGTAACTTTAATCACCCCAACAACATGGAATCTGCTATCTGCCCAAAGTATAGAAGATACCATCCATCGCGGAGACACACTAACGATTCCGATAACGCTGCTGAAAAAAAAGGAATCACAAGGGGCCTGGGTACCTATAAAATTATACCTGAAATTTAATGAGTTTAGTAATCCGGATACGATTCAATTCTACGTCCGGTCGCAACCTCAATCAGGCTTTACGGTGGAAGCCGGCGCTGCCATCAGCACATCAGCCAGGAGAACCATCGAGACCTCCGTACATATTAAGAACGCCGGAAATGTACCAGGGAAGTACTATATCCACGTGAATAATATTCCGCTCAGTATGGATTACCAAAAGGCCATATTGCTGAAAGCCGGGAAAGATACCAATGCACTGTATTTCTATACTGTTCCAAAGGCAATGTGGGCTTCCTTTAACAGTGAAGAAATTCATTGCCAGGTGATCGATAGCATGTTTATTATGCAAGAGCTGTCGAAGCCAAGAAAGGCACGGGAAACCCTGTTTGAGCGGCAGACAAATACGGCCAGGGAATATGATGCTGTATTAAAGATCGAAAGGCAGGACAGTGTAATCAAAGACCACAAGTCAGCATTTCCAATCTTAGCCCTTGATCTGGAAGGCGGGTATATAAGTTATTATAGCCGTGCAACTTATTTTGGCGCTTTAGCAGGCTCAATACCTGTAGGTGCAGCAAGCAAGGTCAGTTTCGATTATCACAGCCGCCAGTTTGGGCTCAATAATATCATCGCATCGGACATCTATAACGTTTATTTTGCCAGCCCGCATTGGGGCATTCATGTTGGCCAGGTAAGTGATGGCCAATTTTTTAGAACCTTCGGCACCGGCTTAAGCGTAGGTTATAACTGGGGCAAGCAATCTTTGCACGACAATTCTTTAACCATTTTTGGGGTAAAACATACGGCAGGATTTTATGCCGATAATGACAATGGAGGAATATCTGCCAGGTTGAAGTTGGGCAAGGTACGATGGCTCCAATCTGCTTTTGTGAATACAGATTCCAACAAAAAATACAATAGCTATATATATACTACGGAATTCGCCTTGCTATCGACGGCCAATTTAGATGTAGCTATAAATGGCGGCATAGGGCTTGTTGAAAATAAATTGCAAAACAAGACAGCTAAGCACACACAAGGTGAAATTGCGGGCTATCATTTCCGCTATACAAAGGGCATATTTAGTTTAAGCTCTTCGCTGAATTATTTTAGCAAAAGTTTTCCGGGTTTCAACAGCGGGGCGGTAAATTCAAACCAGTCAATTCGTTTTCGTTTTAAACGGGTATCTATAGAAGGCTTTTATAATTATGATTTACGAACTAATAATTACTTTATCGATACGTTATACAATACGGATGTACTGTCTACGAACGTTACGAAATATGGCCTTAGAATCAACGGAAGGATCATGCGCTCCTTTGTAAGCGTTGGAGGTGGATACATTCAGCAAACCAGCGAAAATTCCTACTACTTTACCCCAAAATATCTTTTTGCTGAATTGTCCTACAATTACAGATCATTAAAAAGCTTTGCCGTTACCTTGAATTCGGTTTCCGGATATGCTGCTATAGGGGATAAGACAGGTATTATTTCTTCCACATCCTTAAACCTTTCCAGTAAGTTTGTGGGGCTTTCCGGCGGCTATTCCCGGGTACCTGTTATTAATAATGATCTTGGAGAGCAAACTATTACCAGCAATACAGAGACTATTAATGGCGGGCCTTACATCACCTTCAAGGCTTTAAAACACCTTGTGGTAAGCTGTCAATACAATTATTCAAAAACGCTATACGATCGTATTGCGTATAGCTTCCTCGGCCTGAGCCTGAATTATGATAATGCACGGATGGGTTTAAGAATGAATGTCAATGGATCAATTCCATTATCCAAACTTGATGAGTCCAGCCTTAACCCCCTAAAAAACGGCTTTCTCACAGCATCGATTAAAAAGTCATTAAATGTGCCATTCGTGGCGCACCGGAAGTATTATACTTTAAATGCGCGGCTTTACAAGGACAATAATAATAATAGTATTTTTGATGAAAATGACGAAGTATTCCATCAAATGCCACTCGATATTCAGGGTAAGCACTTTATAACCAATACAAATGGAGTGGTTAAATACAAAAATTTAAGTAAGGGTGCATATAATGTACAGCTTTCTACTGCTAATGCGGAAGGATACCTGCCCAACAATGGATACAGCGAAGATGTCACGTTAAAAAACAACACCTATATAGATATTCCCTTTAATAAAGGAAGCATTATTTCAGGTCAGGTTCGCGTCATCGAGGATACTGCGAATGCGAATACGTTTTCCCTGGCTAAGATCAAGGTTAGCGCAACAGATACTTCTAAACACAATTATAGTGCACTCACCGATAGTAAAGGCAATTACAACTTAACACTACCTGCGGGCAAATATATAGTTTCATTAAATCCGGACGCATTTAATGATCAGTACAGACCTTACCCGCTTTCGGTAGCTATTACAACCCGCACAAAAGGTATTGATACGGCTAACTTTGTAATAAAGCAGCATAAAAGGAAAATGCAAATTTTGCAAACGAACACAGAAGTCGTTGCGAAGCCATCAAAGGCAAAAGTTCAGGTGGCCGGCTATGTACCGATGAGCAAGGAGCAATTTGAAATTGCAAGAAAGGCGGAAGCCGAAACTCAGGGTAAACCCTTTGTTCCACTCGAAAAAGATTCCACAGCCCTGAGATATTATGAAACGCATTTCAAGCTTAAAGCCCAGCCTAAACGCGTAAAATAATGCATCGCAAAGCCTATAAATGCACTACAATATGAAGCGTAGTCTCTGTTTAAGTACGCTATTGATCGTATTAATACATGGAAGTAGTTGGGCGCAATTGAACCGCGCTAATCCTCAGGCAGGTTTTGCCGCCCGTCCGAGGTCTATCAGTATTATTTATGATAGCCAGAATGGAAACCTGAGCCCTTTTTTTTCCACAAGCGTAAACAATGATCGCGAAGCTACCAATGGTACGCTTTATAATGGAGGAGATGCTTTCAGGTTTAAAGTCCGCTCAGACAAAACGTATGCGATAACACTATCATCAGAGACAACAATGACTGCAACATCGCAGGCTGGAAAAATAACGGATATCCGGGACTATTTATTTTTCACTATTGTTGAAAATACCACCGGCGGGTTTAGCAACGCAGGTAATGCCGGATTAGAAAAACAGCTTGGCCGGTTGGAGCAAACGATTATAACAAGCTGCCCTGCCACTACAATCGAAAATTTTTCAGAGCGCGCCGGAAGTGGCTACAGAAGCTTCAGTTTAATGTTCAAACTTAAAGCCGGCTACAGCATACCGCCTGGTAGCTACATTACAAATTTACTTATTTCTGCAACCTATGAATAAAGCGCTATTGAATATTGATAGTCATTTGAGCCGCCATAATATCCATATCGCCGCCAGCATCTACCACTCCCACCATTGTATATTTACCTTTTGAAAGATCTGAAGGCAGTGTAAAATCAAAATATCTTTTTGCGCCTGGAAAAACAGGAACTTCTAATGGAAGTAATTTCGTCTTGGTACCGCCAGGTATCGAAGACAATTCAATATAAGATTTGCAGAGCAACTCAACCTTTCCTGTATTCTCCCCCAGAATGCGGAATTTGCTCTTTTCGTTGGGCATTGGTGTAAAGGATATAAGCTTAAAGTCCTTTTGCGAAAGGATTGCAGCAGGCGTTTGATTAATATGCACGCCAAATCTGATGTTTTGTTGTATGTAGGAGGTAGCAACTTTAGTAGAGGGTGGTGCTTTGGTTTCTTCAACAGACTGGATGAATATCATAGACCACCTCATGCCATCGTCCACACCGGCGGAATCGGGCATATGCACTTTTACATTTACTACGCCTACCTTATTGGTATCAACTTCTATAAAATTCTTGTCGAAGGTGATCCAGCTGGTGCATGAATGAGCTTCGGTACCCGGTGGAGAGTAGATATGAGCGCCTACAGAATCTCGCATCCAGTCGGATAAGGAAATACTAAAGGACATTTTCTTGAAAGATTTATTGGAGACATAGAGCTTAAACTCTTTCGTTTCCCCTCTTTTAAGATTAAGGTCATGATCCATGGGCTGTACGCTTACAGTGCCCTCTGGCGTAGCGTCATTATCCAACACTACCTGTGCATGCACTGTTGATACCAACAGAAAAAAAACAAAAAGGCTGGTAAAAATTCTGACCATGAATTGCTCGTTTGGCACAAAAATAAACTAAATGTTAATGAATTTATTAATCTTGAAAAAAAATTCTAGGGATTGCGCAATAGCCTATACCCGACACGGGATTTGGCCTTAACGGCGAAAACCTGCGAACGGCTTTATTTTAAACTCGGAGATAATATTAAAAGATAACAGCGCGGTAATATCCGTATTGTTGCCCGGTTATTCCGCGAAGCCCGCATTAGGTATAATGTGGCAATATTCCGGGGCGGATGGGCAGGAAGTATTCTACACATTATCTTGATAATAGTGAAAAAATTAAGGGCCGCCCTGATGGGCGGCCCTTAATGCAAAAAACACAGTTGCTTACTTTTTAGTAGCGCTGTGTTTTTCTGAGTGTTTTTTAGCAGCGCCTTCTGCGTGCTCCTTTGCCGTTGCTGTATGGCCCTTTGCAGCGTGTGCATGGTTTGCAGCCTTTTCATCATTGCCTTCCTGGTGCGCCTTATGTGCTTCGGTGTGATGCCTGGCGGCTTCCGTGTGGTGCTTTGCAGCTTCTTCGTGATGGTCGTGTTTCATAAAATTGTTTGTTTCTGATGGCAATGTAAAATCATGCCTTGCTTCGGCGCCGTTACAGGTATTATCAGCTGCAAACCGCTCGTGGAAAATGCGGCAACTTCTTCTGGTAGTGAGTAATTAAATAGCCGAGCGGAATATTTATTGCAGCTGCCTGAATGAAATTTCAGGTAGTGCCTACCCTTTGAAAATGGGTCGCAGTGGGAATGTAGCTTTCCGGCGAATGCAGGATTGTGCAGTGAAGAATCCCACAGCAGATAAGATAGAACAGTACGAGGTGCAATATTCAAAGAGAGACACTACCAAATTTCCCCACCTCACAACAGCAGGCATACTTTCCTACAGCTTGCAGGTAATAACACCTGCAAGGGCGGATGGAGTATGAGCGGGAACACCTCTTTCAAGCTTACTGTGCCTGCTGATTAATGGGCCCTGTTGCATTATTGCCAAGCCTGGTCCGGGATTGGACATACTTTGAGCTGGAGCATCCACCTATTAAAAAAATCCCCAGAATTCCGGTTATCAGCAGTAGCTTTTTCATGATTTTGTGTTTTTTAACTGGTTAAATTAGTGGGCTATGCTGCTTATACTATCAATTCATCCGCTTACTGACGCAATGTAGAGCGGCTGTATTATTAGCCGGCCCAGGCACGTTTTGCGGCGCTGCAGCATTTTCCAGAATATCCTGCTACAAAAGTAATCATGCTGTTCAGCGATGCAAGTTATTCCGGGAGTGTAAACTGAACTCTGTCCGTTTCGTTTTGCACGTCCGCTCTGAAGCACTAAACTGCACCATTTTGCTAACCTTTTCTATTTCACCGGGCAGCAGTGAAAAGAATATTAGTTTCGGGATTTTTATCAGTCATCAGCCCCCCAATGCAATTACCTAACCGTTTAATAGCTTTAGCAATCCTGCTTGTTTCAACGATGAGTGCCTGCAAAAAAAGTGATTTGCGCGGCACCAAGCTCTATTATAATGATGCGCATCTGCTGAAAGCAATCCGGCCAAATGTTGGGACCACCATGTGTTATGAGTATGAGTTTGATGCAGGTGGTAAGATCACCCTCGTTAAAACTACTTATGATCAATCTTTCACGGCTGTAGATCGATATTCTTATACTTGCTACTAACCGGAAGCCAATACTTACGATACAAATTTTGCCGCTACAATTCAAATGTAAATGAATACACCCCCTTTAAAGATAGCAGCAGTATCCCGAGGCCTATTATTATCTTCTTATTCATTATTATAATTTTCTTTGTCGCGGCCCCCGCGGTAGTGTTTACTTATAAGCGAACTAAGCTTGCCTAAGCCATGGGGATGCAGGAATCATCCCGCTGCGACCCGTTTTCAAAGCGAGAAACTGCCAACTTTTTTTAAGACCTGATAGAAAAATCCCCTTTTTACAGGATTGCCTGCAATAGCGCGCTGTAAGACTTTTGTTGTGGATTCAATTAATAATCACAAAAAACATAACGATCATGAAAAAACAATTACTAATGATGTTTCTTCTGTTGATGGGTATCAGTGCCATGGCACAGCAACAATGGACAGAGCTCACCAACTACCCGGGGCAGGGCGGGCCAGTAAAAGACATGATGGTAACGGGCAATCACCTCTTCGTGGTAACACCAGGAGGATCCTCAACAACCGCATTTGGGAATATCTTTCAAACGCTGGATGATGGCGCCTCATGGATCAAAGCAGATTCCAATATTCCGAACTATTACGGCGGCCTTACCATCTACTACGACCAAAATCGTAATACCCTTATCTATGGCTCCAATGCGCAAAACGGCTGCTACACCGCTACCGATCTCAACAACCCGGTCTGGACCAGAAACACTTCTTTCATCCGCCCCTGCGTTTTCGCGAAGATCGATAGTACGCTGTTCTTCTCCGATCAGATAAGCGGTGTGTTCAGGACAACGGACGACTGCAATACCTGGACTTTAATCAACCCACCCGCATCGCCACCAGCCTCTTATTACCTTATAAGCAAGCACGACACACTTTTCGCAAGCATGCAGTTTGGGGGCACTTTCCGTTCTACCAATAAAGGCAATAGCTGGACGGCCGTGAACACCGGGCTGGGCGGGGCTTTCATCAATACCTACTTTGTGAAGGACAACTATATTTTTGCAGGATCCTACTATTATGGCATTTTCCGCACGGGCGACAATGGAGCCAGTTGGACGACTGTAAATACCGGCTTGCCCGCTACATTCGCCAATCGCAATTACAATTCATTTGTAACGAAGAATGATTCTTTGTTCGTAGGGGCGGATACGGCAGGAGTTTATGTATCTGTGGACAATGGAGCTAACTGGATGCCCTTCAACAACGGGCTACCGGCTAATACAACGATATACCGGCTCATCGTATCGAACAATAAATTGTTTGCCGGCACCAATAATGGAAAGATATACAGACTGGATGCGCCGGTATCCCATACCGGTATTAGCGGCATTAATGAAGTAAAGGCAATTACGTGTTATCCAAATCCGGCAAATGGCACGCTCCGCATTTCAAATCCGTCCGGTCAGACCGTCAAGGTAACGCTGACGAGCAGCACCGGATCTGCCAACCTTGAGCAAATCGTTTCCGGCAAGGAAAAGAACCTCGACGTAAGCGGTCTTGCAAACGGGCTGTACATCCTGAAGACAAGCACCGGCCAACAACAAAAGGTCATCATCAATCATTAATTTCTCAGATAAAACCTTATAAGAAGGACGGGCATTGTTAGCCTCATGTAGTTTTTATATTTCGCCGGCTTTAGCCAATAACGAGGCTTCGTTAACCCCGCGGCTTCAGTTTGGCGTAGGCTGAAGCACGGCTTTACGCAGTAGCCGCCTACGTCAAACTATGGTTATTTTTGACCGCCATTGCAAATGGCTGCTTATCCCGTGTTCGAGGTGTCCTGCAGAACTCCTCGAACAAATGGTAACTACAAGCTACTCTATAATTTGACGTTGGCGGCCGGCGCGCGATAAGGCTTTGCTTCAGCCTACGCCAAACTGTTATACGCTGGGCCGAACGGGCGAATACCCTGAACAACTGGCGTATATCTCAGGCTTGCGGCAGTAGTGAGGCCAGCAGGTATCTATAATGTTATCCTATCTTTGCCAATACACAAAACATAAATGAACAAGAAAATCTTGAATAGTGCCTTCTTGATGCTGACCATTACTCTGGCCTTTGAAGCTTGTAAAAAAAGCGATGATGGCAGCAATGCAAGCAATAAAGATAAAATTATTGGCAAATGGATGCAAACGTACGATGCATCAGATAACAATCAAAACGGCATCCTTGATGCTTCCGAGAGAATGGTTCTTAAGGCCGGGGATTACAATTATGTCACGTACTACAATAGCGGAACCTTTTTAGACAGTGCAATGTATCAATCTAATTTTCAAAAGATACCAGGCGTTTATACTTTTAGCACCGATGAAAAGTATGTAACTATGTCTTTTTTAGGATACCCGGTCAAATACCAGATTAACCAGCTAGATGGTGATAATCTTATCCTTGGGGATACATCTACTAACCCGGACACTTGGATTATCTACGTAAAAAAGTGAGACTATAATTGCTTGCGGCAGCCTGAGTCTAAGATATTTGTTTCCGCCGCTGCCCCTACTGGCGCCTGCGTGCTACGAAGCCGGAATCAGATATCCAGCACTTGAAGACATTGCAATATAGAGTGCCCACCTGCATAAGCCACCGCACTGCTATAGGCCCAATGCTCTGGTGCGGCTACAAAGCCTGCTCTTACCGGATTGTCGTGCTTGTAATGCAGCCGCCCAATCAGTTTATCTCTTGTATCCAATTCGATAGGATGGTAATCCTGCTGCCATAGCTGGAAGCCGCGGTTGTGGCTATTGGCAGTTCCTGCCTGTCGGAACAGCGGCAGCATCCATTCCCGCCGGCTTTCGGCTTCCTGCAACAGCGCTTTATGAATGGCTTCGGAGGTGTGGCGTTTATGGTCGCGCATGATAGCTTCTGTGGGCTTTTCTTCTGTGCCGATGATCAGATGTACGTGGTTGGTCATCAGGCACCAGGCATAGACCTGTAAGCCTTTGGTTGCGGCGCAGTAGTCGAGGCTTTCGAGGATGATGTTGCGATAGGCCGTTCTGGTAAAAACATCTGCCCAGCCTACCGTGGCGTAGGTTACGAAATGGGGGCGTGTCTGGTCGCGTACTCTGTATTTACTGCTCATGAGGTGAGCTAAGGTACGGACGATTGTCGCTTCGTAGCATAGGCACGAGCTCGCTTTCGCACAAGGCTGAGCTGCATACTCGCGCCAGTGGGGGAAATGGGGGCGTGTCTGGTCGCGTACTTTGTATTTACTGCTCATGGGGTGAGCTAAGATACGGACGATGGTGCTTTGTAGCATAGGCACGAGCACGCTGCGCCCCGGTGTTGCCGGCGGGGCATAGGCTATGGCATTTGGATCAATAACAATTCTTCGAGGTGTTCCTCAGTTTGGCGTAGGCTGAAGCACGGCTTTGCGCGGTAGCCGCCTACGTCAAACTTTGATTTTTTCGTTTCAATAGTACAGGATAAGTAGTTGCTGCTTAGGTAGCTGCAAGCTACTCCATAGTTTGACGTAGGCGGCTTGCGCACGGAAGGCTTTGCTTCAGCCTACGCCAAACTGTTTTATGCTACGCCGAACTGGGCTACCAATTACTATCCTTTGTTTTCTCAGATTTAATCGCCTTTTCAAGTTGATTGGTCACACCCAGCAGTTTTTCATTCACCTGAGTTATAATATGCTTACCCGGTTTATTCTTCGGGCTGATTTTTCCGTAGGTCAATGTTTCACGCGCGCCCCGCTCCTCTACATAGACGATAATGTTATTAATGACAAAACGATAGCGCTCATCTTTAAATTCGAGGTTAATTTTAAAATTTACCTGAGCATTATTTATTGTCCAGTTAAATCCTGCTGCTCCATCCAGTAAAACTGTTGATGTGTTGATGATAGATAAGTTCGCTTCATCAAACTGATTATTATTGTCGCCGTTTTTAAAATTTGCAAGGATGAATTTTTTAGCCTTGGCATACATTTCCTCTTTTGTTACGTTTTCCACTTTCACCACATCCTTATAGGAGTAATCTCCGGTAGTTTCATCCTTTACTACTACATTTTTTGTTTCATTATCGTTTTTGCCTGCATAGATATTGGTTGTAGCAGTTAGAAGCAGGAGGATTAGTGGAAGTAAGAATTTCATGTAGTTCTATTTGCCGGCAAAATAGCAAAAGAACCTGAAAAATAAAACATTGGGGCGCTGCAAGCTACTCCATAGCTTGATGTAGGCGGCTTTCGCGCGAAAGCTTTGCTTCAGCCTACGCCAAACTGTTATATGCTACGCCGAACTGGGCGTCAATCGCTAAAAAGCAATTTGCCAAGCCTGTAAAAGACTTGGCAAATATTGAATAATTACTTTTCAGAATTGTTTTTGCCTATTTTGAAAACAAAACAATTTTTTTAGTGTCAAACGTCTTATGATTGATTATAAGAGAATAAAGATAATTCCCAGGAATTAAACTTTGCATATCGAAATCAAGATTTCCATGGCTTAAATTAAGATCATGGAATTCATAAACAATTTTACCCACTTCATCAGTTATTATAATACTGGCACCCTGAATGGTTGCTGGCAGGTAATATGGGATGGTCACTCTTGTATTTGCAGGATTAGGATAGCTTTGAAACAAAACAGGTTGATCATTTTTATGGAATGAAGATTCATTGTTACCTGAAGATTTGTTTTCACAACAAATAATATACCTGGTATTTAGATCTTGAATTTGTTGTTTTAGTTCTCTTAGTTCAATGCTGTATAACTCTAATTTGGCTTCCAAAGCCTGAATGCTTGCCTGATTCACATTATTGTTAGGTAAGGCATTCTGAGATTGAGCCCTGCTGATATTACCTTGTGCATCAATTACAAGCTGATCACCTGCTCCCACTGGTAAATCTTCGAACCGAACGCTTCCTTTAGAATGCAAACGCGCTGTTGGCGCAGATGTATTAATTCCCATATTCCCGTTCTTATCAATTACCATTAGATTACTAAACTGTGTATTTTTTTCATTCAACGACCGTTTTACTTCTAAAACATTTGCCTCAGAAGTATTAGGTGCTATAAATGTGTGTACAGGATGGTCAGGTGCATCTGTAAATGATACCGCCCCTATTTTACTAATGCCAAGTTGAACGTGATGCTTATTTTTATCGGTTGGGTTAGTCAGTAGATTCAGACCCGCGTCATCAGTTAGATAACTTTCAGTGGATAATTGCCCCCCATCGCCAGAATTATATAGCGTTATCTTGGAATGCGAATTCTTACCACGAGTACTCAGGCTAATTTCTGGGTTAATGCCTGATAGCTTTATGGCAGGCGATCCCGTTTCAGATGCGTCACTACCTAAGCTTAATGTAGGATATTTTCCGGAAATAATAAGATTGGAGCTATCTACACCATCAATACGAAGAGCAGGATTTATGTTGCTGATTTGTAAATCACTCTGTGGTCTGTCGATACCGATACCAATGAAAGTATTTCTATAAGATTGTATCCCAACCTGTGCATAGCTAACTGATGGTAAGCTTATAATCACTAAAGCAGCAGTAAATATTTTTTTCATTTTTATGAAGTATTTATTATAAGTTAGATTGATTCACAACTTTAACTACCCAGTTGATAGTTGTTGAGTTTAGTCCGGTTACATTTAATTGGAGGTCCGTTGTATTATTTATAATATTGTAAGTAGGGACGGTGCTACCAGCCATATCAGTAAAATAATTGCTGGATGATGATTGTAAGAGCGTAATTGTACCGTTCCACTTTTTTGCCTTAAAGTCGAGTCTGCCGGTAACAACATTTCCATTTAAGTCCATTCCAAAAAAAGTAGCTACGCCATTGAAGATATCGCCGTCTTGCATTGCAAGAGAGGCAATTGGAGTAGTAGTTGAGTTAGTCGTCTGTACTTTTGATGATATTTCATCACTATTGCTGAGCTTAAGCTCTTTCCAGGTTCCCGGTAAATTTGCTACCGGCCTAAAATATTTCCAGCCTAAAACATTAGCCTTTGTACTGTTGGAATTAAAAAGTATGTCGCCTTGTTCATATACTCCACTGGCTGGTACGTCTTTAGCAAAACCTAACTCTTTGGATTCCCCCCACTCAGATTTTGGTGGTGTAACTGTAATATCATTATATAGCTCTGGGATGAGTAGTTTTCTAATTATCATGCTCCCTAGTTCATTTTTCGACCTGCCATACCGACCTTCAGGGCATCCCGTCGTAGGAGTTTCCCAAATATTGCCACCGTCAAGATTAGCATACTTAAACGCAATTGACTCGTGAAGATGATCATATGTTAATGCATAGGGAAAGTCTGTTGTTTTAGTTGGGTCGAGAGAATCTACATATTCAACTCTGATGCCTATTCCACTTTCTTTATGACAAAATGGAGTAACATTTCTGTCATGGTTAGGATCGTTGTCTAACTTTAACTTGTATGGTGATTGCCATCCGGGCGTTATACTAACATTCGTGTTATATCCGGCTGCTGCTGCTCCTCCACTACCAGATATATAGGGGCCGGCAACTCCATAGTCTGTGGTGCCACCTATATAAATTGATCTGGCATTTAATGTCGGAATAGTTTGGTCGCCTTCAACATAGCAACCGGTAAAGACACAAGAACTATTATCATCAATCACGATATAAGATCCACCGTGATTATTTTTTACGCCATTATGATGCGTCATACAGCCTGTGTAATTATTGCCTAAAAAAGATTTATCATAAAATCCATACCCAATATTATCGCGCGAATCGCAATGAATAAAATCAACTCCATTAGCGTCACCCCCTGCTATATAAAATCCATTATTGCCGTTTTCAATAGCGGAGCAGTTCTCAAGAATACTGTGTGAGACATTGCTGGAAGCAACTACATTAATATCACCATAGAGATTATAACCGTTACCTTCAAAATCCAAGACAGTTATATTCTTTACAGTAATTGGACTGTAAGCATTTATTCCATGTTTTGTAGATGTAGTGTTGGGTACTGTCATGCCTGTTACCCCAAAACTACCTTGAACAACCAGATCATGTAATTTTACATTTCCCACATTAGCATTTACTAAAATCGCTTCATCGGTGAGATTTGCAAAATTGAATCTCAGTTTTGAAAACTGTGTTGTACTAAAGACGTTCCCCCCATCACCATATATTTCAATTTTCGAGTTAATAATTATTTTTGACGAAAAGTCATAAATGCCCGTAGGTATGTAGATTCTTTTTCGGTTTTCATCGCCAATTGAATAGGCTAAGGCAATCGCATCTGCGAAAGCTTTATCGTTAATGCTTCCAGCAGTTTGTGATCCAGAAATCGCGCCAAACCATTTTACATTTATAAAATCTTCGGTTATAACACGCTTCCAATAGCCAATATTGCAGCCGGTTTGTGTTACAGGAATAACTATAACTCCATTATCGGTTAGTGTGGTAGGTACCGTGCCCTTAACCCACATGAAATTGCCACCGGCTCCATCATCCTTAAATTGATAACCCAGCACATGAGCTAAATTGGTTGAAGTGTCATTTCTAATAAAACTGTGAAGGCTATTACTAGTGCCTGTAACAGTGTTAATTACTATATCGTCTTGCGCATAACCTTTATTGATTAAGAGCATTAAAAAGAAGCTTAGAGAAAGAATAAATTTTAGCATATTATATTATATAATTTACAAAGTACAAAAGTTCTTGGTTTGTGCTAATTATTATACTGATAAATTAAAAAGGCAACTTCGGCAAATACCATGCCAATTTTGTTTCTTTCGGGCAGCTCATAGCGAGTAAGGTTAAAACACCGGCAAGCGTTAAAAATTTAAATTTCATAGTTCAAAAAATTTTTCATGAACCACAAAAGTAAATGATTTTTTAGCAAAATTTACAAATAAGCAATTTTAGCTAAATATAAAAAAAACGTTTTAATTTAAAAATATATTGATAATGAAATACTTATTTTATATTTTTAATTTATTTATTAGCTACGTTGCTCATTTCCACTTAGTGATACCTTACGCTCTGCAAGAAATTTCTAATAGCTAAAATCAGCAAACGAATTTATGGGTTTATTGCCTTGACGCGAACTAGCTGCAAAAAGCTCTGCTTAAGCCTACATCAATCTTTCATTGCCAAGTTGCTATATGAAACCTTTGTTCGGGTGCCTATAAGACATCCTAAACGAAAGGCATAAGCCAAACAGAGGCAGACACCTCCCCATATCTGCCTCTGTTTTCAGGTTTAGCCATAATTTATTTTCCGGAAAAATACTCCAGCAAAGCTTCATCGCTCATTTTGTTGCTGGTCGATTCTGTAGTCTGCGTATCCCCATCGCTGCCGCAAGCCTGAGGCGCGGATAAATGCGCAGCCGGCTTGTGGCAAATCATTAATACAGAAGCGCGATCTTCAGCTTTCCCTGTCCGCCCGCATAATCAATAGCGCCGCTGTATGGGTAATGAATACCACTATCGCAATATCCTTCCACTACAGCATTCTGATGAATGTAAATCAGCTTTTGCATCATTATACCAATTGGACAACTAACTTTTGCCTTGTTTGGCCCCCATCCCGGCAGCGCTACGCGCGGTCCCTGCGGGAATCCCGAAAAGGGGGAAGGGGAACTTTGGTACAAATAGTAGATGTACAATTGGTATTACTTCACACACTGGCGCGAGCATGCAGCCCAGCTTTGTGCGCCGGCGTGCTCGTGCCAAAGGCGCTATGAAAACGGGATCACAAATCCAGCACCCGCAGACATTGCAATATAGACTGCCCACCTGCATAAGCCACCGCACTGCTATAGGCCCAATGCTCTGGTGCGGCTACAAAGCCTGCTCTTACCGGATTGTCGTGCGTGTAGTGCAGCCGCCCAATCAGTTTATCTCTTGTATCCAATTCGATAGGATGGTAATCCTGCTGCCATAGCTGGAAGCCGCGGTTGTGGCTATTGGCAGTGCCTGCCTGTCGGAACAGCGGCAGCATCCATTCCCGCCGGCTTTCGGCTTCCTGCAACAGCGCTTTATGAATGGCTTCGGAGGTATGGCGCTTATGGTCGCGCATGATTGCTTCTATGGGCTTTTCTTCTGTGCCGATGATCAGATGCACGTGGTTGGTCATCAGGCACCAGGCAAAAACCTGCAGGCCTTTTGCGGTGGCGCAGTAGTCGGGGCTTTCGCGAATGATGTTGCGATAGGCCGTTCTGGTAAAAACATCTGCCCAGCCTACGGTGGCATAGGTTACGAAATGGGGGCGTGTCTGGTCACGTACTTTGTATTTACTGCTCATGGGGTGAGCTAAGATACGGACGATGGTGCTTTGTAGCATAGGCACGAGCACGCTTACGCACAAGGCTGGGCTACATGCTCGCGCCAGTGGGAGGTTCCTGCCGCGGACGCTCAATTCTATTTACCTCCCAGTAATCTGGTAATATCTTTCCATTATCTCTTTCAGGAATGGTTATATGGTCATCCCACCTAAATATGGCAGATTCAAAATAAAGCATCCATTTGATGCCGCTCAAAAAGCCTTCCTTTGGATAGTAAACTGAAATCGACAAATTTTGCATATCGGGCAGGATTGCAAATTCATTATCCATCACCATACTAATTTCTTCAAAGTCATCTGGCTTTTCAATCTCAATGCTTAAAGAGGTATCTGTGAAAAATCTTTCAAGATGCACTCTCTGCAATGTTAATGTACATAAGCCAACAATGAGGTATTCATTAATATGCTCTTCCTGATAATTATCGAGTCCGGCTCCATCCCAGTTTATAATCACATTTGAATTACTTCTGTCAATCGTTATTACATGACTTTCGTTTAAGTCTATTCTGCTTAAGTCCGTCGTGATTGATTGAGGCATTTTGTTGAAGACTTAAACCAGTAGAGGATAAGTAGTTGCTGGTTAGATAGCTGCAGGCTACTCCATAGTTTGACGTAGGCGTCTTGCGCACAGAAAGCTTTGCTTCAGCCTACGCCAAACTGTTATACGCTACGCCGAACGGGCTCGAACAACTGGAACGACTGGGCATCTTAATCATTTTTGGGTTTGCGGGATCTTACTGCTTTTTTAGGTACAGCTTCTTGTTTTCCATCTTCCACTAATTTGTTAATTATGTTCATTTGCTCTGCAGTAAAACCAACAGCGGGCGCATTTGGCAGGATAGCAGACTCAGCAAGTTCAGAATCTTTGGTTGGCTTTGACGTATTGCTTGCAGATTCGTCAGTTTGCATACCAATTAATTTAGGTTCAGTAGATATAATTTCCCTGGGCTCGTTACTAGCAATATGATGAAATTCTTCCAAAATTGCACCCGATTTAAGAAATTTCTCAACGGCTGTTTCAAGCATATTTTGCATTCTCGTAGCTTGTTCCGGAGTTATTTTCCCTGTGTTTCGGTAATTGTGTACCATCTCCAATGCTGGAAGTGTTTTTAAAACCAATTCGATTCGCTGTTCAGCTTTCTTTTCTCTATGCAGAACAATTCTATCCCATATTCCAAAGAGTATTTCTTTTACGGCAGCAATTGTCTTAGCAAAACCTAGCAAGTCAAATGACTTATCACTTCCAGAGTCAATTGCTGCTACTGAGAGTTTAGTATGTTCAAAATTATTTATTGAAATAACAAATTCATGAAATAGATCAATTGATTGCAATATGATAATTATTCTTTCTACACTTGATGTTTGCTTGCCGCTTTCAGGAAGAATTATAGTCAATAATGATTCCTCATTGTCTAACGAAGATTCAGCAACGCTAAATAGATCATGAGAGTGATATTTTATATTATCCTGCTTCAACATTTCTATCAAAGGAGTTAAAAAACTTACAATATTTACAGCTCCTGAATAAAGAGTTGCCAAATTACCATTTGCTGCTTCACTGTTCAACGCTGCCCAAGTTTTGGAATTACTTAAATCATCAAGACGGAATATGCTTATTATTTCTCGATCGACATCATTAAAATTTGCCTCTGCAATGGAATATTTTTTCATCGTTTCAAAAATTCCTTCTTGAGGTGATCTTTGATCAGATGGTCTTACCCACATTTGGAACTTTTCAGGTAAGTTCAATTCCGAAAATAGAGCCTGCAATTTATTGGCAGAATTTATCATGTCAATCCTTCTCATGGTATGCTTAATTTATTTTAAAGGATAATTAATAAGCGGCTAGATAATTTGTACTTAGCCGCTTTTAATATTAACTCATCATTCTAAAACTTTCCTACGAGCTACAAATCACACAACCCTCTTCCATCGTACAAACAGCACCCTCAACAACATTCATTTCCATATCCGCAAGGTCATCCTGCGTAGTGGTGGCGGAGGCGTGGGGTATTACCGGGTCCATCTGCTGGCTGCCCTGCTTTTGTACGGTGAACTGTACGGCCTGGGTGGCGGCCTGGGTGCGGAGGTAGTACATGCCGGTCTTCAGGCCCTTCTTCCAGGCGTAGAAGTGCATGGAGGTGAGCTTGGAGGTGGTGGGGTTATCTACAAAGAGGTTCAGGCTCTGGCTCTGGCAGATGAAGGCGCCGCGGTCGGCCGCCATATCAATAAGGCTGCGCTGCTTGATCTCCCAAACCGTCTTGTACAGCTCCTTCAGCTCGGCAGGTATCGCATCGATGCCCTGTATAGAGCCGTTGGCCGCAATGATGGCATTCTTCATGCTGTTGTTCCAGAGGCCCAGCTGCACGAGGTCTTTCAGCAGGTGCTTGTTCACGATGATAAACTCACCACTCAGCACACGGCGGGTATAGATATTGGAGGTATAAGGCTCAAAACATTCGTTGTTGCCAAACACCTGCGAGGTAGAAGCGGTAGGCATCGGGGCCAGCAGGAGCGAGTTGCGCGCGCCGTGTTCGATCACTTCCCTGCGCAGGCTATCCCAATCGTGGCGGGCATTGCCGGGCTGGGTATTCCAGAGGTCAAACTGGAACCTGCCCTGGCTGAGCGGCGAGCCGGGGAAGCTCTGGTAGTGGCCGTCTTTCTTCGCAAGATCCTTGGAGGCGGTCATGGCCGCAAAGTAGATGGTTTCAAAAATATCCTTGTTTAGCTGCCGGGCACCTTCGCTTTCAAAAGGCAGGCGCAGCAGTATGAAGGCATCGGCCAGGCCCTGCACACCGAGGCCTATCGGGCGGTGGCGCATATTGGAGTTTTCGGCCTCGATAACCGGGTAGTAGTTGCTGTCGATGATCTTGTTGAGGTTCAGCGTAAGCTGGTAGGTAACGTCATACAGGTTTTCAAAGTCGAAGCTGTTGTCCGTTACAAAGCGCGGCAGGGCAATGGAGGCGAGGTTGCACACGGCCACTTCATCGGCGCTGGTATATTCAATGATCTCGGTGCACAGGTTAGAGCTCTTGATGGTGCCGAGGTTCTGCTGGTTGCTTTTTGCATTCGCAGCATCTTTATAGAGGAGGTAAGGGTTGCCGGTTTCGGTCTGCGCTTCGATGATGGCAAACCACAGCTCCTGCGCGGGGATCGTCTTGCGGGCGCGGCCTTCCTGTTCGTATTGCTCGTACAGCTTCACAAATTCCCCGCTGTGGCAGTCGCTGAGGCCGGGCGCTTCATTCGGGCAGAATAAGCTCCAGTTGCCGCCTTCCTCCACACGCTTCATAAACAGATCGGGCACCCAAAGGGCGTAGAACAAGTCGCGGGCGCGCATCTCTTCCTTGCCGTGGTTCTTGCGGAGGTCGAGGAACTCGAACACATCGGCATGCCAGGGCTCGAGGTACACGGCAAAAGCGCCTTTGCGCTTTCCACCTCCCTGATCCACATAGCGGGCCGTATCGTTGAATACGCGCAGCATAGGCACCAGCCCGTTGGATGTGCCATTGGTACCACCGATATAAGAGCCGGTAGCGCGCACATTATGAATGGCGAGGCCAATGCCGCCTGCGCTCTGCGAGATTTTGGCGGTTTGCTTCAGGGTATCGTAAATGCCATCGATGCTGTCGTCCTTCATGGTAAGGAGAAAGCAGGAAGACATCTGCGCCTTGGGCGTACCGGCGTTGAACAGCGTAGGCGTAGCGTGGGTAGCCCAGCGCTCGCTCATCATATCATACGTCTTAATGGCTTCGTGAATATCTTCTTTGTGGATGCCCACGGCTACGCGCATATACATATGCTGCGGGCGCTCCACGATCCTGCCATCCAGCTTGAGGAGGTAAGATTTTTCAAGCGTCTTAAACCCGAAGTAATCGAAGCCGAAATCGCGGTCGTAGATCACGGAGCTGTCAAGGAGCTCGGCGTTATCTTCAATCACCTTCATTACATCTTCGGCAATCAGCGGCATCCGGCGTCCTGTTGTTTTGTCGGTGCAGTTGTAAAGCGCGCGCATCGTATCCGAAAACGATTTTACGGTATTCTTGTGCAGGTTGCTCACGGCAATGCGGCTGGCAAGCAGGGCATAATCGGGGTGCTTGGTGGTGAGGGATGCGGCGGTTTCGGCGGCGAGGTTATCCAATTCTGAAGTGGTAACGCCATCAAACAAACCTTCGATTACTTTCTTGGCAACGTCGATGGGATCCACGAGCTGCGAAAGCCCATAGCCCAGCTTGGAAACGCGTGCGGTGATCTTATCAAATTTTACGGATTCATGCTTTCCGTCTCTCTTTATAACAAACATTTTTTATGATTTTTAATTTGTGATTGATGATTTGTGATTGATGATTTGTGATTTTGGCTCTTTCTGATTTTTGATTTCAGAATTATGATTTATGATTTTGGCTCTTCGTGTCGTCCTTTGGGTTGTTGGCTTTTATTGTTTTTACGCTTGCTACGAAAATGCTGGTTAGCTCATTTGCTTCTTTGATCAGTGCTGCTGCTTTTTCTGTTTCCAATAGCGCTGAGTCTACACATACTTCCAGCCAGTACAATGATTCATTTGCTTCTTCTATTACGATCTCCAGTTTATAAATAAAGTCTGCGGTTGATTTGCCTGTGCAGGCGGCGCGGTAGTTAGCACCAACGGAGCCTGCGGAGCGGATTAATTGTTTTGCAAGTTCAAAGCCTGCTGCATTGCGGGGAAGCTGATCACATACTTTAATGACGGCAACATGAAAAGCTTTCGTCCGCTTTTGCAACTCAACTTTGGTCATACAGCTTCAAAATCATAATTCAGAAATCTAAAATCAGAAATCTTTAAAAATCTTCTTCCAGCGTAAATTCCTTTCCTTCCTTCGTCCCTAAAACTCCTGCTTTCTGGTAATCCCCTACCCGCTTCTCAAAGAAGTTTGTTTTTCCTTGCAGGGAGATCATTTCCATGAAGTCGAACGGGTTGGTGGTGTTGTAGATTGGTTTGTAGCCCAGCTCTGTGATCCAGCGGTCGGCCACGAACTCTATGTATTGCTGCATCAGCTTTGCATTCATGCCTATAAGGGCAACGGGCAGCGCTTCTGTTACAAATTCCTTTTCAATTTCTACCGCATCGCGGATGATGCCATGCACTTCGCTTTCCGGCAGCTTATTCTGGAGCATGCTGTAAAGCAGGCAGGCAAATTCACAGTGCAGGCCTTCATCGCGGGAGATAAGCTCGTTGCTGAAGGTGAGGCCCGGCATCAGTCCGCGCTTCTTCATCCAGAAAATAGAGCAGAAAGAGCCTGAGAAGAAAATACCTTCTACCGCTGCGAATGCTACGAGCCGCTCGGCGAAGTTGCCGCCGTCGATCCAGCGGAGCGCCCAATCGGCCTTTTTCTTTACCGCAGGTACGGTATCTATTGCGTGGAAAAGGCGTGTTTTTTCAGCTGTATCCTTAATATAAGTATCAATGAGCAGCGCGTAGGTTTCGGAGTGGATATTCTCCATCATGATCTGGAAACCGTAGAAGCAGCGGGCTTCGGGCAATTGTACCTCGCTCATGAAGTTTACCGCCAGGTTCTCATTCACAATGCCATCGCTTGCGGCAAAGAAGGCGAGTACATGAGAGATGAAATGGCGCTCGCCATCGTTCAGCGCATTCCAATCCTTGATATCACTGCTCAGGTCTATTTCCTCAGCGGTCCAGAAAGATGCTTCATGCTTCTTGTACATCTCCCACACACGGGGATAGTTGATGGGGAGCAGGACAAAGCGTTCCTTATTTTCTCTTAAAAGCAGCTCATTTTGCATGTACACAGTATATTTTATTTGGTCAACCCTTGCCCCCTTTCTTGCGGTGCCAGGCAAAAAAGTTGGGCAGGGTTTCAAATGTAGGGTGGTAACAAACGTGCCGAAGGCTAAGGTTTTGCACACCGTGTGCAAAAGTGAAAGGACGGTTTGTGCTGTGGATTATGACAATTTCTTTTCTCCTTAAAGCCCAACCGGATAAATCTGTAAAAACGCCGCTCATTCCCGCGAAAAAAAACTTATCAACACCGGCCCGTGGGCTATTAAATCGTGGCCGGAAAATAGATTTCTATAATGGAATATATATGATGATATATTTTGCGGATTTGAATACCCAATTTACGCCATTCCGGAGGGGTTTATGGAAATGCAGATGTTATTGCATCTTCCTAAAAAGCACATAACCAATGCCGCAGATCATTCAAATACCTAAGCCCTGCCACGAAGACTGGAATAGGATGACTCCTAATGAGCAGGGCCGCCACTGCGCGCAATGCGCCAAAACGGTAGTGGATTTTACCGGCTGGCAGCCTGCGGAAATAATTTTTTATCTAAAGATGAATGCTGGCGCGTGTGGGCGTTTTCGGAACGATCAGCTAGACGTTGCGCTGCCTTCGCCGGAAGATTTTGTGCAGGAAATTGTGCGTATGCCGTTTTCTTTTATAAAACGGATTGCTGCTATTTTCCTGTTTGTTTTTGGATTGATGGCGGGGATCTCGTGCCACCAGCCGCAAGTAAAATACGGTCAGCGGGAACCAACCTTACTGGGCGATACGGTGGTTACAGCAAAGCAACTACCGCCAACAACAGCCGGAACAGTAAGTTCGCAACCGGATACTCCTATGCTGCTTGGTGAGCCTGCTATTGTAGACCCACAGATTACCGCAGGCGCTCCTGATATGATAAACGTGCCCGATAGTATATCGCCGGATAAAACTCGGCATAAATAAGCCCACGGTTAAAATCGTGGGCTATAATTAGTTTCGGCTAAAGCCGGCCTCGTTGCTGTGCAAAAGCGGCCTGAACTATAGGTTTTGTATCTGGAATAGATATGCCTATTGGCCAAATTCGCCATCCGCATGGATCATTACCTCATCGCTGAGCATAGGAGCCGGATATTTTGGCCCGATGCCGAAATCGGAGCGCTTGATGCTGCCGGTAAGCTGGAAGCCTGCATCGGGCTTTTTGCTCATCGGGTTTTCTACCGTTCCGCGGTACCAGAGGTTCATAGTTACCGGCTTGGCGATGCCGTGTATGGTAAGCATGCCGGAGAGCTTATAATGATTGGCGGTTGTCTTCTTGATGCCACTGCTTTTGAAGGTCATCTCAGGGTACTTTTCCACCTCAAAAAAGTCGGCGCTTTTCAGGTGTTTATCCCGCATTTCTACCTGGGTATTGATAGAGCCTGTTTCTGCGGTGAGCGTAAACATCGCATCGCTGAAATCCGCTTTATTGGTGGTAGCCGTAACATCGAAATTATTAAAGAGGCCCGCCACATCGGATACTCCAAGGTGCGTAATGGTAAAGGTGAGCTTGGAGTGCATCTTATCGCTCTTCCAGGTGGTCTGGGCGATGGCTGCAGTACTCATCAGTAGCGCTGTAAGCGCGATGGTCATTTTTTTCATGATTGTTGTTTGTGTGATTTTATTTTGATTGAAAATTTATTTAAAGGAATTGAAAAAGCTGCTCTTTCGCTCTTCTTACTTTTTTTGCATTTACCAGAAAGTCCGTAGCTTCATCGCGATAGCCTAAGCCCAGCAGCGCAACACTGCGGAGGTTTTGCTCTTTAAGACCAAGCAATTCATCCAGCGCAGGCGCATTAAAGCCTTCCATTGGCGATGCGTCTATGCTTTCATTAGCCGCAGCAACAATGCCTACCCCTAAAGCAATGTATGCTGAGCGGGCAGCCCAGTTGTAGTTTACCTCATCGCCGCGCGGTACCATGCTGCCCTTCAGGCTGGCAGAAAATGGAGCCAGTGACTCTGCAGTTACGCCGCGCTCCTGTATGATAAGGCTCATATAATCGTCTATATGCTTTTCCGTAAGCCCGGCCCAGGCTGCAAATACCAGCAGGGCGCCGCTCTCTACGATCTGCGGCTGATTATTAGCTACAGGCTGTATCCGCTTTTTTAACTCGGGGTCTGTAACCACGATAATGGTATAGGGCTGTAACCCACCGGCAGACGGCGCAAGGCGGATAGCTTCCAGAATGTTGTTGAGTTTTTCGGCAGGCACCGGGGCACCGGTCATTCGTTTGGTGGCATAGCGCCAGTTCAATCTTTCTAAAAGGTCCATTAGGGGGAATTGTAATTGAGCATTTGGCTTAACCGCAGTTGACAACAATCAACTGCATTTAAAGACACAAATGTACGTAACGCCCTATTTGCATGTACCTACATTTATTTATGAGTCTATAACAAATCTTCATTTGGCAAAAGGCGTGCAGGCATGCTAATGCCGCTGCAATAATTGGATCTATAACAACCGATTCCCACCTGCTAACATGCAGGTGGACCATATATAGTAGCTAAATAAGTACCTGATAAATGTAAAGCAGCAGATTAAAATCGCGGCGAGCAGTTTTGCCGGCATTTTTGAGCAAGTAATCGCCTCACTTTAAATAATAGTGCAACCTTAATGGGCAAGCAAAATTTGCCGGGAAGCCGGCGTGTCTTTTCCGGATAAGTTAAGGTAATAAATACCGCTGCTTAGTTGCTCTAAATTTATTTGGAAATTGCTATCACTTGCAGCAATGGCACGCTCATATACAATAACACCCTTTGCATCTGATACAAAAAGGCGCGAGTAATGAAGGCCGTTCATACTGACCTGAAAAACTTTTGTTGCAGGATTTGGATAAACTGCTAAAGAACCCCCTGAAGGCAGATTCGGGCTTTTCAAAGTCTGGGTAGTAAGCTGTGCAAGAAACATATCTGACTTTCCGGTATTGGCGAGCGGATTGTAGCCAAAATTAATCACCGGATTTGTGTAGGAACCTGTGATATATACATTCTTATAAGAATCAACGGCCAATGCACTTACCCATCCATAGCCTGCTGTTGCCGTCCATTGCTCCTGCCCGGCACTATTCCATGCGGCAACATAAATATTGCCGTAGGCATTCAGGGTATCATTGCCAAAACTTACCTGTCCATCATAATGCCCTGTAGTATAGCAGTTGCCTTCTTTATCAAAAACCATGTGATTAACGGTTGCGGAGCCATATTGAGCAATAGGTCTTACCCAATTGATGACACCTGCAGTACTGTATTTTATGCGGAAGCTATTGTTTGAGGAAGAAGTATTGGGCAATGTATAACTACCTGCTCTGAGGCCACACTGAGTGTAGCTGCCGAATACATAGCTGTTGCCGGAATCATCTGCAGCGAGCGAGTAGCAGCCACTTACAATGCCCAGGGTACCGCCTCCATAACCGCCTCCACCCGAACCACTACCTCCTACAGCGTTTGCCCAATTAAGGTTACCGGAAGTATCGTATTTAGCGGTAAATCCATTTCCACTAATAAGGCCGGTAGATATGCTGTTAAGCACTAAAACAGAATCAAACTCCATACGGCTTGACAAAAACTCACCTGCGATATACACATTGCCTATCTTATTTGTAGCAACGCCTGAACTATGGCATTCACTTACAATACCGGCCCTGCGTGCCCACCGCGCATTACCCGAGGTATCATAACGTACCAGAAAGGCGTTAGCTACCGATGCGGCAGGCAATATTACCTGCCCGAAACTAGCTTCACCATAAGGTGCAGGTGCGCTGGGCCGGTTATCACCAAAAGAGCCGGTAAGAAAGAGCTGCCCGTTATCACCCAATGCTAATCCAGTTGAATAGTCATCATTCTTCCCGCCTCCCTGCCGTATCCAGGCTAATTGTCCATTGCTGCTTATGCTGGCCAGAAATACATCTTTACCTCCATAGCTTACCAACTGCTGACTGCCTAAGTACAGGGTATCCGAAAAAGTGCCCGCCAGATATATAGTGCCAGTGGTGCCTACTGCGACATCCGCAACATCATCCTCGCCTGAGCTGCCGGCACTCAATATCCAAAGCAATTGATGCTGCGGCGAAAATTTTGCGATAAATCCATCTTTGCCGCCTCTGCCCGTGCGTAATGCTGTATCGAGTGAGAGCGAGCTATTGAAATAGCCGCATACAATAATGTTACCGGCAGCATCTGTAGCAATGTGCATTCCGGCTGCATTGTCGGGACCTTCACCCGCTATATTCCAGCCCCAGGCGCGGATAGTTGCATTGAGGATTACACTGTACAGGCATAATAGCGTTATAAGCGCTAAAGATCGTATCATATAGCCTGATTTTTCGAAATGGGTAAAGTAAATCCAGCACCCCCTATCCAAATGTAATGCTATTCCCTGGAAATTATCGCTGCTATGCGCTATAGCTCTAAAAGCCAGAAAATATTGCTGCGGGCATATATTATAATAATATATTTTTTTAACTCTTTTCACTCTGGCTGCACATGAAAATCAGGATTAATTTAAAAGCAAAAGAACCGACAATATATTTCTCCCTTTTTAAAATTCAGTAGTCTGTTGGTTGAGATATGTGACTACACTTATCTTCCGGCATAACAATCCTACATTTAACACCCCCCTTGCGCAAACCCTCCTACCTTGCCGCGTCTTTTAAACCAACCTTATTATACAATGGCTAAAACAATTCTGATTACCGGCAGCACCAGCGGCATTGGCCTCGGTATGGCGCGTGTATTTGCGCAGCACGGCTACAATATCATCTTCAACGGCCTTGAGCCCGATGGTGCAGCAATTGCACAGGGTGTAGCGGATGAATTTAAGATTCAGCATTTCTTCTCGCCTGCCAATATGCTGCAGCCGGATGCAATACGCGCCTTAGCCAAAGAAGCGCTGGATAGATTCGGTGCAGTGGATATCCTGGTAAACAATGCGGGCATACAGCATGTAGCAGCGCTCGAAGATTTTCCGGAAGATAAATGGGATGCAATCATAGCCATCAATCTTACGGCTGCCTTCCATCTTACCAAAGCACTCTGGCCTAAAATGAAAGCGCAAAATTGGGGCCGTGTTATCAACATTGCTTCGGCACATGCGCTGGTGGCTTCCGAGTTCAAAAGCGCCTATATCGCTGCGAAGCACGGATTGGTTGGATTCACCAAGACCATCGCGCTCGAAGGTGCCCCTTTCGGCATTACGGCCAATGCAATCTGTCCCGGCTATGTGCATACGCCAATCATCGATAAGCAGATACCGGAGCAGATGAAAGCGCATAATATGACCGCAGATGAAGTAGTGCAAAAAGTATTGCTGGCAAAGCAGGCCGTAAAGAGCTTTATTTCGATAGATGCCATTGCGCAAATGGCGTTTTATCTTGCGCAGGATGTAGCTGCTACATTTACCGGCACGGCAATACCTGTGGATGGGGGATGGACGGCTCAGTAAGGATTCCTTAAAGTGCAGGCAGGGTTTAAAATCCTGCCTGTTTTATAAAGGCACTATCTTATAGTGCAAATGCAGCATTTTTGCTCCAAGAAACGTTTCCAACGGCTGCAGGGGATATTGAGCTGGTTCATTTTAGCGCTTGGAGCCCGGATAAGCGTGCGTGCGAAGAAAGCATAAGGCGCCTGCCATTGCGACCAGACCTCCAGCTTATAGCGGGCAGTATGCTCATAGAATTGAGCTATTGAAGGCAGCATTCTTTGCCGGAACGGATCCTTAGCAGGGATCACCTCGCTAAAATCGCCTACCAATCTACCTGTAGGATCGCGGATTACTTCCAGGCCGGCTATTGCCGCATAGGCCACCTAATAATCATCGCCTATAAGCATGTCCTGCCCGGTCGGGCCATCGAGCCAAGGATATGCACTAAAGCTGCCTCGCTTTCCTGTAAGCGCTATCCGGATATTGATAAGCCATTTTAGCAGTGGTCCCATGCAGGTTCAAGGTCGTATATCCTATAATAAGAACGACAGTACGATCGAATTTGGCCGGTCAACACTGGTTTTGCTTAAGCCATGTCTTAATAATAAAAGTTGCTTTAATAATCCGGTTAACTAATGTTAAACAAATCAATGAATTAACGACGTCCATGAATTTCCTTTTAATCAGACGGCTATATAGGTAGAAAGAATTCTACGCATCAAGGTTGAATTTATTGCCTAAATTTTAATTATTTCTATTTGGGTTTTAATTTATAATTTTATAAAAGAATACTAAAACAAAGGGTTTTTCAAGCTTCTTTTTTGATGAATAACGCGCTGAAAAAAGGCTTCCATTACTACGTTAAAGACTATTTCTCCAACAAAATTTTATCTAAAGCTTTTATATGAAT
Organism: Chitinophagaceae bacterium; assembly: GCA_965246905.1. Lineage (GTDB taxonomy): Bacteria > Bacteroidota > Bacteroidia > Chitinophagales > Chitinophagaceae > UBA1952. The sequence continues at coordinate 82,519 of CBDFFZ010000014.1, forward strand.
ACACGCTTACTTGCACAGGCTACATTCCGCAGCTTCGTTATTCCAATTATATCGCTTGCTTTGATAGGCGGCAGCAACTATGCCCGCGCGCAGGCTGCCGATCCTCAGGTGAGTGGAGGAAGGCCCTTCACCTATACCGGGGGGCTTAATATCTACTTTCATTTGTTAGGCACAAGCACCGGCACTATTGAAACATTCGAAACTTACAGCCCTTCCGGGCTGGCAGGTGGCGCTATATTCGCAGGCGGCGTTGGCGGGCAGCGGCTCGCTTTCAACAATGCGGCCAATGGCGGAGCGACCGGCGGGCCAACAACCTTCGAGGTGCGCAGCGATCTGCAAACCAATACGGCGCAGGATTTTAACTCTACGCTCATCGATGGTAATGGCGCAACAGGAGTTTCCAGGATCTTCCAGTATAATTCCGGCGCCGGTAATAACAATGTGCTCAAGAGCCGCACGACCATCAGCATTCTTGATGGTGCAAAGAATACCTCCAATTTTGTGAATAACGGCGGCACCGTTTACCCGGACACTTATATCGGCGAAGGGGCCTCGCGGCCTGCCGGCAGGCTCTACATTTTTAATGCCTATAACCTGATCATTAATAAAGCGAATGGTATAAGCGGCAATGCTGTAGTGCCTAATAACCTCATCTTCGTGCAGGGCGCCAATATGGAAGTTGCCGGTATCCTTACCCTTACAAGCGGCAGGGTGATACTGGGCTCGACAGATACTTTTGTAATTACGCCCACCGGAACTACCGGCACAGGCAGCTCTTCCGCCTATATCGACGGGCTGATGAAGAACCTTAATACTACGGCCGTTAACCCTGTTTTTCCGCTTGGAGATCACAGTATCTATGCCCCGCTTACCATGAGCAATGTAGGTACCGGCGGTACGATCCTGCGCTACCGGGCCGATACGAGCGGCACCAACACTGGCAGCAAGGCAGCCGGCATTGCTACCATCAGCCGCTATGAGCATTACGATATCAATAGTGCCGCCCCAATTGGCACGGTAATTAGCCTTCCTTACAATCCTGCTGGCCGCACAAACTATGTTGCCGACCCTACCTCGCTCATTCTGGTAGGTTATGATGGCAGCCAATGGAAGCAGGTAGCCGCTACTAATTCCACCGCAAGCGGTAATCTTGTAAGCACTACTACCCAAAGCCTTTCCGGCATCAGCCAGTTGGCTGTCGGATCTACTGATGGTATCAACCCGCTGCCTGTACATTTTATTTCTTTTGAAGCTCAGAAAGATGCCGCGGCAACCCACTCCCTCCTTTCCTGGACAGTGGCTGATAATGCTTACCAGCCCGTGTATTTTGATATTGAGCGCAGCGCCGATGGATCTGCTTTTAAGTCTATAGGCCGCGTAGAAGTGAACGGCAAGGAAGGCGGCCGCTTTACTGGTGTGGATGAGCAGCCTTTAACCGGCAGCAATATTTACCGCATCCGCGCTTACGAAGCTTCCGGCAGCTCTTTCCTTACCGATGTACGGGTGCTTCGCTATGAGGATGCCGGTAGCATGGCCATCAGCCTGTGGCCTAATCCTGCTGCGGAAAAAGTATCCATTAATTTTAGGGGTAGCGATAGCTATAACGCAGTAACCGTGCGCATAATGAATGCAGCAGGGCAAAATGTACTGATGCAACGTGCGGCCAGCGTTAAAAGCGGAAGCGTTATTGGCTTAGATGTGCGGGCAGTTGCCACAGGCACTTACCTGTTGCAGATTAATGATGAAGCTGGTAATGCTGTTTTCACCACACGCTTCAACAAGCTTTAGCATACCTGTTCCTTACCGATAATTTTCCTTACCGATATTCCACTCAAAAATAATTCCCAATAAACAACCATCCTTTTATGAGAACAGAAAAATTACTCACTGGCCTTGTGCTTGGCGCAGCGTTTAGCCTCGGCAGCACTTTTGCTCATGCACAGGTACAAACCCTTACCGTCAATGCGCCGGGCAGCACTGATGCACGAGTGCTTATCAATCCCGCCAGCACTACTGACCCTAATAATAACGACGGGCTGATCGTACCGCGCATCGATGCCTTTCCGGGCAATGCAAGCGGCTTCAATCCTGCTCCTACCAATGCCAACCGGGGCCTGCTCATTTACCTGCAGCAAAGCTTTACCGGCGATGCCAATGGCCCTTCCGCAGGTTATGTAACCGGGCAGGTTTACACACCAGGCTTCTACTACTGGGATGGCACCAAATGGGTTCCTTTTATCTATTCACTGAGCACGGCCTGGGTGCTGCTGGGCAATACAGGTATCAATCCGGCAACCGATTTCTTAGGTACGAGGGATAGTAACCCGCTGGTCATCCGCACCAATAATATACAGCGCGCTATCTTCCGGGCAGACGGATCGATTGCCATGGGCAACAGCCCAGCTATTTATCCATCTAACCTGATGGAAATCGATTTAGTAAATGTAGGCAGCGCTGCTACCGATCCGGAACAAGGCCAGGGAGTAAACATTCTTTCAAAAGCATTGAGCGGGGCCAACCTTTCTATTGGTTTCCGTGGCCGCCATACTACCGGCATCGGCGGTACGGTGGGGGAGATGCGCGCTGTTAACGGTGTAGCCAATGTAGAAGGTACCATCAATGCAACCGCTACCGGCGGGTATTTCAATGCAGGCCTTAAGAGCACCGGCACCCTGGGGGTAGGCGCTCTTATTACAGGCGTTGCTGCTGATGCAGAAGCTTCCTCCGGCGCTACGGCCAACAATACCAACACTTTTATCGGCGGCCGCTTTGGCGGTGATGCTACCAATGCAGCAGCAGTACGCGCTTTTGGCGTATATAGCGTGGGCGGCCACTCTACTACCAATAATGTAGGGGTGTACGGCGGGGTGAATGCCACCGGCGCACAAACCATCGGGATCCTGGCGGCACAGCCTGCGGGCTACAGCACGGGTATCTTCGGGTACAATACAGGGGTTGGCGATAACCAGGTTTCGGGCTTCTTTGCGAGTGCCAACAGCAGCGCCAATGCACGTACCGTAAACATAAATCTTAATCCTGCAGTAGGTACGCTCAATGGCGCTACCGGCTTCCAGTTTCCTATTTCTGCTGAGATCGGAGCGCAGTACAACGGCACCGAAAATACAGGTAATGAGGTGGCTGATCTTGGCGCGGTACACGGCCTGAGCTCCACAACATCCAACGATGTGCAAACTATTGGCGGATTGCTCGAGGGCTCATCGAGCGGGCTGTTTGGCAATTATACCCATGCTATTGGTGGCTTTGTACTTGCTACCGGCAATGGTACCACTGTTAGTCCTAAATCCAAGATCGTGGGGCTTGCCGCTTCGCTGAATTTCTTAGGCAACTCTAATGTGAATGGTATTGCGGTAAACGGCTATGCTGCGTTTAACGATGTAACCACTGGCCGTGTTGCAGCCGGTCATTTTGATGGTACCGGTGGCGGTACGGAGTTTGGCTCTATCAGCACAGTGGGCGATGTAACTACTTCTTACCAGACCTTTTATAATACTGCACTTACCGGTATGCACATTGCACTTGCCGCTACCAACCATTATGCTCCTGCCAGTAACCAGCTTGCCTTTTACACAGAAGGGGCAGTGCGTATGACGGGCCTTACCGGCGTAGGCACGCAGTTGCTAACGGTTGACGGATCGGGCAATGTAGGTACTACGGCGGGCACTATGTTTGCTGCTGCCGGCCCGCTTACTTTTGCACTTACTGCGGCACAGTCATCCAACGACCAGCCTATTGCCGTAACCGGCGCTTCTGTTGGCGATGTTGTTTCTCTTGGTGTACCTGCGGGTGCGGTGCTACCTAATAGCTCTTACACTGCATGGGTATCTGCCGCAGGCATAGTAACCGTACGCTTTAATAACTACAGCAATGGTGCGCAAACGCCCGCTGCCGCACAGACTTTTAAGGTGAAAGTGATGCAGTAAGCTTTTGAGGATAATAATTTTCTTAAAGCCGTTCTCCCATGGAGAGCGGCTTTTTTGTGCCCGTCCGGTAAAGTCATTATGCACAAGGGCCCCTTCGCGTCCAAATGCGTGTGCATGGCGTATAAATATGTATTCATGGGCAATTAATGTTAATACATTGCTTCCAAATTCTTTTTCCTTAAAGATTAATGATTATACATTGCGACTGAATGTTGTTTCATTGAGGATTTATATAAATGCATTGCACCCGAATGCGTGAGCCTTGAGCATTTATATTTATACATCACCGCCAAATTTCTTATCCTTAAAGATAAATGTTTATACATGGCATATAAACGCGTGCGCACGGTTGAAAATGCTCCTTGAATGGTGCATTCTATCAAATAGACAGCAGATTATAATACCGACATCTTTTATTATTTACTACACAAGGATAGAAAGGGTGGCCTCCAGATAGCTAATCGAGGGATCTCATTACCCCAATGCTGCGTGTAGGAGCCTTGATACTAACCAACTACGAAGAATATTAGCAGCACGGACACTCCATCTGATCAATAAGGCAGCTATTGCCAATGGGCATTCCAGGTGAACAAAAGAAGCCATGATTATAAAAGACGCATTAAATGATGATGGGTATAATTTGTAGGCTAATAATTTTTCGCAGTAAATAATTTATAGTAATTTTTAAAGTTTTACCTAAAAATTTTAGTATTTTTTATTATATGAATCATTTTTATAAACAATTATACTTAGTGAACAGTATGGGTATTCATTTTCAATTTATAAAATTTTAAGAAATTTTATAATATTTTTTACTTTAGTCGATTATCTAATTATCTTCGAATAAATTCTAAAAAAATTATGAAAATGATGATTCAGAAGACCCGGCTATTATTGGCAGTGGCTATTTTGCTTGGCGGTACAGCAAGTGCGCAAATCGGTATCGGAACAACAACCCCTAATGCATCCGCAGCATTGGATGTATCATCAACCAGCAAAGGATTGCTGATACCCAGACTCACAACTGCACAGCGGGATGCGATTGTTGCGCCGGCTACCGGTTTGATGATATACAATACGGACCATTCTGTTATGGAAATAAATAATGGCGTAGCCTTACCGGATTGGGCAGGTCTGCAAAGCAGTACCAGTTCTGCTATTAATTCCGTTACAGTGATTGGTGATACCACGACCAACTCTGCAACAGACGTACTTGTGCCCGGAATGACCTCGTCGCCATTGGCAGGTACGTATCTCGTTATGTTTAACGGCCAGTACGGAGTAGCCGCCTCTACCGTGATTACCACATCGCAGGCAGTGGCAGATTTAAACACCGCTTATAATCAGATAACGGCGCTACCGGCAACCAATACTACTCATGGCGCTATCCTTGGTGGAAATCCGCTTGTGGCAGAAACACTTTTACCAGGCGTCTATACATTCGCCGCTGCTGTATCGGCTTCCGACACGCTGATACTGGACGGCGGCGGCGATCCTAACGCACTCTTTGTATTCAGGATCGGTGGGGCTTTCAATACGGGCGCCGGAACAATCGTTAAGCTAACCAATGGTGCAAGCGCTAAAAACATCTTCTGGGTAGTGACCGGCGCTATCGGCCTCGCAGCAGGAACGGTAATGAAGGGAACACTTATTGCATCGAGTGCGGCAGTAGCTGTTGCGGCTACTTCAAATGTTGAGGGAAGATTATTCTCCACTGCCGGGGCTGTTAGCTTTGGTCCGGGTACGGCAGTTGTCCCTACCGGTACTTCCTCTTTAATCAACCTGGGCGTATTATCCAGCTTTGTAATGTTTACCAATGCGGGTGCTGTAGGCAATACAGGATCATCTGCTATAATAGGCGATATTGGCTCGAATCTGGGGGCAATTACAGGCTTTGCAGGCCTTAACGGTAATATTTACACACCAAGCGGCGCAATAACGACTGCAAGAAATACGCTGGCCACTTTTTCGGTTTACCAGAACGGTGTGCAGATCGCCGGCTCTGCCAGGAGCGCTTACATAAACTCTACAGTAATCCCTTTGCAGGCTATTGCAACCATTACAACAGGGCAAACGATTGAGGTAAGGTGGAAAGTGGATCAGGGTCCGGTTCTTGTCGGTAACAGAATCCTCACGCTTGTCAAAATAAATTAATAATCATGATTTCTGCTTGATTCATTTCAGATCTAAAAACAAACCTCATGATTATAAAAAACTTACTATTGCTCGCATTTGGCCTGTGCAGTGTGCCTGCCTGGGGGCAGCTACAGATTAATGCTCCCTTGTTTATCGGTGCAGGCGCTACCATGACGATTGCCGAAGGGAATGTAGCTGCAACCGCAGATATACTGGGCCCCGGAACATTTGTACTTGCAGCAGATGCCCCGCAAGAGCTGGATATGGCCGGCCACTCGATAGCGAACCTGGAAATAAATAACCCGGCCGGTATCCTGCTTGCCGGAAATACTTCTATCGACGGCCAGCTGACCTTTACCAACGGAAGCATCACATTAGGCACAAGCAACCTTTCTTTTACTGCCACCGGTAATGCGGGCAATTATAGCGGCACCGGCAATAAATACATCATTACAGATGGCACCGGCTTAGTGAAAAAGGAAGGACTTGCCATGAACGCGACCTTCACCTTTCCGGTTGGCCGGGCCGCTAACGACTATACGCCGGCCAGTATTACCAACCTTAACGCTGCCGGCCGCACATTCAATATGCAGGTAAGGAATTATACCGAATCTGCCCCGGCTGAGGGCAATACAACTTATGGTATGGACCGCACCTGGCAGATAACCAGCGATATTGCTGGTTTATCGACGGTTGATCTAACACATAATGACGTTACCAATATTGCTGGTATATCTTCATCAGGCATCGACTTTGACCCTTCCGTAACCTATATCACCCAACAAATGAGCCCTGGTGTATGGAGCAGCACGGGAAACAGGCAAAATGGAGGAACTCCTGTGAATACTATAAGCGATAATTTAATAGTACCTGCTGCGCCGGATGCTACTTCTTATTTTACAAAATCGTCCGCTTTAATTGTGCCGCTACCATTGGATCTGCTTTCTTTCGAAGCCAAAAAATCAGGGAAAAACAGTGCTGCTATCACCTGGACTACCGCTATCGAGAAGAGCCTGAATTACTTTGAAGTAGAACGATCTGCAGAAGGGTCTGTTTTTGAAGCCATCACCGGGCGGGTAACTGCAAAAGAGGAAGCCTCGGAAGCCAGCTATACAATTATGGATACTAATCCGCTGAAAGGCATGAATTATTATCGCCTGAAAATAGTATATATAGATGGAAGCCATAAAAATTCTCAAACCCGTACGGTTGATTTTAGCAACCTAAATAACTATGTGCTCGCCCCAAACCCGGCTACAGACCATCTTAGCATTACGGGTTCTTTTATAGATGCAACTGTTGAAATAGTTTCAACCACAGGACAACGGATATCCCGGCAGAATATAACCGGGAGCTCAGCCTACGTAAATTTAGCTACATTGGCCGCCGGTACTTACTACTTGTTGGTTTCAGAAAAAGGCATTGTAAAATTCAATCAGAAATTTATAAAGCAATAAAACATAATTGAATATTAATGGTAAGTCTCATTTTGGGTTAGCTGATAGTGCTGGTAAAGGGCATTATTTTAAAATTTTTTAATGAATGCTTGTTTGATGCAGCCACGCAATTTACTTTAGTGGCTGCATCTCTATTTTCCATCGTACCTATATGCTTACCCGGCTTGATCAGCACTTGATAAAACGACATGCAAAACACCGGGGCAATGCGCTTAACCGGTTTTTAGGCTCGAAACGTGGATTTATTTTTACTACGCTGCTGGCGCTGTATCAAACGATTACAGAGCTGATAGATACCGTGCATGAGGGCAATACCGGCTTATCCATTGTATTTAGCGCTATTATGGTGCTCCTTTTATCCATAACGGTACGGCATATAATATTATATAAACGGATTGTGCATTATGAATACTGGCTCAAGCTGCTGGAGGCCGGGGTGATTCTCTATATAGGGCTTGAAAAGTGCCACTCTTTAGGCGTGGCGCATGGGTATGGCACTGCGCGCGGGATGGTGCTTTTTATCTGCACTATTGGAACTGCTTTATTGTATTGCGGGGCCGCCAGGGTATTTTATCTGATTAATAAGGGGGTAATTGCTGATGGGCATGCGGGTAGTGCTAAATGAGCCAATATTAGCGGATAAGGAATGCCTTATTAATACCCGCTAAATGAGCGAAGGCAGAAAGCGCGGGTAATTTATAAAGCACGTAATATGGCGGGGAAGTAATTTGTGTATTGGCTGGCGTCGATAGCCTCATATGCAGTACGGGCTCCTACGCCAACCTGTAGAGACGTTGCAGTGCAACGTCTCTACCTCCCCGCCGGAGGCACATCCCCTGATGCAAACAATCCGCGCAAAGAACAAGCAACATATGTCCACCCCGCATTTTTCTACAGGGATAGGAACGGATGGGACATGCTCGAATTACCAGCGCGCTGTTTATTCGCCTGCGCGTTTATGACCTTCAACAATAAATATCTCCCACTAAAATTTACGCCCTTCCACCCTTCGCCCATTACGCGAATGATAACTACATTTGCGGGGCAATTTTATAAATTAAATAATCCTCTTTCAATATGGCTTACGACGTAATCGTAATCGGCAGCGGGCCTGGTGGCTATGTAGCTGCAATCCGTGCCGCGCAACTTGGCTACAAAGTGGCTATCGTGGAAAAAGAAAGCCTCGGCGGCATCTGCCTCAACTGGGGCTGCATCCCTACGAAAGCGCTCATTAAAAGCGCCAATGTGCTCGAGTATATGCAGCACGCGCAGGATTACGGCGTAAAGGTGGACGGCTTTTCGGCGGATTTCCCCGCAGTAATAAAGCGCAGCCGCGGCGTGGCCGACAAGATGAGCAAGGGCATCCAGTTCCTGATGAAGAAGAACAAGATCGAGGTGCTGATGGGCATGGGTAAGCTGAAGGCAAAGGGCCAGGTGGAGGTTACCGGTGCAGACGGCAAGGGCGCTGTGCACGAAGCAAAGCATATTATCGTAGCTACAGGAGGCCGCGCGCGCGAATTGCCCAACCTGCCGATAGACAGCAAAAAAGTAATTGGCTACCGCGAGGCCATGGTGCTGCCCGAGCAGCCAAAGAGCATGATCGTGGTAGGATCCGGCGCTATCGGCATTGAGTTTGCCTACGTGTACAATGCTATGGGCACGAAGGTAACGGTGGTTGAATTTATGCCGCGTATCGTACCGGTGGAAGATGAGGACATTTCCAAAGAGCTGGAAAAGATCTATAAAAAGAAAGGCATTACCATTATGACCAATGCTTCGGTAGAAAGCGTGGATACGAAAGGCGCAGGCGTAAAGGCACAGGTAAAAATGCAGGATGGCTCTATGCAAACGCTGGAAGCCGATGTGGTGCTGAGCGCAGTAGGCGTGGTGGCCAACCTGGAAGGAATAGGGCTTGAGGGATTAGGAATAGGTATGGAGAAAGGCAAGATTGTAGTGGATAAATACGGCAAAACAAATGTGGATGGCATTTACGCCATCGGCGATTGCACGCCGGGGCAGGCGCTGGCGCACGTAGCTTCAAAAGAAGCGGTGATATGTGTGGAAGCTTTTGCCAACAAGGACGGCAAATATGCGCACATGCCGGAGCCGCTGGATTACGGAAATGTACCCGGCTGCACGTATTGCTCGCCTGAGATTGCCTCTGTGGGCATGACGGAAAAGCAGGCTAAGGATGCTGGCTATGAGCTGAAAGTGGGCAAATTTCCTTTCTCGGCATCGGGCAAGGCATCTGCCGCAGGCGCAACTGAAGGCTTTGTTAAAGTGATATTCGATGCAAAATACGGCGAATGGCTGGGTACGCACATGATTGGCGCTAACGTAACAGAAATCATCTCTGAAACAGTGCTTGGCCGCAAGCTCGAAACCACTTACCAGGAAGTGCTGGATGCCATTCACCCACACCCAACAATGAGCGAAGGCGTGAAAGATGCGGTAGAAGTAGCTTTAGGAGAAGCCATACATCTTTAAGTTTTAATATAAATGTTTGAAAAATGGGCCTTTATGGTTCATTTGGTTATGTCTCCGTTTGAATAATGAACTGTGGGATGTACTAACGTACTTGCTGTGGGATCCTTCACTGCGCTATCCGGCATTCGCCGGATAGCTGCATTCCCGATAACAAACCCCTGTAAATCATTTTATACGCAGCCTCATATTGCCAAAGTCATGGGGAAACCAGGAAGCATCCCACTGCGGCCTGCTTTCAAAGAGAGACACTGCCGTAATTTCTGATTTTATATTTGCCCACAGGACATTGAGATAAACCCAACGCCAGCCATTAGCTATTCACTTAACTTTTAGCCTGCTTTTTAGCCTTCCCGATCATGCCCAGATGTGTATGCTCGAAACTATCCTCATACTTCAGCCCGTAACCCATCATACGATCGAAAGATGAATGTGCAAATAACAGTAAGCCTGTGAGTAAAAGCGGGGCCAGGCTAAGCCTCCAGCCAATAGCGATGCATACTACTGCAATTGCTTTATGATGAGCGATGTTGTAAAGCCATGCACCTATTCGGGGACTGATAAGGTAGCCCAACATGCTGATATCCGGGCTTAAAAAGAGTACTGGCCACAGCCACCACGCAATATGGATGGACTGGAAATAAAGTCCTGCAATGGCGAGGAATAATTGTGCGGCTTCTTCAAGCGAAAGCATTGTTTTCATGATTGTTCGTTTTTATACCGCAAAGATGGTGTACGGTCAAAAAACGGAACGATAACAAAGGATAAGAAATGGGCAGGCACTTATTTTCGCCGCGTTACCCGGTTACGGATCCGGCTCAGGCTGACGGGTGTTATACCGAGATAATTGGCAATGTAGTGCTGCGGAATACGCTCCATAATTTTGTCTTTTCCGCTACGCAGCAGCTGCTCATACCGCTCCTCCGCAGAAAGCATCAGCAGGCCGGTCATCCGCTCTTCAAGACCTATCAGCGCGTACTCGGCTATCCGGCGCCCAAACGCTTGCCAGGCAGGCGATTGAGCATAAAGAAGCAGCAGATCCTGATAGTCGAATACCAACAGCCGGCAGGGCGTAAGCGCTTCAATCGTAAGCAGGGATGGTGCGCCAGTAAGGCAGCTGACGTAAGCTGTTACGAAATGATTTTCAAAGAAGAAATAGGTTGTTTTCTCTTCACCGTTGCGGGTATAAAACTGGCGTATGTTGCCTTCGAGCACGAAGCCTATTAAGCTGGCTTTCCGACCTTCTTCTGCAAAGCAACCGCCTTTTTCAAGCTGTAGTTCTTTTAAACCTGGATAGAGCAGCTGCACTTCCTCGCCGGTCATGGGTACGAAGCGAAGTATCTGCGTTTTTAGTAGTTGCCAGTCGTGGTCATTCATAAAAATGAGTGGCTTTGAATGTACGGCTATTGTGCTGCCAGGCACTGCCCCACTGGTTTAAATCTCGCGCAGCGAAATTAAATCATCATTATACAAATCCCACATTAGCCACACGCCATGACACAATTGCAGATACCGGCCCCACAAAAGGTAAGCGATCCGCGCAAACCATCCTGCTACCGACACAACTCCATCTCACACAGACACAATGACAGCTAACAGTAACGCAAAGCAGGTTGATAGCAGCGCAAACCAGTGTTTCAGCCCCACAAACCGCCCTTATATTTCAACAAGCTGCCCTGCTACTGACACAAATAAATCTCACACATACACAAACGAAGATCACAGGACCGCTTACAGAAGTATAAGATGATTTTCCATCAATCCATCACCAGCATCTTCTTTGAAGCCTGCGCAGTACCACTCGTAAGGCGGTAAAAATAATTCCCCGGCACCAATGCGCCCCGGTCCATCGTTACCTGGTGGGTGCCTCTTGGGTAATCCTGCTGTACCAATGTGCGCACTAACCGGCCCGTAGCATCAAATAACTGGATCGTTGTAGCGCCGCCCTGTGTGGCAAAAGTGATGGTGGTGCTTCGCGTTACGGGGTTCGGGTAGTTCTGGCCCAGCATTTCATCGCTGCCGCTTACAGTGGCGTTTTCTATGCCGGTAGGCGTGGTTGTTTTCCGGAATATAGGCAGGATGGTAAATTGCTGTAAGAGGACATTGCTCAGCACCTGCGGCGTTACTCCAAACCAATCAGAAAGCACAGCCGAATACACATCGCGGTAATCATGCTGTATGGCCAGGTTGTCATTTACCGTTACAGATGCCGGTATTACCGGGTTAGTGCCGATAAAGCCGGGATTCACGCCGGGCCCGAATACCATTACCGGCTCGGAAGTGCCGTGATCGGTGCCACCGCTTGCATTACTGAGAATACGGCGGCCAAATTCCGAGAAAGTCATCGCGGCTACGCGGTTATCCACGTTCAGCAGCTTTAAATCATCATAAAAAGCATTTACGGCAGTAGATAGCTGCCCCAAAAGCGTAGCCTGCGTGCCAACGGTATGGTCGGTTGGGTCCACTTGCAGCGCGTGGGTATCAAAAGAGCCCATGCTTACCACATATACCGGCGTTTGCAGGCCGCCCGCAATAAGGCGGGCCACGATTTTGAGCTGGTCGGAAAGGGAATTGCCTGTAGCGGGATATTTAGTGGAAAGATTAGCTGCATTGCCTGCGGCAGCCTGTATCACAGAAGTATATTGCTGGGTTTGCTGAGATATATAGCGGATAAACGTAAGCTCATGGCCGGCAGGAGTATTGGGAGCCGGATTCACCGTGCCATTCACAATATTATAAAAGCTGTTGATGTCGGAAATAGCCATGCCCATGCTTACATTCGGACCATTCACTACAGGGGATACACCGGTGCCGATCTGTATAGCCAGCGGATCGGGCATTGTAGTATTAGGATAGCCGGATGGAAAACCGCTGTACGAATTATCGAGGTAGCGCCCCAGCCAGCCTGTATTCAGGTATTGGTTGGCATCAGAAGCCGTGTTCCAGATATCGGTAGCACGGAAATGCGAGAAGTTGGGATCAGGATAACTAACGCCCTGCACGATATTCACCAGCCCGTTATCGTACATATCGCGGATGCCCGTCATAGCAGGGTTGAGACCGGTAAGATTGGTGCCGGTAAGCTTCAGCACACTGGCCTGCGGGATCAGGATATTGGACCGCGCAGCCGAAAGCGCGCTATACTGATCCAGCGGGATAACTGTATTGAGTCCGTCGTTACCGCCATTAAGCTGGATGAGCACCAGCACCCGCCCGCTTGTAGCCGCGCCACGCGCCAGGAGCTGCAGCAGCGGGCTCTCGCCATAAGTGCTAACGGGCAAGCCGTTGATAAGAAAAGCAAGACCGGCGCCACCGCCCAGCTTAAAGAAATCCCTGCGTTGCATAAGGCAAAAAGATTTTTGGAATTATTTAAAAGGAGCGGGTTAGCAAAGCTGTTGTTCGGGGAGGCGGGTAATTTCGGTAAGCAGGCTGGTAAGGCGCGGCTTTACAATGGCGCTGTTGGCAGCATTGGGCGTGGCTACATATGCACTCCACGCCTGTGTCCAGTAATAATTGGAGGTTTGCCCGGAAAGAAGAATACTTTTAAAAGCTGTTTTTTGCGTGGCAGATACATCAACGCCTAAAAGGAGCAGGCAGCAATAATCAACCAGCAGGTCGGGGTCGCCGGCATTGGCAAAAGCAAGCGTAAAGGCGAGCACATCAATCTTGATGGCTGTGCCGGTGCCTGCGGCAAAGCCTGAGCCCAGCATCATTTCGGTAAAAGAAAGACGCTTGGGGTAGGTATTGGAGTTGATCCAGAGCTCATAATATTCAGGCGTCTGGTACCAGGCTGCATAGCCGGATACATTGGGCGGCTCGCCGAGATCGAGGCCGTTGTTGGCGCCGTAAGTAACGAGGTAAGACCATATCTTATACTGATTTTCTACAGTAAAATTTGCCGGCAGCATAATGCCAAATGTTCGGAAGGTACCTGCCAGAAAATCCAGCGGTGTCCGGATGTAGCAGCCCCGGCTCAGCATATCATAAAAGTGATCGCTCTTCAGGAGCATCTTCAAAACCGGCACAATATTAAAATTACTGGCAATGAGCTGGGCTGCAAGCGGGTCAATGATATTGGTTTGCACATTGGCATCGATCACATAATAAACGAAGTAGCGGTAGAGCTTCTGGCAGATGTAATTGGCCGTCTCGCTCTTTGCAAAGATCATACTGATGAGCGCGTCTGTTTCAAGTGCACCGGCTGTGCCGCTCTGGTAAGCGATAGACGTATTATTGTAAAAAGAAGAGAACACTTTGGCACCTGTACTATGCTTGGTAGCATCGAAATAGGAAGTGAGCGTAGTAGCATTGATACGCCAGCCGGTAAGCACTTTTGCCGCAGCCTTTACATCATCTTCAATATAGTTTGGTGTATTGTACTTACCTACGGTAAATAATTCCTGTAGCTCGCGGCCATAGTTTTCATCAGGCGCGGTGCTTGTATTGGCATAGCCATTCAGGTAGCGCAACATGCCGATGTCCACTGTTACGTTCTTCACCAGTGTTTTAAAATTGCCCAGCGCATTGGCGCGCAGCATAGCATGATGGATATAGCCGTAACGCGCATCGCCAATGGTATTGAGCTCTGTAGAAAAATGGTTGTGCCAGAAAAAAACCATTTTTTCCAGAATACTCAGGTTCTGGTTCAGGATTAGCCCCATCCACCAGGATTTTAAGGACGCGCGCCGCTTGCTGTTCACCGTGCCATCGCCATACGCGGCTGTAACCCATGTTTGCCCGGCAGCGATACCGGTAGGGTCTGTATAAGTAGCGGTTTCATAATTATTCAGGGGTGGAGCCGGTGCGGCGGCAGGCGCATTGGAGAAAAGATAATCCACTGCGGCACTCATCGTCATGCCTTTGAGCATCTGTATATCTGCCGGTTTTACACCGAAAGTAGTGCGGCGGAGAAGATGAACCACCTCAGCATCCGTCCATTGGCCGGAGTATTGCGTAAGGTAGGAAGTGCCGCGCTGCAGGCCATGTGGCTCTACTTTATTGGCATATTTCTTAAACACCTTGTCCTCGCCGGATTGCGGCTCAGCTGTTTGGGTGGCAATTATTTCTTCCAGAAATTCACGGCGGTTAACGTGGCCCATGATGCAGCATTTTTATGGTGGACAATCTTTTTTGCGGATAGTTTAATTTTCCAGAAAAAAATATTCCTAAAGCTACATACCTGCTATGTTAATGAGCATATCGGCGCTTGTTAATTAGGAGGCCTCCTGCCCGCGCCTCATCTTTTCCCCCCAGCTTTTAAAAGCCTCTTCCGCAAGCTCATTCGGGTAGTGTACCATACTTAATGCACGTGCCTGCCACGGCAAGGCCAGCTCTCTGAATATTTTGGCATCATCAAAGCCATAGGCCGCGCTTAGCTCTTTGCTATTGGCAAAATATACGCCGTCCATCATAGTCCAGTAGATGGCCGCCATACACATGGGGCAGGGCTCGCCGCTGCTGTAGATAACACAGCCGGCCAACTCGAGCGTTTTCATATTTTTACAGGCATCGCGGATGGCCTGCACCTCTGCATGCGCGGTAGGGTCGGTGTTCTTAAACATCTGGTTCCAGCCGCGGCCTACCACCTCATTACCTTTTACGATCACAGCGCCAAAAGGCCCACCTTCGCCGCGGTTCATACCTTCCAATGCCAGCCGCGCAGCTTCATCCATAAATGCTTTTGCCCCATCCATAATTTTGTTGTTGATAAAAGGAGTGCCATTAAAATTCGTCTTCACCCGGCACCTTTATAAGCACGGCAGCAGTTGTAGTTTTGCGTCGCTCATTCTATATACAATGGCTCAAACACAGAACAGGCTGCTTACTGCTACGCGTATCCATAACGGCCACGGCTGGATGCCTGCTGAAAGCTGCATCGAGGTTGCGGAGGATGGAATTATTATAGCCATTCACCCGGAAAATACCGGTGGAAAAGCGGAACATTTCGATGGCATTCTTGTCCCCGGATTTGTAAATGCGCATTGCCACTTGGAACTTTCACATCTAAAGGATTTGGTACCTGAGGGCACGGGACTAATTCCTTTCTTACAGGCGATACCTGTGCAGAGAAATAATTTTACGGATGAGCAAAAGAAGGCCGCGAGGATAGATGCTTATCATGAGTTGCTACGCAATGGCATAGTTGCTGTAGGCGACATCGCTAATAGTAATGAAACACTGGATGTGCGGCTGCTCGATGGCCTGCACCTGCATACATTCGTTGAATGCATTGGCTTTACGGAAGCATTTGCGCCGGCAAGATTAGCTTACTCAGTAGAAGTGATGGATGCGTTTGCTGCACAAAAAGCAAATGAGAAACTCCTGCGGCAGTCCGTAATTCCTCATGCGCCCTATTCGGTATCCGGTGCGCTTTTCCGGCTGATCAATGAACTCGATCCGGATAGTCTCATTTCTATTCACAACCAGGAAAGCCCCGCTGAGGATGCCTATTATCAGTCAAAAACCGGCGATGTGCGGAAGCTGCTCCTCGGCCTCGGTATTGATGATGCTTTTTTTGTGCCTACGGGCAAATCCTCCCTACAATCCTATCTACCTTATTTTAGCGCAATGCATCCATTGATCCTGGTACATAATACCTGCACAACTGAAGAAGATATAAGGTTTACGCAGAGCCGGAGCAATAAAATCTTCTGGTGCCTGTGCCCGAACGCCAATCAATACATTGAACAGGCATTGCCGGACGTAAAAATGCTGCTGGAGCATGGCGCGGAAATCTGTATCGGCACAGACAGCCTTGCGTCCAATCACCAGTTGTCTGTGTTGGATGAATTGCATGTTCTGAAGCAGGCTTTTCCGTTCCTGAATTGGGAAGATCTCCTGCGTTGGGGTACGCTAAACGGCGCGCGGGCCCTGCGCATGAATAACCGGATAGGAAGTATTGAGCCGGGAAAGCAGCCGGGAATTCTGTACCTCGAAAACACCGAATCAAAGAGGGTAATGCGCATTTTGTAGAATCAACCGGGAAATATTCTATGACTTCCTTTTGGATTTCTTCCGGTATGAAAGATAGAAGAGACATAAACAATCCCTTGCTTCGGGATCTGCTTATAAATAACAGCGAAAGGAAAAACCTCAATAACTGCCTGCCTAAAGCCGCTTTTTGTCATTGTAAAATAATCCGGATGCTCGCTTATCCGGGTCAGTATATCTTCAACAGCAATTTCAAAACGCCTACCTAAGCCGGGCTGCTGCTCATTGTACCATATAAAAGATTTCCGAAACTCTTCCAATGCTTTCGGGTGAAATACAATTTCAGGCTGTTTCATGCAGGGTCTGTATTACCTGCTCTGGCAGCTACTTTTACCTGTTTCCAGCTATAGCCTTTAACCTTACCTGTTTCCAGATCATTGAAACGGCACTCCTGTTCAGCATTAAAGGCGATCTCATCTTCATTTACCAATCCTGTTAAAATCTCTTCAGCCTGATGTGGCTTAAAGGTGATCCCCAATACCTTTGCCATTTCCTCGATAAAAGGAAGCTGTGAAGGCTGAATATTGCTGAGCAGGATGTCCATAGCTTGATAATTAATAGCTATCGAAGTTAATCATTTTCTTCCGGCCTGGAAAAGCCGCGGTACACGGGTTTAAACGAAAATCCCGGCCATAGAACAGCCGGGATTTTATTTATAAAAACGATGCATTTACTAAGGCACTTCCACCACATTCAGAATCTCATTCAGAATCATTTCCGACGTAATATTTTCCGCTTCTGCTTCATAGGTAATCCCAATCCGGTGGCGCATTACATCGTGGCAAACGGCGCGAATATCTTCCGGAATCACATAACCACGGCGCTTGATAAAGGCATAGGCTTTTGCAGCAAGGGCAAGGTTAATGCTGGCGCGTGGCGAAGCTCCATAGGATATAAGCGGTTTCAGCTTATTGAGCTTATAATCTTCCGGGAAGCGCGTTGCGAATACGATATCGAGGATGTACTGCTCGATCTTCTCATCCATATAAACCTCCCGTACCAGGCCACGTGCCTTAATGATGTCCTCAGTAGTTACTACAGCATTTATTTTAGGGTTGCCCTGCGGGTTAAGGTTCTGGCGGATGATCTGGCGCTCTTCTTCCTTCTTCGGATAAGTGATAACCACTTTCAGCATAAAGCGGTCCACCTGGGCTTCGGGCAGCTCGTAAGTGCCTTCCTGCTCAATCGGGTTTTGAGTGGCCAATACCAAGAAGGGCTCATCTAATTTATAGGTCTGGTCGCCAATGGTTACCTGCCGCTCCTGCATCGCCTCGAGCAGCGCGCTCTGCACTTTTGCCGGAGCGCGGTTTATTTCATCCGCAAGAATAAAATTGGAGAAGATAGGCCCCTTGCGCACCGAAAATTCATGCGCCTGCGGATTGTACATCATCGTTCCCAAAATATCTGCCGGCAACAGATCCGGTGTAAACTGGATCCGGCTGAAGCGGGCATGAATGGCCGATGCCATCGATTTAATGGCCAGTGTTTTTGCAAGGCCGGGCACACCTTCGAGCAGTATATGGCCCTGTGCGAGCATGCCTATGAGCAGGCGCTCTACCATGTGCTTCTGGCCTACCACGGCTTTATTGAGCTCCATCGTAAGCAGGTCTATAAAGGCGCTTTGCTGGTGTATGCGCTCATTGAGCTCACGGATATCGGTAGATGTAAGGGTATCCATTGTTGAAAAGATTGACGGATTTTATGGCGTAAAAATAACCGCGCTGCCGCTATAATTGCAGTTAAATCTTCCTTAAACGAGGCCGCGCTTTACCTTTGCAGGAATGGAAAATTTTGAGCAGCGCTGGAAGGCCGTGGAAACTTTGCTGGAAGGGCGATTTGAGAAGGTGCCGGATATGGAAGGTATGCTGTTTCTTATTGGCATGAACGAGTTTGGCAACGGGCCTAAAAAAGCAAAATTCACCAAGGAGCAGAAGCAGGACTTAATGCATATCGCCGTTTGCTCCTTGCTGGCCCAGGAAGGTTATTACGAACTGCAGGGCTATGATGAGGATGGCTGGCCGCATTTCATCCCGCTAAAGGAAGTGGAAGTAGCGGATATGCAGGGGCAAGAGGAGTTGCTCAAAGAATGTATGATCCGGTATTTTGACTGCTGATTTTTTTTCTTACATATACACAGCAACACAAGACGCTTTGTTTCGTGCAAATAATCCCAATAATCTGAATTTTCAGCGTTTATTTCTTGCCGGTCAGATCCCGCAACTGCGCTAAAATATCCGGGATGCGCTTTACATAGTTCAGCTCTTTCATTTTGTCTCTCGCCTCTTCTACAGGGCTGCCGAAATAGATTTTGCCGCCTTCGATGCTGCTTGCCACACCGCTTTGCGCATATACCACCGCGCCCTTGCCAATGATGAGATCCTTGCTTACGCCTACCTGCCCCCAAAGGATCACCTCATCCTCAATAATGGCTTTGCCCCCAATACCTACCTGCGCAGCAAACAGGCAGTTTTTGCCAATCACCGCGCCGTGGCCTATGTGAATATGGCTATCGGTTTTGGTACCCTGTCCTATTATGGTGTCACCGCTTACTCCTTTATCTATCGTACAGCAGGCACCAATCTCCACATCGTCCTGTATCACCACGCGGCCGCAGCTTTCGAGCTTATCGTATTGCGAGGCGCGCTCTTTCCGGCGTTTAAAATAAAATGCATCTGCACCGATCACCGTTCCGGAATGAATGATCACATTATCGCCAATTATACTGTCGTCATAGATCGTAACATTGGGATGAATAATACAGTTCTTGCCAATGGTTACATGATTGCCCACAAATACGCCCGGCTGCAGGTGTGTACCCTCGCCGATAACTGCGCTGTCTGAGATCATTTGCGTAGCAGGCTCAAACGGACGAAAACGCTTTACCAGCTTCACATAAGCGCTGAATGGATCCTCGGTAACCAGCAAAGTTTTCCCCTCCGGGCAGGTTACTTCCTTATTGATGATAATAATGGTGGCGGCAGAATTCAGGCATTTATCATAATACTTTTCAAAATCCACGAAGGATATATCGCCGGGCTGCACTTTATGAATTTCATTGATGCCGGTGGCCTCCTGGGTAATATCGCCTATCAGCTTTGCGCCGGTAAATGCTGCAAGCCATTGTACGGATACCGGTTGATCGAGCTTCATAAAATATAAGTTTGCGCAAAAGTATCTTTGGATTCCGGATTTCAGATTCCAGATTCCGAATTATTTATAAAAACAACAGCGCCGGATATGTTTATTAATATAAACGGGAAACTTCTCCCGGAAGATCTTGCCACCATTCCACATGATAGTCGCGCATTCCGCTATGGCCACGGCCTTTTTGAGACGATGCTGTTTGAGAATGGTCATATTGCGCTCGAAGATCTCCATTGGTCGAGGCTATTCGCCGGCATGGCACAATTGTATTTTGAAATACCCGGACATTTAACCGGGCAGCATCTTGCGGAAGAAATAAAGCGCACTGTGCGCAAAAACAGGCTGGAGGTTTTATGTCGCATACGCCTGCAGGTGTGGCCGGGCAGCGGCGGCCTTTACGATGCCACAAGTTATATGCCACATTTTATAATTGAATGCTTCCCGCTACAGAAAGAGCTTACGGAGCTGAATGAGAATGGCCTGACTGTTGGCCTCGCAAGGGGTATAGCTAAAAGTATGGATAGCCTGGCCAACCTGAAATCATGTAATGCCCTGATTTATAGCATAGCCGCCCGGCAGGCGAAAGCCGGTAAATGGAATGATGCCCTTTTGCTCAATACAGAAGGCCGTATAATTGAAAGCACAATTGCTAATATTTTTTGGGTAAAAACCGGTGTGATCTATACACCACCGCTTTCCGAAGGCTGCATTGGCGGGGTAATGAGGGAGCGATTGATGCAAATGTTACACACTAAAAATTTACCATGCCGTGAGGTGCCTTTAAGTGAAGCCATGATCTTTGAAGCTGATGAGTTATTTCTGACAAACGCCATAAGAAAGATAAAGTGGATTAGCCGATTAGGGGATAAAATTTATTCACACCATCTCCTTAAAGAGCTCAATTCCGGGATTTAAAAATGCTAATGGTATCTAAAAGTATTGTGAAAAAGATGGCTGGTTAGCGGATGTTGGCCTCATTTTTAATGCGGATTAGATACATCAACAAAACATGCTCAAAAATGAAAAGAATATTGATTCTATTGGCTGGCTTTACTACCTCATTGTATTCAGTGGCAAATGCACAGATAGGCATTGCGCCGGAAGTAGGTCTTAATATCGCCAATATGCGCGGTAGTTATAAATATAACGCATCAACTGGCAAACCTGGCACCGACGAAATTAAAGGGGGTGCGAAACTCGGTGTTAAAATAGGTGCAAACTTTAATATTAATATTGCTGACCGTATTCAGATACAACCCGGTATATTTTATTCTATTAAGGGATATAAGCAAGGCGATAAACAAAATAACGAACATGGGTACTACAATGCATCAACCCAGGAAAATGTAACCCTGCATTTTGCAGAAATACCGGTTAATGTTCAATATATGTTTAATGATCCGGGCGAAGGGCGCTTTTTTATAGGCCTTGGTGGCTTTATGGGTGTTGCTTTTTCTGGTAAAACAATTAAAGATCCTGGTACAGAAAGTATCTTTCCTTCATATAACAGCCAAAATGGAACCCATCCGGAAAAACTTGCTTCCGATGGTGGAAGTCTTAAATTTGGCAATGATGCGCCTAGTAACGATATGCGGCGTTTCGATTTTGGTGCCCAGGCTAATGTTGGTTATCAGCTTCGCTCCGGCATTTTCTTCCGGGTAATGTATCAACTTGGAATATCAAACCTGTTGCCACAAGGAAACAGGCTCACTGGAGATGCTACTTTGCACAGTTCTAATGCTACTGTATCGCTCGGCTACACCCTCGGCTACAAGAAGTAATCGATTCCTTACTAATTTTCCAAAAAAGCAGCTCTTCACGGGGCTGCTTTTTCATTTATGCAGCATCTACCTTTGCCGCGTCTTTTATTTTTAAGGAAATTTCATGCAGCAGCCAGTTCGTGTCCGTTTTGCGCCGTCGCCCACCGGCGGCCTTCATATCGGTGGGGTCCGTACCGTTTTATATAACTATCTGTTTGCCCGTAAACATGGCGGAGCCTTTGTGCTGCGCGTAGAGGATACTGACCGGAGCCGCTTTGTAGAAGGTGCCGAACAATACATTATAGATTGCCTCGAGTGGTGCGGCCTGCAGCCCGATGAAAGTCCGCAGCAGGGCGGCGCTTTTGCCCCTTACCGCCAAAGTGAGCGCAAAGAGGGCTATCGTAAGTATGCAGCGCAGCTCATAGCTTCCGACAATGCCTACTATGCGTTCGATACTACCGAAGAGCTGGACAGAATGAGACATGACCTCAAAACGGAGGAAAACCCATCGCCCCAATACGGGCATACTACGCGCATGCAAATGCGTAACTCACTCTCTTTATCGGGGGAGGAAACAGATAAATTATTAGCCGCAAATACGCCTTATGTCATTCGTATAAAAATGCCGGTTGACGAAACGGTTTCTTTTACAGATATGATCCGTGGGGAAGTAAGCTTTGATACTGCTTTGGTGGATGATAAAGTGCTGCTGAAGGCCGATGGCATGCCTACTTATCATCTTGCCGTTGTGGCCGATGACCATGATATGCAGATCACCCATGCCTTCCGCGGGGAGGAATGGCTTCCGAGCGCCCCAGTGCATTTATTATTGTGGAAATATCTGGGCTGGGAAAAGGAAATGCCGCAATGGGCGCATTTCCCACTCATTCTCGGGTCCGATGGCTCTAAGCTCAGCAAGCGCCACGGCAATAAATACGGCTTCCCCATTTTTGCCATGAACTGGACCGACCCTGTGAAGAATGAATTTACCGAAGGCTTTCGCGAGCGCGGGTTTTTACCGGAAGCATTCATCAATTTGCTGGCAATGCTCGGCTGGAATGACGGCAGCGGACAAGAGCTTTTCACCAGGGAAGAGCTGATCGAAAAGTTCGACATAAGCCGGGTGGCTAAGAGCGGGGCAGCTTTTGATTTCGATAAAGCCAAATGGTTCAACCACCAGTATATCCAGCAATTATCAGCAGAAAAACTGGTACCATTATTAAAGCCATACCTCGCCACAGCAGGCATTAGGGCAGATGATGATTATATCCAAAAAGTGATCGGGTTAGTGAAAGAGCGCATAACCCTGCTTCCGGATTTTATAGAGCAAAGCGCCTTTTTCTTTAAAGCTCCGCAGGAAATTGATACGGCTTCCATCAAGGCAAAATGGAGTGAAAAAACAGCGGCTTATTTCAGTGCGCTGATCACAGCATGGAGCAGCATCGATAGCTGGGGCCACGATGCGCTCGAAGGCAGCTTTAATGATCTGGTAGCTGCGCAGGGCATCAAGAAAGGTGAGGTTATGCTGCCACTACGCATTATGCTGGTGGGCGGGAAATTTGGCCCCGGCGTTATTGATATTGCTTCGGTGATTGGTAAAGAGCAAACCATCCAACGTCTTAAATCTGCTTTGGAACAACTGGTCTGAGCAAATCTTTAACCGCAAAGCCCGTATTATATAAATGAGTTTTCGCTTTTTGCCGTTAAAACCTCACCTGCGATTATACATGATAAAAACACGCATTGCCCCAACACCCAGCGGATTGCTACACCGGGGCAATGCCTATAATTTCCTGCTCACCGCTTTTATAGCTTCACAGAAAAAAGGTACGCTGCGTTTGAGAATAGATGATCTCGATGCGCCCCGTATGCGCCGGGAATATCTTGAGGATATTTTTGAAACACTATCATGGCTTAATATAAAATGGCAATCCGGGCCGGAAAGTACAACAGCTCATTTGGCCGGATACAAGCAGGAATATCGCCTGCCTCGCTACCATGAATTGCTGGATAAGCTCGTTGCTACTGATCAGATATTTGCCTGTACCTGCTCACGAAAGGATATTTTGCAGGAAAGCAGAGATGGTCAATACCCTGGCACATGCCGCTTCAAAAACCTGCCGCTCAATACGCCGGATGCCGCATGGAGACTGATTACACCTGAAAGTTCTGTTATTCAATTTGAAGATGCTTTAATGGGCAAAATATCTATTGATTTACACTTACAGGCAAGAGATCTCGTGATCCGCCGCAGGGACGGGCTTCCTGCTTATCATCTTGCCTCACTTACCGATGATGCAGATTTTGGCATCAATACCATTGTACGCGGGGACGATCTTTTACTGAGTACCGGAGTACAGTTATACCTTGCAGAGAAGCTTTTCCTACCCGTTTTTAAAGAAATCCGTTTTTATCATCACCCATTAATAAAAGACAGTACCGGTGAGAAATTATCTAAATCAGCAGGCAGCGCTTCCATTAAATTTTTGCGGGAAAGCGGAAAAAGCAGCGCAACCTTTCTTGAAAAATTCACGGATTGGAAGGATCTGTTAGGGGCTATTCCTATCGTTTAAAACATTTATTAAAATAAATTCGTTTTCTTAATCAGATTTATCTTTCCCTGAAAGCAGGTCGGAAATAAACTGAATAAATGCTGCATCCTGTTGCGGCTTTGAGTACAGCGTCCGTGCTGCTGTAGCTATGGATGTCTGCAGCTTCAGCAATTCTTTACCTGCCAGACCTGCCATTTCTTTAACGGCACCTGCTAAAGCTCGGTAATCTCCTGGTGCAGCAACGAGCCCAAGCTTATGTTCTTCCACCATCATGGCGCCTTCCCCACCTGCGCAGAATAGCACCGGCAGCCCCGCCGCTACCGCCATAAAAAGCTTGGAAGGAACAGCTCCGTAAATAGGTATTTTCAAAGGAATCAACACAGCATCATAACAGGGCAATAAAGCATCCAGTTCTTTTTGAGGAATAGTAGGGTAAAGGAAAAGACCGTTGTGCGGATGCTCCTTAACGAAGTTCTCCAGAATGGCGCGCTCTGCCCCGGCTCCGTAAATGTGGAGCTCCGCATCCAGCGCGGTAAAATTTATGCCTTTACATAATTCGTACATGCCCTGCGCATGACCCAGATTGCCGGCGTAGATTATTTTAAACGCCTTCATTCTGCCGGCATTTGTATTCTTTGCGGCCGTCTTCTCATCCTGCAGGTTGCGGTAAAGAAAAGAAGGCATATTTATTTTCAGGGATGACTTTAAATGCGCCAGGATCTCTAAGCTCTGCCCCGTAAATGCATCCGCCATTTTGTAAAGATGCCCTTCTAACCGCTTCAGGAATTTATAGGTTGCACCTTGTTTTAGCGCGCCCATCTCCAAAGCCGTAAGCGGCCATATATCGCTGATATTTACCAGCAGCTTTTTCTTCCCAAATTTTGAGAGCAGGGCAAAAAGCCATGCGCTTATCAATGGCGGCGAGCTCACGATTACCAGGTCTGCTTTCCTGAAAAAAAGCCGCGGACCTGCAAGGAAAAATATACTTAGCAGAAACGAGATCATACTCATTCCGCGCAGCAAAAAACTGCTTGAGTTAGAAGGCAGCAGCCCGAGGCGAATTACCTCAATGCCATCCAGCACCTCCTTATGTATCAGCCTTCCCCGGTAGCCCGGAAATATTTTTCCGGTAGGATAATTGGGCATTGCAGTGATCACTGTTACCGCATACCCGGCATCGCGCAGCAGCGCCGCCATGTTGTAGATGCGTGTAGGAGCGCCCCCTTTTTCCGGCGGGAAGGAGTTGCAGCAAACAACTACCGATTTTTGATTTTTGATTTTTGAATTGTGATTTACCTGCATGGCCGTTCGCTTAGCGCGTAGGTTATAAGAAGCTTAAACCGTGGCTCACGAAGGCACAAAAACACAATGGGTCTTCCCGGATAAGGCCTGGTGCCTTAGTGCCTTAGTAAGCATCCCGTGTAAAACAGCGGCCAAAATCATAATTCACAGATCAAAAATCAGCAATCATCAAAGGTTTTCCGGCAAAGTATATTTTCTGCCCTTGTTCTGCTCCTTCAGCCATTGCGTGAGCGGGGAGAAATACTCCAGCATAGCCTTTGCATTCAGCTCATCGCCGGTAGATTCCTTAAGCACTTTGCGCCAGTCTTTCGATGCGCCGGTTTTAAGGATGCCTTTCATAAAATCACCGATCTCCTTATGCCCATAATAGTTGGTAGCGCGCGGGTTCTGGTGGAGAATATTTTTGGCAATGTGGTTGTGCAGCTGGTACAGGATCAGGTAGCTCAGCGCATAATCGTAATACTGTGCCGGGTCGTCATTGATGTGCGTTTTGGTAGCAGCATCGCACCATTCCTCGCCGCGCGGAGATGGCGGCTCTATGCCCTGGTACTTTTTAGCAAGCGCCCACCACGTAGCGTTGAATTTATCCGGCGGGAGATTATCCATATACAGCTGCTTCTCGAAATTGCTCATGGTGCCTGATGAGAAGAAGATAAAGGTTACTGAGTTCAGCGCCTCTTTCAGCAGGCTTTGAATACTGTCCGTCTGCACATTTGCGCCGATCAGTCCGCGGCCTACGAGATAGGGTTTCTGCATCGCCGCGAGGCCCATCATCGTGCCTACGGCTTCGTGATAAGCGCGGTTGGCGCCCTGCCTCAACAGCGGCGGCACCGAATCATTAGTGTAGGAAAGGTAGTAGTAGATATGGCCCAGCTCGTGGTTGGCCGTTTCCCACCATTCCGCATTCGGCTCTACGCTCATCAGGCTGCGCACATTATGGCTGAGATCTACATGCCAGGCAGAGGCATGGTTGTTTTTCTTCACCGCACTATCGGCAGGATAGGGGTAGAGGCTGCTCTTCTCCCAGAAAGTTGGCGGCAGCGGCTGGAAGCCAATGCTCTTATACAGGTTCTCGCCTTCGTGTACGATCCACTGCGCGCCTTTCGGTTTCAGCACCGCATCGAGGTCTATGCCTTTTACCGTTACGGCCGGGCTCCAGTCCTGCCCCCAGCGGTTGGGCAGCCAGTGGGCGGGCAGCATATCGGGCACTGCTGCTACATGGTATCGGGCAGCCATTTCATAGCGCATCCAGGTGTGGAGCTCACGGTACAGCGGCCAGAGATCGCGGATGGCGCCATCCATAAGGCTCATCATCTCATCCGTCTTCATGCCGTAATCGCTTACCTGGTAGGAGAAGAAATCCTTGTAGTCGAGGGCCTGCACTGTTTTGTTGCGCAGATCGCGGAGGTTTATGAGGCCGGCCTTCAGCGTTGGGCCTATCGCCTTGCTGGCTTCCCAGGCGGCGAGGCGCTTTGCGGGGTCGGTTTCTTTTTTCAGGATGTCATCCAGATCGTTGGTGCTTACTTTTTTGCCATTCAGCATATACTGGAAGCCGTACAGTTTCTGCGTCTGCTCATTCTCGGCTTTGATGCGCTGCTTCACCACATCGGCAATCGTCTGCGGGTTGTTGGCCGCTGCGTATAATATGGCTTCGAGCTGCTTGCGCTGTATTTCCGTAAGCTTATCCTTATCCGCCAGGTACTTTTTCGCATTTGCAATATTATCTGCGCTGCCGGTAAATGCTGCCTGGGCTTCATCTGCCTTTTGCGCATTCAGCGTAGCCGTGCTGTCTCCTTTTTTAATGGCAATGTTGGATTGCCATTGCGCCTCCTGAGATGCTGTATAGAGCTTCACATACTCCGTAGTGTAGGAGTCGATGAATTTCTGTGCATCCTGCGCAGCAGTAGCCGACGAAGAAGAAGTGGTAGTGGTGGAAGTATTACTCTGGCAGGAGGCAAACAGTGCGGTTGCGGCCAGTAAAGTGAGGCATTGCCTGCGTAGCATAAGCAGTTGTATTTTTTGGGAATGGGTTTAAAAGTACAGCTTAGCCGGAATGTTTTTATCCCTTGCTGCGGGGGATGCAACCGCCTGTTACGATTCTATAATCATGATTGCGTTGATACAGCTTATGCAGCGGCTCATCCGGAACAATAAAAAAGCGCGCTACCCCGGAAGATAGCGCGCCTTACTTAAATAATGAAACTATTACTTACAGGTATAAGAATAGGTGTTGGAAGTTAAATCGCTTCCACTGGTAGATGTTGCCTTGATAATCTTTCCGTCACTATCATAATCGTAACTGAAATTAGTAATGTCGGAATCGCTTGTTATCGATTTTACAAGATGGGCATTTACAATATACAGGGCGCCATAGCTAATCAGTTGCTGGATCTTGAAAATATCACCATCCGCATATGCCTTATCTGTATAATAGCTGTAGGTAGAAACGCTGCCGGTAGAAGTAGCCAGGCTAAGATCGCCATTCACAAACTGGGTATTGGTAACATAGGGTGTACCTGAACCATACTGGAAGGTTGCTCTGCTAAGCTTGCCATTGCCATCGTACTCAAAAAGGCCGGTTTCGGTAGTCACGCCCAAATTGTTCTTTGTAATAACGCTGGTTACATTCTGGTTGCCATTGGTAGTTATCGCATAGGTATTCTCTAGAACGCCGGAGCTGGTCTTTTCTGTAATATTTATTGAATTGCCACTGTAAGTAAAAACTTTGCTACCGGCAGAAGAGCCGGTAGTTGTAACGGTAGAGATGCGGCCATCATTATCATAAACGATTGAGATAACAGAAACAGAGCTGCCATCGATCGTATTCATGCTGGTAATGCGGCATACCGGGCTGTCATCCTCATTCTTTTTGCAGGATGTATTGGAAAGGAGGGCTCCGGCAATAAGCGCAATGGCGCCAATGCGTAAGGTAAGATTCATAAAAAATAATTTAGTTCGGGCAAATATAGCAATTTCAACCTTTATAGATTTTCCAATTGCCGTGAGGGCCGGCTAATCCTGCTTTCCCAGCTCGCCTTTTACCACTATGCCCAATGCGCGCAGCTGCTCCATAGGCAGGTTGCGCACTTCTTTCATCCAGTCGAATCCGGCCTCTTTCTGGGGAGGATGAAGCCGGTTTACGGTGTGCGCATTGCCGGCAGCCGGGCTCAAGGGAAGCTCACCGGCAACTTTACCTTGGCTATTGCCGCCGCCACGATCTGCGGATGGTCGAAGCCGAGCTGCGGCAGCTCATCTACCGGGAACCAGCGGGCATCGGCAGCGTCATCGCTCCCTTTAATAGCGGGAGGATCACCGGCGAGGATGGCGTAATGCACGATGGTAATGGTATGGCCGCGAGGGTCGCGGCCGGGCGCGCCGAATGCGCGGAGCTGGTGCAGCACTTCTACAGACAGGCCGGTTTCCTCTTTCAGCTCGCGGCGTGCGCCGGCCTCAAGGTCTTCCTCATCATTCAGGAAACCGCCGGGGAGCGTCCAGCTGCCTTTGTAGGGGTCGTTTTTGCGCTGTACGAGGAGGAGGTGAAGGGCGCCGCGGTTATTGGTAAAGACGGCGATATCGGTAGCTACCTGTATATGTTGCTTTATCATGATTCTGAGCAGTGAAAAAACTATTCCGGGGGAAGGCATAGCGTATGTAGAGGCGTTGCAATGCAACGTCTCTACGGGTGGGGAGGGAAAGCTGTATGAAGTTGTGCCCAACGTTTTTAAAACACATAAGGGCAGAAAATTTTCTGCCTCTACCATGCTTTGCGCCGGATGATGATCAGCGGGTACTATTTCATGATGCCTATGCCTTTCAGTATATCGAGGCCGTTGGCGAAGAGCATTAACCCTAATAGGAGTACGAGGCCAACGGTGGTGGCTACTTCCATCACTTTTTCGCTCGCCGGGCGCCCGGTAATCATCTCCCAAAGCAGGAAAATAACATAGCCGCCATCGAGGCCGGGAATGGGCAGGAGGTTCATGAAGGCCAGCACAATGGATATAAAGGCAGTGATCATGAGAAAATCCTGCAGGTCGAATTCAGTATTGAATATCTTACTGAAGGTACCGATGCCGCCAACGCTTTCGGTAACTTTTACATCTTTACGGAACAACAGTTTGAGGCTGGAGGCGTAGTTGGTAAATTGCTCATAAGCTTCTGTAGCACCTTTACCTACAGCCTGTATCGGGTTGTAATGGATAGTACTTACTTTAAAAAAGCGCTTTGGCTCGGTAAAGAACTGTACACCAAGCTTGCCGGTGCTATCGAGGTTGCCGTGCAGCGAGGCAATAGTGCCGCCTTTACGGATGGCTTTGATGTCTATAGGCTGGCCTTTGGACGCTTTAATGGCTTCCTGCACTTCGCTTACATAATTAACAGGCCTGCCGTTGATGGCAATGATACTATCGCCGGGCATGATAAGCATTTTTGCTGCTGCGGATTTATCAGCTACTTCCTGGATAACGGCAGGGAACCTTAATTCGAAGAGTCTTTTTTTGCCGGCAATGATGGCAGATTTTGTCTTTTCAGGATCCAGCGGGATGGATATATTCTGTCCGGCGCGGGTCACTTCCATAGAGTGCGCGCCAACGAAGAGTGCCCTTGAAATAGCCCCCATGCTTTGGCCGGGCTTGCCATCGGTGCCCACCGGCATATCGCCTTCCATAATGCCGAGGTTGCGGCCCAGGCTATCTACATGAATGCCATAAACCGCATCGGCAGGAGCTACATATTGCTCACCCCAAACGCCAAATACCACTGCGTAGATGATCATCGCTACGAGTATATTTACAATAATGCCGCCGAGCATGGTAAAAAGCCGCTGCCAGGCCGGCTTCGAGCGGTACTCCCAGGGCTTGGGCGCCTGTGCGAGCTCTTCCTTATCCATGCTTTCATCCACCATGCCGGCAATCTTCACATAGCCGCCAAGCGGGAACCAGCCTACGCCATATTGGGTATCGCCCACTTTCTTTTTAAAAAGGGAGAAGTTGAGGAGGCCGGAGAAGGGAAACAGAAAATCGAAGAAGAGGTAAAACTTCTCTACACGCATGCCAAAGCGCTTGGCAAAGAAGAAATGCCCGAACTCGTGAAGTACGATAAGCAGGGAAAGCGAAACAAAAAGCTGCAGCCAGCGCATACCGGAGCCTGCAAGGAGTAAGATATTATGGGTATTCATTCAGTTTTATTGGGTGTGGTGGTGGGCAGGATTGGATGATGGTTTGGTAAAGCATTATCCTGCTGTCTTCTAAAATTTAATGCGCCAGATCGCCGGTGCGTACCAGCTCATTGGCTATGGTTCTTGCCTCTGCGTCCGTTTGTATCAGGGCTTCTATATCAGGTGTATCCTGGTGGGGTACTTTGGCCATTGTTTGCTCTATGATCTCGCTCATCTCCAAAAACCCCACCCTGTTCTTAAGGAAGGCATGCACTACAATTTCGTTTACGGCATTGAGCACGCAGGGAGCATTGCCGCCGCGCTGCATGGCTTCTTTTGCGAGTGCAAGATTACGGAATGTTTTACTATCGGCAGGCTCGAAGGTGAGCTTCTCAAAGTCTTTAAAATCGAAGCGCTTAAAAGCATTGGGCAGCCGCCTGGGCCAGCCGAGGGCATATTGAATGGGCAGCCTCATATCCGGCAGGCCCAGTTGCGCCTTCAGCGAGCCGTCATGAAACTGCACCAGCGAGTGGATGATGCTTTGCGCATGTACTACCACTTCGATCTGCTCATCAGCCAACCCGAAAAGCCATTTAGCCTCAATCATTTCCAGGCCTTTGTTCATCAGCGTAGCACTGTCTATCGTTATCTTAGCGCCCATCGTCCAGTTGGGGTGCTGGAGAGCGTGGCTTGCCTTTACATTCACGAGGTAGTTGGGCTTGCGGCCAAGAAATGGCCCGCCGGAAGCCGTAAGGATGATCTTCTCGATGTCTTCGAGATTTTCGCCCATCAGACACTGGTAGATGGCGCTGTGCTCACTATCCACCGGTATGATCCGCGCTTTCTTTTCGTAAGCGCGCTGCATTACCAGCTCGCCGGCAACAACCAGGGTTTCCTTATTGGCAAGTGC
Source organism: Chitinophagaceae bacterium (assembly GCA_965246905.1). Classification (GTDB taxonomy): domain Bacteria; phylum Bacteroidota; class Bacteroidia; order Chitinophagales; family Chitinophagaceae; genus UBA1952. The sequence continues at coordinate 114,350 of CBDFFZ010000014.1, forward strand.
AATCGTTTTGCCGGCATCTATCGCCGAGAGCACCGACGACAAGCCTGCGAAGCCTAAGATTGCTGCCAGCACTACATCTACGGTATCCCACTGCACTACTTCTTTGAGTGCCGCCTCGCCGGCAAATACTTTAATGGGCAGGGATGAAAGCGCCTCTTTTACTTTGCTGTACTGGGCTTCATCAGTTACCACAACCGCATTGGGCCGGAATTGCTGTGCCTGCGCAATAAGGAGCGCGGCGTTGCTGTGCGCGCTGAGCACTTCCACCTCAAACTCGCCGGGGTGAGCCTGCACCACTTCGAGTGCCTGCGTACCTATGGAGCCTGTGGCGCCTAATATGGCTAATCGTTTCATGTATTAAAATCCGGGAATTTCCCCCGCAAAAGTAAAAGACCCAGGATTAAAGGGGTGGTAATTTTTTGGGAAAGAGCTTGTCTGAACTATGATTCTTCTGATTATTATGATTCTATTGATTTGCCCCACTGGTAGCCCTTTACTTCTATGCCTGCCAATTGCAGCACTCTTTGCACTACCGTATCAACTGCTTCTTCTATTGTTTGCGGCTTGCTGTAAAAGGAAGGCGTTGCAGGGCAGATAATGCCACCTGCTTCTGTAACCGCCGTCATATTGCGAAGGTGGATGAGGTTGTAGGGCGTTTCGCGGACTACGCAGATAAGCTTCCTCCGCTCTTTGAGCATTACATCAGCGGAGCGGGTGGTAAGGTCGTTGGATATGCCTGCGGCAATGCGGCCCAGTGTGCCCATGCTGCACGGGCAGATGATGAGCGCATCATACTGTGCGCTGCCGGAGGCGAAGGGCGCGGTAAAATCCTCTTTCGCCCAAACTTTATACGGGTAATCTTTATAGTTTTCCGTCCCCAGCTCATGCTGCCATACAAAAGGAGCATTGGCGCTGTACACAAGGCTTACTTCTGCTAATTGATCGCTGTATTGCTGCAGGGCATCGAGCAAGCGTTTTGCGTAGATGGAGCCGCTGGCGCCGGTAACGGCTACGGCAATCTTCAGTCCTCTTTCCATCTAATGCTGTATTATATTCATACGGCGGCAAAGCTACCGGGATTATGTTGTAATTTCGGTAGGCTTATATGCGCTCCTTATGAAACTACTTATTATACTTACCCTTGCACTTTTTACGATCCTACCATCGGCATCTGCCGGCGGCAAAAACAAAAAAAGCGCTGAGGAAGCTGCAGCCGCGCCGGTGAACGATAACGAAATACACTGGCTTACCATTAATGAAGCAGAAGCGGCTATGAAGACTGCCCCGCGCAAAGTATGGATTGACTTCTATACAAGCTGGTGCGGCTGGTGCAAGGTGATGGACAAGAAAACCTTCGCCAACCCGAATGTGATTAAATACATGAACGAGCATTTTTATGCGGTACGCATGGATGCCGAGCAGAAGGAGCCGGTTATGTTTAAGGGTAAGGAATTTGTTTATCTGCCGGAGCAGAAGGTAAACCAGTTTGCCGTAGAGATGATGCGCGGCCAGCTTACCTTCCCAACGGGTGTATATATGGAGGATGGCTTTGGCGAGCCGATGGCCATACCGGGCTACCAGGATGTGGCTCATATGGAGATGATCCTGAAATACCTGAGCGAGGGTATTTATAAGAAAACGCCATTTCCGGAATACGAAAAGGGTTTTAAGCCAAGCTGGAACTGATTGGATCAAAGAACAGGCGCATCAGCTAATCTTATTCACCGCATCCTTTACCGGGTCATACTTTTTCTCGCTCCGTACTACATATTGCATCTCCTTTGCGAAAAAGTTGCAGGCGGGCTGCAGGCCGCATTTTTCACAGATGGGTCTTCTTGCAATGCAGATGTAGCGGCCATGAAGTATGAGCCAGTGGTGCGCGCGATAAACCAGATCCTGCGGAATGTATTTTATTAACTGCAGCTCAGCCTGTAATGGGTTTTTCGCCTTCAGCGTTAATCCTATCCTTGCCGCTACGCGGAATACATGGGTATCCACAGCCATATTCGGCTGCTCCCAGATCACGGAAGTAATCACATTGGCCGTTTTGCGGCCTACGCCCGGCAACTGCACCAGCTCATCGATAGTTGCAGGTATCTCTCCGCCAAATTGCCTGAGCACCATCTGCGCCATACCCACAATATGGCGTGCTTTATTATTGGCAAACGATACGCTTTTGATGAACGGATGAACATCGAACGCAGGATCTGCCAGAGCAAGCTTTCCAATTGTTGGATAGGCTTTAAATAAATCCGGCGTTACCATATTCACGCGTTTATCGGTGCATTGCGCAGACAGGATCACAGCTACCAGCAATTGATAAGCATTCTCATAATTGAGCTCAGTCTCTGCTTCCGGCGCATGCTCCTGAAACCAGTTTATGATGAAATTATACCGCTCCGGCCGCGTCATTTATTTTCCCCGAAAAATCATGTTGTAAAAATAAAACCTTCCAGCGCTCTAAGCGTTGGAAGGTTAATTGCTTTTGCAAATAATTTATTTGCCTGCGGGAGTAAAATCCAGCACGGCACTGTTCATGCAATAACGCTTGCCGGTAGGCTTCGGGCCATCATCAAACACATGGCCGAGATGCGACCCACAACGGGCGCATTTCACTTCTTCCCGGAAACCGTCAGCATCTTTTTTTAGCTTTACACTGCTCTTATTCATTGCCTGGTAAAAAGATGGCCAACCGGTACCGCTTTCAAATTTTGCATCAGAATTAAACAAGGCATTACCGCAAACGGCGCAGTAATACATGCCTTTCGCATGGTTATCAGCCAGCTTACCGCTAAAGGCGCGCTCAGTACCTTCCTCCCGGCCCACATAATACACATCAGGGGGCAATATTTTTTTCCATTGCGCATCTGTTACATTCAGCGGCGTTGTTACCGTGCGGGAATAATAAGGATTCGACTTTTTTTGTGCGGTAGTGCATTGGGTAAAGGCCATGATCAGCATGGCCACGAGGAATGTGTTTTTCATGAGTGTTGATTAGTTAAAAGGAAATGAAAGAATAAAGATAAAAAGCGGTGTTCACCAGGTAATCCCTTTTGCTAAAAAGATTCTGTAAACTGAAAATTGCCGGATTGAAGTAAGAAACGAACATCCGGCAAAAGCGGTTTCTTAAGAATTACCTAAAAGTAGCGCCATATATCGCGTTAGCCAGCCGTTGTCAATATAGAAAACCAGCCTTCGCCGAAAAAACTTATAAAGCGCTATGCAAAAGCATTTTCGAAAATAATGTTCATTTAAACGACAGCGGCGGCTTCTTCCTGACCAGCCCGCATCGAAGCTGGCTTTTTCATGATCGCATAAGCCTCGATGCCAAAGCCAATCAATATCATAATCGGTGCAATCGTAATCCTTCTGGTGCTGAAAACCTCGCTGGCATTAAATACATGCGGGTCGGGACTTTTACCACCTGCCATCAGCACAAAACCGAGCAGCACAACCGCCAGCCCGCCGAGCATCCACATATAATTGCTTTTATCAAAAAGGAAAACCTGGTTGCCCAGTGGCGCGCTATTGGCCGAAGTTGTATTCATTGGGCGCTTTGCCGCCAGCGGACTCTGGTATTGAGGTGTAGCAGCAGCGGCAGCCACAGGCCTTTGCGCAGGGTTATTTTTATTCGGAGTAGTAGCCATAATCGGAGCTATAAATTGTTTAAAAGAAATTGTTTAATAAAGGTCATCCACATGCATCTTCAGGTACTTGATCACAGAGCGGTGCGTACTCAGCAGCGATATCAGCACACCCAGCAGCAGCATCCCGGCCATCAATCCGGCAAGCAGCCGCGTATCATGCAGCTGTATCAGCTCAGGATAATAGCTTTCCACCACATACATCAGCAGCCAAAGGAAAATAATCGCGATCACCCCGCTGATCACCCCGTTGATAATGGCCCGTATATCGAATGGCTTGGTGATAAAGAATTGATTAGCACCCACCATCTGCATTGTTTTAATGAGAAAGCGGTTGGAGAACATGGCCAGGCGCACTGTATTATCGATCAGCACCACAACAGAAACCACGAGGATCAGCGCAATGATTGCCCCGATCAGGTTAATACGGCGGAAGTTATTATTCATCTGCGTTACCTGCACCCTGGGCCACGATACTTCGCTCACAATATTGCTTTGGAGCACAAACTGGCGTATCTTTTCAAGGCTATCCTGGTTGGCATATTCAGAATATACATTCATCTCCATAGAAGCAAACAGCGGGTTGATGCCCGTCAGCATATCCACATTATCTCCTTCCGTCTGGTTCACGATCTTCAGCGCCTCGGCCTTGGAGGTAACCGAAGTTTTGCGGATGAACGGCTGCTTTTTTAAGATTTCCTCTAATTGTACAATCTTTTCATCCGGCACATTATCATGAAAATCCGCAGTGATCGTAATATTCTCCTTGAATTCCCGGATCAGCGAGCGGCCATTGATCACCAGCCAGCCCAGCGTACCCAGTAAAAACAGCACCAGCGATACCCCGATAATGGCGTATGCGTAGGACGGTTTCGATTTTTTTCCAGTTGCCATGCACTTTTCTTAGGTGCCAAAAATATAAAAAATGCATCAGCGCCGCACCGCAATTATTTACCTGCCCAAATCTTCACTCCACGTTATACTTTTGGAGCAGATAATCTCCCCCGCAAATGGGGCAACTTTCCGCTGACCAATGTTTCACCCAAACCCATTTTTATCCTCCTTCATTATTCCTTCTTTCATAAAAAGGCAGAGCACACCCTGATGAAAGGAGCGGAACAGCCGAAGCCACAGTAGCAACCAAGCTCAATAGTAAGCCTGTCCGCAGCAGCAGTAATAGCTGGGACTGCTTTTTTGGTTCTTTTTGGGCATCCAAAAAGAACAAAGAATCTTTGCGATAACAACCAATTCCAAATTCCCAACCAACCAAATGCAGGACCTACACTCATTCTTCGCCGCAAGGCACTTTACCGACACCCATAGTCATATCCAATACAACCCGCTGCAATGGGGCAGCCAGCTGCGCTTTGCCACCCAGCAAACCAATATGGATCTCGGCGATGCTGAAATCGTGATCATCGGCTGCGGCGAGCGGCGCGGGCACAACCCGCAGGCCACAGCGAGCTCCGCCCCCGATGCCATCCGCAGGCAGTTCTACCAGCTTTACAACTGGCATCCTTCCATAAAGATCATCGACGCAGGCAATATCCTGCAGGGCGCCTCGCTCGATGACTCGCGCGCTGCCCTGCGCATGGTGCTGCACGAACTCGATGAGCGCGGCAAGATCGTTATCCTGCTTGGCGGCTCGCATGATCTGTCGCTGCAACAATACGAAGCCTTCAAGACATCCAAAAAAGTGATCAATGCCGCCGCCGCCGATATGCTCATAGACCTCGATGAGGCAGAAGCCGTTAATGACCGCAGCTTCCTCATGGATATGCTTACCGGCGAGCCCAACTACATACGGCACTATACGCACTTTGGCTTTCAGAGCTATTACGTGCAGCCGCGCATGCTGGAGATGCTGGATAAGCTCCGCTTCGACTTCCTCCGGGTAGGCCGCCTACGCGAGCACATGGAAGATGCCGAGCCTGCACTCCGCGGCGCCGATATGCTAAGCATCGATATGAATGCTATCCGCTACAGCGATGCTCCCGCCAATACTACCGGCTCACCCAATGGCTTCACCGGCGATGAGGCCTGTATGCTTACGCGGTTTGCCGGCATGAGCAGCAAGCTGAGCTCCTTCGGCATCTTTGGCTACGACCCTGAAAAAGACATTCATGAAATGACCGCCCGCCTTATTGCCCAGATGATCTGGTACTTTGTGGATGGCGTGCTGGTGCGCAAAACAGAAGCGGCTTTAGAAGCCCGGGAAGAGTTTGTAGAATTCCACGTAAGCTTCACGAGCAACGATACTATTTTCCTTAAAAGCAAGCGCACTAACAGATGGTGGATGCAGCTCCCCGAAGGGCAATTTGTACCCTGCTCCTACGCAGATTACCTGCAGGCCTGCAATGATGAGATTCCCGACCGCTGGCTCCGCGAGCAGGAGCGGCTTACCTAAGCGCAAGCCGCGCCACCGGAGCACATTCCAAACACGCAAAAAACAATACCTAACTATGGCAACAACCTTTACAGAGCAGGGCATGAACAACCGAATCACGCAGCTCTTCAACATACAATACCCCATCGTACAGGCGGGCATGATCTGGGCCTCGGGCTGGCGGCTCGCCTCGGCAGTAAGCAATGCCGGGGGGTTAGGGTTGATCGGTGCGGGCAGCATGTACCCGGAAGTATTGCGTGAGCATATCCGCAAGTGCAAAGCCGCTACTGATAAGCCTTTCGGCGTAAACGTGCCACTGCTTTACCCGGATATCGACCAGCATATCGCTATTATTATCGAAGAAAAGGTACCTGTTGTTTTTACCTCGGCGGGCAACCCTAAAACGTGGACGGCAAAGCTCAAAGAAGCCGGCATCACCGTAGCGCATGTGGTGAGCAGCGCAAAGTTTGCCAGCAAATGCCAGGATGCGGGCGTGGATGCTGTAGTAGCTGAAGGCTTCGAAGCAGGTGGCCATAATGGCCGCGAAGAAACAACCACCCTCTGCCTTATCCCGGCCGTGCGCGAAGCCATTACCATTCCGCTTATTGCAGCAGGAGGCATTGCTACCGGCCGTGGCATGTATGCAATGATGGCGCTCGGCGCGGAAGGCGTGCAGGTAGGCAGCCGTTTTGTATGCACACCGGAAGCCTCCAGCCACAAAGCATTCAAGGAGGCGATCATTGCGGCAGGCGAAGGCGATACGGTGCTTTCGTTAAAGATGCTTACGCCGGTGCGGCTCATAAAAAATGAATTTACCAGGCAGGTGATTGCCGCTGAGGAGCGCGGGGCTACCAGAGAACAAATGGAGCAGCTTTTAGGCCGCGCACGTGCCAAACGCGGCATGTATGAGGGAGATACTGCGGAAGGCGAGCTGGAAATTGGCCAGGTAAGTGCAATCATTAAAGAGATAAAGCCTGCGGCAGATGTAGTTGCGGAGCTTTGGGATGATTTCAGGGAAGCGGCGGCGCAACCGTTTAAGATTTATGAGTCTCCTCATCTGACGAAATGAGAAAGTGCTAACTTGTTCGATAATCTGGCTGTATGAAGAAGCTTGCGTTATTCCTAGTTCTGATGTTGCCGCTCCAAGTATTGGTATTAGCTCAAAAAGCATCGGAGTATTACAGCAACGGGCAATTGAAAAGTGTGTGGAAAACAGATACGTTGGCTGGCACTGTGACCAATTACTTTTACTTTGAAACAGGCCAAATAAAGTCTATCGGGATTTTTGACGCAACGGGTCTGCTGCTGGATTTCTTTCACCTCAACAAACTAGGCGATACGATAGGCCGAAGCCATATCCCGGAATTCAAAGCACAGCCTAAAAAGGATCTTAGCAAAATTCGATGGACCTATGCTAAGGACGGGATTGGATATGCTTTTGACACCGAGGGAACTGGGAATAAAATAGAAATTAATGACTCAATAAAGATCAGATACATTGGTTATTTCGAAGATGGTGGACAGTTTGACAACTCTTATATAACCGGATACATTCTGAATCTGAAGGTTGGTGCGGGTAGGTTTTTAAAGAGTTTTGAAAACGGACTGTGCTATTTTAAAGCTGGACAGAAGGGATATATCAAAATACCACCAGCACTGGGATATGGAAGCAAACCAGCTTCTAGCATTCCGCCCAATTCGACACTTATTTATGAGATAGCCATAGAAGAGTAGAAGCAGTTTAGACAAGATCTTCTTCCTTATAGATCCGCATTTCCATTTCGCCACCGTTGCTTTTTGAGGCGCGGTACATGCCTTCGCTGTTGAACGGCATGGCAATATTCCCTTTCGGATCTATGGCAATAAGACCACCTTCGCCGCCGATCTTTATGAGCTTATCGTGCACCAGCACATCGCAGGCTTCCTGCAGGCCCAGGCCTTTGTACTCCATGAGGCAGGAGATATCGTGGGCTACTACGGCGCGCATGAAGAGCTCGCCGTGGCCGGTACAGCTTATGGCGCAGGTGGCATTATTGGCATAGGTACCCGCGCCTATAACCGGGCTGTCGCCAACGCGGCCCCATTTTTTATTGGTCATGCCGCCGGTGGAGGTTGCTGCAGCGAGGTTGCCCTGTGCATCTAATGCTACGGCGCCTACGGTACCGAATTTTTTATCGGAATGATCGAGCTGTACGCGGTCTTCTTTGAGGGCTTCCTGCCACTGATCGTAGCGCTGCTGCGTGAAGAAGTAATCATCGGGCTCGAAGGTCATGCCCTGCTGCTCTGCAAATTTACGGGCGCCGCTGCCGGTAAGCATTACATGCCCGCTCTGCTCCATGATAAGCCGGGCAAGCGATACCGGGTTTTTTACATCGGCTATGCCGGCTACGGCTCCGGCCCTGAGCTCTTTGCCTTCCATGATGGCGGAGTCCATTTCGTGTGTGCCTTCGTGGTTGAATACGGCACCTTTGCCGGCATTGAAGAGCGGACAATCTTCCATGCTTTTTACGGCTGCCTCTACGGCATCAAGGCTGGAGCCGCCGCTTTCAAGGATACTGGAACCGGCTTCCAGCGCGGCTTTGAGGCCGCCTTCATACTGAGCCTGCAGCTCAGGTGTCATGGTGCTGCGGAGGATGGTGCCGGCGCCGCCGTGGATTGCTATTGCGTAGTTCATTTCTATTTTTGAGGGTTTTGGAATGAGTGATTGGATTGGCTGAACTGTAATATGCCTGTATCATGCAGAGACGTTGCAGTGCAACGTCTCTACGGGTTTGGCGTATAAGCCCGCGCAAGGGATAGTAGTGGAAATCCTTTTTTTGCCCCTTCCGGCAAAAAAAGATTGGAACGGATAGCCCGGCCCGCAGGGTGCGCCCATTTTAATGAACAATTGGTTTGGTGAACTTAATCGTCTTTGGTAAGCCGTAAAAATCTGTATGGTAAAGTAGTGCTTATGACAGCAGCTTTTCCCATTCGCCGGCGCCTTCGCGGATCAGGGATGGGGTACTTGTGGTGCAATCTATTACTGTGGATGCGGTGATGTTTCCGGGGCCGCCATCTATTACCAGATCCACGAGGTGGCCGAAGCGATCCTGTATGAGCTCCGGGTCTGTATAGTACTCCACATCGTCGTCGGTGGGCAGGGATACGCTCATGATAGGGTGGCCGAGCTCGCGCACCAGCTCGTGTACGATCTTATGGTCGGGCACGCGGATGCCTACGGTGTCTTTTTTTGTTTTGAGCATTTTAGGTACTTCTTTGCCGGCATTGAGGATAAAGGTGTAAGGCCCTGGCAACGCGCTTTTCAGCATCCGGAAGATGGGTGTATCGAGGCTCTTTACATAGTTGGATATGTGGCTGAGATCGCAGCATACAAAGGAAAACTGCGCGGCTTTTGGCTGGATGCCTTTGATGCGGCAGATGCGCTCGATGGCGGCGGTGTTGTAGATATCGCAGCCGAGGCCGTACATGGTATCGGTGGGGTAAATGATGACGCCGCCGCCGCGCAGAATGCTTACAGCCGTTTGAATGTTGCGTGGCTGCGGATTATCGGGGTGGATATGTATGCGCATTTCGGATTCAGAATTTCGGATTCAGGATTTCGGAAATAGCGGTTAGTGCAGTTTCCATTCTTTGCTCGTGGGTGCCCCGGATAATAATAAAGGGGGCATTGCCGGCCATTACGGCGTCAAGGTACTGCTGATAAAAATAATGCCGGTCTTTAAGGTCCGGGTAACCGCGCAGGGGGTCGGGCTGCCAGGGTATATCGGGGTAGGAAAGGATGCAGAGATCGTATTTGCGGATGGCGATGGTTTCGAGGATATACCGGTGGCAACTGTTGTACATGGTTTCGCTCCAGATGCGGATGTTGTGGAGGTCGGTATCGCAGATGAGGCAGGTATTTGCTTTTATAGCAGCAGCATCTTCGGCGGCTATTTGTCCGGTGGCTATTGCCTTCAATTCTTCCTGCGCTGTCACGTTTACTTTGCTGTTGCGTGTTAAATAGGCTCTTGCATATTCTGGCACCCAGGTGGTATGGAGGGTTTGGGCGAGTGCGGCGCAAAGCGTGCTCTTGCCGGATGATTCGGGGCCGGTAACGGCGATCTTCAGGGGCGCGCTTTTCATCTATTAAATGTATAATGACTTTGCGGGAAGCAGGAACTTAATTTTAGAAGAGCGTTGTCTTAATTGCGGGTAAACCGGATATTGGATTTGGCATTTAGGATATTGTTTCTATCTTTGCCGTCCCTAAACGGGAAATCTACGGAAGGTGCGGTAGCTCAGTCGGTAGAGCAATGGACTGAAAATCCATGTGTCGCCGGTTCGATCCCGGCCCACACCACGTTCAAAATCAAGCGGTTAAGAGGTAAAACTCTTAACCGCTTTTTTCAATGGTACAACATAGGTACAACATTTAGAAATGTGGCAGTTCAATTGAGTTGGACACTTCGTTACCAAAGACGTCCCAACCTGCTCTTTCTTTCCGGGCAAACATATCAATCCTTCTTTTACCAAAGTGCTCTATCATTGCATAGAAAGCGTCTGGCTTCGCAGAATGCCTTTCTGATCTACTTGCAAAAGCTGTTGGAACCGCTTTTTGTTTAGGATACATTTCCAACCTCCCTTTGTAACCAAAAAGCACAAACTCAGTCCGGTGATGAAAACCAAAGAGGCACATGCCATTTCCTTTATCCCATGTTAGCGTTCGTTGATAACGAAATCCCCACTCACTAAGCAGAGCAAATGATTTAGGCAAATACTTTTGAATCGTCCAAAGAAACACAACGCTATTATCAGCTGCAATTTTCTGAATTGGCAATGATCCTATCTGGTCAAATTCCATTGTAGGATAATCTAATTCGCCAGTTTGATTTGGTCTGTCCTTTCTTTGAATCTTCTTTATTGGCCACGGCGGATCGATTACGATCAGGTCATACTTCGTCATTAGGAAGTCTCCACTAACAAGGATTTGATCAGAGAATAAAAGCGTTCACCGGGTTAGGGCTGTGGTAACGTTTTTATGACGTTGGAGGCAATGGAAATCCCTTGCTCATCGGAAAACGAATAGTAGGCTGTTCGTGAAATAATGAGGTGGTCTAAAAAAGCGATATCCATTAGCGTACCCGCTTCCTTAAATTGCTCAGTGAGCTGCGTGTCTGCATAGCTTGGGGTAAGATTTGCTGATGGATGATTATGGGCAAGTACAATAGAGCTGGCATTTGCTTTCAATGCTGCAGCAAACACCAATCGCTTATCAACAACCGTTCCTGTAATTCCGCCGGAGGAGACATTATAAATGCCCAGCACATGGTTTGACCTGTTCAAAAGCAATACTTTGCTTTGCTCGAGCAGATCAATTTTCTCTGCTTCCCAAGCCTGCTTGAATACCTGATAGGCATCCTTTGAGCATGTTATCTGTGGCCTATGCTTTGGTTCAACATGTGTCTTATACACAAGGTCTATTTCTGAAACGGCATATGGACTAATGTCAATAATCATGTGAAGATTCCTTCGTAGCATGCAGGCTTTGCTTGATGGTATTGTCAGAAGCATACTGTCATTTGGTTCAGCAATGGAAAATATCTCTTTTCGTTAAAGCCCGTTTATAAGGATGAATGTCTACAAATACTGAAACGATCTGGAACAAACTATCAGGATTAGTGCATCGAAAAAAACATGAATATAATTCAATGCCGTAGAGTGTAGGTTCATAATGGATCTTGTCTAAACCAACAAGCAAGATTCGCAATATCACCGGAAAGCACGACTAAATAGCCTCACACCTGATGCATATCCGTCAGGCAATCCCGTTCCCAGGCCTCTTTAAAGGAAATATCTTGCGTCAGCATGCTCTTTCCTATGGTCGTCATTTGTCGGTCAATTCTCCATTACGCCCCGCCATTCCTTTTGACTATTTTATCCCAGCCAGCTTTCGCTTAATAACCCTTTCTACAGACTGCCTTTTGAAATTACTAAATGCTGGATATATGAGATTGGTTGCATTCTTCCCCCCGTTTAATGCCCGGCAGTTACCGTTGATAAAACGCGGTTTTTATGAGGGAAACACGGATAAGCCATTTTACCCCTGCTGTAGTTTTGATGCATGACTAGTGCATAGGCCAACAAATCCGGAGGTGCACAAATTGCAAGAGCATTCAAAAAAATTGGTTGAATCAATCATACTAGTGCCTCCGGCTTAATGCACCGATCATGCAAGGCAGGCCGAAGTTTTCATTTCACTTTTCTTAAAACCATCCCAAAGATGAACAAGAACTGTAGTACAAAACTCGCTGCAACGACCGCAGCTGCTGTAACTGAACCGAGACCCAGATTTGTTTTACGACCGTTCTTTGCGCTACTAACGGCCTTAATGCTTTCGCTTCCTTTTATTGCGATAGCACAACCCTCCCAGACTTATTCCAATACGAGTTACGACTTCAAAAACTATGCAGCAGTAGATGATGGTGCAGTAGGCACCATGTTCATTCCCGGTGCTGGCGCTGTGCCGCATTATATCCAGGTAGATGCCCTCGGCTCCTTGACTCTGAGCAAATATTATCCCAGTACGGACGATCAGGACGCGCGGGTAGTTGCCTCTGAGCTTGCCACCGGCGACCGGGTTGTTACCATGTCTGTATGGGATAACAGCGCGCATGTTAATTTCCTGCGCATCCTCATTATTGATGCCGGCGGGAATATTATTGTCTCAAAGGATATCACATCGACCTATATGCCGGGTTCTTCATCCATCCTCTACGATATCTATCCGATGGGTAGCCTTGTGGATGGGGAAGATATTTACATCTGTGGCTATGTAAGGCCGGGCTATGCAACCGATATAAATCCTACCGACTTTACCACTACCAAAGAGGCCTTTGTGCTGAAGATAGACCGGGCCCTTACTACCATAAGCGCGGGACAAACCTATAACTGGCAAGACGTACCCCTTACCTCTGTTAATACGAACGGGGACTACGATATGGCCCTCAGAATGAAGATGGTTCAGCTTGCCGGCGCAACTCAGCTATTGGTTACCGGTGGTGCAAATTGCTTTTATCCCTCAACCACCCCCGGCATAGATAACGGTGTGGGTGGCACTATGGCGCTGCTGCTTGATCCTACATTTTTAAATCCTGTTTCAGGACTCAACAATTCATTTTACCTCCAGGGCGCCACACCGGGCAGCGCTGTGGAATACGGAATGGGCATTTATGACGATGGCACCAACTATTTTATAATGGGCAACTATGCAAACGAAAATTCCGGGGGCCTCTACGGCTTTGCGCCTGAGCCGACCGGCATGTGGCTGCAGGCGATTGACCCCGGAACGATGAAGCCTGCAGGTTTACTAAGCTCGCCCGTAGTGCGCGACAGGGCGCTATTCGCTGCCACCAGCGCATGGGGCCTGCAAATGGAACCGGATAAAAGCACTGCCGGTACCCTTACAATTGCCGGCATGCAGGCAGATGTGCTAAACAACTGTACTTATACGCCGGCCCCCAGCTTCGACAATATCAATCCGTTTATGACGAATATTACCACGGCCTTTACATCGTCCGGCATCGGTGTTACGGTAAATGACTGGACTACGTTCCTGAGCGTGCTCGGCACCGGCTTGTTCGGTACTTCAAACAGCTATTATGCGCTGGGTGGTGGCACGAGCAGCATGGCATGGGCACCCGGTTTTATGGAACAAAACCCCGGCTATACTACGAATTACCGGCTCTACGCGCCGGTGTACGATCCGGACGGTGTAGCCGTGCTCAACCCGAAATATATTGCAGCAGATATAACACGCAGAATAATTAGCTGCCCGAATACCGATGTAAGCTGCACCCTGGGGCTGACAAGGTCTTATACCCAAATTACGGTACCTGCTCAGCTATATAGGATCTATTCGTTCAATGTAACTTCACTGACAACTTCGCTCAGCGATCCGGACCTGTATGTAGTAGATGAGCCGATGAATGAGCTGCCTTGCAGCAGCACCCAGCACCGCGGCTTACCTGCCGCAGCAGGCACCGTTAAAACGCTAACGCAGCAGGCAGCGGTATATCCAAATCCTGCGGCAGACTACGTATCGGTAAAGCTGGAAGGCTACGGCAGTACGGGTAATGCTATGATAAGCCTTACCGATATTACCGGTAAAAACGTAGGCACGCTCTACAGCGGCAGAACGGGCGCAATACCTGCACAGCTAAGCCTGCCCCAGGTAACGAGCGGTATCTATCTTGTAACCATAATGATCGATGGAAACAGCATTCAAAAGCAAAAGCTTTCTATTATTCATTAATTTTAAATTAGTTTAGTCTTTTTAAAGTTATCCTGCCCTGGCAGAAGGGCGGGGTAACTTTTTATTTTTTACCCGTTATACATCCTAGCTTCTAAATCATCTATTTTATGAAACTTTTGCTTACCCTTTTACACCTTACATTGTTTGCCGTCTGCAACCAAGCCGACGCGCAAAGGGGGTTTTATAATAATTGCATCGATGTAAGAAATAGCGGAGTGCGAACCGGCGGATTATATGCACAAAGATCATTCGCCAATGTGATACAGATCAATAATCATAATAATGGCGGGCTACTCGGATATGAAAAAAAAGACAGCCTGATCTATCTAAGCGAATATGTATTTTACCCCTACAATTCAAACCTTGAATGGACCCGCTACCCGAACTGGTTTGGTCTTGTTGCCGGTGTTATAACATTCCCCCCGCCCAACAGGGATACCGGTTTTATACCCGTTACCGATGCAACCCCTCCTCCAAATGCACCCCCCCAGGATTTTCAATTTGAGCAGCGGGTGGTAACGATGAAAAACGCGGATTCTTCTCATCTGCTCACCTTCTACGAGCCTTACAATACGATCAACGCGAACTACCAAATGGGCAATTCGCCCGGCATGTTTACCTTTCCGCACCATAAAAGCAACTGCCATGGGGGCAATGCAAATAATTACTCTTTTGATCCTGCGGCCATACCATTCGAGTATTCCAACGATACCCCGCTTCGATATAGGCCGGTATCCGGAAATAGCCCTGTAATTGCCCCCGGCATCCAATCTGTAACCGTCTTTCACGGTGCAATTGATCCTCTGATGGATTCGATAATCAATGTATCCTACCGGAATATTGCCCCGGAGGCGCTACGCTATCATTACGTGCAGAAGTCTGTTTTTGCTTCGCATATCTACCGCTTCCAGGATTACCGCCGCATCACGTCCCCGGCCATTGTAAACCATTATGCCATTGTTGCCCCTTCCGGGCAGGCGGTATCTTTCTGCCCCGGCTTTACCGACCCCGAAGGCGATTCCCTTTCCATTGTCCCCCTGCTCATGCCCGTTGCCCCGCCCGCCTTATCTTTCCAGTCCCTTCGGAGTAGGATCGGTTTATCCGGGGGACGCCTATTACCCACTTTCCATATACGATTGCAGCCTGCTGAGTCAGAATTATAACGTAGTGCTTAGTCCCGGAGAGCAACTGCGCTTTAAAACCGGCCTCAGGGACAGCCTCGGCCTCTTGCCCTATAACACAGGCTATTCGCCTGCCCAGCCTTTCGGCCCCGCTTCCAACTCGTCCTTTACCCTCGATCCCGCCACCGGCGCTTTTTACCTTTAGCTCCAACTATCCCGGCATGTACTACCTCGCCTTTACCGTGCGCAAATACCGCGACCATAAGCTCCTGGCAGATAATATGTACTACCGCACCGCCTGGATCACCGACCCTACCCCCGGCATACCCGCCGTACTGCCCGCACTAACCGACCCTACCGCCATCACCGGCCTCGCAGCATGGAATGCCGCAGGCCGCTACTTTACTCTCTGCCCCCGGCCAGACGATGGCCTTCTCAATAGCCGCCACCAGCACCAAACCAGCAGCGAGGATTGATCTTACCGCAGACCAGTCCGTTACTGCAAGAGGCAGCACACCACCACGCTTTCAGGCACCGGCACCAACAGTGCAAGCGCCCGCTTTACCTGGACGCCTACCCTTGCGGATATCGGCTGGCATTACCTTTTTTACGATGCGATGGATACCACCTGCGCCACCGGCGAGCTGCCCATCCATATGAGCAGAGGCCTGCGGATCTTTGTAAGCAACAGCACTGCCTTAACGGTCAATCTTGGCCGCGATACTTCTTTCTGCCGCAATGATGTGCTCACCCTCATCCTCGATGCGGGCAACAGCGGGGCGGCGGCAAGCTATGCATGGTCCACTGGCCACAACACGCGCATTGCGGATGTCAGTTCTTTCGTGCGCAGCATCCAGGTCTTCAGCTCAAGCTATGTATGGGCCGAGGCCAGCAACAGCAGCGGCTGCAAGACAAGGGATTCGATCAGGATATCGATCAGCGACCGCCCGGTGATCGCTGCGCTGAACGCGGTGCCGGTCGGTTCGGGTGGGCTGCAGTATTCTTTTTCCGAGACAGCGCCGGGTGCTGCAAGCTATAACTGGTCGTTTGGGGTGAGCGGGGCTACGGGCGCAGCCAGCTCAATGGTCTATACCTATCCGGCACCGGGCACCTACACAATAAGGCTGATTGTAAAGAACAGTTGTGGTGCGGATACAGCGTACAAGACAATTACGGCAGGCAGCACGAACAATATCAGCAATGCAGCAAATAAAGACGAGGTAAGGCATCTACCCGAACCCTGCATCGCAAAGCATTACGATAAACCTTGCACAGGGAAGCATTAAAAGCTATCGCCTTATCAGCGGGACAGGCGCAACGGTCGCGCAGGAAGTAAAGCTGAATAACGCAACACAGGCAGTAATAGAAGTCAGCAGGTTTGCACAGGGTATTTACACCTTGCAGTTACAGACGAATGAAGGTGTTATTACCCGCCAGATCGAAATAAAAAGTAGCGTATTATTTATTGTTGGTCTCAAACCAGCCCCTCAACCCACCCACACTATCTTAATAGAGACAAATATCTAACAGCGGAAGTGTAAGACACGTTCAATTCAGAAATAAAGGCCAGCCATTCGACGGGCCTTTATGCCTTCTACAAAAACTTCGAACCAATTTAATCGATAGAGCTAAGGCCAAGTTTCAAAGCGTAGATGGCAAGCCCGGTGCGCGATTTTACATTCAGCCGGGTAAATAAAGTATCCCGGTACGTATCAACGGTGCGGGTGCCTATTTTCATCAGGTCTGCAATCTCCTTATACGTCATTTCAGAACAGGTATATTTCAGGAAGATCGCTTCCTGGTCGCTCAGCACGATCTTCTTGTAATCCAGCCCGCTCTTTACCAGCGAGATCAAATGCCCGTTGACAAGATCGGTATGGTAAAAGTCATGCTGGTAAACGGTTTCTATCGCCCGCTTCAATTCATTCGGGTCATCTTCCTTAAGCAGATAGCCGTTCGCCCCAAGCCGCAGCATTTTGATAATGACATACTCATGGGCAAGCATGGTCAGAATGAGGAATTTCATATCCTTGTAGGTCTCGCGCAGTACTTTCAACGTGTCATATCCATTCAGGACGGGCATATTGATGTCCAACAGGCAGACATCGGGCGGTGTGGGAAGACGGGAAATAGCATGTATCAGTTCCTGCCCGTTAGACCCTTCCGCCACAACCTTTAAACGGTCCGTGTCATTCAGAATTGCAGCAACTCCTCTGCGGAACATGGTATGGTCATCAGCCATGCCGATGCGGATGATAGGGTGGGTGGATGTCATTATATCGGGGTATTTATGGGTATGGCTATTGTGATCTGCGTGCCTTCACCCGGCCAGGACTCTATATTTAACTGCGCGTCAAGCATGGCTGCCCGTTGCTGTATGCTCAGTAACCCTAATGATTCGTGCTCATTGCCATTTTCTTTTCTGAATCCGATCCCGTTGTCCCTGATGCGGACATTATAGAATGCTGCGCCCCCGTTCTATTACGATGTGAATGGCTGAGGCTTTGGCATGCTTCAAAACATTCTGCAACGCTTCCTGAATAATGCGGAAGATAATGATTCGTTGCTTGGGGAACAAGGCTTCTTCCTCGTAACCGGCATCAAGGCTGCAGGAAATATTTGAGAAAGCCTCGATACGGTCAAGTTCCGTTTGTATGGATTGTTTCAACTCAAGATGCTCTACAAGGTTGGTATTGAGCGTATGGCTCAGCAGGCGGATATCTTTTACCGATTTCTTAAAGAGCTGCAAAATACTGTCCAGCTTCCCGGCCATCTCCCTGTCCTTAATTTCATTCTTTACGGTAGCAAGCTGAATACATCCAAGGCTTAGCATCTGGCCTAAATTGTCATGGATTTCCAGAGAGACGGTCTCAAAGGCCTGTTCCTGCACTTCAATCCGTGTATTCAGCAATGAGGTTTCGTATTCAAACTTTAGTTGCTGCTGCTGCAAAGAAGCACGCAATTGCTTCTTTTTCTGAATGATAAAGAAAGCTACGGCAATAACAGCAAAAGAAGTTATCACCAATGTTCCAAAAAGGTAGAGCGGCAGTAAGTAAGTATCAGTTGACAGCGGGAAGAAGCTTTTTATAATTCAGGAATATTAATCCAATGCTAAAGTAGAAAAGCAAATTGGAAAAGTATAATGTGAACTCAACCCCCTCAAAAAACGCCTTGTTTTTAGATTCCAGCAAATTGATCACACCCCAGCCAGTATAGGTAAGACTCCAGTAAAACAACAACACCAAACTAACCCAGAAGTAACCGAGCTTCCGAAAATCGAGAACATCGTCAAGCAGAATTTCATATAAAAGCCAGCAAGCAAAGTATGATGATGATAGTGCCTTCAAATAATAAATAATATGAGTTGAATACATTGAGCGGCTGAAACCAGATGGTGTTGATAACACTTACTACAATACCTATCATGCCTGTAAAAATGCCAGCGTTATATTTCTTCAGGAACTTGCTGTTCTCATTAAAGTAAAGGCATATTAACAATAGTTCAACCGAGCTATAAAATATGATAGGTGAACATATTATTATGCAGGATCTTATCAAACACATAAGCGAAAACTTCCTGCAATAAGGTAAGGCCGATTAGAATGCTGAGTATTTTATCTGCCTTACGAAGCGTTGGCCACCTGACGCATGAAAGGATAAAAGTTGCCAGTATAAGCAATAAATATAGTCGTTGTCTAATATCCATTAGTAAGGTCACTGTATATAAGCATTGACCGTGCCGGTACAAAATTGAGGGCAGGGTGAACAATGCTCGTAAACTTCGTTCTTGTTATTACGTACGTACTCATCATTCCCCGTCCAGTGCTGTTATAACAACGGTAAGTGCTGCCGGGTTCATTGCTGCATATTCACCATAATGCCCGGTGTTAATATAGCCCGGTTGGTGAGCAAACATAAATTTAATGGTTTTAATGTCCGCATTGTCCAGATAGGCGCGTAAAGAGTCTGCGCTGAAAGATAGTGATCTTAGTCCGCTATCGTTAGCGGGATAATTAATGCTGGTAAGGTAGCTCTCAATCATCCTGTTTGCAGAGTCCACGGGTATGGATGCTGAATAGTCATCATTAAAAGTACCCCTCAACCCATAGCCCCTGTAGGAAGTATTGTGTCCGCTGCCGGTATTTGGCAGAGGCTGCACATTACTGGAACTTTTTTCCTTTGAGCAGCCGTAGATCAAAGCGGCGCTAATAATTGTCAATGCAAAAAATCTCTTAATCATAACATGGTGTTTTAACGGTGAGAATGTGTTTTTTTCCTGACACAAACGTACCCGTAGCCACAGGGCGGTTTATCCGTTCTTTTCCCCCTAAAACCATGTGTTATTCATCAAAGCGACTGTGATTTATACGTATGAATGATGCATAGTTTTACTATAGCTTCCGAAAAACTGATAGGCAATTTATGTGCAATGCCTTGTAAGTCTATTATTTAAGGCGATGCCTTCAATTTAATGGCGTTCGTTTCATTGGGATTGGTTTGATGCTTCCTAAATAAACTCGGTATTAGCTGCTTACTTAAAGGATGCTGTAATGGTAGTATTTCAGCTTACTGGCGACTTGGACCAGCTACTGCATACCGGCTATGCGCAGGACAAAGGCGGCACTGATGTACAGGTGCGGCTTGGAGACAAGAGTACTAATCTGGATCATGCCTGGGATGACGATGGTATCCGGCAGCAGGCAATAACCTTTAAAAGCGTGGAAGCACTTTATCCAGACCTCTTATCTACTGATTTGGGACACTTCTTGGTGATGGATTTTGTGTACTGGATGATCCAAAGCCGGACCTACCTGCCCAAGGTATAAGCCTTTTCCGGCGGCACATTGGATATGGCCTATGCTGACAGGGCTAAACCGATTATTGAGCCTCAGCTGCTCTACGTAGGAATTCGCTTAGCGACGCTTGTGGAATATGTTTTTCTTAACGATGCACCACCACCAGCCTTTGGCATTGCGAATGAAAAAGGCATAGATATGCCCGCCAGCGCTCAGCCGGCAAAGCCGCTGACAAAAGGCGCTATAAGCCCCGATGATGCGGCAAAGCATATAGGTGGAGAGGTAACGGTCTGTGGCCGGGTATATAGTGGAAAGTATCTAAACCGGAGCGCGAATGGCGGCAAGAACATTTGTGTGAAAGGCACGGTGAAAGAATACAAGGGGCAAGGTTGAATTATTGTCACCAGCGAAAAGCAGAACACGATAGAATAATTCGCAAAGGCTTTTAGGATAGCCTCGCCTGCGCATCGGTTGCTGCTATCATGTTCTCAATTGTATCCCTGCACACGCCGCAGCAGGATTGAATTACCAAGCCCGTATGTGCATCAATTTTAAAGAAAGTCATATCGGCATGTACCGGGCAGACATAATCCTCGATCCGGCTCATAAGCGCGATAGTCATGTCCATACGTAAAGATACATAATGAACAGTTTTTTTCTTCCCGCACATTACAATTTACGGGTGGGCCTATTCTTATCGCTACCCAGGCTGGATAGCGGACGATTGCGCTTTTGTACAGATCTGTTTGAGCCTGCTTCAATAGCTTTCCGGTTATCGAAATCAATCAACACATGCCCGTAGTTTAGGACATGCTTTCTGCTTATGAGAATGTTGTTCAGCTTCTGCACGATAGTACTCATTTAAATCTATCTCTTATTAAACGCTTTAAATGGTACGATATTGTCATCCTAATGCTGCGAATACCTTTTAAGCATCTATCTATGAATGCTGGACTAAACAAATAAGACAGCCTATGCATCAACCTTTAACTTATCCGCTAGGTCAGCTAAGGGAATGGATAAAGCATTGCTGCGCGCACTACCTGCTATCTTCCTAATTATGCCGTAATGCATAGGACTGGTTTTTACCCTGGTAGTGCTTCAGCTATCTTCTTCGTCGTCGTTTCCCGGCCATGTGGTCTTCCTTTACACATGCAAAACCTGCCTGAGCAATTTGTTTTTCATTGCATTCATAATTGAGTAGGCATGCTTGCCTTCGGCTTTTTTACGATCAAAGTATTTGCGTTCCGACCGTCAGATTTTAGGGCAGACATGATCACTATATGCAACATTGCCTTGATAGCCTTATTGCCATGTTTCGATATGTGCGGGTTACTTTGAGACAAGTGCCTGAGGTTCGGGAAAATGGTGCAATGCGGATATAGGATGCAAATTTTGCCGCACTTTCAAAATTCTTGAATTCCTTTGTCAGCACCAGTAAGTGAATGGCTATGAGATTTCCGACTACACATGCATTAAAGATAGTTCAGAGCGTGAGAGATCTGAATCAAAGATCGACACTAAATTATTGTCAATTTTAGTTCCTGGTACAATCCTCTTTGATTTAAAATCGATCTTCTGCAACCTACTTACCATTGACATTAGCATTATACGTCCGCTCCGTCTGCAGAACTAAAATTAATATTTCCAGATGAAAGGTGTAAATTTATTTACTGCTATTTCATCTTTTAAGCAACTTATGAATCCGAAACGGTCCAACGCCGAAGGCATGTCAAGCCTCGAAAGAGTAAATCATTTTCAAGCCAATTTGTTCGGCGAAAAACCGGAGATTGCAAGCCTTCGCGTTTTCGACAACATGCCGTTTTCCGGGGAAAAGCTCTTTGGGAAGGCAGACGCGTTTCTAGAAGACTTGGAGGTTTTGAAGGCATACGCTGTTGAACGTATTGATTGCGATGGCTTCTATGATACTAGCCGCCCATTGGTATTATTGTGCGCTGCAAAGGGAATGGGAAAGACTACGCTTTTCAAGCTTTGGGAGGATGAACTCGCAAATCTTTCCAATCACTATACCCTTATGCCAAATTATACTGACATCACAGGATTTAATGGAATTTCAGATTTTGCAGAATTAAGTAATGTATGGAAAAAGAAGCTTTTTACTCATATTCTCTTAAAACTCACAACTAGCAAAGCTTCTAAGGCTGCAAATGTTCTTCATGGCCTAGAAATGTCCGAAAGCAAAATGAAGAAAAATGATGTATGTGAGTTTCTTATTCGCATTCTCTTGGCCTATGATAAAGAACAAGGCACTGATCATTCTTTACAGATCGATGAATTAACTAGCAAAAAGGGTTCGACAATCTGGATATTCTTAGATGAATTTGATGCTGATTTTACAAAGGAAGTTGCGTCAATAAATAAAATGGCTGCATTATTAAATGCGGCGAGGGATTTGACTACTGAATTTAGCAATATTAAAATCAGGGTCTCCATACGTCCAAACGTATGGATTTGTCTGCGTGGTGCTAATGCACTAATGTCAAATTTTAAGGAGTTACTATGGCCAATCGAATGGTCGTCTGAAGAAATCAAGGCCGTTTTAGCCAAACGTGTCGAATACTATATCAAGGGGATTAAGAGGTTTGAGGGTTTAAATTGGGATATTATTGGCTTATCAAAGGTTGAGAAAGAAGACTGGCTCATCGCGCAAATCTTTGATACAGAAAAGTTTGATTTAGGTAAAGGCAATCGCCCACCTGCTGTTGTATTAACTAAGCTTTGTGCAGATCGCCCTAGGTGGGTTATAGAACTTTGTAAAGCGGCCAGTGATATAAAACGCGGTAGGAGCGGCGTGATACTTATAAAAGACATTCACGCGAGTTTCAGAAAAATTGGTGTCTCAAGATTTCATGATATCACATCCGAATATCATACCTATTGTCCTCAGGTAAATGATATCCTTAATGCATTTTACAATGCGAAACCGAGTTACCACTTAGTAGACCTAATTCGGTATATCGAAATAGAAATAACTTCCAAACTTAATGTTGAGATTGTTGGTGTTGCCAGAAAGTGTACCGCCAAGCAAGTCGCTAATTTCTTATATGAGTTAACATTCGTTGAACCAAAGAAAATCATTTCAAAGCATCAATTTGAGTTTTTACATTACAAAGATTTCCCTGATCTTATTGAGAGTTCGGTTACGAATGCCAGGATAGAATATGACTTGTATTGGGTGATTCATCCTGCATTCAGAAATATTCTGAATATTGGAATCCCAACCAACTTTGAGTTTGAGTAATAGTATTATGGAACAATTAAGTACAACAAATTTTGTTACAATAGCTGCGAGCACCGTGCTGGTTGCCGGGTGGTTTGTGAACGGGGTAATTCAACGGCGTCATGAAATTTCAAAAGAACGGTTTAAAGTCAGAATGGAATTGCTTAAAGAATCACTCGATTTTTTAAATAACATTAAAGCTTCGGAGTCGCAACGGCATTTTGAATTGTTTTCTTCTGCTGAATTCCAAGCAAGCTTTAAAAAGGTAGATAGATTACTAACAATATATGGAACGGATACCGAAGTGTTAAATTGGAACGTTATTTCCAATGCGATTCGCGATAATTCGTTTATAACCAAAAATATAATACCATATATAGATGAACTTATTGAGGCTCTAAGAAATACCACTCGTGACCAATTGAATTTGGCGTAATGTTAACTTCTTAAAATGCACATTGACTTTTTCGTACAATATCTTTAATAGGTAATGCAAAGAGGTATATATCTGTGTCGTATTTTATCCCAAGCCAATTAGAACAATTATACAAGAATGGCCAACCGGAAAACCACGGAATAGATCACATCCCAGTTGCCCTACTGTATCTGGAAGAACTTACTGTAACATATCATTGGCTGCTTACTGAACTATATATCGATCGTCCCTACATCGGATACGGACTCTATCATCAAGTAGGTAGAAGACCTGTTGTTCAAGAGCTAAACCTGCTACCGCTTTTTAGTTTTAATGGTGATGATCAAACTCTATTTTTCGATGAGAAATTCAAAGCACAAGGTTCACTTTCCAATTACTTAGCGCTTTGCAACGATCTAACCTACAGGAATTTCAAAAAAGGTCAAAATTCTAATCTGCCTTATCTTAGCAACCCGCTTGTCTCCCCTCAACTATTGTCGAAATAGTTGTCTAGCTGTATATCATTTGGCAATTTGATTCTGAAGATTAGTTGTTCGTTCATTCGACCTTATTCTCCTACGATTGATGGTTGTCATCTAAAATCCTTGCGGTTATCAAACAACTTTATCTACTCCGGCTTTTTGCTCCTGTCGCGTTCGTCAGGAGCCGGAAATTTACCATCGTTTTCATCTGCCCTTGCCAGTGTCAGCACATCCGATTGCTGACTATCCGTTGCCGTTATTTCCGTTAACAGGTGCGGTAGACTGTAAAATTGTTGCACGATCATATGCCTAACCTCGCCCTCTTTTTGCAGCTTACCTTCAACCATCAACAATCTTGAGGGCAGGATAACACTGCGGTACTTGTCAAAAAATTTTCTGAATACAACGAGTTTGGCAACGCCGGTCTCATCCTCGATAGTAATAAAACAGATCCAGGTGGCCGCATCGGGTCTTTGCCGGATTAATACCGGCCCTGCCGTTCTTACCAAAGAACCGTCCACCCACTGGCTCATGTCGTAGTTTGATGCAATATTTTGCCGCCGCATCTTTTCACCGACAAAGCTGAACGGATGCGCTTTCCGTGAAAAGGATGTACTGCTATAATCCTGCACATCACTCATCTTACCCTATTCCCCGGATGATATCGCGGCAGCCATTTCCTGCTTTATCTCCAACCCTTACCAATACGACTTTCTATTCAGCCATATCGCCGGAAAAGTATGTTCTTCTCAGGCATCTTGCGGATTTATCGTTGGCGTCATTAAAATAATCATTCATCCACATATCGTTTGCTATCAGATATTGTGGCTTCCAGTTTGAGGGTCCGTTAGCTTGATTGTGCCCGAGTGCCCATTTTACGACCTCCCGGAAGCTATAATGGGAAAAAAGGCGAAGGTACTCGCCGAAGTAAATATCCGCAATTCTTTTATCTCCTTTGATTATCAGCATATTCTCGTCATTCGTATCAGAACTGGCCTTACTGAAGTTAGCGCTGCCACTGACGATAATGGGGGTATCTCCAAGTGGATCTACAATCATGTATTTGGTGTGTATCCAGTGGATATGCTTCAATGTATTGTCAATGTTATCTATCTCTTTAAGCCAGCGATCAAACGCATTGGTCGGGATCCTGTTCCCTATGGAGACAATGACATTAGGAAAGTTCCTGATCGCCTGAATTTCCGCCTCTTCCTTTTCTCTTGTCTTAGGATTGCCATTCGCCTTCTCCATTAATGCCATGCGAAGCACATTATCTTTAATCCCATAGATTTCTTTGAATAGTGGATGCATTCCAAAAGCAAAGGTCATGAATAAGCCCTTTTGTGCACTGCCAGCAATGCTTTTATACCACTGAAGCGCATCAAGACTGGTATCGCGCGGTGAGAATATTGTGGTCGTTCCTACCTCCAGCGCTTCTGGGATAGGACACGCAGCCATGTTGGCACTCCTGTATGCGCCGTCAATAGCAGGATCCTTCTTCAACCGCTTCCAATAATCCATATAAGAGGTGGCTACCTGCCGGTCATCGACTATATGCCCAAGATTTGAATGTCCGTATATGCCATTTTGTGTAAGATTAGTAGAACCGGTCCACACCTCCTTTGGCCCGCTCCCATCACAATAAATAAAAAATTTATTATGCATTAGCTCGCCATTGCTCCGCCCTTTGCAAAAGCCTGTTGCGCCCGCCTTGGTGATAGCCTGAACATTCGCTTCTCCTGGCCCCATATTGTCGTACAGCATAGCGACTTTTACGCCTCGCTGCCTTGCTGCCTTGAGAGCAAGCAGCACCTCATTATCCTGGAGCTCATAGATAGCTCCATATATAGATTCACCATTTTTACAGCGGCCAATAAATGCAAGCAAGGCTTCTTTAAGTCCCCGTGAAAGCCACTCCCAAGCGGCTGCTCCGACGACATCTGGCTTTTTATCCTGAAATTTCCGGGCGTATTCCTGTGTCGCGACTGAGCCGCGGTTAAAAAATACAGAGTGTGTCGGACCCGTCTCTAGTTCTGTGAGAACCTGTACACTCACCTCCCCTTTGGATTGCAGATGTCCGGGCTCACCGTACATTCTATGAATGGTATAAGTATATGTAACTCCAGGCTTGGCGCTATAATCTGCCCATTGAAACGATTGAAACGGATGATATAGCGAAGAGAACGTCTCGCCACTAGCGGGGTGTGGTTCGGTTGCTTCAAAGGTCTTCATGCCCCGCAGCCATATAATTTCATTTTCTGCATGGTCTTCGCGCTGAATGGCAAAGCCCCGAAAATTTTTCCGGACAGTCTTATTAATATCCATGCTCAGAAAGACGACGTATGTTCCGGCAATAGCATTGACTGTAATGCCGTTTTGTTGTTCGCGTTTACGCATTGAGTAATGATGTTAGTGTTTTACTATAATAATTTACATTATCTCTACTCGCTTTATTAAAGGCATAATTCACGCCCTTATTTTTATCACCTACACCATTTAGCTTGCCCCAATAGGCCAACGGGTATTTACCATTTACTAATTCTCCTTTTACCACAATCACCACATGGCCATTCGTATCGACAGGATCGAGTTGATCACTTTTCAGGCCTGCTATTACAAGCTTGCCTGCGCTGGCAGCCTTTGCAGCAGCGACACCGTCCACCTCTTCCTGCCAGTTTGTATTATCGGCTAGCTGATCCAGTATGTCATCTGCCTTCCCGGTGAATACGACATTATATTTTGCTGCAACTGCCTTGACGAAGCCGCTGCAGTCTGATTTAAACGTATCCCAATTATCCTTACAAGACTTGATTAGATCTTCCGGCGTTATCATATAAGTTTATTTTTATAATTAGTTAAACTTGATGCGGTTTTATTGCATTTGATGGTCGTAATTGCCAACGGAAGTCGCAAAATATAGCGACATTCTTTCTTTACCGGTGAAGGTTCTGACCGACCTGTAAGATTCAATTGTGCTCACGAGCAGATCCCTATATCGCCTCAGTTCTGCCATATCGTTCGGATAGACTAGATTAATGCCTTCATCGGCCTTTAATTCTTTAGGACGCGGCATAGCCGGATAGACTAGATTAAAGCCTTCATCGGCCTTTAATTCTTTAGGATGCGGCATAGAATGATATTGATTATCTATATTGCAATACCAACCCGCAGGAATTATATAGCCTTTCTCCTTCCCTATTTTCCTTACGTTCTCATCTGTAAGGTACTCGATCGGGAACGGAAAACTAACCGTTTGCTTCATTAGTAATTCGTCCATTTCATTATAAGCAAACTCATAGCCCGCTAAACTTTTCCTATCAGGAGTGCTCTGACTATTTTCAATTTCTTTGAGAATATAATATCTTATAAAATTATAATATATTATTCCGCCGAATTCATGATTTAGCAGATTATTATTGGCTGCTAAATTCTTTTTCTCCTCTTCTGTATTGACAGGTGATTTATATTCGGAACGGAGAATTTCCAGTAAGAAATCGCCGCTCAGCAGATTTTGCTGGCAAATAACGGCATTAATAATTTTCAGTATGTTAGTCAGGTATCTTTCGGCGACGGCAGACCTAGCTTCAATATTTATGTAAAATTCGGCATCAAGAGGAAAAATTTGCGAATTGTCTGCATTAGTAATGGTCAGTAAAGCATGTGATTTAAGTATCAGACTTGCACATTGTCTACAAGCTTCAACCGATACCAAATTGCTTAAATACTTTACGTCGATCTTGCCTGTCTCAACGTTCTTTTTAATAGTTTTCTGGCTCAGCTTAAACGTCAGCTCACTATATGTGTGCAGAGGAGCTTCAAGAGAAAAAATTAAATCATCTGATGGGGCTTTGCCTTTACTATACAGACTGCTTATTGATTTGAGAGCCTTATTCTTTAGCAACAAATAAAAGCGCTCCTGCGAAATCAGCTTGTCTTTTATCTGATCTAATTGATCTTTTTCCAAAGGATCCCATCCGATTGTGCTGCCATCATATACCGTTTTAAGAAATGGCATATCGATACCGCCCCGAGCGTTAAGGAAGTTTGTATATACAAAGAAATCTTCGCAGGAATTTTTATACGCTTCGCCCAGCCAATATCGTTTCGCTTTTTTGTAATCCGGCAGTCTGGAGTTGCTCTCCGAAAGTTCCAATCCGTCGCAATGCAGGCTACAGTTTAGATAACGCGATTCCTGATCCTTATTGATAAGCCAGTTCAGCTTAGTATCCAGCAAATCAATTTTCGTATTCAATAGCTTAAACTGACCCATAATCTTTTCTTCTAAGTCCATCAGCTTCTCATACGTTTTAATCTGCAACTCATAAATTCTTTGCTGATTTTCCAGCACCTTATCCAGCTTCTTATCAATTATATCCAGCCTTCCGTCAATTCTTTTGAGCGCATCCATTATTTGCTTATGGCGTTCGATAGCCGGGTCTTTGCCACCAATACCGAACATGCTTACGAGGCCGGTGATTGCACCAACAAAATTGCCGCTTGCAAAGCTCCCGATAGCATTAACGGCGCCTTCAGCTATTGCCAGGCCAGTTGATAGGCCTTCCAAGAGTTCTGAATTACCGATAATTCCCAGGGTTTGCAACGAACCTAAAACCATCTTTGAAGTATCCAAAAAATTATTTGCATCCTGGATGAATCCATCAGCTGTGCTCAGGATTGCAAGCTTAGCCTGACTATAGGGCGTATCAGCGACTAAACGCAGCTTTTCTAGCCCTAAATCTTTGTTGTTGGTAAGGAGCGTAGTGATAAATATAGCTGCCTCAAGCTTTTTCTCCGGCCCCTCAACGAATTTTGAATAGAACTCATCAACTTTATTTTTAAAAGCCTCCTGCATACTTTCTAGGCTGCTCGAGAAATGCTCTATATGAGATGCAACTGAAGGAAGTGTGCTGGCGATAGCGTTATAAGACTTTAATACTTCAGCAACAACTTTTACTGGTAGCTCCTCTGCTTTTCGAATACACTCTTTGAGGTCTACTGCTGAACGTCCAATCTTCTTTTCAAACTCAGCCTGAGTATTGTTTAAGTTGTCCCTTTGGCTAGTAATGGATTCAGTTAACGGCTTTACCGCCTGCTCCCCTGTATGCTCGAGGAACGATAACACGGCGCCTGCTGCATTACTCTTTACCTGATCATAAATAGGTGACTTATTAATTTTTAGCTCGCCAAGCTCAAAGGACAAATATTCTACAGAAAAATTTTCGAGGCCGTGGACTGCAGGCACTATAATCTTCGAACGTATCTCTTCTGGCATCGCCGCATAAGCATCCGCTTTATTCAAGATACCATTCAGCTTGTCCTTTTCCATTGCTAAGGTTCGGGCCATTTCGCTTTTAATCGCTTCAAACCTTTCCTGCTCTTTTTCTAACTTGTGCTCAAAAAAAGTACTGATTTCATCTCGCGTCCTACTAAAGAGATGGGCTATGGCTTGTTCATTACCCTCCTTTATTTTTTCAAATAATTCATTTGCATTGACATCAGCCGATTTAATCAGTTCCTGGAGCTTAGCTATAAAATAGTTCTTTCGCTCTATGTCAATATGCTCGGCAACTTTATCGAAAATTACCCTATTAGCATACTGATAAACACCGCCTAGCTGTGAGGGGTCATATCTAATCTGATTATTTTTTACTGCTAATATCTTCCGTATTCCGCCGTATTCAATATTAAAAGTATCAACATCATTAATCTGCTTTTCCACCAACCTATTTATGGTATCATTAATTTCTTCTCTGCCAAGCTTAATGATAGATAATAATTCATTTTCAAACAGTTGAATTGCCTTATCAAGCGGTGTACCATCGGCCATGATATCAGCCATGATATCATCCCGGTAAAATTTAATGATGGAAGCATGCGTTTTTGTACTACTCGAATACAAGTACGCAATTTTTTCTTTAACAGTCGCCATAAGATTGGTTGTAAAAGTTTGAAAATGCTGGTCAAGGTTTGACTACCCTAATTATTTCAGCTTTCATTATTTCCAGCTTTTCCGCGAGGGCGGCATCCATATAGTCAACTAACTCTTTCATAAACTGATCACTGAGCGTATGCCTAGTAATCCCGGTCAGCTGGTCCTGCAGCTCCATTTTCATTGCACTGATCTCTTTTGTGACCACGTCCTTCGCCTTTTCGTCGATCTTATTGACCATGCGCTGCAAAAAATCATCTGTTGGTTGCTCCGCGCTTTGGAAAATCAATGTCCTTTTACTTACAGTGCTCCCGCCAAACAATGTAAATGAACCTGGCTCGTCAACCACTTCGACAAGAGCGTATCCCTTTCCTCCCCACTCTTCCAATATATTGGAAAGGGGGGTTATCAAATTGGCGCGTGTCCAAACGTGTTCCTGACCAGTGTTAAATGGGAGATAAATGCTTTCTACTGCGAATGTGTAATTCATAAGTTATAGAGATTTTATTTTGGAAACGATGATTTCGTTATTCTTTTCAATGAGCTCTGATATTTGATTGAGCATCTCGTCTACTATTTCCTGCTTGAAATGCTTGCCAAAGTCGGTCCATGCCAAGGTATCTACTCTATGCATGAAATCTGAGCGAAGCGTGGTTGCATATTCTGTTGAATATTGGTGTACCAAGCGTTCAATTTCTGACGCAGTAGAATAAATGCGCTTCTTCAGAAAAGTTTTTAGAGTGAGCACAACAACGTATTCATTTTTTACATATATCGTATCTATCAGAGGAATAGCTTCCCAACCTGTGGCCCCCAACTCATTAAGATACATCGCCAATTGATAGTATACATCGGAATTATCTCTGGTACCCGGATATCTAGCTGGCTCACTCGATTGCCTGAACTCGATTATTTCCTGCCGGTATTCAAACTTATCAGTGTTCATAAATGTGTTTTTTATGCAGTAACGGTATGGTCAGTCCTTTTTGCATTTATTTTTCGATAAAAATGATATCATTCGTATCCGCCTGAAAATAAATATTGTCATTTACTTGCTGAATCAGGCTCGAGAATTTGCACCGTCGTGCCTTCTGAAATACGTACACCATCATTTTCATCACCGTTTATCCTGAGCCATTCCTTCAGATCCTTCTGCCCGGATTTCAGAAAGTCAATACATCTTCTGAAGAGTTTGGGGTAAATAAGCTGCGCAGATAAGCCATTGATGGAATCGAGACCAGATAGCTTAAAATCGGCGGTAGCATCCTGCTTCCATACGCCGGCGGCATTGCTCCTCGCCTCGTTTGCAGCTGATTTAAACAGGGTGAAATGTGCTAAGGGCATAGAGGTATAGGCCAGCAGGTAAGCCCAGCCTCCTTGGAGCATTTTGTAGTTTATGCTTTTCTGAAGTGCTCCCTGATCAAGCGAATTGGTATCGCCATCCGTAAAGCCGACGGCATCTTCTAAGGCGAACAGGTACGATACTGGCCTGCCATGGGTTTCCAACATATTTGTTGCAATAAATATTTCTTTAAACTCAGGCTTAGTAGCTAAAACCTTGGAAGGGATTTTCCCGTCAGACACCGGCTGATACGCAACATTAAACTTTAAGAGCGCTTGAAGCAGGTAATCCCTTGCTTCCACACTACAGGGTTGCAACGCGGTACCATAATGCAGTTCAGGAGTATCGATACCTTCAAATCTCAGTTGTATAGAGCCATTCGATTTATTCGGTTTCAAGGCATAGCCGCGGTAGACGTCTTTGAAGTGATCAACGTTATCAGGGATAAAGCCTACTGAATCGCCATCCGGCTCCCGTCCAGCCATGGCAATTTTTCCTTTAATCAGCTTATAGTTATTGCTGACTTCGTCTCTATCGGGGGAAAATCGGAAATTGGAGGTTTCCGTCTGGCTTGCGAAAGCACGCTGAAATTCCATAAGGCTTTTTGATTTTATTTGAATATTTTCCTGATTAATCAGCAGGATATTGTTTGTATGTTAACGAATTAGCAATGTCATTTAATAACCATCTACTTTGACCCTGTATCAGCCTTCCATGATTCCTGTGCAGCAGCAAGCTTTGCCTCTGCGGCAGCCTTCTCAGCAGGCGATTGGACGTTTTCCTTGGCTTTAAGCGTAAGATATGCGGCGCTGCTTATGCCTGACAAAGCAAGCAACGTTTTGTCGAGTTCAGGCATACACATTGCTGGCGACTTAGGATTGTTATAGCTGTAGAAGTACATAATAATTGAAATAACCGTCCAAATCACGTTTTGAAAGCGATGGATGGATACGCCATTTTCGTCAGAAACAATATCCAGAAAAAAATTGCCGCTTGCCGGCGCATCCTGATGACGAATTGTTCCCTCTACTATCTCTTGCTTATCCATTAATGAGCCAATCGCCACTGTTCCAGCGGATATGCCCATGAGTATAAGCGCCGTCTCATTAATTCCTTTCTCAGCCGTGCAGCCTGTATAGAGCTTGCTGTAAATATACACAGACCCGACAATTGTCGTCCATATCGCAATCTGGCAACGGGCAAGTGAATATCCGGGCTTTTTGTTTGCTGGAAGATGGGTCGGGTCAACGGGATCGCGCAGTAAAGTCGTCCGCACTGCCAGCAAAAGAAAGATAGCCCATATTAGAAATATTATTATCCAAGCGATGACTTGATTAGGATTTTCAGCTTTCCGGAGATCCTGCCCATAAGCGGCAAACGGCAAATATGACATGAATAACCAAGCTAATAAGTAGACTCGGTATCTTTTAATAGCCAATAAGATTTTAAAGAATAGTGTCATGCTATTGATTTATAAGTATCACATTGTGCTTGTATCGCATGGATAATTTGTCTTAAAAGTCTACAGTTATTTTATATTTTTAATAAATCTGGTTACGCCGCCGGTAAATCATTAAGGGTTAGGATTGCTCCTATGAGTCTTAGTCTTCGATCTAAGATTTTTTTTCGGCGTTGGGGTATGAGGTTTGCGGCCTCCTTTCGGCACTGCAATATCAACGGCTGAATCATCAACGCTTTCCTCGAGCTTGTTTCCGCGCTCATCCGTTTGGATCGTCGTCTTGGTAAACTGGCTGTCAAATGCCATGAATATAGCTGACCAGGAGCTGCTTTGCTGATGATAGGAAATAATTCCCCCATCCTGCCAGACGCCATTATCGCGTACGTGTCCGCCGTCCTTTGGATTACCCTGATTGCAATGAATATCGTGGATACCGCCATTTTCTTCAGCAAAGAAGACCTGCTTGTTATCTGTCCATTGCTGGCCGAAAACAAACAGTATCCGCTCCTGATTGATAGCTTCATCTATGAAATTCTGCACAAGTTCCTGCAAGTCGTTATCAGGACCGGTTTCCAAAAAGGGCATTTTTTTCATGTCGCTCGTCCGGACTAGTCCTTTCATCCGCACAAAATCAAGCGCATTGCTGACTGGCGTTGAGTCAAGAGGGTGGTAGCCAAAAGTCAAGCTTTCATGAGAGAGCGCAGTGGTAAGGTCTTCCAGTACAAATGTCTTGAAATATTTTGCCCGGATAAGGGAATCGGCCTCGCTCGACTTTGAGTCGTCCGAGATAATATTGATGGCGATGCGATGAAATTGCCCGCGCTTTCCCTCCACCAGCACTTGAAAGTGCGGATGTCCGCCTCTCTTAGGCTTACCGTTACCAGGATGACCGCTTCCAATGCCGTATTGTAACGGCCTGCATTTAAGCAATGAGTAATTTTTGATAGACATAAAGAGAGTTGCTGGTGTTGAAAGGTTTGTTGGTTTTGAAATTTATGACAATTGGAATTATTTGTTGAATGACACGGCTGCATAGCACTTTTGCCTTGTTGTGTTGATGCTCTCTTTACAGGTTAAGTTGTTATTGATATTCTTTCTCTTATTTAATTTACCTTATAAAGGTAAAAATTTACAGATCACACAAAAACCGTATTTTTCCCGTAGTTGTCTCGTATTTTTCTCCGGCAGAGAAGTACTTACCTCTCGCTATGCCCGGATACTTATCAATTCTTTAACTGAAGCCTCTAGCGTCAATGAATCGTTCTTTGCCGCACGTTGCTTTTGCAGGTGATGAAAAAGATTAAGCGGCAGCCATATTTAACCCACCTTGCAACAGCATCCCTAAGAAGCACCTATGCTACCGCCGCTCCATCTTCACGGTATAAAGCCGCCCTTCAATGCTTACTTTCAGAATGTACAGGCCCTGCTCCAGCGGCGGCAGGTCGGCCAGTAAAATGGCAGTGCCGCCGCTAAGCGCAATTGAACGCTGGTAGCGGAGGCGGCCGTCCATGCTGTATAGCTCCACATTATCCCTCTTACCGGAGGAGACTATATTCATCACCTGCAGGTTGATGTAAGTGGCGAAGGGGTTAGGGGAAGCCGTCACCCGCGCTGCATCCAGCGGATTGCTGCTGATTGGAACGCTGACCGTTTTGGAATAGACACGGCTGCCGTCCAGCGCTACCTGGCGAATGCGGTAGTAAAGCCGCTTTACGTTCAGCTTCGCTACTTCCGGGTCAGTAAAATCATAATTCAACGTTTGCAGGCTGTTGCCAACTGCTACTATGATGCCGATCTCCGTAAAGGTTTGTCCGTCCAGGGATCGCTCTACGATATATTCTTGGCAATTTCGTTCCGCCGATACAGCCCAGTTGAGCAGCACATCCCCGCCTTGGAGGTGCCCCTCAAAGAGGAGCCAGGTAATGGGCAGCGGCACTCCCATGCCGGTGAGGGAGACTGTTTTTTCTGCGCTGTTCTTCAGCTGCTCCACATTGCCAACATTATCAGTGCCAATTGAGAAGAAGCCATAGATCTTACCCATCGTGCCGATGAAGGTTGCGACCGTATCCGTCAGGTTCGCCTGGTAAAGCTGGAAAGGGCTGCCGTTTTCGGAATAATAGAGCGCATAGCCGGCCACGCCTGTGCCGCCGGCATCGTCCATGCCTGAATAGCGGAGCGTAATCGTATCATGAGCAGCCGTGGCGGCCTTTACGCTCGTTGTCGGCCCAAAAGCGTCTATCGAATTCAGCCACACGTTGGTGGGGATAGCAGCATTGACGTCAAAGACGATGCCTGCCTTTGCAGTGACTGTGTCGCCAGTGACAAGGCTGCTCTTAGGCCCGACCACAAAGGAAACAAACCCCTCGCCTATGCCCTGCGCGGTATCGGCGGCGGCACTGGTATCATTGACCGGAAGAAACCCGCGCATCGGGTCGACTGGCTGCTGGCCGGTGGCGGGGTCAATGGATTTGAAGGTCCAGAAGACCTCATTTTTGGCGATGTCTATGCCGGCAATGACGTCTAAGTAGATGCCAAGAGAATCCGTAAGGTCTAGTCGGTCGGAGTAGGCGCTGCTGTTGATGGGCGGCTGGAAGAGATAATGCCCGAAGCCGAACGGCCCGAGGTTTAAGGTAGCGGGATTGATGCCGGCATGCACCGGCACGGTGATAAAGACATTGGTTGCGGGGGCAGTGGCAAACTTTGGGTCGTTCTCAAAATGAACGGTGAATTGCAGCTTGTCTTTCAGGGAAATCCAGTGGCCAGTGGCATAGCCGGGGCTGCCATCCAGCTCGTTGGGGTCTGAGGCGCGGCGGACGGGGATGTCAAATTGCTTCCTTGGATAGTTGGGCGGCTTTGTGCTATCACCGCCGCAGCCCAGGCAGCCCTCTTGTGGTCCATTAGGCGCACATGGCGATTGCGCAAGTACTTGACTCGGCGTATTTAGTAGCAAAAAAATAAATATGATTGAAAAATGTAAATATTTCATTTCGGCAAATGGTTAAATATTAACAGGAATCTTCACTAACCAATTACATGAAATCTAGAGGAACATTTTTGAATTGCTCATTTTTATTCCAATAAGTGGGTTTTTCCTTTGGATTAAGCCAATTCGTACCTCCATCAATCCATTTTTTTCTATATTTTTTTGCCGACTCAATTGTGTAATCTTCATTGCCAAACTCCACACCACAGCAAGAACAGATTTGGTAGGTTGGAGAATTGCCATCCCTACCCCAAGGTAAGTCGTCAATGTACAGTCCACAAATTCTACAATTATGTATATTCATCTTAATCACCTATTGCGCTAACCAATACTTTATACCGTCTGTCGGTGTAAATAAAGTCTTTGGAACTCCCGAGGCATCCATAACACCAAATGTATTTGATGCTGGATTATATTTTAGAATATCACCATTGGCTCTTGTTTTGGTCAACGTTCCTGCTGGTGAATTATGCAAAAAGTTCTTAGTCCCTTCTACATATTGCTTAGCATTCATAAACTCAGGAAATTCCGCGCCATGTTTTGTCCAATGCTTAAATGCATTCTGTACAGGACGTAATTTATTGGTTGAACTCCAAATTTGTTTGTTAACGCTAGCTGCAACATTAGCAGCATTCTTCGCAATACCGAGGCCTGCAATATCAGTTAGCAAATCTAGGCCAACAGCAGCATCATACAATAGCTCACTGCATGGGGCAATTTTTCGTGCCACATCCGTAAGTAATGCACCAGTGCTAGGTGCCTGACGATTTTCTAATTCCGCCCGTAAGTTTTCATAATTTGCAATGAAACCATATGCCGATTTAAAAGCAATAGCGCCACCCGCAATACCTCCTACCCCCGTCCAAGAAGTTCCAATTCCTAAAGCTGCTCCACCGACAAATCCGGCGGCATTACCTACCATTCCAACAGTTGCCTGAACAATTTTCCAATTAATTAACCCAAGTGGGTCAATACTTGAAAAGGTACCATTCCCCACATAAGCGTACACCCCCATTCCATCCCCATATCCAATAGGGTCGCGCTGCAAAAACCGCCCGTGCACTGGGTCAAAATACCGGGCGCGGTAGTAATACAACCCCGTCTCCTTATCATATTCCCTGCCTGTGTATAGATACGGGTTGCCGATCGCCGAGCCGCCAGATAGCATCGTAAAGCTGCCGTCATATACAGTCGGTTTGCCAAAGGCATCGTAATCGTAGCGCTCCACCACAGCTCCCGTGCTGTTCGTAACGGACACTACGGAGCCGAGCGTGTTGGTGTGATAGTAGTAGCTCTGCCCGCCGCGCTGCATGGAGACCGCATCATCTATCCAACGGCCCCATACGTAAGTTGCCTTCACACTGTCGCGGCCACTACGCTCCTCTATAACTTGCAGGCCGCTGTAGTAATAATTGGTGGTATCTCCGCTTGTAATCTTACAAATGCGGCGGCCTAAGGCATCGTAATCACAGCGGGCGATGTTGCCGCCATTCACCGTCGTAATCCGATTCTCGCGGTCATAGGTATAGCTCGTGCTGCCGATACCCGTGAGGTTGCCGTTATTATCGTACGCCGGTGTGTAGCTGCTGCCATACAGGATGCCGCTGTAGGCATTCATGCTATTAGCGGTATAGCTTGCTGTGCCACCGGGCAGAGTCGAGCCCGTGCGGTTGCCTACGCCGTCGTAGCTGAAGGCGCCCGTTGCGGAGCCGCCTTTGTTGTAGCCGGTTAGCTGGTAAGTGTTATCGTAGGTGTAGCCTTCGGTATGGTTGCTCTTGTGTCGGAACTGGGCCGCCGTCGGGTTGCCTTCCTTATCGTAGCTGTAGCCAAAATCTACAAAGCGGGCGGGATTATGGTTAAGTTCCGTGACCCGACTGTCGGCGTCAAATGTTTGGTTCGTAACCGTGCCGTTCTGAAAGCTGCGCTTCGTATTGCGCCCTGCCTCGTCGTATTCATAGGCTACAATCGGCTGCCCGCCGCCCCCGGCAATGGCCGTAAGCTGGTCGCGGGCATCAAAGCGCTGCTCTATCTGCCTGCCGCCGGGATAGGTGATGCTTTTTTTGCCGCCGGCAATGTTGTAGCCGTATGTGGTGGCCTTGCCATTCAGCGTCTCGTTCGTGATACGGTTCGCCTTATCATACAGGTATGTGACCGCAGCATTGCTACTCAAGGCAGCCGCAAGCAGGCCGACTGAGTTGTAAGCGAAGGTATCCGCGCTGGTAGCGGAGTAGCTGCGCAGAACAAGATGGTTGATGGCGTCGTAGCTGAAAGTCGTTGTTTGGCCATTGTTGTCCGTGCGGGTTTTAAGGTTACCGACGGAATCATAAGTGTAAGCCTTCGTGGTATTGTCGGCGAACTTTTCCTGAAGCAACTGGTTCAGCGCATCGTAAGCGTACTGGGTTACATTGCTTCTGGCATCCGTCACCGACTTCACATTTCCGGCCTTGTCGTAAGCGGTTGTCGTGGTAAAACTGCGGGCGTCCGTTACGCTTGCCTGGCGGTCTAAGGAGTCGTAGCCGTAGGCTGTAATCTTGCCTTCGCGGTCAGTTTGCTGCGTGAGGTTATCGTTGAAGTCGTAGGCATAGGCGCTTGCGTTACCCAAGGCATCGGTCATGGACTGGACGCGGCTGAGTGCGTCGTATTGGTAAGAAGTCCGGTTTCCCTTGCCGTCTTCCTCGCTCAGCTTGTTGGATGCCGCGTCGTAGCTGTATTTGGAGATGGTGCCGAGCGCATCGGTTATTTCCGTCACACGATTAATCGCATCATACCTGAGGTGTAGCGTATTGCCATTCGGCAATGTCACGCTGCTCTTGTTGCCTACTCCGTCATACTCATAAAAAGTCCCCTCGCCCGCTCCGTTGATTTTGGTGACAAGCCTATTGAGATTGTCGTAGATGAAATTGCTGGTGTGCCCGGCAGGGTCGCTCATGCTCAGCATGTTTCCCTTGCCGTCATAGCTCATCACGGTCTGACGGGCCAGCGGGTCGGTGATGGCAAGGGGTTTATTCAGCCAGTTGTAAATAATGTTGGTCGTCCGCCCCTTTGCATCCTTAATAGAAGTCCGGTTGCCGTTGTTGTCATAGGTAAAGCCGGTCTTGTATTGCAGCGCATTCTTTACCGAAGTCATCCGGTCAAGACTGTCGTATTCAAAAATCGAAGTATGACTCAAAGGATCTGTCTGCTGCATCACGTTGCCCCAGCCATCATTAGTAAACCGGGTTGTATCAGCCGCCGCGCCAATTACACGATTCAAATAGCCATATGCATCATAGCCATATTTCGTCACGAAGCCTTTCTTGTCGGTTGCCGTCAGCCTGTTGCCGAAAGCGTCGTAAGTGTAAGTAATGGCATGGCTCAGCGCGTCGGTGACTCCTGTCAGATTGCCTGCAGCATCATGAGCAAAGGCTGTTTGATTGCCACGCTTATCTGTCATGCCCCCTACCTGGTTATAAACGCTCGTGTAGGCATACAGCGTTGTTTTGCCGAGCTGATCGGTCTCCCCAAGTACATTCCCATTGCCATCATAAGTAAAAATCTTTACCCCACTGTTCCCGTCTGTTGTTTTGGTGATGTTGTTATCGTAGTCGTACTCATACTTTGTATCGTAGCCGCAGCAGTTGCCACTTTTTCGTTCCAGCCTTCCCTGCGCATCGAACTCATAAGTCGTCGCAAGGGTATTGCCGCTGTTCGCTTCGCTTAAATAGGTTTTGCGTTGC
This sequence comes from Chitinophagaceae bacterium, assembly GCA_965246905.1. Classification (GTDB taxonomy): domain Bacteria; phylum Bacteroidota; class Bacteroidia; order Chitinophagales; family Chitinophagaceae; genus UBA1952. The sequence continues at coordinate 154,154 of CBDFFZ010000014.1, forward strand.
TGCGGATTGTAGGTGATGCGCTGCTCCAAATCGCAGGACACAACCTTCACCACGGCATTCGCGCTATTGTAGAAAACCGCCGTGCCATTTCCGTTCGGGTCGGTATAGCCGCTCATGGCTTTGTTGAGGCCGTAGGCGTAAATGAGCGTGGTGCCCAATGGCTTGCGCACCTGCCGCAACATGCCGGAGGTATCGTAGGTATAAGATACGCTTCGCGTCTCGCCGCCGGCCTGCGCATCTATGCGGCTCAGGCGGCTGGCGCCCCAGCTCAGTGTCAGCGTATGGCCGAGGCTGTCGGTAATGCCGGTCAGCCTGCCGCCGGTGTAGGAGAAAATAAGCTTATTGCCATAGCGGTCGGTAATGCGGGTGAGCTTCTTATGGCCCGGGTCGTCAAAGAAGTAGTTCGTTCCTTCCTTCGTCGTCAGGCGAAATTTGTTGGTCGCGTATTGCGTCAGCACATCAAAAACGCCCTGCGGTTTGTGGTAATTGCTGCTGGCGATCTGGTAAAAATCCTGCCGGCCATCGCCGCGGTGAAAGGTAAGCGAGGTGCCTGCCGTGTCCGGCTCGTAAAAGATGTTGTAGTTAAATGTCCAGCCCGAACCATAGCCCCAATCCTTCATCCGGTGGGCGCTGTTATAGGCAAAGGCAATGTCTATATCCATGCCGCGCGAGGGAATGGAAAAATCTGTCCGCTGGAAGAAAAGGCTGCCGGTATAGCTGTTCACCTGCATTCCGCAGGGCACGGGGATGTTGGGGCGCGTAACATTTTGGGCAGCCGCCGCGGATGCCCAGAGCATCAGCGCCATGCACGTATAGCGCATGATAGCATTCCATGTCCTGTCTCTGTGTCGCATCATACAGTTTTCTTATTGCGTTAGCATTGCAGCTCCTTTGCTTTTACCTTTTACTTTATTGCTCTATCAGCTCAAAGTGCATCGTCCCCGCCGCCCCTGATTTGGTGAATATAGTGATGTAGCCGAACGCGCCGGGACGCAACACATCAGGCGGGCCGTTCAGCTCACGGAATTCCAGGAATAGCTCGCCCTTCTTATCCGCCAGCCCGCTTGTTGTAGTAGAAATCGGCTCGCCGCTTGTGTTTACCAGCAACCGTGTCGGGACAGGGATGTCGACATTGCCACCGTTGCCGTATTCAATGCGTATCGCGAAAATGGTATTCGGGCGGGTGTTGGACGGATGCTGGATATTGGTGGCCAGCAATTGCTCCACACCCGTGTTCACGATATTGCAGTAGAAGCCGCTGTTCGTGCCGCCCCCCGTGGTGCTGCCCGCCGAGCCTGTCACGATTGTAAAGCCGTTGCCCAGCACTGCTGTATCGCCGCCCGACTTTGTCAAAACAACATCATAAGTGCCCGTTGCCTTGCCAGCCAGATTGAAAGAAGCAAATATGGTCGTCGAGCCGGAATAATAAACGCTTTGAGAGACAATGGTACCGAACGTTGCGCTGCGCAGCTTAGCCGTCATGCCGGGCACATACTTCGCGCCATCCAGGCGCACCGTCGTCTTACCGGTATTGCCGCCACTGCTTGCCGATATGCTGCGAATGCTGAAGACGATTCTTTGTGCCAGCAGGGAGACAGATTGCTGCGTCGCAAGCTTATCTACGCCGTAAACCATTACATAATAAGTCCCTGCCTGCGCCGCAGGAATAATGATATCCTGATTCCCACTAAGCGCTTTGGTGTAAACGAAGTCATATTTGTTCCGTGCCGGAATGCTGTCGTAGCGAAGGTATAGCTCGTTGTTCCCTTGCAGTGAGTCGCCCTTCAGGCTTACAAGTATGGTTTCTCCGGCCAGCGATGCCGGAATGTCTATCCGGTAAAATAACTCGCCGCCATTCCGCAGCACGTTATGCTTCATCGTATCCAGCGGCAGCCGCGCCACATTGATGATAGTCGGCTGCACTGAAGCGCCATTGTTGTTTGTTTCGCTTGTTTCATTGATATTGTTCAGCAGGTCGGCGCGGATGATCGCGGTGTAGCTGCCTGGCCTGATCCCCTTCACCTTAAACAGCACACTATCCCGCCGCGATGCGGAAGGCGCGAGCGAAATGGACTGATATAGGTCAGCCATGAGTATGCTGCCATTTCCATACAGTGTATCCGACGACAGATAGATCCCTTGCTTCAGGTATCCGCCTGCAACGTTCGTCCCGATATTTTGCAGCGTCCAGAGCACCTTCACCGTATCGCCGACAGAAGCCACTGAATCTATCATCACGGAATGTACAATCAGGTCTGCCGGCGGCGGCAGGATGATGAAGGTGTAGGCATTCGCTACATTGTTGCCTTCGTTCGTGCCTTCGTACACATTGTCGTTGTCGTCAGTCTTGAGCAGGACATAATAATTGCCCTGTGCGCTCATCGGGATGCTTACATCCATACTGTCGGCGTAGCTCGCCGAAGGGCTCAGCGCCCCGCCGTGCGAATAGCTTGCCAGGGGCGCATCGCTTACATCCAACTGCGCATCTTTCGACAGATAGATGCGCTCCGTCCAGCCGGCCGCATTGGTCACATTCGCGCTTTGATTCTTCACTGTCCAGCGCACGCGCAACGGTTGTCCGGACTTGCCGCTCGCCGGAACGACAAGGCTCGCAACCGTCAAATCAGCCGGTGGAATGGGCCGGACATAAATCTGCTTTACGATACTGCCTTGCCGTGCGACTCTGTGGTTATTGCTCGTATCCTTATCCTCATTCGCGTTGAAAACGTCCGCCACGGCTACGATGTGGTAGAGGCCTGAGACATTCCGCGGCGCGGTAAAGCTGTATGTGTTGGTGTAAGTATCATTATTATTCAATATAGAAGAGATGGCGTGAATGCCCATCTGCACATCGCCGCCATTCTTAAACGTGTCCTGCGAAAGATACAGGCCGTCCAGCCAGCTATTGCTCAGCCTGCCTGTTTTACCGCCAAGATTTTTCACGGTAAACGTCGCGGCTCCGTTTGCGCCCGCCAGAATTGTATCGGGTATGATCAGGCTAATACCGGCGAGGTCGGGATGCTCGGCATCAAGCGCGAATATGGGCGAGCTGCTCAGGATGTTGTTACCTTCCAGTCCCCATTCTGACACATCGTCCGCCGCATCGGTGAAGACATAGAAGTAGCAAGTATCGTTTTTAATGCCCAAACTGCGCAGGAGCGACATCGGAATGGTTAGCGAATCTGTCACCATATAGCTGGCGTTTGTCGCAAGGCTGCGTGTTTGCGTGATGCTTTTCAGCAAGGAGGCAGAAGTTGCATTCCAAACCGGGCTACCGGATATATAAATATGGTCTTTCCAGCTTTTTCCTGCAAGCGGAGCCCCATTGTTTTCAACCTGAAAGGAAATACCGAAGCTGGTGTCGCTCACCAGCGTGTCATTAGCGACGGCAAGACTCTGTAGCCGCAAATCCGGCGGCGATGGACGCACGATGGTGACTGCGCTGCTGATCTGCCGGTTGTTGCTCTCATCCGTTTCGGAAATTACATTGCCATAATCCGTCTCAATGAAGAAATAGTAAGTGCCGGAAAGCTGTGGCGGTATCGTTATGGCCCGCGTTTGCGTATAAGCGCTGGTGGGATCCAGGTCAGCCGAATAGCTGATGTCGCTTACCGGTACAATTGTGGCAGTATTGTAAATAGGCGTCGGCGAAAGGCTGATTTTATCCGTCCGTGTACGGCCTTTCACTTTCCCCGGGCCGGCATTCTTCACCGTCCAGGTAATGCTGGTGCTGTTGCCGGCTGTAAGGCTGGCCGACAATAGCGATACGGAAGTGACGCTCAGGTCGGGATTGAGCACATAGACTTTTTTCCTTGCCCAGTTATTGTTCTCGCCATAACGTTCAAATATATTGTCGGTATTATCAGTCACAGCGAAGAGATAAAAGCTGTCGTGAACGCTGGACGGCACGGTGAAATTGTAAGCCTTGTAATAACTCTCCGTTGCGCCCATCAGCGGCGCTACGTAACGGCAGCCACCCGTGCCAAGACTGTTCGTGCTGCAGGCGGGATGCAACACTTTGTCCGGCATTACGGAGCCGATGAAAGCTGCGCCGACCGGGTAAGTAGAATCACTGGAAATATAGATTCCGTCGGTCCAAACAGAATCTTTCACTTCACGCGCAAAGCTCTCGTTCCTCACGGTATAGTCCATCCCGAGCTGCTCGCCAACGGAGATATTAGCCGGAGCATTGAAGTTGATAATCTTGAAGTCCGGCGTCGGGCTGAGATAAACGTCTAATGAGTCATTGCGCCTGCTGTTGTTCGTTTCAAAGACGTACTCATAGACATTGTTGTAGGCGTCGGTCGCTACATGGATATAATACCGTCCGTAGAAAGCAGCGGGAATCGTCACCGTGCGGCTGCGCGTGTAGCTACTGTCTGGCAAGAGCGCCGCGCCGCTGCGTGTAATATCATCCAGCAGCGTTGCTGTGCCAGTGATGCCCGTCGGGTCGGTGCTGATGTAAATGCGGTCGTGCCAGCTTCCAACGATAGTGCTTCCCGTACCGAAATTCTTCACCGTATAGCTCACGCTGAGGGTCTTGCCTGAAAATACCCCGCCGGGCGAAACGACAGAAGTGACCTGCAAATCAGGCGGGGGGGTAAGCTTTATAAAAAAGTCTTTGACACGGGTATTATTCGTATCTGCCGTCTCAGGCTGGCTGTTACCGCCGTCCGTCCGGGCAATAATCCGGTACAAACCAAGATAGTCCTTCGGCAGGTTTATCTGGAAGCTATTGATGTAATTATGCGTAGTATCCAGGGCAGCTACATTCGTGCGCGAGCCAAATAAAACAGCCTGGGTGAGCTGTGAGTCGGGAGAAAGATATACCTGATCATACCAACCGGCAGTAGTAATCGCCTGGCCGATATTTTTAACGGTGAGGTCAATGCTTGGACTTGTTCCCGAGAAAACAGTGTCCGGCGCAGTAATAGCACTCACTATTAAATCGGGCAGCGGGCTTATTCTGAACGATTGCGTATCGCTGCTGCGCTGGCTGCAACCGTTGTCTGTTACCACTTTCCATTTATACCATTTTCCAGCGCGGTACCCTGGAAGCTGGGTGGTGTAAATAGTGGCGGAAGTCTGAGTAATACCAGAGAGCTTTGGAGCGACCGGCTGCACGGAATCTGCGGGCCACAGATATAAATGATACTTTCCCGCCCCGCTTACTGGCGACCAGGAAAAAGTCAGCGGATTACCGGCGACGATCGCGCTATCCAAAGGGAATAGATTAATTGCCTTGCCTGCGGCAGCCGGAGCGGCTACCTGCACGCTCAATGTCCTGGCAGTTACGCCACCTGCGTTACACATGGAATCGGGCCTTACGCTAAGGCTGTGCAAGCCGTTGCTCGTCCAGTTGGCTACGACTGTATCACCGATGTTGCTTTGAAGTGTACCACCAGAAATCGTCCAGCGATTCGTAACGCCGATGATGGCTTTTGTGTAGTACTTCATCACCGTTGCCGTGCAAGCCTGGGTATATCCGTAGATGCTGTCCGGCTGACGCGGCCATACGCAGAAGCTGCGGTCAAAATAGGCAGACTGATAGTTGGTACTGCCGGATTGGATAGCACGTACTGTTATCTGTCCACAGCCCGTCAGAAGCAGTTGATTCGTTCCATACACGGCCGTCGCCGGGCCGGACACTACGGAAAATGTAACCGGCAGATTACTTGAAGCTGTAGCAGAGAGAATAACCGGGGTATCGCTCAGCAAACGATTGTTTAGCACGGTAAAGCTGACGCTTTGAAGCAATTGCGCAACTGTGAAAGTGCGCGTCACTGATGTGGCTGCTGCATATGTTGCATCGCCGGCCTGGCTCGCCGTAACAAAGACCGTCCCTGCCGCCGTCATCACAATTGTATCTCCAGCTAAAGTAGCCGGACCATAAGTGACTGCATAACTTACTGGCAGGCTGGAAGACGCCGTGGCATTCAGCTTGAAAGGCGGGTCGCTGTAAACCTTGTTGGCAATGGAAGGAAATGTGATGGACTGGAAAAGCTTCAGGTGCGTAATAGCAAGCGCTGAAGAACGAGTACCGGGGCCGCAGGAATTGACGAAAGCAGCTTTATAGTTCCCATTCACCGAAACCGTATAGTTCGGAACGCTTGTCGTTGCGATAAGCGTATCGTTCCGATACCACTCGTATCCGGTAGTACCTGACGGAGCGGTGTTGGTAATGTTAATGGTATTGACGGAAAGGCTCAGAGCAGGCGCAGTAGTTGTACCGCCATTGAAGACGGCAACAGTTATGGAATCGCGCCGGCCATTGCCGCAAGTGTTTGATGATATGCCTGTAATGACGTAGCTCCCTGCGCTTGTCCATGCTACATAAGCGGTAGTGCCGGTAGTAAGCAGCGTACCGCCTGCGGGCAGGTACCAGGAGTAATTGACTCCACTTTGCACAGGGCTGATAAAGTATGCTTCTGTGTCGGCACAGGTCAGCACAGATCCACTCACAGTGAATGCAGCCGTTGGTGTATTCTTAATTTCTAAAGGCAGGCTATTCGGCGCGCTGGTATCGGCTGGAGAGCTTGCCAGGACACGAACACGGTAATTCAGCCCGGCAACGGTATTTGCAGGAATAGTAGCGACGATGGAATCGCTTGTTGTTCCGAATTTGCTGCCAATGCTGGATGTATCGGCGAAAGCTCCGGCTGCATTAGAAAGCTGCACCCGGAACTTATTGCCTGCATTAAACGTGGTACTTACTGCATAGGGTATCGTCAGCGATGTACCCGCACATTTTCCGGAAGCTACCGTACTTACAGACAGACGAGACGAGATAAGTGTGAAAGAAGATGAATTCACAAGACTCCATTTGCCCGAGCTATCCAGCGCACGCAAGTACAGCTTGTGTAGGCCCAGGGATAAGCTATTCGTGCTAACGGAGACCAGTTGATTGGTAATAAGTGTATCCGGCGTAATGCTTACAGGGGTGCCGCTGCCTAAGCCCGGGTCGGTATCAATATAATATTCCAGCCTTGCTGTTTTGTACAACGAGCTTACAATCGCCGCAGATGGCTTGTAGAAAAGGTATTGCTGCGCGAGCCCCCAGCGGCCCAGAGAATCTTTTGCGCGTATATAAAAACGATGTACTCCGGCACTCAAAGTTACCGCGTTTAACGGCGCGATGGCATTATTGACAGTAGTACCGGAGGAAAACGAAAGCGGTGTTGCAACTCCCAAGCCCGGATCGTTGTCCACATACCATTCTGCATAGATAATTGGAACCGACGAAGGAACTGTTACTGTAGCGCTAGGCTTGAAAAAAAGCAGTTGCTGTTCCAAGCTCCAATTGCCAATGCTGTCCCGGCCGCGAACACTCAGCCGGTGCAGTCCGGCAGAAAGGCTGCCTACGGAGATGCTGATAGGTGAAATATTGATTGCCGTATCGGGCGTAAAGCCGGTTATGGCAGTAGCCGCGCCCTTTCCGGGGTCGGTGTCTAAATAGTACTCGGCGTAGTTGATTTTTGCGCGGGCAGTTAGCGTGCTCAAGGTGCCAGGCTTGTAAAAAAGGAGCTGCTGTAAGAGGCTCCATTTTCCCAAAGTATCTTTTGCGCGAAAGCAAAAACGGTGAATGCCACCGTTAAGGTTTCCTATCGGCATCGAGACTATCAAAGAGGTGTCGTAAGTTCCGGATGGCAGGCTGATACGCGTCGCGGCACCGTAGCCAGGGTCGTTATCCACATACCATTCGCCAAAAGCCAGCGGCGGCGCCGGTGTAGCGTTGGTGGTAGAGCCCAGCTTCAAAAACGTCAATTGCTGAACAAGGCTCCAGGCACCGGAACTGTCGCGTCCGCGTAGGTTGAATTTGTGCAAACCAGCACTTAAGCCGGCGACAGGTAAAGCAATAGCCTGGATAGTGACAGAGGTGTCCGGCGTGAAACTGGTAACGATGGTGGCATTGCCGAGACCGGGGTCATTATCCACGAAATATTCTAAGTAAGTAATCTTCGCTTTGGTATCAGACGCAAGCGGAGCCGGCTTCCAGAACAGCCATTGCTGGACCGAGCTCCAGTTTCCTAACGTATCCTTAGCGCGAAAACAAAAACGGTGGATGCCGTTACTGAGCGATGCAGGCGAGAAGCTACAGATTACGGATGTGTCAATCGTACCTGGTAGGATGCTTACACGATTCGCATTGCCCCGGCCTGGGTCGGTATCAATGTACCACTCGCCAAAGCTAAGCTGCTGCAGGGTGGAAGCAACACTCACCGGGCCTGGTTTTACAAATAACCATTGCTGCGTCAGTCCCCAATTCCCAAGCATGTCTCTTGAACGGAAACAGAAACGGTGAACACCAGCGCCGAGTGAGGTAGCCGAAAAACTGCATAATATTGTTGTGTCTGTAATTCCAGGCAGCAGATTTACACGAGTAGCGTTGCCCGGACCTGGGTCTGTATCTAAGAACCACTCGCAAAAGCTAAGTTGCGGCGCATTTGTAGCACTTGAAGGGCCGGGCTTGAAAAATAACAGTTGCTGCGCTAAACTCCACCGGCCATTACTGTCCTTAGCGCGAATCCAAAAGCGATGAATGCCGGAGGACAGCATTGCCGGACTCAGCCCCACTGACAATGAGCTCAGCTGTGCCTGCGAACTAAAGCTGACAGCTGTTGCCAAGCCGAGCCCTGGGTCAGTATCTAAATAGTACTCCACGCGCGCAATGCCGGTCTGCGCGTTTGTGAAGCCGGAGAGGCATAGCAGCACGCACAGCACATAGCCGTGGATGCGCCATCCTGCAAATGTTTGAAGCCGTTGCACGGTTCAGGGATTTGTAAGATGAGCTATTTGTTGCTGCGTATGCCTACAGTGATATTGTAAGTGCTACCGGTGGCCGTTTGCGATGGCGCGGTTAGTTGGTAAATGGAAGGCACAGGCGGGATGCCACTGATGACGTATTCCTCACCTGCTTCCCCGCCAAAGATGCCACAGTCGGTGGCAATATTGGCGCTATTTTTACCCGCGCCTAATGCAGGACTTAAAGGCTTTAGAACTAATTGGGTGTCAACCGCAATACTTCCAGTGTTCCAATTAACGAATGTATTTGCCAGGTTTACGTTAAATAAATTCCCGGTACCGCTGACGTTGCCGGAAAAGTTGCCCGAAAAAAGATTGTACGCGAAGGAATTGGTATTCGCCGCAGGATATACATTGTAAAAGATATTATTCCTAACAATAAAGGAATATAGCGTTGGATTGTTATAATTTCCGATGTAATTGTTAGCAAACATCCCGGTACTGTTTGGCAGACTGATAACTCCATAGATTATATTGTTTGTAATATAAATATTAGAAATTGTGGAGCTACCGCCTTCGATAATTGCACTACTTCCAGTATACATTATACAGTCCGTAATTGTAATATTTGATAATGCCGTGCTATTTACCAATTGGATATAGTTGGCAAACTTTGTCCGGGTAACAGTTATATTACTTGTAACTATTTGCACCGTACTACAGTAGAGGCCCGTTACAACCGACCCGCCAGAGCCTGCATTAAATGTAATAGTGATGGCATAAATATCAGCAGTAGTTGCGGCTTGAAGGTTCCTGTTTTTATCTAACGTATGGCCAAAGCCAATAAACTTCAACGGCTTGTTAACGGTGATGGTCCCCGGACTGCTCGCCCAGTACTGTTGATACATTTGTATTGTATCTCCCGCGCTTGCTGCAGATATAGCGCCTGTAATATTACTTACCGGAAAATCAACGCCGGTGGTACTTCCACCCGGCAAGCCGATTCTGAAGATCGCTGCCTGAGAAGCTGTAAAACAAAGCATTATGAAGACAACACATGCAAGATTTTTCATTTTTTTGGTTTATAGGTTCAAATCATTTTCACATCTAAATTAGTATCTATTTTTAAACTATCAAATCGTTCACAAAATTTTTTAAATAACGGTTTGTATAATACTATCAATCAATATATTAATACCATTAATTTGTTTATTAAATTTGTCAATTGATGTTTGTATATTCAAAATATTGCATCCGCACCCGTAAAATGACATTTCAGAAAACTGTTAAGATTGAGAGAAGCGCTTTTTTTAAAGCCTCATTGTGATCTCCCGCGCTGTCTTCAGATAGTTTTCTGACGGACACCGAGCCTATTACCTAGCAATGCTGACTTAACCAACCAAACATGCGCCGGTTTATGGTGCATCTACGCTCGAGAAAGGCTTATACTGCTTTTGGCTTTAGTGCTCAGCTCTAATCGGCACTATTGACTGCGATGCTGTTCTGAAATTGGCAAGGTAGAAATTCTATAAAACCGTACTATGCAGATCGTTAAATCGGTACTGTCTCAGTTGGAATGTTATCTGGTAATTTCTACAAGTCCATGTGCTGCGAGATTCTTCACTGCGCAATTTGTCATTCGATGGAATGTTACATTTAGTATGACATCCGCTATGACTTGCTTTTATGCAAAACAGACTTGCCTCGGACCTGCCGACGCCAGGAGCAGTCGTTACTAACTTTAGCGTGTTTACTTCGAGTCAACCTAGTCTTGGATTTTCTCCAACCTTAGTTCAAATAATTTAAAAGCTGGCCCTAACGGCAGACAATATTTATTATCTAACATATTTATGGTTTTCATAAAACATAGTAAAAATATTTCATTGATATAAAATTCTATCTTTTTGCCCTATTGAATTGAGGACAGTCCGCAGATCAACACCTTTACCCAAGATCGGCCGGAAAATATCCCCAACGCTTTTCACCCGTTCTACCGCATTGAAAATGGTAAAGTCTGCCATCTTTAATCCCTTCCTCACTTCATCCCAATATAGCGGCATGGAAACGGTTGCGCCGGGCTTGGGTCGTAGCGAGTATGGTGCGGCAATGGTTGCATGTGGCCGGTTCTGCAAAAAGTCCAAGTACATCCTGCCATCGCGGTTGGATATCATCCGCTCGATGCTGGTGTATTTCGGGATTTCCTGATGCACCATCGTTACGATCAGCCGGGCAAATTCTTTAGACTGCTCGTAAGTGTATTTGCCGCCAAGTGGGATATAGATATGCAGACCGGTCGAGCCGCTGGTCTTGCAATAGCTTTGCACACCCATGCTTTCAAGGATCTGGTGCGTTACCTGCGCCGCTTCAATGACCTGGTTAAATGAGTTCTTATCAGGGTCCAGGTCAATGATGCACCATGTCGGATGGTCCGGTTTTTTAACCGTACTATTCCATGGGTTCATCTCGATGCAGCCCATACCTGCCATGGAAAGCAGCGTTGCATCATCATGGCCAACGAGGTAGTGCCTGTCCCTGTCATCAGCTTCGCTATGATAGAGATAGGTTTTCATCCAGTCCGGCACTTTACCGGTAACATCTTTCTGATAAAAGCTCTTGCCTTCAATGCCATTGGGATAGCGGTTCAAGCTCTGCGGGCGGTCTTTCAGGTATGGCAGAATGAAGGGCGCAATTTGGTAGTAATAATTTATAAGATCACGTTTGGTGGCTTTCTCTTTCGGCCAGTATACCTTGCTTAGGTTGGTAAATTTCAAGTCGTGGCCATTTATCTTTTTGACCTGGGTTTCTTCTGTAGGATTTAAGAGGGTCTTACGTTCCTGCGCAGCGCGGGCAGCAATATATTGACCTGCATTGCGGTCAGCCCGCACAAGCTTCTTCGTGCTGGCTTCTTTTTCGAGCACAATATCCTTTGCCTTTTTATCGTCGCGCATGCCTACAAAAGAAGGATGGCGCATGATGCCGTCCGTAGTCATCTCGGCGAAGCTGACTTCGCAGATCAGTTTTGGTTGCAGCCACACCGCTTTTGCCTTTGGCGGATCGGGACGGAAGCGGCTTGGCTTATTGACATCGGGCACTTCGGTAAATTGTGGCTTGTCTGTAATGAGCGGCTTGAATTGCTCCAGCAGTTCTTTCTGCAACTTGACGTTAATGCCTGTGCCGATCTTTCCGGTATAGATAAATTTGCCTTGCTCGAACACACCGACCAAAAGTGAGCTGAATGGCTTTTTAGTGCCCTCGTTCCTGGTATAGCCGCCAATGACCACTTCCTGGCGCTTATTAGCTTTGATCTTAAGCCAGTCTTTGGTTCGGTTACCTGTCGCATACAGGCTGTCCTTACGCTTGGCCATGATGCCTTCGAGGCCCATTCGCTTTGCCGCCTCTAAAAATTCAATGCCTGACGTTTCAAAGTTCTTGCTGTACTGGATCAGGGAATTTTTAGGGATCAGCTTTTCCAGGATGGCCTTGCGCTCAATGAGTGGCAGGCCTTTTAAATCGTAGCCATTGTACCAAAGGATGTCGAAGGCATAAAAGAGCAGCTCGCCATCTGCTTCGCTGCGCCAGTTCTGCAGGGCGCTGAAATTGGCCTGCCCATTCTTACCGACAACGACAATCTCGCCATCAATAACCGCATCGATGCCCCAGGCCTTCATGGCTTCATATACCGGGTAGTATTTCTCATTGAACGAATTGTCGTTCCTGGACTTGATCTCAACGGTTTTCTTGTTCATGAAGCTGACGGCACGGTAACCGTCCCATTTCACTTCATAGAGCCAGTTGTTATCATCAAACGGCGCATCGACAAGGGTGGCCAGCATGGGCTGTACCGTAGTATAAAAGATTGCTTTTTTAGCCTTTTTAAGGATGGCGGCAAAAGCTGTTTTACCGGATGATATTTTAGCCAATACTGGTTTGGCTGGTTTCCTGACCCGGACTTTTCTTCTTGATTTAATCGCTGGCATGACATCCCGTTTCCTGTACATCCGGATACGATCATGCCTGAAAAAGTAATCCACCTCTATTCACCTTAGTTCACATGGGGTGTGGATATCGTAAGACCTGATTCATAGTTCGGTGGCCACATACCATGTGCAAAACTTCTTATTTACTAACATATTAACATCGAAGCTGAGTACCGTTTGAGCAATGAACATGGCCTACGAGATACCCAGGTTGTTGTAAATGCACTCAACCAATGTTTGATGCACAGAAAGCTGATTGGAATTAACGGTTGCTAATACCTTGCTGCTTAAAACAAAGTCGGTGGGCCGTTTGGTTCGGGCGGCTTTGATGGCGGTGGTTTGGGTAAGATATATTCTTGCTCCTTCATGTTGGCATCGGGATATATACTGAACATAGCCTTTATTTCGGCATCGCTCAGCGGGCCAAACCACCTTACCCAATCTTTTTCCCCGATGATGAGCGGCTGGCGCGGATTCTTGTTGTGGATGCGCTGCATGAGCGGGTTTGCATCCGTTGTAAGGATCGCAAAGCCTTCCTGCCCATCGCAGACATCCCAAACCCCGGCAGCATAAATTAGCTCACCGTCTTTGAGATCAAGATAATAGCACTGGTTATCTTCTTTGCCATTCTTCTTTTTCCCCCGGCCCTGAAAATCATAAAATCCTTCCAGCGGAATAATGCAGCGGCGCAGGCGAATACTGTTTTTAAAAGAAAATCTATCAAAGATGCCTTCCGTCCGCGCATTGTGCAAATCCCCGATTTTTGCCTGCAAGTCAGGGTTGCCGCTGGCTTCATGCGGCAGATACTTCATCCGCATATACTGCCAGCGCTGCGGCGATAGGGCTGTAAGCACCGGCAGCTTCGGCGCATCGTAGGCAAACGATACTTCTGGGCGATCCGGCAATGCATCGAGCGCTACTTCCCGGCCACCATCGGTGATGATAATATCGCCGAACTTGTCATGAAGGATTTGCTTGCTTACGCCCCGCACTCGGTTACACATGGTTCAAAATTATCGCTTTCTTTTTCTGGGCTTGTTGCTGAAATAGTCGGATTTTCAGAATGATCGTTTATGAATAAGTATGTTAAGGCAGGTAGCTTTACAGTATAGAGGCAAAGAAACCAAGTAGGACTGGTTTTCTCTGAACTTGCCATTTAGTCAGACTGGATGAACTCTATGAAGCGCAACGCAAAACATCCTATGCTGTTAAGCGGCTGGACAAAGCGCTGAAGGAAGTTGCCAAGAAAGCAAAGATAAAACGCCGTTGACGATGCATATTCCCAGCATACTTTCGGAAATACTTCACGCGACAAAATTTCAGTGCAGGTGCTACAAAAGCGTTACCACCATTCGTCCATAACTATATTGATTAAACAATTTAGTAATGGACTATCTATTTATATTGCATTTCACTACAATTTTATTCATCGCTGCCTGGATAAATCTGTCATCAATTTTTTATCGATTGATTACAATATGGATGAGTAATTTGGCCATTATCACTGCCCCCTAACCCTCCATCCTGTCTCCTTATGATGTGATCATAAGAAATGGATTTATTTGTATCTACGTAACCACCACAGAGCGGACATCTAAGTGCGTTTTTTAAGGCTGTTTGTATAAAAATCTTGCTTTTTACATCATCAGAAAAACTTGCAGTCGTCTTAACTTCATTGCCAACCACTATTTTACCGGTCAGGCCTGCCCACTCTACGATATCATTTTCAGTTACGTCCTTTCCAGCTATAGCAGATTTGTAAATAGTATTTATTATTTCACTATACCTTTCGATACGTCGTTGCGACCCTAGCTTTTGTAAAATAGTTGCGATTAGCTCTTTATGTGTGATAAGTGTCTTTTCAATTTGTTCTCTTGCATTTGAAAAGTTTCTAAAAAATTCATCATCATTATTTATGAGTTTTTCGCTTATAAACCTTGCTGTTCCCAGAAATAATGGCGATGAATGTATTCCAGTGGGACCATAATAATATATGGCTGGATGTAGACCTAAACTTCCTTTGTCATTTCCAGTTATCCTGCTAGTTAACCGATCTGCCTTCCTCAATATTTCTATTGTTGTTTCTCCTGTTAAATCATCGATTCCATGCGATATCAATATTTTTTTGTCAATTTGTGTAATACAGGCAATAGACAGGTACTCTATAATTATTTGCAGGGCGGTACGAATTCCTTTCGAGCCACCCAAAGGCAAATCAAGGTTTTTTATGGGTGTTTTTATTTCGGGCTCAAACAACGTTAAGTGAAGTTTCTTCGCAATTTCTTCGATTTTCTTCGTGCTTTCAGTATCAAAATTGGACCAATACTTATGTCCCCTTCCTGCTCTGATAATCGCCCTTGCTGAAATGGCTATAGGCCTATTCCTATTCTCCAGCAACGACTGTTCAACTTCATCTAAGGGCGTGCCCTGGGTATTAATTTTGAAGAAAGAAGCTTCTGCTTTGCTTGCATCACCTTTTACCCATTGTACGGATAATACCCTTGAAACAACTGAAGATATTCTGGCATCTATTTGTGCATTTTCTATCTTCGTCTTAAAATGTTGATAGGTTCCAATCTGGTCACCGATTAACTTACGCGTTCTTTCTGCTGCTTTTTTTTGATTTTCAGATACTGAATCGCCGAAATATTGCATAGAAAGTGGCCCATCGCCATAGTCGTCTTGTACCCATGCTTTCAATACGCTAAGACGGTGCCCGCCATCAATCACAAAAAGATAAGTAGAAGACTTCCATAAAATGACAGAGGGGATTAAATCGCCATCGACAAAGCATGTAATCAACGATGTCACTTGCTCAGGTGTCCAGTGATTAGTTTCTCGCTGAAAATCAGGCTTCCTCAAAATTTTTCCTGTGAAACCATTGCCTGATAAATCTTGGACAGATACTCCTGTAATGGTATCATATAGTGTATCTTCATCTTTAATTTCAGCAAAGTCAGCTCTTGCAATCATAGCGTCTAAGTTGACCAATAATTTTGCCATTTTCAATCCAGGTTTACAGGTAAATTTAAAGCTATTATACAGGAACTTTCAAGTTTATTGCAATTGAAATTCCTAATGAGTTTGAAACTTCGGTGGTGACTACTTCAACCTAGGCCGTGTTGACAGAATAAATACTTGATGTGTTTTCTGTTGATAGCTTATAAAATTGCGTAAGAAATAAGGCAGCTTGGGCGCATCGTAGGCGAACGATACTTCCGGGCCATCCGGCAATGCATCAAGCGCCACCTTTTAGCGGCCGTCAGTGATAATGATATCACCGAATTTGTCGCGTAGAATTTGCTTGCTGACACCTCTTACTCAGTTACACATGGTTCAAATTTTTGCCTTTATTCTCCTTCGCTTGTCTGATGCTTGTTTTAAGAGGGCGGCATTACCTGAAATCCCGGCTGTTATTAAACAACTCGATCTGCACCGGTTTTTTGCTCCTGTCTCGCTCGTCGTGAACCGGAAATTTACCATCGTTTTCATCTGCCCTTGCCAGTGTCAGCAAATCTAATTGCCCGCTATCGGTTGCCGTCATTTCCGCTAACAAGTGGGACAGATTATAAAGGTGGTGCACGATTACATGCGTAACATCGCCCTCTTTTTGCAGCTTGCCTTCCACCATAAGCAACCTTGAGCGCAGGATAACGCTGCGGTACTTATCAAATAATTTTCTGAACACAACGAGGTTTGCAACGCCGGTCTCATCCTCGATGGTGATAAAACAGATCCCGGTTGCCGTGCCGGGTCGTTGCCGGACTAATACCAGCCCTGCCGTTCTCACCAATGAGCCGTCCACCCACTGGCTCATGTCGTGGGTGGATGCAATATTTTGCTGGCGCATCTTTTCACGGACAAAGCTAACAGGATGCGCTTTCAGCGAAAGAGATGTGCTGCTGTAATCCTGCACAACTTGCTCGGCGGGCGACATCTGCGGCAGGCTGATTGTTGCTTCTGC
This sequence comes from Chitinophagaceae bacterium, assembly GCA_965246905.1. GTDB lineage: Bacteria > Bacteroidota > Bacteroidia > Chitinophagales > Chitinophagaceae > UBA1952. Next base: position 170,837 of record CBDFFZ010000014.1, read on the forward strand.
TAAAGGTGCCGCTGACTGGCCGCCAAACATGCCAGTGGGCCGGTCTGCAAGAGCTGACACTTCCCAAAGCGCCTGCCGCCGGTCAAGACCTATTGAGCGGAACGCATCCGCATCGGCCAGCCTTTCCAAAGCGGCAAGCGATATGCCTGCCTCTATCAACTGCGTGATGGTCGTGTACGGTTGTTGCCGCGCAGCGGTCAGCAGCCAGCAATCTTCCTCATTCAGACCATTGACTTGCCGGAAGCCAAGCCGCATAGCGCAATATTGTCCGGCGCGTTCCTGCAACTGGTTATCCCAGGTGGAATGATTGACATCGACCGGCCTCACTTCAACCCCATGCTTTTGGGCGTCAATGACGATCTGCGCAGGCTGGTAAAAGCCCATCGGCATACTATTAAGCAATGCACAGGCAAAGACGTCAGGGTAGTAGCATTTGATCCAGGAAGAGGCATAGACCAGTAGCGCAAAGCTGGCGGCGTGGCTTTCCGGGAACCCATAAGCACCAAATCCCTCTAGCTGCTTAAACACCCGCAAAGCAAACCCTTCTTCGTAACCCCGTGCGACCATGCCACTGACCAGATCCTTTTGCAGTTGACTGACCATGCCCTTTGCCTTGAAGGTCGCCATTGAGCGCCTGAGCTGATCGGCCTGCGCCGGGGTAAAGCCTGCTGCAACGATGGCAATCTCCATTGCCTGTTCCTGGAACAATGGCACACCCTTTGTCCGGTTAAGGATTTCTTTCAGTTCCGCTTTGGGATAATCCACTTCTTCTTTGCCTTCGCGTCTGCGCAGATAAGGATGCACCATGTCGCCCTGTATCGGCCCCGGCCTGACAATCGCGACTTCAATCACCAGATCATAAAAGCAGCGTGGTTTAAGACGCGGCAGCATGGACATCTGCGCCCGGCTCTCGATCTGGAACACCCCAATCGTATCGGCTTTGCAAATCATATCGAATACTTTGGGGTCGTCCTCTTTGTTGATCTTGGCAAGGCTAAGGTCAAGCCCGTAATGCGCCCTGGCAAGCTCGAACGCTTTGCGGATGCAGGTCAACATCCCAAGAGCCAGCACGTCCACTTTCAAAAAGCCTAACGCATCAATATCGTCCTTGTTCCATTCGATGCAGGTGCGGTTTTCCATCCGGGCATTGAGGATCGGGCACAGGTCGCTCAGCTTGCCTTGCGTGATCACAAAGCCGCCGGTGTGCTGCCCGAGCTGGCGCGGAAAGCCGACATACTGCCCCGTTAGATCAAGCACCTTGCGCAGATGCGCATCGTTAGGGTCAAAGCCGTTCTCGGAAACGGTCTTGCCGGCGATCCAATCATCGGTCAGTTCCCAGAGCGAGCCGGACAGCCGGTTAATGGCATCGACTGACAAGCCCATTGCCTTACCGACATCACGGATAGCACCCTTGCTATGTACTTGCGTTACAGTCGCCACAATGGCCGCCCGGTCGCGCCCATACTTGTTGAAGATGTATTGCATGACTTCCTCGCGCCGCTCATGCTCAAAATCCACGTCAATATCCGGTGGCTCGTTCCGTGCATCGCTCATAAACCGGGCAAAGAGCAGCTTGAATTTTGTGGGGTCAACGGATGTAATACCGAGGCAATAGCAGACCACGGAATTAGCCGCAGAGCCGCGCCCCTGACAAAGAATATTGCGATCTCTTGCAAAGCGCACAAAATCATGTACCGTTAAAAAATAGGGCGCATAATCCTTGGCTTCCATAAAAGCAAGTTCTTCCCTGATGGTCGCTTCCAGCTTTACCGGGATCGTGCCGCCAAAGCGTTCTTCCGCCCCTTGCCAGGTCAGGTATTCAAGCTCTTGCTGCGGGGTGCGGCCTTCGGTGGTCAACTCTTCGGGATAGACGTATTTAAGGCTGTCTAAAGAGAACCGGCAGGCATCGGCAATTTCCCGCGTGCGGGCAATGGCATCGGGATAATGCCGGAAGAGCCGCTTCATCTCGCTATCGGGCTTTAGGTGCCGTTCCGCGTTCTGGCACAGCTTGTAGCCTGCGTTGTAAATGGTGCATTTCTCACGGATGCAGGTCAGCACATCTTGTAATTCTCTGCGCCCGGGATGGTGGTAATGTACATCATTGATCGCCACCAGCGGAACGTTTAGCAACTTAGCCAGCCGGTCAAGCTGGAACAGCTTTTTGCCGTCATCGCCCGTGTAGGTGCAGATCAACCCTAAATACAGCGCCTTGCCTAAATGCGTTTGGTATTCCTGCAAAGTGCGCACGTACTGCTCATTGATCAGGCGCTGCTCATTCAGGCTATCGGGTGGCACGGCGATAAACAGAATGCCTGCTGCATATTCGTACACGTCCTTCTTATAAAGATGGCACTGGCCTTTTTCAGTACGCCGGTTGCCAAGGGTAAGCAAAGCCGATAACGATGCATAAGCTTCCCTGCTGGTAGGATAAGCAAGCAGGCTGATTCCATCAAGCAAGTCTAATCGGCAGGCCGGGATAATGCGAATATCCTTGCCCTTCGCTGCGGCATGGGCACGGACAATGCCCGCCAGTGTATTGTGGTCGGTGATTGCAAGCTCGGTATACCTATAGGCAAGCGCCTGCGCCACCAGTTCCTCGGGATGCGATCCGCCCCTGAGAAAAGAAAAATTGCTGGTTACCTGTAATTCCGTGTAGCGCATAAGAACCGTCTTCTAAGCGAAAAAGCCATGGATGAACCACTTTGGATTGCTGCCCGCGTAGCTGCCCAGGCGGAACAGCCAATACCGCCCGCCCGTCTCATCTTCCACGCAGTAATAATCCCGGTGCTCGCCACGCTCTAACCACCATTCCTGTTCAATGCGTTCCGGCCCGTCCGCGTTCCTGACGCGATGCACCTTGCCTTTGTAGGTAAAATGCAGCGGTGGATAGTCCGGCAATTGCACCATGACCTCGATCGGCTCTGGGTAGGATAGCAGGTGCACGGGCCTTGGCCGGTCGGTGCGCCAGATGGTTTGCGGTTTTTCCTGTAGGGATGTGCTGCGTTTGATGGAACGCTCCGGCCAGTAATGCTCTGCCGGCAAAAAGCGGTGAATGGCGCTGACACCGATCTTGCCCGCAATGCGGTCTAAAAGTTCGGCGACGTCTTTCTCATGTTCTTGCTTGCCCAATTGCCAAAGCTGGTCCATCTCGACATCGATGTCTTCAACGATGGTTGCTTCCAGTAAAAACAGCTCAAAGCCCAGGGCCGGGGTCATGGTGTCGATCTTCAGGCCAAACAGTTTTAAAAGGTGTCCGATATCGCGCGTCGCCCGGTTGGTGCCAATCTCGATCTGCTGGATATTGCCATCGGCGCGGTGGGCTTTGAAGGTTGCCGCTCTTATCCCCTTATCTTCTACAGCAAGGCGCTGGCAGAGCGCTTCTAACAGCTTGTGCAGGGCAATCTCGATGCCCTTGCGAGTGCGGATCAGCTCATAGCTTGGCAGGCGTTCCTGATAGGGGGGTACCGGCCGGATAGGGATCAGCATTTCCGGCAGCGCCCCAAGTGCCTTATCCAGCATTTCAATCAGCACCGTGCCGAAGCGTCTGCGTAATGCTGCGCGCGGCATATCCATAAAGCTGGCAATCGTAGAAAGCCCAAGTTTCTCTAAGCGCTCAATGTTTTCCGATGGCAACCGCAAGGCTGCCGGTGGCAGGGCCTGCAAGGCTTCCCTGTGCATGCCGGTTTCAATGATGGCTGCTGTGCTGCTGTAGCGGGACACTGCCCAGGCTGAACCGACCGTATCGGTAATGGCTGCCCGGGTATCATAGCCGAATCCGCTCAGCCTGCCGATCATGTCTTTCAGGTAAGGCCGCTCACCGCCCCATAAGTGCGCACAGCCGCTAATATCCAGCATTAGGCCGTCCGGCGGTTGAGTAGCCGCAATCGGTGTAAAGCGCAGGCACCATTCCGCAAGGCCGGTCAAAGTCTTTTCTGCCAATCCCGGCATATGATCGAATACCTGCAAGGCAGGCAGGATCGCTCTGCAATCTGCGACGACCATGCCGGTATTGGCCCCCTTCTCCTGCGCTGGCCTATTGGCGGCTTTAACAACCACCCGGCCCCGTTCCGGCGCAGCCAGGACAAAGGGCACAGTGCGTAGGTCGGGCCTGCGGCGGGTAACCCAATCCGTGGCTAAATGACGGAACCATATAGAAGCAAAGCGTCTGGCCATGTTATCCGGTTTTTCTGATGACAGTGCCTGCCACCGAATGAGAGAAGCGCGGCACTTCCCGGAAGCCGGTGGTTGTCCATTCCACTTGCCAGATACCCGGCTGGCCGTTGCGCACCTTGACCAGCTCAACGTTCCACCTGGGAAACCCGACACCCGGCGCTGCGTCCTGCTGCCAGCTGAGAAGCGGGGTGATTTTCCAGCGTGAGACGCAGGCGATATTGTTTTCTGTTTTGGGTTGCTGGCGATGAATAAAGCCGGTAACCCGGCTATGCTCAACGGCCAGTTGCAGCCGACGGGATGCAGTAAAGTCCAGGCTGCTGAGTTCGCCGACAACAGCGGCAAGTGATTTACATTTCAGGGCTTCCTCAATCGTCCACAAGGCTTCCTTATCCCTTGCAATGTCAATAAAGATGATGCGCTCGGGCGCAATGCCGAATGCCTTAAGGGCTGGCGGAAAAACCTTTCGCCTGGTGCTGACCCAAAGGCAGGTGCCTTTGGATTGCATCAGGCAGCCAAGCAATCCGGCTAAAAAGCCATTGGTGGCCGCACCGTCTATTGAGGCTACGCTGGTGAATTCATGGACTGCGCCGGTTGGAAAGGTCTGATTGGGGAAAGCCCGTTCAATGCCACTAAGCCCGGTACGGATAGTTTCAGCTTCGGCAGGGCGCGATAAGCCCTGCATGGCAAGAATCTGATTTTGCAGTTGGCGGATAGCCTCGGTCTTGGTGGTGCGCAGCTCCATAAACGCTTCGTTGAATTATTGGTATCATGAAAATGATGCCAATAGTAACGAAATAAAAATTACCGCGTCCGGAAATTTTTCAAAAGCACGGACGCAAATCAGCGCAAGCCGCGCCAATCTTGTGTTTGCACTTTCTTGAAAAAGAGCTACTTAGCCTTGACGATATCGATGGGCACACCGATTCGTGTGCTTCAATTAAATGTCGCGCGAAAAAATTCTATGACTTGGACACTTTCATGTAAGCTAAATTTTATTTAGACGCTGGCGTTTCCTTGTAATACCATTTGAATGGAACTCCGATCTCGAAGCGTATGGTGAAGTAATCTTTCCAAACTCGATTTGAACTGACACTGGCATTGCTAAGACCGGTTTTTATACCGAATGTTGCTTTAGAAAAATCCTTTTCAGTAGCGATGCGGAAGACCGGGCCTATTAAAAAACTGTATGTATTATTCAATCTGTTACCAAGATAAGCATCAATTACCCACCTATAGCTGGTACGAAAATCAAAGCCGATCTGCTGTCCCTTTCCAAAGAAAGCAGCAAAATATATTTCTGGTGTTAAAGTACACACGGGTATATTAAGCTCACTTCCTCTGCCGAGCGTATCTTGGTTATCTGAATTAATGATTATTTCATCATTGGCTGTTACCGAATGATATGCTTCGGGCTTTCCGACGATCCCAGGCACATCCAAAAAACTCCCTCGCTCAAATAGCGCATTAAACTGCAGGAAATATAATTGCCCGCCCTGATTAGGATTGTAGTTAGAGAGCCTCGTATAGTTTGCGCTTGCTTGGATGTTGAATTTAAGTAACCCTCTCGAAGTGTAAGGGTCCTTTTGAGGCTTGAGCAAACTATCTGTATTTAAATTCAGCAAATTGTTTAAGATGCCTCCTTTAAAATCATAAAACCATACCTTATAGCCAGATAAGATATCGTGGCCTAAATCGAATTGAGCAAGATCATTTTCAACTCTGTCTTCAACAGTATCATAATCGGGAACGGCTGGCACAGAGGTTAGCGCTGCATCATGAATTCTGTGAAAATCACTTAAACGGGATATAATCGATTTAAGAGTACTATCATCTGATACAAAGGTTTTCGTATCGTATTCATCCAAGCGGCTTGAGAACATAAGTCTCCAAGTGAAAAAAGTTGAATCCTGCTGTAGCTGTGAAATATCCTCTTTTAAAATCTTATCATACTTCATCAAAATGCCTGATGCAGCAATCCTTCTTTGGATTAATAATTTTTCACAGTCATTCGTATCGACAAATTGTGAAGCCGTGTGAGGTATGAATGTATACCCACCATTTATTCCGATTTCCTTACTCCAACTATCTTTACCAAACAGCTGATATATCCCCCCAGCTGTCTTTGCAGAAAAGCCAATATTTCCTGCACCATCTACATCATATCCCCATAAATGCAGATCATTTTTAGCTAATATGGAAGTGTTAAAACTTAGTGTGCCTTTATCCTTATCTTGGGCAAGACTCGCAGCTATGCCCGTTTTAATTATATCATTACTACCCAATACCACGTTACTAAAAACAATCGACAAATTAGAATCCAAAACTGAATGTTGGACAGCTTGTATAGGTTTCTTGGGGCCACCTTTTGGATTAGAACACCTATAATCTTGCAGTTTAGAAAGTAAAGCACTGTAGTATGCTAAGTAAAGAGGGTCTTTTGAGATGCTGGGCTGTAACGGCCCGTAACCTTTGTTACGATAATAAACAATCTGTGGTGCCGCATAGAAATCATCCCAATAGTCATTATCAGGATCTTTCCAACGTCCGATCAATGTGAAAATCTGTGGGGCATTCAGATAAGCCCTGCCAGAAAAACTAACAGTAATGTTGTAACTTGGATTAGCAGCTGTTAGAGAAAATTGAGTCGTGCTGATCTGGTAATCTTGTCCTTTAATTAAAGGCGATGCGGGATCATAAAGCTCTATATCCGCTTTTTCCGTTCCTTCCAAACCTCTGATGCTAATATTATAAGTGACTGAAACAGGCGTCAGACCAATTTCAATCGCCTGTTTAGAACTTGTAACAACCAGAGGACTTATAGCTGGAATCTGCGCTGTAGAAATGAGTGGCGCTAAAATGCTTGTTGCTAAAAAAAATCGTCTAAGCATAAAATTTTTTTGATGAGGCAAAATTGTATTCTTAAGAAGTGAGACCAGGAACTTGCACAAAGTGTTGATGATTTTAGGAACTAAACATTGATTCTGTTATTCGCGTTTTGTATTCTTAGCGGTTTCAAGATATTGCAAAAGTTCGGCGTCATGAGTAATATACTGGCAGATACGTGCCGCTTCGACATAGAACGAAATCCCAACCCGACCTTCAAAATACGGGTCGCGCTCAATACCCTTAACCCATGGGGTTCCTACCGATGTCAATTCATTGATATTAACATAGCCAAGTCCAGGAAAAGTCTTGCCACGATCGCATAGCGTAAAAGCGATAGGCTCTTTTTTATCTATCCCGGTAAGTAGCCAAACCAAGGATGTGCCAAGTCCGAATAAACCTTGCAACGGGACGTAATCCTCGTCCCAGTTTGCCGTTTTCAATAAACTGGACGTATCGGTTTGATTAAAGAGTTGCATGTGTTGTCGCTTCTGTTGGAATTATTGAAACAACGTGCCGGAACCGAGTCCCAAGCGCCAATTGGCAGCAAAAATTTCTTGGGTGGATGATATCCAAGAGTTTCATTATGGTAATCTCAAACAAACCTGCCTAAATGCACTAATGCACTCCATTACATAAATCATCCGCTTCTTGTTTGTTCAAAATCACACTTTTGATAAGATCAATATTTGCAATCATTAAAATTAAAATTACAATGCCATTAAACATCTCAAGGACTGCTAAAAATCGCGAAATTGAACTTTTAGGAACAATATCGCCATAACCTACTGTAGCGAAGGTTGAGGTGCTGAAATAATAGAAGTCAAATCCATCAACCATGGGATCATCAATTCGAAAACTTGCCTGATTATGCTCAAAAATCGTTTCATATTGGAGGCTATAAAAAAAGGGTACGAAGACCATCATACCAAAAAACATAATCATAAAATATACGTGTTTGATATTATATGTTGTAGATAAATTTAGGGCTTTATTAAAAAAGAAAGCTTGAAAAATTGCAATATTAAATATAACGACGCCAACAAAAATTAATGGAATTGCTATAAGTGCCAACTTATTGCTTAACTCGGAAATGAAGATCCCACAATGGACGCATCCTATTGCAACGCACAATAGAAGTAAAATTCTGACTGGTTTTTTGGGAAGTGTACTCATATGTTTATAGAGTAAAAATATTTATACAAGTTGATCGTATGTATTAGCACGACATAGTATCAAATAATATAACTTGGTAAGCAACCTCAAATTAAAAAATGATAAAATTAATTTATAAACTAATAATATTAATTATTAGGATCATCTATTAATTTTTCTTTTGCCTTTTTCAATTGTTTTAAATCAGCTCTATAACGTTTTATAACATTCCGCATATCCATTAGTCGATGCGCCGTATTTGAATTGACTGTATGGATGATCCGACACTGGCGGAAGCACAAAATATAAAGAATTAAACCTAGGATAAATTTTCCCCAAAATTCAATTATATCATTTGTATTTAAATAGGTAAAAACTCTATAGAATGAAATAAGATCACTAACTCCTATAAAAGTTAGACTGATAATTGGAAAGTAGTCAATGTACCGCTTTACAAAACTCGCCAGTCCGTTACTTTTAGAAGTTGTCGCAGTATTTTGCCAGTAATCATCACTAGCTGATGGCAGGAAATTTTGTCGCTCATTGCCCACCCAATAATCATCACTATCGTTTGCAATCGTTGTGAACACAAAGCTATTTACGCAGCCCTGGAAAAGAATTTCAAGAGCCTTATATTTTATACTTAATATTTCATATATGTCTGTTTTATCTCTAATGCCTAAGGAAATTTGAAGATTTGCCTGATCAATAAACTTGATACTTTTAACAATCCGATAAAGAATTCTCTCCTCCCTTCTGACGTTAAAATACGTGTAAACAAGAAGAATAATTATGAAGATGCTGCCTATGAAAAATAAATCTGATTCTGAGCATGATAATCCAAGCAATGGAATTGTAAAAGATTGCCTTTTTAGGAAGGCATCGAAATAAGTTGTTTTATCTATAATTAAACCACTTCTATTCAAATTCTCAAAGTAGCCGCTAAGTGCTTCAGCAATTTTATAGTCATTCTCACTAAAATGGTCTTTATCAAGTTTCTTGCTTAGATTCAAGACGTTCTTTGATATGTTTCTATGAAAGGTTTCTAAATCAAGAATTCCCAATTGCCTTCCTAAATCATAATCAAATTTTCTCATTTGCCAAAGCGATACCGATCCGGTCTCCTCCGATAGCATCATTCTGTCACGGGCATTAATTTTTGTATTCCATGAATAGTAAGTATTGAATGTGACAACGATCAGGAGCACACTACCTAGTGTTGTCACATAAAGCATCAGCCTGCAGCGCTCGTTCGCCTTTTCCAAGGCATGGGACAAAATTTCAGCTTTTTTAATAAACAAGTCATAGAGATAATTCATGTTTATATGGATTTAATATTGAGAAAATTTTGTTTCTCAACTTATGATTCCACAAAAAATGAAATAATTGTTGTAGATAAAAAGTATAATCTACATTTTTAAACGTGAAAAAAACGGTTTCGTCACTGCATTTCTATCATTGATTCAATCGAAGTATGTTATTAGTATTGTCTGTGCCTACAAGAGTCTCTGTGCCTACAAGAGTCTCTGTGCCTACAAGAATCGAGCAGAAATGCAAAGGCGTTCATGAAGAACTGGGAAGGCTTGCATCTTAACCATGGCAAATACAGCTTTCCTAAGAAGCAAAATTGCAATCTTGACCGAGACGAAATTATTATTTGAGAAACGAGCATGTAAAGATAAATTCTAACTTCCCTGTCTTTGATATATTCCATGGACGTCATCTGTCTTGAAGAAACCGCTTTTTATACACTTGTCGAGCAGGTTGTCACACGGTTACAAGAGAAGTTTGAGCAGAAATCGGAGAAGTGGATATCAGCGGAAGAGGCTATGAAGCTTTTGAATGTGTCCTCAAAAACAACCCTGCAAAAACTTAGGGACGAAGGCATCATACGCTTCTCACAGCCGCAAAAAAAGATCATTCTTTACGATCGGGAATCGATTTTGCAACACCTCGAAAATAATGCAAGAGATACTTTCTGATATGGAAGAGATAAACCCCCATCCTGACTTTTTAAAAGGCTTCAATGAAGGTTACATCCTATCTACACATGAGCCTGACTTAGCCGATAAAATTGCAGCGGCTTTAGGTGAGACAGAAAGAGCAAAAGGTTTTAAGGACGGCCAGAAACAATATAAGGATGAAGTTAGTAAGAATAAATATCCATCCTGGCTTACCAAAGATTACACTAAAGAAGAAACAGGCGGTCAACAAAAATCCAAAGATGATTTAGAAAAGGAAAAAGATTAAAAAGATTATTCCTTCTCCGGTTCTTTGTCCTGATCCTTTTCGATTTCCCTTTTCCTCCAATCCGCAGCACCACCCTCTTCCAATTGCGAGAACCTCAAAGACTGGCTGAATTGCAATGACATAGACATGCCTTCGATTTGGTCTGATTTATCAAGAGCCGGTTTTTCGGCCTCCTCTTTTTCTGGTTCCTTCTGTGCCATGAATCTGAGCTTCATGGCAAAGTCCTGAGAAGCGCTTAATTCTTTTTGTCGTGCACGGGTATTTGCAGGATCGGCTGCCGTTTTTTCTTTACCGGCGGATTTTAATTTATTGGCAAATTCCTGCGAGCTATCAAGATCCTTTTCCCTGGCGCGTTCATGAGCTGGTGGGGCAAATTCTTTATCCCCTCCAAATCTTAATTTCATAGCATAACCCTGTGAGGCAGAAATCGTCTTTTGCTCTGAACGTTCATTTTCTTTTACCTTATCGGGATAAAGAAAGCTCGTCAGGTTTTTCTGACCTTTTTCCTTCGTCTCTGCAGATGATCCGGAAAGCGCTTTATCGACCTTTTCGGTAAGCGTCTTTTTTTCTTTTTCAATTGCCTCTTTAGCTTCGCGCTTTAATTCGGCATTTTTACCCGGCGCGTGCGGCTGTGGGCCACCTGACATATTGAATCTCTGATCAAGACCCTGATCGCGAGGCAGATCCTTAATTTGCTTTTCAAGCTTCTCTATTTTTAATTTCGATTCATTGATAAGCCGGTTCACTTCCTTTTCTTCGGGCGATAAATTTCCTGTACTCATAAGACAAGATTTTTATTGTTTACAGTTGCGACTTATGCTAAGTTAGGTAGTAAACCTTATAGGAGAAGGCCATGCAATCCACGCAGCAATTCATCGGGCAATATTGCGATGGTGATCCGGCTACAAATGATCAGAATGCTATCGCTGAAGGCCGGCGCGAACTTGTTACCTGGGATCAGGTAATGACCTGTGCAACTGTTTTACCAGAACTTCAGAATGAAGCCCAGGCAAAAATCCGCGACTATCTCGGTTACTTGCCCAATCCATCAGCTTATATGAATCATGAGGTCTTTATCAGGGCGCTTATCGATCAATACCGCAAACACGAAATTTCAAAAGAAAAATTCGATGAAGAAATGAATGTCCATATCCGTCATATCCGTAATGATGACATTCTGCAGGGAGGCTATATCGATAATATGGGTGAATATACATTGACTGATATGGAACGCTACCGTACCCATTTCGTGCAATACAGCGAAAAGGCAAAAGATCGCCTGAAACACTTTACTGGTTATGTTCCGGCGCTACAGTACTCTCTTTACGCGCAATTGATGATCCGGGAGTTATGTGCGATGGACGGGTATGTGGAAGAAATGATTCCGACTGCCGTAGATTATAAAGCTATCAACCTGATCCAGTATTTGGAGGTGCTCCACAAGTACGGAAAGGAACAGGCCGATGATGTTCCTCCCATTACTTTTTAGGTGAAAAAAACGCAGGAAAGCGGGAATTTCCACAGACATCCGATTTAGCGCCAAATTTATTTTTGGAGTCTAATAAAGAGAACGATGGGATTTGATCTTGATAAGACCCTGATCGAATTAAAGGATGGCAAAGGCAGTTTCAACTGGACCATACGCGATGCCGTGGAAGGAATTCAGATTTTTGGCGGCATTGGTTCAGGAAAGACATCCGGCTCTGGAAGGATGCTTGCACTAAAATACCTGTCGCACAATTTCGGTGGCCTTGTCCTGACGGTCAAGGAAGATGAGACCGAAATGTGGCGTGAATATTGCCGCATAGCCCGACGTTCCAAAGACCTTGTTATTCTTGAGCCGGGCGGCAGCGCATTCTTTAACTTTCTGGAATATGAATCATCGAGTAATGCCTCCAGGAAGTTGACCGATAATATTGTCCAGGTCATAAAAACGGTTATCCGCGCAAGTGAAGAAAAGGCCGGCGGTAATACCGATGATCCATTCTGGGAAACGGCACTTGATATGCTTATGTTCCATATTATCGACCTCGGCATTATTGCCTATGGTAAAGTATCCGTGCAGTTGCTTTATCACATTGCCCTGACCGTACCAAGATTAAAGGATGACGCTAAAGCAAGAGAGGCAGACACAGCCTTTAATAATGCCTTTAAAGCTGCAAGAGCCAAAGTGTTCGCTCAGATCGATACCTGGTATGAAGGTCTGCCGGCGCGTGTAAAAAATGCTGAAGATTTTGACTCCAAAAGAGATCAAATGATCAGTGATGCTATTCCTGATGCCCGGGTACTTCAATTTGTAGATCAGTTCTTCATGGAAACCCTGAAAAACCTCGGGGAAAAAACGCGCTCAATTATTGATTTTTCTTTCACCGGCTTTTTATTTCGTTTGCTTCAAGAACCAGTCTATTCCTTGTTTTGCAGACATGCTTCAACGGTCGTACCTGAGGACTGCCTGAACGGTAAAATAATTCTCATCAATCTGCCTGTCAAGATCTACAATAAGGTAGGCCGCGATACGCAGATCCTATTCAAATACATCTGGCAAAGGGCAATGGAAAAACGGCAGATAAAGAAAAATGACCGTCCTGTATTCTTATGGGCTGATGAAGCGCAGAACTTCCTGCATGAATATGATGCCGACTATCAGGCGACAGCGCGAAGCAGCAGGATCGCTACTGTTTATATTTCCCAGAACCTGCCTAATTATTTGGCAAATATGGGCGGTCAGAAATCAACGTTTAAAGTCAAAAGCTTTTTGGGCACGCTTGCAACAAAAATCTTCCATGCTAACGCCGATCTAGAAACGAATTCCTATTCTTCGGAATTGATAGGCGAAGCTTATCAAAAACAGGAAAGTTTAGCCACCGCCAGCACCGATGGGAAAGTTACCGAGACCAAAACAGTATCCGCTGCGCTTGCCAGAGTTATCAGACCGGAAGAATTTGTCTCCCTCAAAACAGGCGGCCCGCTGAACCAGTTCAAAGTGTCTGGTATCATTCATATCCAGGGCAAGCAGTTTTCAGAAGGTCACAATCATAAAAAGATTGTATTCAATCAGAATTTTACCATCGCTCATAGTCATCTATAATCTTAAACCATGAAGAAAAACCTGTATTACGCAGCGATCTACAAGCGGCAGAACTGGATCAAGCTCATTATCCTTAGCGCCTTCTACCTCATTTCCTCTTATCCGAGATTACTACTGGAAGTGTTCCTGCGTAGAAATATGGGCGAACGTTATTTTACACTGGCTTCCGCCCTCACCATCCTCTTTATTCTCGGTGGCTTTCCAAAATATGCATTACCCATGTATGCAATGGTTACCCTGATAAACAACAATAAACTCTATTATGCTTTTTTGGCAGTCTTTCTGGTATTTTCACTTCTGAGGTATTTGGAAGTAAAGCGTCTGCCATCTGTTTTTGACTTTGCAAGATTCAGTCAGTCAGGCGGTAACATTTATCCGATCTTCTATAAGTTGAAGCTTTTTGGCGAAGAGCCAAGCATACGCACAATTGAAATTTTTTATGAACCCCTGCCCTTTTTTATTTTTGGCGCTCTTCTTACTTGGGCTGAAATAGGAACTTTTCTCGGGCCGGTGCTGACCTTCAGTTCCCTTCTTTATTGTCTGAGCCATGCAGGAGGTTACATGATCGGCGATTATTTCATTATGGACCGGATCGATGAGATTATCTGCAATGAAGATCTGACAGATGCCTTTGTAAAGGATAAGCCGTCCCCAAGAGGGTTTGTCTGGTATGGTAAAAAACCTACGACCGAAGATTTACGAGAGGAATATGTCGAAGACATTGCCTTTGAGGAAGTAGATGATGAAACTGAAGCAAGGTGATTAATCCCTTAAGCTGTGCTTAGGGGAGATGTCTGATGTAAAAACTTTAACCGGTATTAATGCCATAATTAATCTCACTGCAAACCTTACCATGATATATGGCCCTTAACAAAACACGGTTTTCCTGAAATCAATTCGCTGATCTAATATAATCCGCTCCCATGATCAGGATGATAGCAAGTTATTCAGCCGCCCAAGCAAAAGCCTATTTTTCGGATGCGCTGATTAAATCTGATTATTATCTGAATGACCAGGAATTAAACGGTGAGTTCCGGGGCAGACTTGCGGCGCGTTTAGAAATTGAAGGGCTGGCGACCAAAGAGCGTTTTGCTGCCTTGTGCGAAAACCGCCATCCGTCAACCGGTGATCCCCTCACCCCGCGCACCAAACAAAATCGCCGGACAGGATACGATATAAATTTCCACTGCCCGAAATCCGTCTCGGTCATTCATGTGCTTTCAAAAGATGATCACATCATGGAAGCATTCAGAGCAAGTGTTAGTGAAACCATGACTGACATTGAGGCAGACAGCAAGGCAAGAATTCGCAAAGGCGGAAAGTCCACTGACTGCGATACCGGAGAATTGCTATGGGTGGATTTCATCCATCAGACCGCAAGGCCGGTAAAAGAGATTGATCCCGATCCGCATTTGCATGCCCATTGCTATGTCTTCAATGCGACATGGGATGACACTGAGCAGCGCGTTAAGGCCGGTCAGTTCGGGGATATTAAAAGGGACATGCCTTACTACGAGGCGATGTTCCATAAACGGCTTTCTGACCGGCTAATGAGCCTTGGCTATAATATCCGGCGTAATGGCAAATCTTTCGAGATCGAGGGTGTGCCGGATAAGGTCATCGACCTGTTTTCCAAACGCACCAATGAGATCGGCCAGATTGCCAATGAGAAAGGCATCACCGATGCAAAATCTTTAGATGCTTTGGGCGCACGTACCCGATCCAAAAAGCAAAAGGGATTTACAATGGCTGAACTGAAATCTCACTGGCGGGATCAAATTCACGCCCTAGATGGTTTCGGCAAATCAGATACAGGCGACAACGCGGTGCGCTTCGGCAAACCTAAAGAATGGCGTACCCTGTCCCCTGAAAAATGCCTTGACTTCGCTTTAAGCCATTCTTTTGAACGGGCATCAGTAATGCCCACCAGAAGGCTCTTAGAGACGGCGTTCAGGCATAGCTTAGGATCGAGCATCCTTTCGGTCGAAAACATCGCACAAGGGCTTAAAAACGACCGCAGGGTGATCCAAATCACCGAGCGGGGACAAAGCTTCTGCACAACAAAGGAAGTGCTGAAGGAAGAACAGAGAATGGTCGCCCTGGCAAAGCTTGGTCAGGGTAAGATGCAACCACTCTATGACTATGAGCCAGCGTTGGAACTGCGGGGCCAGCAAGCCGCCGCCGTCACCCATATCCTGACTACGTCTGACCGCGTGGCCATTATTAGAGGCGCTGCTGGGAGCGGCAAAACCACCCTCATGCGCGAGGCTGTGGAAAAAATCGAAGCGAAGGGCAAGACCGTTACGGTCGTCGCTCCTACGTCAAGCGCGTCACGGGGCGTGTTGCTTGAGGAAGGGTTCAAAAATGCGGAAACCGTTGCTCTATTTCTCAATAGCCGACAATTACAGCAGAGCATCAAAGACCAGGTGCTTTGGGTGGATGAAGCCGGATTGCTTGGGACTAAGGACATGTCCGACTTGCTGGAAATTGCCACAAAACAAAACGCCCGGCTTATCCTGGGCGGCGATACCAAGCAGCATGCTTCCGTGGTAAGGGGTGATGCCCTGCGCATTCTCAATACTGTCGGTAAGATCAAATCGGCAGAGGTCAGCAAGATTTACCGGCAAAAGAATTATGCCTATCGAACGGCCGTTGAAGACTTATCGAAAGGCAACGTGCTGGAAGGTTTTAAGAAGCTTGATGCTATCGGATCGATTAAGGTCATAGACCAGCTGAAGCCGAATGAAACACTGGTGGAGGATTACATTAAAGCGATTAAAAAGGGCAAATCCGGTCTGGTGATCTCACCTACCAATAAACAGGGTGACGAAGTGACCGATGCCATCCGTCAGCGGATGCGTAAAGAAAAGATGATCGGTAAAAAGGAAATCATCGTAAAGAAGGTGGAAAATCTTAATTATACTGAGGCGCAAAAATCAGACTGGCGCAACTTTAGGACTGACCAGGTGGTACAGTTTAATCAGAACATTCCCGGCGTTCAAAGAGGGAGTGCCTGGACAGTAAAAACGGTTTCTGAAACGGAAATTCTGATGGCAGATAAAGACCGTGTGCTGGCCTTGCCGAAAGACAGGCCGGAATCTTATGATGTCTTTGAAAAGGCCACTATCGGACTATCCAAAGGCGACAAACTCAAGATCACACGCAATGGTTTCGATCAGGATAAGAAGCGGCTTAATAATGGTCAGGTGTTAGAAGTAACCGCTGTGAAGAAATCCGGAAAAATTGAATTGAGGAATTCACTCAGCAAGCAAACCTATGCGATAGATGCAGCGTTTGGCCATCTTTCCCATGCGCATTGCATTACCTCTTATGCAGCGCAAGGTAGGACAGTAGATGAAGTATTTATTGCACAACCCGCGTCCACCTTTCCGGCAACCGATGCCAAGCAGTTTTATGTATCGGTTTCCCGTGGTCGTGAAGAAGCACATATTTATACCGACGATAAAGCGGAACTGATGCGCCATGCGGCAGAAATTGGTGACCGGAAATCTGCGATTGAACTCGTCGGCAACAAGAAAATTCATCTTGACCATATTCATCAAATAGAACGCAACAATTACAGCAATATAGAACCACAACCACAGCCGGAGAAAGAGGTGCCACAACCGACATTCACCAGAGATAAAGGCAAAGATTATGAGCCAGGATTTTAAATTTAAGTTTGATCGAATGCGGGAGAATGATCCCACGGGGTCAACAGACGAGAACGGCGGCGTTCAAAGCGGCACTGATAAGTACGAGACTGTTGGACATAGCCGGAATATCGGGTTTGTCCTGTTGGATGGTCGCCGTGTATTTCTGAATTATAGCTACCTGGTATCAGCCGAATATAGTCCCGTTGCAAATAGCATTACTTTAGATTTTACGACACACACCGTCGTGCTTAATGGGATCATGCTGCAACAACTCTACCATGAATTAATGGGGCACATTCCCAGAGTTATTTCCTGCGTTGAAGCGCGATACAATAACGTTCTTGAAAGAGATCAATATGCCGTCAATGAAATAACCATTGAAAAAAATGGTTAGCAAAAAAATTAATCCCTGTTGGTGACAGGGATTAATTTAGTCAATGATGTAGCTATTGATTTTTTACCAAATACGCGGCATAGCATTTTTTCAAAAGCGCATCTTTTTCAGTGATGCGTTCGCAGATCTTGGCGGCTGTCACATATGCTGACATTGGATATTTTGCCTCGAAGTTCTCATCAGACAGGACGGAATAACTGGACCGGTGCTTGATTGATGCAAGATCATTGAGATCTATGAACCCTTGTATCGGTATACTTCCATAGATATAATATAGTCCCCAGGCAATATTTCTTTCAGCATTGTACATGTGACTGATTATCCAGACGTTGTTGGTGCCTGGCATAAATAGTTTGACTACAGGATAATGATCAAGTTCTTGGTTCCCAAGTTTGCCGTTTTCCAGTAGTTGAAGGTATCTATCGTCAGAAAATAAATGCATGATCTTATCCTTTCGTAAGGTTGATAGTTACAAGGGATGCACAACTGAGGGTTAGTGAATGAACAAGAACAATTTTGACTTGCGCGAGGAAACCGCTTTAGAGGTTGGGAAAATTGTTCTTAGAGAAATGAGCGACCTCAGTTATCCCTTGTGGCTAACCATCGGCGTTACTTTAGAAAGGATAAGGTCATGTAGGTATTGGTGGTGCAGGTTTATCAGGCAGCTTCAGGTGGCGGTGACTGCTCATAAGTATTGATCGATTCAAAAATGCACACGGCCATTTGTGGGACAATAGCGTTGCCAAACATCTTTATACTCTGTGCTTTCCATTTTGAAAGGGTAATGCCGTCCAGTCCGGTGGGAAGCCCATCATCTCCGCCACAAAGCGGGGATTGACCTGGCCAGTTTCGCCATTGGCCGCGTTTATAAAGTCGGATAAACTGTTGGAAGGTTTTCTGCCTGCCCGTTTCAACCCGGCCAAACTTCGGCCGCCCTTCCAATCCCTCGCCGTTGGCGTTGGGATCAGTTTCTGCCAATTGTGCCTTATATAAGCCGTTAGGTTTCCGGTTTCCTCTGGTGTCTGGCCCTTTCTGAGCTTTGCCGCAAATGCGGGTGCCACGCCATCGAAGGCCCTCGGCGTTGGGATCAGCTTCCTGTTTCCTTTTGGCGGCAACTCCAGGATTGTGTGCAATGATCCACACCCGGTATCTTTGATGCGGTGCATTGATACCTGCAGCTGGCAA
The DNA here is from genome assembly GCA_965246905.1 of Chitinophagaceae bacterium. Taxonomy (GTDB): domain Bacteria; phylum Bacteroidota; class Bacteroidia; order Chitinophagales; family Chitinophagaceae; genus UBA1952. Next base: position 189,621 of record CBDFFZ010000014.1, read on the forward strand.
TACAAACGCTGTGACTTGGTAGCCTTCAGCTTCCAAGTCAAGATGCACCTGCTCGAACACCAGTCCTTCCTGCCAGCTAACAAGGCCGTAAACGTTTTCGCCCACGACCCAGGCTGGTTGGATTTCCCGAATAACTCTAAGCATGTCCGGCCAGAGGTAACGGTCATCTGCCGTGCCTTTACGCTCCCCGGCAGTACTGAAGGGCTGGCAGGGGAACCCGCCGGTAATGATGTCAATTTTGTTCCGGTATTTTTTCGCATTGAACTCCTTAATATCCCCGATTGTTTCAGCATTGGGCCAATAGTGTTTCAGGATTTTCTGGCAAAATGGATCTTTCTCGCAATGAAAGATATTTTGCCAGCCCATAGTTTCCGCGGCGAGGTCAAAACCTCCGCCGCCGGAAAATAAGCTGCCATGTTTCACTATATATCTCCTGTCTGTTGGAAGGTAGCGACACGCTGAAAGTCCAACCCCCGATTAGTGAGCGGTGTTACTTTGTTTGATTAAAAAATTGAGGGAAATTTCAGAGGCAGAGCAATCTGCCTCTGAATAATTCGTTAATCCGGTTGGGTTATCCGGTCTATCTTCAGATCAAGCCATGGCGACTGAAGATCAAAACCAACTATGTCAGCCGCGTTAAGTATATAATCGACATCCTCGGTATGCAGATCGTCGGGCGCGTATTCATTGACAAGATCGGATAAGAAGCCCTCTGCCCCGCCGTATGGCAAGGAATGAAATTCTTCAAGGTCTTCACCGTTTAACATGGCGACCTGATAATCTTCGTTCACAAGAAAAACGTATCCGCTGCTTTTGTTCATAGCAGGATGTACGCCTTGATTATCAAAATTATCAGGCAGGCCATTGTCTACCCAGGCAGTCAGAATATCTTTAAGCATTCTGGTTTCGCGCATACCGAAGTCAGCTAAGTTTTCAGTGTAATAATTGGTCATTTTAAAGCCCTTTCCTGATGGGGTTGATGGTTTCAGGGGATTGCAAACTGAAGGCTCAGTGACTGAATCAGCTTGAATTTTGACTTGCGCGAGGGAACCGCTTTAGCGGTGGGGAAAATTATAGTTGATGAGGAAGCGACTTCGGTTAATTCTCTGTGCCCAAACCATTGACCACCCTTTTCAGGAATGAGATAAAGGGGTACAATAACCTTAAGAATAATTTGCCAGCTGCCATTCCATGTAGGATGAGACGCTACCCCAGATTAAGCTTGGCAACGTGCCACTCATTGACATCTTTATAAGGTGCAAAGATGCTTTCCATTGGCTTATGTTCTAAGCCTTCCTCAGTTTTAAAGAATTCTGCAAAGGCTTTTCTAGCTTTGTTGCCGGCATTGTCATTATCAAGCCATGTGTAGGCGAACCGATAGCCGTAGTTCTTGATGTAAGCAGAAGCATCTTTCATGCAGGAAAGGGAATTCATCACGATTGCATCGTCGTCGAATGGCTTACCGTTGCGACTGGTAATTGCAGAGAGATAATCCATGAAGCCTTCAAACAAATGCACGCCATCTGGCTTAGGGATTTTCCCCCTGATAAATGTGATCGTCTTCGGTTTGATACAGCCTTTGAAGAATTGATTACGCAGTTCATACCCGCCGTCTTCGTTCTTGAAGCCCAATGCAAAGAACTGACTTTGTGTTTCCTTGTTCAGCAGCTTTACTTCGGATAAATATTGCTTGCCGATTTCGTAAGGAATGCCGCGGTTTTCGAGATATTTGATTAGGAGTGGGTGCCTTAAAGACGTGACCTTTTTAAGGGTTAGTGAGCTATCTTCCTGGGTGAAGTTCGGGATAAATTCCGGCGATACCGTTGGAATATATCCAGCCATGTTTTTAAGCCAGCGAAGGGCATCGGACACGCTGTGGTTTTCGTCCTGGCTCTTGAGATAACAACAGACAAAGGCCACGGTGTCGCCGCCGATATTATCGCCAAAATCAAACCAGACGTTGCGCTTTGTATTGACGTGAAAGCTGGCAGTTTTCTCAGCGCGAAATGGCGATAAATACCAAAGGTCAATCCCTTTTTGTTTTGTTGGTTTTAGTTCAATCTTGCTTAGAATTTCAGGCAGAGGTATAGTCTTGGCATGTTCAATATTCATTGAGCTTCCTTCAAACGTGATATTGGTGGGTCTTGAAAGCAGGGAAGAACAGTTTTGAACAACTTTCTTCCCGAACTTTTATTTGCGTAACTGATTTTCCAGAAATTTATCCAGATCGCTACGGCGATAACGTACAGCCCTGCCAACTTTAATAGGCTTGAGGTCGTAACGCTTTGTGCAATCCCACACAGCCATTGTGCCGGGGGCAATTCCTAAGTATTTAGCTGCTGTTTTTCTGTCGAGTAAGGGTTCATGATTATGGTCGTGCATTTATACTCCTAATCCAGCATTGCTGGCTTAATGTCATACTCTTCCCTTTTATTTGGAATGGGATAGGAATATATGCGTATATCACCCCTTATATTGGCTTGTCAAAGGATTTTCATCCTATTAATGATAAATAATGACCATAAATTTAAATTGCTTAAAGATATCGGCTAAACATAAATTCAGTGCGCCCAAGGCAAACCTTGATCTAAAAAATACCAGAATACTAGCTCCGGCGAAGGTAAATGCCGCCTGCCCGGATTACAGTTCTTTTTGAGTGTTATGTAACGGAAGTATAGAAATTGTAAATGTTCGCCAAATAAATTATCTACTACCATTTTATGCATTTATAACACGTTACTATAGCTGTTGCCGGTGTAGAATCGTTGAGTTACGAAATTTAAATTGACCGAACGTACCTTAAAAGGTGCGAATTGGATCACAACTTTTACTAATTGAAATTCAAGAAATTAATAATCGGGCGCATAAATTCTATGCAAATCTTAATAATGTGTCAATGGATTTTGTTAAAGATAAGCGATGTGCCGGCAGCAGACGTTCGCGTAAGCCGTGTGAAAAAAGTCTTACGTAACGCACTCGGGTAATCTGCCCGCACAAGTGCATGCCCTTGTGGCCGCCCCTCGCTATAATGGATAGGACTATTACTATAGTCTGTCCTTTTCTATTAAGTTTGAAGTCTATATTAAATTTCGATTTAACTGAAATTTAGTGAGGAAATGAATTGCATAAGTGTTAATTTTTCAACGTGAATTTTTAAATCAAGCTGCACTAATGAACACTGAAAACAATTTATCATCAACTGCGACTGCTCTGTCTCATGACATTAAAAGTGCAGTTGGAACCATAGTTCTGAGGCTTAATAAGGCTTTAATTGAGATTAGGAAGTCTTCTGTCAATAGCAATATTATAAAATCCTTAATTTCCGACATTGACTTATGGAAACAAACTATTGACACTGTGTATTCGCAGGCAGAAGACTTAACTCAGGATGTCCGAAATGGCCAAATATTAACTGAACCAGAACTCTCAACTAGAATTAACCAATTTTTATTATCCCCTATTGAGAACATTCAAAGCGATATAGATGCAAGTTTAAAAAATTTGGCATCCGACGGTCGAATTCAACTAGGCTACCTTAGAGAAGCAAGAACTTCTGTATCTAGGGTGTATAGAATTTTAGAGGGTCTTCTTTTCGATTTAAGTGACGATAACTCTATTATATTTAAACAAACTAATTTGCGTAGTCATGCAGCGAATGCTCGTAATGAGTTAATGCAACTTATTAGTGAAACCGACACAAATATTGTTTTCGAAAATAGTACTTCAATGTTAGCAAATCAACCGTCAATACTTGTATTATTTATGAATTTGATAGAGAACTCAATCAAATATAGACATCAGAATATACCCCCTTATATAACGATTGCTTTTGCAGATGAAAGCTTACAGCAGCTAACCTTAACATTTCCCACACTTTTTGACGATTATGAAGCGCCAGAAAAATGGGTAACCGTAACCATTTCTGACAACGGAATCGGAATTCCTGAAATGGAAAGACAGTATGTCTTCGATATGGGATATCGTAGCCAAAGTGCCAGTGGTGTTCCAGGTTCCGGTTATGGCCTAGCGAGGGTTAAATCTATCATCAAGCGTCATAAGGGCAAGTTTGTTCTTGATGAAAGTGAATTCGGCGGCTTAAAGATCATATGCTTTTTTCCAGCAGACCCATTAGAAGTAACACACATTAATAAGCATTAATATGCAACTATTTGATTGGTAATTTATACTAAATGTTTTAATAATTGAAGTTATGCTGTTCCTAGCGGCGCTTCTTTAGTTGTTTAAATACCATTATTATGAATCCAGCCGTCATGGTCAAGATGCCTAATATGACTAATGCTAAACCGGCCCCATACATTAGGTTTGAAACCCGGCCTTGAGCAATGGCGGAGCTGGTCAAGGCTATGGTCATGCCGAAAGAAAATGGTGCGAATCCTATGGCGGCTATAGGTGATTGTTCTTTAACAATGGTATACCAATGTTTTGCGGACGATTCGGTCTTGTCAATATGCTCATTCATGTTTTCGGTTTAGGTGCGACAATTGCTATTATTAGTAATATTGACGAAAGGGTCAAGGTACCAAAGCCAATTAGAGTGATATAACTATCCTTTTTGATCGCACCTATAAGGATACATGAACTCGCTATAAGTGCCAGTGTCAAAAATGAATTAAAGGCTGACTCGCTCTGATAATGTGTTGATTTAGTAGCATCGTTAGTCCCAATAATAAAATCTAAAATTCCTGTTCCTCCACCTTTCCAAAGTAATGCTTTTGATAGAAATTTCGACATTCCAAGCTCAGACAATTCAGTGATAGGAACTTTTTTTCCTCCTATCTGAACATTCTCTTCAGACAGATCGCTCATGATGAATTTAGGTACTTCCGTTAACCTACTATTATTGCGTATAATCTTTAAAAAATCGACCCCTGTAAGATGACCAGTTAGCTTCAAATCAATGAAAATAAAATCAATTTGCCTTTCTCGCTCCACTGCTTCTACAGCTTGATCCAAATTTCTTACACTTAGCACTTTAAAAAAAACATCGGTTATTGCGGCATTTTCCAAGTACATAGTAAATGCATCCGCGTATTCAGGATCATCTTCCAAGTGAAGTATTTTGTATTCTTTCATATTAGAATCAATTAAATGAAGGAAGTACAGCTTCCTTTTTCCAATAAAGTAAGACATTCTTAAAGCTTCTCCACGTATCAGAACCTTTTTCAACATACACATTTGCTGATTTCTCGTATACTGTTCTTACTTCTTCAGGTTGTCGGGAAGAGCTAAACATTATAGTTGGTATAGTTTTAATTTTGGTTTTTGGGTGCTTTTTTATTGCTTCTAAAGCTGCATAACCCTCATTAACTGATCTAAAACGAAGATCTAGAAATATCATGCTGGGACACGGTTCTTCCTGATTTGCTATTCGATGAATTCTTTTCTTAAATTCTTCCAGCGTGCTTATTGTAACCAAACTAATTTGTTGATCGGAAATATCTTCATCAATGTTAACTTCTTCCGCAAAGAAAGTTAACAATTCTGGTTCATCATCTGCAATCCAAACGGTCATGTCGTATTATTTAATTAAAATGTCGCAAGATACGTTTTTTACTTAAATATAGCGTAGATAAGTAACATTTACATTTTGCTTTAAACAATGTTCAATATGCGATGGGTGGGTTAGGCGCAGTCGCATTACTATCGTTCACAATTCTATTTCGCGGCAAACACACTGTAGTTGACAACATGTAATTGGGCATGATATCAATATTCTAAATTTAACAAGAGTATTGGATACGTTATATGTCAATCTTTACAGATTTGCTAACACAACGATTTGGAACCAATCTTACTACAATTCTTAAAGACTATAACTCTTCAGGTCATTTACAGCTAAGGATAACCCATGAACATGATACGCCACCCGTTGTGAAGGTTATTTACGATAAAATAAGCAATGTCCTAATTCAAATAATTGCATTTAATGAGAATAATGATAGCGTATCGAAACAACTTGACAATGAGGGCGCATTACGCAGTCAACTAGAGTGCGAGCTTTCAGCGATAGTAATGGATAGCCCTATTTTCTTGTTAGATTTGGGTCTAAGACCTGAAGATATAGCGAATGTATTCATAGACAATATGCTTGATCCGCTGGTTGAAAATACATTGGGAATTAGAAATATGAGGAACAATAAGTTTGATTAGAAGTAATAGCTAATACCTGCCTCTTTGGCATCAATGGTCTACATCAAAAGTTAGCATGCACTGGGTTTGATTGTAGAAATTTCCAATTTGCTACAGCCTATATTGATAAATAACTCGTAAACCAATCTAATCGCCGTTCTATAAAAACACTATTACCGTAAATATCGCAACCTTCGACTCTCAATTTTAAAATTGAAAGCTCTTGTTTAATCTTGGTTGTTCGTTCAACGATGTCATCACCTTTTGAACGATTTGAGAAAACATCTAGATAGTTGTTGGGCAGTACCACTTTCTTAACATTTTCTGTTATGCCCACATTATGATAAGACTTTGGATCTAGACTAATGCAATGCCTGATTGAATTATAAACTTCATTTCCTTTCACGAAAGAAAGTCGTTCAATGATAAACGGCCCGAGCCCATTATTTTGTACACGCACCGCAATCAAATCATCTCGATCAAACACGTCAATCTGAATAAGTGGCTTCAATGATTTTTCGTTGTGAACACGTTGCAGATACAACTGATAAAAGGTTGCCAGCAACGCCAGGATTGAAAGTGCAAGGGCCATTTATTACCATCCGCCAAAGTGATTTTTTTGCAAATTTCACGAGAAAATTTGTCTATGAGTAAACCATCGTCTACCCTCAAACGAAAAAAGCCGTTTATTCGAAATTTCCGCTCCAATCATTATGTTATTTTTCAGTCCCTTGAATTTTCAGGGTAAGCGATTTTTAACCAATTCCTGTCCAAATATAAAGGATGGTATACTCATAAACACAATAGGGAGCTGTCAATGAAAAGAGCCGTCGCATATTATCGCGTTTCAACGAGCAAGCAGGGAAAAAGTGGTTTAGGGCTGGAAGCACAGCAAAAGGCGGTGGAGGATTACTGTAAAGCGAGCGACCACACATTGCTAACTGAGGTGATTGAAGTTCGTTCGACAAGAAAGCACAGAGCTGGACTATACGAAGCGCTGGATCTATGCAGGCAGCAAAATGCGACATTGATCGTTGCAAGACTTGATCGGTTGGGGCGCGATGTGGAGCAGATAGCCGGCATTGTAAAATCTGATGTTGAAATTATCGTCGTTGATAATCCCCGTGCTAACCGGTTCACCATTCATATCCTAGCGGCAGTAGCGGAAGAACAACGACAGCGAATAAGTGAAACAACTAAGGCCGCATTGGGGGCCGCAAAAGAACGCGGCGTAGAACTGGGAAAAAACGGGAAAATTCTTTCTGTTACGAATAGGCTGGCGGCTGAAGACTTTGCTCATAAGCTTTCACCTGTATTATACCGGCTAAAAGGAAGAGGGATTATTTCTACACGCGCGGTTTCTAAAGAACTCAACAGAAAGGGCATACCGACATTTCGCACAGGTGGCAAATGGCACCCCAGCACGGTTCATACTTTGATCAACAGACTTAACAATAACATTCTTAACAACCACTAATATTTCACTCGCCATGGAAAATTTTGAAAATGACATTCTATTCGATGATGCTGCCGTATTAGAAACCAGCTTAGGCAAAGCATATCTTATGGTAAGCGCTGAAAACTTAAGCCCTGATTGTAACTGTTCTGGCTATCCCTCTTATGAAGATGAAGAACTTGATACCACAAAGAGCGCCTGAGCTGCTTATTAAGCCAGTAGGAGAACACTATGCTTACGCTGTAAACTGTTCTTATCCAAACTCATTCCGGTTACTGAACCGTAGTCAGTACGATATCCTGCAAGCCGTCAACGGGGTGGATGACGTGGAGACGTTGGCAGATAGTCTGAGCATGGCAACCGATAAGCTGGAACGATTACTAACGATGTTGAATAGAACTGAGATTATCAGTTTTAATGGTTTTACCGTTCCTGATAAGCCTGCTGCGCCGAAGTCACTCAATTTCTGGATTCATACGACGAATGCCTGTAATCTTGGGTGTAGCTATTGCTATATCTCAACCCTGAACACTGGCAAAGGGATGACTGCGTTAGTCCGGGCGCAGTTACTGTTTAAAATGATACAGGCCGCAAAGCTCAAGGGTATTCGCCATGTCCGTTTGCGGCTTGCTGGTGGCGAACCTTTAGGTCAATTCAAGGCCTGGAAAGAGTTTATTCCGGAAGCCAGAAAAGCATTGGCCGATGTTGGCTGTCGATTTGATGCTGGGTTCGTGACTAACCTTACAATGCTGACTGATGAAATTCTGACGTTTTCGAAAGAACACAGCATCGGGTATGGTGTATCCTTAGACGGAGTTGAAGCTACGCATGATGCAACCCGTAGTTTTCGATCCGGTAGTGGCTCGTTTCAGGTCGTTGATGCGAATTTGCGCAAACTGATTTCAGCCGGTATAAAACTATCAGTCAATACCGTTGTCAGCAATCTAAACCTTATGGGTTTGCCGGAACTAACGCGCTATCTGATTGCGTTGGATATTCCGTTCCGCTATTCGATTGTGAAAGGCGAGAACATTCATGCGGAATTGCTGGATGAATATTTGTCGGCATCGTATGCCATCATGCTGGACGCAATAAAAAAAGGCTGGCAGTTCTCAAAACGGTATCAGTTTTGTGACCTCAAGCCAAATGATTTAGGGTTTCAGACGTGTGCCTCTGGCTTTTCCGGCGGCGCCATATATGTCGATGGCTCTTTCAAATACTGCCATGTACAATTTGAAAATACGGGAGCTGCCGCCCACACTATTTTTAATGAAGAGTTGGATCTGGTTGATATGATCGACGTGGGCCAACATCATGAAGATGCAAAATCCGATGACTGTAAAAAATGCCGGTATCGTTCCGTTTGCACGAGTGGATGTCCGGTATATCGTGTGGACGGCAAAGACCCGCAATGCAGCCTGTATCATCGCTTCATTCCTATGTATTACGAGCTGCAAGCGCAAGAACGAATACATCTATTGCAGTTACCACATGATTGATATTTTGAACGAAGCCATGACTTATCCTTGTGCCAGCATTATCTGCGTGGCTTTTTCGATAGAGGCTCTTACCGGGTCTAAATTGAGCCGTGCATACACTTGTGTTGATTGTTGAGACTTATGGCCAAGGCTCTTACCAATCACCTGTAAGCTTGCACCTGATAGAGCCTGATAACTTCCAAACGTACGCCGAAGGTCGTGGATGCGGATATCGGCCATGCTATGCGGCACTTGCTCCTTATTCTTTTTGGCGAACTGCAAGCATTTTTGCAGCCTTGCTTCCGGTGATGTGAAATAGCTATCAAGTTGAATCCTCTTAACCCATCCGCCAGCTTGCTCATCATCTTCCCATAGGGATAGGGTTGCTCTTGCAAGCGTTCTCTTCCAAGCGCGTTTAGGATTTACAAAATGATTTGATGCATCATCCTCCTGATGAAAAACCCACTGACTGTTAGTTCTTGCTTTTCGTCTTTTCAAGATTTCTATCGCTCGCTCAACAAGGGCAACGCGCAACGGTTCACCATTTTTAGTATCCGGAATGCGCCACTCATTCCTGTCCCAGCTTATTTGCTCCCAACGCATCATAAGCGTGTTGGTCTTTCGGGCACCAGTGAGAAGTAAGAGCCAGAAAAAATCTTTCATAGCTTCATTTTCTTCTTCATTAATGGAACGAACTATGTAAGGCATTTCGAAAGGTTGAACAAAGCGGTCGCGACTTTTCTCTTTGAACTTCTTGATACCGGCTGTTGGATTGCCCCCCTGCCAACCCCATTCAATAGCCTTGTTATAAATGGCACGTACTCGCTCAAGAATGCGGTTTGCCTGGTACAATCCGTTTTTATCAAAAATCCTTTCGTGTAGCAACTGAACTTCACGTTTGTAGATGTCCGACATTTTGCGGTTAAGCCAGTGTGACAAGAACTTTGACACTTCTCTTTCATCATACTTCCATGACTTTTTATGCTTCTTGCTGTACCTGGTCATGTACTGCTCAAACATATCGCCAAAGGTCACTTCAGATTTTATCCGACGACTTTCTTCTTGGGGATTTTTGCCTTCCGCGATCTCACCAATTTTGATGCGCGCAAGCTTTCTGGCGTTTTCAATAGATATGTCAGGATATGCGCCCAGCAACACACGCTGGGGACGGCCTTTGATCTTCTTATAAAGGTAAAAGGAAATCGATCCGCTAGCCCTTATATCAACGATGAGGCCATTCTGTTGTTGATCTCTGTAATACTCCCGCTTACCGGCATTAGGCAGCGGTAGATTAGCTAGATTTTGCTTTGTAAAATTGACGGTGTTACTGGCCATCAGGTTATTCCCTTTTTGACTAGACGATGGTGGTCTGGTGCTACCCTGGTGCTACCTTAGGGGTTAAAACTAGTAATTTTCTAATAATAACCCAAAGAGCGAATAAAGTCTATAAAGACTTGTATTATATACTTTAAATAACGTTTGATAACGTCAGTAAATCGGACATAAAGTGGCAAAAAACTGACTCATAACCTGAAGGCCGCAGGTTCAAATCCTGCCCCCGCAACCAATAAAATCAAGTATTTAACCTGCTGTTGTTCACTTATAAAGTGTCCCAGTGCTACCTTGGTGCTACCTCGTAGGTTTATTGAAGCGCCAGGATGTCCCATCTGTTTTGGGTTCGAATCCCATCTCCTCTACTAAAAAAAGATGCCTGAATCAATAATCGATTATGATAAGATATAGTTTCAGTTTATTGGCCATTCAAATGCACGTCAACCATTTTCAACAAATCCAATGATTCTTCCTCTATCCATTTGTTTTCCGCGATTAGCTTTTTAATAAGCTGTGACGCTTTAGGCGAGAAGTCTTTTAAGATTAAACCTGAAAAATCTGTTCTATAATCCCATTCACTTTTATGATGAGGAGAATTTACTGATAAAGCAGTTTCGTAATCATATGGGATTAGCAATTGAATATCGCAAGATTTCGATTGCAATTTTTGTTTGAGCCTCGAGTAAATTGAGAGGCCATGGTAATCCCAGTCGCAAGAGTAATATACAGGCTTAGACAGCTTTTCAAAGCTAATGTGATCAACAATGCCAATGTTATTTCCTCCCACGTACCAAAGTTCAAAATCATTCTCTCTCGCTTTCCACGGATTTTTTAATGGGGCGAGATTTTCACATAAAATAATGAGTCTTGGATTGAGGCAATCTACAGCACACCTCCATTGGTGATCTTTAGGATCTCTGTCCGGGAAATCAACTATGCCCAATATTTTACAAACTGCATCCTTCAATCCAGACTTATTTTCCAGATATTTTGATCCCTGTCCCTTGAACATTTCACTGGAAAAAGTGCGAATAGTTGTCAGATTTTTGATGAGTTCATTTTTGTGTTCAGCGATGAACATCATAGTTTGAATGTCAGACTCGGTGTATCGCCTTTTAGCATCGCTCTCAAGATTTTCGGCTAATAAGAAACCTTCGTATAGATCATAATCAGCCTCAAAATTTTGCTTATAAAACGCTTCATATGATGAAGTAGCTTCAAGAACATTTACATTTCCTGATTTATACCTAACCATTTTTTTTTGCTCTAGCAAAACACTTTTGATATAGCTATTGTCTAAGATCGCTGATCCAACTCGCTTAGATGCGTACAGCTTATTTAAGCCTTTTAAATGTCGCCAGGTTAGTTTCCTATTGTTCATAGATTGTTTGTGGTGGTATTTTATCAGTTTCACAAAGAATGCCTATCGGGGTATAGTTGATTGGTGCCTCAACTTCCATGTTTTTATGAAGCATATACAAATACTGTTCACCATCCTGAAATTTGCCAATCGGCCCAATTGAAAGGGAAATTAGTTGGTAATCATATTTTGAAGCGATGTCATAGAGCATATCATAATTGGATCCAAGTCCTTCTGCTTCGTCAATTGGCATTACTCGAACCGCGGGTGTAATGGGTTTTCCTTCTTCATTACTCATGATCGATAGACGCGCAATGCATAGAAGGGCAATAGCAGCATAGGTTTGCCCGGTACTCCCTTTATTAATTCGGCCACTTTCTGACTCCATAGCAAAGGAGAGTTCATAGTAGTTTGAAGGGTTAAGAAGTTTGGCTACTGAAGCGTTTGTATGTGATGGGCCACCGCAAGTAAGAAAGGCAGTTTTCATTATTTCAGCCAAGTCTATTTTCTCTCCCAATCTATTTTGGTAGTTGCTCGATGACTGTTCATCTTCAACCAATTCGTTGAATGTGCTCATCCAGGCTTTAGGGTAATTGTTGCCCGGTGTTCTACGTAACCGCGCGGTGTAACCACCTGTAATTTGCGCACCACTTTTGAGAAAGTTGTCGATGCGTCGAATCGTATTTTCCTGCTGTGTAATAGTTTCATCAACTTCATCCAAAAGGTTCTTAATCCTTTGGATCTTTCTGTTATTTAGCTGTCTATTCCGCTCATTTATTCTGGTTAAATATCCGGCAATCCTCTCAATTACATTTGATTCATGCTCTTCAATTACAGAATCATAGAGTGCTTCTGGCAATAGTGTTTTAGCGAGCTCTACAAAATCAGTGGTATCTGAGAATATGTACGATTCAGAGTCTATGAAGGTATTGATGGTGCTAGAGTATTTTGCCGCGTACATTGCTTCTGCTTCACGGTATTTTTCCCATTCTCCCGTAGGATCAATTACATGCTCCAGCGATGCTAATGTTGCTGGCAGTTCCGTATTCCACGACAGGTAATTTTCTTTTGCTTTTTGAAGTTTTTCATCCGAGACGATTAAGCTGTTGTGGATCGAGGAAAGCTGATTAATATTATTCAGGGCTGGTTGAATTTGTTGCCAATATTCTTTTATGAGCGTAGTTTTATTCTCAGCTCTTTGTAAGTTGCCAGAAATATTTTCCTTTTCAAGAGCATAGTTATAGTTTGGGGAATAGTCTTGGTTAAAGTCATCAACGATCAATTGTATTTCCTCTGACAAGCTGGTATTCTTGTCGATCATTTCCAGCACATTGCTATATTCAGTTAGCAACTTGTCAACTCTACGGAACTCACTATCAACTTGGTTTTTATTTGCCTTTGCTTGTTCAAACTCTTCTTGAATAGAATCTCTTTGCTCATAAACTAATTGGTATTCTTGAAACCGCTCCTGGCTGATGTCCAGTGATTTTATTTCTTGTAGTTTAAGCAGCGCATCTTTTTTTTGATAGGCTGATATTAACAAAGAAAGGTTGTCAAAAGCTTCGAGGAGTTCACTAAGTGATTGTAGCTTCTCAAGCTGCTGTTCTAATTCAATAATATCGTTTTTTATTGTAGAAGTAAATTGCTCAAAATAGGATCGGATTTTGGCTTCGTCAGTAGTATTGAGTATCTGTCCTTCGACATACTTTACATAGGTGCGGATTCCGTTCAGATTTATCCAAAAGCCTTCGAATTCCTTTTCTACAATTTGAAGAGCTGAAATTAATTCCGCAGGAGTAGGTAGGTAATCCTCGTGTTTGGTTGGTTTGCTTCTTGACAAATCCTGAAATCGGAAAATTGCGCTTTCTTCGTCAATGCTAAAGGCGCGTTGTTCAGACAATGCCCAATTGACAAGAGAGTCAGATGCATTGATGTCTGAAATTCTTTTGAGCCTATTCTTCTGATTGATTATATCCTGTAGCTGGCTAACCTTATCGGCTAAGGCCTTTTTGAGGTCTTGTGATGTTTGATTATTGCTAATTAATTCAAATTCTGATTTTAGGTTTTTCTGCTGCAGTGCATCAAGGAATGGGAGTAAGCGATTTCGCTTCACCTGATCATTCTTATACTCCGTGTATCTTATTCCTAACTCACTATAATTACAGCCAAGACTTTTAAGCCAATCCATAATCTTGTTCAAGTCGTTGTATGGCGACGATGCTTTATTATATTCGATTTCTGCAGCTTTTTGCTGAAAAGATAGATTTGTGGATAGGCTTTTGAGTTGGTCTATCTCTACCTCAGTGATATCTATTAAAATGCTTTTTAGTTGTATTGCCTGCGAGTAGTTTGCAATGTAATCGTTCACATCCTTTTCCAATCTATTTCTTTCCTGGAACCAATAAAACAAGGCCTGTAACAACCACGACTCCTGCAACCTGTCTCGACTCATTTTCAGGTCTCGAAGCTCTAAAATTGCATGCTGTTTTAGAGTTACTCGTTCAATTTCTCGCAGGTTGTTTCCATATTCCCCGACCGCCTGTTCCATATCTTTTTCGGCCTTCCTAAAGTTTTCAAGTAGTCTTTTGGCTTCCTGATCTCCAAACAAAAACAGCTTGATACTATCACTCTTCTGAGTATCCAGTGTCTTGCCCCTTGAAAAGGATTGCAATATCCCCGCATAGTCGTTGAGGATTCTTTCATTGAAAGCCAAGTCTAAAGGCACAATATTTTCACGGAAGAGTATTTTGTGAAATTCTTTGTAGCGTTGCCATGCTTTAATGTGTAGGCTTTGTTTATCTATCCATTCTGTCAATAGGTCTATCGGCAAAATATCCTCTGCTTTGATAAATTGCTGAAAGGAAACCGGGGTTTGCAGGAGTTGGATAGCTTGCCAATCATATCCGGCCTGAATAATGAATGCCTGCGAGTTTCTATTGCCAGTTTCTAAATACACACCTACCACCAGAAATCTGTTGATCGCTATTTCTATGTTTAAAAAGGCATAGCCAACACCTTTGCCGCCTATCGTCGGTTCCAATACCATTCCCTCAGGATCGCGCGTGTCCGTGCCTTTTGTAGCAGACTCAAATGCTTCGGAACCAACGAAAATCAGTTGAATGAGATCAGCAATCATACTTTTACCAGACCCACTCTCACCGGTAAAGTCTGTACGAAAAGGATGAAACTTGTAATCAAACTCTTGATGATGTATAAGACCAACTGTGGACAAGCTATAAATTCTTGGATATTGTTTCATGATGCTTGCCCATTTTTTAACCAGAGTTCTGGAATGTTGATATAGTCTGCGTAGATCTTTGGCAAACGCTGGAAAGATGGAAGGATATCGAAATTACCTTCGTCTAGCTCGATCCAACCAATTCTGGAAAATTCTCGCATTGCCTTTTCTATAATATCGTTGACTTTATTGTCATCGATTTCTGTTGTATTAACTCGTTTAGCTTTAGCCAGGGCCCGATAAATATCGGGCTTAAGATGTTCGTAGTCGTGACGTATCATTTGTTGTAACGCGGGCAGGGAATTAAGTTCGATGTAGTTGTCGATAAAGACAATTTTGTATAGCAAGAACCCAACTATTACATGTTCGTTCGGTAAAAAATGTCTGTTCTCAAGAGGAATATTCCCTCGGTTTTCTGGCAAAAACTCTAGGTAGTAATATTTGTTTGTTGATTCCCCGGAAGCTTCAAGAGAAATTTGAAAATAATCCTTGTAATACATCTTGAGGCTCGAAAAGTGCTTTTCTAAAAAGCGAAACAAATCCTCTTCTTTCTGCCAACGTTGAATATGCTTACCATTTTTCAGTGCATAGTCAATTTGAGCAAACGTCTCTTTGCTGTCAGGATCCTTTAGAAAGCTGTGAGCACTTATTTTCTCTTGATCATAATCTGCCATAGTGAGGTCTTAAATTTCGGACGTTGGATTAGAACTTCAGGGTTAATTTCGATACGATGTTTGCCCGCTGATTCGAAAAGGGTCGCGGTGCGAAGGATAACCTTAATCGCGAGGTTAATTGAATCAGGATCGTCCAATTGGGCTATGCGAAAAAAGTAGTCAGATAGATTAAGCTCTTGCTCTTTAGTTGCATCGTTTTGAATGGATTGAACCCAGTAGCTAATTTGATCTTGCTGATTTATACGTTGTTGAAATGACGCGAAGGCTTTCGATTTAGCTTCAGGTGATTCTGGAATAATCATTCGCTTTTTTGCCTGAATGGGAAAGAGATTGTTTTTCCTTTCGACAATAGTGAAGTTTTGCGAAAGTTGAATAAATGACAACGACGGAATAGCGTTTGGTAACTGTATGCTCTTTTTATTTCCTTCGTTTGTTTCCTTACTATTTTCGAGCAGGTAGTACAAAAAACGTTCTATTTTTGCATTGAACTGAGGTTTGTTTAGGTTGCTGAACAGTTGCTTTATTTTCGGTTGAATCCTATCAAGACGTTTATCAATAATTCCAAGGGTCCTGCGCATCTCTTGAAAAAAACTTACCACAACGTGTACCAACTGGTCAATCTCGCTATTATCGTACTGACTAGCATACCCTTCGATCAAACGCCTGATTTGATCGATCTCACGAAATGCACTTCGTAACTCTTTATTTTGTGTTCGTATAATTTCAAACCGTTCATCTATTTGCTTCAACGTTTCTATTATAGTGCCTTCTTGCAAACTGACCTTTTTGTTTTCTCTCAATGCAGACACTGATTGATCAATCTGGCGGTCCAAAAAATCCAACTGACTTTTCAATTGTGGTTTGAATGCATCAAATTCCAACCAAAACCAATCAATTAATGATTGCTGTTCTAGACATTTCTCTAATTTCTGGTGTAGAGCAAAACAAATTTTCTCAATTCTTGTTGGAGAGAAGTTAGATTCAAGAATAGCATGTGCCTGTCTGCAAAATACAAATGCATATTCCTTCAAAGAATATTCCTGACGTTCTTCGTCGTATCGAAGGAAATAATCTAAAAGATTTGAAATAATAGCATTGTAATGTTCTCTTGGATGACGACTTTTGTCGTTATCAATTGAAGGGTTGACAGCGGATAAAGCGTCGTGAATATCTTTTTCTTTGAAAGAATTTTGCGGAAATGTACCATGGCGAATACCCTCATACAAACAAATTATAGCCAGGCCTGCTTTGGGGTCGGGATACAAGAGTGAGTATGTATTCTCTTTCAGAATCTCTGTAAGAAAAGAGAAGGTAATTACAGTATTGTTTTCCAATAAGTAGATTGTTCACCTTTAAGGTACTGATTTTTCCCTTTGGGATTGTCAGACAACCATGATATTTATTTTTCTTTTAAAATATTCGTGTTGCTGATTATTTTGTACTTAAATGGACAGACAAGCATTAATCGAGGGTATCAGAACAAAAGTTTTGAAAGCTATTGATCCGATTAAACAAACAAACGAAGACACTAAAGCAGAGAGTGATTTTCTGTTTAGGTCACAACGAACTAATGCAGGTTACGATCTCCCAGCATACTACTTGGTATATTTTCTTTTTGCTGATCTTCTTCAATTCAAAAATCTAGGAAAATTTGAAAAAGTAGCATGGTCATTTCCTATCGACTATAACGGAGAGGCATTTTTAATTGAATATCGCAAAATGGGCATTGGTGTATTTGCAAGGGATGCTAAGCAACAGAACGAAGATGCTCGTAAAATTGTTCATTTAATTAAGAAAGGAATATTTATTGCCAAACCATTTTTTGAACTATTAGCAAAAGAAGCAGTTGACAAATCTCAGCTGAACGTTACCAATAAAAGCATAGCGCTGTTCAAACGTTATAACTACTTTATATCTCAATATAAGAAGGTGGCTGACGAGAATAAAGCAAAAGAAATTACTCGTGAACACGATACGCCTGATGATAGAAAATTAACTGGTTTCCTAAATGCTATGCAGCGCGATGAAAGCACTGACTGGTTAGCAATGGCTACCATTGACGCATTTTTTAGCTGGACAGAGTACATATTTATTCACATTAGTATCTTGAAAGGATATACAAAGACCGGAATTGAAGTAGCGAACCTTGCACAAGAAGAATGGTTAGAAAAATACAAAGCGGCATTACCCTTAAGTGAAGCAAAGAACAAAGTATATTTTGACAAATTAAGAGATTTACGCCGCCAGCTTAGAAATTATGTCGCTCATGGCGCCTTTGGCAGGGAGGGTGAAGCCTTTAATTTTCACTCACCAACCGGTGCTGTTCCTGTAATTCTTCATCCCCAGAAAGCTGCGAATCAATTTTCTTTTGGTGATGGATTGTCTATTAGGGACGAGGATGCAATTTCGTTGATCGAAAGCTTTGTGAGCTATTTGTTCGATAATGGTAAAAATCCTGCTATGTTATATGTCAAAAGCGGTTTGCCTATTATCTTACCTCATGGTACCGATGGAGTATATGCCGCAGCAATGTCATCAACAGAAAAAATGAGCGAGTATATTCATTATTTAGGCGAGTTGTTTGACAACGCAGTTAATATGGATTGGTAGTCGGCCAGTTTGACGTTGGGCCGGTATAATTAGTTGAAAAAAAAGTAGTAAGATCATTGATGTTCCCTACCTATGTAATCAAACCATTGGAAATTCATTTTGTCGTCTCCAAGTTCATTTGCAAGTTTGATACTATCTAATGGCAAGTTTTGTCCTTTTTCTCTGTCAAATTTAAACATCGCAACTTTTTCAAGTTCCAGATACTTGTCTACTGCTTCTGGGCGCAAAACTATGTTCTGACCTTGATACTCAGATTGTACACTTGGAAAAGTTATACCTAAGAAACCCAAATTCGTAAGAACATAGTTAGCATAAGCAGCTGAAATTTTATAGTTAGATGGCTTCCCCTTGCAATCGTTGCGTGCAAATTCATTGCTAAAAAAACGTCCTTGGTCTCTGTAGTGTTGTTCTAATCTAAGATCTGCTATGCCTTTAGTTTGATGTTCCAAAGAGGCTTTTGTATAGTCACTTTTTATCAGAGCCTCGTCACTAAAAATCATTTCCACTATTTCAAAAGTTTCCTTTACTCTCCACCTACTTAGAGTAAATGTTTCGTGTAATTCATCAGGCAAGGGCTGCGTGTCAAAAATTGCGGTTGTTTCTCTCCAGGCAGTGTATCGGGGCAACCTGATTTGAGGTGTTTCAACCGACCCGTAAAACATTGCTTCCTTTCGCAAGTTAGCTCTACCAAAATCAGCATGTTGGTCAAGGACAGCTTTGTCTGTGATATAATTTACAGCATCAATCCCATTGAAGATTTCACCGGGCCTATTGATCCTTACTCTATCGACTGCGAACCCTTTTTTAAGTATAGCTATAGGAAGAAACTTGTCTCGTAGTTCAGCAATTGCCAATTGGATCATATTGAAGTCAGCATATTCCAAATTATGTCTTACTTGCTCCAGATATTCGAGTTGAGGTGCCATATATGATTGACTGTTGAAATCGAAAACTACTTTGAAGTTATTTTAAACTATGAAGACTGTGGAATTTCAAAATTGCCTTCAGATTCATCAATTCTTGAAAACTGAAATTTTCCATTTACAATTTTTGCAGCATCACTCAATGCAAATCCTTTGTACGATTTTTTATCTTCTAATCTCTTAACTCTGTACATAACTGCAGTATCAGGTCTGAGAAACTGATCCACAGCATCCGTGGTTAATACTATATTCAATCCGTCTTTTTCAGTCATTGCGCTCGGATATAACATGGCAAGAACCGGCTCCCCTCTGGAGCCATAATAATTCCGTATAGCTCCAAACAAAGCCGTGGAGATAAAATAATCATTTGGCGTCGGGTTTTGTACGCAACAGTAATGAGTCATCATCTCCCATACTTTTTTAATCAACAAGTATGCTTTTTCACTTCCTACAGTTTTTATACCGGTTAATAAACGGTCAACGCTTTGATACAACCGATCATTACGTTTTAAGTGACGTTCATCGTGACATAAGCTGACCATAAAAAATGGCTGTTTGACTTCCCATCGGGTAATAGTCAAATCGAATTCTGACAGACAAGAGGTATCATCAAATATCTCTTTGCATGCTTCTAATGTCGCTGTGATAACGAAATGCTGGCTATTATCGTATGGAACTGCGGCGTAAAATACAGTCTCCTGCGGTTTATTGAATCTCCCCAATTGAATAATGTCTTTTCTTCTACTGTTATAAGAGATTTGCCATTCTTCGGAGAAGACTTCATCGCCTATATTCTGACGCGCCCGGAACAGATACTTTTGGTCGAGTTCGACTTTGCTTATTGGAAATCGTGATGCAAGATCATACCAGTAATTATGGATTACTTGGAAAGTCTCATTATTAAATTCTGCTGGATTAAAGTTACTGATCTGTTGAATGGTTGATTCCATTTCGAGATAGTCTTCGTCATCCCATGCGATTAAAGCCTTCAGAGCTGGCAACTGACTTTCCCATGTAATTTCTTCTGTCATATTCTAATGTTTTTTTGCTAGCTTCTCATTCCAATAACAACTTTATTAGGAATAAAATCATCATCACTCAATGAGTTTTCTTTCCCTAATTGAAAGCCCATTTGAATTGACACTATCCTATCACGCACTAATAGCTCACCATTGAAATCAAGTTTCTTTCTGGTAATGGAGGGATTACCATCATGTACATGAAATTACGAGATTGATACCATCTCTCTTACTGCTTTTACTACAAGCTTACTACATCATTTAGAGTATTGGCGGGTCAGCCGTTTCTGATTAGCAACTCCTTAAAGGCATTTGCTACAAATATTACATGACTTTGGAAAAATTCAAAAAGTGCTTGTGTTACGGCACAGACTAACCCGCAACCTTCTCTCTTTGTGGAATGCGATATAGGCATAACCTGAAGTTGCATTTGCTTGATGTTTTCTATGGCATAGATTGCAGCAGCTTGCGCAAGATAGAAACGCCAGAAAGTCAACAATGCGATGACAACTGGCAACCATGGCTAAGACAGAAAAGAATGAGGTAGAATCAGTTTGTGCCGATTATGCACATAGTCTACAGAGCATCGCAGATTCTACGTTCGTATATTCGAAAAATGAAGCTGTAGTTTTTTGAATTTTCTTAATCCTGAAGAGACTATTCATAATATTTTCTATAAAAGCCACATAAAATAAAATTGATGATCGATATTAATTGGAATATTTTCAAATCCAAGTTTAATGAAAAAGAAAGCGTTGTATTTGAGCGGTTAGCTTACATGCTTTTTTGCTACGAATTCAATATCCGGGTGGGTATCTTTCGATTTAAAAATCAGACCGGTATCGAAACAGAACCTATTGATGTCGATGGATTAAAAGTGGCTTTCCAGGCGAAATATTATGACACGAAACTTGCCGTCAACAAAGACGATATTATCGACTCCTTAAAAAAGGCAAAATCCAAAAATGCGGAGCTGGATAAAATCCTGGTTTATACAAACCAAGAATTGTCGGAAACCATTAAAAAGGATAAGAAAAAACCGGCTTACCAAATTGAAATTGAACAGGCCGCTTTAAAAATCGATCTTATAGTCGAATGGCGTGTACTGAGCCATTTTGAAAAACAATTGTCTGTTCCTGAAAATGAATATTTAGCGCAATACTTCTTTGGGCAAGGTGACGGCATTGTAGATTTCCTAAATAAAATCGAAGCCCATTCAACCAATATTCTTTTTGCCATCCAGACGGATATTCAGTTTAGGAAACAACAGATTAAAATTGACCGAAGCAACGATCTCTCAAAACTTGAAAGTGATAAAGCGCAGATACTAATTCTTGCCGGTGAAGGCGGGAGCGGCAAAACTGCCCTTGTTAAGGAACTCTTCAACAGCCAGGATGCACCCTGCTATGTGCTGAAAGCTGCAGAATTTACAAAGGCTGATACAACGGCTGTTTTTAGTCAGTTTGGCAATTATGACCTTAACGATTTTCTTCTTGGTAACAAGGATGAAGCAAGGAAAACATTCATTATTGATTCAGCCGAAAAACTGGCAGACCTGAAAAGTCAGGATGTATTTATTGAGCTACTTTCTGCTTTGATTAAAGATCACTGGAAAATAATATTCACTACCAGGAATAGTTATCTAGACGATCTGTGTTTTCAAATGCTTGAAGTGTATCGGTTGCCTTTTGATGTTATTAAACTGGAAAGTCTAAGCGCAACGACATTGGAAAATCTATCTGCCACATTTCAATTTAATTTGCCCAATAATCCACGCTTACAAACCCTGATCGGTAATCTGTTTTACCTAAATGAATTCCTTGCTAATTACGACATTGTTAACGAGCATACAGATATCGAAAGGTTCCGGGATATCCTTTGGCAAAAAAAAATTCAAAACGCAAGGTTCAAAAAAGATAATATTCATCTGGAAAGAGGTAGGTGCTTTCTACAACTTGCCAAGCATAGATGCGATACTGGCAATTTCTTCTTAAGCGGTGAGCCATGCAAAAATGAAATTCTATCTCTATTAGAAGCAGATGAGATCATCAAGTATGAACCCTATCTGGATGGCAACTTTATTACACATGATATCTATGAAGAATGGGCATTGGAAAAATTGATTGAGAAAGAATACGCTGACTCACTTTCCCATTCATCATTTTTTGAAAACATAGGCAACTCTCTACCCATACGAAGGGCATTTCGTGAATGGCTGTCTGATAAACTGCAACAGGTAGATCCCGATATTCAGTTGTTTATTGAACAGTCTTTTAACATGGATGTAATACCAGTATTCTGGAAAGATGAATTGTTGATCAGTGTATTGCTTTCAGACTATTCCGCTGTTTTTTTCCAACTTCTCGATAGTGTATTACTGGTAGAGGATAAAGTCCTTTTAAAGAAGATCATCTTCCTTTTGAGAACGGCCTGTAAAGAATTAGATCCTCAGCTAAACAAGATTTTCCAGCACTCTAAAGACATAACTGTTAGTCCTGCTTATGTTTTTACTAAACCCAAAGGCAGGGGCTGGGAAGCTGCCATAGAATACTTATATACAAAGATTGATTTTGTCCAAAAAGACGAACTTGACTATATTTTGCCCTTGCTTAAAGACTGGATTGGTCATCGTCCGACAGGCAATACAGCGAAGCAAGCAGGACGTTTTGCACTGCATTTTTATAAGGATGCAGAATTGAATGGAGATGTCTATTATGGTTCTGAAGTAGAGGAGAAATTGTTGAAAATTTTACTGGCCGCCACTTTCGAACTGAAAGATGAGCTCATAGCAATTACAGAAGATTTGTTGTCCAAACCTTTCAATAGGCAGGCACCTTTTGACAGCTTAAGAGAAGCCGTACTCGCTTCAGGATACGATAACTCTGCGTATGTCATGAACTTGCCAAAGTATGTGATACGATTGGCCGATACAGCCTGGCACAATGACAAGACGGTTAAGGCACCTTTTTATTCACCCGGCTTTGGTGTTGAAGGCTATTATTCACTTCACGACCACAGTGAATACTTCCCGCCAAGCGCCTTGCAAACGCCTGTATATCTTTTATTATTTGCAAATTTTTCAAAAACAATTGATTTCATTATTCATTTCACTAATCGGGCAGTTGAATCCTATCTGGCGTCGGGGTTTGATGCAGCGGTGCATGAAATTGAAGTTTCCATTGGTGCAGATAAAAAGAAGCAAATAATTAGCAGTAGCCTATGGAATATATACAGGGGTTCCGGCTCGCCGGTCACACCTTATCTTTTGCAATCTATCCATATGGCTTTGGAAAAGCGGTTGCTGGAAGTTGGCAAGCTTGATGATAAAGAAATTTTACGGGGATGGCTCGTCTATTTACTAAAAAATACAAAATCAGCTTCTATTACTGCCGTTGTTACCAGCCTTGTATTAGCCTATCCCGATGATTTATTTGAAGTGGCTACAATGCTGTTTAAAAACTATGAATTTTATAAGTATGATAATTTAAGAGCAGGTTCAGAGCTTGAGGCTAGAAGTCTTTATCTCATTGGGTCCGGATTAGATAGTAAACAGCAATATAAAAATGAAAGGATAGCTACGTGTGATGATCCTCATCGCAAACTTTCTCTAGAAGGTCTTGCGCTTAATTACCAATGGTTCAAAAATGAGCACATTACCCAAGAAGAAGCGGATAAGCGTCAGGAGAAAATCTGGGAAATAATTGATCACTTTTACAGCACCATACCTGCTACAGAAGCGGAAACAGAGAATAACAAAAAAATGAGATTGTTATTGGCCAGAATAGACAGAAGAAAAATGAATCCCATAGTACACCAACAGGGGGATGGCGTTATGATTGAATTTAACCCTTCACTCGAATCTGATTTAAAAAAGTACAGCGAAGAGGGAATGCAGGCGTACGAGGAAAGATTCAAATATACCGGCTTAAAGGCATGGGCGACTGGGAAAATTGAAAAAAACCGCAGCCGTGGAAATTATCCCCAGTACGATGAAAACCCGGCATTGGTATTGGCAGAAACGAAAGCAATACTCGACGCATTTCAGGAAGTCGGCAACCAAGAATTTTATTTATTCAATGGTGCTGTTCCTGCATATACCTGCGCGGCTTTACTCCAGCTATATTCAGATAAACTCTCAGCGGATGATAAACTCTTCTGTAAAGATATTGTACTGGACTATGCTACCGACCCTCTTAAAGAGCATTATGGTTATCAGATTGGCGATGGCGTAGAAGCTGCTATAAGTACCTTACCGTTTCTGTATAGACTATTTCCTGAAGAAAGGGAGACCTTTAATATCATACTTCTTTTTACATTACTTGATACTTACCCACTTGGAGAGTACAAGAGAATTTGTGATTACGCGATCGAGGCAATAAGGGATCGTTTATTTGAATTGTCAACTGACGATGCAAACTCTGTCCTGTTAGGCTATATGATGTTCAAACCCCAATTTGATCAGGATAATTCCCGACAAAAGCAAATACGGGAAAGAAAAACCAGAGCGGTAATATTGGATGAATTTGCTACGAAATACGATGAAGAATTACAAGCAATAGCGCCAACTGCCGCTTATTACAATGAGATCGATTTTGTGTCACAGGGCATTCAGATAGCCGAGACAGTTTTTCAAATAATACCTTCCGATACAAGCGATCCAGTCCACCTGGATTACATAAAAAAGTTGCTAGAAAAATTTGCCGGCAAACTACTGGCACCTCCCCGTTATTCTAACAAGGAGCCTGAGGATGATCACCGTTTAAAACATCGCTTTTACAAGAAATACGCGAGTTTCTTATTACACCGTGAAGTCGCCACTATCAAGGATTGGGTAAAGCCGTTTACAACTGCTTTTACCATTTCTAGTGGCATGGCTAATTTTTTATCAGATGTTGTTTCTGAAGAAGACAGTCTCGGTAAATATGATAGCTTTTGGGAAGTATGGGAATGCTTTTATCCTGCAATACGTACAGCTGCTAAAAAAAGCAAAAGCCAAGATATGGATGAGATCATCCGTAATTATTTGCTGGCTTGGCCTTATTGGAGAGATACTGCAAAAGAATGGAAGAGTCTGCGTGAACGGGAAACTGTCTTTTTTCAAAGGATATGTTCGGAAATGAGCGACAATCCTTCTGTGCTATATGCCATAGCAAAACTCTTGAACGAAATCGGCTCGTCTTTTTTGGATAAGGGTATCAGCTGGATTGCGGGCATGTTATCAAAAAGTGCCAGTTTGCAAACGGGCGAGGTTCATCCTAATACTATTTACTACCTTGAAATAATAGTTAGAAAATACGTTTATCTAAATAGAACAAAATTAAAAACTAACCGCCTAGTAAAGGGGCAGATAATCGGCCTATTAAATTTCCTTGTGGCACGAGGGTCGGTAAATGGGTACTTGTTGAGGGAAGATATTCTTTAAGTGTAACAACTGATTTTAAGTACCATAGATGTTGATAAATCTGTGAATTTCGTTCAGGTCTTCAGTAAGTTTGTTCTAACCTCTCCATTCACCTCGGCTAAATTTTCCTTATCCTACTACATCTTTACTACAAGTTTACTACATCATAATTCGCAGTTGTAGTAAAGATTGTCTTTGATAATCAATCTAATAATAGTAATTACTACAATACTACATTGCTATTGTAAAAAACGAAAAATGCTTGAAAGCGAACTCGGTAAACAAATGCCAATTGATGAAACGAAAGTTGCCTACGTACCATTGTTCAATGAAGTGATTTCTTATAAACAGTTACTACATCTTCAGAAACTGAAAAGTCCGCCCAGTAGATAACGTACAGGTGCGGATTTTCTTGAAAAAAGACTTTCCAAAGATTAGTTTTTTATCTCTTTATATCGGCTGAAAGCTATACTGAGAGAGGCTTTCAAGGGATAAATCTGTTTAAAAAACTGCCTGAGTTGGTTCGTCGCTTTTGCTCGTGGATTCCACAAATTGTCTAACATTTTAGCCATTTGGCTAAAATGTTAGACAATTATTAATCAGTCGCGCGAAGATCATATAATTAACTATTCATCGTGTCAAGCATAAGGTTTCGTAATCAAAAAAGGCAACGAAGCTCACCCTCCTAATCTAATGGGATGCAGATTTTAAAGTTGACGCATGTTGACAATATCTAATCCTTCAATTGAACCATTTGTCGTGCCTTGATTTGAGCTAACTCCTCTTTAATTTGCGACAAGGTGCCGGAAACGCCATTAGTAGAGATGTTGAACGTTGAAAGACGCGGCAGCAAACCCGCAAGCAGCAATATCCCGGCTGCCACTGAAAAATACATCAATGCCTCGGTGTAGCCTTGGTTAATCGCATTAAGGTTCGCGACAGCTACGAGCTTGTCTTTGTCTTTAACCTCCCTTAAAACGGATAAGGCTGTTTCATGAACTGCTTTCGCATCCCTTATTTGCCAACAACCCTGCAGACAAATGAACGCCGAGGTTACGATCATAAAAATGCTGGTAATCGTTTGAAGCGTAGTGCTCTTATGATTTTCTGTGGTCATGATCTGTTTTTTTAAATTTTTACTTTAAAAGATATTAGTGAATAAGTCTGCTCCTTTAACCCCTTTAACGGGTCGGAACCAGCATTGTAACTAAACCCTAACTTTACGAACCTGTTTCCCTGTTTAACAAGGACCACATTTAGGCCGGCTTTAATAAGCAGGTGACTCTCATCGATATCCTCGTTTGTGTTTTTTATTAAGTCATACTTGAAATTCCAACTTCCAAATACCTCTATCCTGCCGTCAAGAAACCGTGAGAATGGGTAAAGCCCTACATAGATTTTTAAAACAGGGCGAAATATATTCCCATTTAGCGAGTCGTGTTTTGTTTGTATCCTGTAATCGTCTTCAACACCGACGGAAGGAAAATATTCAACGCCCAGGTAATTGTTAAAGCACCTGTTGTAATGATTCGGCAACAATCCTGTTCTACCGGAAAACAGGATCGTGGCTTCTCCGCTAGCCTGGAGTGAGTGCAAACTGTCAAGGTAGTCACGATTATAATCCGCACTGGCAGTAAATACCCATCTAGTATGTTTGCCGGCAGCCCCGTAATTCTTATTGGTCATAAACTCCGCTGCAAGTCCTGCCTGGAGCGTTTTTTGCTCTTTATCGATCAATGTATTCCGGTGATATTCGCTAAACATCCTTAGTGAGTACTGATCGCTATTGATGATTGTAAAGGCCAAGCCCCCATCTATCAGGTAAGATGACGCAGCGCTTTCTGGCTTCGTATAAGAAACGCTTGCTGGCTCAGGTTTTGTATCCTCACTTTGAAACGATTCCCTGATTTTCAAACGGTCGAAAAAGCTTTGCGCGTTGGCAACATGGTGCATAACGCTTAATAAAGTTGCCAGTATCAGTGTTTTTTTCATGGCTACGATATTTTTTTGACGATCAGATCAATACAATCCTGAACGGTATCCAGTTCTTCACATTCATCGGGTGTTATCATTACCCCGGATTTATAATTCCTGGCAATCTGCTTAAACGGCGTTGCCAACGAACGGATTTCAGGCGTGGTAAGGCGCAGGTCATCGGACAATGAATCTTTATTGTTTATCTGGCCCGCAGCCATGCCGGTAACTCGGGACAGTACAGCGTTTACGGCTTCTTCGATCTCAGGTTCAGGGTTATTAGCGGCTGCGCTAAACTGCCTTAGAGCCGTCACGCGGGCTTTGCTCATGCCTTCCGGATGGCTGTCGGCGATCCTGGGCTTTGGATAAACGACTGATGCAAAGTCAGCATCAGTAGGTGTTATATCGGAACCGCCGGGCACAGGTTGGCCGTCTGCCATAATTTCCCCGGGAAGCCAGTAGCACATAATAGAGTTTTCATCACCACTCGTTGAGGCTATGATCTCTGCATCTTCAAGAGGGGTAAGCACCTGTTTGATTACATCTTCGCGAGACCAGCGCTGTGTACGCATAAAGTATGCAATTGCTTTCTCCTTGTCTATCTTATTGACAATTTCTTTGCGGGTATGCTCATGGGGGAATCCGAGCGTATGCCCGGTTTCATGGCGCACTACCCTGTAGAATTCCGATATAGGTGTGCGCATGGTAAAGCTGTCCAGGTTCATAGTTGGCTTGTCCGCGTCAATTTGCAGAATGTCCGTACCCAGGTAAGACCAGTAGCCATCGCCACGCTCCCTGGAAATCCGTACCTGCGGATCTGTGTTGGTGTACAGGAAATTTACATTGCTGAACTTACCCCAGGAATTCATATGGGCAAGAATCGTGGTAAGCAGCTCGGCAGGCGGGTTATCCAAGAAGCCGACCGTAAGATTTACCCCTTCTCTGCCCCAGTACTTCTGGGTAAGTAATGCTAGGTGCAGCGGAGGCAACACCAGTCCCTGCATACCCCGTTTAAGCTGGTGGACGGCCGGTGCATTAATTGGGTTAATGTCAACAGCGTGCGCGGCTGCTTTTATCCAAAGTGCTTCCGGGAGCATCTTTACTGAACATGGTTTAAATTCCTGTCCAATGGCTTCTTCTTCATTTTTAACAGACATGATTTAATAGTTTTATGCCTACTCTTTGATACCCTTTTCGGCCAACGGGCTTCAAAACAAGCGCGTCATTACGCATATTTTTCATATGCAAAATTGCCTAGGAAGTATATCCGGTACAATAGTTGACAACCTGATTTATTGAGCGGGAGGATCGTGTTTGTATATGCGTGGTTTCCCGTATTTATATGCAACAAACACGCATTATCTTAATTGCACGTTACTGCAATTAGCTTAGTTACAATGCATTAGCATTTTGAGCAAAAACATCTAATAAGCCAGTAAATTAAACTGACCATTTAACAATATATATTTACCGGAAAACTATTAATCATGGAACAAAAAAAACTTGAATTCGATTGCAGAAAAAAAGCCGATCAAATTGATGTGGCGACAAATCATGAAATTGAAGAAGACATTTTCAAGGATTACCTTGCCAATTTTTGGGGTGAGCGAGCAGGTGAAGTTGAATCGGTTAAAAAAAGCTGGTCGGAACTATCCTTTGCTATGGCCCTCCGCAATTGTAAAAAAGAACGCTGGAAGCTGGATTATGACGAAAATGACACAGAAAACAACCTGATAGAGTTTGGGTTTGAAGATTTTGATCACAGTATGAGAAACTACTATTCCATCGCGCTTTTTAAAGGGGTCAATGCCAAGCACAATGCTAGTGACTTTCATTTTTATAAGGCAATTGACGGCAGTAATCAATTTACGATCATTTTTAAGGTTTTTTGCGATACCGGGAAAGTAATGTTTTATGATCTTAGCAATGAAATCCCATAGTTTATAACATTCATAATGCTGAAAATAATAGTCTACGCATCTAATTTATCTCATCTCCTACCAATTTTTTGCGGAAGAAAAAACAAGGCCCTGTTATGGTGGTATGCTATAACAGGGTTTTTGTTTGATATAACTTCCTTCATTTCCCGCTGTTTTGATGTCGCCATACCAGGGCAGGCAAATTTGTTCCTGGTCCTTGAATTTATTTTTATCGCTGGCTATTACAGGAAAGAGGCTTTTCGCGGCAATAAATGGTATCCGTTCTACATTTTCGGCATTATCCTAGTCTTTATTTACCATACCCTCTGGATCCGGCCATATAGCTCAGCGATAGTAGCCGACCGGTATAGAATGAACCTGGAAGGCGGCGCGCTCCTTTACCTGCACTACATAATTTTTGCAATTATTGGCCTGTATCTGATCATTAAAAAGCCGGAAAACGACCTGATCGGGAAGTCTTACTTCTTCTGGTCAAATATTGCGTTTTTGATCTATTCATCCGGGGTTTTCTTTATATTTTTATCGGAGGAAATTATCCTCACTTACGATAAAAGTACAATGGTGCTTTTGTGGGGCTATATCTTTTGCAGCTTTAACATTGTAAAGAACGTGTTGCTGGCTAAGTCGTTAACATTAGATCATGGACGTATCGCGACTTGAAACACTGGTCATATTAGGCGTATCAGCCATGCTCGTTCTAACATCGGGTATCATTTTTTTTATTGTGACCTACCAGAAGAAAATTGCCCTCATCAATAAGCAAAAAGAAAAAGAGCTGATAGAAGCGGCTATAAATGCCGAAGAGGAGGAGCGTATGCGTATAGCCGCAGAGCTGCATGATGATATAGGGGCTATGCTGGCATCAGTTAAGCTCAATTTTCACCAGGCAGAAGAAGATGGCGCAGGTAGTGAAGCATTTTTGCAGTCCCATAAGCTGATGGATGAGACCATAGCCAAGATACGCTCCATGTCGCGAAGCCTGCAACCGGTAATGATGGAGCAATTGGGCCTGCCTGTAACGCTAAGGGCCTTTTTCGATATGTTCGCACTTACCAAGATCATCAAAATACACTACACGGCAACGCCACTTCCGGAAATTACCGGCAACATTGGATTGGGTGTTTATCGTATTATCCAAGAACTGGTAACTAATACCTTAAAGCATGCGCACGCTTCCGATATATGGTTTCTTCACGTTGTCAACAGGAACAATGTGCAGTTCACCTTTACCCACAATGGATGGGGGATTACGAATGAGCTTTTTGAGCGGTATATTTATAAAAAAGACTCAACCGGGCTTAAAAATATAGTTAACCGGATAAAGGTCATTAACGGAAACATTAGTTTTGAAAATGATAATGGGCTTTATCATGTTAACCTTGTAATTCCGCTTTAACGATGGCCATAATTTCCTATATTATTGCAGATGACCATGAGATATTCCGAAATGGAATTCTCAATATATTAAATAAGGACCATAAACTGAAATGTCTTGGCGAAGCTGAAAATGGTAATGAGCTTCTGAATCTTTTAATAATCAGCAAACCTGATATTATCTTGTTAGATCTAAAAATGCCTGAGATGGATGGTTTAGCGGCTATCGGTCATATACAACAACTTTATCCAACAATTAAAATTCTTGTCTTAACAATGTACGATGAAGAGGAAGTTATCTTGCATTTATTAGATAAAGGCGTGAATGGATATTTGGTAAAAACAACGAAGCCATCTGAAATAATAAGGGCAATCTATAGGGTATATGAAGAAGATTATTACTTAAGTGATTTGGTAAGCCGACTCATGCTTAAAAGCCGCAAACAACAAAGTGAATTGCCATTAAAACATAAAAAAAATATAGAACTCAAAGATAAAGAAAAGGAGATCTTACGCCTAATATGTCTCGAGCTTACAACAGCAGAAATTGGCAAAAAAGTATATTTAAGCCCACGTACTGTAGAGGGAATCAGACGAAATTTGCTAGAAAAAATTGGTGTGAGAAGTTCGACAGGCTTGATAATTTATGCGGTAAAGAACGGTATTTCTGACCTCGACGGCTGAATTCATTATTAATGCTTTTATTGAATTGCTGCATTTCATAAGTGCTAAACTAGAATGTCCGCGCTGTAGGTAATAGCCCTGTAGGTAATAAAGGTGCGGACTTTTGAAAATGGGCTTCATGTTAGCTTTCGCTTTTCCAAATTAAGCCTATTGACCGAAGGTCGCACTGGGAGAAATTTTCAAGGGGTAGATCTGCTTAAAAATTGCCTTAGCTGTTTGACATTTTGCTCGTGGATTCCACTATGCGAAGAGCTATCTATGGTAATAGCTTCGCTGCCTGCCGATTCGTTTTATATCATACTGCTGAACAGCGCTTTTAACTCACCCTGCATCTCCTACCAGCTGAAGATCCGCGCATTGGGCATCACAGGGACAGGCGTGCCGGTGGTGACCAGTACAAGGTTCGATGTGTAGTCAATAACAGTTAACTCTTCTTTTTGTGTCTTTCTATTACATGATGATCCTCCTCAAGAAAGGAAGAGGCCGCAAAAGCAAAGCTTGCGGCCTTCTCATAAATCTTTGAATGGCAGATTGTCAATTCAGGTAGCAAGAGCGCAAAGCACAAGCTATCGTACGACTACGGCTCAAAGTGAGTGTTAGCACTTCTGCTTGTATTTATAGCGCCGTTCCCTTGCTGCTGAATATCACTGGCATTATCAGTCGTCTCGGAAAGGATCTGTCGCAGGGAATCTGCATTTTTCATTTCGTACCGGTTTTCAATTTGCTTAAGGCGGGCGGCAGGAACAAAATAGGCACTGTCAACGTGTTCCTGGTCTTCGAACGCCTGTAGCAAATAACATTCTTTGCGAAACCAATCGTATTCCATCAGTTCCTGAACCTCCGGCCAGAGGATTAATTCAAACATCATGATGCATTTATCTCCTATTGCTGGATATGGTGTGTTAGTAAATCTTCTTGTCTTGACATTTCGTCGAATGGCATATGTCTGCATGCCGTCTTCCAACCTTATAAAGCCGTAAAGAAAATGATGAGTTTAGCCCACGAGTTGGGTTATAGCCGATCAAGAATAGAACGGTAAAAATAGCGCTACGATTAATGCACAATAAACAAGCGCATGCTCTTATAACGAAGGATATCATTTGCAAACTATGGCTTGCACACAGATAGCGATGCAAGACTGTGTCAATTATAAACCCTTCATAACAAACTTTATCCAATTAGTAAAAAATCCCGAATAAGGGAAAATATTGTAACGCTTCCGTTCCCGAGCATGGTAAGGAAATATAACTTCCAATTTTGCTAACTGATCCTTTTCTGGCATCGGATTAACAAAGAATATTGCTTTTACACTACCGTCAACGTTTTCCTCGGCAAATTGTCGCAGTAATATTTTTAGCAATGCGTCCTCTTCAGGAAGACTATATCCAACGACAACTAAGATGTTTGTTTCTTGCAATAACCGAATCGCCTTAGGAAATATTGTTTGGAAGTAATTGCCTGTGTAATCCTGTTCTCTGTTGGGAACGATCAAGACTGGCGCTTTACTATCAAGCTCCTCCTCAGACTTTACCGTGTAGTCAAGACAAAAGCCACCGTGTCCATCATCAAAAATTTCAAATCCACCATTGATTTTTATTAGCGTGCTAACCAGCCAGTGGTTAAATACCTTTCTCGGGTTTTTCAGCGTATTGATGCTACTTGGCGTGAAGCCACGGTAAGTATAGAGAAAATGGCTATCGTCATCGCTAAGAATGCCGTCAGAAATCGATTCAATTAAAAAGTCATAATTGGTCGTGATAAAATGCGTTCGGATACCCTCTGGAATTTCAGTGTCCCCGGTCGCTTGATCGTTTACCCATCGGAAAAATTGGACGATATCCAATTGTTCTTTTGAAGGATTTTCGGGAAGTTGAAGTTTTTCATTTTTCGTTTTTGTATAATTAAGAGTTGCGATTTCACTAAATCGCTTTGTGACTGCTGCATGTAATGCGTTTTCGACCTCGTCCAAATTATAGCGATCAATATATCGACTTCGCATCGATGGATATTTTCGCTGCATACCGATTTGGTAAGCGATATCTCTGAAGGTATTGTAGTCATAAACATGACCAAATCGATAACCAAGATTATCTAAATATTCTGAAAGGGTTTCGGAGTAATTCTTAAGATCAAAGCCAAATAGTTCATTACCGGTCGGCAAACGCGTATTCCATGATTTTGAGAATCCTGCACCAAGAAAAAATGTAATGTTGGTTAAGGGCACCAATCGATTGGGCTGTTTTCCTTTATAGCTTGCTTCTTCAATAAGTTGTCTAAATGCTTTCGCAGATTTCATAGATTGTTGAATGTTGTACCACTGCCGATAGAACTCTTAACTTGAAAACAGCCTCTTGAGTAATCAACGTGCGTTGCCTAGAATAAAAGTTGTGACGAAGTGTAAGAATAGCAAGGATGTTTACAATAAAATGTCGATGTCAATAATCGTCTGGACGGGTGTATATATATCAACTCCATCAATATCCGGTGTCTCAATCGACACAATCAAACTGTATCTAACTCTATTACCCCATCTTTCGTGCTTCTTGCGCGTTTTCCACCACCCGCCCACAGGGTAGATTGCGATCTTGTCTCTGGTGGCTAAATCTACTGCTGAACCTATCCAAATATCCTTATGCAAAGAGCCCTTGTCCCGGACAACGTTTCCTAAAATCCAGTGCTCCCCACCTTCGGCCAAGTACGGCGTGTCTTCCGTCCGCATCGCAGAACTGACCCTGGCTTTAAAAGCATTCAGACTTTCACCGCTATCAAGCATCTTAAATCTTAACCCGTGTGATCGATAACTTCCTGCCTTTTCGTATTGCTTCGAACCAGGATTGGGCTCAATAAAATACGACAGCGTAATCTTCAATTTCACTTCTACATTAAACAGTCTTTGTAGCTCGTCGGTTGGCCACGGCAGATCAATTAAATGGAATTCGTCCGTGTTGATCCTACTGTGTTCTTTTTTGTACGGCTTTATATCCCGCTCAGTTACCAAACAAAGCGAATTGCTTGCGCTTTGCAACGCCATGGCGAGATTTGGTACACCATAGCCGACTTTACTGAACAATGCGATTTTCTGTGGCTGGTTGAGTTGATTGATGGGTGTGTGATTCAACATCTCCGTCGTCCAATCTGATGAATGGATCATCAAAGCACGAATAGTCTCTGGCCAATAATGGGGATACGCTGCATAGAGCTCTGCGGCAAATTTTGAAGCCAAGGCCGTCGCTCCACTTGTATCGCCGAAGGTTGTAAGCGGTTGCCGTCCAATGCCGCCACTAGATGTTGTTAATAATTGCAAGGAGTCAGGCTCAATCAATGCCGCATTCTGTAGTCCTGAATTCCCGCCTTCCATGACAATATCTGGCTTTCGGCACCATTCATTGTCCCATGACAATGACGTTGTGTTGCAGGGAGACATTGAGCCGCGTATTGCAAGCGTTGTTGAGCTCGGGAACTTGCCAAGATCAATCTGATCTTTTAGGGTGTAAGCGCCTACCGCGATAGCATTAAATGATTGTGCTGGATCATTGACCGAAAAATCATCGTTGATCAGTGGATAATTTATACGGTCGGCAAGTGGAACATTGCCTGAAGAGATTAAAAATACCATCCGAGCATTTGGGTCATCGATGGATCCAAACAGAATTTGATCGATTGCTGATGACCATGAGGATGGCCGGCCATGATGGACTGTGTCAGGACAAGTTACCGCCATGCACACAGCCCGCTTATAAGTCGGATTGGCAACTTCTGCCTGGGCTACAGCGTCAATCGTGACCGCACCATATAATTCACGCGGGTGAGCATGTCCGACCTCAATAAGCTTGACACTTTCTAGGTGGTGAAAAATTGTCACCCTTGCAGCTGTCCCCAGCGCGTCGGTTAGATCGCCATACAATGCTAAACCGCTCATGCCAGTTCCGTGGCCGTGGCGGTCAGCTGTCGTCCAAGCTGGATTAACACTTAGGACGTTCCGATTTGGCACAAGGGGTGCAAGAAGCGGATGGGCATTGTTAAGGCCTGTATCAAGAACACAGACTGCGACTTCGTTGTATTTGATATGGTCAGTTCGGGCGATTAAATCATTGAGCCAATCTTGCTGCTCAGGAATATCCAAATAGGTAAAAAAATCGGCAGTATCCCTTGGCTTTCTGATCTCCGCCAAACGGTTACTGTAAAGAATGGTTTGGGCAAGTTGCTCAGCGGTTGCTTTGATCAGTAATACGTAGTGCTCCGGGAAAAGCAGCTGTCTTTCGTTTATCAGAATTTCCTTGTTGAGAGGCGCATCATTGAGCAGGAAAACAGGATTGTCCTTAGCATCGCTCGGATCCCTACAAAACCAAACTTCCCACCATTCGACGACGTTTCCATGAGGAAACTCAGCTTCTGGCTCTTGCCAAAAACTTTTTAAAGTTGCCTGCCGAATTTCGTCGATGTTAGCAATTAGTGAGAGATTAAGTGGGTTGCCCCCGCCCTTTGGCGTCCCATCAGGATTATAGGTGATTGGCGTGTCCTTTTTTAAATAGTCCTCGACCTTTCTGAGAAACTGAGCAATGGCGCTGCGGTTTAAATAGACGGCAGCTTCATAGATAATATGTGTGGCGCCTTCTGCATCTTGGATTGGGACTTCTTTATAGGCTGCTAAACGAAAATCGCCCTTATCCAGCTTTTCAAGATCAAGTAAAAAGTCAGGGGCAGAACGGAAAACGAGATAGACAAAGTCCGGATCTGGTTGTTGAGAAAAGGCTTCAACTGCGCCTTCAAACTGATTGCGAACAGAAGCTCCTTGGCCTACGCGGTCCAAGTCGGCACGCGGTTCAATTTTCGAACGTCCCAACAGGGGACTTGTATAGGCCAATGCTTCAGTTCTACCTGGTATTGATATGTGTTTATCGAAAAAATCAGGCATGCAGAGACATCTAGAAAGTTAATTTACGGTCACTGACGTGAGTCAGTAGCAATTCCTCGCTCACACCTTCAGTTCCATAGATCAGAGCTTCTTTCACCATATCCTGACAGATACGATGGATGTCGGCATAACTCAGCGCGACGGAAGCATTCGCTATGCGCTCAAGATCAAAATTCTTCGCGGGTTTGAAGGTTGATAATTCTTTACTGTACAGTTTTTTAATCTCGTCAACTAAGGGGAGTGGATATTTAATAATGTCATCAAACCTTCTGAATAGTGCTTGGTCTAGAGCTTCGGGTACGTTAGTGGCAGCGATGACCAGGCTGTTAGAAGAATCTTTTTCGATATTGAGCAGAAAGGCGTTTAGTACACGCTTTATTTCTCCAACTTCATTTGCTTGGCTCCTTGTGGTACCAATACTATCAAACTCATCAAAGAAGTATATTGCCCTCATCTGATACATTGAATCGAAAATCAGGCGCAATTTAGTAATGGATTCGCCCATGTAACGGCTGATGAGACCATCTAGTCGGATGATGAACAAAGGCAAGCCAAGTTCACTCGCGATCACCTTTGCAGATAATGTCTTGCCACATCCTGGCGGACCTACAAACAACAATTTTTTTCTTGGGAAAAGATTGTTCTTTTGAAGCATCTCGGACTTTTTCTGCTCATCAAGAACTCTTTTTAACTTTTTTAGAAGTTCAGGAATTAGAACCAAGTCTTTTAATTTCTCGTGGGGCTGAGTTAATTCAAGGAGATCGTTTAGTTCTTTCTGACTGGGACTAAGCGGAAATGATTTAACAATTCCCAAAGTCGCTTTCTGGCTTGTCTTCGTTTTTGACGAGTCAATCAGCTTTTTCAACTCTTCGGCTAATATCCGATGCCCGCTTCTAGCTTCAGATGCAGCGATTTGCATAGCTGTCGCATAAAAACGCGAATCGTCGCCATCGGCAAACGATTTAATAAGAGTTTTGATTTGATCAGCGATAGCCATCCGAGCCTAGGTAATTAGAAATGTAAGCAATATTCAGCAATTAGCAAAAAAAATATAATAGCAACAATTGCATCAAAATAAATATTAGTAATTAATTAATTACTAAAGTCACTATAGGGCGCTAAAGTAGTGAAAAGAAAGAGTTTTTTTGTTCCTCTCCAACCATTTAACCAGTTAATAGAAGGTCACGGTTTGGGAGGCTGATTGCCCTTGACACTTTTACGCAGTACAGTGTCAAGCGCATCGTCCGCCTCCTTATGAATAAAGTTTGATTGATATCCAATTGTGGTGGAAATATTGGTGTGTCGGTACAACTTTTGAAGCATCCGAATATCCACCTCCTCACCCGCAAGCTGAGCAAATGTGTGACGCGCAATGTGCATGGTGAGCTTTTTGCTGATATTCGCTGCCGTAGCAACATCATTTTTTAGGACTTTGTCGATCGCACTTGTCTTGAAAGCGATTGTTCTTTCCATCACAAACCTATCTTGCAAGTCTACGCCCTTCAGCTCTGGAAATATCAGGTCTTCAGCATTTTCTTTAAATGCTCTATACTGATCCAGGATTGCAAGCGCTCTATCAGGCACTTTCAATGACCCGCTCTTTTTGTTTTTGCCC
Source organism: Chitinophagaceae bacterium (assembly GCA_965246905.1). Lineage (GTDB taxonomy): Bacteria > Bacteroidota > Bacteroidia > Chitinophagales > Chitinophagaceae > UBA1952. Next base: position 227,764 of record CBDFFZ010000014.1, read on the forward strand.
ATGGTATAGTGCAGCCGATCATTTTGAAAATCGGCCCATTTAAGACGTAAAACATCGCTTACCCGCATACCAGCGAAATAGTAAGAAAACAGCCATAGATTTCGTGCGTGATTAGCTTTGCCTTTGAGTTCTGCGGTTTCGAGTGCATCAATGTCGTCTTCGTTCAAGCCAACCTTGTTGGAGTCAGGAAACTTGATTGCAATCTTGCCTTTACCGAATGGATAGTACCTCTCATCTACTTGGCCGCCAGCAATTGCAAAGCTAAAGACAGAACGGATCACAACGAGATGGTTTACTGCTGAACGCTCTGATTGCTTTAAAGTTGATACAACATAATTTTTAAAGCGCTCAATAAGCGGCACGGTTAGATCTTGAAATGCATGGTCGTGTTTGAGGTAAGCTTTGAAATTCTCAATCCGCGACTTGTCCGGGGTATAGCGGTTATATTTCCCTGCTTCTTTCAAACTGTCTAGGTAAAGTTTAGACTGGGCAAAGAAACTAGACCCAGTCAACGGTCTTACTTTTTGCTTTACAGCCTGTGCACTTATTGCTGTCTTTGTTGTTTCAAGTTCAAGTGAGTGATCTGTTGCTTCAGCTAGTTTTTTCAACAGAAGCGCATTAAGGCGAACGCTATTCGCGTGTGATTTTTTGACTCGGCTGGCGACCTCATCCCAATCATTTTCCTTGAGTGAAATGCCAAGATGAATGAATGATGTCTTTCGGTCTTTAGTGATCCGAATTGCCAAAGGCAGAGTACTGTTTTTGTTCTTTTTCTTGCGGAGAACTATCTTTAATGTCGATGCCATTTCAAACCATTTTGCTAGTAAGCAGCCGTGGGCAGTTGTTGTACCGAAAGATTGGTACAACATAGGTACAACATTTTGTGGTTTTATTGCCTTTTATACGAATTTATGTGTGCAAGTTACTGTTGATTATCAATGATATTGAACCATATTAATCCATATCGTACCAATAAATTGAGGACTGAAAATCCATGTGTCGCCGGTTCGATCCCGGCCCACACCACTGACCCGGCGACAAGACTTTTTAAAGTTGAGTTGCCGGGTTTTTGCTTTCCTGAAAGCCCCGCCAGGCCTGCCATACTATAGAAAATTGAATTTATACGTGAGGTTCGAAATTCGTTGTTCTGCCGATTGTAATAAATGCCGGCTGGAAAGAGCATTTTTGAAGCTGCTGCTTCTGCTCGTAATTGCTGGAAGCTCCACTGGCGCCGATATCCCGGAATATCTTAGGCACTTTTCAAGGTTCGAGATGCCAAAATCGGTGCTCAACATCAGCTGGGCAATTCCCTGCCTTTCCGCCTCAAATTTCTCTTTGAAGTGTAGGAACATTTCGCATTTATCATACTTCTCAATCTTAAGCTTATAGCTGTTGGTATTTTGCGTGAGTATGTTGTTCACCTGTAGAAACACGTCTCTTGACACAGCTTTTTTTAAATAACTTCCATAATCTTCCCTTCCAATGCTGTATGCACGATCAGGCCGCAGTAAAAAAGATGGTCAGTAAATCGGAAAAGCGCTGATGGCTCGGCTCAGCTTCCATCCGGCCGCTGTCAGCAGCTGCTTAATATCCTCGTTATTTTGATGAGCAACTTAAAAGTAGTGACATAACAAAAGCAGAATATGATTAGTTACAATACGACACGACTAACGGACTATTTAATTTGTCCATAATCCTTATTCTTCCATTTGCTCGACAGAAATAGGGTTGCTTACAATAAAAGTATTGGCAAAAGCTGGTGGGTGCATGACTATAGTTAAACAGAGTATTCCAACAAGGCACCCCGAATATGGTATGAAGCATTATTTATAATTAAAGTATATTTCACCCACATTCGCAGACCTTTCCTTATCAGGGTTCTTTTACCGGTTTTGTTACGGCGCTTTTTTGCATCACTATCCCGCTTTTTGTTTTGTAGGCGAGGAAGGTCATGATCTGCCCCAGCTCCTCTGCGGATACGGTGGTTTCGGGGATCTCGCTTTCATGCTTTGGGTTAAGCACACGCAGCTCGTAGCCTACGAGCTGATCAGGCGTAAAATCGGGGATAAGGCTTTTCTTACCTGTGCCGGTATTGTGGCAGCGGGCGCAATTGATCTGGTAAAGGATGAGGCCCTTCTCACATTGCTTCGCAAATTCTGCCTGTATGGGCTTTGCCATGGCATCCGGGAACTCGTAGGCGGCTTTTTTCTTTTGGGCAAAGCATTGTACACACAGGGAGATTGCTGTGAAGCCGAGCAGGATCTTAGATTTCATGGCTAAAAAAGTGCGGTTAGTAAATGCCCCCCGGCCTGCGGCGGTTAAGGCTTTTGATGGTGGATACAGGCAGGCTTGCAGGTGCACGATCGGCCCTGATGGCCTCATTGAGGGAGGTGATGAAGGAAATAAGGTTCGTCTTTTCGGAGATCGTAAGTTTGAGGGAATCTGCTGAAAGTGTCTGGTTCTCCACTTTCAATCCGTGCCCTGCGCCGCCGCCGCCATCATAAAAGGCAATAACCTGCTCCATGGTGCGGAATACGCCGTTATGCATGTAAGGCGCAGTGCGTGCGGCATTGCGGATAGAGCCGGTGCGAAAAGCATGAAGCGTCTCGGTAGCCGGGTTTACTACATAGCGGCCTTTATCAGGGCTAAGGGCTTTATAGGCAGTGTCCTGCGGTACTCCAAGCACCTCAAACTCCGAGCCTACAAAGGGTGGCTTTACGCCATTGAACTGCGGTACGAAATGGCAGGTGCCGCACTGCGCTTTGCTCATAAATATATTGAAGCCGCTTTTGGCGGATGCATTGAGATATTGACCGCTGTTTACCGCTTCATCAAACGGCGCGCTGTAAAGACTGAAGCGGCTGTAGTAGTAGGTAAGCGCAGATGCGAGGTGCTCAAAAGTTATCGCGGGCTCCTGCGGGGTATATGGGAGCATCTTTGCAAAGCCGACCCTATAGCTTTTACAGCTCAATACTTTTTTCAGGATCTCATCTGAGGTGCTACCCATCTCTACCGGGTTGCTCACTACATCTGCCGTTTGATGCTGCAGGTTGAAATGCCTGCCATCAATCATAATGAGGTGATTAAACTCAGCATTCACGAGGGATGGCGAATTGCGCGGTAAAAAATCCTTATGGTTGTAGGCGAATGAAGAGGCTACAGCAGTATCTGTAAAGCATTGTCCGGGCTTGTGGCAAGAGGCGCAGCTGCGCTGGTTATTATGCGAGAGGATAGGATCGTAAAAAAGCAGCTTACCAAGACTTTCGAGTGCTGCGAGGGCAGCAGTGTCTTTCAGGCGGAGGAAGATGCCTTTAGGATTCTGGCCGTTGTAAATATTCTTACTGAAGATTGTAGTAGCCGTTTTATTGATCGAATAATCCACAAGGCTGCGGGTTACCACCTGGTAATGGAGGATCATTTTCTGGTTGAGCCCATACAGCGGATTGACATAATCTTTAATGAAAGTAAAATGATCGAACAGGGTATAATTTGCTGGCTGGCTGCGCGTAAAATCAATTGCTTTTTGGTAGAGGTTCAGGTATTCATCTGTAATGGGTGTACCAGAGAAGCTTTCATTAAATGCCTGGTAAATTTTATTGGTCTCCACCAGCATAAGCCGGAGCTCGGGGATGATCTGCGCTGTATGAGGGCATTCAAAACCTGTTGTATAGATGGCTGCAAGATTGAGCAGATACAGTCGGTTGCAAAGAAAAAAGTGATGGTAAGTGGTAAGATTACGGGTGATGGAATCGGCAGCGTAAACGCCGGCGGCTCCTATTGATGTGCGGATCAAGGATAGCAGGGTATCTTTTACGATAACCGGCTCATCAAGGTAAAGCTGGGCGAGTGTAAGGCCTGCGCCCTGCCTTTTGTAAGGTTTTTCAAACTTTTCAAAGACTTCTGTTTCCCATTCTACAGGTAGCGGGCCATTGAGCTTTTTGTACGTTGTGGGCTCTAAATAGCGCAGCCATATATCCATGCCTTTAAGGCTATTGCGGGTAAGCTGCAACTCCTTGCGGATGGCGGCTATATCGCGCGTATCGGTAAGATCGCTGCGCTGGATGAGTTGCAGCAAGGCGGCCTGCCTGCTGTTGAAACCGGCAAGGCGGGCCTGATAATGATCTGCGTAAGCCTGTGGGCGCTCCTTAAAAGAAATAAAGACTACCGCAAGCGAAAGGAGGAATAATAAGGAAGTAATTTTTCTCTTCATCTTCAAAGCCGGATTACACGATTGATAATTAATTATAGAACGGGGTACGCCTTTGATGGCGCACCCCGTCTATGGGACTTGTACTTTAATAGTGGCTTAGTGCGCTACTACCATTTTCATTTTAGTTACCTGGCTGCCCGTAGCTATCTGCACGAAGTAGCTGCCATTTGCAAGGGCTGAGGTATTGAGGATAATCTGCTGCTCGCCGGCTTTGTAGTTGCCATCTGCTGCGCGGATCACTTCCTGGCCATTGACGTTCGTTACGCTTACGATGATATGATCGTCCTTGCGCAGCGTTACAGAAACCGTGGCGGCATCGCCGGTTGGGTTAGGGTAAAGCTTTGCGAAAGAGGATGTGCCGGTTACATTATTGATGCCGGTAGCATCGCGGCCAATGCCTTGTACCGCAAAATCGTAAGCGGCTTCATCCGCATCGTCGCTGCCTACGATGATTACTGCGTTACGTATTCCAGGAGCGGTAGGTGCAAATTTTGCAGTGAAGTTTATGGTGCTGTTTGGAGCTACTACCATGGGGAACGTGGTTGGCGATGTAATGCTGAAATCCCCCTGATTGGCGCCGGTAATATTGATGCCGCTAACGGTAAGCGGGCCGGTACCCTGGTTTTGCAAAGCAAAGATCTTGGTTGTATTCGCATTGAGATTTACCGTGCCGAAGTCCGTGCCGTTCGCAGTACCTGCAGTAAGGTCTCCATCAATGATATTGATGCCGTTGCCCTGGATATTGATTTCCGGAATAGTACCCGTGCCCTGAATGCTGTAATCATAGTTGCCTTCATCTGCATCGCTATTCACAATAATAATCCTGGCATTACGGGCATTTGTTGTAGCCGGTGCAAAGCGAACCGTTACATTCTGCGAGCCATTGGCCGGCACGGTGAAAGGAACTGCCGGGGTAAGCAATGTAAATTCAGATGCATTTGCGCCGGTAATAAAAATATTACTTACCGATAGTGTGCCAGGTCCGCTGTTCTGTAAGGAAAACGTCTTTGTGATTGACTGCCCGACATTAGATCCACCGAAATCCGTGTTATTGCCCGTAGATACAGTCGTTGCGCCAATGGGTACATTCACGCCATTTCCGGTTACATTTATCTCAGAGCTGGTCAATGCGCTTTCTGGGTTGTAGAAAGCAAGCAGCTGGCCGCCTTCCACTACCTCGCCCGGTATCAGGTTGTGCGCCTGTACATCGATGAGAAACATGCCTGGGCCGAGAATTGCCTGCGCATCTACCGGGCCGGAAGCTTCCTCATCCTGCGTGATGAAATTTGCGCCACCAAGCTTAAATCTTGTGGTATCATGCACGCCTATTTGCTTCAAGGAATCTGTAGCGATAGTGTACTGGAATATACGGCCTACGTGCGCATCGTTGCCTACATCCTCTACGAGAATGATATGGCCGGAATTGTCGATAGTCATATTATCTAGCATTTTCTGGCCTTCCGTGCCATCGAGCACAGCGGTAATGGTGCCGCCGAGGGTAATATTGCCCGGATTGTTAAAGTGAAGCTTCCAAAGGCGGCTTGGTGCTGTAAGCGCGTTGGTGGTATTGAAGTAGAAATCAGAAGGGCTGGATGGATCCCATGCTCCGTCTTCAGGGCGCAGGAAAGTAGTAACGCCGGCATTATTACTGTTCGTATTCAGGGTTGCGCCGGTCATGTTCTGCACCTGGCCGAGGTTTACCATAGTAAACGGCGTATTAGGCGCTGGTATGCTTGCGCTGGTTTCAGTAAGTAGGCCGCTCACAGCAACACTCCAAACATTGCCGTTTGCAAGGCCGGCTTTTTCGATATCATTGCCTGTAGCCTGTTTGGTACCCATATAAAAATATACCTGGCCAGGTGTTGCATCATCCATACCGCCCACAATGGTGGTGTCGCTCATCCGTGGTGTGGCAACGGCATTCTCCCAGGAGAATTTGCCGAGATAAGGCAACTCATAGGAAGTGCCTGCCTCGGAGCCCGTAATAATATGCGCCATTGCACGACCTTCTGTGCCGCTCTCCTCACCATTCATAAAAATACGCTCCTTCGTGCCTTTGCCGGATAGCGGGTTGTAAAACGCGGTTGCCGCAGGAAGATCAGCAGAACAGAAACGGCTGAAATTTTGGAGTCCGGTAGCATTCAGGAAAGCGGAAGAATACGTGATATAGCTCGATGTAACCGGGTTCCAGAGCTTTACGCGTTGCATCAGATCGGCGCCGCTCACTACTGATAGGTCACTTTTATTAATGATCCATTTAGATACAAAAGCACCATTGCCGCCGTGTGCCCGCACTATGCCGGATGGCGTGGCAATTTCATGGTTCAATACCAGGGTAAAGGTACCGTTGTTGTTGTCAAATGCTCCGATGCCATCCGGAATTCCGCACATTTTATAGCCGTTTACCACATCGCCTGTTGTGATGATGGAGGTGTATTGTGCACCGGGAATGGTTGGGTTAAGGTAAGGTGTCTGAGATGAGTTCTGGCCGGTGATGCCGGCATTGTATAATGGTGTATTCTGTACGAGGTTCTGTAGCTTATTCGCTCCCTGAAGTCTGTATTTTATTACATGGCTCAGATTGGTTGTGGGAATGGCGATACCATTGGCCAAAGGGCAGGTTTGGGCATAATCATTATCATTACAGATGGCAATAGTGCTGTCGTTCTCAATAGCGAGGCCTTCCGCCTTATCAAGCGCTGTAGGCCATCCATTAGCAAGCAGGTCCATGAAAAGAGTCTTTTTTACAGGAGTAATGCTGTTTGCAGCAAGACCGGCAGAATCTACAAGGCCTTCCAGTGTATTGCCGGAATAAAGACCAGAGTGTACGCTTGTTGCATTGTTGATATTGATGAGGTACATCCGCTTTATATCTGTAGTGCCGCGTGCTGCCGCTTCCAGTATAAGGAAGGTGCTGTCATTCACAGCAGCTATATCACCGAGTTTCCAGTCGCGGAGGCGGATTTGGTTGGCCCCCGAAGCGCCGATAATTCCGTCATTAAGATAAGCGAGCATACGCATAGCCCCGGTAGCAGGGTTGATCTCCAGAATGCGGTGTACGCGGCTGTTCTCACCAACAGTTAGGCTTGGATAAAGAATAGGGCTCTGTATTACAGCATATATTTTACCGGATGGAGCTATAGTAAGGTTTTCAAAACCGCGGTTATTCTTGCGATATTTAAACACGGTATCAATCGCCATGTCCATTGCCTGCGCGCCGGGCAGGTTAGCATAAGGTGAATAACGGGCTATTACCACCCCATTGGTATTGAGCTTCCAGATATAAGGGCCGTTCTCCTCGCTGATCCAGAAAAAGCCATTCTTATCTACAGCAATGGCTTCGGCATCTATGCTGAAGGTATCCTTTAGCGCTGTTTTTGAAGCAAAGTTCGCGCAGTTGAGTACTGTATCCGTGCTTGCAAGCTCCGCAGCGGTGCTGCCGAGGCCGGTAGGGCTCAGCACACCGGTAGCAGGTGTGCCGTTCGGCCGCTTCATAGTGATGGTCTGTAGTATCTGCACCGAATCGCCGTTGAGCCTGATGCGGTGAATTTTCGGGGCGTAGTTCGGAAAGCAGAACATCTTATCGTAGGTAGGCGTGCAGCCGGCGGGGTTGGCAGAGGCGCAATCTACGTTTACACCCCTGTCGGAGCACGTCCAGAATTCCTTGCCATTCGTGCCCGCAATAGGGAAGAGCGCGGAAAACCCCCCTTCGCGGAAACTTATGCCCTGAAAAGTGCCGATGGCGGGGGAGGTATAATTCTTGTAATCCTGCAGCAGGGTAATCTGTGCGGAGCTGTTGCCTGGGGAAGCTGCAATCATCCCCACGCACGCCGCCACGGCTAATAAATTTTTTCTCATAAAAATGTCCATGATTTGGTGGTGCGAAACTATCCGCCCAATGTTTCGGCATTGTTAAGCGTAAATGACGAAAGGGCTAATTTAAAGTTACCGGGAGCGTCGTGCTGCTGCGATGATTATGCGCCTGATTGGATGGACGGGGTACGGCGATAGATCTTTTTCATGCACTTGCCGCAACGATAGAGCCGTAATGGCAGCCAGCCGAAAATGTTCTTCATCACCGGCCCGCGCCGGATGCGCTCCAGCGAGCGTGCTTTGCAGAAGGGGCAGTTTGGGGCTGGCATAGTAGTGCGATGGCGGCAAACCGTTAGGGTTGGAACACTAAGATTCGATACGGTAAAGTTCCTGGCAGTATAAGACCGCAGTGTTATTAAACAGTGTCTTTATAATGAAGCTTCCTGCTGAAAGAACTTTTTAGAAAAAATAACGGGTAGCTGAACAGTGCAGCTCATAAGGGTAGCATTATTTACGCGGACAGATGACGCTTAAAACTTTCCTAAGCAAGTGTTAGCTATTTATTGACACTGCGGTAACAGCCGCTTTATACGCGTACACTTCTTTTGTGCCTGATGGATCGCGCTAAAAGGCAGCTGGATGTTGTGGTAATCTCGGATGTGCATCTGGGTACGTATGGCTGCCGCGCACAGGAGCTGCTCCATTATCTGAAAAGCATCCGGCCTAAAATATTAGTGCTTAATGGCGACATCATCGACATCTGGCAATTCAGTAAGCGCTACTGGCCCAAAAGCCATATGAAGGTAGTGCGCCATGTGCTTGGCCTCGTCAGCCGCGGCGTAAAGGTTTATTACATACCCGGCAATCATGATGAAACGTTGCGGCGGTTTGCCGGCTTTGAGCTAAGCTCCCTCCGCATTGTAAATAAAGTAGTGCTTGAGCTGGATGATGGTACTAAAGCCTGGATATTTCATGGGGATGTATTTGATGTAACCATGCAGCACTCCAAATGGCTCGCAAAGCTTGGCGCAGCGGGCTATGATTTTCTGATACTTATAAATGGCGTAGTCAATTTCATCTCGCAGAAAATATTCCGGCGCGGTAAGCTTTCCTTATCCAAAAGAATCAAGAACAGCGTGAAGAGTGCCGTTAAATTCATCAATAATTTTGAGCAAACGGCTGCCGGTATCGGCATCGACAAAGGGTATGATTATGTAGTGTGCGGCCACATCCATCATCCGGAAATAAAAACGATCACCAACAGCGCGGGAAGCATTATCTATCTCAACTCCGGCGATTGGATCGAGAACCTCACCGCACTTGAGTATAATGCAGGCAAGTGGAGCCTCTACCATTTCCTCGAAGCGGATTTCCGGAAAGATGAGGAAGACGAGCTGAATACAGGCCAGCTTTTCAGCAACCTGCTCAAAGAATTCAACATCACCAAAGCTTCATGAAAATTCTTTATGCCATACAGGGCACGGGTAATGGGCATATCTGCCGCGCCAGGGAAATTGTACCGCTCCTACAGCAATACGGCGAGGTGCATACCCTCATCAGCGGCACCCAGGCAGATATTGATCCCGGCTTCCCCCTAACCTATCGTCTGCATGGGCTCGGCTTTATTTTTGGCAAGAAGGGGGGCGTGGACATCATGGCTACTTACCGCACCAACAATCTCAAAGGATTTCTGGGTGAAGTAGCAAGCCTGCCGGTGGATGACTATGATTTAGTGATCAGCGATTTTGAGCCGGTAAGCGCCTGGGCCTGCCATTTCCGTAAGAAGGAGTGCATTGGGCTGAGCCACCAGTATGCGGTGCTCAATAAGCGCGCGCCGCAGGCAAAAGGAGCAGATCCGGTAGGCAGGGCTGTATTGAAATATTATGCGCCCGTAAGCTCGGGTTATGGCTTCCATTTCGATGCTTATGATGCGCGCATTTATCCGCCCGTCATCAGGCAGGATGTGCGGTCTCTCCAGCCGGTGCATGGCGCGCATTACACCGTATATCTGCCTGCTTATGATGATGAACGGATCATTGATGTTCTTTCCGGATTTAAGGATATTGAATGGCAGGTTTTTTCAAAGCACAGCAACGCATCCTATGTTAAAGAGCATATTTCTATCCGCCCTGTTACAGGCGCGGCTTTTCTGGAAAGCATGGCATCGGCTGCCGGCATATTGTGCGGTGCAGGTTTTGAAACACCGGCTGAAGCTATGTACCTGGAGAAAAAGCTGATGGTGATACCCATGAAAGGCCAGTACGAGCAGCAATGCAACGCCGCAGCCCTGAAGAAAATGGGCATCGCCGTAATTAAGAGCCTGAAGAAAAAACACGCGCCGAAGATCGAAGCCTGGCTGCAATCCCCGAAGATCGTACCTGCCCATTACCCGCACCGCGCACCGGAGGTGATCGAAACCCTTATCAAAGCATATTCATCCGCTACCGCGCCAAAACAAACCGTTGATGCAGCCATCCCCTCAGTTAAAAAATTCAGCCGCATTATTCTTACCAAGATCCTCGCCGGAAGCAGTAAATAATTCTTCGCTGATCACTGCCTCACAATTCGGGGCGGGGTTTAAATGGGGCGTATCCACAGCCGCCTACCAGGTGGAAGGCGCGCACGATACGGATGGCAAAGGCAAATCTATATGGGATGTTTTTACGGCCGCGAAAGGAAAGATACCAGGCGGGGCCAATGCTAATGTGAGCTGCGATTTCTACCACCGGTATGCGCACGATCTTATCCTGATGAGCTTTTTGGGCATTCCCAACTTCCGCTTTTCTATATCCTGGAGCCGCATCTTCCCCACAGGAAAAGACCGTATCAACCGCGAAGGCGTGGATTTTTACAACCGCGTGATTGATTTCTGCCTCGAGCTGGGCATCGAGCCATGGATAACGCTTTATCACTGGGATCTGCCGCAGGCGCTGGAAGAAAAAGGCGGCTGGACAACCCGCGATATCATTTACTGGTTTGGCGATTATGTGGCCTTTTGCATTGAAGCGTTTGGCGATCGGGTAAAACACTGGATGGTGCTGAACGAGCCAATGGCCTTTACAGGTGCCGGCTACTTTCTCGGAGTTCATGCTCCGGGCAAAACCGGGTTGGATAATTTTCTGCCTGCGGCCCACCATGCTGCTATGTGCCAGGCAGAAGGCGGCCGCATTATCCGGCAGCTGCGCAGCGATTGCAAAATAGGCACCACATTCTCCGGCGTTCATATAGAGCCGCATACGCCCAGCGCAAATGATATAACTGCTGCCACGCGGATGGATGCACTGCTCAACCGGCTGTTTATAGAGCCGCTCCTTGGGCTGGGCTACCCGCTAAAGGAGCTGAAAGCGCTCTACAGGCTGGAGCAGTATATAGGCCCGGATGACGAGCGTAAGCTGGCCTTCGATATGGATTTTATAGGGCTGCAAGGCTACACGCGCGAGGTGGTGCGGCACAGCTATTTCGTACCCTTTATCAATGCCCAGATCATGAAGGCAGAAAACCGTGGTGTGGAAACGACTACGATGAAATGGGAAGTTTACCCGCGAAGCATTTATGGGCTGCTGGAAAAATATGCCGCTTACAAAGGCATCCCGCAGATCATTATTACGGAAAATGGCGCCGCATTTCCGGATACAGTAGTGAATGGCGTAATTCAGGATGACCGCCGAACGGCCTATCTCCAGCAGCATATTGCCGAAGTTTATAAAGCGCAGCAGGCAGGAATAAATGTGGGCGGTTATTTTATATGGACCCTTACCGACAACTTTGAATGGGCGGAAGGCTACAAGCCGAGGTTTGGGCTCGTGCATGTAAATTTCAAAACGCAGCAACGCATTGTCAAAGCTTCCGGGCACTGGTACCGGCATTTCCTGGGTGCTTAGCGCGCACGTTATTCACTGAGAATTTTTAGGGCTCGGTCTATTCACTTCCTCAAGCTAAAGTCATGAGGTTAGCTAAACCCGCATACGCTCGCATTGCTTATACCATTGGGATATTGAGCCCTGTCATGCAAAAATCCTATCCCGGCCTGCAATTCTAAAGAGGAAAAGGAAACTTGGGTGCAATTGTGAGGTGTCCAAACGGTATTAGAATATAATGAGAACGAGGCAAAGTTTTTTTAGGAAAGATGAATGGTCTGCGATTTTACAGGCGCGCCGAAAAAGGTAGCAGCCTGTTGGTCAAATTCTACACAGTCATCCGTAGTAAAGAATTTTTTTGTTCCTTCTTTAGATAGCGTGCTTTCAATTTCCGGATGGCGGGCGAGGTAATTTTCCAGGCTGGTGGCCACGAGCGCGCCCTGCGATACGAGGGTGATATGCGTGGGCAATTGTGCTTTTATCTTCTCTTCGAGCAGCGGGTAATGCGTACAGGCCAGCAAAACTGTATCTATCTCCGGCGATTGCTGCAGCAGCTCATCGAGGTATTTTTTGATGAAGTAGTCTGCGCCGGGCTTATCCCATTCGCCATTCTCAATGAGCGGCACCCAAAGCGGGCATGCCTGCTGATATACAGAAACTTCGGGCGCAAAATGAGCAATCTCTATGCTGTAGGATCCACTGCTTGTAGTGCCTTTGGTGCCAAGTATGCCTACGTTTTTTGTTTTTGAGTAAGCGCTGATCACTTCCGCAGTTGGCCTTATTACGCCGAGCACGCGCTTGTTGCCGGGCATCAGCGGCAGGTCATTGCGCTGAATGCTGCGCAGGGCTTTGGCAGAAGCCGTATTGCAGGCGAGAATAACCAGCGGGCAGCCCTGCCCGAAAAACCATTTTACGCACTGCAGGGTGTATTCGTAAACGGTGGCGAAGGAGCGGTTGCCATAAGGCGCGCGCGCATTATCGCCGAGGTAGAGATAATCGTAGCCTGGCAGCTTTGCTGCAATGGATCTGAAGACGGTAAGACCGCCAAAGCCGGAATCAAATATGCCGATTGGCCCCATTTTATCGATTGATTTGACTGCGGCTAAGAAACCGCAGCATTTTGGGTACCGGCAGCAGGCCGGCACTCACCTTAATCCTCTTCTCCCCCCGCAGGCTCATTGATCGTAACTTTTACCCGCCGGATGCGCATCTTATCCACCTCCAAAACTGTAAAGTCGAAATTATGGTAGGTAATGGTCTCATTCACTGCGGGGAATTTCCCGGAGAGCTCCATCATCAGCCCGCCAAGCGAATCCGCCGCGCCGCGCACGGTATCGAAAGTATCGGAAGGAAAGCCCATCATTCTTGCTACATCATTGATCGGCGTTTTGCCTTCTATCACAAAGTTGCGGTCGTCAATCTTTTTAAACTGCGGGTCTTCCTCGTCAAATTCATCTTTTATATCCCCGATGATCTCCTCCATAATGTCTTCCAGCGTTACGATGCCGGAGGTACCGCCAAATTCATTGACCACCATAGCAAGGTGAATCCGCTTTTGCTGAAACTCTTTTAAAAGATCTTCAATAAGCTTGCCTTCATGCACAAAATAGGCAGGGCGGATAAGGGTGTGCCAGTCAAATGTATCGTCATCGATATGCAGCAGGAAATCTTTGGTATGGATCATACCTGCAACTTTATCGAGGCTGTCTTTATACACCGGCAGGCGGGAGTAGCCATTCTCAATGGCAAGGTGCTGTACCTGCGGGAAGGTAAGGTTGTACTCGATGCCACTTACATCATGGCGGTTGCGCATGATCTGCCGTGCAGTGATAACCCCGAACTTCAGGATGCCTTTAAAGATATTTACCTCCTCACGCGTAGCGGTGTGCCCTACCGTAAGCTCGATGGCATTTTCAAAATCCTCGTTGCTGATATTTGTGCCCTGCTTCGAGGCAAGCTTTTCTTCGAGGAATCTGGTAGAGGAGACCAGCGTTTTTGAGATAGGTTTGAAGATGCTGTGCATTACCTGTAGCACCGGTGCGCTGAAAAGGGCCATGCGCATATTGTTTTGCGTGGCATAAACTTTGGGCAGCACCTCGCCAAAAAGCACCAGCAGAAAAGTAACGGCAACCACCTGTAGCAGGAACTTAAGAATACCGGAAAGATCGGGCGGCAAGAGCTGGCTTACGAGCAGGTTGGTAGCGATGATAATGGCAATATTGATAGTATTATTGGCTACGAGAATGGTAGCGAGCAGGAGCTTTGGCTGATCCAACAGGCGAATGGCCTGCCGGGCAGTAGCATCGTCTTTAGTCTTCAGGTAATTAATGTCCTTTGCCTTGAGCGAGAAGTAAGCCGTCTCGGCACCAGCGGTAATAGCAGTAAGCAACAGCAGCACCAGGATGATGATGATAAGCACCGTGATATCGGACGTAGATAAGTGCGCAGCGGCTGGTGCGGCGGCCCGTAAGAACATAAATAACGGGCCCGGCCCGGCCGCAGTGGCACTTTCCAAAATAAGGAAATGAGTTGGTTGTACTCAAAAGTAAAAAAAGGAAAGCAATACAGGGTACAGCACGCTCCTTTTGTAGTAAAAATAATATTGATGTTCGGTGGAATGCCTGAGATACTTTATCGTAGCGCGTCTGGACTACCGCCGCGCCAACTTTTTATTCTTCTCCCCCCTAAGAAATAGGAAAGAGGAAGTAGCCTAATTAGGCGCGTATTTAACAGACCATTCCGTGAGGAATGCGGCGATGCGGATCTAGAAAGAAAGGCTATCCTTATCAACATCCGGTGCGGGCAGATTGCTCTCGTAAGTCATGTTTATATCCGGGCGGGTAAAATTTGTGGTTGTTTCTTGCGGCATTGGGTGGTCGCCGGCACCGGCTATGGCTGCTGCAGGGAAGTCTGCGCCATCCTTGCGCTTATCGAGCATTACGAGGTTATCCCCTACTATTTCGGTGCTGGAGCGGCGGTTCTTTTCCTTATCCTCCCAGTTGCGGGTACGCAGGCGGCCTTCTATAAATACCAGGCTGCCTTTATGCAGGTATTTCTGGGCCAGCTCCGCGAGGCCGCGCCACAGCACTACTGTGTGCCATTCCGTTTGGGATACCAGGTTGCCTGTTTTATCTTTAAATGTTTCCGTAGTGGCCAGCGGAAATTTCGCTACCGCGATGTTTCCTTCCAGGTACTGCAGGTCAGGTTCTTTGCCCAGGTTGCCTATCAGCATTACTCTGTTTACACCTCTCATATTTTCGTCGGTTTTTCCTGTAAGGGGATGTTATGTGTGCATTTAAAAGTAATTCTTTTTTTCAAAAAACGAAACGAGCGTGCGGGGAAAGGCATAGCTTGTAAGCTTGCTCAGCGGCACCCCTATGCCATCTTTCAGGGCCGATAGGGTTTGAAACCCTGCCAGCTTTACTGTAAAAAAACGTGTTTCGATAAGCTGGTGCGTAAGCCGTTGCTTCAGCGCGCCTTCATATTCCGGTAGTGCATCTGTGGCCAGCGCTTTAAATGCCTCTGTTTGCAGGAGCTCACGGCTATCAAGGGCAGTAACGCATTCTATCAGGTAGGGCTGGTAAAGATTTTGCCAGATGTCTTTACCGGTGCGTTTTTGGATCCATATTTTATCTTCATCGCGCAGCAGAACGTAGTGAAAATAGCGTACCCGTACCGCTGCCTTTTTGCTCTTTTGGGGCAGGATGGAAATGAGGGCCTTATTAAACGCAACGCACTCTCTATTGAGCGGGCATTCGCTGCATTTGGGCAATGCCGGTGTACAGATCGTAGCGCCGAGATCCATAATGGCCTGGTTGTAAGCAGCGCTGTCTTCTGTAAGGAGCAGCTCTGTTGCCAATGCCTGAAAGCGCTTTTTCCCTTCTGTAGCATCAATTGGCGTATCGATGCCGAAATAGCGTGCCAGCACCCTGTTTACATTGCCATCCACCACTGCTTCGGGAAGGCCGTAGGCAAAGGATGCAATAGCCGCTGCCGTATAGGGGCCAACGCCTTTAAGGGCCAGCAGGCCGTCATATGTATCCGGGAATTTACCTTTGAGCTCCTGCACGATTTGCCGGGCAGTAGAGAGCATATTTTTACATCGGTTATAATAGCCGAGGCCCTGCCAAAGCTTATAGGCTGCTTCATCCGTAGTATTGGCCAGCTGCTTTACCGTTGGGTAGGCTTGGGTGAAGTTCAGGTAATACGGGAGCCCCTGCTCGGCGCGCGTCTGCTGGAGGATAATTTCGGATAGCCAGATCTTATACGGGTCGCGCTCGCCTTTCCAGGGGAGGCTGCGGTGATTGGCGGTGTGGTGCCAATGCATCAGGTGCTTCGTAAAAAGATGCTGCTCCGGCAGGCGGTCTTTCATCTTGCCAATGTAGAAAATTTTTCTTGGTAGTCATCTTAAGGAACTGCTATCCATCATCCGCTGGCTTATTTTTATGGCCTTTTTAGTCGCTGCCTTTATCTGATTTCCTAAAGCATTTTACCTGTAATACCGGTTCTCCCGTACATATTCCCAAACCGCATCCGGCAATAGATAACGTGCAGAATTCCCTGCCTGTATCTGCTTCCGGATAAAAGTGGCTGAAATATCCAGCATCGGCGCATCCATTACCGTAACATGCGCATCTGCCATCGGCTCTACCTTAAAGCCCGGCCTGTTGTAAACAATGATCTCGTACTGCGCAATCAGCTGCTCATAATTCTTCCAGCGGTGAATGTTCTGAAAGGAATCCCCGCCCATAATGATCGTGAAGCGCTCCAACGGAAAACGCTCTTTCAGATAAGTAAGCGTATCTATCGTGTAGGAAGGCCGTGGCAGGGAAAACTCTACATTGCTCGCCCTGAATTTCGGGTTGTCTTTTATAGCCAGCTCTGCAAGGTGTAGCCGGTCATATTCATTGAGCAGCGAGTGCGATTCCTTGAGGGGGTTGTGCGGCGAAAGCACGAACCATACCTTATCCACCTCGCTGTTATTGAGCACATGGTTGGCAATGATCAGGTGCCCCGTGTGCAATGGATTGAAGGAGCCGAAGTATAAGCCAATGTGCATTTTTTCGTTGAGTGCGTTGAAGCGTTGAAGAATGGAGCCGCAAAACTACACTGTTCCTGGCCGCGCACATCTAAACGCTTCAACGCACTAAACGATTAGCCGAAACCATACCTTTGCGTATTATGTCACACGTTCTGCGCCTGTCGCAGTTGCCTAAAGGCCGTAAGGCAGCTATCAAAGAGCATGCAGATACAGATTTCAGGCTGACGCTGATGGAGATGGGCTGCATTCCCGGCGAGCCGGTATGGATTGAGATGATTGCCCCGATGGGCGACCCGATGGCGATCCGTATTGCTGGCTATTATTTGAGCATCCGTAAAAAAGATGCGGAAAATATCTGGGTAGAAGTTGATTGAATTTCCCAACTTTTACGAGCCTTTTTTCATAAACCGACAGAGCTTATTTATTTGAGGCTTAACGACCTTTGCCGTTTATCTATTCTAAAAATTCCCATGCCCAGTACCTTTCATGAACAGGAAGTAGCCGCTAAATTAAAGCAAAAACGGCAGTTGTCCTCCTTTCTGGATGCCGTTTTTAAGCAATATTTGCCTGTTGCGAAACGTACACAGCTTACCTATGTATTCTGTACAGATGATGCCCTGCTCGAAATGAATAAGCAATTCCTTGCTCATGATACCCTCACGGATATTATTACTTTTGACCTTTCAGAAAGCCCGCAGGAGGTAAATGCCGAGATCTACATCAGCGCAGAGCGCGTTGCCGAGAATGCCGGGTTGTATAATACTACTTACGATCAGGAGCTACACCGTGTAATATTCCACGGAGCACTGCATCTTTGCGGTTTCAAAGACAAGACGGAGGAAGACGCCGGGCGGATGCGCGCCGGCGAGGAAGCCTGCCTGAGGTCGTGGTACCAGCAGCAGTAAAAATGAAAATAGAAAGACTCTACGAAGACGAAGACCTGATCATTGTAAATAAGCCTTCCGGGGTGCTCGTCCTCCCTGATCGCTTTAATAGTGGGCTTACATCCCTACACCGCTTCCTACAGGAGGAGCTTGGCTATAAGCTCTGGGTGGTGCATCGTATAGACCGCGACACCAGCGGTGTCATTCTTTTCGCGAAAAATGAGGAAGCGCACAGATACCTTTCCATGCTTTTTATGGAGCATACCATCGGTAAGTTTTATGCCGGGCTCGTACTGGGCCGTGTAACGCCGGATATGGGCCGCATAGAAGCCGCTATCATTGAGCACCCTGTATTCAAAGGCAAGATGACTACCGCAGCAAAAGGCAAAGCTTCGGTTACGGATTACCGGGTGGTAGAGCAGTGGCCGCTGTTCTCGCTCATGCAGTTCCAGATACATACCGGCCGTACCCACCAGATACGGGTGCACATGCAAAGCATCGGCCATCCGATTGTATGTGATGAATTGTATGGTGACGGAAAGCCTTTCCTGCTCAGCAACATCAAGCGCAAATACAATCCTTCCAAGAATGAAGAGGAAGAACGCCCACTTCTGAACCGCCTAGCGCTGCACGCCTATAAGCTTAGCTTCGTAAAGCAGAATGGCAAAGAAATAACCGCAGAAGCACCGCTGCCTAAAGACATAGCCGCCTGCGTAAAGCAGCTCAATAAATGGTGCGCGCCGCAGCAATAATCCTCCTTAACTAATTAAACAAGCCAACCAACCCAATGCATCAATCTGAGATCAAAATACACATCAGCCTCGACGACAATAAAATGCCCAATGAAATAAAATGGCATGCGCCGGACGGTGGCGTCGATGACCTGCAGGAAGCCAAAGGCATGCTCCTCGGCCTGTGGGATGGCGGCGAAAAGTCCGCGCTGCGCATTGACCTCTGGACCAAAAAAATGATGGTGGATGAAATGAATGATTTCTTCTACCAAAGCCTGATGGGCATGGCCGATACCTACAACCGCGCTACAAAGAATGGCGAGCTGGCAAAGGAGCTCCAAACATTTGCCAAAGGCTTTTACAAGAAAGCAATGGACGCGCTCGAGAAGGAGCAGTAAGGAGAATCTTGCTGCTTCAATCTCACTAAGCAATGCATAGCTGTTCTTCCGGTTTTACCTGGATGTATTTTACATCCCGCATTTTGATGGATCGGTCTTCATCATTTTAAAGCCGCCGGCCTTCGTAAGCATCCACGATGAGCCTGTTTTTGTAACGGCAAAATTCTGCTTGGAGCGGTCTGCATAAAGCAGCGCGAGCTTGCCGCCTTTGTAGGCCCAGGTGCCCGACAAGTCGTCCCAGGCTTTTGTTTTCGCATTATAGTCATGGAAGCTGAATGAGCCATCGCGCATTAGCTGTATATGCTCGCCCGCGCGGGATTTCATTTCCCAGCAACCCATTAAAGATTCCGATGTTTGCGCCATTGCGCCTATTGATATGGCTAAGAGCGGCAGGATAATCAATTGCTTCATCATTAATTTTTTAAGGAATAAATGCTAGCTGCAAGTTAGCAGCAAAGCGGGAATTAATAAATCACCCAGCCCTTATCTTCGCAATCCGCAGCCATCAAGCCTGCGCGCAGCATGAGCCAGCCCGTTTTTATCGTTAGTACAGGTATCGTTTCTGCCATCGGGATGTACACCGCTGGCTGCCTTCAAAGCCTGATGAGCGGCACGGCCGCCATAGGAAGGGCGGATATTTTACAAACTGCCTGGCAGGATGAGTTGCCGGTGGCGGAAGTAAAGCTTACGAATGCCCAACTCGCCACAGCAACCGGCATGATAGCGGATTTGCCGCGCACTGCACTATTGAGCGCCCTTGCCGTACAGGAATCATTAGCACCTTTTGCAGGGTTAAACGCCCAATTCCCTATCGGCTTTTTCTCCGCCAATACGGTAGGCGGCATGGATCTCACGGAAGCCTTCTACAAAGATTTTAGGATGGATAAACGGGCCGGCGATGTGCGCTCCTTCGTACACCATGAATGCGGCGCTATTACCAATCTCGTAAAAGATCATTTTCGCCTTAAAGGCTTTACCACTACGGTAAGCACCGCCTGCTCTTCATCCGCCAACAGCATTATGATGGCTGCGCAGATGATCAAAAGCGGTATGCTGGATGTGGCCGTTGCCGGTGGCGCCGATGCGCTTTGCCGCTTTACGCTCAATGGCTTCAACACCCTCATGATCCTCGATAAGCAGCCATGCCAGCCTTTTGATCAGGAGCGGCGCGGGCTCAACCTCGGCGAGGGTGCCGGCTATCTTTTACTCATGAGCGAAAAGGCAGTGAAGGATACCGGCGCTACCCCCATAGCAATGGTAAGCGGCTATGCCAATGCCAACGATGCCTACCACCAAACGGCTTCCTCGCCAGATGGCATCGGCAACTGCATGGCCATGGAAGGCGCGCTCAAAGTAGCCGGGCTGCTGCCTGCTGCCATTTCCTACATTAACCTTCACGGCACCGGTACGGCGAATAACGACTCCTCCGAAGGTGCTGCTATCGACCGTGTTTTTGCAGGCGCAGTGCCGCCGGCTTCCTCTACCAAGGGCTTTACCGGGCATACGCTTGGCGCTGCCGCAGGCATCGAGGCCGTGTTCAGCACGCTTGCCATCCGCGATGGCCTGATCTTCCCGAACCTTCGCTGGGTTACGCAGATGGAGGATGTTTCCTTTAAGCCGGTTACGGAATTACAGACCGGCAAAGCCATTCAGCATGTGCTCTCCAACTCTTTTGGCTTCGGCGGCAATTGCTCCTCCCTAATATTTTCCAAATGCTGAACCTCGGTCTTTACATACACAGCACCGGCCTTATTGCGCCTGCGGCAGATGCCCCCGATGATAATAGACAGCGCCTCGCAAGCGAGCCGGATTATACAAGGTGGATACCGCCGGTGCAGCTCCGCCGTACCAGTAAAGTAGTGCGCATGGGCATCGGTGCAGCAAAGCTGTGCACCGAAGGCACAGCCTGCGAAAAGCCGGATGCACTATCCATTGGTACCGCTATGGGATGCCTGCAGGATACGGAAGTTTTCCTCGGTAAGCTGGTAAGCCAGGAGGAGAAGATGCTTACGCCCACTGCCTTTATTCAAAGCACGCACAATACCGTTGGCGGGCAGATAGCCCTGCTTATGGGCTGCCACGGCCATAATATGACGTATGTGCACCGTGGCCATTCCTTCGAGCACGCAGTTATCAATACAAAGCTCTATTTGCAGGATCATCCCGGCGAAACGGTGCTCACCGGCGGTATCGACGAGCTTACCGCAAGCAGCCATCTGCTTATGCAGCGCGCAGGCGTTTATGCATCTACGGGGGACAGCGGTGGCGCAATTGCCGGCGAAGGCGCTGCTTTCTTTACGATAAATGAACAGGCCGCCGGTGCTCTGCTTCATATTGAGGCCCTTCATCTTTTCATTGCAGAAAGCACGGCTGCTGCTCTCGAAGAAGTAGCGCAATTTGCGCTCCTGCAGGACATTGATCTGCTGCTTGCCGGCGATAGCGGCGATGCACAAACCGCTTCTTTTTATACCTCCCTGCGAGAAATGCTTCCTGCTGCCCCGGCAATAAACTTTAAGCAATTTTGTGGTGAATACGCCACAGCCAGTGCCTGTGCGCTTTCCCTTTTAGCCAAAAGCATACAGGGGGAAGGCATCCTGCAATCATTGCTTTCTGCTGGTGCAGCGCCATCTTTTAAGCGTGCGCTGATTGTAAATCACTTCTGCGATCATTACAGCTGCTGGCTCATCAGAGCGCAATAACGGGCATTAAATAACTCAATCCGGCGGCTTTATCCATAAGGCACGATCTTTTAGAAGGGTGATTATACCATTCTAAAAATCAGAAAACATGGAACAAACAAACCAGCCCGGCATGTCCGGCCAGTCAATGCCCGCATCTTCTACAGGTGCTTCTTCTACCAACAACAGTATGCTCACCGGCATGTTTGCCGACCGCGACTCTGCCGAGCGCGCCTATAGCTCGCTCGAATCGCGCGGCTATACTAAAGACGATGTAGATCTTGTAATGAGCGATGATGCCCGCAAGCGCCACTTTGGTGATAGCGATGCCGATACCGAGCTTGGCAATAAAGCCATGGAAGGCGCAGGCACGGGTTCTGCCATCGGCGGTACGCTCGGTGCTATTGCAGGCGCAGTTGCAGCTATTGGCACAAGTCTTCTTATTCCCGGCCTCGGTATCGTAGTAGCAGGCCCTATCGCCGCAGCCCTTGCAGGTGCAGGCGCAGGCGGGCTCACCGGCGGTCTTATCGGTGCGCTTGTAGGTCATGGCATTCCTGAGGACCGTGCCAAGATCTATGAGAATGGCCTGAAGGACGGCCACATTGTAATGGGCGTTCGTCCGCGTAATGAGGAAGATGCCGCTTACCTGGAAAACGAATGGCGCACTACTTCCAACGGGCAGGAAGTGTACCGTTAGTAAATAACGCTGCTGAAACATTCAATGCATAGCGCCCGGGCCCGCCATTCCCTTCAACGGGGAAGGCCGGGCCCGGGGTTTCAGCATAGCGCTCCGATCACTATTATTATGGCAAGACCTTATTTACATCATTCATCCAAAAAACAAAACCACCCATGAAATTATTAAATCTTATACCGGCGGCGGCACTGGCGTTTTCAATAGCCTCCTGCACTGATACGCCTAAGGAAAATAATGTAACCAACAACCCGGATACGGCCGTGCTGAAAAGCAATGACGAGCCCTCGCCAACGGCCAAAGCAGCAGATGCATGGGCAGCGGTTGACTGGAATAGCCCGGTTATGAAATATGATGAGGTAAAGAATACCAATATTTCTGTACGCGGTACAGACAATTATGGCATTTACAGCCTCGGCGAGAATGTGCTGTTTGAAACCGGCAAAGCCGATATTAAGAAAGATGCAGATGCCAACCTGAAGGAAGTAGCTGCGTCTATCAACCAGCACTATGGGAACGGTAAGGTAAAAGTATATGGCTTTACAGATGCAAAGGGTGCAGCGGATGCCAATGCGGCGCTGAGCCGTCAGCGTGCGGAAGCGGTAAAGAACTGGCTTACCAGCAATGGCAATATTGCCGCCGACCGCATTACCATGTATGCCGAAGGCGAAACGCACCCTGCAGCAACTAATGATGATGCAGCAGGCCGCGAGCAAAACCGCCGTGTAGAGATTGCTGCTATGAAGTAATACTGCTTACAATTATTATTATAACTCCTGATTATGCGGGGAGGGCAGGTACCTATAGGTACCAGCCCTCCCCGCAACTGCAATAGGGGAGGTTACTATAGGTACCTACCCTCTCTGCAACTGCAACAGGGGAGGTATCTACAGGTACCTGCTATGAGCGCGTTGCGACCAGGGGAGGTATCTATAGCTACCTCCCCTGGTCGCAAGTACGCCGCCATAGGTAACTATAGATACCTCCCCTGGTTGCAGCTGTACCACTATAGGTTGCTGCAGGTACCTACGCTGGCAACAACTGTACCATTATAGGTTACTGTTGTGGCGAATTGATTCCAAACACTTTAGCGCAACGGGCAATTACCGTATACTGCTTGTTGTAAATAATATACAAATCCGGACACTACCGCAATAAAAAGGCAGCGAACATCCGCAAGACGTTCCCCTATGGACAGGGCTGTTGCATGCTATGTTCAAGGCATAGGAATGTACAGCGACTTGTCACCCTGTAAGGGGCTTGCAAGCTTTTTGATACAAAAAACAGGTCGCTGGGAGATGCTTACAGCATAACAAGTCGCTGTGTATGGCAGCATGCAATAGCCCTCCCCCTATGGGAAGCCGGAATGGGAATGCACGGGCTTTTAACTTTAAATTCCTCTAAACAAATGGCAATGGCCTGTTACTTGGCCATTGCCATCGCCGCAGGCTTGGCCTCTATCTTGCGCTCACCGATCTGCTGGCGCCACATGGCATAGTACAGTCCTTTTTCCTCCAGCAGGCTCATATGCGAGCCCGTCTCTACAATGCGGCCTTTTTCGAGCACAAAAATGCGGTCTGCATGCATGATGGTGGAAAGGCGGTGGGCAATCATCACCGTAATATGCTCGCGGCGGTCGGTGATCTCGCGGATGGTCTGGGAGATCTCCTCTTCCGTCAGGGAATCCAGCGCCGAGGTAGCCTCATCGAATATCATCAGCCTTGGCTGGCGCAGCAGCGCGCGCGCAATGCTCAGCCGCTGGCGCTCACCGCCGGAAAGCTTTAGTCCGCCCTCGCCGATCATGGTTTCAATGCCATGCTCGGCACGGCTGAGCAGGTTCTGGCAGGCTGCTTTGCGCAGCACTTCTTCCACTTCCGCATCCGTAGCGCCGGGATTCACGAATAGTAAATTCTCCTTAATGCTCCCGGAGAAAAGCTGGGTATCCTGCGTTACGAAACCTATCTGGTGGCGCAGCTCATCAAAGTCTATATCAGAATCCTTATGGTTGTTGTAATAGATACTCCCGGAGATGGGATGATACAGACCAACCAAGAGCTTTACAAGTGTAGTTTTCCCTGAGCCGGACGGACCTACAAAGGCGATCGTCTCGCCAAGATTCACCTTAAAAGATACCTGCTCAAGAGCAGGCCGCGTGGCCGACTGGTGCTGGAAGGATACTTCAGAAAAGCGCATCGTCTCCACCGTATTGATGGTCTCGGGGTTGGCCGGCTTGCGCTCTATAGGCCGGGCCATCAGCACCTGCAGGTTATTGAGGGATGCCTGCGCCTCGCGGTACGAGAGGATGATATTGCCCAGCTCCTGCAGCGGGCCGAAGATGAAGAAGGAATAAAACTGCATCATGATCATCTGCCCCACCGTGAGCTTACCCTGAAAGACGAAATAAAGAAGGGTAAACATGATGCACTGTTGCAGGAAATTCACGAAAGTGCCCTGCACAAAAGAAATAGAGCGGATGCTTTTCACCTTGCGGAGCTCAAGCTTCAATATCTTAAACGTAGTGGCATTGAGCCGGCGGATCTCCTGCTGGGTAAGGCCCAGGCTCTTTACCAGCTCTATATTGCGCAGGGATTCTGTAGTAGAGCCGGCAAGCGCCGTAGTTTCGCCCACAATGCTTTTTTGTATTACCTTGATCTTCTTGCTGAGCACGCTCGTAAGCAGCCCAAGCGTAACCGCGCCCACGAGGTAAATTAGCGGCAGCATAGGAGAAATACGGAAAGCAATGATCACCACGAATACAATGCCTACAATGGTAGCAAAAAGGATATTGACAAAGTTGTTGATGAACTTTTCGCAGTCGGCCCGCACTTTAGTGAGCACACTGAGTGTTTCGCCGGAGCGCTGGTCCTCAAAATCGGCAAAAGGCAGTCGCAGCGCATGTTTCAACCCGTCGGAATAGAGGTTTGCCCCGAATTTCTGGATCACCACATTCACCACATAATCCTGAAACGCCTTAGCGATACGCGACACCATGGCAGCTGAAATAATAAGGAACAGGCCCCAGGCAACACCCTTGAAAAACAGGCTTGCCTGGCCGTTATAAGTCTTTACGTTGTTAGCGTAAGGATCTATAATATAATGGCCTAAAATGTAGGGATTGAGCAGGGAGAACACCTGGTTGACTGCTGCAAGCAAGAGCGCCACGGCGATCATGCCCTTGTATCTGGAAAGGTATTGGAGTAGTAGTTTCATAATAAGAAGGGGCAAAGGTAGGGTTTGCCCCTACGGTAAAATAAATAAGACAATCGTAAAAACCAATGAGCCTGCTGCACAACTTGCCGTAACGGCGCCATACTGTACCTTCGTACTTATACGTTATTAGTTAATGAAGGCTTCCATCTGCATAAAACACACCATTGTCCTTGCCATCCTTGCGCTGCTTTTTGCAAAGCCGGCTGCCGCGCAGCACAGGATCCTCAATATGGCCGAGCATGATGACAAGCCCTATTATTTCGGCCTCAGCTTCGGCCTGAACTTCTCGCGCTACCATATACGCTACACGGATAATTTTGCGAAAACCGATACGTTTATGCAGATAGAGCCGCGCACATCGCCGGGCTTCAACCTTGGGCTGATCGGCAATCTGCGCATCAATAAATGGATCGACCTCCGCTTTATTCCCACTCTTTCCTTTGCCGAGAAAAAGCTGGATTTCAATACGCCCAACCGGCCCGATACGGTAGAGATGCGTACTGTGGAGTCCATTTATATGCACCTGCCGTTACAGCTTAAATTCAAAAGCGAGCGCCTGCACAACTTCCGCTTCTATGCGCTTGCCGGCGGCAAGTTCGATTACGACCTCGCAGCCAATGCGCGCTCCCGCAAAACGGATGAGTACCTGAAAATAAGGCCGGCAGATCTGGGCGTGGAGCTCGGCTTCGGCATAGAATTGTATTACCCGAATTTCATTTTCTCGCCAGAGATAAAACTGAGCCAGGGCCTCCTCAACCAGATCTACCGAGACCCCAACCTGCCGCTCACCAATGCCATCGATCAGATACGCACCCGAATGGTGGTAATCTCGCTGCATATTGAAGGTTAGGAGCTATTAAGCTGACCAATCATTATTGAGCTTTGGGTGCGGGCCATCCATTCCATCCCGCGAAGGGGCGGAATTCCATTCCTATCCGGGCTACTTCCGCAGAAGTGATGCTATTTGGCTTTTCCTTGTTGCTGTAGTGTCTGAACGGTGATTCTTTTTGATTGCCGTGATTTACATGATTTCTGCAAGCTGTAAAATACTTTAGTTCCTACCTCACCCAACACAAGCCGGCTTTAGTAGAAATCTAATTATAGCCCACCTCTTTTAACCCAATGATATTAGGTTATTGGAGGGGTCAGGCATATTCAGCGGCTTTGGTCATTCCTCAGGAATCTATTTTAGCACACCAACATTAGCCTACCTACAATAGATTCCTACGGAATGACAAAGTTTGGGCTAATCGTTGCTTATCCGGTATTCGAGGGGTACTGCCGAACACCACGAACAACTGGCTATCACACTAACTACTCAACTTTATTGGTTTCCATTTTGAATAAGCACCTTTCTGGTCGTTTTTTCAGTGGCCGGACCTTTACAAGATAAAAAGTATAGTCCGCCTGGTAATTTAGCGATGTTGATCTCCGTATGTTGCGCATTCAGCTTTTGCCGGTACACGATCTGCCCCATACCGTTTGCTATTTCGAGGTCAACATTATCAGGCTTATTAAGATCAATATTTAAATTATTTCTGGAGGGGTTTGGGTAGAACTTGAAAGGATCCTCTTTTTGCAGGTTTACAACCGTAGTAACCGTTTGGAGGTAACGCTCAATCAGGTCTAAAAAAGCTTCTCTGTTACACCGGATAATATTGAATGAAAAGCAAACGTAAATATTACTGGGTTTTAATTGACACAGGATATTCGCATGGCTCGCTGCCGTGCCGGTATGCCCGATAGCATAGGTGGTCCCGTTACGCTGAAATTGCATCGTTCCCAATCCATACCTTTTATTTGAAAATGAGTTTGCTGCATCTACTGTGTTCGAAGTCATACTATCCACCCAATTTTGCGGAATGATCTGACCGTTCTGTAAGTTGTAATAAAACTTAATTAAATCCCCGGCTGTAGAACTGACGTCTGCCGAACCATAACCCCAGCCCACATTTGCCTGCGAATAATCGAGTAAGGTTGCGGGATTTGGCAGAGTGCAGTTAGGTAATGAATTACAAGGCACATAGCCATTGAATCCGTTGGCTACCGGCAAGGTATCTAGATAGGTATTGCTTAAGTTTAAAGGTTGGATAATTTTTTGGGTCAGGTAATTCTTATAAGGCATTCCGGAAGCGTTTTTTACAATTTCAGCCAACAGATTGAAGTTGGCATTAGAATAAAAAAACGACCCGACACCATTAGGATTCCCGAATTGGTTAGCGATGATTTGCAAAATACTGTCCCGGTAATTAATATCCGGATCACCTAAAAAATTGTTGGCCAAAGATGTTCCAAACTGCGGCTCGTCTAAGCTTGAGGTATGGTTTAAAAGCGTTCTGATCGTTATTTGGGAATTGTTCTCGATTTGCGCCACGTATGATGCCGGGAGCCAGAGGCTTATATTATCGCTTAAATGAAGGGTACCCTGGCTCGCGAGTTTTAAAATGGCTGTTGTGCAAAATAATTTTGAAAGGCTTGCTGCACGGAATACCAGGCCCGGTGTTGCTGGAGTATTATTTGCTATGCTGCTGATGCCATTTGCATAGCTCCATTCCCAATTGTTGGGATTATAAACTTTGATGATCACTCCAGGGGCAATCGTATTGTTGGTCCGAAAATCGGCCGTGATCGAAGCCAGTTGATTGGCAATACTCACAGAAGGTGGAGGCAGTGCAGGCTGAGCCGCCACGCACGATGCTATAAGAGCAAAAATGGATGCGAGGAAAAGTCGTCTCATTTATTTTTATTTATGGTTTTTGTGCTAAATACAAACCTTAATTTCTGCATTAACTCATCTGGGATTGCACTCTAAAATCTGCATCGGCGCATTTAAAAACACGAAACTATGCAAGAATTTGCATATACTATGTTGTGGCATAAATCCGGCAGCCGCTCAATTTGAAAAAATGGTCATTGGATGCGTCATTGCATCAGCATAACAGGATAAGTAGGAGCCTATTGACTCAAGCTTAAAGTTTTGCCCGGCAGACTTAAATCAACTATAAACACGAGGGCTGCATCCGGCACACGAAAACAAATCATTCAACAGCATTACCCATGCCATAATAAGGGTCAATGCAGAAAATCCTACCGCAGCATACCCAACGCATCTCCAATCCTACGCATCGCTTCCTCGAGCTTTTCCATAGAAGTAGCAAACGAAATACGGATACACTTACTATCCCCGAAAGCTCCGCCGTTCACCGTCGTTACATTGGCGCGGTGCAATAAGTACATGCTCATCTCCTCATCATTGGCCACCACCATCTCGCCATCGCTCTTACCGAAAAACGAGCTAACATCCGGGAAAGCATAGAAAGCCCCGTCCGGCATATTGATCTTTACGCCCGGCATTTCGCCCAGCGCTTTGATCACATAATCGCGGCGCTGATGGAAGGCTTCTACCATTAGTTTTGATGGAGCAAGATCACCCAAAAGGGCAGTAATGGCCGCGCGCTGCGCAATGGAATTGGCGCCCGAGGTAAACTGGCTCTGGAACTTATCGCAGGCCTCTACCAATGCTGCCGGCGCGGCAATATAGCCCAGCCTCCAGCCCGTCATCGCGAAGCCTTTAGAGAAGCCATTTACCACAACCACCTGCTCCCGCAGCTCGGGGAACTGTGCAATGCTCTGGTGCGCTCCGCTATAGTTGATGTACTCGTAGATCTCATCCGAGATAACTGTGATCTGCGGGTGCTTTACAAATATAGCTGCCAGCCCGGCAAGCTCATCCTTTGTATAAACGGTGCCGGTAGGGTTGCAGGGCGAGGAAAATATGAATGCCCGCGTCCTCGGAGTGATGGCTGCTTCCAGCTGTGCAGGGGTAATCTTGAAGTTGTAATCGATTGCGCCTGGAATGAAAACTGAGGAGCCCTCAGCCAGTTGAACAAGCGCGCTGTAGGTAACCCAGTAGGGCGTAGGGATAATCACCTCGTCGCCGGGGTTGATGATGCTCAGCACCACATTGGCCAGCGATTGCTTGGCGCCCGTGGATACCAGTATTTCGGCGGGTGTATAATCCAAGTTGTTATCCCGCCTCAGCTTGGTGCAGATGGCCTCGCGCAGCTCCGCGAATCCTGCTACCGGCGGGTATTTTGTGTAGCCCTCCGCCATTGCTCTTGTTGCTGCTTCGCAGATATGCTGCGGCGTGGCAAAATCCGGCTCGCCGAGGCTGAGGTCCACGATATCGCGGCCTGCTGCCTTCAGCTCGCGGCTGAGCTTAGCCATTTTAATCGTCTGGGGTACGGAAATGCGGTCGAGGCGGGCAGCTAATTGCATAATGGATGCCGGGAAGGCCTTTTTTTGATAAGGGCGCAAAAGTACAGCGCCGTATATTAAAAATGGCTTAATTGGTCGGTTATTTATGTTGCAGGAGCCGGGCGCGTACCCAAGCTGCGCAAGGGTACCAGGCTTTCTGCTCCTGTCTCCCTGCCGGAAGGGGCAGAGCTACTCGTTCTAATATATTGTACCCCAACTTTGTCATCCCGCAGGGATCTTTCGGTAAGCAGCTATGCTAAAGATCCCTGCGGGATGACAAAGTCGCCGTAACAAACCACTACAATCCTTCGCGCAGCCTATCTTTACGCCATGTCTGTCCTGCCAATTTTCTATCAGGAATCGCTATTCCCTGCTGGTAGCTTATTAGAGCTGAGCGAGGAGGCCGCCCGCCATATAGTACAGGTATTGCGCATGAATGCCGGCGATCAATTGGAGCTTGCCAATGGCAAAGGACTATCAGCCGCATGCATCATCACAGAAACAGGCAAGAAGCGTTGCGCGGTACGCATTGAGCGTGTGCGGGAAATACAGCAGCCTGCACCGGCCCTGCATCTTGCCATAGCTTTTACCAAAAATGCATCCCGCAATGAATGGCTTTTAGAGAAGGCTGCCGAATTGGGCGTACAGCGTATTACGCCGGTCGTCACGGCAAGAACGGAGCGGGAGCGTTTCCGGTATGATCGGTTTAAGGGGATCCTGGTATCTGCGATGATGCAGTCGCAGCAATACTGGCTGCCGCTGCTGGATGAGCCGGTGCCTTTTGACCACCTCTTTGAGGAAGCCTTCGATGGACAGTGCCTCATTGCGCACTGCATGGATCATTTGCCGCGTACTGCATTCAGCGAAGCCTTACAACGGGGGAAGCATGCAGCGCTGCTCATTGGCCCCGAAGGTGATTTTACGGAAGCGGAAGTAGCCCTGGCAATAGGCAAAGGCGCAGTAGCAATAGCGCTCGGTAGTACGCGGCTGCGCACGGAAACCGCTGCCATGGCGGCCTGCGCTTATTTTCATCTTGCAAATAAGTAATCCGTTCTTTTGGGATGCACAAAATGCACCCGGATGAAAAGCGCCATGCTCTGCCCCTCTTTGCGCAACCTTTGCGTACTTTGCGGTTAAAGCACAGACCCGGTAATGACGCAGCGACTCCGCATATTCCTCCTCGCCCTTTTCCTTTTAAATTTTACCTTTTGCAATAGCCACGCCCAGCAAATGAAACTTGGCTTGCTGGTGTACAGCGGCGGCGGCGACTGGTATGCCAACCCTACTTCCCTCAAAAACCTGGCGCAGTTCTGCAACCAGAACCTGCATACGAAATTCTCCCTGCAGGAAGCGCAGGTGGCTGCGGCGAGCCCCGAGCTTTTCAATTATCCGTTCATCCACATGACGGGCCATGGCCGGTGGGATGTAACGCCCGAGGAGGCGCAAAACCTGCGGCAGTACCTCGAAGGCGGCGGCTTCCTGCATATCGATGACAATTATGGCCTCGACCCTTATGTGCGGCCTGCGCTGAAGAAGATCTTCCCCGAGCTGACGCTGGTGGAGCTACCGCTTTCGAGCCCGGTGTATCATGAGCGCTACGCCTTTCCCAACGGGCTGCCCAAGGTGCATGAGCATGAGGGCAAGGCCCCCAAAGGCTATGGGCTGATGTATAAAGGCCGGCTGGTATGCTTCTACAGCTATGAGTGCGATCTGGGCGATGGCTGGGAAGACCCAGAGGTACACAACGACAGCCCCGAAAAGCGGACTGCGGCTCTGCAGATGGGCGCCAACCTGGTGCAGTATGTATTTACAGGTAAATAAATAAGAACTCTCCTGCCCTATCTTACCGGGAGCATTATCCCGGCAGCTTACCAATCATATAATTATATAGTACCATGTACGGGTTGGTACATGGTGCAAAACCGTGTACTTGCCCTATGTACGGGTTGGTGCATGCAGTAAAACCTTGTACTTGCCTTATGCACGGGTGCGTACATAGGGCAAGTACGATTTTCAGGGGTGAGAATTGCCAGGCTCAGGCGGTCAGGGCGGTCAATGCTTCCTGCATTTCCTCAAAGCCCGGTATATCCATGAGGTTTGCCTTTGCATTTTCGATGAGGTGGGCATTGATCACGAGGCTGTGCTTACGGAACTCGGCGAATTGGGCCAGCGGATGATCGCCCGGCATACCGTCGAGGATATCGGAACAGATCATCTCGCCTGCCGGGGTAACGAGCGCGTAGCTCATCAGCACAAAACAGGCGTGCAGGAGCAGGTTTTCCCGGATGGGCAGGCGCAGCTTCTCATCTTCCTTCGCGGACAGGAAAATGGTGTTGAGCGCCGCTACTTCCTTCTGGGTGGTGATGTGCTTAAAGGTATCGGGCGGGGGCAGCTCTATCGGTGCGCCTCCCAGGGTAAGGCCGTTTTCGACGCAGGCGAGATAAGCCATTACAAATTGGGTGGCCATAAGTATATGCTCGCGAAAGCCGGGTACAAGCTTGATGGATATGGAAGGCATGTGGAGATACGTTTCAGCGGGTGAATTTAGGAAGATAGTGGCGGAATGCTCCTGCGCCTCACAGGAAAAGCCCGATAGCAGCAACCGGATGAACGGTGCCATCGCCACTGCTGCTCAATCGGCTTCCAACTGCCCGGACAATAAAAAAGCGGCAGGCATACGTGCCCACCGCTTTTGTCTTTTGTCTTAAATCTTTTGCCTGATCATTAAACGCCTACCATCAGCGGCATGAGCAGCATGAGCACTTCCTCGTTGTCGCCTTTTTCTATGGGGCGGAAGATGCCTGCGCGGGTGGGTGTGCTGAGATCGAGCTGGATGTCTTCGCCGTCCATATTGTTGATCATCTCTACCATGAGCTTTGCGTTGAAGGCGATCTTCATGTCTTCGCCGCTGTAGCTGCAGCTGAGGGTCTCTTTGCCTTCATAAGAGAAGTCGATATCCTGCGCGGAGAGCTGGAGGTTGTTGCCTTTAATATCTAATACAACCTGGTTGGTGGTCTTGTTGGCAAAGATGCTTACGCGGCGGAGGGCACTCATAAACTCGGCGCGGTTGAGGGTAAGCTTGTACGGGTTATCGGCAGGGATCACGGCTTTGTAATCGGGGAAGCGCGCATCTATGAGGCGGCAGCTGAGGCTTACTTTGGCAGAGTTGACGAAGAGGTGACTGGCATTGTAGGATAGCTCGAGCGGTGTTTCGTCGGCAGGCAGGGTGCCGCGCAGCTGCTGCAGGGGCTTTTTGGGCACTACAAAGCCATCGGCCTGCGGGCAGGCTACATCGAGGCGGCGGAACTGTACGAGGCGGTGCGCATCGGTAGATACAAAGTTGATATTATCGGTGGCGAGCTCGAAATATACGCCGGTCATAGCGGGGCGCAGGGTATCGGAGCTTACGGCGAATAGTGTTTTGTTGATGCTCTCGATCAGGGCAATGGAAGGGATGGAAAAGGTAGTGGCCTCGCCGGGAGCGGGCTCTTTCGGAAAGTCATCGGCCTTCTCGCCGCCAATGCGGTACTTGCCTACGCTGGAGGACATTTCTATGGAAAGATCCTTTTCATTGATGGTAAAGGTGATGGGCTGCTCGGGTAGGTTCTTGAGGTATTCGAGCAGTATTTTCGAGGGGATGCAGATGCGGCCATCGTCCTGCGCCTCGTTTACATCCATCTGCACGCGCATCATGGTTTCGAGGTCGGTAGCGGTGAGGGTAAGGGTATTGCCTTTCAGCTCAAAGAGAAAATCCTCAAGTACTGAGAGTACGGTATTGGTAGCGATCACGCCGCCGATGGTCTGGAGGGATTTTAGCAGTGAGGTGGAGGTAACTATAAAGCGCATCGGTTGTGGGAAGTTTGGCGGCAAATATAGGGTGCTGATTTGAAGATGAGCTGTTTTGAAGTGCTGAAGGTTCAAATAGCAAAACAACCGGTTGATATACAGTAGCAAGGCCCACGCTTAAAAGTTCAGATCAACTTATCTTCAAATCAAATCCCAAACGCTATTTTTACTATCCCTTAATCTTTTAAAAACATATAGCGCCGCTATGGGATGGTTAGATAAAATATTCGGCAAGCCGGAAGATGATGAGGAGGACGCCCCGGCAAAAGCGGAAGCAGAGACCGACTCACCGCCGGTAGCGAAAGTAACAGGCAGCGCTCCACCCTTTGCCGGGCTGGAAACCCTGTCTTTCGGGCGCTATAATGACAATAATAAATCCTATGCCAAAGCCCGGCACTGGTATGCCGCAGAGGAGCTTTTCAAGGAGAAGAAATACTGGGAGGCTTTCGATGCTTTTTTTGATTACCTCCGGGATGAGGAAGTGGATAATGTAAGCTACCAGCGGGCGGGAGGGCGGTTCTCTTTCCGCATTATCCAGGGCTCAAAAGCTATAATGGGCGCCTGTGATGACGGGATGATCGTGGCGCATTGCCCGATGGCTATTATGGAAACGCCGGGTACGGCTATCATGCGGCGCCTGCTGGATCTGAACTACTCCATGTATTATTGCCGCTGCGCAATGGATGAGGATAATGCCCTGTGCATGATGTTTGACACAACGGTAGTTTCGGCATCGCCCAATAAATTATACTACGGCCTCCGCGAGCTGGCTACCAAGGCAGACAGGCAGGATGATTCCCTGCTGGCGGATTTCCCGGCGCTTAAACCTGCCAATACGGAGCACTTAGTGCTGTTGCCGGATGATGAGCTGTCGGTAAAATATGCATGGTTCCTGAAATGGGTACAGGAAGCGCTGGATAAAGCGGCGCCGCTGAATACGGATTCTTTTTCCGGAGCTATTGCTTATGAATATCTGTCCACACTTTACCGCATCGATTACCTGCTTACGCCCGAAGGCAGGCTGCTGGCAGAGCTCGCGCGCATCAGCAGCGTGTACTGGGATAAGAAGGAGGAGATTGCCCTGGTAGAGCGCAACCAGCGCATCCGCGATGCTTTCAAAAAGCTGCTCGCTACTACGCGGGAGGATTTTGCCCAGGGCATGTACCGCACCACCGGCACCTTTGGCTTTTCGGTTCCAGCGCCTGCAGATAAGGTAAAGGACAACATCAGCAGCGCTAATAAGGATGCGCAGTGGTATATGGAGAACAAGTATCCGCACCTGGCCCCCGACTTGGTAGAGTACGGTATCGTGTACAGCAATTATGCCTATAGCATGCCGCGGGTGCTCAAAGACCTGAGCACCATTTTCATGGCGGTGCTGCATCCGGCATTCTTCAAAGCCCTGGGCCTTAAGGAATCTTTTTATGATGAGGAAAGCAAACAGCTCAATAAGCCGGCAATAGAGCGTGCCGTCAGTAATGCGGTCAATCATTTTCCGGATAAGTATAAAAGCCTTCATTGGGATGCCGGCAGGGTCAATTACGAATCGCTCTTCACCTTCCTCACCTCCTTCTCAGACCAGATGGCGCACCTTAACCTCGATCTTAAAAAATAACGCATGGCCATACAGGATGTAATCGAGCGGTACCAGAATGCGGTAGTGCAGATAGCCACCAAGAGCGGCACCGGCACGGGTTTCTATCTCCAGGCATATGACCTTATCGTTACCAACAACCATGTGATCCGCGATAGCAGGCAGGCAACCATCAAGGGCCGCACGTTTGGCAAGCAGCTCTCCCGCGTGGTGTTTGCGGATGAGAAATTTGATATTGCCTTCCTCATGCCCCCCAACAACGTAAATGATTTTCCGGACCTGAAGCTGGGCGATAATGCCCTGCTCAAAGACGGTGATGAGGTGCTGGCTATAGGCCATCCGTACGGTCTCAACTATACGGCTACGCAGGGCGTAATATCCCGTGTGGACCGTGTGCAGCAGGGTATTAAGTACTTACAGATCGATGCGGCCATCAACCCCGGCAACAGCGGCGGCCCGCTCGTAAATGAGCGCGGCGAGGTGGTAGGTGTAAATACCTTTATCATTAGAGGCGGCGATAACCTCGGCTTTGCGCTGCCGGCATCTTACCTCAAGGAAGCGCTGGAGCAATACCTGCCCATCCGCGGGCAGCGCTCCATACGCTGCCCTACCTGCAGCACGCTGGTTACCGAGCAAACGCTGGACAATGGCAAATACTGCCCTAACTGCGGCACTAAAATAGACTTCCCGAAGGCTACGGAAGAGGAAGCGGAAGACCCGGTATCCGGTATGGCCAAAACTATTGAGGATATACTTGGAAAGCTGGGCCACAACCCGGATCTGGCCCGCTCCGGCCAGAACCACTGGGAGATCGAGGAAGGCTCGGCCAGGATAAAAATCACCTTCAACCCGGAGAACTATTTCATTATTTCCGATGCCATTCTGTGCCAGTTGCCAAAGCAGAATATCAGCACGCTCTACCAATATTTATTGCATGAAAACTATTCGCTTCGGGGCAAGCTGTTTTCCCTGCATGGTGATAATGTTGTGCTCAGCAGCCTGGTATATGATATGGAGCTTTCCGTAGAAAATGGAACGCAGGTTTTTGAGGATCTCTTTCGCCGGGCGGATTTTTATGATACATTGCTGATAGAGCAATATGGCTGCCGGCCGCTGCTGGAGGAGAAATAATTCACTTCTGGGAAGAATTTTTACTTTTAAATTTATAAAATGAGCTTACAAGACAAATTAAAAGAAATGATGGGCCAGAAATCCACAAACCAGAAAGAGGAAGGCCACCAGTGGCTACAGGAAAATGCTGCGCGCCCCGAAGTGGTCGTGCTGCCATCCGGCTTACAGTACGAGGTATTGCAGGCAGGTACCGGTGCCACGCCCGGCCCGGCTACCCGCGTTACCGTGCACTACGAAGGCAAACTCACCAATGGCACTATATTCGACTCCAGCTATAAGCGCGGCCAACCGGCCACCTTCGGCGTAAACCAAGTGATCAGCGGCTGGACGGAAGCGCTGCAGCTAATGCCCGTCGGCTCTAAATGGCGCCTGTTTATTCCATCCGATCTTGGGTACGGAGCGCGTGGGGCGGGAGCATCCATCCCCGGCGATTCAGTACTCCTTTTTGATGTGGAGCTACTGGAAATGTCCTGAGAAAATTAAATGCCGCTTCCTAAAAGAGCGGCATTTTTCTGTCCCAACCCGGCCTCACCCCATAAAGCCTTTGCGCGAAAAAACACCCGGCATTGTTTTTATAGCCGTTTCCATTGTCACAGACTAAATCAACCACAATGGAAAAAAATCTTGAAAGCGCCGATGCGCTCAAAAAACTGAAAGAGCTTGCCGACAGCATTAATATCTGTATGTACTGTACTATGGAAAAAGGCAGCGATATGGCCTCACGCCCTATGGGCACCGCAAAAGTGGATGAGGATGGCACCATTTGGTTCTTTTCATCCGATTGACCATAATGTGGTGCAGGAAAGCAAAGGCGGCACCGAGGTATGCCTCAATTATGCCAGCACGGCAAAAAATACTTATATGTGTGTAATGGGCTCTTCGGAAGTAGTAAAGGATAAAGCGAAGATGAGTGAATTGTGGAATGATATGCTGAAGACATGGTTTCCCGATGGTCTCGAAACGCCAGGCATTTCACTGCTTAAAGTAACACCAACTGCAGCTCACTACTGGGAGTCCGATGCTACCCGTCTCAGGCTGCTGTTCTCTTACGTAAAAGCCAAAGTAACCGGTGAGGCAGCCAATGGTACCGAAGGTATGGAAGGTCATCTTAATGTAGCATAACAGTTGCGTCTTAAAGCTTCCATTCAACTTATAAATAAAATACTATGCAGGATTCCCGCCACGATGAAGAGGGCCACATAAAAAACTTCAGCGGCACTGAAGCTATTCAAAAGTTAAAGGCGCTGGCCGAGGATGCCCGCACCTGTATGCTCACCACGTTTACGGCCGAGAAGCCGATGCCCAGCCGCCCGATGGCTTTGCAGGAAGTAGATGAGCAGGGCAGCCTGTGGTTTATGAGCGCAGCATCTTCTAATAAAAATAAAGAGCTGAGCGCAGATCCATCCATACAGCTATTCTTTGGCAACAACAGCGCCAATGAGTATCTGAGTGTTTACGGCACTGCAACCATATCGCAGGACCGGGCAAAAATCAAAGAGCTCTGGAATCCCTTTGTAAAAGTATGGTTCCAGGAAGGCCCCGAAGATCCGGACCTTACTTTGATCGAAGTAAAGCCCGATACCTGTAGCTACTGGGATACGAAGCATAATAAGATGGTAGCCTGGGCCAAAATGGCCGCTTCGATGGTAACCGGCAAAACTATGGACGATGGTGTGGAAGGTAGGCTGAGCGTATAATATTTATCTGATATGCGGCCGGAAATAAGCTTTATGAGCTTGTTTCCGGCTTTTTCTGTTGCAGGATGCTATAAATCCTAGTCTGTTAAAGAACTCATTATCATTTCCAGAAGAGCTGCCGGAGCCGTTAAGCAGACGGAAGCCCGATTGAGCTTTGGGTGCCAGCCATCCATTCCAGCCCCGCAGAAAAAGCGGGGGCTTCCATTCCTGTCCGGGCTACTTCAGCTAAGTAGTGCTATTTGGCTTTTCCTGTAAAGCGTATGAGCCAACGCCGACAGGGTTCAAAAACCCTGTCGGCGTTCCCCGCATTTTTTTTGCCCTACCTTGCAGCCCCGCTTCCCGTATGCTGCATGGAATTACCCGCAGGTAAAAAAATATATTTCGCTTCCGACTTTCACCTCGGTATCCCCGATGCCGCCGGGAGCCGTGCGCGGGAGCAACGCCTTTGCCGCTGGCTGGATAAGATCAGCGCAGATGCAGCACAGCTTTACCTGGTGGGCGATCTGTTTGACACCTGGTTTGAGTATAAGCACGTCATCCCGAAAGGCTATACCCGGTTCCTCGGCAAGCTGGCAGCATTAAGCGATAGCGGCCTTCCTATAGAAGCATTCACCGGCAACCACGACCTCTGGATGCGCGGCTACTTTCAGGACGAGCTGGGCATTCCCGTACACCATGAGCCCATCCGCCGCACCTTCAATGGCAAAGAATTTTTAATTGCCCATGGCGATGGCCTCGGCCCCGGCGACCACGGCTACAAAATGCTGAAAAAAGTGCTGCGCAGCCCGGTATCCCAATGGCTTTACCGCCGCATACACCCCGATACCGGCGTGGGCCTTGCAGGCTGGCTCAGCAGGCTGGGGCCCAAGCATATAGATACACCAGAGGAAGTATTTCAGGGGCCGGAAAAAGAATGGCTGGTGCAGTATTGCCTTGAAATCTTAAGAGAGGAGCACGTAGATTACTTCATCTTCGGCCACCGGCATCTTGCCCTCGAATATCCCCTGCCGCAGGGCAGCCTCTATATAAATCTGGGCGACTGGATACGCTACAACAGCTATGCGGCCTTTGATGGCCATGACCTGAAACTGCATTTTTATAAAGAAGATCAACAGCACCAGCTATGAAACGAAAAATAGTGATCATCCGCCATGCTAAAAGCAGCTGGGCCAACCCCCTACAAAGCGATTACGACCGTCCGCTCAATGACCGCGGCCTGCACGATGCTCCCATGATGGGCGAGCGGCTCCTGAAGCAGAAGGTAATACCCGATCTTATCATCGCCAGCACGGCTAAGCGGGCCGCACAAACGGCTAAGCTCGTAGCCGCTGCGGTAGGCTATGAAGTGGGCAGGATCCAGTGGCAGGATAAGCTTTACCACTGCATCTCCAATGTATTCGTAGAAGTGCTGGCTACGCTGGATGATGCCATCCGGACCGTATTTATCGTAGCGCACAACCCCGGCGTTTCAGAATTTGCGGGCGATGTATCTTCCGGGCTCCGGATCGAGGAGATGCCTACCTGCGGGGTAGCCGGCATTGAGCTGGAGGCAGACCACTGGTACGATTACAACAGTGCAGATAAAAAGGTATTTTTATTTGATTACCCGAAAAAAGAAAATGGCTAAGCAGACCGTATCCAATACAGAAACCCTTAAAAGCTTATTCGAAGCACAATACGGCAGCGCACCTGATAATATGGAGCCGCTCGCTGTATCAGGCTCCGACCGGCGGTACTATCGCCTCTCCAACACAAAAACCTCGGCAATTGGTACGCTGAATGCTAACATTGCCGAGAACAATACTTACTTCTACTTTACAGAATTACTGCGCAAGTACGAGGTTGCGGTGCCGCAGGTTTATGCAATAGCTAAAGACCGCCGCGCCTACCTGCAGCAGGATCTTGGCAGCGTATCCCTGTTTGATCTGCTTATGC
Source organism: Chitinophagaceae bacterium (assembly GCA_965246905.1). GTDB lineage: Bacteria > Bacteroidota > Bacteroidia > Chitinophagales > Chitinophagaceae > UBA1952. The sequence goes on from CBDFFZ010000014.1 coordinate 267,740, forward strand.
AGGAGGGCTATACGGATGACGTAAGGCAATACTATCATAAAAGCCTGGCGCAGCTTGCAAAGCTTCAGTGGGTAGCAGGCCGCGAGGCGGATTTCTCCCAGTGCTTCGCCACCAATAAATTTGATGAGAAGGCGATCATGGCCGATCTGCTGTATTTTAAATACTACTTCGCCGACCTCCAAAAGATAACCTACGACCGCATTGCCCTGCAGGGCGAAATGGAGGATATGAGCAAGGAACTGGGCCGCATTCAGCCGCTGGCGCTCATGTACCGCGATTTCCAGAGCCGCAATATCATGCTGCACGATGGCAAAGTGTGGTTCATCGATTACCAGGGGAGCATGCAGGGCCCGGCGCAGTATGATATCGCCTCCCTTTTGTGGCAGGCCAAAGCGCAGTTGCCGGCGGCTTGGCGGGAAGATCTGCTCAACGGTTATATAACCAGTATGCATGAGCTGCCGGTGCCGCGCATCGAGGAGATACACTTCCGGAAGGGCTATGCGCAGATGGTGCTCCTGCGCCTGGTACAGGTGCTGGGTGCTTACGGTTTCCGTGGGCTGCTGGAGCGCAAGCCGCACTTTATATCCAGCATTGGCCCTGCGCTTAAGAACCTGGAAGTTTTTCTGAATGACCACCCGCACCTGCCGGCTTACCCGGAGCTCCGCAAGCTGCTGGAAAACCTGAGCTCGCCGGAAATGCAGGCGCGCTTTGCGCAGCCGGTTGCCGCCGGGGCATCTAAGCTGATAGTGCGCATTGCGTCATTTTCTTACAAAAGGGGCATTCCCAAAGATGAGTCCGGCAATGGCGGGGGCTATGTGTTTGATTGCCGCGGATTGCTCAACCCCGGCCGCTATGATGCCTATAAACACTTAAGCGGGCACGATGCGCCGGTAGTTCAGTTTCTTGAAAATGAGACCAGGATGCCACACTTCCTGGAAAATGTATATGCCCTCGTGTCTCTGAATGTGGAAGACTACCTGGCCCGCGGTTTCGAGCACCTGAGCGTATCTTTTGGGTGTACGGGCGGGCAGCACCGCAGTGTATATGCGGCCGGGCATCTTGCAGTATATCTTCAGAAAAAATATGGTGTAAACGTAGAGCTGGCACACCTGAATAAGGAAAATTGGGTACGTAGTCCTATTAACAGCCCATCCGTATAAATTTACTTTTGCATTTTAAATTAATAATCCTACTTTTGCCCTCCCAAATTTTTGTTTAATGCCAAAGTTAAAGACGCACTCCCGTGCAAAGAAGACGTTTAAGGTAACCGGTACCGGCAAGATCAAGCGTTTTAGCGCTGGTAAAAGCCATCTGAATACTAAAAAGTCAACAAAGCGTAAGCGCCACCTGCGGCAAAATGCCTACGTGCATTCAGCCAATATGGCTCTTGTAACGCGTATGCTCGCTATGGGCTAAGAAGTGATCGGGGAAATCCGGCCACTATTATTATTTATTTCATTATTAATTATTCATTACTAAGATATGCCACGTTCGGTAAATGCCGTTGCATCGCGCGCCAGAAGAAAGAAAATTTTAAAGCAGGCCAAGGGTTTCTACGGCAAGCGTAAGAACGTATATACCGTTGCCAAAAATGTACTCGAAAAGGGTCTTGGCTATAAGTATGTAGGCCGCAAGCTGAAGAAGCGCGATTATCGCAGCCTCTGGATCGTACGGATCAATGCAGCGGTACGTGAGCAAGGGCTGAGCTACTCCGTATTCATGAACAAGCTCTCTACCCAGGGCATCGACCTCAACCGTAAGGTGCTGGCTGATCTTGCCATGAATGAGCCGGAAGCTTTCAAGAGCCTCGTTGCTTCCGTAAAATAAACAGTTCCTGCCGGTATCATTTCCCGGCTTACAATACCTGCCGGTATGCTGCATCAGCATACCGGCTTTTTGTATTACTGCTTACTTTAACAACTTGCTTTAACGAACACAATGCCGCAGGCAGCCGGGCTATTGCCCTAACTTTACTATCACCTTACATCTATCCGGCGCACTATCTGCGCAATCCATATTTTATGAATTTAAAGCAACTCTTGCTCCTTGCACTGCTGGCAATGCCAGCTGTTTCCTTTGCCCAGCCTGTACTGGTAAATCCGTGTGCTTCCAATAAGCTGCAACGCCCTCCCCTGGCGTCACAGCGCGGTACGGTGGCAGACCTCCGCGAGGAAAACTATGATGTGAAGTATGTGAAGCTGGATATAAAGCTTGATAACCAAAGCACCGCCATTAGCGGTAATGTGCTTACCCACGCTGCTACCACAACGAATATCACCGAATATGTATTTGAGCTTACTGCCGACCTTACCATCGATTCTGTAAAAGTTGCCGGTGCTTTGCGGCCTGTTACACACCCTGGCAATGTGGGTATCATTGCACTTGCGGGTGCTGCTCCTGTTGGCACACTGCTTACAACGCAGGTATATTACCATGGCACAGTACCGTCCGGCAGCGCGTTCTTTGATCGCGGCTTACGCAATATATTCTCCACTGCTGCGCTACGCAAATATACATTTACACTCGGCGAGCCTTATACTGCCCTGGATTGGTGGCCTTGCAAGCAGGCTTTACAGGATAAAATTGACTCTTCCGATGTATGGATCACGGTGCCCGATACGCTGAAGGCGGGCAGTAACGGCCTCCTACAGCAGGTTACGGCTGTCTCCCCCAATTTTAGCAGATATGAATGGAAAAGCCGCAGCCCCATTGATTATTACCTCATCTCAGCTTCTGTGGGCAACTATACGGATTATTCCTATTACATGCATTTCAATGGCAGCACTGATTCTATGCTGATGCAAAATTATATTTATCCTAATACGCTCGCCATCCGCAAACCCATCCTCGACAGTACGGCGCTGATGGTGAATTATTTTTCTGATATTTTTGGCCGCTATCCTTTCTGGAAAGAAAAGTATGGCCATTGCCAGGCCCCGCTGAGCGGTGGCGAGGAGCACCAGACAATGACTACCATTGGCGTTTGGGGGAATGAGGTAGTGCCCCATGAGCTTTCGCACCAGTGGTTTGGCGATCATGTAACCTGCGGCACCTGGAAAGATATCTGGCTTAATGAAGGTTTTGCATCATACGCTGAATACCTTTATTTACAACATTTCCGGGGTGCGACAGTGGCTTTGGGCAAGATTGGTGAGGTGCATTATAATTCCATGTTTGAGAACGGCCAGCAGCCAGTGCTTACTACTACCGGCGCGGTGTATGTGGATGACACTACGGACGAAGGCCGCATCTTCAGCTCAAGGCTTTCTTATAATAAAGGCTCTTCCATCATTCATACCCTTCGTTTTGAGGCTAATGACGATGTGCTTTTCTTCAATACGCTGAAGGCTTACCAAACGCAGTTTGCCAACGGAACAGCTACTACAGAAGAGTTTAAAGCATTGGTGGCGCAGCAGTATGGCCGCAATATGGATACTTTCTTTAACCAATGGATTTACAGCAGTGGCTGGCCGGTATATCACGCTACCTGGAATCAGAAAAACGGGATCGTGCTTATACAATTAGCCCAGCAGGCTACCGGCAATTATACCGCGCATAAGTACAGCACACCGCTGGAAATAAAATTCACCGGTCCGCAGGGCGATACCACGATCCGCGTTTACACCAATGATGCTGCAACGGCATTCAGCTTTGCCACCGGGAAAACTTTTACAGGGGTGGTAATCGACCCGAACGACTGGTTGCTGGATACGCCGGGGGTTATCACAAAAGATAATTCATTGAGCATAACCCCTGTAAATCCTGCTGAAGCCCCGCTCTATCCCAACCCGGTACACAATTACCTGACGGTTGGACATTCCCTGTCGGGCGATTTGCAGATTATGGATATTTATGGGAAGATCATGCTTAGCGAGACTTTTGCTCCTATAAGTGTTGAGCACAAGGTGGATATGCACAATTTTGCGCCCGGAATTTACCTGTACCGCATTGTTAGGGAAGGAGCTGTAGTAAGCCAGGGTAAGCTTATTAAGGATTAGGGTTTTAGCCTAAGGAAATTTTCTTTTTAGAATAATGCCTTCTTTATTTCCTGCCGCACCCTTTGCGGATGTTGCAGAGCAATGCAAACTTCTGCACGGCCGCCAAATGTTCGTTTTGCCTGCTTACAGGTTTTTGTATGCCTGCCCTACAATCGTTTTATATGTTTACAAACTTTGGCAGAGGCATCCAACAAGCGTTTTAGGCAGCTACAATTTTCTGTAAGGTCATGCAATGAATGTTTTGCCCACTTACAGGTTTTTGTATGCCTGTTCAACGAACGTTTTATATGGCTACGAACTTCTGTAAGGCCATCGATGCCTGTTTTGCCTGTTTATTGAGATCAGCCAACTAATAATGCAATGCCATACATCCGTATTCCGGATAGTGTCTCCGTTTGAATATTAAACCGTGTAATTTACTAACTACCTGTTCGGAGATCCTTCACTGCGCAATCCGGCATTCGCCGGAAAGCTATACTCAGGATGAAAAAGCGCTGTAGTTTTTACTTATGCAAAAACGAGGCTTGCCCAAGTCATGGGGATGCCAGGATGCATCCCAAAGCGATCCGTTTTTGAACTGCGACACTGCCAAAAAAAGAAATACCCGGTGCTGTTTGAGCGCCGGGCATTTTCCATTCATCTTCTATAAAACACCTTATCTTATCAGCGTTACATTGCCGGTATAGTGCTCTCTATGCCCGTTTATGAAGCTTACATCAATTATATATACATAGGCACCCTGCGGCTGTGCCTTATCATTGAAAGTACCATCCCATCCGCGTCCATTAAGGCTGGTGGATTCGAATATCAGCTGACCCCAGCGGTTGTACACGCTCATCTTATAAGTAGTAGCCCCGCGGCTCAAAAGGGAGCGCGGCAGGAAGTAGTCATTGATACCATCGCCATTTGGCGTAAAGCTATTGGGGATATCTAAGTAGCAGCTCTTCAGTATGGTAATGCTGTCTGTTGCCGCGCAGCCATCTACAGTTTTTGTGGCTGAGTAGATGCCATCTACACTAACATTGATGGAAGGAGCTACAGAGCCCGTATTCCAGGCATATTGCGCGCCACCATTGGTATAAACAAGATCGCGTAGTACAATGGATTCGCTGCCGGGGCATAGCGATGTATCGGGGCCGAGGTTAACATTGGGGTAAGGATGAACGGCTACATCTGTGGCAAAGAAAGTATCGGGGCAGAAATCGTAGTGGGTAGAAAGCTTGATGTTATAAATACCCGAGGAATCGAATGCATGGTTGATAGGGTTTTGGTTATAGATGATGGTGCCATCGCTGAAGGTCCATTCATAGCTCTTGGGCACCACCCCTGCAAAGTTGCCGGTAAATACACTACCCTGACCTTCGCAAAGGCTGGATGGATTGGTGGTAAAGGTAGTAACGGGGGTTACATTTACATATATATCTTTACGGGCAGTATCCGTGCAGGGTACAAAATCGGTAATTACCATGCGCACATGGTACAGTCCGGAGGCCGTATAAGAATGGATAGGCGCATTGCCGGTGCCGGTAGTGCCATCTCCAAAATCCCAGAAATAAGTAGGTGCGGCAGTGCCGGTAACGAAGGTCGAGGTATCGTGGAAGTTGAGCACCTGCCCGATGCAGGCCGTATCATAATCCACATAAAAATTTGCGTGGAGCGGGTGGCGGGTATCAATATTTTTCCGGATTGAATCCTGGCAGAAACCGTTATCTGCCGTAAGGCTTACGCTGTAAACATTTTGGGCAGCATATACATGGCTTGGATTTTTCAGGTTGGATGTGCCGCCATCGCCAAATGTCCAGGAATAATTGATAGTACCCGGAGTTGGGGTTATATTGGTAAATATTACAGTATCTATACCGCCGCAGCTTGGCTTAAGCACCGATGTAAAATCCACGGGGATGGGCGGATTACTAAGGGTATATGGCCCAACAACATTGCCAGGCGCGCACACGCCTATACTGACCGATATAAAATTATAATTGCCACTGGTAAGGTTGGGGATCGTAACATCGCCTGCAACCGATGAGTTGGCTGCAAAGCCGGGCTGCGAAACCCCGTTCCTGCTATAATGCACATCATAGCTCACGAGGGGGTCGAGGCCGTGCAGTACAAGGTTGCCATCGGAGGCATTGCAATAACTTGGGTTGGTGGGGGTAACGCTACCGATCTGTGGATTTCCACCAACTATAACCCTTACAGAATCAAAAGTAGTATCGGAAAAAGCAACTTGGCGTACGTAATAAGTAGTAGTACGGGTTGGGGTAACTGTTAATGTGTTAGTAGTCCCAAGAATTGTATTCGGCAAAGTGTACCAAGTAAATCCGGTGTTGCCGGCTAAAGGAATCGCACCATAAGGAATTGAATCAATTGTATAATTATTAATCCCTGAAGGAGTAAAGCGGCGGCTATCACGACTTACCGTCCACACAGATGGATAATTACGTCCTGCAACTACAGCTGCTGATGATCCTAAATCGTTTTGTAAACCTTCAATAGCTACTCCTGGTGGTGTTGGCCAAGTTGTACAAATTGGCTTTGTCCTTGTATGGATTTCAATAATGTTTGACCCTTCAAATAGAACCATCTGGAAAGAGGTAGTAAGACTTGTACAAGCAAACATAGGCACATCCGAAAATGTAACAATAAATTTCCTGTTAGGAAAAATGCCTGCATACGTATAAGAGATTAAACCTGCCGTAGGCGAAGGCAGAATATCAGAAAACTGACCACAAATAGAATTTACAACATCATAGTTACCGGGTATTGGCCCACCAACACCACCACCGGCAGGCGCTACGAGCCAATTTGAGAACTGGTTTGCTCTACCTAAATTAAAGGAGATAAACCCGTTAGTAGATACAACACATTGTGTATAAGCATTTCCATAGAAAGTAAAAGGAAAACTTAAACTAATGATATTTGAATGAATATCATCAACAGTTAAAGCAGTACCAACCGGAAGCCCGGTTGTATTGAGTGCATGTAGCGTTCTGGAAGCGCCAAGACATATAGTCGTATCATTCTCTATGATGTTTACCTGGGCAGTACTTTTGTTGAAAGCTCCGGCAATTATAAGAAAAGTAAAGCCGGTAAGAAATTTGTATAAGGAATAGCGCATTGTACAAAAATTGGTATGAATTATATAAAGACACCCCGAAAGCCGGGTATGGTTGGCTGAGAGGGCTACTAAATTAAGCATTTTCTATAAATATCAACTTTTGGCTGCTTATTGATATGTCTGCCAGGTGTAAAAAGGCAGGCTTAATTTTTCTATCTTCTTGTATTGCAGGGAAACAATTTCCACAGCCGTTTCAGGCATCTCATGCTAAAAAATAAGGCCACTCATTTCAAAGAGTAGCCTTATTCATTATTAAATTAAATTGTGCTTTACCTGATAAGCGTTACACTACCCTTGTATTTTTCTGTACGCTTGTCTATAAACGTTGCCGTGATCATATATACATAGGCACCCTGTGGTTGCGGTTTATCGTTAAAGGTACCATCCCAGCCCTGGCCTTCATTGCTTAAGGATTCAAATACCATTTGGCCCCAACGGTTGTAGATGCTCATCTTATAAGCTGCAAGCCCTTTACTGAGCACCTGGCGTGGCAGGAAACGATCATTGATCCCATCGCCATTTGGCGAAAATACATTAGGTATATCTATGTAGCAATTTTTAGTGATAGTAATACTGTCGGATACCGAGCAGCCATCAACGGTTTTGGTTACGGAATAAGTACCATCTTTATTGATCTGGAGCGTTGGTGTTTTAATACCGGTATTCCATATATACTGCGCTATCCCGTTAGTAGGTGCGCGATCTGCAAGTACGAATATCTGACTACCAGGACAAAGCGATGTATCAGGGCCAATGTTTACCATTGGATAAGGGTGTACGGGCACATCGACCATATAGAAAGTATCCGGGCAGAAAGTATAATCAGCAGCAATTTTTATGGTATAGATACCTGCAGAATCGAACGAGTGAATGATGGGATTCTGATCTGTAAAGGTCGTTCCATCGCTAATGGTCCAAACATAAGTGGCAGGCCTAACGCCGGTAAAGGTGGCAACAAATGTGGTACTCTGCCCTTCACAAAGATTAGAATCTACAGAAGCAAATGTTACAGAAGAAGTATTGCTTATAAAAATATCCTTATAAAAAGTATCCTTACAAGGCACAAAATCGGTAATTACAAGGCGTACATGGTAAACCCCGGGATTTGAATAGCTGTGGATTGGCGCATTGCCGGTACCGGTGGTAGTATCGCCAAAATCCCAACTGTAGGTAGGCGAAGCGGTACCAACAGAGAAGGTAGAGGCATCAGTAAAGTTGAGTACCTGCCCGATACAAGCGGAATCAAAATCTACTGTAAACAAAGCATCGAGCGGGTGGCGGGTATCTACCGTTTTGCGAAGCGAGTCTTTGCAAAAGCCATTATTGGCAGTGAGCAATACACTATACTGGTTTTGCGCAGTATAGACATGGGTTGGGTTGCGGAGGGTAGAAGTGCCACCATCGCCAAAATCCCAGGTAAACGTCACATTGCCGGCAGGAGGCGTAATATTAGTAAAGAAGATAGTATCAATACCACCACAGCTTGGCCCAAGCGAAGTAGTAAAATCTACAGGTATCGGGAGGTTGGCAAGAACATAGGGCCCCGCACTGGCGCTTGGCGGGCAATTACCAACTACAACGGCAACATCCGTATAGGTACCGGCGGTTAGGTTTGGAATAGTAACCACCCCGGCATTGTTGGCCTGTAAAATAATAGCTGGCTGCGCTATCCCGTTGCGTTTGTACACCACGCTGTAATTCACATTGGGGGTAAGCCCTTGTAATGCCAGTGTGCCATTTGCACCACCACAGGAAATAGGATTGGTAGGGGTAATGGAGGTAATTGCTTGTCCTGTAGCTACCGTTACCCGAATAGAATCTCTCGTTGTATCGCTGCAGCCAACCTGGCGCACATAATAAGTGGTGCTTACCATAGGGTTGACGGTAATGCTGGAGCTATTGCCAAGAATATTGTTGGGCAGGGTGTACCAGGTAAAATTTGAATTCCCTGCAATAGTTATATTGTTATATGGCACCGAAGTTATTGTATAGCTGGTTGCAGTAACAGGTGTAAAGCGGCGGGTATCGCGGCTGGCCGTCCACGGATTGGGATAATTGCGGCCTGGTACGCCATCTGCGAAAGTTCCGGTAGCGTTTTGCACTCCCTGAATGGTAGGTACTACGGAGCTGTTAGTAGGGCATATGCCTTTGAAGGTGGTATTGAGTTCTATGATATTGCTGGTTTCAAACAATACCATCTGGAAAGAAGTAATGGTGGCCGGGCAATCAAAAAATGGCACGCTACAGAAGGTTACAACAAACCGGCGGTTGGGTGCGGCTCCGGTAGCACTGTAAGTAATGCCACCTCCGCCGGTTATATAATGCCCATAATTGCCCATAACCGTATTAAGAACCGTAGGGTTGCCCGGAATAGGCACAGCTGCACCTGGAGAAGTAGTAAAGCCTACAAAAGGCGAAGCAGTATTGGCCAGCGCAGTATTAAAAGAGATAAAGCCATTGGAAGAGATCACACATTGCGTATAGGTATTACCATAAAAGGTAAACGGGAAGCCAATGTTGATAACACTTGAAAAGCTGTCCGTCCGGGCAAACGGCGTAGTAGCAATGCCGGTAGCAGGGTTGGTAGCATTGAATGTAAGGGTTACGCCACTGCACACGGCCGTATCGTTCTGGATAATATTTACCTGGGCCGTAACGGTACTGATTTTAGTTGCGGCCAGTATAGCTAAAAGGAAAAAGCTGCGTAAAATTTGATTCATACGTTGGTAAGAATAGAGAAATCAGAGAAAATAAAAATCAGAGATGGATTGTCCCAATTAATGATGGTTGATGCATGGTTTTCACACAACTATCCCCCTTCAGCAATGGTACATCTCTGGCGTAGCACAAAATAGTAAATATCTGTAATAAAACTACCTTAAATGCCCGGAAGTCCTAAAAATTTACAATTTATGGCTAATCCGCCTCTACGAAGAGCCTGGAAGCCGCGGGAGTTTCCTTTAAGGAAATGGTCTGTAATTGGGGCACCTGTTTAGCAATCCTGATAATGCGCAGCTTATTTAGCAGCCTGATAACAGGATACACAGGGTCGAGCTCATGCCATTTCACCCCAAAATTGATGGAGGATGGATGCTTGTGGTGGTTGTTATGGTAAGATTCTCCCAGCATAAGAAAATCCACATGCAGCAAATTTTCAGATGTGTTATCCATCTTGTAATTTTCGTAGCCGTATTTGTGCGCATACCAGTTGATGATGGCACCATGCACCGGGCCGCTCGCATAATGGAAGGGCAGCATGAGGAAAAACCAGGCAGAGGGCGCAAAGGCAATATAGAAGGCCGTATAGGCTACAGCCCATGAAAGGCGGGTAAGGCCATGACCGGCAAAACGCTCAAAGGCGTGCCAGTCGGGCACATTCTTTAAAAACTGCTTCTCTACCGGATAGGTTTTGTGGTAGATGGCTGCATAGACTTTATACGTCTTCCACATCATATCAAAAACATTTTTTGAGTAGGACGGAGAATGCGGATCTCTCTCGGTATCAGTAAATGCGTGGTGCATCCGGTGCATGACGGCATAAGAGCGCACGCTGAGGAACGATGAGCCCTGGGCAACCCATGAGCCAATGTAAAAGAAGCGCTCCCAGCCTTTCTTCATCGTAAAAGCCTGATGAGAGGCATAGCGGTGATGAAAGAAGGTCTGGAAAAAAAGCGATGCGTAATGGTGGCCAAAAAAAAGCCCGATGAATAATAAAGCCATGCAGTAGTAGTATTTGGTTCAATAAATCACGTTGCAGCCACCGGCAGCAATTCCCTTCATAAGGTACACAAAAGTACGGAAGATACCTGTGATAGCATGGTTAAGTTAAATTCCGGATTCCGAAATTCGGATTGCGGAATTGCCCCGGTTACCAATCCCCACAATCCGGAATCCGCCTTCCGGAATCCGGAATCCGGAATAATAAAATCATCTTTTCTTTTTCACTGAGCCGTCATAGAATTCCGGCGGCTTTTTGCTTACCCATTTGATAAACTTTTCTATCTCTTCCTGCCCCTGCAGCCGTTCGATGGTGTGATAATACGTCTTCAGCTCATTTTCTGTAAGCACAGAATGGATCTTAGTATGGCAGATCTTGTGCATTATCAGGATTTCCCCGCCTTTGCCTCCTTTGCTCAATGGCACTAAGTGGTGCCGGTTACTTGGTTCGGCCAGTTCCCTTCCACACAATGGACATATTTCCTCTTTTGACTCACTCATGGATAATGGCGTTGGTTTTGTAAGTGTTTAATTTTAAAAAGCAAGTACTATGCCTGAAGGTCCCAGCCTCGTCATGTTCCGGGAAGATTTCCTGCCGTTCAAAGGTAAAAAAGTAACCGTTGCTACCGGCAATGCCAAAGCAATAGATCAGGGACGGATGGAAGGTCGCACGCTGAAGGACATCCGCACCTTCGGCAAGCACATGCTGTTTTATTTTGGGGATGACCTTACGCTGCGCATTCACTTCCTGATGTTTGGCACTTATCGCATCAATGAGGTGAAGGAAAACCGCAAAGAAACAGTACACCTGGAGTTTAAGGGCGGCGAAGTGATCAACCTCTATACCTGCTCGGCGCGCTATATAGAGCAGCCCTTGGATGAGGTTTATGACTGGGCGGGCGATGTGCTGAATAAGGCATGGGATCCGAAAAAGGCCCTTAAAAAACTGAAGGCGCAACCCAAAGACACAATGGTTTGCGATGTGCTGCTGGATCAGGATATTTTCGCCGGTGTAGGTAATATCATCAAGAATGAAGTACTTTATTTGACCCGCATTCACCCGGAAAGCGGCATCGGGCATCTACCGCTTAAAAAGATGAAAGAGCTGATTGACACTGCCGTGGAATATACCTATGATTTCCTGAAATGGCGACGGGAAGGCACCCTGAAACGCCACTGGCAGGTACACCGGCAGAAGCTGTGCCCGGTGCATGGCACGAAGCTATGCAAAGGGCATCTGGGTGAGAAGAAGCGTGGAAGCTTTTGGTGCGAGGAATGCCAGGAACGGTATTAGGCAGTGTCCCACGCCTTTAAGGGCGTGGGACACTTTTCACAGCGACCAGGGAGATGGTTCCGTGGGCTTCGCATACGTAAAAAGTATCTCACGCTCTTAGAGATATGGCATGCCGGCACTGCTACCAAATAGACTGTAGATACTCACCTGGAATTGCGGCATAGCTTTCTGTCATAAACGTGTTCCGTTTAAGCTCGAGTATTTCTGCCGCGCGTTTTATATTGCAGAGGCCATTTTTACGCATACCGGTAAAATCAGGAAAGGAACTATAGGGCCAATGCTCCATTCGCTGCACGAGGCCTGCCCGGTAGGCATTCTGATGAATATAATGAAAACACGTCTGCGCATATTGCAAGGGCGCATTGACCGTGCCTGCACTGAATACCAGTTTTGATCTTGTTTTTTGTTGGATGAGATTGCCAGTAAGCTGCTGCTGCTTGTTTACGCCTTTTGTATAGGAGCTTAGCATTAGCCTGATGCCTTCGCTCAGCGCTGGTTTGGAGATGCCCGTATTAGGAATTATTTGCCCGGTTTTTTCATTCGCTTCGATCAGGAAATGAAAATGATTGGGCATTAACGTATAGGACAGAATATCGCAAACCGGCGTTATATAATGTTCTATTTTTCTTAGAAAATAGAAATAATTTTCTTCATTGAAGAAAATCTGTTAGCGGTTATTGCCTCTGTTATAAATATGGTACAGGTTATTTGCTTCAAATTGCATGTTTCCGGATTTATAGATTGGGGATACCAGACTTGGGTGAAAGGTGTCCCACGCCCTTGGAGGCGTGGGACACCGGCCCCTACATATTCCTCCTATACTGCCCGCCCACCTCAAAAAGCGCCTGCGTTATCTGCCCGAGCGAGCACCACTTCACCGTCTCCATTAGTTCCTCAAAAATATTTCCATTGCGGATGGCTACCTGCTGCAGGCGCTTCAGAGCTTCTGTTCCTTTATCGCCGCTGCGCTGCCACAGGTCGTTGATCGTCTGTATCTGGAATTCCTTTTCCTCCGTCGTAGAGCGGATCACTTCCGAAGGTATTACTGTCGGCGAGCCTTTGGAAGAGAGGAATGTATTTACCCCGATGATCGGGAACTCGCCCGTATGTTTCAGCGTTTCATAATAAAGGCTTTCTTCCTGTATCTTGCCGCGCTGGTACATCGTTTCCATTGCGCCGAGTACACCGCCGCGCTCGGAGATGCGGTCAAATTCTATGAGCACGGCTTCTTCTACAAGGTCGGTAAGATCATCGATGATGAAGGAGCCCTGCAGGGGGTTTTCATTTTTGGCTAATCCTAATTCTTTATTGATGATAAGTTGGATGGCCATGGCGCGGCGCACGCTTTCTTCCGTAGGCGTAGTGATGGCCTCATCATAAGCATTGGTATGAAGCGAATTGCAGTTATCGTAGATCGCGTACAGTGCCTGCAGCGTAGTGCGGATATCGTTGAAGTCGATTTCCTGTGCATGCAGCGAGCGGCCGGATGTCTGGATATGATACTTCAGCATCTGGCTGCGCTCATTGCCGCCGTATTTCAGCTTCATTGCTTTGGCCCAGATACGGCGCGCCACGCGGCCTATTACGCTGTACTCCGGGTCGATGCCGTTGGAGAAGAAGAATGAAAGGTTCGGTGCAAAATCATCGATGTGCATGCCGCGGCTCAGGTAATACTCCACGAAGGTGAAGCCATTGCTCAGCGTAAAGGCAAGCTGCGAGATCGGGTTGGCGCCGGCCTCCGCAATATGGTAGCCGGAGATAGAGACGGAGTAAAAATTCCGTATGCTTTTATCGATGAAATACTGCTGTACATCGCCCATTACACGCAGCGAAAATTCTGTGGAGAAGATGCACGTATTCTGCGCCTGATCTTCCTTTAGAATATCTGCCTGTACCGTACCGCGCACTGCCTTCAGCGTAGCCGTTTTAATATCCTGATAGGTCTCCTGCGGCAGCACATCATCCCCGCGAACGCCCAGCAGCATGAGGCCGAGGCCGTCATTGCCTTCCGGAAGCGCATTCTTTACACCGGCTGCATTGTAATAGGGCCGCTCTATGCCACGCTCCTCAAAAATGGCGGCAATCTTCCCATCCACCTCCTTTTCAAGCCCGTGCTCTTTGATATACAATTCACATTCCTGATCGATGGCCGCATTCATAAAGAAAGCAGCAAGCGTTGGCGCCGGACCATTGATGGTCATAGATACAGACGTCTTCGGGCTGGCCAAGCGGAAACCGGAATAAAGCTTCTTTGCGTCATCCAGCGTAGGCACACTCACACCGGAGTTGCCCACCTTGCCATAAATGTCGGGGCGGTGATCGGGGTCCTGCCCATAGAGCGTTACCGAATCGAAAGCAGTGGAAAGGCGCGCTGCCGGCAAGCCTTTGGATACGTAGTGGAAGCGCTTATTGGTGCGCTCCGGCCCGCCTTCACCGGCAAACATCCGCGCAGGATCTTCCCCTTCTCTCTTGAATGGATAGATGCCTGCCGCGTAAGGAAATTCTCCGGGAAAATTCTCCTTGAGCGCCCATTGCAGGATCTCGCCCCAGGCCTCAAACTTGGGCACGGAAACCTTGGGTATCTGCGAATGCGAAAGGCTCTCGGTATGTGTTTTAATGCGCAGCTCTTTATCCCGCACGCGGAATACATAATACTCATCCTGGTAGTGGCGCTTCTTGGATTCCCAGTTCTGGAGGATCAGTACATTCTTAGGGTCGAGCTCCAGCTTCACCTGCGCATAAACCTCCCGCAGGCTTTTTATCAGGCCCTCTTTATCTTTTGTTTCCGAAGCCTCAAGCGTATCTATTGTTTTCTGAATGCCGAACAGCTTTTGCGCAACCGCACTCTGGTTTTGTGCCCATTTATCATAGCCCCGGTTGTTCTCGGAAATCTCGCTCAGGTAGCGGGTTCTGGAAGGCGGGATGATATAAATTTTCTCGCTGAGTTCTTCACTGCTGCGGAAGTCGGAATGAAGATTGGCTCCTGTTTTTGACCGTATGAGATCGATCAGCGCACGGTACATGGTATTCGTTCCCGGATCATTGAACTGCGAGGCGATAGTGCCGAAAACCGGCATTGTATCGGCGTCTTTATCAAAAAGCTTATGGTTGCGCTGGTACTGCTTCTTTACATCCCGGATCGCATCCATAGCGCCGCGCTTGTCGAATTTATTGATCACTACAATGTCGGCAAAGTCGAGCATATCGATCTTCTCCAATTGCGTGGCCGCGCCGTATTCCGGCGTCATCACATAGAGGCTCAGGTCGCAGTAATCGGTGATCTGCGTATCACTCTGGCCGATGCCGGACGTCTCTAAAATGATAAGGTCAAAATCCCAGGCTTTCAGGATATCCACCGCATCCCTGATATGCCTGCTTACCGCAAGATTGCTCTGGCGCGTAGCCATCGAGCGCATATATACCCGATCATTGCGAATGGCATTCATGCGGATGCGGTCGCCCAGCAAAGCGCCGCCCGTCTTGCGTTTGGAAGGATCTACCGAGATAATGCCGATAGTTTTTTCCTGCCCCTTGAAATCAATGAGATAGCGCCGCACAATCTCATCCACCAAAGAGGATTTTCCTGCGCCGCCGGTGCCGGTAATGCCCAGGATAGGCGTCTTTGATATAGCCGCAACCTCCCTTATTTTTTTTAGTGTGGCAATGGTTTCAACTGATTCGGGAAAGTTCTCGGCAGCAGAGATAATGCGCCCGATGCTTTTTGCATCCCGCTCGCCGATATGCCCGACCTCACCGTTCAGATGATCGCCGGTAGGGTAATCGCTTTTTTCTAAAAGGTCCACGATCATGCCTTCGAGGCCCATGGCACGGCCGTCATCCGGGCTGTAGATCCGGGTAATGCCATAATTATGCAGCTCCTCGATTTCAGTAGGCAGGATTACCCCGCCACCGCCGCCAAACAGCTTTATGTGGCCGCAGCCGCGCTCCGCCAGCAGATCGTGCATATACTTGAAATACTCAACATGGCCGCCCTGGTATGAGGTAATGGCAATAGCATTGGCATCTTCCTGGATGGCGCAATCCACTACATCCTGTACGCTGCGGTCGTGGCCGAGGTGAATGACTTCCGCGCCGGAGCTTTGCATGATGCGGCGCATGATATTGATGGCGGCATCGTGCCCGTCGAACAGGGCTGCAGCGGTAACGATGCGTATTTTATTTTTAGGAGAAAAAGACATAGCGGAACAGGTTATGAAACTACCCGCGGCGAATTTACAAAATGTAAACGGTGCGGCTACTATGCGTTGCGGGAAAGGAACGGGTACCGAAAAGTGGAATTGAACTTATCTTAGGCCCCTGAAATATAAACTGATCTCATCCTGGAACCGAACTTCCTTTTACAAAAACGATTATGGCAAAAATTACCCCCTTCCAGGGCCTGCGGCCTGCACCAGAGCTCGCGCCGGATGTTGCAACCTTACCTTACGATGTAGTGAATGTGGCGGAAGCCCGCGCTTTCAGAAAGCTGCCGTATAATTTTTATCACGTAACCCGCGCAGAGATAGACCTGCCGGATTATATCGACGTGCACAGCCAGCAGGTATATGACAAGGCAAAGGAAAACCTGGACTGCATGGTGGCGGACCATACGCTGATCCAGGACCGGGAACCCTGCTATTATATCTATGAGCAGGAAATGAACGGGCGCTCGCAGACCGGCCTTATATGCGGATCTTCGATTGCCGATTACAACGCCGGCATCATCAAAAAACATGAATTTACCCGCCCTGAAAAGGAGCTGGACCGTATCAATCATATCCTTACCACAAGGGCGCAGACAGGTGTTGTATTTCTTGCCTACAATGATCAGGAAGAGGTACAGGCGATCATCGACAGCTGGAAGCAGAAGCATGAGCCAACCAACAACTTTATCGCGGAAGATGGCGTGCGCCATACCCTCTGGGTGATCGATGACTACTCAAAAGTTGCAGCGATCACCCGCCTTTTTGATGAAGAAGTACCCGCTACCTATATTGCTGATGGCCACCATCGCGCAGCTTCCGCCGCAAAAGTATGCGCAGAGATGCGCGAGCTGGGCTATTCAATTACCGGCGATGAGGCATTCAACTATTTCATCACCTGCATTTTCCCGGCGAGCCAGTTAGAGATACAGGATTATAACCGCGTGGTAAAGGACCTGAACGGCATGAGCGTTGATGTATTCCTTACCGCCTTGAAGGCAGATTTTGATATAACGCCCGTGGGCTCAACTATGCCCTATAAGCCAAAAGCGCTACATGAGTTCGGCGCGTTTATAGGCGGCAACTGGTACAAAATGGTAGCTAAGGAAGGCTCTTTTACCAATGATCCTATTGGCATTCTGGATGTGAGTATCCTGCAAAATAATGTGCTTTCGAAGCTCCTCGCCATCCACGACCCACGCACCGATAAGCGGGTGGATTTCGTGGGAGGCATTCGTGGTCTCAGCGCGCTCGAAGCCCGAGTAACAAGTGGTGAAATGGTGGCAGCTTTTGCCTGTTACCCGGTAAGCATCCAACAGCTCTTCACTATTGCAGACAGCGGCGAGGTAATGCCGCCAAAAAGCACCTGGTTTGAGCCCAAGCTCAGGGATGGGCTGGTGGTTTATACTATTTAATGAAAGAACGAAGGAATTAAAATACGCATGATCTGCAAATCCAGGGTTACCTTTTTCGCTATCTGGTATTAACCGGTACATCATTTAACCAGAAGAAAAAAAGCCGTGCCGGAACAGTTCCGATGCGGCTTTTATATCGTTGATAGTGCTTCGTCTGCCGCAGGCGCAAAAAAAGAACCACCTGCCTTACGGGACTGATGGTTCTTTTTTAGTTTTCACTGCTAATCGTCTGTTCCTTAGCTTGTAACTAATTTCCCTTTCCAATACATCCTTATATAGAGACAGCCGGCTTACGGGCTTGCTGTTATTACCGGTAGGTTTAAAAAAACATTTTACAGCTTACGGGCCCTAAAATGCTTTTTATTGAAAATCATTTTTCTTTAATTCACTTTCGATACAAATTTCCAGTCTTACAATCATTTAATGATGGACTTACGGGCCCATCCACGCTTTCCTAAAATCTTACTATAATATCCCGGCTTACGGGCCTGGCTATCAATCATCCCCTATTTTCCCTTTCCTGGGTATTGATTCCTGATGGCTTACGGGCCTGCCGATGTTTTCTGTTAAAGAAGAAAAGTAGCCGGAACTTACGGGTTCGTGGATACTCTTCTTTTATTTTTTTTGCTTTGCTACAAATTCCTGTCTAACCTGCCCTATCTCCTTATTTTCGCTTTCCTGCTGTTCGATGCTTCTATTATAAACTGCCGACTTACGGGCCTGCACTATCTTCCCTATCTATTCGTTATAGAAGGTAAAAAGAACCTTGCCATATCGGAAAACCACCTTTTACAAGCAGCGAATGGCGCATCGTGTGGAATTTATTACACATACAATGAATTTGTGTGTATTACAATCCGGGTTTTATGCCGCACCTTAGCCTCACTTTCCCAAATGGTATGAATATGGAGCAGCCGAAACCTATGGAACCAACTACGAAGAGGCCGTCCTTCTTCCACCTCATGAAGGAGACCTTTACTGAGTTTATGGATGATAATGGCACCAAGCTCAGCGCCTCACTCTCCTACTATACCATCTTTTCCATTGGTCCGCTGCTGTTGCTCATCATATCGCTTACCGGGCTTTTTGTAGATAAAGACAAAGTTGCCGGGATGATTAACGGGCAGGTGCAAAGCCTGGTTGGCGCTCAGGCTTCCGATCAGATCATTGCCATTATTACCTCTCTGCAGCAGCAAAGCCATGGTGCGCGCATCGGCAGCATTATTAGTGCTATTACTCTTTTTCTGGGCGCTACAGGTGTTTTTTTAGAGATACAGGATTCGATCAATTATATCTGGAGCATTAAGGCAAAGCCCAAAAAAGGCTGGCTGCGCCTCATTACCAACCGGCTTCTTTCCTTTTCGCTTATAGTAGGCATGGGTTTTCTGCTGGTAGTATCCCTCCTCATCAATACCCTGGGCGATCTTGTGAAGGAGATGCTTACGCGCAAATTCGGCGGTGGGCAGGTTATCCTCGTTCAGGGTATCAGCCTGGCTATATTGTTTGTTATTATAACCCTGCTCTTTGCAATTATCTACAAGGTACTGCCGGATGCAAAAATCCATTGGCGCGATGCGCTGGCAGGCGCTTCCTTTACCGGCGTGCTTTTTCTCTTTGGTAAGTTCCTGATCGGTTTTTACCTGGGTAATTCCAAGCTGGGCATTACTTACGGGGCCGCTGCCTCTGTAATCATTATTTTACTCTGGGTCTATTATTCGGCGATTATCCTCTATTTCGGGGCGGAGTTTACAAAGGTCTATGCCTTTAAAATAGGTCATGGACTTGTGCCCAACAAAACGGCTGTGGTGATAGAAAAAAGAAAAGAGAAAGAGTTGCCTAAAGTAAAAGAAATTGCGCCGGAATACCCGGAGGGCGGAGGGGTTGAAGAGTTAAAGGCTTAGAAATTTTTGCCGCAGACTATTTTGACACCTATTGTTTAAGTAATAGATTTTTTACTGCCTTCGGCGAAATAAACCGAAAGATCAGGATCAGCAGTGCACCGACTATGCCGAGCAATGCACCCTGCGCCGTCCAGGAGAGCGCCAGCGAATGGATACCGAAGCCTGCGCCCGCTATCAGAATTACGAATAGTAAATGTGTCCCTGCCACACGCAGGCTTACAGGCAGCTTATTCCGCTGAATAGCAAAATAAATAAAGAAGGCAGCCAACATCCATTGTGTAACGCCCGTAGTAATAGCGCCACCCATGGCGCCGTACCGTGGAATAAGGAAAATATTGGCCCCCACGTTGACCACTACTCCCAACAGTGAAAGCTTGTTGAGCAGCCGGATGTGCCCGCCGGCGGTAAGCAACGTAGAGTAGATATACATAATGCAATAAGCTGGGTACGAGCTCATAAGCAGCGCCAGCAGTAATCCATTATAAGCATTGCGGTGATGGTAAAGCAGCACCATTATATCCGTGCCGGAAAGCCAACAGCCGGTAGCAATTATAAAAGATACCGGCAGTGTAAGGTTGGTGCAGAGCCGGATGATGGGGCCTACATCCTGCTTATCGGCAAGCATACGGCTAAAGAGCGGCATGAGCACCCCGGCTATCATGATAGGCACCATCGAGGCCACATCAAGCAGGCGGTAAGCTGCAATATATTTGCCGGCTTCTATCTTTCCATCGGGACTGTAAAGTCGCTCTACCAGCAGCATATCGCTGCGCATATAGGTGGCCATGAGAAAGGCGAGTAGTGCATAAGGCGCGCCTTCCTTTATAATTTTCCAGACGGGCAGGATCTGAAAATGGAATAGCTGCGGTATCGGCGCAATACGCCTTAAGAGAAGAATGCCCGCAGCAATAGCTACGCCGTAGCACACAATCTGCGTAGCTACAAAATACTCAATGCGAAAATTAAAGGAGGGAATAAGCAATAGCGCGCCGCAGATAAAGATCATAAGGAAACGATCGAGCACGGAGAGCGCGCCATCGAGCCGGTACCGTTGAAGGGCAGCTATATTGCTGCGTACAAACAGGAGGAGAATAGCCGAGGATTGAAGGAGGATCACCCCCCCCAGCAGCCACAACTCGCGCCCGCGATAGCCCCAGAGCACGCCAGCGCCCATAACCACGCCTGCATACAGGCCCATCAAAAAGAGGCGCGCCGTAAGTAGTAGCGGAAATTGGGTAGCAAAGCGCTCCGGCTCACCCGATATGGTGCGGGTATTGTAGCTGTTGAGTCCAAAATCAATCAGGATCTGAAAAATGATGGCCAGATTGAGCAGGGCGGTATAGGTGCCAAAATCGGCATATCCCACGCGGTTCTGCACCGTCCTATCAATCACGAAGACCCATACCGGCTTGATGAGCAGGTTGAGACCTACAATGAAGAGAAGGTTTCGGGCAAAGAGGCGGCGCATTTACTTTTGGGGGGGAATTTGATATGGGAATTTGGCCTTGCAGGATGCGCTTGTGCCCCTTGCCGGGGGATTAGGAAGAAAGATGAAAGGCGTAATAAGATTGCCTCCCTGGGGCGATCCTGTTCCCGCATCTACAGATTTTCGCATTAAACACCGTCAAAAGTATATTTTTGCGCCCATTCCGGCTATGCGCATTGCAGTAAATACACGTTTATTATTGAAAGGAAGGCTTGAAGGCATTGGCTGGTACACGCATCAGATGCTGGAGCGCATGGTGAAAGCGCACCCGGAGCATGAGTTTATCTTCTTTTTCGACCGGCCATATGATTCCTCTTTTCTTTTTGGGCCTAATGTAATACCGGTTGTCGTTCATCCGCAGGCACGCCACCCTGTTCTTTTTTATCTTTGGTTTGAGTGGAGCATTCCCGCTATGCTGCGCAAATACAAGGCGGATGTTTTTCTCTCTACAGATGGTCTTTGCTCCCTGCGCACTAAGGTACCTACCTGCTTAGTGATGCATGATCTGGCGTTTGAGCATTACCCGGAGCATATTGTACAAAGCCACCGCTGGTACCTGCAGCATTACTCGCCGCTGTTTGCCCGGAAGGCAGCACGGGTGGTTACTGTTTCTTCTTTTTCAAAGCAGGATATTGCATCGCGCTACGGCATCCCCGAAGGGAAAATAGATATTACCTACAATGGTGCGCACGATGCGTACCGTCCGCTGAGTCATGACGAACGCGAGGCTGTTAAAGCGCAGTATTCAAATGGTGCAGAGTATTTTGTATTTGCCGGGGCACTACACCCACGCAAGAATGTGCTCCGGCTGCTGGAAGCTTTTGTGGCTTTTAAGAAGCGGCAGCGCAGCAGCATGAAACTGGTAATTGTAGGCCGGATGGCGTGGAAATTTGAAGAGCTGGTGCAGCTGCGCGCTACTATGCCTTTTAAAGAAGATGTAAAATGGGTAGGCTATATGGATGTAAGCGAGCTTAGCAGGATCGCCGGCGCGGCTTATGCTATGGTATATGCATCGCTGTTTGAAGGCTTTGGCATACCAATACTCGAGGCACTGAAATGCGGTGTGCCGGCTATAGCCTCCAATACCACGTCGATGCCGGAAGTAGCAGGCAATGCCGCGCTGCTGGTTGACCCAACATCAGTAGAAGATATTGCGGCCAAAATGAGCCTGATCTATAAAGATGAGGCGCTCAGGAATAAGCTTATAGCGGCGGCACCGGCACAGGCTGCTAAGTTTAGCTGGGATCTTTCTGCGCAACAACTTTGGGAGAGCCTGATGAAGTGCGCGGCTATCGGGAAGGGCTGAGTGGGCTTATGTCGGCAGCGCAGCATATCTACCAGAATAAAAATGCCCGATACTACTCATAAGCTGATCTCACAACCGTGGATTGCAAAATTTGAAGTACAGGAGGGTAAAACGCACTACCGGTATATGGGTACGGATTGATAAGGCACTCCAATTTTTAACAAACGGAAATTCCGGACTACAAGTACACCTGTTAGAAGTATTTTTTTTACCAGAAAATTTACATGCTGACCGTTCTTAAAGATATCCGGCATTCGCTCCCCCAAAAGTTACTATGCTTTATAATCCTTCGGGAATACTTTATTCAGCGCTTCCACTTTTGAATGCACCTGAAGCTTTTCATAAATTTTACGCAGGTAAGTGCGCACTGTCTCGATGCTGATGTAAAGCTGCGCTGCTATTTCCTTATAAGCATGCCCTTTAGCCAGCGCATGAAGGATCTCCTGCTCGCGTGTGGTGAACGTCTGGAGCAGCTCTGTATCCTGCTTTTTATTGGGGAAAGAGCTTACAACGATACGTGCAATCTCTGCACTCATCGGCGAGCCTCCTCTATGAATATCCCGGATAGCTTCAAATACTTTATCCGGCGGTGAATTTTTCAGGATGTAGCCCGTTGCCCCTGCGCAAAGCGAATCGAATGTTTTTCCGGGCTCGGTATGGGTAGTGCACATAAGGTACTGGATAGATGGCCGCAACGGTTTTATCTGCGATACACATTGTATGCCGCTCATGCCGGGCAGCGTAATATCCATCAGCACGACATCGATGGTATAGTTGCGGTAACCTTTTGCATAATCCTCCGCACGGTCAAATGCGGCAACGGGTATAAGATCGTCCGTGGTTTTCAGGAATTCCATCATCATGTTCCTGATCTCATCATCGTCTTCTACAATAGCTACATTGATCATAATATTAATTGTCGGCACTAAGCGCTGCCGTTGTTTTTTTAAGGTTCCGGAAAAAATATTGAAAAAAAGTCCGCTCGCCAAGCTGCACGGCCAATGTGCCATTCATACCAGGCTGAAGCCTTCCCTGCAGCTTACGCAGGTCATCAAGCACAATCTTTACATTGAAATTGCCTTTCTCATCGGGCGTAAGGCTTACCGATTCGATATGGCCCTTTACTGCGCCCCATTCATACGAAGGGAAAGTGGCGACTTTAAGATACGCTACCTGTCGCTTATCCATCTTGCCGATGAGCGTTGGCGGGCTGACTGCCGCAGAATAAAGCAAAGTAGCCCGGTGCATTACCTTAAGCATAATGGCACTGCCCGGCACTTCCTTATCTCCCTCAAAAAGAAAAGAAACAAGGCCGTTATCTGCAGCTTTCAGGATAAGGTTGCCCTCGCTGATCTCATAGGCGCCGAATGTATTGCCGATCTTTTCCTTAGCCAGCATAAGCCGGTTGGCCAGCGTAATGGAATCAGAAGAAGAGCCTATGCTCGCCTGCTCTATCTCGCGGTTGAGGGAAGTGTTTTCCAGCGCATACTGGCTGGTGGAGGCAATGGTTGCTGTACGTTCTTTTTCATAGGCGCGGCGGGCAGTGACCAATGCATCCGCAGCGCGAATTCTCCGTGTTTCATACTCTTTGAGCTCTACGGCCGAAATATATTTCCCTTCATAGAGCTTCCGGTTCTGTGCAAGCCTTTTCTCCGCATCCTCCAGCTCAAATTTCAGACGCTCCTCATTGCTTTGCCAGGTGCTGCTCTGAATGGATAGCTGCTGCTGTGCCTCGGTATTGTGCCGGTTATTTTCCGCCATCCGGATACGGAGCATCTCTTTCTGATTGCCGAGGTAGCCGGGGTTGCGCTTATTGTAATTTGCAAGCTGTTGCTCCGCCTCGCGGCAGGCATTGATCATACTTACAATCTCCGGCGATGTGATCTTTACAAGCGGCGTTCCGGGTGCAACCTTGCTACCTGAAGCCGCATATTTCTGTACGAGGTACACCGGGTATGGAAAGCGGTAAATATCTTCCGGCATATCCGATTTCAACACAAAGGGCAGGCTCACCTCATCAGGAAATTTTATCAGCGCGCCGGCGAGCATCAGCAGCACGAAAAGACCGCTGCCGAGGTACACGAACTTCCGCAGCGCACTCTTCCGCACGTCAGCTACGGGCACATCTTCTTCCCAGTACTGGCGCTGGTATTGTTGCAGTTCGAGGTCGTCTGTTTCGGGCATCAGAAATCGAGGTAAGTGTTCATGAAGCCATAGTAAACACCTTTGCGCGCCATCAGCTCATCGTGCTTCCCATCCTCTGCGATTCTGTTCTGATCGATCACTAAGATACGATCTGCATTTTTGAGTGTATGCATTCGGTGGGCGATGCTCAGGATGGTTTTATTATGGAAATGCGCTTTAAGATTCTCCATAATGAGCTGCTCCGATTCTACATCGAGCATACTGCTGGCTTCATCTAAAATTATAAGGTCGGGGTTGGAGAGAAAGAGCCGCGCGAAGCCGATCTTCAGCTTTTGCCCGCCGGATAGATTGCTGCCCGTATCACCCACTTTATGATTGTACCCGAGGTACTGGCTTTTTATGTAATCGTGCAGGCCGGCCTGCTTTGCCGCGCGGATCACATCCTCCATCTCCGCATTCATATTTCCATAGAGAATATTTTCTTTGATGGTGCCGTTGAATACATAGATATCCTGCGGAAAGAGAAATACTTTTTTACGCACCACCAGCGGATTGAGTTTTCGGAGCTCGTGACTACCAAACATAATTTCGCCTTCGTAGGTAGGATAAAGATTTACCAAAAGCTTTACCAGCGTGGTTTTACCGGTGCCGTTGCGGCCTACGATGCCAATGTGCTGGCCCTGCATTATTTCCAGGTTCAGATCTTTGAGAATGTAGTGCGGATCTTTATCGCTGTAGCGGAAAGAAAGATTTTTGATGGTAAGCTTATCGGTAGAAAAGTTATCCGTTAGATCGAGTACAGATGTATTTTCCGTTTCCTGGATAAGCACATCATTGAGCCGGCCGAGGCTCACCCAAAGCTCCGTAAGATTATACCAGATGCCGGACAAATTGAACAGTGAATTGAGCACCATCAGGAAGATAGCGGTGATGGCGAGATACTGGCCGATGGTAAGCTCATTGTTGAAGGTCATGTAGCCACCGATCCAGAATACGGCGAGCTGGCTCAGGAAGTAAATGCTGCGCTGTACGGAATGCAGCAGGATGCCTTTATGCTCGGATTCCAGCACCACGTTGAGCGTTTTCTTATACTTGTTCTTCCACTGCCAGAATTTAAAATTTTCGATAGAGAGCAGCTTGATGGATTTGATGCCGAGAAGTGAATCGAGAAACTCACCGAGCGTCTCTAAATTCCGGTAAAAAACTTTGTACACCAGCCCGCGCATAATAGGCGCATAGTAGGCCGTGATGCCCGCGTACAGCAGCACAAAGCCAAGCGCTATAAGCCCGAGCTTCGCATTCATAAAGAGGAGCACAGGAATATAGAGCAGCACAAAAAGCAGGTCTATGATATTTTCGATCACCGTAGGGCTTACCAATTGCCGGATGGTCATATTCTCCTGGAAGCGCGCCATAAAATCCTCGCGCTTGTTATTGTCATAATACTTTTGCTTCAGCGAGATGAAGTGCTTGAAAAAGCGGCTGAAAAAATCCAGCTCAAAATTTACGCGAAACTGTACCAGCAGCACATTACGCACATAGAGCAGCAATACCTGCGTAAGAAAAATAGCGCCCATGCCTGCAAGAATGGCCACCAGCAGTTTCTTATTCTGATTCACCAGCACACTGTCGATGATCGTCTGCGTGAAGAAGGGGATAGCAAGCCCTAATGCCTGTAAAATGCCGGTAGCGAGGAGTATCTCAAAGATGATCCTGCGCAACGCTACGATTACCGGACGATAGAATTTTTTATAGAGTGATTTTTGTTCCTGCCGGAAGGCGGTAACGGTTTCTTCTAAATCTTTATTTTTAAAGATCTCCGCCGTGGGCGCTACTTCCAGCACAATGCCATTCCACTTTTTCACGAAGGCATCTTTGGTGAGTTTATCCTTGCCGTAAGCAGGGTCGGCTATCCATACATAATCATCGGTTACTTTGTAGATGACAATGAAGTGTGCGCCGGTATAGTGTGCAATGCAGGGCAGCTTTATTTTAGGAAGATGCTCATAGGTAAGCTCATAAGCATCGGTGCTGAAACCAAACTGTTCTGCTACGCCCGCAAGATTATAAAGGCTGGTGCCTTCCGTTGTTACCTCGCTGAGCCTTGCCAGCAGGCTTTGAATGTTATAATAGCCATAATGCTTAAAGATCATGGCAAGGCAGGTAGTGCCGCACTCCATCATGCCGCGCTGCTGTATAAACGGGAAAGTTTTGGCGGTCTTCACGCGGGCTGCAGGTTGGGTACAGTTTGCAGGATCTGCTCCTGCGCGGCTAACAATAAAAATTCTTCAACAGCCTCCAGCGGTATGTTTTGTGCGGCCAGGATCTGGCAGGCAGAGCGCTCGCCGTCTATACTGTAAAGAAATGCCCTCCAATCGGCATACTCCTCATAGAGCTCATAAGCAAGCGCATTCTTTTTGGAAAGATAGAGCGCGCCCGTACGCTTGTCTTCCACCAGGGAGCAGCCTTCGGCAAATGCGAGCGGCTCATGCATCCAGGCTTCTTTCGTTTTAATAGCCAGCCGCCTTTCTAAATAGGTTTTCGCGGCCGCAGGATCTGTAAAAGAAATTTCCTGTGGAGCGATGGCCGCTTCATAAGCCATATTCGCTTCCGTTTTACCAGCCATCTTTTCCAGCAGGCCGAGGTTGATGAGGTGCATTACATCCAGCCATTCCATTATTTCCGGCTGCTGCTTCAATGCCGCTATACGCGCATATAAATGCTTCTTGTCGATTACCGGATGCGGCTCGTCTTCCGCTCCGAATGCTTCCTCCAAAAGAGAGTCTTCTCCCGATGTCAGATAGCTGAACAGCTTAAAGCGAAAGTCATATTCCGGGCGGTAGGGCGGCGCTTTGGGCTTATTCAGCACATAATCCGGTAGTATCTTTTTCGCCGGCTCCCGCAGGATACGCTTATCATAGAACAGCGTCTCATTGAGTCGTGCAGGAATTGCCGCAAAAAATTCCGCAAAGCGGTAATCCAGAAACGGAAAACGCACGCTGTGCCCATGTGCTGATGCAGCGCGAACCTCATCCCAAAGCAGACTATAGGTTTCGCCATGCAGCGCACTCTTTATATAGTAGATCCAGGTATTTTCTTCGATCTGTTCACCGGCAATCCCGGCAAGATAATCACGCCGTATAAAGTGGCGGCGCTTCCAGAGCTCTGTATCGTCCCGGTGAATGAGCTTTCCGGTTTCGGCATCTTTAACTGCGCGCATAAGGCTTGCCGCGCTCGCTGCATAAGTATCTTCATCATTTACAATGTAGCGTGCGAGGCCGCCGTTATACTGGTCGCTGCCGGTGCCGGTAAGCACATATTCTACTGCCGCATTTTTCTGCGCAATGGCATAATGGAGCATTGTTTTGGTAAGCGAGTCTGTATGGTTCACAGGGCTTTCCGCCCGCCATACGCGCTGCTTCCAAAGCTGTTTATCAAAGTTTATTTCATGATAGGGCACCATGAACTGAACATTATTAAAATGCAGCTCACCGGCAAGATCGTGGCATACGGCAGTAGTATCTTCAAAGCAGGTTGTCTGCGTGATGATGGAATAGGAATCCACCGGCCGGTGCTTTGCGGCAAGCGCGCAGATGGCGGATGAATCAAGGCCGCCGCTCAGGAACGAATGCGCCGTTTCGCTGTCTTCCGCACGAATTCTAACGGCATCCTCCAGCAGCGTCATGTATTCCTCCATTACTTCTTCAGCCGTACGCTTGTCGGCCGCATCCGGTTTTACTGTATTCAAAGCATCCCAATAAGCCGTAAGAGCAGCTTTTCCATCTTCAGTATTTACGGCGCAGATATTGGCCTCCGGCATCAGCTCAATACGTTTAAACCAGGTGCGGTAATTGATATAGCTGCTAAGAATCTGTACAGGTGTAGGACGCCGCAGCGATGATTCCCAATCCAGCTCAGCCGGGCAGGCAGGATGCGCAAGCAGGAATTTTATCTCGGAAGCGAACAATAAAAATCCATCCGCCTGGTGATAAAAAACCTGCTGTATGCCGGAGTGATCATTGATCAGGTAAATTTTCCGGGCGGCTTCATCTACATAAACAATGAGGAATTGCCCGTTGATCTTTCCCACTGCTTCCAGACCGCTTGCAAGGATAAGCTGGTGTATGAGCGAAGCAGCATCCGCGGCAGATTGCCCGCTGTAATCAGACAGCTCTTTTGTATTGAATAGCTCCCCATCAAAATAGAGCCTTGTGCTGCCGGGCGCATTCAGCGCGGAGGCTGTGAAGTGCCGGCCGGCCATGCAGAGCGCGCCATCCTCATATCTTACAGCAGCCTTAAAGTGAGTGGGGAAATCGCGGCCCAGCTTATCTATCCAAAGGTTAGCGGCATCCGCATTGGTGCTCTGGCCTATGATGCCGGCGAATGAATTCATGCAATGGTTTTTTGTGGTGGTTATTGATCCTGCGTAAAAATATTCCGACCGGCAGCGCCCTTCTATCACATGAAAGTAGATAAATACTGTTCAGGTAGGTTATGGCTATTAGCAAAAAACGGGTAGCTTCTTTTTGTGCTTTTCTGCGCTGTAGTAAACATACAGCCGCGCTCTTACGGGAGCGCGGCTGTAGCATTGATGGTTTAACAGGGCGGTTTAATGAACTTCAAACCGCCGCTATTCACTGTTTAATGAACGCTATATAGACTACTGCTTCGTAAAGCGGCAGATAGATTTACGGTCGCCTGCATTGAGCTGCAGGATATACATGCCGGCTGCAAGATCACTGGTTTCAATTGCATTGCTGCCAGGTTGTAATGTGCCCTTACTTATCAGGGATCCGTAGCAGGATACAATGGCATAATCAAGCGCGGCTTCACCGTTTGCCACGAAGAGCCGGGTGCTGCATAAGGTAGGGTACACAGCTACCTTTAAGCCTGCGGCTACATTGCTGATGCCCGTGGATGAGGTAGTGTAAGGCTCGTAATAATAATTGAAGCGGGCCGTGGATGAGCCGTTAGCGAAAGCCGTGCCGCTCCAATAAAGATTTATCGAAGAAGTAAGCTGATTATTGCTGTTGTAGGTATAAACATTCTGAGTTGCATTCTGGTAAGCACTGGTCGTAGCATTCCAGCTTTCATGAGTTACCAGTGTATTGTTGCCTGCGGCATCGTAAGTGTAGGTGATGCGCTCATTAGGCACGTATGCACTGGTCGTTGTATTCCACATCTGGTAAAGCTCTGTTGTAGGGTTGCCCGCGCTATTCAGCGTGCGCTGAGATTTATAGACGTTAAACCATGCGGCAGTATTTATATTCCATTGCTCGCCGCTGTAGCCGGTTACGTGCTGCCCGGATGCATCGTAAGTGTAGGTAGTACGATAATCATTATACCAGTGTATAGATGCATCCCAGTCCTGTTTCAACAGTTGGAGGATATTGCCTTGTGCATTGAGCGTATAAGCATAATGAAAATGATTGAGCAGTGCATTGCTGCCGGCATCCCAGTTCTGGTATATCTCATCCGTAATCTTATTGCCGCTGTTGAGCATGTACGAGCTTTTCGTATTATCGCGGAAGGCATTGCTGCTGCTTATCCAGAGCTTACTATAGCTCATAGTAGTGGCACCGGCCCCATTGAGGGTAAAGGTGGTATGGCCCTGGCTGTCGTAAGCGGATGTGCCGGAATTCCACCGGTGCATATTCATATAGGTAAGCTTTCCGCTGGCGTTGTAGGTATAATCATACTTGAGGTAGTGCGCAAGCCCGGAGCCGCTGTTCTGGTAGGTAAGCTGCTGGCTGTACACATTGGTGGAAGTGCCGGGATAGAGAAAGCGCTGTGAATCCAGCGCTGTGAGCACGCCATTATTGGTGATATAGTGCGAGGAAGCGATCATCCGTGAGCCCGTTGCGGCACCTCTTTGCGCAGCGCCGGAAGTATTAATCTGGTTTTGCGGAAGTGCCGGGGTTGGATCCTGGGCCATTGCAGCCCCGCAGTAGAGTGTGAAGGCAAAGGCAAGCATGATTTTGCTGAAGTGGGACATTTTTCTGTTTTTATTGATGCGGCAAAGATGCGCGCGCAGGGAAGCCCCGATCAATCACATGGAAGTAGATAAATGGATTAATTACCAGAATTAAGCTTATAAAAAACCCGGCTTACGGGCCGGGCATTTACTTATTAGAGCGGAGACGGATCAGTTCATCTGGAGTCCGCCGCCGTTGATGCTTATTGCTTCTGCTGCTGTCAGCTTTTTCATGGTTGATATTTTATTTGGTTAAATAGATTGATTGGTTTATTTCCCTTAATTCCAACCCAAAGAGCCGCCGTTTACGGTTACTGTTTCTGTTGTTGTTAGCTTCTTCATATTTTTTTTGCTTTTTTCTGATGCAAAGATGCTATTGGCAGAGGTCTCATCCTCATCGCATAATAGTAGATAAATGAAAAAGCCCGGCAAATTGCCGGGCCAACTCAGGCAGAATAAAATAATCTCTTAATAGAGCGTACCGCTACAGCATATCTCCGTACCGTTGCCTGCCGATGAGGTGATAGCACAGCAGCCCTGCACGCTTTCCATACGCCGCCGCATATTGCCCAGGCCATTGCCGCCGCCCTGCACAACGCCTTCTTCAATTCCCCTGCCATCATCATTAATACAAAACCGATAAGTGCCGCGATCTACCTGTAATGCAATATGCACCTGCTTTGCGCCGGAATATTTTACCACATTGTTCAGCGCTTCTTTCATTACGAGGTACAGGTTGCGTTTCAGCTCAGGGTTCATATGCACATCAACGCCGGTATCCGGAAAATCAATAGTGTAGCTGAATGCCGTATCTGCAAAGAACTTATTGATATGGCTGCGCATATAGGCCAGCAGGCTTGCCAGGCTGTCGTTTTGCGGATTAACCGTCCAGATGATCTCGCCGAGCTTGGTAACTGTTTCGCGGGATGAATCGGTTATCTTCTCCAACAAGCCGGGCATGTCTTGGTATTCATCTTTTTTCATCTTCGCCTTTGCAAGCTCGCTCACCCAGGATATGCGGGTGAGCTCCGAAGAGATATCATCATGAATATCCTGCGAGATACGGCTGCGGATCATTTCATTTTCCTTCAGCTTTTCGGCAGTAATAAGTTGCTGCTGCGTGGCGCGCAGGTCCTGCAGCGTAGAGTTTAGCTCATGGTTAGCTACATCCAGCTCTTCCGTATGCTGCTCTACTTTTTTCTTCTCGATGCTCAACTGGCCATTCAGGTCTTTCTGCACCCGGTAGTTGCGGAATACGACGCCGATCACAGCCAGCAGCAACCCGATACCTACAATAAAGAAGCCGCGCTCATTGCGTTTTTTCGCCACGGCCAGCCGGTCTATTTCTATCTGCTTGTCTTTAAGCTCTACGGCACGCTGGGTTTCGAGGCCGGCGATCTTCGTATTGTTCTCGATATTGTAAAGGCTGTCCTGAACCGCTGTATATTGTTGGTAAGCGGCAAGTGCAGCCTGATAATCGCCCTGCAAAACCAGCGCCTCAGAGAGATAGCGCGAAAGCTCCGGGATGGCTTCGTTAAAACGCGATGACCGGCAGGCGATAATGCCTTTACGGAGATATTCAACACCTTTGGCAAGATTGGCGCTCCGGCTGGCATACACGAGGCTGTCGGGCCTGGGAGCCGTTCTGTCCCTGGCCATATCAACGTATATTTCGCCAATATTGCCGAGGTTGGCAGCCACGCTTTGCTGATCGCCCTCTTCGCCAGCCAGGCGCAGCCCCCGGAAGCAATAGACCAGCGCAGCAGGATACTGCTTCATCAGCAAATAAGTGGCGGCAATATTACCGGTTTGTGTGCAGACCGCTCCTCTGTTCTTCGTGGTTTCTGCAATGCTCAGCGCCCTCTTTCTGAATTCAAGTGCCTCATTATACCTACCCTGTGCCTCATATACATTCCCGATATTGCCCAACGCCGACCGGATCCTTTCCTTGGAATTCCGCTCTTCTGCAATCTTCAGCGCTTTAAAATAATACTCCAGCGCTTTCGGGTAATCCTTCTGCATCTTATATATAATGCCAATATTGCCCGATACTACGCCTATCCCTTCCTTATTATTAAGTCCTTCCCATACTTTCAAAGATTTAAAAAAGGCATCCAGCGCTTGCGGGTTAAGCCCTTTCCCCTGGTAATTATTGCCGATGTTGTTGTAAGCATTACCAATACCAATACTCCACCCGATCTTACGGGCAAGTGCAAGATCTTTTTCTGCCCAGCGCAATCCTTCATCAGGGTTTACCGAATTGTATTCAGCGGCAATTTCATCTAAAAGCTTTGCTCCGCTGGTGTCATCCTTCGATTTGGGTACTTCGGCCAGGAGGGAATCTATAAGTGCCCGGCCTTGTTTTTTCTGTGCATACAAGCTAATGCTGCCTGCCATCAATATCAACACCAATATTGCCTTTGCGCTTTTCATTGATTGCCGATTCAGAAGACAAACCTAATCTTTTGAAGCAAAAAAAACAGATGTAGTGCGAATTAATTCGATCAACGGTAACCGGTTTCGTTAAGTGAAAGGCCGTATCCGTTAAGTGGCAGGGCTTATCCGTTAATACTTCCAACAACTGCCCTTCCCGGCATAGTACTATTGCATCAGAAACAATCACAAACAAAAAAACAAAGCACATGAAAAAGCTAACAGCAGCAGAAACAACGAGCATTAACGGCGGTGGATTAAGAATGAATTAATCATTCCTATTGTCAATTTCTTTAACCAACAAAACAAAACACATGAAAAAGCTAACAACAACAGAAATCCAAACCATAAATGGTGGTGGAATGAAGATGAACTAACCATCTCCAGCCAAAAAATTTTTTTTAACCAATAAAACAAAAAAACACATGAAAAAGCTAACAGCAACAGAAGCCCAATCCGTAAATGGTGGCGGAATGAGGATGAACTAATCATCCTTTATCACCAGATCTTAAATTGCTTAAAAACCCGGCTGCTTAATCGTGCCGGGTTTTTTGGACTTTGATCTATTTATTAAATATTAGCCGCCACATAGGCGCTTTATTATTTTTAATGCGGCATCCGCTTCAGATATGCAACTAATGAGAACCAACACGAAGAGAAATTGCCTGTTATGGTGCGTGCTGACGCTTGAGGCCGTATTTGGAGGTACCCAACAGGTGATGGCACAGAAACAGCGGCTTTTCGATTCACTGATACGCGCGGCAGTGTCAGCGCAGACAGATACCATACGGGCAAAGCTGCTCAATTCTATAGCAAACAGATATGAAGAAATCAATCTGGATAGCGCTATCCATTATGCATTAAAATCGCTTGCGGTTGCTGAGAAAGCTGATTGGAATAAAGGAAAAGCAATAGCCTTTAATACGCTCGGAGTTTGCGAGGTATTTAAGGCCAACTATGCGAAGGGCACTGAATACTGGAACCGCGGATTAAAGATTTACCAGGAGATGAATGATAAAAAGGGAATGCTGATCATTATCGGAAACTTCGGCAACCTGTATGTTTTCCAGGCAGATTATGCACGAGCACTTGAGCAGAATTTTCTGGCACTGAAGTATGCGGAAGAAACCGGAGATAAAATGAGTATTGCAATTAATTACGGCAATATCGCATCTGCTTACGAGTATCTTGATGAGCACGACAAGGCGATCAAATATAACCTTATGGCACTGAAGGGCTACCAGGAATTGCAGGATACTCCCGATGTAGCGCTTGTATGTGGCAACCTCGGCAACACCTATATGAGCAAGCATTTATTCAATGAGGCACTAAGCTACCAGCAACGCGCACTTGCCACACACAATAGGCTGGAGGACAAAGAAAGTATAGCTCGCGATCTGCTCAATATTGGTAACATTTATAACAATCTGCACCAATACAGTAAAGCACTCGCGTCTTACTTCAGCGGGCTGGATAATGCCCGCCAGATTGATTTTCGAACGGTGCAGGCAAATATCCTGATGAGTATCGGGGAAGTCTATACGTTCCTGGCAAAAGATTCCGTAGCTGCCGCACAAGACGCAATAATCCCGCAGGAGATGCGTGCCAGATACAGCATTCCATCGGATAAAAAAGGATTTCTGAATACAGCGATAAAGCTTATAAGAGAAGGGCTTGCTATCGATTCCGCCGCAAATAATCCGGCCGGCCTGGCGCACGGCTACAAATATCTTGCAGATGCACAGGGAGATGCAGGCCTGCTTGCCGAAGCGCTGAAAAGCAAGGATAATTTTATCCGCTTCAACGACTCGGTTTACGCTACAGGTGCCCGTGTAAAAGTTGCCAACCTGGAAACCCGTCGCGAGCTGGAGCTCAAAGACAAGCAGATAGAAATAGACCACCTTGCAGTAGCTAAAAAGCGTAATGAGCGCGGGTTCTTTATTGCCGGCATTATCCTGATGCTCGTTGTGATCGGCGCCGTATTCCGGAATATGAAACTGAGATCCGCACGGGAGCTGAGTGAGAATAAGCTCAATGCATTCCAGGCGCGGATGAACCCGCATTTCATCTTCAACTCACTCAACTCCATACAATCTTTGGTGCTGAATAATGAAACCATCAATTCCATAAAATATCTTTCCGAATTCTCTAAGCTCATGCGCCAAATCCTGGACAGCTCTGCTAAAAGCAAAGTACTGCTGAAGACGGAGATCCAGATGCTGCGCTCCTACATAGAACTGGAGCAGCTGCGCTTTGAGCGCTTTACCTATGAGATCACTATTGCGGACAATATTACCAGCGAAGGCATCGAGATACCGGCAATGATCATCCAGCCATTCGTTGAAAATGCCATCATACACGGCATCCTCCCAAAACGTGACGCCGGCTTGCTATCAGTGGCATTCCGAAAGGAAGACGCCCGCATCATCTGCACAATCGATGATAATGGCATTGGCCGCGAAAAATCTGCCGGGCTGAACAGCGGGCGGAGCAAAGAGCACCAGTCGCACGGCATAAGCATTGCGGTAAACCGGCTTGCGCTGCTGGGCAAAGCGCGAAAAGGGGAGGCCAATAAAGTCGTTTATATCGATAAGAAAGAATCCGGCATTGCTACCGGCACTACCGTAATCCTGCAAATACCCATTCTATGAACCTGATGAAAACGATCATTGTAGAAGATGAAGCCCGCAGCCGCGAGATGCTGCGCAAGATGGTGGAAATGTTTTGCCCCGAAGTAAAGATCATGGGCGTGGCCGAATCCGTACCGGCGGCGGTATTACTAATCAAGGAAGTGCGCCCGGATATCATCCTGCTGGATATTGAGCTGCATCCGGATAAATGCTTCGATATCTTTCCGCAGCTTGATAACCTTGACTTTGAGGTGATCTTTACTACGGCTTATAAGAACTATGCGATTGAGGCCATCAAGTACGGCGCACTCGATTATCTGCTGAAGCCAATCGATATGACGGAGCTCAAGACCGCTATTGATAAAGCGATACAAAAGCGTAGCTCGATGCAGGAGAACACGCTGCTCAAAAAATTTCTGGGCGATTTGCGCCCCGCCGGGGCTTCTCGTATCGCCCTCAGCACCAGCGATGGCATTATTTACGCAGAGGTAGCCCGGATAAGCCGCTGCGAAGCTAAAGGCCCGTACACCAATATCTTTTTTAAAGACGGCACCAAGATCATGACCAGCAAAAACCTTAAAGAATATGAAGGTGCACTTGGCACACACCGGTTCATGCGCGTGCATAATTCCCACCTGATAAATCTTGCGGAAGTGGCTAAGTATGTAAAGGCAGATGGCGGTTATATAGAGATGAAGGATGGAAGCCAGTTACCCGTATCTACAGGTAATAAGGAAGCTTTCTTTGAAGAGATGAAACGGATGGTATAGACAAGCGGCAATTCCTGTTTTCCAGGGCAGCCCGGCAACTATTGCCGGCTTTTTAGTTGTTTAGATGTGCTACGCGAGGGCTCGGTTTCTTGTGAGCCATCAGGCATTCAAGAAATTCTACAAACTCAAAACGGGCATCTACCAAGTGAAAACACGTATCTGCCAATCGGGCTGCAATATGCCCTCCCGGCCATAGTATCATTGCATCACAAACAACAACAAACACTAAAAAACTAACAACATGAAAAAACTAACAGCAACAGAAACACAGACAGTGAACGGCGGCGGAGTTAAGCTCAACTAAGCCAGCTACGGTACATCCTCAGTTTAATTTTTAAAAAACAACAATCATGAAAAAGCTAACAAACACAGAAGCGCAAACAGTAAACGGTGGCGGCTTACGGCTCAACTAAGCCAACAACGGCACATCCACTTTAATCTTTCCAAAAAACAAAAACAACAATCATGAAAAAGCTAACAGCAATAGAAACACAAACCGTAAATGGCGGCGGACTTAAACTCAACTGATTTTTGCCTGAGCATCCGGAATATGAAAATCAAGGCCGGGCAATTGCCCGGCCTTGTTGTATTTTTCGCACAGCGTTATACTGCCTCTTATTTATTCATCTTTTAGCTGCGCGAGCACATGAAATTTTTCTTTAGTGGAAAACTTCTTTCAGGAAGCATTATCGTATTCGCAATGCTCCTTCTTTCGTCACCGGTATCAGCGAGAAAGCAGGGCCAGGAGCTGATAGATTCCCTGGTGCTGGTGATCGGTAAAATGAAACCGGATACCACGAAGGCCTATCTGCTTGCCAGTATCGGTAACGAGTACAGCAGCATTGATCCGGATAAAGGGCTTAGCTATACAAATCAGGCACTGGCACTTTCTACGACGATAGGCTGGGATAAAGGCATAGCCACGGCTTACAATATTCTCGGAATATGCTGTTATTACAAATCAGAAAATCCTGCTGCGCTCCGGTATTGGGATAAAGGCATGGTCATCTTCAGGCGCACCGGTGATAAAAATGGCATCCTGAAAATTATCGGTAATATCAGTTCCATCTATACCGTAGAAGGCAACTATGCCAAAGCAATTGAGCTTTGCTTCGAAGCATTGAAATACGCCGAGGAGCTGAACGATACGAATAGTATTGCCATAAACCTGGGGAACATCGGTGCCAATTACGGCTACATTAAAAATAATATAAAGGCGCTGGAGTATTATAAGAAAGCAGTGGCGATGTTCATGAGCCTTGGCGATAAGCAGAGCGCGGCCATATTCTTAGGCAATATCGGCAATACCTACAGCAATATGACGCTGCCCGGAGATGCCATCAGATATACAGATAGTGCGCTGAAGCTCAATGAGATGAGCGGTGACAATGAGGGCATTACACGTAGCCTGAACAACCTGGGGAACATGTATAACGACCTCGGGAATTACGATAAGGCCATTAATTATGTATTCAAAGCCCTTGCACGTGCGCGGAAATATGGGTTTAAGGCCCAAGAGGTAAGTGCCATTAGCCATATCGGCGAAACACTCCTCCAGTTTGCATCCGACTCAACACCGCAAAAAAAGTGTCTTTCCTTTCCCGGCCATCATACCCCATGGTGCCTGCCTGCCGATAAAGCAGCCGTGCTCGATACTGCTATATACTTTTTAAAGCAGGGCCTGGCTATGAGCACCGATATCAGCGACCTCAACCAGTTGCAGGCCAATTATCATTTCCTTTCTGAGGCCGAAGCACTTACC
Source organism: Chitinophagaceae bacterium (assembly GCA_965246905.1). GTDB lineage: Bacteria > Bacteroidota > Bacteroidia > Chitinophagales > Chitinophagaceae > UBA1952. The sequence goes on from CBDFFZ010000014.1 coordinate 305,894, forward strand.
GGAAATTACAAAGAAGCGTTCGAAAACCACAAGCAGTACATGCGCATCAAAGACTCCGTTTTCTCATCCGACAATAAAATAAAGATCGCCAACCTCGAAACGCAGCGGGAGCTGGAGCTCAAAGACAAGCAGATCATCATCGACCGACTCGAAGTAGCTAAGAAACGCAATGAGCGTGCTCTATTCGGAGCCGCACTTTTACTGCTGCTGATCATCGCTGTGTTCGTTGTCCGCAACATCCGCCTCTCCACTGCCAAAGAGCTTAGCGAGAACAAGCTCAATGCTTTCCAGGCGCGGATGAACCCGCATTTTATCTTCAATTCCCTGAGCTCCATTCAGTCGCTCATCCTCAATAATGAAACCGAATCTTCTATAGATTACCTGTCGGAATTTTCCATTCTTATGCGGCAGATCTTAGATAATTCAGGGCAGAGTAAAGTAACACTCAAAACGGAAATCGATATGCTGCGCTCCTATATAGCGCTCGAGCACCTGCGCTTCGACGGCTTCAGCAGGAATATTACCGTAGCCGGAAACATCAATGAGGAAGCCCTGCATGTGCCGGGCATGGTGGTGCAGCCTTTTGTGGAGAATGCCATCCTCCACGGCCTTGTATCCAGGGGCGATGCCGGCCGCCTCGATGTATCTTTTGAGCGGGATGAAAAGCACGTTATCTGTACGGTTGAGGACAATGGCGTGGGCAGGGTGCGCAGCGGCGAGATCAACAGGAAGCGCAGCAGGAGCCGCCAATCGCACGGCACAGCCATTGCCACCAACCGCCTTACGCTTTTGAATGATAAGAAAAAAGGCCTCGTCAATAAGGTCGAGTACACAGACAAGATGGAAAACGGTATTGCCGCCGGAACCAAAGTAACTATCTACCTCCCCATACTCTGACTATCATGAAGCTGATCATCGTAGAAGACGAAGCCAAGAACCGCGAAATGCTCCGCAAGATGGTGGAGCTCTACTGCCCGGAAGTAACGGTGGCGGGCACAGCGGCATCGGTGCCGGAAGCGGTAAAGCTGATCAAGGCAGTGCACCCGGATATCATACTCATGGATATTGAGCTGCACCCGGATACCTGCTTCGATATCTTCCCGCAGCTCGATAAGCTCGATTTCGAGATCATCTTCACCACTGCTTATAAAGATTATGCGATTGAGGCCATCCGCTATGGCGCGCTCGATTATTTGCTGAAGCCTATCAATAAAAAAGAGCTCCAGCCTGCAATCCGTAAAGCAGTAAAAAAACGCGCCGCCATAGATGAGAATGCCACGCTGAAGCAGTTTCTCAAAAGCTTTAAATCGCCTATTACCTCAAGGATCAGCCTTTACACCACGGAGGGTATTGTATATGCAGAGGTAGATCAGATAAGCCGCTGCGAGGCAAAGGGATCTTATACCAATATCTATTTTAAAGACAAGACCACGCACGTAACCAGCAAAACGCTGAAAGAGTATGAGCTAGCCCTGCGGGAGCATCATTTTTGCCGTGTGCACAATTCGCACCTCGTGAGCCTTGCAGAAGTAAAGAAATACATCAAGGCAGATGGCGGCTATATAGAAATGAAAGACGGCAGCCAGGTGCCGGTATCAGCAAGCCATAAAGATGCATTCCTGGCGGAGATGAAGAACTTACTGTAAGAGTGGGGTTGCGGGGGGCCGATTGAACAACTATCCTGCTTTGTGCTAAAGACCTATCCGGGATGACAAAGCCGGGACATCAGTACAGTTGGTGATGGCTTTGACACCGCTCTTTTGTTTAAAATTATACCTATTAAGGACGGCAAATTCACTGCTCATTCCTGTCGTAGACCGTCCGATACCGGAAGATGACCATTTCATACCGATATTACCCAAACATATTGTAGGAAATGCGCTTTGTAAGGCATGAAGCAGCCTTTGATGAGCATGGAGCGACTTACGGAAGCCCTGAAATCATCATTGGCCTGCATGAAGTGTACTGCGGGCAGCATGAAACCGCATAACCGCGTTTTTGTAACTCTTTTCTATGGGAATGCTCAATCCATTCATCATAAAATACGCTTTAAAAAGCCGGATAGTTAATCCAGTATCGACCAGCCTTTCTTTTCTTTTGAGGTCTGCACCAGCACTTCTTCCTTTACCACTATATTTTCCTTATGCTGGCCTATATATTCGAGTGTATTCAGCTTTTGCCAGATGAAAACGATGTTGTTTAAAAGGCCGGTAATGGCCTGCATACAATTGCCTGCATGGTAGTGGCTGTAATTGATCTCAATAATCTCGGATAACTTGTTGAGAAAATAGACCGGAGTGATATCCGACCATTCAAAGAAATAGTTGAGCAGCTCTTCTTTTTCCTTTTCTGGCATTACCTGCAAAGCTGTGTACAGGTAGTTAGATAGTACGGAAAGGGCATTGATGAGATGTACCGGAGGCTGCTGGTAGGCCATATTCCGGAAGTAGAAATAGTGCTGGTTGCAATAGCCCAGAATGGTTTGGCAAAGAGCCTTGATATTCTGCGCAACCGCCGATTTCTGGTTCTTATAAATAATCTTCTGGATGATCTGGAGGGAGATATTCTGGAGCTCATCAATGGCACGGCCCGCGGATTGATATTGCTGCATCAGCTTTTCGCTGCTGCTTATGCTGGTGCAGGGGGGTATGAAATCTTCATCTTTAAAAAAGTCATTGCCCTTGCGGGTGATCCGCCCTATTACCAGGTGATAGGCCCCGAGGTGGTCTTCATTTATACTGCCGGCATGCACGAGCTGCACCTCATACCGGGGCTGGGTATAAGGCTGCCTTACAGGAATCTCCTCCGGGTCGGGGTTGCCCCATGCTATGCGGTCAAACGGGTTTACCACGAGCATTACATAATACTGCTCCTGCCGGCCCTCCGGCAGGCCACTGGCAGAGCCCTCGCCGGTAAGGCTCAGCGCTTCTGAGAGCGCATTGGAGGTAAGCCCCTCCATGCCTATGGAAATACGAATGCCGCCCGGCGTAATAGCCTGGCAGTTGTTAATGCGTATCTGTAGCTGGTTGGTAGCCGTTTTGCTCACCTCGTACTTGGTAAGGAGCGCGCCGCTGCCGGCAAGGGGAGGCAGCAGGCCAAAGTTGTAGGTGTTGATGGCTACGGAGGCCACATCGCGGAGATGGTCGAGGATGAAATTTTCGGTTTCGATGAAGTGGTCCTTGCCAACTTTCATCCCTTCCGTCCAGTTTATGCCTAAGTATTTTGTAGGGGTGATCATGATGATTAAATGAGTTGATTATTCGTGTAAAATTTTTCTTCTGAATGTTCAATAACGCGTTTGGAAGTAATGGTTACATGCTCCCGGATCCTGTTTTGCTGTATGGTAAGGCCGGGATCTAAAAGCCTGCGCCGGTGAAAGAAGGAGCGCTTGCAGTAAAACACCCAGCCAAAAGCATCGCCAAGCCCATTGAAAGCCGCAATAGCCTGGTTGGGGGATTTGGTATTAAAGTCATCGATGAATTTTTTGTACCATTCGCCAAATATCATTCCCGGCGGGGCCTTAGCTTTAACCTGCAGCCTGTTGCGGTCGTCCGGCTCCCGGCTAAACTCCAGGTCGAGCACCATAAGTGTATTGAAATCGAGGCCTTCAAAATTTATCTCGCTGCTCCCTGCCGGGTAATGCCATACTTTATAGATCTCATAGGGTATGTTGATAAAGGCAAGATACGTGCGGTAAAACACTACCGGAAGCGGGACAATGACCATGGCCGTTGCAGCCATATAGCCGCCGCCAACGGTGCTGCCCACATTATAAAGGAGCGCAAAAAGATACGCCGATAAAGCCATGATCACCAGCAGCAGCATAGCCTGGAATAGTGCTTCATATTTTTTTACATCCGGCTGGAAATAAATGCTGTATAGCTGTACGAAGGCAGCGCCCATCAGCAGGTAATAAACCTGTGCAACGAGGTAAAGCCAGGGCACAAAGGAGCCGCCGGCGAAGCTCAGAAAGCCCGGCAGGCACATTGCAAGGCTGTAAAGCAGCACAAAAATGATGAGCTTTTTATTGCTTACCAGCGCATTTTTGCGTTTCACAACAGCCATCAGCCCAATGAGCAGAAAGGCAATCAGCGGCATCAGGATATAGGTCAGGAAAACACTCTTGAGCATAAGTTTTGTTTATAAGAAAAAGGTATAGTTCAGCCTTGCCGCATTATCACCGGCATTCAATAAAGTAGGTTGTTCTTTGCCCGAGCGGATGGCATAATGCACAAACAGGCCTGCAGGAATGAAGTAATCGGACAGCAGCAGCAGGAGCCCGTAGAAATCTGTATGGGGCAGCACCATAGCCATATCTTTATGCGGCACGGGACCTACATCAATATGCCAGGCGGCCTCACCATCATACTGGTAGCCGCCGAAAGTGGTGGTGATACCAAGCTGCGCGCTACCTGTAGTAAAGCACCCGAGTCCATCAGCTACATTTTCAAGGCCATATACTTCCGTTATCGTAACCGGGAAGCCCAAAATATAGGCAAAGCATTGGGCTGCCCATGCCCTGTTGCCCCTGATGCGGTGCAATACCGGCAGCATATAGATAAAAGCGAGGCCGGTAGCCCGTGGGAGCTTGCGCAGTATGGGCCATGCCTGCTCAAAAAGGTCAAACAGGTTATCGAAGCTTCCTTTAAGCTCGTACATGAGCTCAAGCGCAAGCGCCTGCATTTCTATATAAGAGGCCTCCTGCTCAAAGGGCGAGAAGAACTTGCGGGCATCTTTTTCGCGCTGTCGCTGTAGCTGTATCTCCTCAACAATCTCCCCGGCAGTTTTTCCAATGCCTCCAAGCGTTGGCGGATGAAATACATTTTCCGGCACCGCATCATAAATACTTTGCCGGTAGCTCTGAATCACCAGTTGCTCATTCAGATTATAAAGCCCTGTATCCTCATAAATTCTTAGAATGTCTTTGGTATGCGGACGCGAATTGCTGCCCAGCCTTTCGATAAGAATATGCCCGATATCCGCATCTTTCGTAAGCATGGCGGCACCGATCACTTCAGCCTTAAAATCTGTTTCGAGGGATTGGAATGTTTGCATAAATGCGATTAAAAGCCAAATGGATTACTGTAGGCTCTTCAGGTATTATTGTTTTTATTAGTGCGATTTTTTACTATTATAATAAATATTCATTATCTTGTATAATTAATATGTGAACGTTATTAATAATTATCTTGCAACGGAATGCAAATTAGTAGTTTTTTATTACTTTAGTGTATCATTGCATACCCGACAGTAATAAAAAACGAATGACCTCCCTTTTTGTCAATGAAGATCTAAGCTCCCTGCTCCATATTGCAAAGGCATTTGCGCGCGATAGCTACAATAAAACGGTCGGTCCTCCGCACTTGCTGCAGGCACTTTTCCACCACGATTCCGGCCTAACCGGTTTCCTCACATCGCTTGGCAAGGATATTGCTTACCTGCGCGACTGGACGGAGGTGCGCATGGAAGAATACCCCAAAGTATCGGTGCTGACGCCGGAGCCCGAAGAGGACGAAAGCATAGATGCCATAATGGAAGAGGCAGATAACGTGCGCCTGAGGTTTGGCCTGGATGAATTGTCGCCTCTTTGCGTGCTGGCGGCCATCATAAAACCGCACACAGCTTTTACTGCGATACAACTTAAATCACTGCCGCTCACTGCGCAGGAAATTTTCACCGCCTTCCGCTTACAGGAAACCAACAGCCCGGCACCCACTTTTTTAGAAACACGCATTGGCCAGGCAGAAACTATTGGCGGAAGCCTGGCAAAATACTGTACGGATAAAACAGCACTCGCAAGAGCCGGCAGGCTCGACCCTATAATCGGCCGTGAAGCCGAAACGCGGCAGATGATCGAGATACTCGGGCGCCGTAGTAAACCGAATGTAATTATTGCCGGTGAGCCGGGCGTGGGTAAAACAGCGTTGGTGGATGGCTTCGCGCAGGCGATTATTCGGAAAAATGTGCCGCTGCATCTGCAACATGCGGTATTGCTGGAGTTGGATCTTGGCGCGCTTGTAGCAGGTGCCGCCTATAAGGGCGAAGTGGAAGACAGGCTCAAAAAAATTATTGCCGAGATAAAGCAGCTTGACCGCGCTATTCTTTTTATAGATGAAATGCATATGCTGCTGGACACTAAAGGCTCTATGGGCAGCGGTGCAGGCAACCTGCTGAAACCGGAGCTTGCAAGAGGCGAGCTAACGGTGATCGGCGCCACTACCCTTGAGGAATACCGGAAGATCATTGAGCCGGAGCAGGCCTTCAACCGCCGCTTTGAGCTACTCCAGGTAGCCGAGCCGGATGTTGCAACCGCTATAAAGATGGTATCGCTGCTGGCGGAGCATTACGAGGCCCACCACAAGATAACCATAGAGCCGGGTGCCATACCGGAATGTGTAAGGCTGGCAAAACGCTATATCAAAGACAAGCGCCTGCCCGATGCCGCATTGGATCTGCTGGACCGAACCATGTCGGCCGTAAGGATGATGGATGAGACGAGCGAAAAAGAGCTGGAAGCTGCACAGGAAAAATTTAATCTCCGTTCGGGCGATGCAACGCTCAGCGTACAGGACAGGATTGTGGAATGGCGCTGGTTTCACCGGCAGCTTAAAGCCGGCATCAGCCCTATTCTATATGGGCAGCTCACAGATGAGCCGGAAATAGAAAAGCTTGACAATGCGGACATGCTTGAGCATACACTCAAGAATATGCTTTTGGAGCTTACTAAGCTTTCCCAATTAAAAAAGAAAACAGCAGGCCGGCTTGAAATAGCTGCTGTAGTAGCTGCCAGAACAGGCATCCCGATCGGAAAAATACAAACTGCAGAAAAGGAAAAGCTCCTGAATATGGAAGCACTCCTGAAGCGGCGTATGGTAGGCCAGGAGCATGCCCTGAAAACCATAAGTGATGCGGTGATTGAAAGCCGGAGCGGTATTAATAAAGCCGGGCAGCCAATGGGCTCTTTCTTTCTCCTCGGGCCAACCGGCACTGGTAAAACTGAACTCGCCAAATCCATCGCCGAGCTTCTTTTTAATGATGAGCAGGCAATGATCCGGTTTGATATGAGCGAATTTAAGGAGGAGCATTCAGCAGCCTTGCTGTATGGCGCGCCACCCGGCTATATAGGCTATGAGGAAGGCGGTATGCTCGTTAATAAGATCCGGCAGCAGCCTTACTCAGTCGTATTATTTGATGAAATAGAGAAGGCGCATCAATCCGTGTTCGATGTATTTCTGCAGATCATGGATGAAGGCGTTATACACGATAAGCTGGGCAAGGAAGGCGATTTCAGCAACGCGCTGATCCTGTTTACTTCCAATATAGGCAGTGAGCAGATCATTGAGCAATTCAGTAAAGGCGTGCAGCCAAAATCAACAGAGCTTATGGAAATTATGGCCAACCGTTTCCGCCCTGAATTCCTTGCACGAATTACCGAGATCATTCCCTTTACGCCCATTACTGAAAATATGGCTTTGGAGATTTTTGACATCCAGATGCGCAGCCTGCATGATGCATTGAGAAAGCAAAATATTCTCCTAACAGTGAGCGATAAAGCAAAGCGAATGCTTGCACTTAATGGTTTTACACCCAAATATGGCGCCCGGCAGATTGGTAGTGTGATCCGGCAGCAAATCAGGAGGCCGGTATCTAAAATGATCGTTGAAGGGAAAGCATACAGTAATAGCCATATAATGATGGATATAGATGCAGAAGAGATAGTACGCTGGGAGATAAACAAACCGGATAGCCCTAATCTACCATCAGCAAAAGACTGAAAACCAAATAAAAATAAAGACGCTTGTGGCTTGCGCTACCTAAATATGCCTCTATCCAAAGAATAGCAAAAGATATGAATTTAGGCCGCTTGCTGAAAAAGCTCGTAAACAATATTGTAAAGCCCGGCCGGGAGCCCATTCCCGAGCCCGTTAAAGAATCCGAAACTCAATTTTCAAATCAACAAAAACAAAGTCCCATGTCAATGTTCAACTATGGAGTTGGAGGCAACGAAGTAAAAGTAGATGCCAACGAAGCCATCAACGAGATCCAACACAACAAGACGATGCTTATCGCCCAGCTCACTGCGGAGGATCCTGTGCAGCCCGAGGCGGTAACCGGTCTTAAAACAGTGGAAGACGTCTTCCGTCACTTTCACCCAACGGTGGATCTGGAGATGGAAAACGCAGACGGCCAGTCTGTAAAAGAAAGCCTGAAGTTTGGCAACCTGGGCGATTTTACGCCCAAGAGCATTATTGCGCAGAGCGAATTTTTGAATGACCTCAACGTGCAACAGGTGCAATACATGAAGATCATGAAACAACTTAAGACCAACAAAGTGCTGAAGAACCTGCTCGAAAACGAAGAAACCAAAGAAGCGTTGATACAAGCGATCAGGCAGGCCTCCGAAGAGCTGCAGCATCCAAATTAATTACCTTATCCAATCTTCATTGTAACACTCAAAATTCTTACTCATGGCAAAAACGCAAACAGCAACTGCCGCAGCGGCAATGGCAGAAAAAACAGCCTCGCCCCTGGAGCAATCTTCCCAAAAATTAGCTAAAGCAGGTGGTTTCGCATTCCTGGAAAGCACGATCGATGGCATAGCCAATCTCAACCCGGAACGAAAGGCCCGTAAAGAAATTTTTCTTAAGGATACAGATAAAAACAAAGACCGCGCAGACCTGCTAAAAACGCTGAAGGTATGGCTCAATGTACTGGAAGGGAGCAACCAGATTGCAGATATGGTACAGAGCTGCAGGGACGAAGCAGGCAAGGCGGAAACAATAATGAAGGGCAACCTGAAGCAAACCCTCGCCGCTACACGCAACCTCGAAACAGCTTACCGCACTGTAGCCCAATTCTATAAAAATACAGAGTCGGACAAGGTAACCAACCTGACTATTCTCAATGCTACGGAAGATCATATAAGGGATCTTGACAACCCGTTGTTCATTGACTTTGTAGCTGGTGAATTAAAGCAGAATTACGACCGGCTTGACCTTCGGGAAAATTATTCGCTGCTGGTATTGCCCGGCTACCTCGGCTCCAACAAAGTGCTGGAAAAATGGGCTAAGATCGCCAATGAAAATAAGGTAATGCTCCTTACAGACTTTGCCGACCTCGACAAGCCGGACGATGTAGTAGAGATGTTTAACTCGGCCAACCTTACCGGTGGCGAGCTACACCGCAGCAATGTGATTATGACCTGCAATTACCTTGTAGGGCGCGGCAGGGCAGAAGAAGTAGGCGAAGAAGAAGCTGTGCATGTACCGGGCTCCAGCTCGCTTGCCGGCAAGATGCACTATACGCTGATGAGCCAGGTAACTGCCGGTAAAAAGCATGGCGGCATGAATGATGTGGACAGTGTTCGCTTTGACCTGAAGAAATCAGAGATCTCACACCTTGAAAAGCTTGGCCTCGTGCCAATGGTCAATGAATACGGCAAAGTAATGGCCTTCTCTGCCAAGACTTTATTTAACGGGGATAATATAGGCCTTCAAACCTATTCCGTTGTGCGCGTCTTCGATTATATTACCAAAGTACTGTTCGACTTTCTGAACCGCCGTGCCTTTGAAAACTGGACTGCGAAAACGGAGACCGACCTGCGTGGGCAGATCGTGCGTTACCTTGACAGCATCAAGGGGCCCGATAAGCTGATCGAGCGTTTTAAGATCATCCGTTTTGAGCAGGATCCATTGCAAAAGGACCGCATTTGGCTGGATATCCATCTGACCCCTTACTTCCCGGCTAAAAGCTTTGTAATTAAGATGGATGGGCATAAAGGCGATGACGATACAGCGGCATGGAACACGGAATACGCACAAGGCTAAAACTCGTTTTTCGAATACTAAAAAGGCTGCCAAAATTGCTGTGGCAGCCTCTTTCTTTTAAAAAATATCGGAAATATTTAGGGAAATAAACTCAGGCTTCTCCTATGCATTGTTAGCTTCGTATAGTTTTTATGTTTCTCCGGCTTTAGCCAATAACCCGACCTCCTTACCCCGTGGCCTTAGCCCGGGGATGGAAGACACAAAACTATACGAAGCTAACAATGCCTTCTCCTATTTCATGAAACGATCTCTGCTGCGCTACCTGCTCCTTTTAACGGTTTTCCTGCCATCCTGCAGGCAGGAAAGCCTTACCCCGCGCCGTAGTAGTGGTAGTCTTTTTACTGCAACAGAAGATACTGCGCTGTTTTCTACCAAGCCTGATACAGCTTTTTGTCTGCCGGCAGACAGCGCTTTCAAAATGAGTAGCGCAGTAATTGCAGGTCATCTATTGTTTATAGATAGCACGCTGCACGGCGGCAGTAAAGCTCCGTTTTATCTTATCTGCACTATTATAGATACAGTGCTAAAGGGACCGCTTAGGCCCGGTAAAAAGCTCTATTTCGCAGCAACTATCCTTCCGCACTTTTCAGTACAGCCTGCGGCAGATTGGGTTATTTACCTTTCAGGGATGAATAAGCACAGCGGCCTGCTTGCCTATAAGCTCCAATGGCAATGGGCTGCCAATGCACCGGCTCTTTTATACCGGTGGCCACCAAAAGATACAGCTATACAGCCACCTCGAATGCAACGCAAACGCAGGCATCGCAGGTATAGCGCCCGGCATTTGCGTTAAGTATCGTTAATTTAGCGGCTATCAATAACCGATGGCATGCCCAATCAGATAGTAGTCATTAACGCCTTTGAGCCTGAGGATTTTTTCATCAGCCAGCTTTCCCAGACCTATGATAATGCCGTTGCCGAAGCGGGCTCACTGAGCGAGCTGCTTATCGTAAGCAGCATGTTTTTCTCGTTCACCCCTTTCCCTGAACGGTTTGATTATGCTTCGCTGGAACCCGACCTGCAAAAGAGCGTGGACGCTATGAAATTGGCATCGGTGCTGGCTATTTTCACTTCCTACCGCCCTGATATAAATCCCGCGTTCTCCCAGTTTATCTCGCGTCTTTTTCACCTGGATAAAGGGGGCATCAATACAGGTATCTGGGGGCATATAAATGTTTACAACAAACTGGTGCGCATCATCACTGTCATTGAAGATGAGCCTACTTGGAAGCGGTATAAGTTCCGGCGCGACCCCTCGATGCTCCCCATCCATAAAATTGATTTCAGTCTCTTTGGCTTCGGTATAGTATCTACATCCACCTTTGGGTATTTGGAGAATAATGAGCTCAATGAATATGGGCTCAAGCAGTTGGCGAAGATGTATAAATTCGGCAGCAGCGATGCCCTCAAAGAGTGGGTTTAAAAAAAATAAATTTGGTTGGTTCCAAAAACTTCCATTGCTTTGGCTTTCATTTTATTATCTCACCTCAATACTTTGTTATGGCTATTACAGCAAGCAAGTTGGCCGAGCTCGATATGAGCGGCGAAAAGTACAATGTCCTCCAGACTTCCTTCGAATCGATGAAGTCGGTAGACAATCAGAACAGGGCTACATCCTTTGTAAAGCAGGCCACCGGCCGCTTTGTGCTGGAAGGCACCGAGAAAGCCTCGAAAGTCTTCGAGCAGTTTTCCAACAGCCGTAAGCGCATCGACGCAACCCTTACCCTCTTCAATACCCATGAAGACGGGGAGCTGGCAAAGATGGACTTCAAAGAGTCGTCCATTACCTACTACGCATCGAACTACGATGCATCCAGCGACACGCCCTACACCCTCACCATCGTGCTCTCCGCAAAGGAGATAAGCTATGGCAGCGGTAAGCTCGAGTTTAATCAGAACACTTAAAAAAAAGAGCGAAGGTCCCGGGAAGTTTTTTCAGGGCAATCCGGTTTTTACAGCTATTGCAGCCGTGCAGCTTTTTTGCATGAGGCGCTTTGCCGGTAAGCCGGGTTGCCCTGTCTTTTTCGGGGCTTCCTTCCTTCCTTCCTTCCTTCCTTATCTGCTCTCTGGCAGGTATTCGGCTCTATCCCTTCTTGCGCGGGCATCCTCTGCCCGGAAGATTCATCCATTAAAAACGAAAGCTCTTTTCCTTATGTCCTTTGCCCCCACTGGAAATAATATCCCCTCATCAGGCACCCCCGGCCTATCTGGCGTGGCTGCGGCCCTGCTGCCCGTTATGGTGGGCTATGAGGTAATGATCGACGGTACTGCGATCACCCCCGTTGCCGCCATCACCCAGCATTACGGCAGCCACCATACCCTGCAGCTCAGCTTCGGCCATGAAGTCGTCCAGCCGGAAGGCACCTTTACCATAGAGGAAGCGCAGTCCCTGCTGGGCAAGCCGGCTACCGTGGTCCTTAAAAACCGCAACAACCCCGATGCGCCCCGGCTCGAATGCAGGTTCGTTATCGCAGACATCGCCCTTGCCCAGGAAGACCTCGATGAAGGCATGCTTACCCTTACCGGCTACAGTCCTACCTGGCTGCTTGACGGTGCCCCTCATTATGAAAGCTTCACCGGCAAAACCCTCAAAGAAATAGCCACCGCCGTTGCGGCACCCTTAGCGCAAACGGGTGCCAGCCTGCGGGCCGACCCTTACTTTTCGGATACGTTGCCCTTTATATGCCGCTATAATGAGAGCGCCTGGAACTTTCTGAAACGCCTTGCCGGTGAGACGGGTCAGTGGCTCTACTTCAACGGCTCAGCGCTGGTATTCGGCAAGCCCAGGGCGGAGCGCGCGGTAAAGCTGATCTACGGGCAGGACTGCTACAAGCTGCAGCTTAGCATGAGGGCTGCTCCGGTGCAGGCGGGGATCTTCGACTACAATGCGGCTCAGGACAGCCCCATTGCCGGGAAAGCGCATACGCCGTTTGCGGATGCAGGCAGCTATGCGGGTGCGGCTTTTAAGCAATCGAAGTCCCTGTTTTCAGCGCCTGCCTATGCAGCGCCGGCTGCTCTGGGCGGTGAGAAGGGGGTAGTGGAAGCTATGGGCAGGGCAAGGGCAGAAGGGGTTGCGGCTTCGCTGTATGTGCTGAAGGGGGAGAGCACACTCTTTACCCTGCGGGCAGGCAGCCTGATAGATGTGGAGTTCCGGCGGCGGGGTGAGGGGGCCTCGCACGGTCAGATGCGCATTGTGTCGGTGAGCCACCAGTTGGAAGGCAGCGGGCATTACAGCAATACCTTTGAGGCGATCCCTGCGGGTGCGGGTGCGCCGCCTCTGTGCTGGGATACACCGGCAACGCACGCGGTGCTGGCCCGTGTTACGGACAATGCGGACCCTTATGGGCAGGGGCGTGTGAAGGCGGAATTTATGGGCTGGGAAGAGGGCGGCGGCCGGGAAACGGGGTGGCTGCGTGTAGCAACGCCGGATGGGGGCGGCACGGATGCGGTGAGCTCCAACCGCGGTTTTGTATTTGTGCCGGAGGTAGGGGATCAGGTATTTGTATCATTCCTGGAAGGCAACCCGGACAAGCCTTACATAAGCGGCAGCGCCTTTCATGGCGGCAATGCAAGAGGCCAGAGTAATATGGTGCGGACTATAATGACCAAAAGCGGGAATAAAATTATTCTTAATGATCATGAGGGAAGCATAACGGTAAGCGACCCGAGCGGGAATGTTTGGTATATGGATGGTAAAGGAAACATTAATGTGACTGCACCAGGGAATATCAGTCTGTCTGCCGGCGAAAATATCAATATCAGCGCAGGTATGAATATTACGGGCTCTGCGGGTATGAATACGCTCCTTAGCAGTGGGGCCAATATGGCTACCACGGTAGGGCAGATCATGAAGACCAATGTAGGAGGCAATCATAAGCTGGAAGTACAGGGCAATTCAATGGAATACATTAAAGGCGATTATAAATCTGACACACAGACGAGAACCGAGATTGCAAAAAAGGGATACAATATAACCAGCACCGGGGATAAGGTAATTGTCAAAGCTTCGGAAGAGATACAAAAGCACAGCGGCGAAAAATCTAAAACTGCATAGGCGTATGAGCAAGTTGAGGATTGTGGATGGTGCTGTTATGAAGAACAGCGAGGATGCTACTGAGCTGCATGTGTATGGTGGCAGCTTTACTGCCGGTGCGGCCAAAGAAAATATATGGCTGGGGGATAACAACGGAATTACTGAGCATGATTATAAAAAATCTGACGAAGAAAAAGAACCCGATGAAGAGATATTGATAAATGGTCACTTTTATAATGAGGATGGCAATTTTGAAGGTGCTGTAAATAAAAAAGAAAATACTGGAAGTGTAAATGATGTCTATACCTGCACAGGTACAGAAGAAAAGACAGATAAAGAGCAAAAGCCAACCGGTATTTACACCTACAACGATGCTAAAATTTTAAAAGACGGCGACAAAAATATCGCTCACCCGGATTTTGCATACGTATGCTATGTGGTAAAAATGGAAGCAGGGAAGAGTGACATTAAAGAGCTTAAATGCATCGCCTTTACCAGCCACAATCGCTCGGTCAATATGAAGACAAGCTGGAAAAAACTATTGTCCACCCGATATTCCTGCGTGGATGACAAGAAACAGCTGCCCAAGGAGTCAAAAGACGAAAAGTCAAAGCTTTGCCGAAAGGCTGTTTTTGCAGTGCTCAATAGCGAGGAGGACCTTACAAAAGGAGCCGAGTATTGGGACGGAACCGATTTTTTGGCTTGGGGCAACTCCGAAATGAATCCGGATAATAAGCTTGGCCAGAACAAATTTGATGAATATAAATTTATAGAAATACCAAAGGCAGTTTATGATGAGTTTTTAAAAGCTAATGGAACCTCAACCAGGTACAAGGACAAGGATAACCACGACACAAAAACTGATCAGGGTACGCATGAGCACATACACAAGAAGAAAATAAGCCCGCTTAAAGATAAAGCCGGCAAGGCAGTTCTTGATAAAAATAATAAACCTGTTTATGAAGAAATAGAGGTGCCTGATCGCATTAGATATGAAATTCCCGCCAAAGAATTCAAGGATGAAGTCAACTGGACTTCCGGTGATTTTTATTATGCTACCGGTATAGCTACCCCGGATGGGATATCGGCCACTATCGCGGCAGGGAAAAGTATTTTTTGGAAAATTACTGCTACCAGGCTTATGGGCACCAAGTGAACACAGAGAAAAAATAGAACAAGCTATGAAAAATGCCAGGATGATCTTCACCTGCGGATTCCTGCTGCTAAGCGCTCCCCGTTCCTTAGGCCAGCACTACCTCATAAGCTGGGCTCAGGCAAAACGGAAGGAAAATTGCTGCAAAACGGAAGTTTATAATTACCTCGGGGTATTCCCTGACAGGGGGAAAGATACCACTTACGTGTACCAGATATCCTGTAACAGAGCGCCAGAGGTTTTGAATACTTGGAAATTTGCCGCTCATACTAGTAACGCAGGCGACAGGGTAGATTTTTACTTTTTTGAAAATGACTTGTTGTCTGATAGCTTGACAGTCCTGTTTCAGAATAAAACTATTCAAGTGGGAAACGATGCTTATGAGGTCAACAATGCCTATTACGATAGCTTAAAGCGGGAATTATCAAGCAAGCATTCACTTACGGCGTTGGCTGGGCTGACCATCGAGGGTTTAGGCGATTACAGTGAATTGATAGCGCCATTACAGCAAAAATGGATCAATAAGAGCCTCTGTCATTCATGCAGGATTGAAAAGATAATGATCAATAATAAAAATTTTCAGACTGATACAGGAACTCATCGATGGACGGCCGTATATCGATACAATAAGCAAGGCACCTTAGAACAGATTTCGGGCGAATTTTATACTAAGATCCTCGTAGCCGGCAGTAGTCGCGGTGTGCACTATAACATTAAGTATAACCAAGACAGATATTCACTAATTGCTGATGAGTATAATATTGCTTCAGGAACCGATTCAAAATCGGAAGAATATTACCAGTACCCTATTTCCAGAACAAGCAGATATATAAAATACAAGCTGCTTGTCAGAACAAAGGAAACAAGCGTGTTGCCTGCAACCATACAGGCACTGATACAAGCAATTGGTTTTAGCTGTAAGTCTTCCTCCGGGTCAAAGGCTATTAAAGGCCAGACTGAATAGATCGCATCTCCTATGGAAAATTTGATCAGCCTGCCCGGCAATAACCTACAGTCAAACCTGCGCTATTTACGGCATCACTACGGCATCAGCATAAGCTATCCCGCCAGCAACCTGGTGGTCAGCTATGAAATACATGTCTATTTTCATGCAATTACCGCTCATGGCCATACACAACTAACACTCAACCGGAAGAATTTTTTAATAAACGAACAGCCGCCAACAGAAAAGATTTATGCCCTGGCATTACGCTATACAGAGCAAATCTACCCGGTAACAATAGCGCTTGATACCAATTACCGGATTTGTAAGATCGTAAACCATAAAGAAATTTTAAACCGTTGCAAAGAAGCGCAGGCCGGGCTTACTGATTACTACACAGGCGAAGGCGCCGAAGCCTGCGTCCGGACAGTAAACAATGTTATCCTTAACCCCAACACCATGATAAGCGGGCTTGAATATGATCTGTTCAACAGCCTGTGCTTACCACCCGTGTACACTGCCTACACCAATTTCAGCGCTGATATGCAATTTCCGCTAACGATAAGCGGCAAACGTTGCCGCCTGCCGTCGCGTGCAGTGGTGGCGCCTGTATATAATGAACAGGGCCGGCTCGCCGTATCGCTGCAGGGAGTGCAGAAAGAGCTGAGCTTCAGGGCTGCATTTAACTTTTATGCGGAAGATCATGTGCTCCACAGTGTAAGCGGCCACGCCAGCCATACAAGAGATGACAATGAGCGGGGCGAATTTTCATTCGAGGTCTGGCACCTCAATCCGGAAGAAAGGATCATCGACAGGGCCGCCTCATTCCGGCCCTTTCCCCGCAACAACGAGCCGAACATCATTTTGGATGCTGCCCCTGTAACGCGCACAAAAAAATGGTGGAACCCTTTTTAAAAAATACTCATTTACCTCCCTATACGCAAGCTACCATGTCCGAGAAACACCTTGTATGCCAGGGCGCCATCTGCAAATGCAAATACGGCGCCATACCCGATAAGCTTAAAGTGCTGACCCATACCAAAGAATCCGTCAACGACAAGAACGGCACCCAAAAGCTTACTGCCAGCAGTAAAGACACTGGGGCCACTTTTGAGCAGAACACCTTTGGGCCCTGCCAAATGCAGCCGCTTCCGGGCGGCGGATACAAGCCCTGCCAGGCTACCGTAACGCAATGGAAAGGCTTCTACGACAAGTTTACCCTGACGCACGGCGGCAAGGTACTGCTCGAAGACAGCAAAGCTACCTGCCCCATCGGCGGGCCGGATTGCATCGAGATCATCTTCCACGGGCAGGTGGCTGAAATTACGCAGCCCGATGCGGACAAGGCAGATGAACAGGTGCTTGCGCATCTTTTTCCGTTCGGGAGGGTGAAGAGTGCGCAGGAGAACCAACAAATCCCCAGAAACTAAAGCGAATATGTGTGATCTGCATTTAAAAGTTACCGGCTATACGCCAAACGATATGCCGTCTTCTTACAACAATGCGGCCGGCATGCTGCACCTTCCGCGGGCAGGCAGCTTCAGCGTGATTATAGAAGAGTATGAGCAGGAGCTGGCCCCGCTCGATAAAGAGCTGCATGAAACCGCCAAAAAGCGGGACGATGCTACGAAAGGCATGGAAGACGAAAGCGGTGCATTACAGGCAGAAGGCGCCGGCTACGACCACTTCAGCTACGACCAGAAAATCGCTTACAACAACAAGGCAAAGCAATTTGAGGCAAAGAAAAAAGCCTATGACAAACAGTATGAACAATACCGGAAAAAGATCAAAGAGCTGAATGACAAACGCCAGGCGGTTTCAAAGAAGTATGATGGCGTAAGGTGGATATACCAGGTAAGCGGCCCTGATACGGCAGTGACCCGGGGTGATTTCAACAAGGCATACAACCCACAAAAGGGCATAGCGTACAAGCAACTAAAGGATGTGCGTTTTCCCGGGGTGCTGGAGGGCGGCGGGTTTGCCTACATGGAAGCCTTTTTTTATGAAAAGGTTGACAGCAACAACCGCCGGACAGAAACGGAGTGCCACCCGCAGGGCAGGGCGCCTTACGGGCTGTTTATATCCGCAGCCGGAATACCGGCGATCATTACCGCTGAATGGAAAGACAAAGATGGGTTTAACATCACGGAAAAGGTGGCCTTCGGCTCTACCGTTTACCTGCATATCTATACGGAAGGGCTGTATGGGCAGGACATCAATATTCTGCTGCATGACACGCACCGCACGGAAGCAGACCTTAGCCTTACTGAAAGCGATGCAGATGGCGACCCGATAGAGCGGTTGAGCGCAAACGGCCCGGATAAATATTTTATACGTAGGGTGGGCATACACCCTTACAGCCTCAAGCAAAAGCCACAGCTCGTACCGCCGGATGGCACTATTACAGATGTGCTTATGAAGCATGACGCTGACCCGCAGGATGGCGAACCCGAAGGCTCCCTCAATGTGCAGAAGTGTGTTTTCGCAGTGTATGTGGACCCAAAGTGGCAGTTTGAGGGAAGCAACAGCGGATTTATCTCTTTTGACAGCGGAGAAGAGCTAACTATTCATCCGGTTATTTATCGCGCCGGCATAGAAGGCGACAAGAAAGATTTGACTGATGTAAAGCTCAATATATCAAAGGATGATGCAACTTATACTCAAAAGCTTCTAACCGGCAACAGTCCGGTGGTAGTTAAACCCGGCGAGCTGAATGTAACAGACGATGGCCGCAAGCGTAAGGATTTCACCTTCGGTGTATTCATTGACGGTACGCTGAATAATAAGTATAATACCATTGCCCGCCAGGAATGGGAGAACAACCAGATCCGCAAACGAAATGCCCAGGGGGATATTAACGATACAAGCAACCACCGAAAAGTAGCTGCCGACCGGTTTGACAAAACCTCTAAAAGTGAGGCGGAAGTAAGCAAGACCGGCGAAAAGCGGTACAAGTATGACAAGGAGAGCAGCTACGAAAATGACCTGAGCAATCCGGCTATATTGTTCCAGTATTATACTGAGAATATTGAAGACGAAAATCATCCGGTCTTTAAAATTTACGCTGAAGGCATGGGAACCAATACAATGGCGGGAACTATTAATGACAAGCGGGAGGATATGAATGAGGCCTACTTAAAAGTGGATGATTATAAAAAAGATGACGCTATTGAAGGGACCGCATTTGGTGTTGGTACTGCCGGCATTAAGGATCGGGTGAAGCGCGCTATTGAGCTAATGGTTGAAAAGATTGAGCTTAAGCCAAATGAAACGATTGGCAACCTGATCATCGATGTATTTGGTTTTAGCCGCGGTGCCGCATCGGCCCGCAACTTTGTACATGATGTAACCCTGTCGCCTTACCGCGCCAAAACCCACTTAAGAAGCAGCCCTAATGCGATAACTTTAGCCCAGCCTTATCTTGCCGACTACAACGGCAATGAAGTGGATCCGAAATATGCCGATCAGGATCTGCCACGGGGTGGCCATTTAGGATATTTGCTTACCGAAGTAAAACATGCAGGCTACGATAACCTGGTGGTACGGTTTGCCGGCCTCTACGATAGCGTACCGCACCACGGGCTGTTCCAGTGGAATGACATTGCAGACCTGGGCCTCAACAGCATAGGAAATGCAAAATATACCGTACATCTGGCAGCTGGCGATGAGCACCGTAAGAATTTCAGCCTCGTGGATATTTCCTGTATTACCGGGCAGCAGGGTGGCGGGTCTGTAAAAAAAGGCATTGAGCTCTACCTGCCAGGGGTGCATTGTGATGTGGGCGGCAGCTATGTAGAAGGCCGGCCAGAACACAAAGGCCCGCTGGAATCGTATGCAGCGCGAGACAGGATCAACGCAGAAGAGCAATGGATGATAGACCAGGGCTGGTATGAGAAAGGGGAATTGGATATTTCCACCGACCTCCTAGAAACCTTTAAAACCAATACGGAAGTAAACGGGCATATACTATCCGGCACCAGAAGCTACGTGAGCAATCAGTATAGCTTTATCCCCTTACATATAATGCTCGAGTTTGCGCAAAATTGTAAGCTTGATATTGATAGGCAAAAGCTCTTTACAAAGTTTGATTTCACCATGTTTAATGGCCAGTGGAAGGACAATCGGACGTTTATGTCAGACATCAAAACCCGGCTTTGGGATTATGCCTTTAAAAATGCGGAAAGATTTAATTTCATAGAGCCTCAAATTTTCAAACAGGCCGATTACATAACCAGCCCGGAGCATGCCACGCTAGCACGGCTGGCATACAACGAGCGGCAGGAGGCCGGGCAGGCTGACCTTGACCGTGAGATAGCCGCTAAAAATGAAAATATCAAAAAGCTACGACACCGCTACCTTCACTTCAATGCAGAATATAGTTTAATAGGAGTCAACAACCCTAACCGGGACGAGCAAACCAATCAACGCAAACGACATATACGTGGTGCCGCATGGGAATAATAAAATCAACACTGTTCTGCCTGCTGCTGAGCATCGCATTTTTGTCCTGCGGGCAGGTAAACACTGCTAATAACAAAGCCTCTATGAATGAACAAATACACTTTGGGTGGGAAGCTTCCGTCACTGCACCCAAAGAATATCCAATTGAGATCCATGCCGGGTACCTGGCCAGTAGCATGGAGCCAATATGCGCCCTGGTAAATGGCGGGGTGGAAGATAATGGCTGGCAATCTTACGGTGTAGGCGGCACCGGCGGCGATCAGGTACCAAGCCAGCTTTCATTAACCTGGGTATCCTACGCAGAGAAAAAGTTCTGGAAAATAGATACAGTCATAGACAGCGCTAAAATACTGGCCTTATTCCGGGAAGGTTTTATGTATCGCGACAGGATAGGCGAGACGAAGCATGTAACCTATAAAAAGATCGTGATTGGCACTGCACCGGGTGGCGTTGTGGTAATATGGCTCGCTGGCAGTGATCATCGTAGAGAAATAGGCCGGTATCAGGCAAGGCCCACAGAAATAGGCGTAAATGCATTTCAGCAGGGGCTAAATCCTAAGAATTTTACCCAGCAGGAATTTTACGACTGGAACTTTAACCATGAAGTACCTAGAGAGACACAGGAAAAAATAGCCAGTACTGGCATTCCATACGGGCTATGGGATGACTACAGGCTGAAATACAACTGGCGGTTCCGCATACAGTTTTATAAAGAAGATAAGGAGGGTGAGAGACCGATCAGATATCAAAATGGTGAACAGGAAGTCGTGCCGGTAAAAGAGTTAGCTACGTTCGCCCCAAAGCCCTTGCCTTGGCGTCCCGACTTTTACTTCGCACAAAAGTGGGGAGAGACAGAATTTGATGGGGAGGAACTTGTTTCAGTATTTAAACAAATATCTAAAGGTGATACAAGCCTGCCTATAGAAATCATTGGAAAGGTAGGCTTCATGTACAAGACCATAGATTTTACAGTGAAAGCCGGGAAAATAGAAGTGCCGCTCAAAAAGGTAGAGGTGCACCTGTGGAATAATTAAGATGGGAATAATGAAGTCCACCGTGTTTTGCCTGCTAATCAGCAGCGCTTTTCTTGCCTGTGGGCAGGTAAATACCTCCAACAACGAAATACCGATGAGCGAACGAAAAAATTTTAGCTGGGCGGCATCCGTCACAGCGCCTACTGAGTATCCGATTGAAATACATGCCGGTTACCTGGCCACATCCGAAAAGCCGATCTGCGCATTAGTAAATGGCGGGGTGGAAGACAACGGCTGGCAGGCCACCGGCAGCGGCGAAAGCGGCGGCAGGGGCATCCCATCGCAGCTTGCCCTTACCTGGGTATCCTACGCAGAGAAGAAGTTCTGGAAAATAGATACAGTCATTGACAGCGCTAAAATACTGGCCTCATTCAGGGAAGGTTTTATATATCGCGACAGGAACTGATTTATCAAATACACACCCCTTTAATGAAATATCACTTCTTTTTTCTCCTAACCCTTTTCTTCAAATTACCCGTTAGTCATGCCCAAACATGGGCTACCTACCCTGCTTCCCTCAACCCTGCAGATGAAATTTTTGTAAAAAACTATATAAACCTATACCGCAATGGCCTTGTTAATCTTCAGAAAGATAAGAGCGTACCCATTCACTTCATAGAATATGTACTTATATCACAGGGTATTCCTAAAGAACTAAAAAACCTGGCGGTTACTGAATCTTATCTCAATAAATCCGTTGTTTCCGGGGCCGGCGCGGCAGGCCCCTGGCAATTTATGCCGCAAACCGCCATTGGGTACGGGCTTCGGGTAGATACCGCCTTGGACGAACGCTTCGATGTATATAAAAGCACCTATGCCGCAGCCAAAATTCTTAAAGAGCTCTACAGGCATTTCGGCGACTGGAACCTCGTAGTTGCAGCCTACAGCTGCGGGCCCGGTGCAGTTGATAAAGCAATTACAAAAGCCGGCAGCCGCACATTCTGGGATGTTGAGCCCTACCTGCCACTGGAAACCCGGAACCATGTGAAAAAATTTATCAGTACTACTCATGTGCTTGATAATAAAACCATATCCCCGTGGCAGCCTGCCGATAAAGCAATGCCGGATTCTGCTCATCTTGCCAAAGCCGGCTTCGCTCTATGCTATGTACCGGCTGGCTACCGGCTACAGGAGGTAGCCGCAAAGCTTTTACTACCCAATGAAAAAGTAGCGGAATGGAACCCGCTATTTAACAAACAGATAAGCGAGCGCGGCTATTTTTGGCTAATATTGCCGGTAGGCAGGATGCCCGACTTCCTGCTCTACCGAAACGAAATTTTAGCATCATCCATCAGGCAGTCTATGCTGGAAGACAGCAAGTAAGCCTGATAAAGCAGAACCCCTATGTATTATAAATTCCCTTTCGATTTCGGAGCGGTTTTAGATGGCAACGACCTGCCCATCTGTAGCGAGGCGGAAAGCATTGCCCAACATATACAGCTCCTCATCACCACCAAATTTGGCGAAAACCGCTATGACGCGGAATATGGGAATGAGATATGGGAGATAGAGTTTGACAACGGCATCAATGCAGGCATATGGGAGGAAAGCTTTGAGCAGTCCGTACTTCATGCAGTAGTAGCCTATGAGCAGCGCATTGAAAAGATAACCGTAAAAATCCATACGGAGCTGGTGGAAAAAACCTGGCCCCTGAAAAAGTACACTGAAATAAAAAATAAGGTAACCATCCTGCTCTACGCTACCCTGATCGAATCCGGCGAGCCTTTCAGCTTTAAGTCAGTACTGTTCCTGAGCCCTATGTCTATAGATTAGGCAGGTACCGGCTTTCCGCGTCATTTTTCCCTTCCCTTTTATACCCCTTTGTTTATGAGCGTACAGCTATACAATCAATTCACGAAAGAGGCGATCAAAGCACGCATGATGCAGAACGCCGCCAACCTTTGGGGCGTAAAAAATCCGCAGGCACTCGACCCATTTGTGCGGCTGCTGGTAGAGGCCTTCAGCATAGAGCTGTACCGTGCGGCCAATGAATCGCAGAATATAGAAGGCCGCATTCTGGATAAGATTGCCGGGCTGCTTACGCCCAACCTGCTTACTATGCCGCAACCTGCGCACGGCATTATGCAGGCCATGCCCGCGGAGCCAGTGCATACACTCAACTCCCTGGTACATTTCTTTACTACCCTGCGCATTGCCAGCAAGGCAGGCGGACTGCCCGACGAAAATGTGGATGTTAATTTTACCTCAGTAGATCATCTAAAGCTTACCAAAGCAAATGTGGCCTACATAGCTACCGGCTACCAGCTTTTTGCTATCGACCATGAAACCGGCAACAAGCAACCCTTGCTAAGAACTCCTACTGCTTTGCCCTGGGCTACCTGCTATATAGGCATAGAAGCCGATAAGGCAGTAGAGAATCTGGAAGGCACACCGTTTTACTTTGAGTTTGGCTCATTCGGCACCCAACCCTGGGTGTACCAGCTTTTGCCGCTGATTGCGCTAAACGTGAATGCCCGTCCGATTCCGGTGTTGCCGGGCCTGCAATATATATCTGTACCAGATAGCGCTACGCAGGAAGAGCAGCTTTTTCGCGACCACGATATGATGAAGCAGCTTACCAACCAGGTAAAAATCGTGTATCAACATAAATTTCTCACTTTAGGCGATTGTCCGGTAGTTACAGAACAGGAAGCTGCGCCTGCTTTTCCTAAGGCTTTAATGCAAAGCTTTGATGGGGGTGTACTGCTGCAAAAGGCAGGCAGGCAGGTTGTGTGGATGGAATTAAAATTCCCGGCCAATTTCACGTACAGCATACTGGAGGATCTTTCGATTAGCATTAATGCCTTTCCTGTTTTAAACCGGTCGCTCACCTTGAGCAATTATAGTTATAAAGCGCTGAATAACATCCTTCCAATGCGCACCGCTTCCCATGAGCATTTCCTGAGCGTTCATGAAGTAACTGATGGCCACGACCGGAAATTTACCGAAATACCCTTCAACCGCTCACTGCAATATGGTAAGGGCTATTTTTCGCTGAGGCAGGGCGGTGCAGAGCGGTTTGATGAGCGTACGGCGCAGGATATGGTAAACTATCTACTGGAGCTCACCCGCGATGAAGTAGCTGCCTTCTCATCTATAAACCAGGATTTTTTAGTAGGCACACTAAAGGACCTTTCAAAGCATTTGCGCCTGCTGCATAATAAAGCAGGCAAGATAGAGGCCAATATCAGGCAGGTGCCTTCTTACCTGGTTGTAGAGCCTTTTGATGAGGAAGATAATCTTGAAGTAGCATATTGGTCTTCCCAAAGCGACCTCGCTAATAACCTTCGTGGCGGTACGCTCTTCCAGACAAAAAACAGCTCCGATCTGCTTCCAAAAAGCATCCTTCTGCTATCCAATACGTACGGTGGCCGGGAAAAGCTGCAATCCGGCGAAAAGCTCGATGCTTACCGCTATGTGCTGGGCAGCCGCGACAGGCTCGTAACGAATGAAGACATCCGCAGCTTTTGCCGCTTTGAGCTTGGTGATAAGCTTAAAACGGTGGTCTTTAGGAAAGGGCTCGCTCCAGCTCATCATCCTAAGCAAGGCTACGTGCGCACCCTCGATGTTGTGCTTATCCCCAACCGATATGAAGATTTTGATGAGGCGGGATG
The DNA here is from genome assembly GCA_965246905.1 of Chitinophagaceae bacterium. Taxonomy (GTDB): domain Bacteria; phylum Bacteroidota; class Bacteroidia; order Chitinophagales; family Chitinophagaceae; genus UBA1952. Next base: position 330,959 of record CBDFFZ010000014.1, read on the forward strand.
GACTTATATGGCGCAGACGCTGCTGGCTAAAATTATTGCCAGCAGCCCTGATGGAGTCAATTACAGGGTAATGGCTGAAAAAGGAAGCTAAAAAAGCGACTTATTATCCAGCAGGTAATAAGCCTGCCCGTTATTGAAGAACCGGTGGCTCATGCTGTTGGCGTTTTGCTGCATCCATAAAGCCGTTTTTTTGCATTGAGCTAAAAATAGCAGCGCCTCTTTCTTGCTTTTACCCGCACTTTTAATCATGCGCAGCTCAGTAATGTTCCATAACGGATTCACCGATTTATAGCCTGTGAGCCATTCCAGCACTTCCGCGAGGCTTAGCCGGCTGATGCGCTCATCCACCTCAATATTTTTTCTATTAAGGTAGCTGTTCACTACGCCGTGCAGATGCCGGTAGATGCGCCGCCGGCTTTCATTTGTATAATCCCTTTCACCTCCAAGGTCAAAAAGCGCGCGGATCATCTGCTCGTATTCATCTACAGAGAGCAGCACACCAAAGGTTACATTATTCAGAGAATCCTGTAGGTTGTCTTTGTAAATTACCCAACCCGATATCGTAAAAGGCCTCCCCCGGAAGGGTACCGCTTTTAAAAAGCTCAGTGGCAGATAGCCTGTATCTACCGAAGTATAATAAAACCGGTACGGGTCGAGAATGCGCGTATTCCGGATGCCAATGGTATTGAAAAAACGATACAGCGATGCTTCAACACGTTCATTATCCATGTAAAGCTTTTGCATCAGGCTATCCAGCTGCCGCTCTAAAAAAAATGGCTGCATGATCTCGCCTTTACCTGGAAATAATACATAGCCCTGGGTCATAGACCGGGCAGGAAAATCGAGAAAGTAAACGCCTGAATCTCCTTTGGCGAGCGAGAAAGAAGGATTGCTCAGCACATCATTCAGATCCACCAACTTTTCCTTCTTGAGCTCGGAAATATTCAAAGCAGATTTGAGGACAAGATTTTTAGTCTGTATCACAAAATCATTATAGGAAGGATGCGGAATACTGTGCGTCTGAAATACCAGCATTCTGGCCCGCACATAGCTCAGCCGGCTAATTACATCGGCATAGGTAATGCTTCCATCCATATTATTGCCAGCGGCGCCAATGAGCAGGATAATATTATTCTCATCCTTATGCGCTGCCAGGAGCCTGGTGGCTTCCATCATGCCTGAAAACATGGCTTGGGCAATGGTATCATTATTACATGCGGCTACTTCCTGCTGCCGCTCATAGAAGTATTTGACCACCTCTCCATACTTGCCTGTAAGCGGCAATGTGCTGGTGCGGCAGCTGCCGGCAAGGTTATCTTTATATACCACTGCCCCATAATTAAAGTCCCGGAAGGTGCGCGAAGTATCAAAGAGCATTTCCAGATTTTGCAGGATAGTCAGCACATTGGGCAGGTACCTGCTGTTTTCGCGGCCACCATCCATTACAAACACAATATTGGTTTTATGCTGGCTTTTTATTATGTGCAGGAAATCTGCAAATCGTATCTTATTTCCTAAAACATTGATTACCTCGTTCTGGCTCCGGTCGAGCACATCTGCAAGTATGGCTGTCTTTATAAGGCTGGAACTGTCTGTAAGATCTTTAATGCTTTGCACCGGATAAATGTTCTCTACCGGATTGGGCGAAGCCATGTCTGAATCTGCATAATAAAACGGTTTTGCGCCTGCCACGGCATTGATTGCCACAGATGAATCGGCATAAAAGGAAAGCGGCTGCTTGGATGATGAGCCATTAGCATTGCCGGCAGTTAAATAAAGCCTTGTTCCCCATAGCTTCACCACATCTTTAGAAACCCATCCACAAATTGCAGTTGCCCGGCTATCCACTGTAAACTGTGCAGTGCGCCCGAGCAGATATTGCCTGCCATCGTCCGATTGCTTGAAGATGTAGAAAAGGTTTTCCAGGCCGCATTTACCTGCAATGTCTTTAAGAGAAGGCCCGGAATAGAGCAGCAGGGAATCGCCGGATACATAACGGGGCAAGGCGGAAAATAGCTGCTCATTCTTAAAACCGGTAAGTGCCTTGATGTAAAATTTAGTAGTGTTTTCTTTTAATGCGGTACGCCATAGCAGTAGCCTGCTGCTATGTATCCAGCCGAGATAATCAGCGCTTTTGCGGTCAATTTTTCCTTTAGCGCCTTGTTTAATGAGTTTAGGGTCATACCTCACCAACTCCATATAATCTCCGCTCTTCCCAATTACATAACAAGGCTCCATGAATGGCAGCGCTTTAAGCTGTACTTCGCTGCCGGGCTTTTTATAGGTATAGTTCGCTGCGCGATCCGAGAAAACCATCCAGCGCTCCTGCTCATTGAAGAAGCCTTCCTGCAATGCTATCTCCTCATCTTCCAGCCGGTAGCTCTTATTGGCGGGCGTAAGTTTTACACGCGTTTTTTTATGGAAGATGTTCAGGCTTAATTGCGCATGGACATCTGCCAACGGCAAAAATAAAACCAGCAACAGGGCAGTCAAATAGCTATGCTTCATGGGTTGCTTTATCAGTTCTTCACCTGTTTTACTTCTACAACCCGCATACATTTCAGATCCGGCTGCGGGGTAAGCTTTACTGTTTGTATTACTACGCCTTCATCAAATTGGAGGCCCAGGCAGTAGCTGTTAAAATCATTGATCTTCTCACCAATTTTAATCACTGATTTTTCATTCCTGCAGAGGTATTTATTGAGCAGGTAGTAATAATGGGTATTGAAGCTGTTGCCGTTGGCTATCTGCTGGAGATGGTATTTAAAGTCATCCTCGTACTGACGGTACATATCGTCGATGCTGAAGGTGTCTTTATCACCGGTGAAGGAAGGCAGAATGGTTATTTTATGACGGGTAGGATATTCGCTGTTATTGGTATAAAGCAGGATGGTATAGTCGCCCGGCTGCTGATAGGCATATTGTACAAAGGGCTCTTTAGCATCGATATAGCTTGTTTCCCCAAACTTCCAGCGGTACTGACTGGTGCCTGTGCCCCGGGCCCGGAAAACGAGGTTCTCGAGCTGCATACCCTGCGTTGGGCCCTCAATAGTAATAACAGAATCCTGCAGCGGCACAATCGGAGCAACCGGTGTTACCGTTACAAAAAAAGTATCCGTAAACTTATTGTTGATGCCAAGCCGGATGATATAGTTGCCGGGGGTACTGTAACGGTGGTATCCCTGGGCAGAAAAAGATTGGGTATTATCGCCAAAGTTCCAGCGTCGGTCTTTAGCAAATTCGGTAGCATCTTTAAAGAAAAGACTGTCGCTGGTACTGAGTACATGCGTGGAAATAGCCGCCCGGATATCATTAGACCCTGGCATAAGCCGCCTGATGCCGATAATGGCCAGCATCACAAGCGCCGCCGTTAATAAAGTAATGAGCACGATTTTGAGGGTATTGCGGTTCCGCAGGCCGGAATCGGCACTTGTTTGCTCCATAACCCGTTAATTTTTTGCAGCCTGAGCCGTTTTTATCTGATTCATTACTGCTTCCCGGTCTTTATAGCCTACCTCGCATTCATTAAGCTGCTGCTGGAACCGCTGAATGTTTTCGGCCTTTTTCCGATACACCAGCATGTCTTCAAAATAGAGTTTCGCAAACAGCGCCATTTGGTGAAAGTTGATGAAACGCGGGTCTTTAGCCGGGAGGTTTTCGTAATAGCTGTTCAGTATATTTATCTGGCTTTTCAGGTCTGTTTCTGCGATAGCGCTCGGAGGCGAGGTTTGGAGCGCTTTTATCCGTGAGCAGATGGTATCATAAAAAGGAACACCTTCGTTCTGCACTACAAGGAATTCTCTGTCTTTTACCTGGTAGGCCTGGTAGCTTTGCGATATTCCGAAAACCACTTTGCTGCTTTTGCGGAAAATGATCCAGATAAGAAGACTCAATACAATTAAGAATAAAATAAGCAGGTAAAGAAAGTAGTGCCGTTTTTCGCGCCTGCTGAGCGTGCCGGATTGTTTCATATATTATTTAATTATCCGTAATCTTGGTCTTTTCGAAAATCGTTTGCCGGATGCGCTTGTTTTTACTCATGCAGGTCAGCAAATCATTGCGCAGCATATTTTCGCTGTTCTCAATACGCACAATACTGTCTTTTAAGAAAAGTGCAGGATTCAGGTTGTTTACAAGATGCGCATAGGTGGCAAATTTGCCAGCACTATCCTTCCCAATGAGCAGTTGTATTTCGAGCTTATTATTTGAGATCATATCTTCTACGTATAGATAATTGTTCACTTTCGCCGCACTCACATAGGTAAGCTGTGTGTATAAAGAGTCAATTTTATCGCTGAGCGTAATCTGCTTGTTATACATTTCCCGGTATTCCTGCTCTTTGGCAATGGATGTCTTTTGTTGCTCGCCGGCCGTCCAAACCATAAAATAAACAGGCAGTAAGGCAAAGAATAGCAGCACTATAAACAGGAGCCAGAAGCTTAGACTCTTTATCCTGATTTCGTTTTGATTGAGGGGGGACATATAGGCCAATAAGCGCACAAATTTAGGGATTTCAATAATAAAATGATGATTTTTAATGAATAATTCTTTATAATAAAATTATTATAAAGAATTATTTTTCTATTTAGTTATTTTTTAATTTAAAATTATTTGTCAATATTGTGCGGGGGTTCAATGAGTAGCCTTGTGTATGCTTGGGGTAGGAAATACATCGTATAGGCGCGAGTGTTGCTCACTAAGCTCAAGAAAGCAGCACTCCCTTTTTTCGATACGTTGTAAAATCCGGTTGCCAAACCCAATGCAAAGCTTGCCCGCAGTAACAACGACACGCAACGGTATGCCATGTAGCCTCAACCTAACTCCAAAGAGCCAATGCGCAAAATAAAAATGTTCGCCGGTTAGTTGGGGCTTGAAATAGTCAACCAGCTGTTTGATTCCGGCAAAGTATATTTAACCAAAGTGCATAGCGCAGCCAACCGCATGTTTACGATAATAAATAGTGTATTGGCTTACTCAACCATCAATGGCCCGGCGGGACAATATGTGCGGGAGGCGTAGATAACGAAGGGCTAAGTGCATCATTACTTTGCCAACACAGCAATGGGCAATAAAAAATGGCTTTTACTGGCGTCTCTTTAATTACTGATCCAAAAAGGGTAAAATTATCCATCCATTTGCGCCCATTGTCCATTTTCCAGGCTGGTTAGCTGAGCCACCTTTGCCTTGTCAATAACGACAAATTAAAGCAAACCAAAATGGTACGATTAAAACCACTAAGCACCTCCACAGCAACCGGCAAAACTGCGGAACTCTACACCGCCATCAAGAGCCAGTTGGGCATGGTGCCTAATATGATGCAGACAATGGGTAACTCACCTGCATTTCTGGAGGGATATCTGGGCCTCAGCGGTGCTCTTGCAAAAGGCACACTGGGCGCTAAAACAGGCGCACTTATAGCCCTCGCAGTAGCCCAAAGCAATGGCTGCGACTACTGCCTCAGCGCGCATACCTACATTGGCGCCAACCTGATAAAGATTGATGCCGGTGAAATGGATGCAGCCCGCGATGGGCGCAGCACGGACCCCAGGATCCATGCAGTATTGGTATTCGCGAAAGCCATTGTAGCGCGCAGGGGCAATGTAAGCGATGAAGACGTTGCTAAATTAATTTCGGCAGGCATCACCGAAGGCGAAGTGGGCGAAATTATTGGGCACGTAGCGTTGAATATTCTAACCAACTATTTCAATACCGCTGCAGGTACGGAGATAGATTTTCCGGTGATAAACGCAATACAGACAGCGGCTGTTTAAATAATTTGTGCACCTAAAGCGGCCGCCAGTAATATGCGGCTGCTTTTCCTTTTTTTAAATTAAAAAACATGGAGAGCAAACGACATCCACTACCACCATTTACACTGGAAACGGCCCTGCAAAAAGTACAGGCTGCCGAAGATGCTTGGAATACTAAAGACCCGGAAAAAGTATGCCTTGCCTACACTGTTGATACGGAATGGCGCAACCGTACCGAGTTTATAAATGGCCGGCAAGCCGTGAAAGAATTTCTGGAAAATAAGTGGCAGAAGGAACTGAACTATCACCTTAAAAAAGAGCTTTGGGGCTTTCGGGAAAACAGAATGGCGGTTCGGTTTGAATATGAATGGCACGATGCCGCAGGCCAATGGTACCGAAGCTATGGCAACGAGCTGTGGGAATTTAACGCCAACGGGCTGATGCAAAAGCGCTTTGCCAGTATCAACGACCTGGCAATTGGAGAAAGAGACAGAAAGCTCTGATAGGAAAGCAACTATTTTGCTCATCTTTTTGTTGGCTGTATCTGAAGCGCTTTGGAGTATTGCGCTTAAAAAAGCATCCAGATTTTCGGATTGGGCAGTAAATATTATTGGCTTCCCTATTTTGGCAATCGGAATTGTTACATTTAAGAAAGTGCTAAGCGGGATGCCGCTTAGTATCGCATCGTTATCTCGAGCGGCGCATCTTTGCTGTTTACTGTAGCCTTGATATATGGTTTTATAAAACAAAAATTGATTTTAAGACTGCTTTATTCATGTACGCCACAATAGTTTCCATTACGGGACGTAATTATTATTCCAACAAATCATGAAGGCGACCGCGCAACAGGCTTTTACTTTGATAAATCCTCAAACCGGCAACCTTGCCTTTAAGGTCTTTCACTTTGATGATGGCAGCCACTTCGACCATTTACAGCGATACAATTATTACTCGCTTATTTGGATTACCGATGGCAGCGGTACTTTAAAATCAGACTTCAGCGAGCATCTGTTCGAAGGCGGCAACCTTTTTGCCTTTTCGCCTTACCAGCCGTTTATGTTTTTATCGCAAAGCATCCGGGGCGTGGCGCTGCATTTTCATCCCGACTTTTTTTGCATTCACAAACACCAATCGGAAATTGCGTGCAACGGTGTGCTGTTCAACAATATTTATCATCCGCCTTTCATTCAGATAGATGCAGCAGCTGCCGCGAAATTAGCGGAAGTAATCAGCCGGATTAAATCAGAAATTCAAGCGCCGGCCCTGGCGCAGTATGAGCTTCTAATCGCTTATCTCAAAATTTTGCTCATAAATTGCAGCAGGCTAAAAACGGAGCAACAGCCTGATGCAGCTGATGAAACATCCGGCTTAAATGAACCCTTTATTTTACAGACCCTGAAGACGAGCATCGAGAAAAATTTTAAGCAAAAACACGCAGCCGGCGATTACGCAAGCGAATTGTGCCTCAGCACCAAAGCGCTGGCAAAAATCACGAAAACGCATTTCCGGAAAACACTTACCCAGCTCATTTCCGAGCGGATTATCATAGAGGCAAAGCGGGAGCTCTACCTCACCAATAAGGCCGTTAAAGAGATTGCTTACGAATTGGGCTACGATGACGAATATTATTTCAGCCGGTTTTTCAAGGTAAATACCAATATCTCACCACAGACTTACCGGGATACAGTTGGCTTTGGGCGCGGCGATTCTAAATAAGCGATTGATGTATTCCTGCTACGCCCGGCTCTCAAAAATGAGATATAGGAACATACAAATCAGATCCTTAACAGGCAAGATGTCCTATCGCTACAAAAAGGCAGAGATCCCTTCCTTTAAGAATTTCATACCGGGCTTATTGAGGTTCAGCTTGCCTATAATGTAAAACACCCTAAGGCAAAATCCAAAGCAAGCGATCAGCAAAAAAAAATCCTGTTTTTTTCATCCGTTTTGTTCCCCTCGTTTGTCTCAGCTATATAAACAGACAAACAACATAAACAAGACCATGAAAAAAATGCAGCTCACGCAATACGGCGTGCCAGAGGTATTGCAGCTTACCGAAGCACCCATCCCACAACCAAAAGCGGGCGAAGTGCTTTTTAAAATACAGGCCATCGGGGTCAATTACTCGGACATCCTTCGCCGCAAAAACACCTACTTCCAGCCCACGCCGCTGCCCTACACTCTGGGCCATGAGGCGGTAGGCATTATCGAAGCAGTTGGTGAGGGAGTAAACGAACCATTTATAGCTGGCGCAAGAGTCCTCGCCATTCTGCCCGGTTCCGGCGGCTATGCAGAATATGCAGTTGCCCCTACGCAGTACTGTGTACCGCTGCCACCACACATCGATGTTAAAGAAGCAACAGCCATTTTCGTGCAGGGCAGCACTGCACAGCTTCTGGTATCGGCCATTGCCGGTGATATTGCTGGTAAAACCGTAATGATAAATGCAGCAGGCGGCGGCGTAGGCTCACTGCTGGTGCAGCTCGCTAAAATGGCCGGCGCAACGGTGATAGCCTCGCAAGTAATCCCGAAAAGCTGCAACTCGCAACAAAGCTCGGAGCCGATGAAACAGTAAATTATTCCATTCCGGGATGGTCTGAAACGGTAAAAAAGCGGAACGGTGGTAAAGGGGTAGATGTCGTGTTTGAGATGGTAGGCGGCGAGGTATATAACGAGCGTATCAAATGCCTTGCAACGGGTGGCCATCTCATCATTTACGGTGCGGCAAGCGGTGTGCAGGGTTCCGTTCACCCTGAATATTTTGTGGATGAAAGCCTTACCCAAACCGGCTTTAATCTTGCTTACCACATCCAGACCAAAACCGCTGTATGGCAGGCTGCCCTGGGCGCGGTGATTGGCCTTTTAGCCGAAGGCAAACTGAAAGTTGAGGTAAGCAGCACCTTTTCTTTGAAGGATGCCGCAGAAGCACACCGACAGATCGAGGCAAGAAAAACCACGGGTAAAGTTGTTTTGATACCTTAGGGCCGATGGAAGAAAATGAATGGGGCGACCCCATTCTAAAACGTGCGCTGGAAGGCGATATCAATGCCTTCCAGTCACTTTTTGCGGCCTTTCAGCAGCCGCTGAAATCCTATTTGTACCGGCTTATGGCCAACCGGAATGATGCAGAGGACCTCACCCATGATGCCTTCATCAAAGCCTACGATAAGCTGCACACATTCAGGGCGGAATCTTCCCTGAAGACCTGGATTTTCCAGATAGCCACTCATCTTGCCCAGAACCAACTGCAACGCCAAAAACGCTGGACACCCGATGTGTCGGCGCAGGCACAATCCCTGGTGTTCCGTGATCCGGAGTTAGCCGGTAGCATAGAGAAAGTGGCCCATCAATCTGCCTATGGCAGCTACGAGATAAAGGAGCATATCGATACCTGCTTTACCTGCATTGGAAAAAACCTGCCGGTGGAAAATCAGGTAGCCATTATCCTCAAAGAAATCTATGATTTTTCAGTGGCAGACATTTGCCTGATATTGGAGAAATCGGAGGGCGCGGTAAAATACCTGTTGCAGGACGGGCGCAAAACAATGGTGGACATCTTTGAAGCGCGTTGTGCCTTAATAAATAAGGAAGGTGTATGCAACCAGTGCTCAGAGCTCAACGGATGGTTTAACCCAAAGCAAAACCAGCAGGAGGCACTCATGAAAATAGACCTCGTGCGCGGCTCAAAAAAATACGATCGGGAGACGCTGTTTGAAATGCGGATACGATTGGTCAAAGCCATTGATCCGCTCACATCAGATGGAACAGAATTGCAGGAGGTGTTGCTAAAGTGCAATGCGCTTGCAATGGGTGACATCGCCAAAAATTAAACGATGGCCGGAAGCTGCACCAACAAATGACACAGCACTATTACTTTTCAATCTGCCTTTGGTATAAGGGCTAAGATCCCACTCCTTCATATTGCTAAAACCCAATATTTTGTAAAGAGCGCTTTGTTCCTAAAAGCATAATTCAGCCATGATTTGGTGCTAAAATTTGTAACTGACCGTATTTTCTATGCTTCATCATTACAACTCTGACGTGGATCATTCACTATGAAAAGCGTCCCGGTAAAAACCGGGACGCTCATGTGTTTTTTGTATGTTTTCAAACCAATAAAAATTCCGGAAATACCTCAGAAAAACTACCTGTGGTAAACGGCTTACCCAGCAGTTATGTTTTTTTGAACTCCATAATCAGGCATTGCTGGATGATCTATAATCTCGTTACGCTTTTCGTAACAATGGTTCCATCAACACCGGCAACCTGGATGTAATAAACGCCGGTTTGTAAAGATCCCAGTGCGAGGTGATATTGGGCTGCATTAACGAATCGCGACAAGATCCTCGTACCCTGGATATCGAATACACTCACCGATTTGATCATACTTGTCGCTTTAATCATAACATCATCGTTTGTTGGGTTTGGATAAAGATTAATGGCCATAATGCTACCCTCGCCAAAGTTTACTAAACGTGTTGGCGAATAAGACCATTTGCCGCTGGCTTCAACAATCTTCAGCCGATAATAATTATTGCCTGTTACCGGCTGTTCATCATAGCCTTTATAGCTGTTGAGCGTGGCCGAGCCTAACGTTATAACCTTGTCTATCACATTGAATAACCGGCCATCGGTACTATGTTCCACTTCGAAATGATCAATGTTGGCCTCATTGGTTGTTTGCCATTCCACGGACACACGCTTTCCTTCAAGTGCTGCATTAAAATCAAGCAAAGTTAACGGCAGTGGTACGGCCAGTATCTGGCTTGTGGCTGCAGCATAGCCGAACGTAGAGAAGTTGGTAATACCTTCAAATTGAACATAGTTAATCCCGTCCTCAACGCCAGTGGAAGTTACGACAAGCTTTGTGCCACCGGTAAGGCCAAGTGGAGTAAGCGCATTGACCGCATCTGCCTGAGTACCTTCATACTTAAACCACGAGCTATCTGCATAAGCATTTGCACCGGCAGACTGCAAACTTTGTATGCTGTGCAAATCTGTGTTAGGATAATACATACGCACTTTTACGCCGCCATTAACGGTGAGGTCGCCATCGTGTACGATGGTCATCATATAAGGCATAACCTCGGTACTGTCATTGCCGTCAGACGAGCGATGAGAGACATCACCAACCGCACCGGAATTATCAATAACCACATCATCCGGGTTCCAGTCATTGCCATTCGGATTGATTGCGGCTACCAACTTGTTCGGGTTGGCGGGATCAAAATAATAGTAGAACCCGTTTGTTTTTTTGCACGTGCTGGAAACCAGCGATGCACTGACGTTGCCTGTTGTAACCAATCCGGCTATTGTAACAGGAGTTGTAGAACAACAAGAAGAAGGATTGAGGATCCAGTTAAATGATTGAGCCGGACTGGTGCAATATTCATTGACATCAAGATCGAAGAAGTAATAATAGTTATCGCTGAGGTTATAGCTTACGGCGCCGGTCTGGCCATCGATGGCAAAGTCGGTAACGCCACTTGTAACAGAGAACGCGGTATTGCCATTGGCAGGTACATTGATTGGGAAATCTGAATTCACAAAGGCAAGTGCGCCGGTTGGTTGTGTACCAGATGTTGAAGCATCAAGCAGCAACAGGTAATCCCCTGGCGCAATGTACCAATTGGTAAGCGCAATTGAGGCCGTTGCACCATCTGCCACACTACCTGCACCAGAAGTATATATCTGATAGCCACCCGGCGTATAGAGGCTTACCTTATAGCCTGAGGATGCAGTGCCGTCGCCGGTCGTACCCTTCACGGTAACACTGTTCAATTTAATAACATTGCTTACATGCAGCATAATGCCACTGCTGGTATCGCCGCCGCCACTTTCACTTCCGTCAAGAGTTGCAGTGCGGTATCCCTGCTTGTTTAATATGCTGCTTGTTGATGCCGTAACATAAGTATTCCAGGTGCCATTAAAAACAGTATCTCCAGGCGTTACGCTTAAGGTTGTTGAAAGATTAGTTGTAGTGGGAGGCAAACCACCGTTAAATAGTTTACCCTTAGGGCTCTCTAACCAGAATTGGTGGCTTGCAGCTGTTGTTGTCGCCATTACAATATTCTGTGCCTGATTTAAACACGTATTCAGGTCTGCCTGGCTCGTGGTATTGGCAGGCGTTGTAGTGCCGGTTATCGTTATATAATCTGTGTACGTATTTGTTAGCAATGTACCGCTACACAAATAATTTGCACGGATATATTGAGGCGTGGTTGTAGTGATCGCGTATGTAAATGTGCTATCACCCTGGTCAAAATTCTGAACAACACCGGTGAAGTTACTTGCAGTAGCAACCTGGAAACGATACATACTGCCCGGTGCACCATCACCTGTTGCAGCAACCGAATAGTGCGCCACAACAGTTAATGAATCTCCGATGCAACCTGTTGTGGTAGCTCCCGCAGAAGCTGAAGCCGCAGCGCCGGTAATGGTTGCAACAACGCCGTTATTCACGCTCTCAATGCCACGGTTCAGATCATCACCCCGGAAGATGGAATAATTATCCTGAACAGAGTTATCATCCAGCGTTGCTGTGGTAGGGTCTGCAGGAACAGGAATTGGCGTGTAGTTTTCCAATTGCACGGAGCCAGGGCAAGCAATTGTATTAGCAGTAAAGTCCCCGCTACTCCAGCTACACACGGTACCGTCGTTAGTTTCAGCGATCACAAAGTATTCAATGGTATAAACAGGAGTGGTTGCTATTGTGCTTTTCAATAATCCAAGATCGAGATTGAAGCGGTAAACATTACCCGTATTGCTGAAAGCATTTACAAAGCGCCAGCCGCTCGCACCTGCTGCTATATTGCTGGTGGATAGTGGCAATGCCGGGATAACATTCGCATCTATATTGCCGGCGGCAAAAGAATTGTTGTTGTAAACGCGACGATAGTAAAGACGGGGTGCCTTCGCTGCATTATAGGCAGGCAGGGGTTTACTGGCAGGTGGCGTGATCGTTACGTCAAGCGGTTTGTTACCACCACATATACTGTCGTTGATCGGAGCAAAATCGAAGGCTATGGTACCGCTGATAAAGGCAGGCAATACACCAGTTGTTTCATAGGCCCCGGCAGCTACATTAGTAGCTCCACGGGTGGTTCCAAAATAATCGGTTGTTATTGCAAGAGGGCTCACAACAGGGCTTGGATTAAATGCTGAAGAAACGTTACCGTTAGTAAGCTTCAGGTTATTGGGTGCAATACCGGTGTTTACAAAAGGCGGAGCTACGGGCACGTTAGTTGTATTGTCCAGCTCGGCATAGCTTTGTCTTTCCGCACCGGCCATAAATGTTTTGTATCTGCCGCATTGGGTATTGAAATTACTTGCACCCCCTATATTATCGTTGACAAGATTATTGGCTGTATTAATGGTAGCGCCGCTCCAGGCATAAGCATTACGGATGCCACCTGTGCCAGCCGCATTGTAAATGGTTGCCTGCCCGTAAATGTAATTGTGAAGGTCACTATTGATGAAGTAAACATTTCCGGTCGATGTCTTAGCCGTACCGAGTGGCACCTTGCCCGCTGCGGTCACGTTATAATTCCGCACAACCATATTACTTGCACTATTGGCAACAGCTGCATTCGGGGCAACATTCACAGAGATGATATTGTTCCGGTAATCGGTAGTGTATGCTTTAGTATTGTAATAGTAAGTAGCGATCATCAGGCCGGTAACGCCGAAAGCCCCGGCAGTAGTACTTGCCAGCCTTCCGGTTGAAGTACCAGCCAATCCGCCAAGTGTTAGGGTATTGTGAAACACATTGTACTTTGCTGCAAGGCCGGATACAACCAAACCGTTGATAGCGGTACGGCTACGCATAGCAGGCGCCGTAAGGTTGCTGACGAAGTTATTATAGATGTTGCCGGTAGTAGCATAAGCAGCCGTGTTGTTATAAGCGAGGATACCTGTTGGGCCGCAGAGATAGTCATTGTCCGATGCCGGGCCGGTTGAAGCGCTTCCGGCATCAAGGCCTGAAACATTATTGCTGTACAGATTGAGCACGTTCCAGTTTTCTGCGGCAATGCCTACCATCCCATAACGGTAAAAACTGTTTACATTGTTGGTAAGGATCTGTGTAGAAGTAGCAACCGGGCCGCTCATATTGTTGACCGTATTATTGTAGATGTTTACCGTATTGCCAACCGTTGTCTTTCCTGTAGTAAAAATGCCTTGCATCATGGAATAGCTGCCGGTATTAAACAAAGTGGCCGTTTGGGTCATGCCATCAATAATATTATTGGAAATATTCTTGACCTGGGTGCCCGAAGCATAATCGGCAACGATACCACGGTACTTGGCATAATAACCATTGTTGGCTGCGCCGCGGATGCCAGTGCGCATGTTGGCCGTAAGCACGCAACTATCAATTTTTACCGTGCTGATGCCTGTTTTAGGCTGCCCTGCTACGTGAATCAGATCCGTATATGCAATTGCATTATTGCCCGCACCATTATAAAGGCTGCAACCTGTAATCGTATCCTTCGATACAAGGGTATTAATGCCGCCACGCTTAATATAGATGCCTGTAAACGAAACCGGAATGGTAGAGGTTGGCGTTGCCAGAATGGAGCAATTGCTGATCTTATTACCCGTTACCTGAACGAGCGTACGAACAACATTTGTAAACACCGGGTAAGTATAGATGAGTGGCATGCCCGTAGTTTGGGTAGTCGCAGCAATAGCAGTAGTACCCAGCGTAAAAGCACTAATCTGATTGTTATTGATAAAGAGATTTTTGCTGCCATGACACCAGTAAACAGCGCTGATACAACCATTGCTATTGATGCCGGTACGGGTAATATTATTAATGATGTTATTGCTGATGCTTATATCGCCACCAGACTGATAGCCTGCACGGTAATTTCCCGTAAATGAAGTGACATTTGCGTCTTCAAAATTAGAATTGATCGCCATTACATTACCATTTACCCCTTTCAGATTGGTGATGGTATTGTTCTTGATTTCTATGTTCCCGCCGCCTTTTGCTATTTGCCCGCCATCGTCATTTGCGGCAAATGTGATACCATACAGATGTTTCCCGTTGGATGAGGTAGTTGCGGTAGAACCATTACTGCCTACCGTTAGGTTCATGTTATTGACGGTATTGTTATTGATCTTAAACAGGCTGGTAGAGACTCGTGGCAAAGCCCATGCGCCAGTGCCCATCCCTACCCAAATACCAGAGAACATTTTGATGTTAGAGCCAACAGTTTCGCCATAACAACCGCTGACATTGTTATACTCAATATCACAATCCTGCTGGCCGCCCATAGCGATACCTGCAATAGCAAACTTATAACCTCCGCCGAAATAAGCGACACCTGTTAAGGGACCGAAATTTGTTATCGTATTGCCTGCGCCGCTTTGCCCTACTGTATTGCCGGTGCCTGCATACAGCGTAGCGCCACTTTGATACCATGCATCTTCAATCGAAATACCATACGTGCAGTTATCAATTGCATTGCCAGTAATGGTATTGAAGCTGTGTACATCTGCGGCGCTTTTAATACCCTCATTAGGGTTGGAATATGTCCAATAAACACCGGAATTACTTCCCGCATGTGTGCTGGTCCAGTGTACCAGCGCAACCCCCATACTCATGAACGGATAGTAGGCATAACCAATGTTGGTATAGCTTTTAGGATTGCGGGTAAGCGTAATCGCACAATTCTTAATAGTAACATGCTGGCAGCCGTTGTTCCCGGTGGTCGTATTATATTGTTGTTTGAAAAGCGCAATGCCCATCTCCATATTTTTCGCCGCTGTATTGTTAGCCACAGGATCTTGTATGCCAAGCCCATCGAGCGTTATATAATCCTGGCCAGCTATGCCTACTACGTAATCATAGTTGCCAATGCCGGTGCCGCCCTGCAGTATCGGTTTAGTGGACGTTCCATCCCATTGAAATATAACAGGGTTTGCAGCTGTTCCACCTTTCGTAATCAATAGACCTGCAGGTACAGAACCGACCCCGGATGCCATAATTTCGGTATTGCCACCTGCCAGATTAAAGGTAACGCCACCGCTACCTGCACCAACCCAGTTTAACGTATTAACGGCTTCGGTAAAGGAGACGAATTGGTTTAATCCTGCAACACCATAAACTGTTTTAGTTCCGGTAAGTGCAGCCGGGGGAGCTAATGTATAAACAGTGCCGCTTGCTGGCCAATTGGCATTGGCATCATTTGCAGTAACAATGCTTGAAGTAGGGCTGGCGGTGGAAGTAATACTGGTAAACTCTGTAGCCAATACACCACCAACACCAATAGATGCCGAGGCAGATGCGGTGCCGCTGCCATAATGGTATTCAATCTTGCTGCCATTCTCATAAAGCCATACCTGCCAGTTCATATTAGTGGCACTGGTAGTAAGGTTGCTGCTTGCGCATTTCCATTGTATCTTAAGGATACGGTTGGGTGCCACGCCGGTAAGATTGCGTATTACGCCGCCACCACTGGCAGAAGTAGCTGTAGATACATCGTCCCACCAGCCAGATATTTTAGGTACATTAGCTGTGGAAGACATTGCATTAACGCTCTCAATGGTTACGGCTATACTACCAAATTTTAACAGGCCATTTGAGTTGACTGAATATTGTGTATAATTGGTACCGAGGTAGTTAAAATTAAAGCCAAGTGATTGTACAGCAGATGCGGTATTATTGCTGGCAGCAGCCACAAGGCTGCCATACACCGTAGTACCACTGGTGGCTGTTGCCAGATCTGCGTAAGCGGATGAGCTTGTCGAAAAGGCAAAACGCCGCGCCTGTGCCAGCGTTTTTATTTGTGGCACGGCAAACAGCAAAATCAAAAAAAGAATTTGTATGATTAATTTTTTCATAGTTGTATTTGGTAACTTATTAAATCAAAAGACGACGTTTTTAATTTTCAAAAATTTAGAATTGCAGGAACCATTGCGATTATAGATAATTATATAGCTATATTTTAAGCACAAATGCTGGTATGCAATATTTTTAACTAATACTCAAAATCTTCTCTTTTCTTAGCAACTTTATTCTATTAAAATAAATTTTTATTTTAAACAACTGAAAACCAATAATGATTGTAAGTAGAGCTTGCGGCTTTGAATAAATAAACGGTTATTAGAGCATTATAGAACCTTTATTGAACCTATATATGTAAATTAGTGTATTCTGTCCCATCCAGAAAAGCATGGCACAGAATTTATGTACTAATTTATGTTCAACTGGAATTCAAAGCGCGCCGCGCGTCAAAGGCTTTGCCTGACGGATATTGGATGTATGGAAAGCATTGCTGAAAACATTTAGTTGTTGCACGCATAAGCAGGTGTAAAGACGGTCGAAAGGTTTTTACTTAAATAATCCTGTGGTTTCCTCCGAAAAGAGTTCCACCTCTTTTCGGCATCCAACATCAGGATTTTCAATGGATTATCATGATTTCTAAAATGCAGAATACCTGACAAGTACTGAATTAAGTCGCTAAAATATTGCGATGATTTAAGCAATTATAATTTAAATCAGGTAGAATATTTATTACACTCACAATTTAGCGCCTAATTGCTGTTAAAGCAATATGTTAGAATGATGGTTATTGAATTGTTAATTGAATTGCGATTCTAAAGCTATCCGTCTTGATTCTATTTTTATAGAGACGATTTTTTACTGAAGGCTTATAGCAAGCCATAGAATTAATAGGACAGCATGTTTATTTTACCTTATTGCTGATATCCCAATATTAACGCACGATATTTGATATATTATTTGTTAAGCGCTTACTTTATGACACATCGTTTTTCTTCAACCATACTTTTACTTGTGCTGCCATTTTTTCTGATGTCAACAACCTGGCGAACAGACTTTGACAAAGCCAAGACCGATGCTGCAGCACAGCACAAATTGGTATTACTAAAGTTTTCAGGATCTGATTGGTGTATCCCATGCATCCGTATGGAAAAAACTGTTTTCAGTACTCCTGCATTTACCGCTTTTGCCGATAGTAGCCTTGTGATGGTTAATGCGGATTATCCACGATTAAAAAAGAATCAACCTGTAAAAGCTATTTCGAACCAAAACGATGCACTCGCATCCGTTTACAATAAAGAAGGGCATTTCCCGCTTACCCTGCTTCTATCGGCAGATGGTAAGGTATTAAAAAGCTGGGATGGGTACAACGGCGCTACACCAGCCGAATTTATTACCCAGATCAATGCGGTAAGGAAATGATGGCAACAGATGAACCTGTTACTGCCAGAAAATTTAGCCAGTCAATACGACTGATGGGTAACAACTTTGTATTTACTGTAGTCACAGAAGATGATGAAAATGCCCATAATTGCATTGGCAAGGCCATTCAAGAAGTACAGCGGATCGAGCGGTTGCTCACCACCTTCAGCGAGGATAGTGAGACAGCTAAAATCAACGCTGGTGCCGGCCTGCACCCTGTTGCTGTAAGCCGTGAAGTTTTTGAGCTGATCAAGCGGGCACAACGTATTTCAGCGTTAACGCAAGGGGCTTTTGATTTGTCTTATGGCTCAATCGACAAGCGCTTCTGGAACTTTGATATTTATATGACCGCATTGCCGGACCGGGAGGCAGAGTTGGCCAGCATCCGCCTGATCAATTATCAGAACATAGTTCTTAATGAAAAAGATCATACTGTTTTCTTCAAAGAAAAAGGCATGCGGATCGGGTTTGGCGGCATTGGAAAAGGGTATGCTGCTTTTATGGCTGCGGAACTATTGAAAAGTGCAGGTATCGAAAGTGGTGTTGTGAACGCAGCCGGCGACTTGCTGGCATGGGGCAATCAACCCGATGGCCGTCCCTGGACAATTGGTATTGCGGATCCGGATCACAAAAGCACTGTTTTTTCATCGTTTAAAATTTCCGGCCTGGCAGTAGCTACTTCCGGCAATTATGAAAAATTTGCGACGATAGATGGCCGGCGCTATAGCCATACTATTGACCCTAAAACCGGCTTTCCGGTATCTGGTATAAAAAGCGTTACCATTATTTGCCCCAATGCAGAATTAGCGGATGCATTGACCACGCCGGTAATGGTCATGGGCGTTAAAGCAGGGCTCGGTATGATCAATCAAATGAACGGTATTGCCTGCGCTATTATGGATGATGCCGGTGCACTTCACACTTCTAAAAATATCCGTTTAAGATGAAATATTTCATGCTGACGGTCTTGCTGTTATGTGCGGCTGGATCCTGCATCCTTCCAGGCTGTGCTTCGGTGAAGCCCTACCAAAAAGCTTATCTCAATGATGCGGAAATGGAGCTGGCAGCCCGTAAAAGTGAGAAGTCAGAGAACAGTTTTCAATCGTACCGTGAAGGTGCGGCAGGCGCCAATGGCGGCAAAACCGGTGGTGGCTGCGGCTGTAACTAATTCCATACATAACGATGAAAAAACTTTCCTTAGCGGCCCTTGCTTTAGTCTTTAAAGCTGTTGTTGTGATTGGCCAGACAGCGCCTACAGACACTACAGCTTATACAGATCGCAAACTGCATGTCGATGAGATCAACCTGGTATCCAGCTACTATATTCAGAATGGGGATAACTCTGCGGTAACCGGTGGCGTAGGCACAGAGCACCTAACTGATTTCGCCAATACACTGGATATAAAACTGGTGCGTCACGGAAAGAACCGGCTGCAGCACAGCTTCAACTTTGAGCTGGGCATAGATGCCTACACGTCCGCGTCCTCCGACAAGATTGATCCATCTACCGTTTCATCTGCATCATCAAGCGATACACGCATTTATCCATCACTCAACTGGACGGTGAAGAATGAGCAGAAAGGCTTGTCAGCCGGCATCACCGGATCGTTTTCTACGGAGTATGATTACAAGTCTTATGGCCTTGGGCTCAATTTTGCGAAGAACTCACTGGATAATAACCGTGAGCTATCCCTGAAACTTCAGGCCTACTGGGACACCTGGAAAGTGATCCTGCCTATTGAGCTGCGAACGCATGGCGAAAAAGAAGAAGGCTACAGTCCGCGCAATTCCTACAGCGCATCCTTGTCCTACTCGCAAGTGATCAATACAAGATTACAAGCCACGGTGCTGGTGGATGGTATTTACCAGGAAGGGTTGCTGGCGACCAAATATCAACGGGTTTATTTCCAGGATAATTCTGAGCAATCGGAAGTACTGCCGGACAAGCGTTTTAAGCTACCTTTTGGAGTGCGGCTGAACTATTTCGCGGGAAGCCGCTTCATTCTGCGTGGATACTACCGCTATTACATGGATGACTGGGGGGTAAAGGCGCATACGATAAGCCTGGAAGTGCCGGTAAAGATCAATCCATATTTGTCGGCAAGTCCATTTTACCGGTATTATACTCAGACTGCTGCAGATTATTTTGCGCCTATCAACCAGCATATCACAACCGATAACTATTTTACCAGCGACTACGATCTCTCTGCATTCAGCAGCAATTTTGTAGGGCTTAATGTTCGGTACCTACCAGAGAAAGGAGTATTGGGCATCCGCCAATGGAAAATGGCTGAGTTGCGCTATGGGCACTACATTCGGAGCAATGGGCTCACTTCAGATGTTTTTACCTTAAATGTTCAGTTTAAATAAGCCGCAATAGCTGTTTATTTAATTATTCGGATAGCCATTATCCAGCCAGCATTTTACGAGAGTGTATTCTGTGCTGTCTAAGGGATAGTCGTCCGGCATCTGTCGGTCTGTGATCACATAATAATAAAGTTGCCCATCCTGCAAGGGAATTTTAAGGTCCTCATATCGAGAGAAATCCTGCAGCATGCTTACCCCATTATGGCAACCACTCTTCGCGCAGGTGATAGCGAAAATAGGTTGGATTTCTTTCTTGAAGGATGGCGTATTCCCATGGCAACTATCACCGGTCGGCTGAATGGCTGTATTCATAGCTTTGTGTGTGCAGGCCGATACGCTGGCTATACCACCTGTTATCAATAATAGCTTTGAAAACCTAATTATCAATTGCATCTGCCAAATCTAATACGCTAACAATAACTCAGGATGAATTAACGAAGGAGTGTAATTAAATGACCCCTGTCAATTGCAACCCTATTGCTCATCATGGTTTTTACGCTGAAATGGAACCAATTTCGTGGAAATTTATCTCCATGACTAGAATATTCCTTCTTTCGGATACAGCATCACTTGCGGGCAGCACATAGCCGGAGCAGCGCGTCCCTGTTCCTTCGTAAAAGCTTCATCAGGGATATTGTAAAAGCAAATCGAATACCCGTTTTCATGTGTCATCGATCATCTTCTTACCTCGATGTTTAAAACTCAAATCATGAAGGAAGCTTTCGAAAACCGCAAAGCAGAAGGCTTAACAACGAAAGAAGTTAATGAGTCAAGGAAAAGATACGGAACCAATGAATTAAGCTACAAGCAGGAAAATGGAATTTGGACGGCCGTGAAAAGCGTAGTTAGGGAACCAATGATTCTTCTTTTACTGGTTGCGGCGCTCATCTATTTCATAAGTGGAAAAACAGGTGACGGCTTGTTTCTCTTAGCAGCAGTTGTGCTGGTGGCAACGATTTCCCTTTACCAGGATTCCAGAAGCAGGAATGCGCTGGATAAACTTCGGGCCCTTACAAAACCATCAGCCAAAGTGATCCGGGACGCAAAAGCCATCCGGATAAAGAGCGAGGAGGTGGTGATTGGAGATCACCTGATTGTTGAGGAAGGTGGCTCGATTGCGACAGACGGAATAATTATCGTGTCGCATGATTTTTCCGTGAATGAATCTATACTGACCGGCGAATCTTTGGCGGTATTTAAGGACGCCGAGAAGCCTGATCACGAAGTATTTGCAGGAACAACGGTAGCCAGTGGAAGCGCGGAAATTCGGGTAAACGCCATTGGCAATGGGACGCGGATCGGCAAGATTGGTAAAAGCCTTGGGGCTATTCCGGAAGAGCCGACACCTTTGGAAATGCAGATTGGCAGTTTTGTAAAGATCATGGTCATTGCGGGTGCAATTGTTTTCGCCATTGTCTGGGCCATCAACTATTTTAAATCCTACAACTTCCTCGATAGCTTACTGAAAGCATTGACGCTTGCAATGAGTATCCTGCCGGAAGAGATTCCCGTGGCCTTCACCACTTTTATGGCATTAGGTGCATGGCGACTGATGAAATTAGGGATTGTGATAAAGCAAATGAAAACTGTGGAAACGCTAGGTAGTGCTACGGTAATCTGTACCGATAAAACAGGCACGCTTACGGAAAACAGGATGAGCCTGGCGAAGGTTTTCGTTATTGGTAAAGCTTCGGTTTCATACCCTGATGCTTTTAATAAGGAGCAGGAAAAAGACCTGATCCGCACGGCTATGTGGGCAAGCGAACCGGTGCCTTTTGATCCCATGGAAATAGCCCTGCATGAGGCGTACACAAAGACGGTCCAGATTGATGAGCGTTCCCTATTTCAACTAACGCATGAGTATCCATTAGGCGGTATGCCTCCTATGATGACCCATATTTTTGAAGACAAAGCAGGTCATCGCATCATTGCAGCTAAAGGCGCACCAGAAGCGTTGATAAATGTATCCAATATTAGTCAGGATGAAAAAGAGGCGATACATAAGGCTATACAAACACTCGCGTCAGAGGGCTATCGCATACTGGCAGTTGGAGAAGCACTGTTTGAGGGAAACGCATTTCCCAAAGCACAGCAGGATTTCAAATTTGCCTTTAAAGGTTTACTTGCTTTCTACGATCCACCAAAGGCAAACATTCAAAAAGTGTTGCAGGACTTTTATAAAGCCGGAATCAAGGTAAAAATAATCACCGGCGACAACGCACTGACAACCTCCGCCATTGCCCGTCAAATTGGTTTCGTAGGCGCAGAAAAAAGCATAGCAGGCGATGAACTGATGAAGCTGGATGACACCAAATTGCGGTTGCAGGTTATGAAAAAGCAAATATTCACCCGGATGTTTCCCGAAGCCAAACTAAAAATTATCAATGCCCTTAAAGCACAGCATGAAATAGTGGCAATGACTGGTGATGGTGTCAACGATGGCCCGGCATTAAAAGCAGCACATATCGGCATTGCAATGGGTAAGAAGGGTACTGAAATAGCTAAGGAAGCCGCAACCCTTATCCTGCTGGAAGATGATCTTTCAGCAATGGTAACAGCTATTGCTATGGGGCGAAAAATCTATGCGAACTTGAAAAAGGCAATCCGGTACGTTATATCGATACACATTCCGATCATACTAACTGTCTTTATTCCCCTGGCTTTAGGCTGGATCTACCCCAATATTTTTACCCCGGTTCATATCATCTTCCTCGAATTAATTATGGGGCCTACCTGCTCTATCATCTACGAAAATGAACCTATAGAACATAATGCGATGACCCAACCGCCAAGGCATTACACGACCTCTTTCTTTAAACCTGCTGAGCTATTGTTAAGTGTTCTGCAAGGCTTAGCGATCACCATAGGAACACTGGCCGTATATCAATATTCTGTGAGCAGGAGTTATGATGAAGCGTTGACCCGAACTATGGTGTTCCTGGTGCTCATTACCGCAAATATTATTTTAACGCTTGTAAACCGCTCCTTTTACTACTCGGTCTTTACTACAATGCTTTATAAAAACAACCTCGTTTTGCTTATAAATGTCATTACCATTTCAATTACATCCTTGCTGTTCTTTTTGCCACCGCTGACCCGCTTTTTCAAGTTCGGGCAACCGGATTTACAGCAGTTAGTTATTGGCGCTTTAATTGGATTATTTTCTGTGCTTTGGATTGAGCCGCTAAAATGGTTCAGGCGCGTAAAATCGAAGCAACCTACAAACTGATCAATAAAGCTGCATGCACAAAACCGATCGTTTAGATAAAAACACCCCAGCTCATGTTCCGGCATAAAGGGAAGGGAAGGACTTACCTTCATAACCTGAGATTGGCATCCATCCTTTCTTTCGTAGCTGGCATTGTCAATGTTACAGGGGTATTATCGGTCAAGGTGCTTACTACTAACGTAACCGGTCATTTTGCTTATTTCACCGAGGAGATTTCCAGGAAAAATTACGGAACGGCGTTCGTTTACTTGCTTTTCATAGGCTCATTCCTATTAGGTGCCTTTAGTTCAAATCTGTTGATAGAAATAGTCTCCAGAGCAAAGCCAGCATTTACTTACAGTGTGCCAATGACCCTTGAAATACTATTACTTGCCATTGTGGGCCTAAAGACTAGCCAATCAAATACCACTATTGCCGGCGCTCAGCTAATTGCATGTACCCTTCTATTTGCTATGGGGCTGCAAAATTCACTGGTTACAAAAGCATCTCAGTCAGTGGTACGAACAACCCATCTTACCGGCTTGTTCACCGATTTGGGAATTGAATTATCACAGTTATTCTTCTATCGGAAAACGGTGCAATTCCAGCAGCTAACAAAGAGCATCTACCTGAAAATAACCATTATCGGCTGCTTCTTTTCAGGTTGTATTGTTGGGGGATTTTCCTTTAGGTACCTTGAACTAAAAACATTGCTAATAGCTGCACTTGCTTTAATTGCAGCTTTGTTTTATGATAGGATCCGGTTTCATTACTACCAATTTACGAGAAAATTTCACTGACTATATTTATCCCTATTAAGCCCATGCTTTGTTTTAGTCTACAAGTTTAAACAACCTTGTTCTGCTTGCTGGTACAAACATTGGGCACCCTACTGGCCCGGCCTTAACCCTGCAATAGGGTGATCGATCTTATAGAATGAGGGTACACAATAGCCGAAAAGGGGGGAAGAGGAATCTGGATACAAATATTAGATGTCCAATTAGTATTACATCCATTTCCTTCAAAGCATTCATGGACTTTCTCGCCTGAAGCTCCATTGTAAAGCCTAACGCCGCTGTAATAAAGATGACGCCAACAATTGAAAACCCTTCTATCCCGTCTTTAAAGAAAAAGGAGAAGCCTGCAGCTAAAACCAGCAGTAAAATGATCGGGCTATTAAACTGTTGGAGCAGAATCAGGAAGATGCTTTTTTGATCCTGCTCTTTATAGCTATTCAGTCCATACTTCTCAATCCATGCCGATGCTTCATTGTCACTGAGCCCATTTGTGAGGTTGGTTTGAAGCCTTTGCGAGAGGCCTTCGATGTCGAGTGTGTAGGCCTGAACTACTGGATAATTCTTTATACATTTTGTTGCCTGGCTGCTATCCACAACTGCATCTTCGGCTTCATTGTTCATCTTCTTTTAATGCTTCATTTTTTAAAATCTGCCCTCATAAACTGTAAATATCATTCAACCTCGTTTGGATGGCATCTAATAAGTCGATTGCATTGAACGGCTTCATGATATAGCCGTTGGCACCCATCTCCATGGCTGTTGTGAAATCAACTTTTTCTGACTTTGTGCTAAGAAAGATGATTGGAATATGAGCAGTTACTACATGGTTCTTCAGTAAATCAAATAATTCGAATCCGTCCATCACAGGCATCAGAATATCGCATATAATCAGATCCGGATTTTCTTTTAAGGCGAGCTCAAAACCAATTTTGCCATTTTCGGCAGTGTGCACTTTATAGTTATTCAACTCAAGAATTTCAGCCACGTTTTCACGAACCATGGTATTGTCGTCAATGACTAAAACACTTTTCATTAACTGCTAATTTTGAGTGAAGCGTAAAGAACCAGCGTTTTTGCGATCAATATAGATTCCGTAGTCGATAGAATTATGCGCGATGTTCATTTTGGAAATGGTTTTATTTTGAAGTGAGTGGGTTAGTTATGCAGCAGTGATCCTGGCACTAGCCACGACGTACTGCGTAGGAATAATTTGCCGGGTCAGGGCAATTTTATTGGTATTAAATCCCAGCAATTGTAGCTTCGCAATAATCAAATTATAGACGGCAACATCCATTTGTGGTGTTCTTGAAAGGATCCATACAGCTGCTCTATTGGGGCGGCCCAGTACGGCATAACTGTAATCACCGGCCAGGTCTATAACCCAATACTTCATCCTGAAAGGCCAGAAAAACTGCACTTTGAACTTTGTATTTTTTGAATCTGCTTCTACAAACACTTTTGCGGTTACTGAAGAAACGCTCCCATCGAGACTTCCATTATGACAGCAGTTTTTTAGCTGTAAATATCCGTTGCCGGTAAGCGAGTAAGTTACGGTAGCGCAAAAACCTCTTTTTTGAAACCATCGCGGAATGGATGCGATTTCAAACCACATGCCGGCATAACTGAATAGATCAACCCTGGACACGGTGGATAATTCCTGCAAACCCTGAGTTGCCATGATTTTAATGGTTTTAAATGCTTAAAAATTACACTGGCGATCAATTTTGCGCAGCTATGATTGTCTTCGAATCGCTCTTCCGGGATCTTGTAACGTTTTTGTTTGCTTTAATCTTCGCTAACGATTTATCATTCATCCGCTCCGTATTACGAACTGATTTCTTCGCAATCCGTTTTGCGATTTCATAAATTCGTTGCATCATTTTCCGCTTAAGTACGACGCCTTTTACAGCCCCGGACATTTCATCTGCTATTTCTTCCGCCATTGCCTTTGTACTTGTCTTCATAAGGATTTTTTTTACAGACACATCTACACTTTGCCAGCGATAAATGGTCCTCGTGATCTTATTATTGGATTGATAGCTTTAGAATAACTACCCGACTTATTATTTGGAAGCCAATGCTGACTGCGGTATAAAGATGGCATCAATCAAAAGATTTGCCATTACACGCTAATGGTGAGAAGTTACATCTTTCCCATGTTTTTCTTTTTGATGAAGTCTTCCCCCGTTCCGTTTTTTGAGCGTGGGCATTTGATCATAAAAAGCGGCTGCCTGGTAATCTACAGACAGCCGCATCAAAGAACTGGTATTAGTTATAAATCACTTCAAGCTCATTATCTACAGACCACACACCCGGCGCATTCCAGGCCAGGCGGGAAGCTTCATCCTTTTGATAGAGCGAATAAACGCTACCGGTTAATTTTACATTGTTGCCCTTTACGCCTACCGTAATGTGCTTGTCATCGATGCTCCAGCTACGCTCCAGCGCATCTTCTACATCTGATCGCTCAATGGCATCTTTGGACTCAGATTTGATAACGATATTATTGGAAACGCCTTTTACACCGGTAAGATTTTGCACTGCTTTTCTCGCTGCCTCTTTTTGGTAATTCCAGTTCAGTTCGCCTTCCAGTGTCACCCATCCGCTTTCTACCTTCACCTTAATTTTATCGTTGGGCACTTCCCAATTCCATTTCCAGGCATTCAGCACTTCATTAGCAATTTCGGTATCATTTTTGCTAAAAGAACTGCCATAGTTGACGGTGATTGTTTCAGCCACAGCCTTCACACCATCAACATTTTTAGCTGCATGCTCTGCTTCTACCTTCTTAGCGTAGCTATCTACAACACCAGACAGAGTGACAACACCGTCCTTCGCTGTAACACCAATTTCTGCTGCATTTAAAAGGGGTTCCCACTTAATTGCATTCATTACATCTTTCTGCAAATTTTCATTACTCTTCATGGTCATTCAATTTATTTTGCAACAGAATTGTTACCCTGCAAAATTGATTTTTACTGACCTATGTAGTGTTACACACTCCGCCCGAAATGTTGCATCAATCACACATTAAGCATAGGAATTCAAAACCTGAGCCGAAACGTTATTTATTGGATCCTATTATGCTATCCGTGCAATGGAATACACGGTATTGAAATCTACTTTGGCCATAGCAGATAATTTACGCTGGTTAATACCAGGACATCTGTGAACTCATAGACGCGGGGTATTCCGGTGGCAATATCGACTGAAGCTATATCTTTCGTACTAATACCTTCGAGCTTCATCATTAGCGCCCGCAGACTATTGCCATGTGCAACCACTAAGCTTGTTTTTCCCATTTTTAGATCTGGCTCAATGAATGATTTATAATAGGGAACAACTCTATCAAATGTATTTTTCAGGCTTTCTCCATTGGGTGGCTGTACCTCATAACTTCTTCTCCACAAAGCCAATTGTTCGGCACCATATTTTGCTTCTGTCGCTGCTTTATTTAATCCTTGCAAGTCGCCATAGTTTCGCTCATTCAGGGCAACTGAAGTGATTAGTGGAATTGGGTAAGCCAGTATTTTAAGAATGATATCAAATGTGTGAATTGCTCTCTTTAGTAAAGAAGTGTAAGCAACATCAATCCGGTAATTCTTCAACAGGGTGGCTGCGTGATTTGCTTCAACTTCGCCAAGCGGGCTCAGATCTATATCTTCTTCGCCTGTGAACCTGTTTTCAAGGTTCCAAATGCTTTGTCCATGTCGTAATAATATTAAGGTTGGCATATTGATTTCGGCAAGCGTTTAACATGCAACTGGCAACGTCTATTTTTCGATTAGTGCGTAGAGCTGCTCCACGTCTGATTTATTACATAAGTTTGTTCCAGGTTGCATCGTTGTTGCAGTGCTACAAGCGACCCCGTACCTGACAGCGTCAGATAGCGTTCCATTCTGTGAGAGACTGTGTACAATTCAGGCTTCTATACTGTCTCCTGCGCCAACTGTACCTATCTTCTTTGCTTGCGGCGAAGGAATATGTTGGGAGATGTCTTTGGTCACTAATAAAGCACCGGCAGCACCTAATGAAACAACTACTACTTCGCATTTGTTTGCCTGGATTATCTTTAGCGCTTCTGTTTTAGCGCTATCCCGGTCTATGGAACTAATGCATACCAGCAGTCCTGACTCCTTCAGGTTAGGCTTAATCAAATAAACACCTTCCTTGATTGCTATTTCAAGCGCGGCGCCATTGGTGTCAAGTATAAATCTCGAGCCATTTCTTTTTGCAATTGCTGCCCTGCCCATAGAAATCTACTGGCACACCCGGTGGTGGCTTAATAAGCTGTCCGCATCGGCGCCTAATCACCCGGCGATCTTTTGAATATTCATGGGAGCGGCGTTGGATTAACTGCTTATTTCATTTTCATCTACTATCCCGTTTTCAAAACAATCCAGATTATGAATCGTCGTGGCAGAAATGTTTTTAAGAGAAGTTTCTGTTAGAAATGCCTGGTGACTGGTAACGAGCACATTCCGGAAGGTGGTGAGCCGCGCAAAAACATCATCCTGTAAAATATCGAGCGAGTGGTCTTCAAAAAACAAACCTTCTTCTTCCTCATACACATCCATACCAAAATATCCGACGTGGCCGGATTTTAGCGCATCAACCATATCAGCTGTATTAATGAGACCTCCCCGGCTGGTATTGATATTCATTACCCCCTTTTTCATCCAGGCCATACTTTCCTGACTGATGATGTATTTTGTTTCCTTATTAAGCGGTAAGTGAAGTGAAATGAAATCAGCTTCATTGCATAGGGATAGTCCCGGGGTTCTTTAAATATCTCTTCATGGGTTACGGTCCATGCTATACTGGCTATGGGCAGCGCCAGCAAGAAGAGCCAAACTATTGAATTCCTAATTGCACAGGTGCTGTCATTTAGTTTATTGTTTGCCCGTCCACTTATGCGTTGTCTAAGAAAGCGTCTCTTTCACATGCTCAATATGTTTGCTTTGCTTCAAAGATGCAAGTATCTGCCGGGCCACATCACCTGAGGATGCCGGGTTTTGGCCGGTGATTAAAAGACCATCTATAACTACATGGCTTGCCCAATCCGCCCCTTTCTCATATTTCGCACCCTTGCTTTTCAGTTCATCTTCCAGCAGGAATGGCACTATTTTAGTGAGCTGCACCGCATCTTCTTCCGTATTGGAAAAGCCTGTGATCATTTTGCCCTTGATAAATGGAATTCCATTATCGTCGTCAACATTGAGCAATGCTGCCGGTGCGTGGCATACTGCGGCCACTGGCTTCTTAGCTGCCCAGAATGCTTTGATCAGGTTAATGGAATGAAAATCTACAGATAGGTCCCACATCGGTCCATGGCCACCAGGAAAGAACACCGCATCGTAATCAACAGCAGATATTTCTGACAGCCTGGTTGTATGAGCCAGCAATGTTTGGAGATGCACATCGCTATTGAAGCGTTCCGTTGCTGCCGTCTGGTTGGCGGGTTCAGCGCTTTTGGGGTCAATTGGAGGTTGCCCTCCTCTGGGTGAGGCGAGTGTTATTACTGCTCCTGCATCTTTCAGTACATAAAAAGGTGCGGCAAATTCTTCAATCCAAAAGCCGGTCTTTTTTCCGGTATTACCTAGTTCGCTGTGAGCGGTAAGGATAATTAATACTTTCATGATCATTGCTTTTTTTTGATGATTGGATCTAAATCTCTTCCCGGTATCTAAAATGCACATCCAACAATCAACTTATTATCCATATCGCCTACCCCTGGGGCATTCCAGGCTATTCTTTCCGCTTCATCTTTCTGGTAAAGGGATTTAACCATGCCGGTCAGTGTCACTTTATTATTAGCAACAGTAACATGAATTTCATTATCCGCCATAGACCAGTTACGGGTAAAGGCTGCTTCAATATCCTTTTCTTCAACCGAGTCTTTGGCTACTGACTTAATACGAATATTATTAGCTACGCCGGTGATACCAGCAAGATGGATAATTGATTTTTTAGCCGCTTCTTTCTCAAAATTCCAGGAAACATCGCCATCAAGTGTGACCCAGCCATTTTCAACCTGCACCTTTATCAACTCACCCGGAATTTCCCAATTTGACTGAAAAACACTCATGATCTCGTTGGCAATTTCGGTATCATTTAATTTATCTGAAGTGCCGAAATTGATCTTAATATTCTCAGCTACCGCTTTAACGCCATGCACTCTTTTAGCCGCATGTTCCGCTTCAATTTTTTTAGAATAGTTGTCCACGACACCTGTTAATGTAACAACGCCGTCCTTTGCTGTCACGCCGATTTCCGCAGCATTTAGTAGTGGCTCCCACTTAATCGCGTCCTGTACATCTTTCTGTAATTGTTCGTTCTTATCCATGATCAACTTTTTGTTTGTATTTGAATTATTACGGGAGTAAAGTTGACTGTAATGGAGGCGATAAGTATTACACGTATCGTTGCAAGTGTTACACATTTCACACCTTCCAGGCATTTTAAAAGCAAAGAGCATTAGGGTGCGCCTGATGCTCTTTAATAGCGTGATTGCTTATCCTCGAATTTTTTTGCTAAACACCTTCATAACCGCTTTTAATAACCGTTGAAATCATCTTGAATTGGTGGACAGCACTGAAATCATGCTTGGCATGCGCGGGGATAATGATCCCGTCACCAATTTTTAAAATAAACTTTTTTCCTTTTATCTTGAGCTCTGCAGTTCCATCTATAATTTGAATGTACGTATCAAATGGACACGTCTTTTCGGCCAATTCTTCCCCGGCATCAAAAGACGTAGCGGTAATATTTCCCGTAGGCTTCTTAATAATCGTTTTACTGACCACCGCATCCGGGATATATTGTATAATCTCTACCACGATATGCGGCACTGACTTCTCTAACTCCTTGTTATCCTTAGTGTTTTCCATGAATCAAATATGTATCGGCTTCATTGTAGCCAAAAATGTGAAATTGTAAGCATTTATCATTACGAAATCTGTCATGCTACTTCAAAACCTCGGTACCCTATATTTTATTCCTGCCCTGCTTGCAAAGTTGGATTTATCAGCCCGGTAGGGCGTTACATCTTTAGCGAAGATCATTACACATTTCACATGTCTTCAAGATTTCCATTCCGCTTTTGCTTTAGCTTTTTAAAGAAAGATGGCGATAACCCGGTGATCTTTTTGAACTGGTTAGAAAGATGCGCGACACTGCTATAATGAAGCTTATAGGCAATTTCAGTCAGGTTAAGCTCATCATACAATAGCAGCTCTTTTACTTTTTCCATTTTATGGATGATGATGAATTGCTGGATCGTAGTTCCTTTTACTTCCGAAAATATATTTGCGAGATAAGTATAGTCATGCCCCAGTTTCTCGCTTAGATAGTCAGAATAATTGATCACAGGCAATTCATCCGCATAATGAATCATTTCAATGACTATATTCTTGATCTTTTCAATCAGGATAGCTTTTTTATCTTCTAATAACTCTAAACCGGATTCTAACAGGTTAACCTTCAGCTGTTGACGTTGCTCTGGGGTGCTTTTTTCCAATAGCTCTACCATGCCTAAATCTACAACAACGTATTGCAGCCCGAGCTTGGTCAACTCTTCCTTGACCAGCATCTTGCAGCGCAGGCTAACCATATATTTGATATAGAGCTTCAATGTGAGGAAATTAATAATCAGGGCCTAATAACTGGACCATCATAGACGGATGAGTTCGTAACTGTTAAATCGTATTACTGTGTTAATCAACAATATTTGTATCAAATTTTTCAGCAACACCATATTGTAATGTATTTATGTGAAACCTTGCATAGCTAAAATCACCGCCGGCCAGCCGCCAGATAGCCTCGGCTCGTGAGGGAACTATTATGTTATTTATTTCCTTATAGTTGGTCATTTTTGCAACCCAGGGCTGCAGGTCGCCTTTGCCCATATAACGCCGGGTTTCCATTTGAATGATTTCATCTTTCTTGTCGAATGTTACGATAAAAGAAGCCTTAGTTGGCCCGGCACGGAAAATCACCTGTGCTTTGGTAGCATCGATAGGTAACCAATTCAAATGTTCCGCAGGCAATAGATTTGTAGGGAACCAGACGCTTTCGCTGATCCAGCGCATCAATTCACCTTGATCGTAGGATTCGCCCTGGCCATTTATTATACGCATTAGCGCCATTAAAAACACCTGAAGCCTTCCTTTACCTAATATATATTGGTCTATGGCAGTGAATTGGCTCGTTTTGCCTTTCCAGATAAAGCCAGGCCTGCAGGTAGTAAAATATTGCTCGCCTTTTATTTTTACCCAGGCTTTGTCTTGACCAATTTTAAAATATCCGTCATGAGTAAGGCGGGCAGTGTTAATGTAGGGTTGTCCATCTCTTAATACATGAAGGAAATACCGTTGCACAGGATCCGGCAAGCCGGTTAACTGACGCACATTGTATCTTTTGCCGGAATAGTGTGGAGAATTTGCAAACAGGGTTTTTACCTGTTTGCTAAAATTGAATTGAAGGATCAGTTTCAGGGTACAGATACCTGCGATCAAGCTTATAAATAGGAGTACGAATATCATTGTGAGGCTCATTTACGCTTGTAATGTTCACTTGGGTGACTTACTGACGGATACTAATGGTGTGCAATGAATACCGGGGATGGGACAACTTCCAGAATAGATTGCGCAGTACTCGATTTAAAAAAGCGCGAGATACCGCTGCGGCCATAGGCCCCCATAATTATGAATACGTGCCTGCAGTTCATGGTATAGGCCAGGAGGCGGCTTTCCGGATCCCCTTCCATTTCTATAAATTTATGTTGCTGAAAATGCGCTTCGAGCCATTCTTCTAGCATCATTTTTGCCTTTGCAGAAGTGTCTGATACTTCCTCGTTATGAACTTCAATAATTACCACTTTACGATCCTTCAGCTCCGGGAAAAGGTAGATGAACAGTTTCAAGGCGTTTACAGACGCGGCACTGCCATCGTACGCAAACACCAGCTCATCGATCTGCTGAAAATGTGGTGGCGCAATGATCACCGGGCATTCAGCCCCGGCCAGTAGCCTGGTTGCATGGCTGCTCAGGGAGCCATCCTCAGCAGCAATGGTATAGGTAAGTGAGCTTTCAATGATTAACGCATCCGCAAATCGGCTCTCAAGGATGAGGTCCTGTAAGGGCGCACCATGGTCCCGGTGAATGGTGCAGGTTGTTTCTCTTAGTGTGCAGGCTTGTTTAAATTGATCTACCAGGTGTCCGAAATGTGCCCGTACCGGTTCATTTTCCGGAAGGTCGGTAGTCGTCACTGTATGGATGTACATGATGTCCTTATCCATCGTGGTAGTCGTAAGTTCTTTATGCCGGAGCGATTCAGGAAATACTCCTGTTAGCACTGAGCCCGTCATTTTTGCCAGATAACAGGCAAAATCAACAGCGCCGTTATGCAGCGAATGATTGTCGGGAACGAATAATAGCTTCTCCATCATTTTTGATAATTTCTGTAGAAAATCAAAACTAACAGGATGATCAGCGGATATAGATGACGATCAACACCCAATTATGTGATCCATATCAGTGACCGTAATAATGCAGGTCGTTTAAGCCTGCATTTAATCAGCCATCAACTTTTGCTGTAGCTGTTGAATCTATTGCCAAATTTGAAACTGGATTTTTATGCACAATCGACTATGGACATTTTTTCTAATTGAGATTGATAAGCGCCCGACTGAGGAGCAGGTCTTGCAGGCGAAATGCGTGTGCCATCAACCTTATCAGAAATGAATAGAATTTTGGCGTCAACGTGGAGCCTGGATCGCAAGAACGGTTAACAACAGCATCTTGTCTATTAAAATCTTCCGTCAACAATCTTCCGGATGAGAATTAGCTTGAAACTCGTGCCCCTATGGGTTTCCAGCAAAGTAAAAGACAAAGATCGATTGCAAAAACTACTCTTTCCGGAAGGAATTGTCTATGACAAGGAAAAAGGGCGCATTTCGAACAGGGAGAGTGAACTCAATTTTTGCGTTAATCGCAGACCTCACGCAGGTTTCAGACGAAAAGCAAAAGGGACAAACCGGTGCTAAAACCAATTTGTCCCTTTCTGCGGACTGGACGGGACTCGAACCCGCGACCTCCGCCGTGACAGGGCGGCATTCTAACCAACTGAACTACCAATCCTCCTTTTCCTTCCCGCAACCTTCGCAGCCTGCGTTGGGGGTGCAAATATAAGGCCGTCTTCCCCACTTTTCCAAACGGGCACCTTATTTTTTCAAAAAATTCTTAATAAAACTGTGTCAGGTACGGGTAGCGCTCCTCATATAAATCCTTCACCTTCTGTAAGATCGTCTCCCGCAGCCCATCCACATTCCGGCGTTCCGTAGCCGATATAAATACGGCTTCATTATTTGTCTTTTCCATCCAGCGCTCATTCAGCTGTATCAGCATTTCATTCTTTACTTCCGGGTCCAGCCATTCATCAAAAGTATGCGCCTCGTACAAGTCCATCTTGTTGAAGATCGTAAGCACAGGTTTATCAAAAGCGCCCAACTCCTGGAGTGTTTTGTTCACTACGCCCATTTGGTCTTCATAGCCGTGGTGGCTGATATCTACCACATGCAGCAGGCAATCTGCCTCGCGCACCTCATCCAGCGTGCTTTTAAAGCTCTCTACCAAGTGGTGGGGCAGCTTACGGATGAAGCCCACCGTATCGCTCAGCAGGAAGGGCGTTTGCTCATAGACCACTTTACGGGTAGTAGTATCCAGCGTGGCAAAAAGCTTGTTCTCTGCAAATACTTCCGATTTTGAGATCAGATTCATGATCGTGCTCTTGCCCACATTTGTGTAGCCCACTAGCGCTACCCGGATAAACGTGCCACGCTCCTGCCGCTGGGTAGTGCTCTGCCGGTCTATGTCCTTCAGGCGCTTGCGCAGCAGAGATATTTTGTCCTTTACGATCCGGCGGTCCGTTTCTATTTCCGTTTCCCCGGGCCCGCGCGAGCCTATGCCGCCGCCCTGCCGCTCTAAGTGCTGCCACATGCCTTTAAGGCGGGGCAGCAGGTATTGATATTGCGCCAGCTCCACCTGCGTGCGGGCCTGCGCAGTCTTCGCCCTGCGGGCAAATATGTCTAAGATAAGATCACTGCGGTCGATGGTTCTTACACCAAGCACCTTCTCGATATTGATGATTTGGGAGCCGGTGAGCTCATCGTCAAAAATGGCCAGGGTGATGCCTTTGGCAGCGCAGTATTCCCGGATCTCCTCCAGCTTGCCTTTACCCACAAATGTTTTGCTGTCGCGGGTGGGGAGCTTTTGCAGGAATTGCTTTTTCGTAGTAGCGCCCGCAGTTTCCGCAAGAAAAGCCAGCTCATTCAGATATTCCTTCGCTTCAGTCTCCGTCTGCATTTTAGTTATGAGACCAACGAGTACAGCCTGCTCTTCCTCCTGAATATTATTCTTCTTATCAATCAAAATGAAACCGGTAATTATAGTGAAATGGATAGGCCGTAAAATTACGAAATAGGTAGGTGCACTTTATGACAGATATAACCGCAAAGGACGCAAAGACCTGTTATTGCTTCGTAAGCTTATAGGTAGATGCCTTGCCAACCATTTCTATTTGGAGCAGGTAAATGCCGGCGGGTAATGCCGGCGGCAGCTCCCATTTAAAATTACTATTCCCGGCTGCTGCACTCAATGCGCGCTCCGCCACGATCCTGCCTGCCGCATCGGTAAGTGTACAACGTATAACCGTCTCTTTTGTGAAGGAATAATGAAGGGTTACGGCATTTAAAAACGGATTAGGTGTTATCGTAAGTCCGGCCTGGCCAACAGGAATATTATCGATCCCTACTGTACCCAGTACTTTTTTAAAATCCGGGATTCCATAGCCTTCCTTTGCAGTAGGATTTCCCGCGCGGTCTGCGCTCACCGTAATAGCCTGCCGCAGCTGGTAAGGCGTGATCGATGGTTTGCTCTGCCGGATACAGGCCGCCCAGCCGGCAATCTGCGGGGTGGAAAATGACGTGCCGCTTTGGTTGAAAATGCCACTGCTGCCAAAAGTAGCGGCAGGACTGCCCTGCGCTACAATATCCGGCTTTACCTGGCCGCTGCTGTTAGGCCCCGGACTGCTAAAACCCGCAACCGTGCGGAGCGGATCTACCGCGCCTACAGTAAGCACACTATCTGCATCACCGGGAGTAAGGATGAAATTCCAGCTGCCGCCGCCTTCATTGCCTGCGGAATTGAGCACGAAAATGCCGCGGGCCACGGCCATATTCGCTGCACGGGCTACCAGCGTGGTATGGCCATCCAGCTCCGCTTTATTATAAATGGAATAAGCAGGGTGCACAAAATCAAAATACCCCAGCGAGGAGGTAACAATATCTGCGCCAAGACTATCTGCACGCTCGAGGCCGCCTACAAAATTATCCAGCTCATACAGCGCATCCGTAATAGAGTTATCATCCGTAATGTAGAGGGCATATTGCGCGGCCGGTGCGCTGCCCACAAAAGAACCGGGCACGATACCCGCCATAGTGGATAGCACAGCAGTGCCATGACCCCATACCGGGGTATAAATATCTGTGCTGGCTGAGACAAAATTCCAGGAATCCAGCAAGCGCCCCTGTTGCCGCAGGCTATCGAAGCCAGGATGTGTATTGGTGCCGTTAAAGCCAAGATCAAGCACCGCAATCAATTGTCCCTGACCGCGCAGTCCCTGATCATGCAGGTAGTCGCCGTTCACCATGTGTGTCTGATCCCAGGTATTGCCGTAATAGGCAGCGGCGCCTGTGCCTCTTGCAGGAGGTATCGGGGTATTTGCGGAAACAGTATCGGAAGGCGCGCCCCGGTGCAGTGCCGTAGCAAAATAGCCTAAATAGTCGATGCCCGTTATATAAGGCTTACCCTGGAGCTGTAAAATTTTGGATGAGTCGCTAAGCAGGATAACGCATTGATTGAACCAGCGCGAAGTAACGTGCAGCTTGCCGGAAGTGGCACTCAATACATCGGAAAGATACGCCGGCGACACCGGCCTGTCTGCCTCTGCAACGGAAACGCCCTGCGTGCTGCGGCGCTGTAAAGCGCGGGCGCTCAGAAAAGCGGAAGGGTTCGCCAATGCCGGCGAACCTGTTTTATCAGTAAAATGAATGCGAAAGGCCCATTGCGGAGCAGCTTCCGTGCTTACTGCAGCTATTAGTATCAACCCACACAATATTCCGCACAGCCGCATAAGCCATCTTTAAAGTATTAATTATGGTCCACCGCGCGCATCACTACTGCGTAGCCTTTGCGGTAATAATTCCCGGTAGATGAGTTTTGATCGTACTTCCAGTTAATGATCTCGCGATAGATAAGACCTACATTATAAGCATAGATTTCCTTGGCAAAGCGGCGCTCAGCATAGGTATCGGGCATAAGTGCAGGGCTGTTGAGCGAGTCGTCCACCTGCTGTACGGTAGCTGTATTATCGAAGTTGGCACGGCCGGTATTGTACGGACTGCCTATGTTATAATACGTGTAATACCACTTATTGTAGAACTGCAGGTCCTGATCGGCAGTAGGAATCTGGCTATTGCCCTCCCAGGTAGTGCCTTTAGCCACCGGAAAAACCAGCTTGGTAAAGCGCAGGTTGTTCTGCACCACATCCAGCCCGGTAAGCGTTGGCGTAGCAAAGAATACATCATTCGCCTCGAAGGCAACTGTATCCGTTTTGCGGGTAAATACTTCCACCTGGTAAGATGTGCGCAGTTGATTGTCGAGGAAGCTATCGGTAACGTTGTAGCGCACCTGCATATGGCGCAGCGTAGTGGTCTGCGCAAAATCGTCATAGATCGTGGAGTCCACATCATAGAGCACATAATGGCCTTTAGTAAGTGGATAGTAACCGCGGGTAAGCTCATTGCCGTATATATTGTCATTCTCCTTTTTGCAGGAAGAGAAGGACGCGATAGCCGCTATAAATAATAAAGGTAAAAGCCTGTTTTTCATATAATACATTCCGTATAAGCTGGTAAATATAGTAAAACCCGTTAAAAGTTGATAAGTTGATGGGATGATAAGATTATAAGTTGTAGTGGGCGCCCGTTTTTAAAGCTGCCCCGCGTGGATAATCCCGCCGCCAATCACATCATCGCCTTCATAAAAAACCGCGCTTTGCCCCGGGGCAATACTGCTTACCGCATGGGTAAAATCCACCCTTATCTTGCTACCATCATGATGCAGGATACTTTCGCCGCCGGCATCGCGGTAGCGGATCTTTGTAGTAGCCGTCATGCCATCGGCAACCGCCGGATACTTCACCATATTAATACCGCCTACCCACATCTGCGAAGCCTGCAGCTCGTGCGCCTCACCCAGCACCACCGTATTCGTTTCCGGAATGATCTGTGTCACGAACATCGGCTTGCCAAACGCCATATCCAGCCCTTTCCGCTGGCCAATCGTATAAAAAGGATAGCCTTTATGCTTACCCACTTTCGTGCCATCGCCAAATACAAAATCCCCGCCTGCCACTGTTTCTTCCAGCGCAGCATCCTGCCGCTTTAAAAAGCCCCGGTAATCGTTATCCGGCACAAAGCATATTTCATAGCTCTCGGCCTTCTTGGAGAGCTCTACGTAGCCCATGTCTGCTGCATATTGCCGCACCTCTGTTTTCAGTAAATCCCCTAACGGATAGATACTCCTCGAAAGGCATTCCTGACCTAATCCCCAAAGCACATAGCTCTGGTCTTTGGTAAGGTCTTTGGCTTTGGATAATATGCCCCGCCCGCCTTCCTGCCGCACCTTTACATAATGCCCGGTCGCAATAAAATCGCAGCCCAGCGCATCGGCCCGTTTCAGGAGCGCCGCCCATTTAATGTGCGTATTACAGAGCACACACGGGTTAGGCGTACGGCCGGCAATATATTCATCCACAAAATTCCGGATCACATGGTCGCCAAACTCTTCGCGGATATCCAGCACATAATGCGGGAAGCCATGCTCCACCGCCGCCTGCCGCGCATCATTAAAAGAATCGAGGTTACAGCAGCCGGTCTCTTTCTTGCCGTTCGCACTACCACCGGATGTGGCGTAATCCCACGTCTTCATCGTTACGCCTACCACATCATAGCCTTGCTGGTGCAGCATCAGCGCGCTCACTGTGCTGTCAATGCCGCCGCTCATGGCCACCAGTACTTTTCCGTTTCTGCTCATCGTTCTGTTTTATACGCCATGGTTCAAAGCCATGCCTATAGTGATTGTTCGCTTACTGTTTCGGGCGTGCCCCAAGCTGCGCAAGGGGCCGGGCTATCCGCTGCAAGTCCTCGCGGCAGCCGCACAAAAGGCAGGGCGCTGCGGGCTTTCCGCTACTATCCCTCACGCTGGCCACTGCTGCTACAAAACTTTTGGCCCTACGGGCCGCACATTCGCTATGCCAATAAAAGTGCAAAGCCACGCCGCCGCAAAAATACGCTTATTCACTCCCACACCTATCACGATCCTTTACGTACCGATAAGGCAATAGTTTGCACTTCTTCCGTCAGCCAGAACCATGAAATAGCTTCAGGGTTCAGCATGACGAAGCTTAGTGAAGTAAGCTGAATAAACAGGCTCAACGTGTAGCACAGGCTCATCCATCCCCTAATACTTCTCCTTCTGGAAGCCCCAGTTGCGCAGCTCTGTTTTCCAGGTGTCGGGGTAATTGGCCCTGATGGCCAGCACGATCACGGTGAGGCCCTTCCTCAGCCCCTTCTTCAGCTTATTTTTATTGCCTGTCGTCCGGCTTACGCCGCTATCGGTGCCGGTGGCTTGCTCCAGGGATGCATCGAACCTTTCTTTCACATCCTTCCAGAATGCAGTGCCATAAGTGTTCTTGCCAAAGCCTTCTGCCTCCAGGCCCTCCAATAGCAGCGTTAGTGCTGTGCGGCGGTCATCATGGTCTTTGGGCAGCACGAAGAGCTTGCCTTTGCGCACAATGCCAAACGCCGGATATTAGCCGGGCGCAGCCTTCTTACCATATTTCTCCGCCAGGTAGCCCTTCACATACCCAAGCGATGTATTGATCCGCGCATCCAGCGCCGCGAGGCGGCCGGTAATCTGGGCACGGCCTCCGCCCTCACTTGCCTTTCTGCTGAGCAGCGCGCTGTATTCACCGGCATTGGCCGCAAAGTCTGCTGCGGAAAGCCACTGTAAGGTGAGCCAGCTATTGGCCAGCCACATTTCACTTACTGTTGCTGCCAGGCTGCCAAAGTCGGTATCGGCTTTGGGCACATTGCCTTTCTTACTGCGGCCTGTGCCGGTTACGGTCGTTTCGGGAAGGTTGCCCGGGGTATTAGCTGCCATATCATTCAGTTTGAAGAATAAATATAGGGGATTAGTACGTTGTATCAATGCCTTGGCTATCATCCCGCTAAAGAATATTTAGCCCATAATCCGGCTTACCTGCCCCGGTTGGCGCTTGCCCATGCCGGGGTTGCCGGCTTACCCGTACCGGGCGGCAGCGCTTATATCCGGGGCACCGGCCACCCTCCATTGGGTGGTAGTTTCCCACGGCAGGCAGGCAGGCTACCCTGCCATGGGCGGCGCTTTCCCAAGGGAGGGTTGCCGGCCTCCCCGCTATGGGTTGTGCTTGCTTCACGGAGGGTTGCCGCTTACCCTGTACCACTGCCGTACTATCTAAAAGGCCAACTCAGCAGTAACGTAACTTTAGCCGGGCAAGCAAAGCCGCTGACTCACGGCTCCACTATTCAACCCTTCAAATCAATATGCGCTCCTTCGCTTTCACCTTCCCGTCCGGCACTACAGAATATCTTTATGAAGCCACGATCGATGACCTTCACGAAGCAGCGCCGCCTGCCACATCCATCATCATCACCGATGAAAATGTAGCCGCACTCCATGCCCCTAAGCTCGATGGTTACCGCACCATCGCCGTGCCATCCGGCGAAGCCGCAAAAACCTTTAGTACCATTGAGCATCTTGCAAAAAAACTTGTGGAGCTCGGTGCGCATCGCGGCACTATGCTGGTTGGGGTAGGCGGCGGGGTGGTTACAGATATTACCGGCTTCCTCGCAAGCGTATATATGCGCGGACTTACATTTGCATTCGTGCCCACCACGCTTTTAGGCATGGTAGATGCTGCAATTGGCGGCAAGAACGGGGTGAATGTGGACAACCACAAAAATATGCTCGGCACCATCCGCCAGCCAAAGTTCATTCTCTACGATACCGGTTTTTTACTCAGCCTGCCCAACGAGCAATGGAGCAATGGCTTTGCAGAGATCATTAAATACGGCTTTATTGCCGATGCCCGCATTCTTACCACCTTGCAGGAAAGCAATATCGGATACTTCCAGAAGCATCCCCAACAATTAGGTGCGCTTATTGCCGGCGCGGCAGACATCAAAAACAAGATCGTACATGCCGATGAGCAGGAAACCGGCCTCCGCAAAATGCTCAACTTCGGCCATACAGCGGGCCATGCTTTCGAGCTCATGCACAACCTGCCACACGGCTTTGCCGTAGGCTTAGGCATGATGATCGCGATGCGGCTTTCCAGGGCTTACTCCGGCTTGGCAGAGGCCACGCAACACCAGCTTGCAGACTTACTGCTACAGTACGGCCTGCCAATAATGCTGGATTATGATCCGGAGCAGGCCCTGGAATTAATGAAGGCGGATAAGAAAGGAAGTGATGGGAGCATTGACTACGTGCTCATAGAAAAGCCCGGCGTAGCCAGCATTCGCAGGCTCACACTGGCAGAGATACTG
This sequence comes from Chitinophagaceae bacterium, assembly GCA_965246905.1. Classification (GTDB taxonomy): domain Bacteria; phylum Bacteroidota; class Bacteroidia; order Chitinophagales; family Chitinophagaceae; genus UBA1952. The sequence goes on from CBDFFZ010000014.1 coordinate 373,002, forward strand.
CCGCACTTATAGGCACTTTTTGCCGCCATCCGCAGGGCAGGCATTGATATCGGGCAGGTTGCAGCACATGGGTTTCCCCCGCTGGCGGGGGTGCCCTTTGCCGCTTTTTCTGCGGCATTGGGCGGGGGTGGGTTTACGCTATGGCCGCCTTGCCCCACCCCCTCGCCGCTTTCCTCTGCCAGTGGTGGAACCTGTTGCTACGGAACACTAAAGCAACGCCGGAAAAGCGGGGGCACGGCCATCAAATTTTATTCTCCCTACCTTTCCGCCCCCAATTATTGAAACAAACCCATGCTCGTAAAAGTATTTGGCAGCGCCGTATATGGCGTTGAAGCAATGACGATTACTATGGAGGTCGATGCCTCCAGCGGTGTTACCGGCTACTTCATTGTAGGTCTGCCGGACAATGCCGTTAAGGAAAGCCTCGACCGCGTAACCTCTGCGTTGCGCAACAGCCGCCTCGAAAGGCCACGCGCAAAAGTGCTCATCAATATGGCTCCCGCCGATATAAAAAAAGCCGGTGCCGCTTATGATTTACCTATAGCGGTTGGCCTCCTCGCCGTATCGGGGCAGATACAGGCAGAACGCCTCACGGATTACGTGATCATGGGCGAGCTTGGGCTGGATGGCGCGCTGCAACCCATTAAGGGCGCACTGCCCATTGCCATACAGGCACGAACGGAAAAGTTCAAAGGGCTTATCATCCCCAAAGAAAATGCCCGCGAGGCTGCACTTGTAAACAACCTGGAAGTGTATGGGGCGGCAAATATCCTGGAGGTAGTGGATTTCCTGAATGGCAAGGAAAACCTGCATCCTACCAAAGTAAATACCCGTGAGGAATTCTTCGATGCACAAACGCATTTCGATGTGGATTTCAATGATGTAAAGGGCCAGGAAAATGTAAAGCGCGCCCTTGAGATCGCAGCCTCAGGCGGGCATAATGCCATACTCATCGGGCCTCCGGGTGCTGGCAAAACTATGCTGGCCAAGCGCCTGCCCACCATTCTTCCTCCCATTTCCCTGCAGGAAGCATTAGAGACTACCAAGATTCATTCCGTAGCGGGGAAGCTAAGCGGCAGTGTATCGCTCGTTGCCCACAGGCCTTTCCGCTCACCGCACCATACGATCTCCGATGTAGCGCTTGTAGGTGGCGGCAGCAACCCCGCACCAGGCGAGATATCGCTGGCGCATAACGGTGTTTTATTTCTGGATGAATTGCCGGAATTCAAGCGCACGGTATTGGAAGTAATGCGCCAGCCGATGGAAGAGCGCCGTGTAACCATTGCGCGTGCCAAAATGAGCATCGACTTCCCGGCATCGTTCATGCTGCTGGCTTCTATGAATCCTTGTCCCTGCGGCTATTATAATCATCCTGACAAAGAATGCACCTGTGCGCCGGTAATGGTGCAGCGCTATCTTAATAAAATATCCGGTCCGCTTTTAGATCGTATCGACCTGCATGTAGAGGTAACGCCGGTATCTTTCAATGAGCTTTCCTCGCAAAGCCGCAGCGAGCCCAGCGAAGCTGTACGTGCAAGAGTGATTAAAGCCAGAGAGCGGCAGGAGGAGCGGTTTAAGGAAGAGAAGGACACTTACTGCAATGCGCAGATGAGCAGCAAAAAGCTTAAAGAGATCTGCACCATCTCGCAGGTGGGAGCCAACCTTTTAAAAACGGCTATGGAGCGGCTCAATCTTTCCGCCCGCGCGTACGACCGCATCCTGAAAGTGAGCCGTACCATTGCCGATCTCGGTGGCACGGAAGAGATACGCCCTGAGCATCTTGCAGAAGCTATACAGTACAGAAGCCTGGATAGGGAAGGCTGGGCCGGGTAAAAAATCCGAAGCTTAAATGCGCTTATGATAGTGCATCATCCGGCAAAGCCCACTCCCGGTTGTAGGGCACAAAAAAAGCTATCCAGATGGATCGTGCAAGCCGCTGAAGTAAAGGTTGGAGCAGCAGCAGCAGCCCTGCATTGATGCCGAGGCACCAATACAACCTGTTATCACCTTCGCGTATAGACATGCCGATGGTAAAGTACCAGGTAATAAAACCAATAGCCAGCAGCGCTACAGAGAGTCCATAGCTCACAAAGCCGGTGCCAAAGTAAAAGCCTGTTTGCAATTCAAAAGGCTGGCCGCAAACCGGGCAGTGTTCCGGCATACGCATCGTAGTACGGAAATTATAAGGGTTGGGGCTGGTGAAGAGCATGCCTTCTCTGCATCGCGGGCACCGGTTGCCCAGTACACTGGCGGCAAGGCTGCGTACCGGGGCTTTGGATTGTGCACACATATGGGATATATTTTAGTGGAAATGCTGCGGTGGCGGCCGATTAAACACTGCTGGCAGCTTGCGGCACAATGCCTTCACATGATTTAGCGTAATGTAAAGCAATTAAGCAATGGCGCTAAATGAATAGATATCGTAAACCGGAAGGGTGACATTTACCTTTTTCATCGCGAAGCAAAGGTATAGCACGTGCGTATTTTAGCACCGTGCAATTACTGGCCTGATAGCATCTTTCCCGATACGGTGCATTATCTTAACACAAGAATCCCGGATTTGAAAAGCGCTTGCGCCATTTTATAGAACCATGGAGATCCCGCAGATTAATACAGGACAGCGATAAAACACTTACTTTAAAAAAAGATTATGAACGGAAAAGATTGCGTTGTATTTTCGCCGTCAATTTTCAAAAAACTATAAAGAAAATTATATGCAGGAATTTGGCAAGAAAAACCCATCGGCGAAGCTAACCGATATGGGACTTGATGTGGCAGTAGCACACTGGAATCTTTCACCGGAAGAGCTGACAAGCAAATCCTTAGCATTGGGCCAGGGTGAGCTCAATGATTCTGGTGCCCTGTCGGTAAGCACAGGTAAATTTACCGGCCGCTCACCTAAAGACAAGTTTACTGTACGCGATTCCATCACAGAAAATACAGTTGATTGGGGTGATGTAAACTTTCCGCTTGCCCCTGAAGTATTTGACGCATTGTACAATAAAGTGTGCGCTCACCTGAAAGGCAAAGAAGTATGGGTGCGCGATGCTTATGCCTGCGCCGACCCGGCCTTCCGCCTCAATGTACGTGTAGTTAATGAGACGCCGTGGGCCAACCTGTTCTGCAATGACCTTTTCCTCCGCCCCACTGCCCGGGAGATAGATACACAAACGCCCGACTGGACTATCCTTCAAGCGCCCTCCTTCCTCGCAGATCCTGCTGTGGATGGCACCCGCCAAGCTAATTTCACGGCTGTAAATTTTACCCGCAAAATTATCCTCATCGGTGGCTCTGCTTATACCGGCGAGATGAAGAAAGGCATCTTTGGCGTGCTCAATTTTGTACTGCCAAACGATCATAAAGTGCTTTCCATGCACTGCTCTGCCAATGAAGGCAAAGACGGTGATGTTGCTTTGTTCTTCGGTCTTTCCGGCACAGGTAAAACAACGCTATCTGCAGATCCTCACCGTGCGCTCATTGGTGATGATGAGCATGGCTGGGCCGATGGCTCTGTATTCAACTTCGAGGGCGGCTGCTATGCAAAATGTATTGATTTGAGCGAAGAGAAAGAGCCGCAAATCTGGGCAGCAGTGAAGCCGGGCGCGCTGCTGGAGAACATTAAATTCCACGAAGGCACCAATAAGGTAGATTACGCAGACGGCTCTATCACAGAGAACACCCGCGTAGCTTATCCTATCGATTTCATCCCGAATGCGAAGGAAAAATCCTATGGCGGCGATCCTAAAAATATTTTCTTCCTTACAGCAGATGCCTTTGGTATCCTGCCGCCCATCTCAAAGCTCACTACCGAGCAGGCCATGTTCCAGTTTATCTCCGGCTATACGGCCAAGGTTGCCGGTACGGAAGTAGGTGTTACCGAGCCTCAACCTACCTTCTCTGCTTGCTTTGGCCGTGTATTCCTGCCCCTGCATCCTGCAAAATATGCCGAGCTTTTAGGCAAGAAGCTGGATGAGCATAAGGACGTAAATGTATGGCTGATCAACACAGGCTGGAGCGGCGGCGCATTTGGCACTGGCAAGCGCATGAGCCTGAAATATACACGTGCCATGATAACCGCAGCTATGAATGGTGAGCTGAAGGACGTTGAGTATGTACCGCACCCTGTATTTGGTGTATTGGTGCCGCAAAGTGTACCAGGCGTACCAGCCGACGTGCTTAACCCACGCGATACATGGGCCGATAAAGATGCTTACGACCGTAAGGCATCGGAACTGGCCGGCCTCTTCAACAAAAATTTTGAGAAGTATGCCGCGCAGGCCAGCGAAGCCATCAAAAGCGCCGCGCCGAAGGCTATGGAAATTGCTTAAATAATATACCATAATTACCCGAATTTTATTGCCCGCTGATTAAGAGTCAGCGGGCTTTTTTTGCGCCGGATTATGTAACTTGCTTTACCCAAACCATTGAAATATTATGCAATTTGAAGACTGGCAATATCATCCATCCCGCCTGCCCGGCGATAAGCACGAAAAGGAAAAAGCGATTGAGGCGCTTCAGGCAAAATTCCTAGAAGAGATCAGTTCAAATCCTGTGGCGGCCGAGTTTTTAAAATCATATAATCCTGCATCCATGCAGTCTTTTTTCGATCAGTATGCCTTCCGCAAGCGGCTCCATGTAGCACATTCGGAATACCGCCTGAAAAAGGCAGAAGTAAGGGAAATGCCCTTTCGGAGTGAAGTTGAAATGGCCTATAAAGCAATTCTTCAAAAAAAATTATTTAATCTCTACCTGCTGTGGTGTGCGGAACAGATAACTTTTCCCGGCGTACAGATTCGCATGGATTTTTACACCTGGAGCCGGTATCCACAAGCATGCCCATTTTTAGAGCCTGCAAATGCCGGGGAAGTAGCTGCAATGCAGGCTTTTCTAAGATCGGAGGAATGTGATCTTGGCCGCTTTGGCAATGCCCTGCTTGTTCACTCAATCCCACATCTGCAGCGCACAGATGAAGAAGATATAGACGCGGACTATGAAATTCCGGATTGGTTCCACCATTATGATACCTATCTCGGTACAGGCGGCCTGATGTTACTGCCAGATATACGCGGTGAAAAAGAAGAGCGCTATATTAACCAATATTTTGAGGATGACCGTTCTAAAGAGGTTCAAAGAGATCCGCAGCCTGTTGATACCCGTCCGTGGCTGGCTTTTTATGATGGAGAGAAGCATTATGAGTTGGCGAAGCTGGTAGACGATGAAATTTTTCAAGAGCTTTTCTATGATCAGTGGCAAACAGAGGCAGCAGAAAAAGAAGCTGAGGATGAGGCCGGTGTTTATGACATTGAAGATATCGTTTTTCATCTTTCAGAAATTGCCGATCCGCCCAGGGTCCGTGGTGGCATTACCTGGCGGGAGGCGCTTTACTACTGCTGGCAGGATTATCTGAAAGAAAAGGTTGCCTTTATTCTACCCCAGATATGGGAAGAGCATAAATTTTATATTGAAACCGGGCTCAAATGGGGCGATCAATATTTAAAGGAAGATGGGCTTGCGGACATGCTTAAGAAACAGATTCTTCGCGGGCGGGAACTTGCCGGCGAGCCGCAGGATTTCAACTTTTGATTCTACGCGCTTTCAGCTGTGCGCAGTTACCCGTCATATAATTATTTGGAAAATTGCATGTACCTACATACATTTGCCTTATGAAGCTGGAGGAGGTTTTAAAGACGGAGAAGTTTGAGTCCATGTCGCATAAGGCCATGCTCAACATCATGTACACCGCCTATTGGGCCCGCACAAAAGTAAGCGCTGCTTTAAAGCAAAATGATTTTACAGTAGAGCAGTTTAATGTAATGCGCATCCTGAAAGGAAAGCACCCGCAGGCTATGTGCATCAAAAATATTGCTTCCCGTATGGTTGAGGCCAACTCTAATGTACCGCGTATCATTGACCGCCTTATCGCTAAAGGAACAGCCCGGCGCACACAATCTGCGGAAGATCGCCGCGAAACCCTCGTGTCCATTACCCAAAAAGGATTGAAGCAATTGGAGCTGGCGAGCGCGGCAGTAAGCGGCTTCAACAAAACCGTAAATATGAGCGAGGAGGATGCAACGCAGTTAAATAACCTGCTGGAGCAACTGCGCACTAACGATTAAATTATCTTTCCATTTAGAACCAACAATAAAAACAACAAGCAAACTATGGCAACAACAAAATGGGTTTTGGACCCAATGCACTCTGAGCTGCAATTCAAGATCCGCCACCTGATGATCACGAACGTGACCGGGCAGTTTACACAGTTCTCTGCAGAAGCAGAAACGGATGGCGATGACATGAGCACGATGAAGATCGGCTTCAGCGCAGATGCGGCTTCTGTAAATACAGGTAATGAGCAGCGCGACGGTCACCTGAAAGGTGCCGATTTCTTTGACGTAGAAAAATATGCGACGCTTACTTTCGCAAGCACCAAGGTAGTGAAGGATGGTGATGACTATACCGTAGAAGGAAACCTGAGCATGCACGGGGAAACAAAACCCGTAACCCTGAATGTGGAGTTCGGCGGCATCCAGCAAGACCCTTACGGGCAAACCAAAGCCGGCTTCGAAGTAACCGGAAAGATCAACCGGAAAGACTTTGGCCTTAGCTGGGGCGCCGTTACTGAAACCGGCGGCGTTATGCTTGGGGATGACGTGAAGCTTACTGCCAATGTGCAGATGGTAAAGCAGGCATAATTTATATTCAACATAAATCAGGAAAGGCATTCCGAGTCGGGATGCCTTTCTTGGTTACAGCATCGTCCTATTCCTCATCTACTACTTTAAAGGATACAAGCGCGGCACTATTACGGTACATGGTAAGAATGGTAGCTTCATAATTCTTGATCCGCAGCACACTGCCCTTGCGGTAATCTTCCGGGAAATGATAGGCAATATAGCCTGCCAGCGTTTCATATTCATTGTCCTCCTCCAGGCGGTCGGGGATGTATTTATTGATATCACCAAGCTTGCGGTGCGCATCTATGATAAAAGTGCCCTCCTGCGTTTGCTGCACGTACGGCTTCTCGTCATCATACTCATCCTGGATCTCGCCAACAAGCTCCTCGAGGATGTCCTCTACCGTTACAATGCCGGCTACTTCACCTATTTCACTCGTTACAATCGCCATTACCGTACGCCGCAGTTGCAGTGCTTTCAGCAGGTCTTTGATCTTGCGGTTATCTGCCACAAAATAAGCCGGGCGTATGAGTAGCTGTATGCTGTCGCCGGTATCAGGGTCCAGCATACACTTCATCAGGTCTTTGGTATTGATGATGCCGATAATCTCATCGATGGTGCCTTCATACACCGGATAGCGGCTGTACCCTTCGCGCAGCGCAAAATCCAGTGCCTCTTTTACCCCGTAGCTGGAGGGCATTGCAGTAATGTTCTTCCGAAGCGTCTGTATATCTCCCGCATGGCGGTCGTCGAAGTCAAATACATTCTGGATGAGCTCGCGCTCCGTCTGCTCTATGGCTCCGCCTTCATGGCTTTCTGTAATGATCATCTTCAGCTCTTCTTCCGAATGGATATCTGCGCCATGCACCGCACTGATGCCAAAGATGCGCAGGATAAGATTGGCCATATTATTAAGCAGCCAGATAAGCGGACGAAATATGAGGTAAAAAACCCGCAGCGGCCAGGCAATAGCAAAGGTGGTTCGGGTAGGAAAACGGATGGCTACAGACTTCGGCGCAAGCTCTCCGAATACAATATGAAGCATCGTGATAACGAAGAAGGCAATGGGCACAGCGATACGGTGCGCGTTGATTTCTGTAAGCGTACCACCGAAGTGATGCACCACATGCAGCATAATATTGGTCATCACCTCTTCGCCCACCCAGCCGAGGCCGAGCGAGGCCAGCGTAATGCCCAACTGTGTAGCCGCAAGATAAGCATCCAGGTTATTGACAATGGCCTTGGCCGCTGCTGCCAGCGCTTTGCTCTTGCCTGATTTTACATCGAGCTGTGAGGTGCGCACCTTTACGATTGCAAACTCTGCCGCAACAAAAAAGCCATTTAAAAGAACAAGGAAAAAAGTAAGAAACAGTTGAAACGCCATAGTGATCCGCACGGGGCGGATAATTGATAGAAGGCAAAAATATTAAATAGTAAATGGTTTCCGGCAGTTTAATTGTAGCGGCTGGTGCATAACGGAGCGGTACGGTAAATAGTTAAGTCATAAAAGGTAAGGCAAGCTTCATCTGCGGAGATCTGCAAAATCTGCGGGAGATAAATAAGAAGCCACGCAACGGAAAACAAATAAGCATCCCCGCCACCTCTTAATTCGGTTGGCTTTATCCGCCTGTGCGCCTACCTTTGCGCCCACATTCCACCAGCCACATGAAATCCACTCCATTTACGCAAACCCATATCGGCCTCGGCGCTAAGATGGCTGAGTTTGCCGGCTATAACATGCCCATCTCCTACACGAGCATCAATGAAGAGCACAATACCGTGCGCAACAATGCCGGCGTATTCGATGTAAGCCACATGGGCGAGTTCATGCTGAAGGGAGAGGGCGCACTCGATCTTATACAACGCGTTACGAGCAATGATGCCTCCAAGCTCACCGCAGGAAAGGCCCAGTACTCCTGCCTGCCTAATGATCAGGGTGGTATTGTGGATGACCTGCTGGTGTATTGCATCGAGGAGAATAAAACCTATATGCTGGTGGTAAATGCCTCCAATATCGAGAAAGACTGGAACTGGATCTCCACCTTCAATACAGGCGGTGTGGATATGGAGAACATCTCCGAAAAGACTGGCCTTCTCGCTGTGCAGGGCCCTAATGCGGTAAAGCTATTGCAGGAGCTTACCGATATGGACCTTACCCACCTCAAATACTACACCTTTACCAAAGGCCGCTTTGCCGGTGTGGATAATGTGCTCATCAGCGCTACAGGCTATACCGGCTCAGGCGGGGTTGAGATCTATTTTGAAGATAAGGATGGCGCCGGCGAAAAGATCTGGGCAGAAATATTCCGCGTAGGCGGCCCTAAAGGAATGAAGCCCATTGGCCTCGCCGCAAGAGATACCCTGCGCCTCGAGAAAGGCTTTGCCCTCTATGGCAATGATATAGACGATACAACCTCACCGCTCGAAGCCGGCCTCGGCTGGGTAACTAAATTCTCCAAGGATTTTACCGCACGCCCCATTCTTGAAGCGCAGAAGGCAGCCGGAGTAACCCGCAAGCTCGTAGGCATTGAGATGATCGATAAGGGCATCCCCCGCCACCACTACCGGCTGCAGAATGCCGAAGGAACCGACATAGGCTACGTAACTTCCGGCACCCAGAGCCCGAGCCTCAGCAAAGCCATAGGCATGGCCTATGTGGATAAGGAATTCAGCGCAGAAGGCAGCGATATCTTCGTGGTAGTACGCGATAAAGCCCTCAAAGCGCAGGTAGTAAAAATGCCTTTTGTTCAATAAATGCATGACCATTCCGGATTCCGAAATTCGGATTCCGGAATACCCAATCTTAAGTTCAAATTACAGGCAAATCCGAAATCCCACTTCCGAAATCCGCAATAAAAAAGATGCTTCCCAAATACAATAGAATCGTTTTAAAGCTCTCCGGCGAAAGCCTGATGGGCGACCGCAATTACGGCATTTCACCGGCCATGCTCGAGTCGTATGCCAACGATATAAAGCTGGTTACGGATATCGGCGTGCAGGTTGCCGTAGTGATCGGCGGCGGCAATATCTACCGTGGCATGAACGAGGCCGAAACCGGCATTGAGCGCGCCCAGGGCGATTATATGGGCATGCTTGCCACCGTGATCAACGGCATGGCGCTGCAGGCCGCCTTAGAGAAAGCCGGGGTAAATACCCGCCTCCAGAGCGCCATTAAAATGGAGCAGATCGCCGAGCCCTATATCCGCCGCCGCGCTATCCGCCACCTCGAGAAGGGCCGCGTGGTGATCTTCGGCGCCGGCACGGGCAATCCCTATTTTACTACCGATACTGCCGGCTCCCTCCGCGCCATCGAGATCAATGCGGATGTGATCCTGAAAGGCACCCGCGTGGATGGCATCTATACCGCCGACCCCGAGCGCGACCTTACTGCTACCCGCTTTGAAACACTCACTTTCGGCGAGGTAATTTCCAAAGGCCTTAAGGTAATGGATATGACTGCCTTCACGCTCTGCCAGGAAAACAACCTGCCCATCATCGTATTCGATATGCACAAGGCCGGCAACCTGCTGGATGTGGTAAACGGCCATTCCATAGGCACCCTGGTTAGCAATCATTAATCACTGCTCTTTAGGATAAAAGCCGGAATGCATCCACTGCATTCCGGCTTTTTATTGGATAGCTTGCAAGCGAACTATTTGAGTAGCAGGAAAAGATTAATAGCTAATGGTTATAACCCGCAAAAAAACAGTAGATCATGCAGAGCCGCCAGAAAAGTATCCGGCGCTGGCAGTAGCCGGTAACGCGCAGAAAGAAAATGCTGCAGCGCAAAATGCAGCTTATCCGGCCCCGGCAGTTGATAATCCGGCGCAGTTAGTACTTATTCCGGGGGCAATAGTGAGTACTGCGGTGCCGGCGCAGCAACTGACGGACAAACAGGAGGAGTCCAGGTGCAGGCAGCAGCTATCCATGCGTCAACAGAAGCTTGTTCCCGCAGAAAGAGGGTATTCCGACACAAATAGGCGCATATCCGGTGCAGGCAGCAGGCGCTCCGGTATAAAAAGAAGCGGAAAGGAGAGAAAAGGAGCAATTAAGCATGCGGATGCAGATTAAACTTTGGGTGCCCTCATCCGCGACCGCTGTTGTAGAGACGTTGCCTTGCAATACCTCAACGTGCTACGTTTACGCCCAAGGATGATACAGCGCCCATCCGTGTAATCCATTAATCCGTTTAAAATCCGTGATTCAGATAAGCGTATGAGCCCGCGCAAGGGATAGCAGTGGAAAGCCCCGTAGCGATAGCGAAGGGCTTGGAACGGATAGCCCGGTGCCGCCCTTCGCGGCATGCGCCCCAACAATTAATTCGCCGGAAAGCTTGCACTCCTGCAAATAATTTGCAAACTTGTAATGCTTCCCTAAAAACAGGCAATATCTCATTATGAGCAAAGACAGGATTGTATTGGTAACCGGCGCTACCGGCGGCCTCGGCACTGCGATGTGCAAAGAACTCAATAAGGATGGCTACCGCGTGGCAGCCAATTACCGCAATAAAGAAAAAGCCGGGGCCTGGCAGAAAACCATGCACGATGAGGGCGTAGAGGTGCAGCTTTTTGAGGGCGATGTAACCGACTTTGAAAGCGTGGGCAATATGATCAACGAGATCGAAGCGAAGCTCGGCCCTATCGATGTGCTGGTGAACAATGCCGGCATCACGCGCGATGGCCGCTTCTCGAAGATGAGCCTCGACGACTGGAATGAGGTGATCAGCGCCAACCTGAACAGTGTATTCAACTGCTCGCGCCATGTGATCAATGGCATGATCGACCGCAAGTTTGGCCGCATCATCAATATATCTTCGGTAAACGGGCAGCGCGGGCAATTCGGGCAGGCCAATTACTCAGCAGCAAAGGCAGGCATGCACGGCTTTACCAAAACGCTGGCTATGGAAGTGGCCAAGTACGGCATTACGGTGAATACGATCTCCCCCGGCTATATAGGCACGGATATGGTTATGGCGGTAGAGCAGAAATACCGCGATGCGATCGTGGCGCAGATACCGATGGGGCGCCTGGGCGGCACGCATGAGGTAGCGCATCTGGTATCGTTCCTCGCATCGGATGAGGCGGGCTTTATTACCGGGGCCAATTACAGCATCAACGGCGGGCAGCACGTGTATTGAAGGGTGAACCCCAACCCGGCCTTCTTTAAGAGTGGAGTAAGGCTTTTGCACAAACTTTGTCATCCCGCAGGGATCTTTGACACCCAAAGCTTAGGCAAAGATCCCTGCGGGATGACAATGCTGCTGTAAACTATAGGATGCAATTGCCCTAATCTTAAAGAAGGCCGGGCACATAGCTAAAAGCCCTGCAAACGCAATGTTTGCAGGGCTTTTAATGTATTCAGGAATTAATTTACTTGCCGTTGCTGGCGGGCAGGGGCTGATTGGTATTGTAGTTGAGGTTGCGCTGCTTGTTCTTGCGCTGGCCATCGTTGATGGGGGTGTTATCGCCTTTGTAGGCCGATGGCTGATCGTCGCTGCGGTGGGAGCCATTGTAAGCGCGATCGTATGGGCCGCTGTGGTGGCGCGAGCGGTGGTAATGCATCCGGTGATGGCGGGAGGAGCGGTGCTGCATCCGGTGCTGCGCAATCGCATCCGCCTGCAGCCCTATGAGCAATATGCTGGCAATGAGCAAGTGTTTCATCATTGTGGTATAATTAAATAAGTGAGTTGATTTATTTAAGGCTTAAAAAATTAATGCCACCTTTTTTTCCACTGGAGCAAAGCAGGCTGGTAATGAGCCTGCTTCATCGGTATCCTCACGATCCGTTCCCGGTATTTACCAGTATATTCAGAATAATCCCTTCATTGTATTGGAGCACATTCCGGTTTCCGATCTCCCGGCCTAATTGGAGTGTCTGGTTAAGGTAACCGGCTTCCACTCTCAAATGCTTATTGACCTTATAGCCGGCCAGGACCCCGATACGGTTTTGATCAAAAATATTTTCGCCAACATTCTTTCCGAAGCCGATAAACAGTTCATCGTATGCTGCGGCATAAAATTCACGATCATCGAGTGTGCGGCCCTGAAGCGGGCATTGCATGCGCAGCATATAGCGGGTACGGTTGGTATAGGTGTAGGCATCCGGCTTTTCGGATACTGCACTGTTAAACCTTGCTACCCAGCGCTGCTCCAGCCTGATGCGGTGCTGCAGGCTCACCCTGGCTACCTGCTGCGAAAATTGCACCTGCTCGTGGAGCCGGTACTCAGGATATGTTTTGCCAAAGCTGTTCAGGGGATAATCGCCGTAATCAAATGTCACTACCCAGGCCATGCCCATTTGCAATTGCATATCAGGCAGCATTTGATAATTAATGGCCGGGCGGAAGAGGCTTTGCTGCCAGTTGCTAATCCATTGATCCCGCCGCCACTGATATTCAATCTGGGCACTCCAATTTTCAGCAATTTTATGATTGATCGTCGAGGTGTACCAGCCAATACTATTGTGATCATTGAGGCGGGTGTTCTGTGCGCTTGCTATGGCATTTAAAACAACCAGTAAAAGTATAAGGCTGATTTTACGAAGTGGGAATAGCATAAGCGGCGCAAGATACAAAGCGATCCTGCTTTACATTTGGGGGATGATGCTTTTCCGAAATCTGCTGCTGCCGGTGGCGCTGATATTTGCCCTGCAAAGCTGCGCGCAGGTAAAGGCGCTCGAATACCAGGATGTGGAGCACTTCCGCGTGCAGCAGGTAGATCTGCAGCAGGCCACCTTCGTTACAGACCTGCGCTTCTATAACCCCAACAGCTACAGCCTCAGCCTGAAGGATGGTGATATAGATGTGTATTTCAGTGACCGCTACGCCGGCAAAGCCGTGCTGGATGAGCGTACCATCGTACCGGCAAAGGATACGTTCCTGCTGCCGGTCTCCTTTACCGCAGGGCTGCAAAGCATCTTTACAAATGCGCTGGATATCCTCGCCAACAAAGAGATTACCGTACGATTGCAGGGCAGCATCAAAGCCGGTAAAGGCCGCATTTTTATCCGCGTGCCGGTAAAATACGAAGGCCGCCAGCAGATCAACCTGTGATAGCTGTTGATGCGCTCCAGGGCTGATGCACGATTTCTTTCTGCACCCTAAATGCTGCACATTGCATAGCTGCCCTGTAACATACGGCAACTACTAAAAGTTTCCCTTTTCATTTATAATAAAGCTGCATTTGCCATGCCTTCATTAACGATTCCTTTCGTGCGCCTTAATGATCGGTTAGCGGAAAAAAACTTTGCCGCCATTGTACACTTACAAGGGCATTCGCCGGAAGATGTGTACCGCGGCTTAGGCTGCAATTACCCGAAGTTCTTTAAGATGGATGTGCTCTGTAAATGGGCCTGGCTCGGCGCCGAAGCCTTGCTGCGCACGGAGAATGGCCTTCTTTATGACGGTCTGGATAAAAACAGGATCGCAGTGGTGCTGGCTACAAAGCACGGCTGCCTTGCGGTGGATAAACGCTACCAGGAGACAATAAGCACGATTCCCAGCCCGGCGCTATTTGTATATACGCTGCCCAATATCATGCTGGGGGAGATCTGCATCCGCCACGGCTTTAAGGGGGAGCAATTATGCCTTGCGCAGGATGCCTTTAACGAGCAGGAAATAATCTTTTGGGTGCAGGATCTGTTTAAGAACAGGGGAATGAAGCATTGCCTTTTCGGCTGGATAGATGCAGTAAATGAGGAGCATGATGTGTGCCTTTTCTGGGCATCAAATAATGAAGCAGAAAGCCTGACAACTGAAGCCATTACCACCGCTTATAACGACACGACCTAACTGTGTAGTAATACACACAAGTAAAGAACATGAGACAACTGCGTTTGATCAAACCATGGCGCCTGCAAACAAGGCACCAAAATACAGGCTACGATTGCCAGGAAGCAAAAGTTTATAATGCTTACACCATATCCTGCTCCGGCCCGCAGCGCGCAGGCTTCGAAGCGGAAGCTATGTGCAACCCCCGAACCGTTAAGAAGGGCAGCGCTTCAGAGGCGTACACAATTGCTGCTCCTGCTGATTTCTTCATAAACCGGCAGGCCCCAAGGAACTGAAGATCCTGTTTCAATCTGAATGGAATAATGCCCGATTATAAGGTCTGTCTACTTAGCCAGCCGGCGGATCATATCGGTACGCATGGCCCTTGCCTGGGTATCGCCCGGCTTTAACTCAATTGCTTTGTCCAAGCTTTTTACACCTTCTGCAAGATTACCGGTATTGGCCAGCACAACGGCTCTTGTAAGCCAGGTATTGCTGTTGGCTGGATCCAGCGCAGCAGACCTATCAAGCGCACCCAATGCGTTTTTAGCGTCTTTATTCAGAATGTAGATATTGCCCAGGTTGGCCCATACTTCGGCATCGCGGGTGCCGGCGATGGCGAGCGTATTATAGTAATGAAAAGCGCTGTCGTAATTGCCGGCGCTTACGTAATAATCACCCATGTTCTTATATGCCGTCTTGGCGTTCAGGTTTACCTGCTTACCGTCCTTTTCCTTAATGGGATACTGATGGATCACATCTGCCCACAGCGCACCGCTATTATCCCATACCAGTATCCGCCGGTATGCCTGCACTGCATAGAAAACCAGCATTAAGCTACCAGCGGCAATGGCTATCTGCCGGAAACGCGGGCGGCTTACCAATTGCGCAAAGCATATCCCCGCAGGGAAAAAAAGACCGATGGATGAGACGTAGGTATAGCGGTCTGCCATCAAGGCGCTGCCTACTGAAACTACCTGGAGCACTAATGCAATCATCAGGATAAAAAAGCCAATGCCCCACACTGCCACGCGAAATATTTCCTTGTCTTTCCTGAATAATAAAACCAGTGGCAAAATGATTAGTGCAAGCGCAATCAATGGCGCCAGGAAGTATAGAGCCGGCAGCGGAAAATCAGGATAGGGGTAATAAGCAGAAAGCTGTAGCGGCAACAACAACTTAAGCCAGTAAGTGCAAAAGGCTGCGCCGGCAAACTCCAAGCGCTGCGGAATGGTAAAAGCGGCAAAATCGGCAATGGCACTTTTCTGTGCGGAAACCGTGAATATGCCCATTATGACAGCTACTATGATATAGGGTACCTTCTCCAACAGCAGCCTTATATCAAACCTGCGCCGGTATAGATAGTCCGTTAGCAAAAGCACAAACGGCAGCGGCACAGCCATTGCTTTACACAGGCAGGACAAGATGAAAAAGAGGACGGAAAGCCCGAGCAGGGTTATCTTTTTATGGTCTAAGTAGCGGAGGTAGGTAAGGGCGGAAAGAAGAAAGAAAAAGCAGTAGAGCACATCTTTCCGCTCGGATATCCAGGCTACGCTCTCTACATGCATCGGGTGGATGCCAAAGAGCAGCGCGCATATACCGGCAGCCATAAGATTACCCTTGCTGAGGCGATAAATAAATAGCAGAACAAGGATCGTATTGAACAGGTGAAACAGCATATTAGTGTGTACGAATGGAGCAATGCTGATGGTGTTTAAATCTTCATCAAAGCCGCGCTGATAATCTATAGCCAGCGAAAGCACGGTAAGCGGATGATAGTTGAACATCACTACCGACTTCGGGTCAAACATCTTCTGGATGTTCGCGCTGCTGAGGGAAGTAACGAGTGGCTGTGCGGTTACGTAACCCCCGTCATCCCAATTGGTAAATTCCTTGCTTCCGGAAAATACCGGCATATAACATAAAAGTGTGAGTAGCGCAATGCCGATGGCACAGAGCCAGAGCCTGCGGTTGCCGGCTGTTATAAGCCCGTTATCTGCGGCTGTATTATTTTCTGTTTTATCGATGCTCATGGTAGCGTGCTCAGCATATCAATGATACAGAAAAACGTTTAGAACTATTGCGCGCGCAGCATACAATGAAAGAGAATCAGCACAAATCCCCTAATTTTACCGGTATCGTGCGCCACATTTTCTCTGCCTTTCTTAGCTTATTAGTTCTGGTACTCAGCTGCCTGCCCTGCGATGATGCCACAGCTTTTGCGTCCGTACAACCCGGTATTAGCGCACAGCACACTTCCCATGAAAAATACGGTGGCAAGGATGCCTGCTCGCCTTTCTGCGCCTGCAGCTGCTGTGCCGGGGTTATGCTGCCGGTTACCTTAATGCCGGTAGTATCACCGGTTATTCCATATTTTTTTCAGGCCTTCCCCGGTTATCTTGTCTCCTCTTTACCGGATATTTTTAGTCCTGTCTGGCAGCCTCCGAAATTAGTCTGAGCCCATTTTATCATCGCAATCTGCTGCCTTCCGGGCAGGAGCATTTCTTTATACAATACTCAGCCTTTTTAAATGAAATCCATTTTTCTGGCGATAGCCCTGCTGTCGTCTGTTGCAGTGACATCTGCACAAATCAACCTGCCGGATACGGCCCGAACATCTGTTACTGATACTGCCCGCAAAGCGGAAACCGAAGCGCTGGATGAAGTGCAGGTAAGCACTACGCGCAGCAGCCGCTCCATCCGCGATATCCCTACCCGGATTGAGGCAATAGCCAGCGAGGAGCTGGATGAAAAGGCCAATATGAAGCCCGGCGACATCCGCATGATGCTCTCTGAAAGCACCGGCATCCAGACGCAGCAAACTTCTGCAACATCAGCCAATGCATCCATCCGCATACAGGGGCTCGACGGCCGCTATACGCAGATCTTAAAAGACGGCTTTCCGATGTATTCCGGTGCTGCAAGCGGGCTTGGCTTACTGCAAACGCCACCCCTCGATCTGAAGCAGGTGGAAGTGATTAAAGGATCTGCCTCTACGCTTTATGGTGACGGAGCCATTGCCGGGCTGGTAAACCTCATCTCCAAGACTCCGGCAAAGGAGCGCGAGCTGCGCATTCACCTTAATGGCACGAGCGCAAAAGGCTTAGATGTAAATGCTTTTTACGGAAAGCGGAATAGCAAGTGGGGCACTACTCTTTTTACCGCTTATAACCGCAATGCGCCTTACGATCCTGCCGGTATCGACCTTACGGCAATTCCGAAATTCAGCCGTTATACCTTAAACCCCAAGGTGTTCTTCTATCCATCCCCCAAAACAACATTTGTGGCCGGGGTAAATACGGTTTTTGAGGATCGTATCGGTGGCGACCTGCATTATATAAAAGGTGAGGGAAATGCCGGCCATGGTTATTTTGAGCGCAATAAAACAGCGCGCATCAGCACACAGCTTTCTGCCGTCTATAAGCCCGATGATGCTGCCACCTTCACATTAAAGAACAGCTACAGCTACTTTAACCGCATCATTGCCATACCGGGCTATGATTTTGACGGCACACAGCATACTACTTATACAGAGGCAGCCTATAATCATAATGGTACGCGTATCGACTGGGTAGCCGGAGCCAATTTACTTACAGATGCATTCCGCGAAGCGCCGCGTAGCACTGGTACCCTGCGCAATTATTCGCAGAGCACGCTGGGCGGATTTGCACAGGGCACCTGGCATCCTGCAGAAAAACTTTTTATGGAAGCCGGGCTCCGTGGCGATTATGTTTTTGATTACGGCTTTGCGCTGCTGCCGCGTTTATCATTGCTCTATAAGCTCAATACAAAGCTGTCATCCCGCATCGGCGGCGGTTTTGGCTATAAGGCCCCGACCATATTCACCGAAGAGAGCGAGCGCATTCAATACCAGCATGTGCTGC
>CBDFFZ010000015.1:0-249268 GCA_965246905.1 Chitinophagaceae bacterium
GGTTCATAAAAATTTAGAAATGTGCAAAGCGGGAAGATTAGAGCAACCTTCCCCTTTTGCTTTCGCGATTAGAGGGTTACATGATAAAATACGCCCGGAAGGCTGTCCGCTTTTAGTACAACAGGCAGCCATTATGCCCGTCTGAAAACAAGTCATTTTAGTGTACTGGCCATACTTTTTATTTTCAGCCTGCGGCAGATAATTCTTGTCAACCACCGTTACAGTCTGCATGCCTTCCAATACCTGCGGCTTTACATCAAGAAAATGAAGGTTCAGGCCGCCAATACTAAAATGCGCGTCATTGGCAATCTCCATTTTCGGGAACAAGGCCGTTACCTGCATGGAAGCTACAGCAAACCCCGCATCTTCCACAGCTTTCTTAACTGCATCTATCACTACCGGCGCACCTGGCTTAAAGGTGATGTTGTAAACTGAGGTTTCGATATTTACATTAACCTCCTGGACAGAAGGGACTTTTTGCAAAGCCTTGAAAATTGCTTTACTGCACATACTGCATGTAAGCCCGCTGGCTTTGAGGGATGCAGATTTTATCTGGGCAAAGGAAGTAGAAATATTCAGGCACAAAAGCGCCACTATAAAAATGATTTTTTTCATGATTGCTTGTTTAAAAAAATAGGAAAGCAGGAAAAATTATCCCGCATTGAAAAACATACTGTGTAAATGTTGCAAACATTCCACAATATTGCAGCAGCAGGATGCCGTTGCAGCAAACAAAAAAGATCAGATACGCAGGTTGCGGATACTTAGATATACCGGGCAGGATGGCGGCCCCGGTGGCGCATGAGGCGTAAAGGAAGTAAGTATATTTCCTGTCTTGGCAGGATACTCCAATAATATATAATGCTGCGCAGCGGGCAATGTAAATACGAGCGGCGCAATGAGCGGTATGCTCTTTAACAGCGCGCCTTCGGCTGTACTTTTTACTATTTTTTGCTCCTCTTTACAGCAGCCATTTCCGCCCTTCGTCTTCTTCATGCCGCAATGAGTGCAATGGTGCTCATCGCTGGCTTCCGGTACCACAGAAGCACTTACTATTTGCCCCATGCAATAATGCACGTGTATCGTAAACCCGCTGCTAACAGCGAAGTACAGGACAGCAATTATAGAGACAAGAAGCCGCTTCATTCAGGCTTTAAAAATAAGCAATTATTACATGCCAGGTAATGGCACAATTTTTATTCGTTTTCTTTTAACAAAAACAATATCTACTGCGATGAATCAGGATCAGGAGAAAGAAGAAAATGGTTGGCAATCAGAAGGAGAAAGTCTGAATACTGGCTCTGATGCGAGCAGCCAGGCATCTGCCGAAGGCAAGGAAAATGATGGAAAGGCTAAAAAGGGCGGCATTCATAACAATGCACTTTTTGCTGCAAGCATGGGCCGGGCCGCCACTGCCCAGGTAGATCCGCACAGCAATTCAGGGCTTGCGCAAACAGGCACAAATACCTCTTATGAGGGTGCAACTGCACCTGGGGCGGGTGGCTCGGCAGGTAGCGGCTATACATCCGGCCAAACCGGCGTTGACAGCAGCATCAGCACAACTTCGGATTATGCGCAAACGCAGACCGGTAAAAGCAGTGAAAAAAATACAGATGATGATAATGAGGACGACGCAAAAAACACGTTGATCTGATAATGAATGTTGCGCTCACAGAGTGCATATACTTGGGCCATGACGATGAAGGCATGTCACTTCATAAGAGCCTGAAATAGTCCAGAGTAAAAGCCTCGCACGTTTTAGAAAGCCTGCGAGGCTATTTTTATTAAATCGGATTTTTAAGCATGCAAGTATCGCTGATTCCGAAAAAATGGAAAAGATAATCCTCTGGCAGCCTCAGAGGAACAGAGCGAAGCATTCATTACTGTTATGGAAAAGCACGGCATTTGCTGCGGCCAAAGCTGGTCTTATTTTAGGATCTCTGCCAGCTTTGCTTCTAATTTCGGCCCTTGCAGATCGCGGGCAATAATCTTTCCCTCCTTATCCAACAGGAAGTTTGCGGGGATGGATTCAACTTTATAATCTCTCGCCGGCACACTTTCCCAGCGCCTGAGGTCGCTAATATGATTCCACGCAAGGCCATCTTTGGCAATAGCTTCTACCCATTTCTCCTTATCACCATCGAGTGATACGCCGAGGATCGTAAAATTTTTATCCTTGAATTTATTATAAGCGGCTACTACATTTGGGTTTTCTGCCCGGCACGGGCCACACCAGCTTGCCCAGAAATCAACAAGTACAAATTTACCTTTTAAGGAAGAAAGCCTGAGCTGTTTCCCATCAGGTTTATTGGCAGTAATTTCCGGGGCAGCAGCTCCTAATACCGGCCCACCAGTAAATGTTTGTTGTTCCTGCGGCCCCATTTGCTGCGTGGCCATCATTTCGTTATAGCGTTTTTCAACTCTTTTTCCTGCACGGACCCAGGGAAACGGCGCTCAAGCCCGCTGAGAAAAGCGTTTACGAAAGGCTGTTCCACTTTAGGATTCAGCATACGCACCGAGAAAAGCGCATTAGGCAGGTAAGCAGTAGTATCCGCGTAGTGCTCGATAAACTCTGTAAGCTTCCGGTTAATGCCGTGCGCATCTTCCTTTGCTCTTGCAAGAAGGCTATCCTTACCCTGCGCATGCAATTGCTGAAAAACAACGTTCAGCGTTTGCAAGTCTGCCATGTGCGAGCTAACTACTTTAAGAAAATTGCGCAGGCTCAGGGAAGAGGCGGAACCAGAAACAGTGTAATCCTGCAATTGATTCCAATCACCTGTCAGGCGGATATTTCCTTTATCTACGAAAGCAGGATGTATTTATTGCCCTGCTCGAAAATAAGCTGATAGAGGCCCGGCTGTGGCGCTTTGCCATTAAGCTCAAATTTTCCCTGCGCGTCCGTTTTTGTACTATCGAGCGCTACGATCTTGTCGGATATGCCCAGCTCCTGGAGGCGTACGCGCTGCTCAGGCATGTTTTTAAATTCACCGATCACAGTAAATTCATCGCGGCCATTACCGCAGGAAGAAAGAAAGAACAGCCCCAGGCACAGGAGCGATAAAACACGGAGATTCATAATAGAAGAACACTGAATTTTCAAGGTGCAAACCTAATGATTATTCGTTCATCATCATGGTCTTGACAATTACCTGACACTACACTAAAGCTGCTGTCGCATTTTTGCACCTGTTATGCAAATACGTTCCTTTTGCTCTATCACGCTTCTTGCGCTGCTTTTGGCAGCGCTAACCGGCTGTGAGAAAAAAGACAAGCCTATTACCCTACCACCTGCAGGCAGCGCTTTGCCAGGAAAGGTAACCATGGGCGAAAATTATGATACCCAGATATTCTACGACTTTGAAAAAAATACCGTCGTAGCCACCAGCTCCACTACCGACTGGGATCTTGCTTTTGAAGCTGCTGCAGATGGCGCCCACGTATTCATGAATGGTGGTAAGGGCATTTTTCTCTATAATACCCACAAAACTACCTTTAGCAGCATTCGGGTAATTCCTACTGGCATGACCTCGGAAAATTATTTGTATGATGATGCCAGCGGCAACCCGGATTCTACCGCAGTGGGCAACTGGCGCAACAATAACAATGAAAGCCTGAACGAAGTATTTGTAGCGAGGCTTGCAGTAAATACCTATTATAAGTTTTCCCTTCTGTCGGTAAATAATACCGGCTACCGCATTGCTTATGCAAAGCTTGAGGATTCTGCTGCTACAGTTTTGGCAATACCTAAGAATGATTCGTTCAATTTCAGCTATTTTTCTTTTGCAAAAGGGCTTGTAGCCCCGGAACCGCCAAAAGCTACATGGGATGTAGTATTTACCCGTTATCGGTTCATCTATCGCGATCTCAATAACTTTCCCTACGAGGTGAATGGCGTATTGCTCAACCCTTACAAAGTAGTTGCCGCCGCTGATTCCACAAGCACTTTCGATGCCCTGACATATGCAAATACATCCGGCCTGCAGCTTTCCGCCAACCGCGATGTTATTGGCTACGACTGGAAGACTTATGATATTCCTACGGCAAAATATTCCGTGAAGAAGAACAAGTGCTATGTCCTGCACACCCGCAATGACAAGGTATTTAAGTTGCACTTCCTGGATTTTTATAGTACAGCAGGCGTAAAGGGAACACCTTCCTTTGAATCACAGGAGCTAAGATAAGTTTGTGCTGTTTGAACCTATAGTAGAATATTGTACACCGTTTATTTCAGGCTTATCACTCAAATGAAATTTGCCTTCTATCTTAGTCCTGATAGAAATAGTGCAGCTTAACTTTTGATTTTATAAGCGTTTAGCATCGTTCCGGCTGCCTTCCTGTAAGGCCTTAGTGATTGAAGATAGAAACGTCATTTTATTCATCTTTCTTCTCTTCAAAAAGATCTTCTTTCTTTACCACCTTTACTTTGCTCTTGTCTTTGAGCAGGCGCGTAATGGCGCCATAGGGAGCTATCACTACTTCTTCATCTGCTGTCAATCCGCCCGTTATTTGCAGGTATTGGTTGTCCTGTACACCAGTTTTTACATCTGCCATACGCACCTCTTTAGTAGTGGCATTATACACGAATATTACCTGGCGGATATTGTCCGCTTCAGCTGCTGCTTTCTTTTTTGATTTCAGGCTGTCGGCCCAATCGCGGGTAGTTACGGCATTTACAGGTACGGAGAGCACATCGCGCTCGCGGCGCGTCTGTATTTCTACAGATGCGCTCATGCCTGGCTTGAAAACGAACTTACCCTTAGGGGCGGTTGCCGCAAGATCTGCATAGCTGGACGGCAGAATGTAAATACGCACAGTATAATTAGTAACCTGATCGGAGGAAGAAGTGAGCGCAGATGCGCCCGACTGGCTGCTTACATCCACCCTGCTTACTACTCCTTTAAATTTCCGGCCGCGATAGGCATCTGCCTCTACAATGGTAGTATCGCCGATTTTTACTTTGGCAATATCTGTTTCGCTTACATCCACGCGCACTTCGAGGCGGCTCATATCAGCAATAGTGAGCACCTCCGTACCGGCCATTTGCGCGGTGCCCACTACCCGCTCGCCAAGCTTTACTTTGAGGGAAGAGATGATGCCGCTGGCCGGGGCGATGATCGTTGTTTTCTGTAAATTTTCGCGCGCCTGCGAGAGGCCTGCTTCTGCGCCCTGTACGCCGAAATGGCCGCCGCTGCTGCTGGCTTTTGAAGCATCGTATGCGGCTTTTGCGCCCTGCCAGGATGCCTGCGCCTGCTCAAACTCAAGGGCGGAGATTACCTTATCATTATACAGCTTGCGGTTGCGGTTGTAAGTGGCGAGCGCAAGATCGTACTGGCTTTTGGCCTGGGCTACCATCTCTACAGTGTTCTGCGCGCTGGCCTGCGATTGATGTACGGTTGCCGTTGCCTGATTGACCATCGAGTTGTAGATGGCCGGATTGATTTTCAGCAATACCTGGCCGCGACGAACGCTATCGCCTTCCGCGATGTTAAGGGCTGTGATCTCGCCGCTTACCTCCGGGCTTATCTTGACTTCTGTTTCCGGATAGATTTTACCGCTTGCAGTTACCGTTTCCGTGATGGTATGCGATGCCGCTTTCTCGGTGGCTACTTTGGTGCCTTCATCGCCGCCGTTGCGGCCTACGATGATGAGGACAAGCAGCAACACTGCCATTGCGCCGATTATCCACCACAGGGTTTTCTTTTTCATTGGGATTTTTTATTGAGGCAAAAGTCTAAACCTGAAAGCCAGCTTCTGCAAGACGGGCATCGAATGGGTAGGTGTTTTTTGCGATGGACAAAAGTAAAGCCTCCCGGGCAATGGTGCGTTGGAATGTTGATGGCTCTTAACCTTCGGTAACCGGGTTTAAAACTGTGGTTTTTGGGTTTATTCCGGCTAACGCCTTATAAGCTGTTGACGCTTTAACTGGCTGCCGGATTTTTTCTTACGCTTTGCTTAGATGCGGAATTGAAAGCACTTTTTTTATTGACAATCAGTCTTTTATTTTATGTTGACATTGCTTTTGCCGGTGGGTAATGACCTACTGTTTGCGCCGAAGAACTTTCTGTTGCCACCGGATCAATTTCTGTTTGCCACGAAGCATCTTCTGTCTGCTCCAGATGAGCTTATGCCAGCGTGCGGGTCTTTTGCGGCTACTAATGTGCGACACCTTTTGATTGGTTTATAAGATTTATTTCAGCGCGATGCTGTAGCAAGTAGCTTTTTGTGAAGTGCTGCGCTGTGTGCTATTACTCGTGTAGCCTTTGTCCGGCTTTGCAAAAACCTTACCCCCGAGCATCTGCGTTGCGCCCGCGCAAGGGATAGTAGTGGAAAGCCCACAGCGCAGCGAGGACTTGGAACGCATAGCCCGGTGCCCTTGCGCAGCTTGGGCATGCGCCCTGTTTTAATGAAAAATTAATAATTAAGGAATGAACGAATTGGCTGAGTGGGCTTTTAATGTGGCACATTTTCAACCTTTCGAAATTTATCAACTGCTCGCCAACTTCACCCAACAGGCGTCCAACCATTACCTTCGCTATGCACTACACAATCTCTTAAACTTGCCTTTCTTTTCGCTTGTCCGTTTTCTGCTTTATCCATTTGCGCTTATCTACGGGGCGGTGGTGTGGCTGCGCAACAGCCTTTATGATTCCGGTTTTTTCTCTTCTGTGGAGTTTAGCGTGCCAGTGATCACAGTGGGCAATCTTTCGGTAGGCGGTACCGGCAAGACGCCGCATGTGGAATACCTGATCCGCCTTTTACAATATGAATATACGGTGGCTACGATGAGCCGGGGCTATAAGCGGCACACACAGGGCTTCCTTCTGGCGGGCGATGATGCGAATGCGCTGAAGATCGGTGATGAGCCGATGCAGTATAAAATGAAATTCCCGGAGCTTGCGGTAAGTGTGGCGGAGGAGCGGATGACGGGCATACCCTATCTGTTGCAGCGGCGGCCGGATGTGGAAGTAGTGCTGCTGGATGACGCCTTCCAGCACCGCTCGGTGAAGGCGGGGCTGAATATGCTGATCACGGATTATTCCCGGCCTTTTTATGAGGATTATATTCTGCCATACGGGCGGCTGCGCGAGGGGCGGAAAGCTTATCAGCGGGCGGATGTGATTGTGGTATCTAAATGCCCGCACGATTTGCGGGAAGCTGCGGCGGGCGCTATCCGGGGAAAGATTGCGCCGCTTGCACACCAGCAGGTTTATTTCTCTTCTATAAGATATGAGCAGCCATATAATTTTTTTACCGGAGAGGTTATGACTCTTGCCCGGAAAAACGTAGTGTTGGTTTGCTGTATTGCCCGCCCTGAGCCGTTGGTAGCGCAGGTAGAAGCGTTGGCTGCAAAGGTGCATGTGCTCTCCTACCCAGACCATCATTATTTTTTGAGCAGGGATCTGGAAGAGATCAAAGCGGCGTACGATAACTGGGGCGCGGAAGATAAAATGATCCTGACTACGGAGAAAGATGCTAAGCGGCTGCACCTGCAGATGAGCAAAGTGGCGGAGTGGGCGCTCCCGATTGCTGTGCTGCCTATCGCAGTGCATATTTTATTTGAGGAAGGCCCGAAGCTGGATGCTGCGGTGCAGGCTTATGTGGGTAAAACGATGGCGGAAAATAGTGAGGCGGTTGGCGAAGCCGGGGAATAGGAATGTTTATTTTCTTTGGGGGGATGCCTGTGGTTTGTAGGGTACTTTGCTTTGTAAACCCATCCTCGGTCCTTCCCCAGGGGAAGGAGGCACTTGGGCAAGCCTCTGTAGCTGTTGAGTTGGCGTGGATTAATAGCATGTAATTACGCACCTTCCAACTTCATCCAACGTTATTTCCGGATCAGTCGCTTGAGTTTCCAGAGCCAGTGGGCTTCCTTTTTCAGGATCATGTACAACTCCCGGCGACCACCGAAATTACGGAAGAAGCGCTCTACGCCCGGATCCATGCTGCCTTCGAAATCGAAGTGCTTATTGCCACGCCGTTTTGCTTCCAGAATAGCATGCCAGAGCAGGCTGCTCATGGCGCGATTGTCTTCAACTGCGGGGTTCTTGGCGCCCATGATATAGTAGCTGGTTTCTGCATCCCAGACATTCCACACCAGCGCCTGTACGGTGCCATATTGCCGTGCTACCCAAAGTGCGCCGGAGTTATTGTCTATGCAGGGCTTCATGAGCTTCTCCATATCGGCAAGGGTATGTGGCTGTGCTACGCGTTTTTGAAAAAGGGCGGCTTTCTGAAATTCATAGAGCTCGGTAAGGCAGGATTCATCAGCGCGGATGGCAATCTCTTTTTCGGAATGGCGGAGGTTGCGCCGAAGCTGCTCTTTAAAATTATGGTACAGGGTATCCTCATCTTCCTCTAACGATAGCAGAAAGGTTTGCTGCACCTCGATCTTAAGCCCGTAATGGCGGAAAAGGCCGGCCTGTTTAAGGCCGGGATACTGTGCCAGCCCCCATACATCGGCCTCCGGCAGCTTGCCCATCAGTTGCTCTATCACCTCGTGCTCGTAGCTGTCGCGGTTCACACCTTTTATATCTGCCGGATAAAAAATATGCGGGCCGAGGTATGGGGTGAGCTTGGGGTTGCGGCGAAAAGAGACACTTGCAATATCTTCAATGCCATAAGGCCAAACGCCGGTTACCTGATCCCCCTTAAGGGCAATTGCTACGTTCCATTTATCGCATACGGCATCGAGCCACCAGCACTGCATGAATACAGGAATGCTTTCGGGAGATTGCGCGCAGATGGCGGTGAATATTTCTTTCTCGGTGATCAATTCCTGATGTTGGTTGTGCAATTTGCGGACAATTGCGGAAAAGGGACTATTAATTTTCTGCGACATTCTTATTTAAACTGCAAAACACGTGCCGGCTGGATGCGGCGAATATACAACGTTGGCAGGCTCATACAAATAACACACAGTGCAAGGGTGCCTGCATCGATAAGGGCCACATGCCACCAGATGAGCCGTATAGGCACGGTGCGCATGTAATACGTATCCTCAGGAAGATGCAGGAAGCCGAAGCGCTGCTGCAGCAGGCAAAGCCCAATGCCCAAAACATTGCCCAGTAATATTCCCCAAAGCCCTATTAAGCCGGCGAGGTAGAGAAAGAGGAACCTTAAACCGGCCTCCGGCATGCCGAGGGCTTTGAGCAGGCCTACGATCACGGCACGGTCCACCATGAGAATAAGCAGCGATGCGCCGAGGTTGATGACGGCCATAATACCTACAATAATGAGGAGAATCCGCGCATTTACATCCTGCATATCCAGCCAGCTGTAAATGCCCTCGTAAATACGGCTTATGGGGTATGCCTCTAAAGGCGGCATAACATACCGGTCGTGCATTTGGGAGGCAAGCGTATCTGCATCTCCGGGATTGGCAAGCTCCGCCTGGTAGCCGCTTATCTCATCCTTGCGCCAGTTGCTCAGGCGCTGCACCAGCCTTATATCGCAGAGGGCAAACTGCTTATCCACCTCTTCCATACCGGTATGATAAATGCCGGATACTGTAAGCTTACGCACCCGTGCCGTACCAGGCTCAATGGAGTATAGCAGGAAAGCATCGCCCGCCCTGAGCTTCATGCGGGTGGCAGTAGTCTGGGAGATGATAATGCTGCGCGAGTAATCCGTATCCCTGTAAGAAATAGGTGCCCCTGTAAAAGAAATAGCCTTGCTGAAAATGTGCGTTTGCCGGATGCCTTTTAGCTGGATGCCTTCAATCTGCTCATTGGCCTGGAGGATGGCCGGCCGCACGGCGAAAGCATCCATGCGGAGTACGCCGGGCATGCTGCTTACCTGCTGCTGTAACTGCGGGTCGTAGATGATGGGCGATGAGGCCACCATGTTACCATTAGCGGCATCGTAAGGTACAATGAGCACCTGGCCCCAAAAGGAATAAAGCTTCTCGCGGATCGTAAATTTAAAGCCGCCGATGAGGGCAGTGGATACAACCATGACCGCAACGCCCAGTGCCGTAGCCACCATAGCCAGCCGGATGATGAATGCTGAAAAGGTGCCCCGCTGACGGGCAAGGAAACGACGCGCTATGAATACGGGAACCAGCAATGGATTTTTTGATTGGTGATTTATGATTTACCGATTTGAATCGCTTTAATCCTGCCAAATATACCCGCTTGGCGCTTTTTGCCGGAGGAAATAAATTTTCTTTTCCAAAACCGGCTCGTAGCTTACTGCCGGTAAGCTAAAATTGTATCTTCGCTTCCCTCTTTTTTGCCCCAACCATGGCTACTCCTGCTAAAAAAACCACGAAAAAAAAATCTGCCCCGCTTCCCGCTACTCCTGAGGAACCGGCAGTTGCCGCTAATCGCCGCCGACAGGTAAAGCTTGCATTCGGATTGCTGTTCTTATTGAGCGGCATTTTTATCTGCTTTTCCATAATCGCCTACTTTTTTACCTGGAAGGCAGATCAGGACTTGATGCTCTCTTCTACAGGCGCAGCAGCTTTCCTGCGGGATAAAACAGCGCCGGTGGCTAACTGGGGCGGCCGGCTGGGCGCGCTGCTGTCTCACTATCTTGTATATCGCAGTGCGGGCCTTGCAGGGGCTGCGGCCGGCTTATGGCTGGCTATGGTAGGCCTGCATATCGTGTATGGCAGGCGCATGGCCCCGCTCATGCGCTATCTCCGCTGGATGTGCCTTGTGGTACTGGTGGTAGCCCCCATCCTGGCCTATGTTTTCCCGGCAGCGCCTTTTCCGTTTGGCGGGGCATTGGGCAATGAGGCAATCGCATACAGCAACGGATTTATTGGCCGCGCAGGTACGGGCATGGTGCTGGCCGGCGTTGCCTTTTTTGTGCTGTTCGTGATCTTTGCGCTCGATATTACGCCGCTGATACGGCGTGCCAGCAACTCTGCCCGCAAAATGCGCGAAGGCATTCAGAGCTTTAAAAATAAAGACGAAGAAGACGAGGATTTCCTGCCTGAAAATAAAGGTATTCCTGTTGTGCCTGCGGCAGATGACGCGTATGCCGGAAACAATGGCCCGGTGCCGGTAACAGCAATAGATAATAGCCTAGATGGTGAATCGGCATCCCTAAGGGAAATTGATGAATATACCGGTGAGCACAAGCAGTACGATATTTCCGTGAATGAAAAAGCACAGCAGGATACGCAGAGCAAGCTACTCGTAGATACAGCAGCGGTTGCAGTACCACCCAAACCGGCCCTGAGCACGGAAGACCTGATTATCAATAACCTTTTTACAGATGATTTGCCGGAAGAAGAGACAGATACCACCGTTGAGGAAGAGGAAGAAGCCTGGCCTCCGGCAGCCATCGCCTCGCCACAGGTAAAAACCGAAGGCCCTGCTTTTGAAGTCGTGCACCTGGTGGAAGAAAAAAAAGCGCCGGTGATTGCACACGGTGCGCACATATCCATAGAAAGCGGTGAGGCTTATGCGCCGGAGCTGGACCTGCCTGATTATAAATTCCCGACACTTGATCTGCTGGAAGAACGCGCTGCAGAAACCATCGCCTTCGATAAAGATGAGCTGGAGAAGAACAAGAACCAGATCATCCAGACGCTACGCTCTTTTGGCATCGAGATACAGCGCATCTCCGCTACCGTTGGGCCCACGGTAACGCTCTATGAAATTGTGCCTTCGGAAGGCGTGCGCATTTCCAAGATCCGCAACCTGGAAGATGATATTGCGCTGAACCTTGCCGCGTTGGGCATCCGTATCATTGCGCCGATTCCCGGCCGCGGCACAATCGGCATCGAGGTGCCCAATGCCAATAAGCAGATCGTATCTATGCGTGCTATGCTTTGCAGTGAAAAATTTGTAAACAGTAAAATGGCGCTGCCGATTGCGCTGGGCAAGCAGATCAACAATGAGAACTATATTGTGGATCTTGCCACTATGCCGCACCTGCTGATGGCGGGCGCTACAGGCCAGGGTAAATCTGTTGGCATCAATGCCATTCTCGTTTCGCTCTTGTATAAAAAGCATCCATCACAGCTCAAGTTTGTAATGGTGGACCCGAAGAAGGTAGAGCTATCGATTTATAAGATGATAGAGAAGCACTTCCTGGCCAAGCTGCCCAACGAAGAGGAAGCCATCATCACCGATACCAAAAAAGTAATCAATACGCTCAATGCGCTCTGCATAGAAATGGATAACCGCTATGAGCTATTAAAGGAAGCCGGCGCGCGGAATATTAAAGAGTACAATGAGAAATTTATCGCCCGCAGGCTCAATCCTGAGAAAGGCCACAAATACCTGCCGTTTATCGTGCTGGTGGTAGATGAGTTTGCAGACCTCATCATGACGGCAGGCAAGGAAGTAGAAATGCCTATTGCCCGTATTGCACAGCTTGCCCGTGCGGTAGGCATCCACCTGATTGTGGCTACGCAACGCCCTTCGGTAAATGTGATCACGGGAACCATTAAGGCCAACTTTCCTGCGCGTATTGCCTTCAAGGTTTCCGCAAAAGTGGACAGCCGCACGATTCTCGATGCAAGCGGAGCGGAGCAGCTGGTAGGCCGCGGCGATATGCTGGTAAGCCACGGCAGCGAGCTATTGAGGCTGCAATGTGCCTTTGTGGATACTCCGGAAGTAGAAAGGATAGTGGACTTTATAGGCAGGCAGCGCGGATACGCTACGGCTTTCGAGCTGCCGGAATATGAAGGGGATGAAGGGGAAAGCAGCAGCAAAAATATAGACCTTACGAGCCGTGATAAAATGTTTGAGGACTCCGCCCGCCTTGTAGTAGGCACGCAAAGCGGATCGACGAGCAATATCCAGCGAAAATTCAACCTCGGCTACAACCGCGCCGGCCGTATTATGGATCAACTGGAATCTGCCGGTATCGTTGGGCCTACCAATGGGAGCAAGCCCCGCGAGGTGCTTTATAAAACCGAATACGAGCTGGAACAGTTTTTGGATACGCTTGTTTAAACTTTCCTTAACGGGAAACAGCTTTATTTCGCAGCCTGTACTAACCGGGCTTAAATATTCTTTTATGAAAAAATTTCTTGCCGCTTTCGGAGTGGCCATCCTGCTCATCAGCCACGCGGCAACCGCGCAGACAGATGCTAAGGCAAAAGGTATCCTCGAGGCTACCAGCAAAAAAGTAAATTCCCTGAAATCTCTTAAAGCGTCCTTTGCCCTGAAGCTCGCGGGCAGCAATGGTAAAGTGCGCGAAAGCCGTAAGGGATCCTTTACCATGAAAGGCCAGAAGTACCATGTAAACCTGACGGGCCAGGAAATTATCTGTGATGGCAAAACGGTATGGACGTATATGAAAGATGGCAACGAAGTGCAGGTAAGCAATTACAATCCGACTGAGCAGACTATGTCGCCCACCAAGCTCTTTACCAACTTTTATGATAAGGAATATAAGTACCGCTATATTGGTGCACGTACCGTTGCCGGCAAGCCTTGCGATGTAGTGGAGATGGTGCCGGTGAATACTTCCAAGCAATTTTCAAAAGTTGAGCTTGCGGTAGATAAAAGCAGCAATATTGTAGGGGGTAATGTCTGGGAAAAGAATGGCAACCAATACCAGTATGAAGTGAGCGGCTATACGCCGAATGCCCCTGTTACGGATGCAGAGTTTTCGTTTAATGCGAAAGCGCATCCTGGAGTTGAAGTGGTGGATCTGCGCTGAATGTTTACATAAATTTCCTGAAAGCCTGAGCGAACTTGTTCAGGCTTTTTTGTTTGTCGCTTATTTCCGGGTTTGTCAGACATGGGGATAATTGCCGCCAACAATATTCCGGCCTATGTGCTTATAGGTTGGTGCGCCTGTTTATGTTGCTACCTTCGCCTTCTTAAAAACTGATCCGCAGTGCTGCAGGCATCCTACCTTCCTTACGCTGACACCCATTCTTTTTCGCAGCTTGTGCTGGATTATCTTTCGGGTGCTGAAACCCTCCGGGAATTTTATCCCTATCGGCCGGATGCAGCAGGAATAGCGGAGGCTATAGCGGCCAGAAAGGCTTTTCCAACAAATAGGTTACTTCTTGCCGCTACACTGCGGAGCCAATACGAATCTTTACCGCAGGAAGAAAAAGTAAGCAGTAATATAGATTTGCTGGAGGATGAAAATACATTTACCATCTGCACAGCGCACCAGCCCAATCTCGGCACCGGCTACCTTTACTTTATCTATAAAATACTCCACGCTATTATGCTTGCTGCTGAGCTTAAAGCGCAATATCCCGGTAGGCATTTTGTACCCGTTTATTACATAGGCAGCGAAGATGCCGACCTTAATGAACTGGGAACCTTCCGGTATGGCTCTAAAAAATTTGTATGGGATGCAGCTGGACAAACCGGTGCCGTTGGCCGGATGAAAACGGCTTCCCTGAAACCTTTGCTGCAAGAGCTGTTTGCGCTGCTGGGCCCGCCGGGTACGCATCTTGATAACCTGAAAGAGCTGCTGGACGCCGCTTACGGGAAGCATGAAAATATTGCAGCGGCCACCCAATATTTAGTGCATGCTCTTTTCGGAAGATATGGCCTGGTAGCCCTCAACCCGGATGATGCAGGATTAAAGCAGACATTCATTAGCGTAATGAAAGATGATTTGCTGCATCACAGCGCGCTCCCATTAGTAACAGAGACTGCTGCGGCGTTGGAAAATCAAGGCTACAAAGCTCAGGCCTTCCCGCGCGCTATCAATCTCTTTTATCTGAAGGATGATATACGGGAGCGCATTGAACGCCGCGAAGATCACTGGCTGGTGGTGAATACGGATCTCAAATGGGGCGAGCAGGAATTGCTTACGGAATTAGACGACTACCCGGAGCGCTTCTCTCCAAATGTAATTCTGCGTGGCCTTTATCAGGAAACCATCCTCCCAAATATCGCCTTCATTGGCGGCGGTGCCGAAGTGGCTTACTGGCTTCAGCTTTTTGCAGTATTTAAGAATGCCGGCATTCCCTATCCGGTGGTATTGCTGCGGCAATCGGCTTTATGGATCGGTGCGCGGGATGCGGCGCTGCGTCAAAAGCTTTCATTAAGCCTTGTGGATATTTTTGAACCTGAGGCAGTGCTTACCCGCGCATTTGTAAGCAGGCACTCGGGCAGGGATTTAAGCACAGATGCGGAAAGCCATGCATTCAAAGCGATTTTGCAGCAATTAAAAATAAAGGCCGGCGCACTTGACCCTACACTCAAAAGCAGTACAGAAGCCGTAATGGCCAGGATCAGCCATCAACTGCAGGTGCTTGAAAAGAAAATGCTGCGCGCCGTCAAACGGCAGATGCATATAGAACTGGAGCAACTGGCAAGGCTTAAAGACAACCTTTTCCCTAATGGCGGATTGCAGGAGCGTATCGAGAATTTCATGGATTATTACCTGCAATATGGTCCCGCTTTTTTTGATACCCTGCTGAAGCATATTAAACCGCTGAATGCTGAGTTTTTAGTTGTGGAAGACACACATTCCATTCCTGCGTAATTTTGGCTCAACCAATAAAAACCAAACCGATGAACAGGATATGTGCGCTGCTGCTTTGTGGCTTATTTGCGCTGCCTACAATAGCAAACGCGCAGGAGCCTGCGCTCTTCCCGAAGGTAAGGGTCAATGCAGGCATTAAGCTTGGCGCAAACCTTGCCAAGCTTGACGGGCAGACCTGGGACGGCGGCTATAAAACAAATGTGCTGGGCGGCGTATTTATCCGATTGCACAATGGCCGCTGGGGCGTGCAGGCAGAAGGTCTTTTCTCTCAGAGTGAATATACAACCGGCAAGGATTTCAATGCGATCTATCCGCTATACCTCCAGGCAGGCAAAGATTCCCTGAGCCGCGGCAGTTTTAAAGTCAGCTACTTCAATATCCCGTTAATGGTGCAGCTGAAGATCCTGAACCGGGTATGGATGCAGCTTGGCGCACAGTACAGCGGCGTAGTTTCTGTAAAAGATGAGGACGAATTCGTAAAGGATGCCGAAGGGTTGTTCGACCACGGTGATATTTCCGCAGTTGGCGGGCTTTGGGTGGATCTCCCGCTGCATCTGAACGCCGGCGCGCGCTATGTGCTGGGATTTACCAACTCCAAGAATGATGAGCTCAATAAGACGGCTACAGAATCCTGGAAGCAGCGCAATGTACAGATCCACATTGGTTGGACCATTTTCTAAATATTTTTCTCCCGCAGATGGTGCCTGTGCCGCATATTGCTTTACGGTGTATAGAAATGATTTGCTCAAGTCTCAGTAAACGAAAAACAGGTTGACGAAAGCTCATCAACCTGTTTAAAGATCTTAATGCTAAGGAAATTTACTACCGTCCGCCTATATGATTCGGGCAGCCGTACTTGGAAGTAGAGGCACAGGAGGCAAAGGTGAGCATGAGCGCGATTATTGCAACTATGGGTAATACGCGACGAAAAATGTTGGACTGTTTCATAATCTGGTTTAAAAAATAAAAAAGCGGCAGGAGCCGTTTAGATTTGCACGAAGATAGGAGAAATCACATGAAGAACATTCATTTTATAGCCATAGGTGGAGCCATCATGCATCAGTTAGCAATCACTTTGCAAAAATCAGGCAATACCATTACAGGCAGCGACGACGAGATCAATAATCCCGCCAAAATGAACCTTGAAGAGGCCGGATTATTGCCCCGGGCATTCGGCTGGCATCCTGAAAAAATAACGGATAAGCTGGATGCCGTAGTGCTGGGTATGCATGCCAGGCTGGATAACCCGGAGCTGCTGGCCGCGCAGGCAAAGGGCATTCCGGTGTATTCCTTCCCGCAGTATGTGTATGAGGTGAGCAAAAATAAAAAGCGTGTGGTCATTGCCGGCAGTCACGGGAAGACAACGATTACGAGCATGGTAATGCACGTGCTCAAAGCGCAGGGCATAGATTTCGATTATCTCGTGGGCGCAAAGGTGGCCGGCTTTGAGCACAGTGTTCGCCTGAGTGATGCGCCGGTCATTGTGCTGGAAGGGGACGAATATCCTGCCTCGCCCGTAGAGAAACGCCCTAAAATTTTCTTTTATCACCCGCACAGCTCCGTGCTCAGTGGCATTGCGTGGGATCATATCAACGTCTTCCCGACGTATGAAAACTACGTAAGCCAGTTTACCACGTATATAGAAGGTATGGAGCAGGGCGCGCTACTGCTTTATAATAGCGAGGATGAAGAAGTGAATAAAGTAGTGGCGGAATCCGCCGGGCACCTGAATGCGCAGCCTTACAGCATGCCTCCCTTCCATTATGTAGATGGTGCGGCAGTTTTGGATACAGAAGAGGGTGAAATTCCTGTCGCCGTATTTGGCCGGCACAATCTGCTGAATATGGAAGCAGCACGTGGTATCTGTAATGATCTGGGTGTGCTGAATGCTGATTTTTATAAAGCAATTGCCTCATTTACCGGTGCAGCAAGAAGGTTGGAAAAGCTGGTACAGACAGATGATATAGTTGCCTACCGCGATTTTGCACATTCCCCTTCCAAGCTCAAAGCAACACTGGATGCAGTGCGCGAGGCCTATCCGAAGCATAAGCTGGTGGCAGTCTTCGAGCTGCATACATTCAGCAGCCTCAATGAGCAGTTTTTAGGTGAATATGCAGGGTCAATGAGTGTTGCCGATACAGGCATGGTATTCTTCAGCAATCATGCGCTTGCCCTGAAAGGCCTCCCCCCGCTGGATGCGGCGACTGTAAAAAATTATTTTAAGCAGGATGCGCTTATGGTTACAGATAGTAAAAGTGAGCTGGAAACGATGGTATCCTCCGCAATAACAGGTACTGATAAGCCGGTTTGCCTGCTGCTTATGAGCTCAGGCACTTTTGACGGTATCGACTGGAATAGCGTAGTTTCGCGCTGATATTTTCTCTCATATTCCTATCGTTTCATGGCACAGCTCGCCCTTTCCCGGCCTATCATTTTTTTTGACCTCGAAACTACTGGCGTGCAGCACGGTAAAGACCGTATTGTAGAAATGGCGCTGGTAAAGCTCCTCCCCGGCGGAGCACGCGATTCTTATGTAAAGCGCATCAACCCCGAGATGCCGATCCCGGCACAGGTCTCTGCCATTCACGGCATTTTTGATGAAGATGTAAAGCATGCGCCCACCTTTAAGCAGGTAGCGCACCACCTCTATGAATGGATGAAAGGATGCGACCTCGGCGGCTACAATTCCGCCCGCTTTGACTTGCCGATGCTCGCCGAGGAGTTTCTTCGTTGCGGCATACAGGTGGATTTCGAGCAGCGCAAGATGGTGGATGCCCAGCAGCTTTTCTTTAAGATGGAGCAGCGCACACTTACTGCCGCCTACAAATTCTACTGTGATAAAGTAATAGAAAATGCCCACAGCGCAGAGGCGGATATCCTGGCAACCATAGAAGTGCTCGAAGCCCAGATAGACCGCTACGAAGAGCTTACAGACCGTGTGGATCATCTCCATGACCTGAGCTGCGGCGGCGATGAATGCGTTGATTTTGCGCGCAGCATGGTAAAGAAAAACGGCATAGTAGTCTTCAACTTCGGCAAGCATAAAGACAAGAGCGTAGAGGATGTATTCACTAAAGAGCCGGGCTATTATGACTGGATGATGAAATCCGACTTTACATTGCATACGAAGCAAAAAATATCCGAGATACTTAACCGCATGAAGCTGGGAAAGCTGAAAGCCCTGAAAGGCTAAAGCTTCGAAGCGTTAAAAAAATAATGTGCTGATTATCATCCGGCCCTAAAATTTACCGGCACTTATCACCATGCAGTTTAATAGATCAGCGATTTCAACTTTTTAATCGCCCCACTCCACTTCTCAACTAATCGCCGTAATTTCCCGCCCGGTTTCACACACCCTTCGCCCGCATTTTGGACAAGCTGGTCATCATTCCTACTTACAACGAAAAAGAGAACGCCGAGAAGATCATCCGAAAGGTGCTATCGCTCGAAGGGAATTTTCATGTGCTGATTGTCGATGACGGCTCGCCCGATGGCACTGCCACAATTGTAAAATCATTGCAGGCTGAGTTTCCGCAATCCTTACATCTCGCACAGCGTACCGGCAAGCTGGGCCTCGGCACCGCCTATATCTACGGCTTTAAATGGGCGCTTACCCAGGGCTATCAGTATATTTTTGAGATGGATGCCGACTTCTCCCATAATCCTGATGACCTCCTGCGCCTTTATGATGCCTGCCATACCGGCGGTGGCGATATGAGCGTAGGCTCCCGCTATGTGCACGGTGGTAAAGTGGTCAACTGGCCGTGGGATCGCGTGCTTATCTCAAAAGGCGGGGCGATGTACACCCGCATCATCACTTTTATGCCGGTGAAAGACCCTACTGCCGGCTTTGTATGTTATACCCGCAGGGTGCTTGAGGCGCTTCCGCTCGATGAGGTAAAATTCGTTGGCTATGCCTTCCAGATAGAGATGAAATACCGCACCTGGAAAAAGGGATTTGCCATCCGGGAAGTGCCTATCACCTTTGTGGACCGCGTAGAAGGAGTTTCCAAAATGAGTTCCGGCATTGTAAAGGAAGCTATGAACGGCGTCTGGAAAATGCGGAATTTTTCATAATAATCAACCGTTTTTAACTCTAAGAAACCGGGAAAGGTTATACCTCCATCAACACCCGCCGCGCCGCAGGGCCTTCATTCATCAACAAATCAAGGATAGATAAATTGGGCAGAAAGCCGTGGCGATCTTCAAAAACCTGGGCATAGCGCTTTATTTCTTCGCCTTCGGCAAATGAAGTTCTGC
This sequence comes from Chitinophagaceae bacterium, assembly GCA_965246905.1. Lineage (GTDB taxonomy): Bacteria > Bacteroidota > Bacteroidia > Chitinophagales > Chitinophagaceae > UBA1952. Next base: position 19,681 of record CBDFFZ010000015.1, read on the forward strand.
TTGCATAAAAATCCCGCACAGGCTTTGCAGGGATAAATCTCGTAGCTAAATTCAGCTCCTGCACTACCCAATTCAGCGCAGCAAGGCTAAGACCGGCAAGCAGCACATTTTTCTTGCCGATTATCTGCCCCACTGCAGGCCCGTAATGCTCAAAAAAAGGCGCGCGGCCATAAGCAGAAAAAATACTGCGCCAATGCTGCTTCTGCCAATCCTGCTTGTAATCAATGGCTACTTCAGACAAAGGCATTTTTGCAGTTCGGCCTCCGGCAATCGGCACGGTAAGCAGCAAAGGTCCGTTAGCTGTAGCAATGCAGTACCGGTTACAGAACGACATTTTCCGGAAGCGATCCTGCACATCTATCACTACATCGGCATAGGGCAGCATCGTGCGCCACCAGGCAACCGGTGGGAAGAGCAAAAGCGGGCTTACAGGCATAGAAATTTCCCTTAAAAACAGTTTCGTTACTTTGCGAAAATAACGGAGAATTAATGGGTAGCATGCGCTGGGCTTTTTTGCTGGCATTATTAGGATGGGCAGGCCGGGCAGAAGCCATAGAGGCCGTAGCTGCCTGTACCGTATTTCATCGCACCGCCCACGATGGCCGCGACAGCGCCTTTGCCGAGATCAGCTGGCAGATCGTGCCCTCTTCCCTTCATTACCGCAAAAGCACCACCGGTGCGCTGGTATCCGAGATAGAAACGTCTATCTCTATATCCAACGATACCGGCCTCCTCAACCGCGACCGCTTTACCTTGCAAACCTTGCCTATGCAGCCGGGTGAGGCTGCGAAACAAAAAATTACAGAGCTGCGGCGCTATCCATTGCCGCCCGGCCGCTGGAGCATCCGCGTGGTGCTTGGAGAGCATGCTTTTCCCAAAGATGCTTTTTTCTATAACGACAGTGCTGACGTTGCGCCACTTGTGCTGCCTGCTATTAGCGCCATTCAACTTCTTGATACTTTTTTTGCGTCGGATGTGCCGAGCCCGTTTCTGAAAAACGGTAATCAACAGATACCGCTGCCGCTGAACTTTTTAGACAATGGCCGCAAGAGGCTTCATTTCTACGCAGAAGTTTATCCCGCGCGGGATGCGGGTATGCAGATCCGCTACTTCTATATTTCAAAAAAGCCACTTGAAAATCCGCTCTATGAGATCAGCCTGTTGGATACGCTACATGATGCAATTGCGGTGGCTCCGTTGCTGCACAGCTTTGATGTAGGGCGGCTGCCAACGGGGAATTACTACCTGAACGGCACCCTGAAAGACGGTACCGGTAAGCGCCTGGCAGATGCCAGCACCTTTTTCCAGATCATCAATAAAAACCCGGATAAAGCTCCCCTGCGGCCGGATGATACGGGCCGTACCGCGGATATAAAGGAAACCGGTAATTATTTTGATCTTGCCGGCACCTTCGTATCAAAGTTCAATTCGGTGCAACTACGCGCTATTTTAAAAATGATCCTGCCCCAGGCGGATGCTAACGAGGCCAGTACGATCATCAACTTTTTTAAGCGGCCGGAAGAGCTTTATACCCGCTACTTTATCTACAACTATTTCAGCAAGTACAATAAGCCGCGCCCGGAGCAGGCATGGAAGGAATTTTCGGATCTGATACGTACCGTAAACCGCGATTTCAATGCGGGCGGCACCATGGGCTACGAAACGGAGCGTGGCGTGGTGTACCTCAAATACGGCAAGCCGGATGAGCGCATCCGTGTGCCCAATGAGCAGGGCGCTGCGCCGTATGAGATCTGGCGCTACAACACCATTGGCAAGACGAGCCAGGTAGGTCTCTTCCTTTTTTACCAGGCAGGCGTGGGCGGCGATTACCGGCTGCTCCACAGCACAGCGCCAGGCGAGCGCTACAACCCATCCTGGAAAAATCTGCTGTACAGCACCGGCATAGCAAGCGGCATGGGCAATTCGCGGGCAGAGCAGTATTTTGACGGGAAATGATTCACCTATCCCTCGGAAGGGAAATGATACCCGGCAAAAGAGCCGTTTTATTCTTATAAGCGCATGAAGATTCCATTCTGTAAATACCACGGCACAGGCAATGATTTTATCCTGATCGATAATTTTCACAGGCAGATGCCGGCCCTATCCAGAGCGCAGGTTGCGGCGCTTTGCCACCGCAGGTTTGGCATTGGAGCAGACGGGCTTATGCTGCTGGAAGCCGCGCCGGATGCGGATTTCCGGATGGTGTATTATAACTCGGATGGCGGCGAGAGCACGATGTGCGGCAATGGGGGAAGGTGCATCACAGCCTTCGCCAAACGGCTGGGTATCATAGAGAGCAGCGCAAAATTCAGGGCGATAGACGGGCTCCATCTTGCAAACATCAACAGCGATGAGACGGTGAGCCTGCACATGCAGGATGTATCCGGAATAGTGCATGAGGCGGGCTACAGTATTCTTGATACCGGCTCTCCGCATTTTATAAAATGGGTGGGCGATGCGGCAGCAGCAGAAGTGCTTGCCGAAGGCAGAAGGCTGCGAAACGCGGCACGCTTTGCACCTGGCGGCACTAATGTGAATTTTGTACAGCGGATAGGCGGCGACAGGCTTTTTGTACGCACTTACGAGCGTGGCGTTGAGGATGAAACGCTCAGTTGCGGCACTGGTGTAACGGCAGCGGCAATTGCTGCTGCCGGCACGGCAACGGGGCGTTTCAACATGGATATTGAAACTCCCGGCGGCTTCCTGAATGTGCGCTTTGTAAAAAACGCCTGGGACACAGCGCACGATGTAGTGCTAAGCGGGCCGGCGTCTTTTGTATTTAAAGGAGATGTAAGAATACCTTCATAATTATCCTCTTCAAGGGCTTTTCGGCTAAAGATTATTTTGAAGCTTTACTTTACAATACAACAGACCCCATCACTCTTTAATCACCTTTACTTCCCATCGCACAGCACCATCTGCCCTGGCAAATTCAACGAAATATATGCCCGGCGCCAGGTTGCTGATAGAGATCAGCTCTTTGGTTGCGCCGGTTGCGGTGAAGCGGCCCGTCAATTTACCAACGGCATCGAATAGCGCTATGGCATCCCCCTTTCTGAGGCCTTCAACTATAAGCACTTCTTTGGCAGGATTAGGGTAAAGGCTAAATCCATCCGGGAATGTGACCGAGCCAATGCCTACGCCCTGCACCTTCATTACAACAGGTAAGCTACGCGCAGTATCCGGGCGGGGGCAGGCATCGAAGCTGCGCACGCTTGCAACGATGGCATCATTCTGCTTAAAATCGCTGCCGGCGACACCTACCCATACACGGGCCGTAGCACCTGCTATGGCAATATTGTTTTTATACCACTGGTAGCCGGGCGATGCGCCTGCATTGATAGCGGTAGCGGTAAACGTAGCGCTTTGTCCGCTTGCAAGTGCGGTGGCCGGCACTACGCTCACCAGCAGTATCGGCGTAGTTGTTGCCGTAACACTCATGGTTAAAGCATTGGAAGATGCCGATGCCGGCGATGGGCATACCACGGAGCTTGCCAGCCTGCAAAGCACCACATCGCCCTGCTGCGGATTGTAGGTAAAGACGGGCGAATTGGTTGCCACATTGCTGCCGTTGCGCACCCATTGGTACACAGGCGTTGCGCCGCCGTTGGTGGGCGTTGCGGTAAAGGTTACGGGGTCGCCGGCACAAAGGCTGCTGCGGGTTGCGGTGATGCTTATTGCAGTGGCTATGGACGGTACAACGCTTACGGTAATGCTGTTGGATAGCGCTGCGGCGGGCGTTGCACAGGCTGCGCTGCTGGTGAGCACACAGGTTACTGCCTCGCCATTGGTAAAATTTGCTGCTGTATAAATGGCACTATTGGTACCTGTATTCACGCCGTTCCGCTTCCATTGATAGGCCGGCGTTGCGCCGCCGTTAGTGGGTGTGGCGGTAAAGGTGATGGGGGTGCCGGCACATGTTCCATTCTGCGAAGCAGCAATAGTTACCGATGCCGGTATGGGTGGCGCTATGGTTATAGTCACGGCGTTACTGGCGGCATTGGCGGGGGATGCGCAGGTTGCGTTACTGGTCATATAGGAGGTAATCACATCGCCGCTGAGCGGGGCGAGGGTATAGGCAGCACTATTGGTGCCTGCATTTACGCCATTCCGCTTCCACTGGTAGGCCGGCGCTGAGCCGCCGTTAGTGGGTGTGGCGGTAAAAGTAACCGTACTGCCCACGCAAATGCTTGTAGAGGAAGTGGCTATAGATACAGCCGTAGCCACCGCGGGAGTTAAGCTCATGGTTATGTTCGGCGCGCTCACGGACGGAGCAGTATAGCAGCCACCGGTTGGCAGTGCAATAATCAGGCCCACCACATTCCCACTGCCCGGCACGTAGGTAAATACGGAGCTATTGGGCCCTGCATTCACACCATTAACCTTCCACTGGTAAGTGCCAGTGCTGATATTGCCGGTAGCATTGAAGGTTACCGGACTGCCCGCACAGGCAGGATTTGCCGAAGGCACAATTGTGGCCACGGGGACAACACCTATGGCTGTGCTATAAGTAATTGTATTACTTGGAGCGGTGATAAAACATGGCCCGCTGCTGGTGGCATCGCAGGTTACGGCATCGCTGCTTACCAAAGTATTAGTAGTAAAGGTGGGTGAGTTGGTACCGGCATTTACGCCATTTACTTTCCATTGGTACGATGGCGTATTGCCGGCGTTCACTTACGGTGGCCGTAAACGTTACGGTGCTGCCTGCGCAAACCGGCATTACCGGGGTATTGATAACGATATAAGGAACGGTAATAGGCTGCACATACATCGTTACTGGCAGGCTTTCCTTTGGTGCGGCAATATAGCACTGGCCGGTTGGCGGGTAAACGGTATAGGTAATTACATCTCCATTAGCAGGATTTATAGCTATAAAGGGTTGGATAGAACGCTACCAACATTTATCCCGTTCACCTTCCACTGGCCGGTTGCTCCGCTGGCATTGGTATTGCCGGTAAAAGTTACGGTCGTATAGGCACATACACTATCATTAGGTGTGGCTACTATAAAGGAGGTAACAAGGATAGGGCTGAGCGCAATCATCGTTATGATATTGCTTATAGAGGTAGCAGGCGATGCGCAGGCATCATTGCTGGTGAGCATACAGGATACCGCATCTCCGTGAGCAGGAATATAAGTGTAAACAGCGCTGTTGGGCCCAGTATTTAGCCCATTTACTTTCCATTGATAAACTGGAGCTGTGCCGCCATTTACAGTTGTTGCGGTGAAGGTTGCCGGCTCACCAAGGCATACAAAATTTGAGGGCGTGGTGATAGATATAGAGGGCGTACAGAGCGGTGTGATGATATTGGCCAAACGATTGTTCCCTCCGGCAGCTGTGCTTACAGCTTGCCCTGCACTGGTAAGAGGCAACAGTAGTAAAAAGATAAACACTGTATATATTCCTTTAGAGATAGCATTCATATGAAAGGGTTCTTTAGTAATAACATTAAACGATTTTCAGGAATTATGATTTGGAATGATGCGTATATAAACTGCCAGTATTACAAATATAGCAGGGAGGTTTTACAATAGCATCAACACCGCAAGCCGAAAGTCCATAGGGAGCTGGCTAGCGGTAGTTGGTCGAAAACGTGAAGGAGATTTTAAAGAGCGTGGAAATTACCTATGCAAACCTATTTCTTTGGCAGAAGCTCATCTGAATGCAGCAGGCCATAATGCACGGAATTCCGGTATATGCCGTTGTGCAGGAAATCTTCCCGGAAGATAGCTTCTTTTGTAAAGCCTACTGATTCCAGCAGATTGCCGGAGGCAATATTCTCCGCGTCTATAATAGCTTCTATAGAATGCAGCTTCATCTCGCGAAAGCCGAAATCTATAGTGCGCAGCAATGCCTCCTGCATATAGCCCTGCCGGTGCCGGGCGCGGATCAGCGAGTACCCGATCTCTGCGCGGTTGTGCGCCGGACTGCGGTTTACATATCCGATCATTCCGATTATCCGGCCGGTTTCTTTGAGCTCAATGCCCCAGTTGATGCGCTCCGCAGTTTCGATAAAGCCATTGATCATGCCGATAAACGTAACCACTTCATCGACGGTGGTAGCCAGCGGGCGGGGTATGTAGCGCATTACCTCCGGGTCTGACCGCATGATAAAGATATCTGCAGCATCGGCAGTAGTAAGCTTGCGCAATACGAGGCGTGCTGTAGTAAGCTCCGGGAGCGGATTGTAAAGCGATTGATCCTCCATGGCGCTAAGATAAAAGCTGTTTGATAAGCAGCAGCTTCCATTAAATGCAGGATCATCATTTGCATGTAATTTTATCCGGCGCCGCTACACAGAAGTAAATATTTCACCCCGTTACCAGGATTCCGCTAAACGGGCAGCCCGCCCAGGAGCGAAGTGAGCAATGTTGTGATCAGATCAAATTCCAATCCCTCCGGATTAGCAGCGAGGCGGTGTATCACGGGCTCGGCAAAAGGGATGCCTTCCGTGCGCCCGTTCCACAAGCGCTCAATTTTACCCAGGCCACCCCCAACCAGCATTTCGCGGATAAGCTGAAAGGCCTGGCGGGGATCTTCCAGCATCACAGCCTGTGTGGATGTAGTAGCGCTGCCGTTAACGCCGAGGCGCCGGGCCAGCAGGCTTTTGCGCATCTGGCGGATGCTGGCTGCATGGCCATTTACCGTATCAAAATCTGTAAATACAAGATCGGTACTGCCATCGAACGAGAGCCCGCGGCGGCGCATGGCGCTGCCGCCCATCAGCGCCCACTGGTCATCCACGATAATGATGTTGTTTTCCAGATTGCAGGGCCTCCCGGGAAAACCAATGGGATGAAAACAGACTACCTGCTCCGCCGGCAGGGCCTGTATAAGCTGGTAGCGCTCCTTTATTTCGCTCTTTATCCACTGGCCGTATTTAGTATCGTATTCCGGCATTTTAGGAACGCATAGGATCACGCCGAGGCCGGGCCGGTCTGTAAGCTGCGTTTGTAACACATTCCATAGGTTAAGCGAATAATCTGCGTGCGTTCCTTCGGTAAAGCTGATGCCGGGAGTCTCTATATAAATGAATTCCCGCGCCTGCTTAAAGGCCTGCTCAATAGCCCACTGGCTGTCCCTGCGGCCAAAGCAGCTTGCGGAAAGCTCGCGCAGGAGCTCATTATACAAGCGCTCTTTGTTGCTGCCAGCCGTGCCTTTAAGGCTGTCCAGTTTGGTGGTGAGTTGCGTCTTCAATTCGCTCGCGGCCGTTTGCAACAGGGAAGGCAGCGAGCTGGTGTCAATGCCATTGATCCATCCATTCACGGCATCTACCAAAGCATCGAACGAGGCGGGTATGGAGCTGATATTGGATGCTACCAGTTGCTTAATGAGCGCAAGCTGGGGAGTTTCACAGAAGGCGGAAATATTCTGCAGCACCGCGCCGGCGAAGGTGCCTGTTACACTGGTGGCCAAAGCAGTTTCTCCGAGCGCGGTATTCGCCGCAGGCTCGACCCATGCAGTATCTGCAAGCTGATCTATGCGCTGGTAGAAGCTGTTAGTGCGCCGGAAGGCCATCCTTGCAAGGTCGTAAGCCAGCTGCGCATTTTCTGTGTAGAGACCAAAGCTGTTGACCTCCCGCCCGCCGGGGCTGCCTGTTTCCTGCTGCGCATTATAAGTGTCATTGTTTACGGGCCCGGCGCTGATGAGCGCTTCCCAGTGGGCGGCTTTTTGTGCCGCGGCCAGCAGATCTTTGCGCATCATTGTAGGCAGGCGGTCTGCATCGCGCGGCTGCGCATTGCTGCCTAAAGCAAGTATGGTGTTGAGTATATTGGGCAGATTGGTAAGATCGGGCGCTGGTGCAGCACCATTCTTCAATCCTAATATTCCCGCGGTGCTGATGCCTTTATGCGGCAGGGCGGCCAGTATGTTATCGGGCGAAGCTGCAGGCGGAGCTATGCCTGCAGCCACATTAAAAGTCAATGCGCCGAATAATCTTTTATGCGCCGGATTGCGCTCCACGATCATAATATCGCAAATGAGCTTTGGATCTGACGGTACGGTAAAGGTGCCATCCGGCCGCACGATACCCAAAGGATCTTTTAGGAGAATGGCGGCCTCACCATTGAAGCTGCGGCCCGTAGCCGGCGGTATTTCCGTATCCTGCAACACCGCCTCCGCCATCACCACGACTAATATTGGCGCCTTCCGAAAAAACCCGGTTGTAAACCCGGACAGCTGCGCCCTTTGGCAAGCCCTGCAGCCGGAGCAATACATCTTTTGCCGGCGGGGTAGCAGCATCGATGAATGTTGCCGTTCCGCCGGCCTGGAGCTGATCTTTAAAATCAGGCGGGAAACCGGTATCATCTGCAACGATACCAAAGGGTAAGGCAGGGAAAATGGGCCATTCCACATTCGTGGCATCCGCAGGCAAAGCTATTTTTGGATCAATAACGGTGGCAGCCAGCAAAGCATTCGCCGGACTGCCGGAAAAGATCGTAGTGAGCCTGCCCATAACGGCATTGCCGGAAGCCAGGAAGCTTAGCTGCTCATTCAACCGGATGGCAGGCTTTGGCTCAAGCTTGGTGCCATTAAAAGCTGTATTGGGCGTGCCAAGCAGGTATTCCGTTAGCTGAATGACTTTTACTGTAAAGAAGTCATGCTTTAATGAATTCGTTGCAGCATCACTATCGAGGTCATGCAGCTTCGGGATGTTTACGGTATCGCTCATCCTGCTGTAGGTAACCATTCCCATCAGTTGCCGCTTAGCTTCTGCGCCGGGGAAAGTGCACCGGTGTCACCGGTATCGGCTACTCTTTTGATCTCGCCTTTCAGCGTGGTATCGGTACCGGTATAGGCATTGACCGTAAATATGCCTGATGCAGCATTCGCGGCAGTAACGCCTTCAATATTCGCACCGTCAAATGGCGATCCATCAGCGGTCACAAAGCGAACGGTATTAGTCTCTGTAGTTACCTGATCAATGATGCTGTCTAACTGGTTTTGTGCGCTTGCATCAATATTTAAAATGGCATGTTGCGCCAGCAATACTTTGAATACAGACGCGATAAACAGCGGATGAATAATGTACCCATGCTCATCAAAAAAGAAAGATCCCCGGAAAAGCCGGTATCGTCTTTTGCATGTATGAGGCCGCCGGTTGCAGCGCTGGTATCGCCTGTTACAGCGATGAATAAGTAAGCCGGCACCTGGCGTATGGGCAGGCCGGCGGCAAACTGTGCGTTATGCGTATCAGCGTCTTCAAAAAGATTGGTATAGAGCCTTTTCAGCCTCAATATCTGCTGCGGAAACAACCGGATGAGCACCCCGTTCTCATTTACCATGCTGCCATCCGCTTTCTGCAGGCTGATATTTATTTTCTTCGTTCCGGAATTTACAGGCTGGAGTATCCCACTGATAGGTGCAAGCCAGTTATTGATGCCTGCATTGAGGGTAAGCGCTGCGCTGTCAAAGTTAAGACCGGTGATGGTGGTGCCTGCCACATCGCACCATTTATGTGACATTACAGGCATGGTAAAGCTAAAGCCTTCGATACCTTTTTGTTTGAGGTTCTCAAGGGTAATGTCGTCTAAAACTGCCATAAAATGATTTTACTTTTCTGAAGAATTCAGGAACATGATTTGCATGCAATTCCCGGTATTATAAAAGATCTATCCTTTAATTATGGGCCTTCCGCAATCTCCGCAGCCCTTCCTAAAGGATCGATAATGCGGATGAGCAGTCGCGGAACGGTCTTTTTCACGCCAATAGAAAACAGCGTGATACCTGTGCTTACATTTGTTGGCTTCCGCTTAATGGCAGGCCAAGTATTAGCAACTGCTGTAGAAGCCGGAGCAAGATCCGCAGCGGCCACTGATGTTTCCGAAGCCGTAAATATTTTCAGAAGCGTGCGTTTGTTATCCGCATCCAGCGAGTAGAGCTCAATGATGGTCTTACCAAGATCGATCAGGTCGAAAGGAGCGGTGGTTCTAAGCTTTATCACCCGGCTGGCAGCATTTGCCGCAGGCGCGCCATTGAATAATAAAGTGGGCGGAATATCGGGCGGAAAAAAAATAGTTTCTGTAGCCGACGGCTCGCTTTCTCCGCGAAAAAGGCCACGCGTTGGGTCTGCCTGCCCTATTGCTACTGCCTGGAATGTATAAGGCCTCCAGCTTCCATGAACTATTGCAGTTTCAACATATTTACCACTATAAGTTGCGCCGTCCAGCATGCGCATGGTATGCGGTTTCCAGTCTGCATCGGTGAATTCGTAAACGGGTAATCCCATTGCACCAACATCACTACCAACCATTATTTTCCGGGTGCTGTACAGGTTAAAGCCATCGGGTATAAGGCCATTACCATTGAGCAACTGTACCCGTATGCCCTTTACTTCCTCATCCGTAACGGGATCCTGCTTTTTAAATTTCACTACCCGTAGCATGGGCGCAGCAGGTTTTTGCAATTGCGGCACGGCAAAGAATACGGCGTTGCTTTTACCGGATTCTATATTGGCCGTGTTGATAGAGGATACCTGGTATAAGGTCATCACCTTTGAGGAGCCCGGAATCTCCAGTTCAACAGATGTGCCGCGGATCATCTCCCGCGTAAGCCGGTTGAAAGCGCGCTGGCAGAGGTTGCTGTATTTTGCCTGTGCCAGCAGATCGCGAAGCTGGGTAGCCCTGCCCGCCAAAGAGTCGGTAAGCGGCCTTAACTGCCTGCTTTCATCGCCGGGGAAATCATTTTTGAGTGGCTGATCCAATGCTGCGCGAATGGCGGTTTCACTGGCTTCCCATACATAATAGCCAAGCGCATTTGCAGCTACAGGCCATTGCAGCCTGCCTCTGCCAAGCTTTGTGGCGTCCGGCATAGCGGTAAATTGTACTGTGGCAGGCAGCACCGTAGCTGCAGGCGGCCTGGGGTCTTCCATCCTTGCCTGATAGCCCTCGCTCCAGTCTCCCCAGTCTTCAGGCATCGGTAGCGCGCGCACTGTTTCCAGCCCGCGCACATATATGGCATAGGCAATGCTATGCGGCGCACCTGCGGGAAAAGCGGCCATAATATGATCTGCCACCAGCTTAATTTTTCTCAGATCCGTTGGCGTCTCTACGGTATTGGTGATTTTATAAACTGAGATACCTGCGATTGCGGGACTGATGAAAGGATTGCCGGATGCATCGAAGCTGATGGAGATAACCGGCGTACCGGCATCTACGGAAGTGAGCGAAAAATGACTGGGATGCGTAGCAGGAGGAAGGGCATTCGCTGCATTAAAAAAGGCGCCGGAAACTTCGATACGGGATGGAGTGCGGTCGGCCCAGTTCCATCCCAATTCTACTTCGAGCGTGCAGGGCACATTCGGGTTTACCGGCGACAGGTCGCTGGTTATATCCGGGTTTGTTTTAAAGAGGCGGATGCTCATAACGCCCGGGTTTTGCGGTGCGGGAGCTACAGCTACATGGTTCAGCCTTATAAAATTGCTCCAACGCCCGAATACATCCCAGCCAGCAACAAAATACTTATGCACTTCGCTTCCCCGTATAGGTAACGGCTCTTCGGGCTGCACCATAACGAATTTATCATTGTCCCCGGCCTCTTCAGCAGGCAGCACCTGCTCATCGGGGTTAGTACTTTGTGCCTTTGGCGTGTAGGTGCTGTAGTTATGATAGGCATTTGCGGAAAAATCATAGGGCGCATTCAACACATCAGATACCCCGTTTTTGTAGCTTACGATCAGGCCGCAGCCCTGGGGCAGTGCCGTTTTATCCCAGCGCAGCTTTACGGCTTCTGTAAATATATGGTCGGCGCTTTCCGGGCGGTTGGTGCGCACGGTAAGCACTTCCGGATTTATAGGTGCCTGCGGCAGATCCCGCTCATCGCTGAGCGCGCAAAATTCAGTCTTATGGGAAAGGTCATTAAAAAAAGGAAGCGGCGGGATATTTTCATAAGGCCTGACTATGTACTGCGCCGTAACCATATAATCGTAGCCAAAAGCCTGCGTTGAGACATTTACTTTGGTAGTTGCGGCTTTATAATCATTTGCAGTATGAGCGTAGGCTGCTTTAGCCACAAAATCCGTAGTACCGAAACCAAGGCAGAGCGCTGCCGGGCTTTCTGTAGATATGCTCAGCAAAGTAGTGCCTACTACCGGTATAAGCGCATCGGCATTATCGGGCGGTGGGCCGCCGGGCTGATGTATGCCCGGCACCGTTATTGTTGCGGCAAAGGCTGGCTGACGGTCCTTTTTAAAATAGGATTCATCGTCGGAATCAGTAAGGCAATCGGAGATGAGCGGTAAAATAGTTCCTTCCGCATCATTAAAATATCTGGCGGTATCGACTGCCTTCCATGTGGGGTCGGGCACCTGTATATCACCGGCTGAAGGAGGGGTGATGAATAAAAGCTCGCCGATTTTCAGCCGCTGCAATGATGCCGTTCTGGGATCGGTAAGAGCGGCTACATATCCCTGATGATCGCCATGGTAGCCCTGTGGCCCGCCAATCTGGCCCGATTTCAATGGGAGGCCTGTTATCTGGATCAGCTCCCAGTCATCGGCATCCAGCATAGCCTGCATACTGATACCGGTAATGCCACTGAGGGTACCGGTGCCGGTAATGACAAAGCCTGCGGTGAACGGGCATTTAAACAGGAAGGATTCGGATGCATTTGCAGTCTTCATTTTACCGGTCATTGCCTTCCGGTCGCGATCGAAAGGCGTGATGGTAAGCCGCTGCCCCGGAGCCACTGTTACCATTACCGAGGTGAGATACATTTCCTGGCCTTGGGGGAAGCTGAATTCACGCACTGCATTATTGAGCACCACATCAACCGATACAATGGTGAAGCGATGAAATTTATCGTTGTACACGCTCCTTCTGCGATACACTTTAAAAGGCTTTCGGGGAAAGCCAAACTCAGGATGCATATTCCAGCGGAGACCGACCGGCAGCATATCGCTGCTTATTTTAAGCTCGCGCAGCGTCTGCTGCTTTTTCATCTCTAAGATCAGCTTCTGCATTTTTCCCTGCTCCACAGCCTGTATAAGGGGTGTGGTAAAAAGCTGGAAGTATGGTGTTGCAATGCGCATAGGTGCTGGCTTTTAATTTTTACAACAATGATGTTTATGCAGGTTTTTTTCTGCCGGTATTATAGGTGCTATTCTTCCCATGGCGCTTTCCCGGTAAGCTTCAGGTCATAGATTATGGCTGCCTTTTCAGCAAGGTCATATAATGTGCTTGGCGTCTGTACCAGCTCTATCGTCAGTTGCCTACCGGTAGCAGGCCAGGTCATTGCCCGGAAGAAGACCAGGGTTCTGGTGCCGCCGCTCGATCTTACAAAATGGCTTACCACATTCTGCCCGGCTTTCTGCCGCAGTATCATGGCTTCCGTAAGCTTGTTCTGAATAACCACGAATGCCGGATCAGTAATCTCATCCTGCTGGTTCTTTACCGGTACCGGCCCGGGCTCGGTACGCATGCGCCATACCGGCTCTGCAGATTCTATGAGCAGGCCATACGGCACGAAATCACCGGCGCTATTATTCCATAATAGTGTACAGGCTGTATGGCTTAGATCATCTTTCTGAGCTATGCCGGCCCCGGTTACAGCGTTTTCAAATTCCACATCCGTGATGATGTGCACACTTGCCGGTGCACTGGCTGCAGGCATACCAGTAATGGCTGTTTTCAGGGCCTTATTATATATCTTCCCGGTTTGGATTTCCTGTACAAAATCATTGAGATCAGCAAAGCGACTGGTAGTAAATGCACGCCTGTAGAAAGGAATGGCAGCCTGCCCTGCAGCAATTGCATCCGGCTCATTGAACTCGATATCGAATGTATAGGACATGAGCGGCTTTAGCTGGAATGGCGTTGTATATGCAGCATGATCCGGCAGGTTTATCTCCCCGTGGCAAGGTAAAAGCCCGCCTGCAATAAGACTAAGAATCGTATCCCGATATGCCGAAAGCACAGACGCTGCAACCGGCTCTAAGCTATGCACAAGATCCGGGCTATTACCGACCGGTATGCCATCTGCCCCCCTTATTACGCCTTTCAGCGTTTTACCGTAAGCTGCCAGCATCTGCAGGAAAGAGGCATCATTAAACACCACTTTTATTGCATCTTCATAAAAATGAAAGCGCTCATCCATTTCGGGCGTTGCACCGAGCACATAAGACTTCAGCTCCTTTGGTGGTGCAGTGTCTGTTTTAAAAGCAAAATTCTGCACTCCGGTTGTGGTGCCGATCACCGCATTCTCCCTTATTTTCTTAACCTCATAATTTACATGCATGATGTAAACGGTACCGGGTTTCAGCAGGGGTACCATTATATTATTACCAAGGTAGCCATCGATCGTATTCTGCTCGGTTTCCAGCACTCCGGTCATTGTATCATGCTGCACGATCTCACTTAGCTGCAGGGTTTCCACTGCGCTGATAAACATTACGGGCCGGTGCTCCTGCGCACTAAAGGTGGAAATGCGGATGCGGGTGCACTGCTCGGACCGGGGCTTTACTTCAAACGTGATACGCTCATAGCCATTGAAATAATGTGAATGCAAATAGAGCACAACCGGTACAACATTTTCGCGCCATGGCAATGCGGCATCGAGCCAGTCGGCCGGCAGATCGGTAAGCGGATTGGTAATAAATTTAGGTGGAAGACTATCGAGCGTGGCACTGTGCAGCACATTATTCATTGCATCGAGCTCCTCTATAATAATCAGCGCCGCTGACTTTATGCTTACAGCTCCATAGAAAGTGATCGCTTCGCAAGGCCCTGTTTCAAAGATAACCTCGCTGTAGTATTTTCTTTTGGCAATGTATTCCTTTAAGCCATCGAGCAACTGTTGCCGGTCCTTGTCATCCTTCTTCCACCTGCCCTGATAGGGTAATTGCAGGCTCCGGAAGCACCGTGCATATTTTGCAAGATTGTTCTTATCATTCCGTCCACCTCTTTCATAGCATATCTCTACAAACTGGCCGGTGAAATCCCGGTTGTAGATGAGCACATATTTAATAGAAGCCGCTGATAGCGTGAGGTCAAATAATGGATTGTTGCGGTCTTCCTCTTTATGAATGAAGGTCTGCTGATCAACAAGAGCGCCGTGCTCATCGTAGGCATAAGCGATGAGCCTTGCCTTTAATTTAAAGCTCGTAAAATTCAGGATGATCGCCTGGACAGGATCTCCGATCACATCGATCCGCATATACTCCCGGATGCTCAGGCCAATCGTTTTCCGTATCGAGCGGAAATGCGTTCTGTACGGGCTTTCAAAAGGTCTGAACTCACCGAATTCAGTAAAACCTTTGGCTTTGCTGTAGACAGAACGTTTTTCGGCAGCGCTGTATATCCTCAGATCCTTTTCTATGATGAGCGGGTTTGGCTGGTAGCTTACTTTTTCACGCGTAAGCTTAAAGCATTTTCTCTGCGCCTGCGATGGCAGCGGCATATCGGGGAGAATAAGGCCTACTATTCTTGCCGGCACAGTATAATCCACACCCAGCTCATTCAATACCATACCAGCCGTTGAGGTAGCGGCATCCTGCCGGGGCTGGTAAACTTTCATGATCGTGTTGACTGGCGTTGCCCTTATTGTGCCATCCGGATCGGGCTTTGCAATGCCATTCAGCAACCATCCGCCCGCAGAGGTGCCTATAGGCTGGCCGCAGAAAGTGAAGAGCACCGGCGCAGGAGGTGCAGGCCGTTTACAGGCATTCTCCCATCGGATGGTGATGTTTTTCTGAAGGTCGGTGCTGCGCTCCAGAGCATGTTCTGTAGCCGTTGGTACGCGGCTGAAAGTAGCAAGATCGATCGAGGTATCGCTGAGGCTTGCGCCGTTGGGACGATCCACACGCCACACGCTCGGTGGTATGCCGTCGGGACTGGCGTAAGCTGTGCCGTTCTGCTCGGTAAGCGTTATGCTTTGCAGCTTGTACTCAATTGAATTTCCCTCGCCCAAACTTTGCACACCATTGGTACCGCTGATATTTCCTGGTGAAGCTACAAATGATGCGGCGGCGAACCCTGCATCTAAAAGCGGCGACGTATTGAACTGAAGCACCGGCACGGTATCGATTGGTACCACCGGTAGCTTAGACGGATCTGCAATGGCCGTGCTATTGCCCAGCGGAATAGCATTGCCGAGACTCGCATCTATAGGCCTGCTGCTACCCTGCCCGCCCGTAAGCGCCTGAGAGAAACTTTGCAGGTACATGCCGCGCACCAGTGGCGGCGCATCAAAATCAAAAACCTTATCACCAATAGTAATGCCGACACAGGCGGAAATATCGAAGAAGAACAAGTCGATGCTTCCGCATACCTCGCCCTTCATATAAACTTTGTAATCTACAGGATGTGAGCCGGGTATCTGCGACACGATTATATCAAAATGGCCGCTTGCTCCTATGCTGGCAACGACCAATCTTAAGCGGCCGCTAAAATACATGGTGCCGATAACCAGGAAGGGCGAGAACGATACGCCAAGATGTGCGCCTGCAGATAATTTAAGATAGATGCCAATCGATTCATCGCCTAAAACCAATGAGCATTCCAATCCGGCTGCAACGGCGATTCCCCTCAGGGTTTTCCCCTGCATGATCTGTGGCACGCGGCTGATGGACGGATAAGTAAGATCATTGCCCTGGATCATTAAATAGGCGCTGCCGCGAACAATACCCAAAACCATTGCTGAAGCCGGATTTGAGATAGTGCCAACATACAGGTGCCAGTTGGATGGCGACTGCAGGTCGAAGAATAATTCTATCGGCAGGGCGACACTGAGTATGCTCTTGATCTCGAAGCTTACCAACACGCCCAGTGTAAGTGTTTTCCGGTTAAAATCCAGATCGATGATGCCGATAATGCCGGTGGTAAGCACAGAAGCAGGATTGGCGGGCTGCGATGGCAACAGGGAAACGAGCTTCATCTTCACCATGATCAGGATGCGCGGCCCCGGAAGCTCCAGTACCAGCATACCCTGGAAATTCATCAGGATGCCGCCATCGATTGTTCCTAAGATAACGCCTATGCCAAACGACCATTTATCCATTGCCATTTGCCACATCCGGTCACCGGCACTGTTTTTCAACTTCGTTGGGTCTCCCTCCGCCTTTACTAACCAGCCCAGTGCCGGGCCTACAGCCGACGTTGGATCAGGCGAGCTTTCGAGGCGTTTATAGTGCATGGCAAACAGGCCCATGAAGCCGTAAATGCCCAGCCCCGTCTGAAATAAAATAATAGGAGTGGGAAACTCGACCCGCAGCCCCACGAATACACTCACTGCATCTCTGCCGGTAGTGCTGTCGTGCAAAGTGCCCAAACCAATATTGGCGCTCACCCGCACTTTCAGGGCTACTAAAGTGAGGTCCAGCGCGCCTTCCACGCCTTTGGCATGAATGGTATTGCCATTCTCGTCCGGTATATCGGCATCAATCACTTCTACAAAACCATTGCCCACTAGTACGCCTGGTATATTTACCCTTACACCGCTCGGAATGATCTGCGGCGGGCCAACGGGATCTAAAGGAATCTTTAATTTAAAACGATCCACCGTTATTACACCGAGGTCCACCTTAATGGCAAAATCCACCTCCAGCGTTACGGGGTTAAACCGCGCAAGGCGTGCGCCTACGATGTTGAACAGCGCTCCAAGCGGATCAGGCAGGCTGAACAGGGAAGGATCACTCAGATCGAGGTCATAGCCTTTTGAGCTATCGAATACAGGCCTATAGGAAACTCCTTTGTAGGCGGGCGTAGTACCGGATGCCGGCAGATCGGCGTAATGAATATTGAAACCGATTGCTTTATAGCGCGCCTTCAACGGCGGAGGCAGCGGAAGCGTAGCGCCGGGTAGCCTGTTGCGGCCAATGCCCAATGCCTCGATAATGATATCGAACTGCACTTCATAATCAAAAACAAGCCCGATGTCTAACGAGCGAAGCGGTTCACCCGCCTTGGGAACCACGAATTTCGATCTTGCCTCGCCGCCATAAAGGATGATCTTTCTGGTTCTGAAAACATTGAGTCCGCCAATCGCTACAGGCACACCAATACTGAGACCAAGCTCGACCCATGCCCCTGCATCGTGGCTGTTATTACCTGCGGAAGTTGCAGCCTGGTTTATGATTGGCGCAAATAAAAGAAGGGCACCGAAAATGTTTTTAAAGCGGTCGTCTCTGTTCGCATTATTGTCCATGTGCAATAAGCCGTCCGTATCGCGCTCGTCGCTGTGCAGCAGGAAATTCAGGGTCGTTTCACTGGTTGCCTTGTCGTATTCGTAAGTGAGCTTAAAATCCAGCTCGCCATCGTGCGCGTTGCCATGTTGTAGATTTAGCGTACCGCCGTTTTCCGGTGCCGCTGCGGCATCGGTAATTCCGGTACGGATATTTTTCTCCAGCTCCGTTTCAAAATCTATCTTGCCGTACAGCTCGAGCAGAGACAGCTTATTCCGCTCCACTTTTACGCGGATGCCAAGCTGTTTTACCACCGGCGGCATATTGTTGGGGAAGGGGGGAGCGGGAGGAGGTGTACCTACTACGGCCGGCGGCTGATGGCCCTGGGGTTGTGGCGGCGGAGGTGCGGCTGGCCTGCTTAAAGTAGCAGTAATAGAATGTTGCGGTACGCCGGGGGTGGAAGTAAAAGTAACTATGGCTACCCGGTTGGTGCCAGACCTTGGGTTGGTAGCATCGGGCAGGGGCGTGCTGTGGCCTGTAGCGCCCGTCGTTACGGGAATACCGGAATAGGTAGCGCTTAATAAAGCCGTTGCAACCGTAAGCCTTCTTTCTGAAAGGAGCTGATCATAATTAGCATTGCCCTCATTTTCATTGCTTGCATGAGTGGCGATGTTGAGCGATGTAACCTGGCCCGCATTGGGCAGGTTTCTGAGAAATGTATCCCTGGAGCTGTTAAAACCCGGAACAGAGGTGCCGGGGCTGCTGTAGCTGTCCACCTCTTCGGGAGTGGGGTGGCCAAAAGGAAACTGTAATATTCTTGAAGGAAAGCTGCCACCTGCCGGCACGGCAGGAAAATCAACGGTTACATTGTAATTGCTGCCATTGGGCACCTCTACCTGCAGATCTCTTCCCTCGCTTCTTGCAATTTCTGTAGTACCGTTTGTTACGATGATATTGTATGGCGCTGAGCCGGTGGTGACCCGCAACTGCACCTGGCTGCCATTTTCCTTGATTGCCAGCACGTGCGCGGTATCATTGCCGGTAATGACCGGGCCGGGCAACGCCTGCAATGGGTCAGTAGCGGCAGGGCGGTCGGCGGCGGTGCCTGAGGGTGGATCTGTAACAGATGGCGCTGCATTAACGTGTACTTTATAGTAAGAGGTATGCCTGCGCTGGCTCAGCCCCGTCTGGGCATCCACTACATGAATAAAAATATTATGGTCGCCGGTATCGGGGAAGGTAAGCTGGCGCGTGGCATTATCCCAATGGTTTGCCCCGCCTTCACTTGTTTCAACATGGTAAGGCGGCGTGCCGCCCCTTATCTCCAACTGCATTACAGCTCCCTGACGTACGGTTACATTTCCCTGCGGATTACCGGAAGGAGCCGTAGCAATGGTATCGTCGAATATAAAGCCGTCGCTCTGAACTCCTATCGGCGATTGCCCGTTGTAAAATTTTGGAATGACCGTAAAGCCGCCAAGGCTAAGGATCGGATATACATCCAGCGCGGCCTCAAAGCTTACTACTCCATCAAACCCGATGAGGGCCTCATTTATCCTCAGGTTAAAACCCACGCCCTGCTCATTGGAGTAGTAGAACAGTAGTTGCTTTGCGTAAACTCCTTTCCAGCCTTCATCTACTCCAAAATGCTCCAGGAGCTCTGGCGGGGTAGCATCTTCGCTAAAGTCCACAATAAGCTTATCTACGCTAAAGGCTACGTGCTCGCTTTCATGTATGGCAATCGGGTGGCTCATTCTTACCAGCTCTCCCATCTCCACATCCGCCGGGGCGTCGAAGCCGGCGATACCCCAGCCTTCAATAGCGAACTGCGGGTTCAGGTCATCGGCATTATCGCCCTGGGAATAGCTGAGCAAAACTTTGGGCAGTTTGATCTGTATACGTTCCGTGGCGTGGTCGCTGTCGATTCGCGCTCGGTTATCGGCGCTGGCGATTCGGCCCGGTTTCCATTCGTCACCCAGCGTAAAATTCAAAGCGTCGAGCAGAAGCTCGAGCCGGTAGGTGCTGCCGGGGTAATCGGTAACAGGTACCGGTGCGATATCCATATCCGCATCCGGCGCAGGTTTGAGGGCATTCAGAAAAGAGCTTACCTGCGGCAGCTTGTCAGTAGCGGGTAGATGATTGGCCGCGCGATCTATAAATTCCGCGCCATTTCTTGGTATTAATAGCCGGAACTGAATATTGCGCCGGTTCCAGGTAAAGGTCGCCCCGCCTGGCTCTTCATGGAGCACTTCATTGCCGCTGCCATTGCCTTCGAAGCTTGCAATACCTGTGTAGAGTATATTTTCATTATCGTAGGTAGTATGTAGCTCATCCACACCCAGGACTGCGAGGTACCGCTGAATATAATCCGGAAACTGTATGCCTGCCACATACTGCGGTGCCAGGAGATCGAACAGGCCAATACGGGCTACAGACATAGCAGGACGTTTATAAGGTTACATAATGCTGATAAGGAATAACAAAATAAGCATCTTGTTCAATAAATTAAAGTTTTAAGAAAAGTTTTATGCAAATAATTCATTTATAAAATTTTAGGCAAGTCGTGTGTTGCAGTACAGCATCAAAGTTGTTTCGAATGTATCATTTGGGGGTCTGAATAATTACAGATATATAGACTATGCTGTGTGTTGTAAAAAATGCAATAGGGGCATACCTAAATGTAACAGGTCAACTATTTCAAACTGAATGCCGCTTGCCTTAATGTTGTAGCTTTCCTTCAGCAAGTTTTACATGAATGGTTGACAGCGTTGACTAAAAAATGACAGGAAATCTGAAAAAAATTCACTTAAGTATATTTGGCACGCAAATTGAATTCTAGTAATTAGAAGGTTGGCCAACCGACTTTAAAACAACAAATAATTATTCACGCTTAAAAAGGTTAATCATGTCATTCATCAAAAGAAACGGGCAATCTATCCCAACCATTCCAGCGCTGTTCGACGATTTTTTTAGCCGCGAACTTTTTAATTGGGGAAACAATAATCATTCGGCTACAAGCACGACCGTTCCATCTGTCAATATCCGGGAAACAGCCGACAACTATGAGGTAGAGCTGGCAGTCCCAGGTATGGACAAGAATGATTTTACGGTTACGCTGGACGGCAACTTACTCACCATTTCTTCTGTAAAGGAAAAGAATGAAGAAAAAAATGATGGTAATTACGTACGCCGTGAATTCAGCTATCAGTCTTTCCAGCGTAGTTTTGAATTACCAAAGCATGTGGTGGATGAGCAAAATATAAATGCCCGCTATGAGCATGGGTTGCTTCACCTGACTATCCCTAAAAAGGAAGAGGCAAAACAGAAAGCGCCCAGAACAATAGAAATAGCATAACGGGCATCGTCAAAATCAGGATAGATCATTTATCCTATCGAGTATGTCATCATCTTACTCGATGCGAATTTAAAAGCGGCTGTCTCGGTAAGGGGCTGCCGCTTTTTATTTATAAAATAAACCGAATCAAAATGAATGCGATAATTGATCAGTTCAGGATCGTCATAAATATGCGCGTTGCCGAAGGGTTTATAGAAACAGGAAACTTTTTTATAGGCAGCGACAAAGATATTGCAATTAAACTCTTTTCAGAGCTGGAAGGTAGCAGGGAAGTTTCAACAACCTCTTTGTTACGTCTTGACCTTATAAAGCGTGCTGAAGGAATAGATACATTGTGGCATTCGATAGAATGCTCGTTAAGCGAAATGGGGGAGAATATAAAACTGATTACCAAAGAAACATTCCGGCTCTTAAACCTGGAATAGGAACGCCAAAGCAGGCAGCAACTATGAACAGCGTGTTATTTTCTGTCTATATGATGTGCCTGGTTGCATGGCTGATTGATTTTCTTATTAAAGAAACTCAATCATTCATGGGCAATGACATGGATCTAAACGATGTGTTACTGTGCTCCAACGAGGGGCTGTGCATTATTCCAGGTATATTTGAGCACACTCTGAGCGAACAACATCATCAGTACGGCTTCTTTTTCTTCTCCGGCAAGGTGCCAGGCCACTAGCCGTAGACTCAACCACTTCAAAATCTGAGATGGTTGGAGATCGAACTACCTCAAAATTTGAGGTAGTTCCTGAGGTAGATGTTGAGGGGGATCCTGCTGACTATAGTTACAGGACGATCATCAACACCACTGCCTCATAAAACGGTGGTTTTTTGAGACGCTTCATCGCACTATACTCCGTGACATTTATCACCATGCAAGGCTACTGCGCTCTATGTGGCATCCAACTCAGGTCTGGGCACATAGAGGCTCAAGACCTCATACCTACATCGCCCATTGGCCAGCATAAAAACGCCCGGACTACAAAGTCCGGGCATTCTTGTGTAGATACACGAACGGTGATTTAGCGCGCGATAGTCACCTTCGTCACTTTCTTCACGCCGTTGCCTTCGTACACCGTGAGGTATATGCCGGATGCCAGCGCCTGCGTGTTGAACTGGGCTATACCGGCATTCAGCGTGCCAGTTATCAGTACCCGCCCACTCAGGTCGCAAAGCGCAACGCGACCGCCCGCAGCTGCGCCATCCACACGCACCGTCAAGATGTCCTTCGCGGGGTTGGGATAGGTGGTTACTACCACTTCACCATTGCTACCCATAAAGGCCTGCACGGTCTTGCTGTAAGCAAACGAGCCATCCTGATCGACCATCTTCAGGCGGTAATAAGTCAGGCCTTTATTAGGCTGGTTGTCGTAGGTGATGTAGCCGCCGATGCCCGTAGTTGCCACTTCTTCCATTTGGATGAAGGTCTTGGCGTCCGTGGAGCGCTCTACAAAATAGGCGGCCAGGTTGCGCTCATTGGCCGTGGTCCATTTCACCTGGTTGCGGCTGCCGGCGTTGCTGGCGGTAATGCCCATCAGTTCCACCGGCAGCGGAGCACCACCGCCTGCCGATGCCACTACGAAGGGCGAGAAGGAGGTAATGCCCGTGCGCACGGCCGAGTAAGGGCTGGCGCCGGGATAGCCCACCGCAGGCGGGGCCAGCAGGGCACTGGGGTATGAGTTATCGTAGCTGCTACCGGTGTAGTGAGCGATGTAGGCATGGGTGTAGTCAAAGCTGCTGGTGTTTTCCTGGCCGGCATTCCACTGGAGCTGCATGGTTACGACGGAGCCGCCGGTGGTGGCTTCGCTCACATCCCAGGTGCGGTTGACGGCATAAGTAGCGGCCGGGTTCACCGGCGAGCCGGTAGCGCCTTCGCTCAGCACCTGATTGCGCACGCCTACGGCAAACTGGTCGCTGGTGCCGGAGTTGGTGAGAGTAGCCGGGTTGTAGGTCGTGTTGCCTACGGGGAAGGCAACCGGGGTGGAGCCTACCGTGCGGGCCAGGCGGCCACCGGGCTGGGAGGTGCGCACGTACTGCGTGGCGCTCGCACCAGTAATGGTAGCGCCGCTGCCCAGTGTCAGCTGGTTGCTGCCTACATCCAGCATACCGCTGCCAAAGCTGAGCTGGTTGTTGACGGTTACCGGGCCGGAGAGCGTCTTGGTAGCGCCGCCGCTGATGGTCAGGGTGCCGGCAGTGAAGCCGGGCATGATGGTCTGGGCGGCTGTTCCGGCAAAGTTTACCGTGCCGGAGCCTGCGCTGAGGGCGCCGGTGCCCGCATTGCTTAGGCTGCCATAGAGGGCCAGGTTGCCGCCAGAAGCTACGGTGAGCAGTGAGCCGTTTTCGAGGGTAATGTCCTTGGCCGATCCGGCTGCGCTGAGGGTAGGCATGAAGGGCACGCTGCCCGATGCGGGGATGTTGATGTCGGTAGTAGCGGTGGGCACGACGCCGCCGCACCAGTTAGCGCCGGTGTTCCAGTCGTTGGAGGTCGCGCCAAGCCACTGGCCGGCAGGCCCTGCGGTCACCGCAATGGCGTTAGACGCAGCAGAGGAAGCAGCGCAGCTAACATTCTTCGCCGTGTAGGTGCCGGCAGCCGATGCGGCATAGGTAGCCGCCGTAGCGCCGCCGATATTGTTGCCATTGAGGAGCCACTGATAGCCGGGGCCGGGCACGGGCGTCACCTCCGTTTTGAAGCTCAGGCTATAGCCTGGAAAGCCCCAGAAGTCCGAATAGTAGGTTCCATAGCCGCTGTAGCTGCCCACCAGGTTGGTAGTGCCGCCGGTGATGGCAAAGGTGTAGGTAGCGCCCGGTGTCAGCGACAAGGCCGCAGCAGCGGGAATGGGAATATTGAACCACCCGGGGTTTCCGAGCCCGAAGGTGGTGCTGTAAAGCAGGGTGCCGGTCATGCCGCTGCCGCTGTAGATGCTAAGGGTGCGCGTGCCGCCCTGGACGCCGAGCATCACGACCTGGATGCCGGTGGTGTATCCGGCCAGATTAGGCACAAACGTCTGGTATTGCGTAGTGCCGGTAGCGGCTACGGTGGTGGCCGTATACGAAAGGTCGGTGGCCGGTGCAGTGGATACCGACAACGTCACAGCGCTGCCCGCGCAGGTGGCGGTAGGGCCGCCCGCGCTGATCACGGGCGCACCCGGTATGCTGGAGTTTACCCACACCGCTACCGTGCCTGCCGCGCTTGCGCAGCCGTTGACGGTCACGGTGGCGTTGTAGTTGCCGGTCATGGCAGTTGTAGCGCCGCTGATGTTTGGGTTTTGCACGGAGGAGGTAAAGCCGCCCGGCCCCGTCCAGCTATAGGTAGCGCCGGATACCGCAGCCGTAGTCAGGTTGATCGCATTGCCAGAGCATACCGGCGTATTGCTGCCGGGGACCGGAGTGGCGGGTATGCTGTTCACCGCAATGGAGTTGGAAGCGGCAGAGACCGTGCCGCAGGCCGAAACATTCTTTGCGGTGTAGATGCCGGTGCCCGATGTGACATAGGTGCCCGCCGTAGCGCCGCCAATGACAGCGCCATTGAGCTGCCACTGATAGCCGGGGCCGGTCATGGGCGTCACCTGTGTGATGAAGTTCAACCGCCAGGTTGCGAAGCCGTAGTCGGTGGAATAGTAGGTGCCATAGCCACTGTTGTTGGCCGTCAGGTAGGTAGTGCCGCCGGTGATTGCAAAGGTGTAGGTAGCGCCCGGTATCAGATTCAAAGCCATGGCATAGGGAATGGGAATGTTGAGCCACCCGGCGGCGCCGAGCGAAAAGGCAGCGCTGTGCAGCAGGGTTCCGCCGGTGCCGGTGCCGCTGTAGATGCTCAGGATGCGGGTGCCGCTCTGGGAGCTGTTGAGGAAGATCTGGAGGCCAGTGGTGTAGCCGGCGAGGGTGGGCACAAACGTCTGATACTGCGTAGTGCCGGACGTGGCGATGCTGTTGACGGTGAGCGAAAGGTCGGTGGCCGGCGTGCCGAGCACAGACAGGGTCACCGGGCTGCTGCCGCAGAAGGAAACAGGACCGCCCGCGCTGACCACGGGTGTGGCCGGTATGCCGCTGTTATTTACCGCCACCGCTACCGTGACTGCCGGGCTGGTGCAGCCATTGGCTGTAGCGGTGAGGCTGTAGGTGCCGGCCATGGCCGATGTGGCGCCGGATATGATTGGGCTTGCCTGGGTAGTGGTAAAGCCGTTCGGGCCAGTCCAGCTATAGGCAACGCCGGCCACTGTAGGCGTTGCCAGGTAGATCGTGCTGCCCGGGCACACCGGCGAATTGCTGCTGGTGGCGGGCGTGGCGGTGGCGTTCACCGTTATGGCAATGGCGTTAGAAGCCACAGAGGCGGCGCAGACAGAAACGTTCTTCACCGTGTAGGTGCCGGTGGCCTGCGCCGAATAGGTGCCCGCCGTAGCGCCGCCGATGACAGTACCGTTGAGCTGCCATTGAAAGTTGATGCCGCTCACAGGCGTAACCTGCGTGGCGAAGCTCAGCCGCCAGCTTGTAAAACCGTAGACGTCCGAATAGTAGGTGCCATAGCCGCTATAGTTGGCCAATAGGTTGGTGCCGCCGCCGGCGATTTCCATGGTGTAGGTAGCGCCCGGCGTGAGCGATAAGGCTGCAGCATACGGAATGAAAATGTTGAACCACCCAGAAGAGTTGCCCAGTGTGAAGGTGGTGGTGTATAGCGGCGTGCCGGCAGTGCCGCTGCCGCTGTAGATGTTCAGGGTGCGCGTGACGGGCGTGGAGCCATTCTTGCAGACCTGGATGCTTGTGGTGTAGCCGGCTACGGTGGGCACAAACGTCTGGTACTGCGTACCACCGGTGGTGGCGGCGCCGGAGCCCGTATAAGAAAGGTCGGTGACCTCGGTGCCGATCGCCGTCAGGGTTACCGCGTTGCCGGCGCAGATGGTGGTAGCAGCCCCGCCTGCGCTGATCACGAGTGCAGCCGGCGGCATGCTGCTACTTACCGCTACCGCTACCGTGCCTGCCGCGCTGGTGCAGCCGTTGTTGGTGACGGTGACGCTGTAGGGTCCGGCCATGGCCGCAGTAGCGCCGCTAATGGTCGGGTTTTGCAGGTTGGAAGTAAAGGCGTTAGGGCCGGTCCAGCTATAGGTAGCGCCGGCTATGGTAGCCGTGGACAGGTTGATTGTAGCGCCGGCGCATACCGGCGTGTTGCTGCCTGGGGCTGGTGTAGCAGGGGTGTTCATGGTCACCGCAATGCCATTGGAAGCGGCAGAGGTCGTGCAGCCAACGCTCTTCACGGTGTAGGTGCCGGTACCGGATGCGGCATAGGTGGCCGCTGTAGCGCCGCCGATATTGTTGCCGTTGAGCAGCCACTGATATCCGGGGCCTGGCACGGGCGTCACCTCCGTAATGAAGTTCAGGCGATAGGGCGAGAAGCCGTAAGTGTTGGCGTAATAGACGCCATACCCACTGCTGTTGCCCAGCAGGGTGGTAGGGCCGCCGGTGATCGCAAAGGTGTAGGTAGCACCCGGTGTCAGCGACAAGGCCGCAGCGTAGGAAATGGGTACGTTGAGCAACCCGGCGGCGCCGAGCGAAAAGGCAGCGCTGTGCAGCAACGTTCCGCCCGTGCCGCTGCCGCTGTAGATGCTCAGGGTGCGTGCGCCGCTCTGCGCGTTGAAGAGGTAGATCTGGAGACCGGTGGTGTAGCCGGCTTTGGTGGGTACAAACGTCTGGTAGTGCGTATCGCCCACGAGGCCGGCGGTGCTGGCGCTGAATGAAAGGTCGGTGACCGGTGCGGTGGATACCGACAGCGCCACCGGGCTGCCGGCGCAGATAGCGGTAGGGCCGCCCGCGCTGATCGTGGGTATGGCCGCCGTGGGGTTCAGGGCAAAGCCGGCAGCGCTGGTGGCGGTGCTGCCGCCGCCCGTGGTCACCCCGATAGCGCCGGACGATGCGGGGGTAGCAGTGATCTGCGTAGCAGAGTTGACGGTGAAGGAAGCCGCCGGCGTGCCGCCAAAGGTCACCGCCGTAACACAGCCAAGGTTGGTACCGGTGATGACGACCGGCGTGACCGTGCAGCTGGACGTAGGCGTGAAGGAAGAGACGGTCGGGGCAGGCGCGGGCGTGGTACAAGACCCGGTGTAGGCTACGTTCATCTGGAAGCCTGCATCTATGACGGAGTTGTCGCTGGAGAACCGGACGGTCAGCGTCTGGCCAGGGCAGCTGGTGTAGTTGAAGCTGCCGGTGCCGGTGTAGGAGGCCAGCAAAGCGCCGCCTGTGCCGGTGCCGGAGTAGATCCGCACGAAGTCGTAGCTGGTCTCTGTGCTATAGGTACCCGACAGAGTAATGACGCCGGAGTTGGCGTTTGTCAGCACTGTGTAGCCATCCGAATTGTTAGCGTAACTACCGGCGCTTCCACCGGGGTCATACAGCGTGGAGTTTTGCCCGCAGGGCACCGTGTTGAAGCCGCTGGCGGGCACATTCACGACCGTTTGCCCGAAGGCATTGCCGGCCCCAAGCCCCACGAGGAGTAGGAGGAAGGCCAGGATCTGAATTATGCGTCTATTTATGTTCATTCGAATATTTGGTGCTTGCCGTCGTTTGTTTGAGACAAGGCGATTGCTTGGATAAAATTGATGTTGCCGGGTAGCTGTGTTGTACGCTCCCGGTAACCAGTACCTCCGTGAAGGTAGTTTCCAAACAGGCCACTTATTGAAAAGTTGACCAACGGGGATAGATAGTTGACGAACGGGGCTGAATAGTTGATGATCGCCCTTTTTTGGTAGATCAATTCACCTTATGACTTTATTAAAAAATGTTTTCCAAAGACTGAATTACCCTATTCTACACCGCTTCATAAATGCATTGCGGGTAACAAAAAAAGCCCCTCACGAAACCCAGCGGATTGCCGAAGTAGAGCCAACTAGGTGTACAGTTGCAGATCTACTCCACAACTATAAATGATTGGGTTTAAATATCCAGTAAACGATAGATTAGATATAATAAAACATTGGATTATTTATTGATTTTACAACCAAAATGTTCAACCAGCTCTCTCACATCTGAATAGTGATAATAATCAATAAAGTCCCATCAGGCATGTCTAAATTCTTCACTCTATCGACGATCATTGGAATCTGCAATAATCGAAATTTGATAAAGCAAATAAGGCTTAATCTCATTGTACTGTATTAGTCCTGCTTTGGAATATCTATTAGACAAACTTAGCTGGTCTAGATAATCATCAAATGAACCAATCGGATAATCATCAAATGAACCAATCGGATTCCGGATTATCGAACCTTGGAAAAACCATTGAAAAAGCGGTGTTACTATCGACGAAACTCGCGCCCCATAGGTTTCCAGTGATCCCATGGCCAAGGAGAAACTGCAAAAACTGGTGTTTCCGGACGGAATTGTCTATGATCGCGAAAAAGGGCATTATCGAACCGAAAGAGTGAATTCCGTTTTCGAGCTGATCGCAAGCCTGGCGCAGGTTTCAAAGGAAAAAGAAAAGGGACAAACCGGTTATTAAACCAATTTATCCCTTTTAAGAGCGGAGGGAGAGGGATTCGAACCCCCGGACCTGTAACAGTCAACAGTTTTCAAGACTGCCGCAATCGACCACTCTGCCATCCCTCCGCTGCAAAAATAAGCCGTGAATACTTAAATCAAAATCTTTTTTCGCCAGTGGCAACATTATTTCAAAGCCCATGTTAAAAGTCTGCGTTCCCCCAGAACTTTGCTATACGCTACTCCGTATATACACGCTAACTTTCCTTTTTTAATGAAGCGTCTTTTTCCATCTGCAATGCTTACAGCTTTTTTACTATTCCAGCTTATTGCCTGCACACAGGATGATGAACGCTTTAAAACCACAAAAACATTTATGCAAATGAGCACAACACCGGCTTCAGATACGAACCCGACCCAACAAACAGATACGGCCACTTTTGCTGCCGGCTGCTTCTGGTGCACTGAAGCCCAGTTCCAACAGCTCGAAGGCGTAGAAAAAGTAGAAAGCGGCTATGAGGGCGGCCATGTGAAAAACCCATCTTACAAGGATATTTGTACCGGCACAACAGGTCATGCCGAGGTATGTAATGTATATTATGATCCTGCTAAGATCAGCTATGATGAGCTGCTTGCTGCCTTCTGGACAACGCATGACCCTACACAGCTCAACCGCCAGGGCAATGATGTAGGCACCCAATACCGTTCAGCAATCTTCTTCCATAATGAAGAGCAACGTGCTAAGGCAGAAAAGTACAAACAGAAGCTCAATGCAGAAAAAGCCTGGGATAAGCCGGTGGTAACCGAAATTGCGCCAGCCAGCACTTTTTACAAGGCGGAGGATTACCATCAGGATTACTATAACCAAAATGGCAACCAGCCTTATTGCACGTTTGTAGTTGGGCCGAAACTGGAAAAATTCAAAAAAGTATTTGCCGGCAAGCTTAAAAAATAAGCTGATTTAATGGTGAAAATAAAAGACGGCTCCTTGTAATGAAGAGCCGTCTTTTATTATTGCTATTACCGTTTCGGCATTTATTAAAAAAAGCATGTACGTGCTCCAATACCTATTCCGGACAACTAATTTTGTCACGTTTTGCCCATTCCTGAGATGCTATCGCGCCGTCTCTTGCAGAACCTATGCTCCCGGCAAAAAGAAGAACCCGTAGGGTGAAAAATAGCTCGCCGAGAATTATCAGGTCCTTCTAATCTTAATCAATCCTTACTTTTTTAAGGATAGTATGGCCGCTTGTGGCTTCCGTAAGCCGAAGGAAGTATAAGCCCCGGCTGTAATTTGCTACAGGTATCATTGCACCTTTGCCTGCTATTATACCTTTCCAGATTGTTTGGCCCTGTAAATTCATCAATGCTGCATCTAAACGTGTACCGGCGCTGTTTTGCACATAAAGCTCTGTAGTAGCCGGCACTGGATAAACGTTTATAGCGTCAGTGAGCGACACATTGCCCACGCTGGTTCCATTTCCCTGCGTAATAACAAAGTTTGCATTACTGATGTCGAAAAACACATTACCCGATCCTTTCACTTTCACTCTTGCGATCCCGGTAACGACATTGGGCAGAAACACCGAAGCACTCCCGGAATTCGGCACACCGGATGCCAGCAGATAGGGATAAGTATGGCCGCCATCTATAGAAAGGTAAATATCTACATTAGCACAGCTGATTGGCGATGCAGTTGTGCCGGATACATTCCACTTTACGGTTTCTGTAGTGCTGCCTACCCACGATACAGCGCTTGTATTAGGGCTTGTTACCGCAAATGGCGTACCAGTATTTATTACATCTAAGTGAATAGTATCATCCGGAGTATTCACCGTTCCTACTCCGTTCAGAATGGCTCTTGTAGTAAGCTTAAAGGTGAGGAAGCGGGCAGTATCCGGCAGCCGCTCTCCGGCATAGGCTATTGAGTTAATAAGGAGCTTTGTTAATGTTGGAAAGATCCGGGTACGGCTTGTATCGGGAGTAAATGAGCGGAATACCGGCCCTTTAAAATGTGTATTCACGAGCCTTGCGCCAAAATCACCCCGGTTCCATTGCTCCCAGCAATACGTTTTTTCATCATTACCTATAGAATCTGTGGCTGCGGGAGCAGTGATTTCAAAAGGGGTTTTATAAGGAATAGTGTAAGAAGCCGTGAACGAAGGAACAGATAAAGATTTATTGCCGGAAATAGTAACAGCCGGGCAGGTAGCAGCAGGTGCCTGATTCAGATTAGTGATGATCTCAGAGAGGTTCCAGGCATGAAAGTAAGCATTGCTGTGCGTCTGAATATTATCCGGAGAGCAGAGGCCGGCATAAGCCATAATAGTGGTGCCGCCTGAGGGCTCATAAGCGGATGATGGGTCTGCATTGGTAGCACAGGAGCCATCCGTATTATTATTAAAAGGGTGGTTGGCGCCAAATTGGTGGCCCATCTCATGCGCTACAAAATCAATATCATAGGCATCGCCAACGGGGTTTGGCAGTCCGGTTACACCCATCGCTTTGCTGGTAGATTTACAGAGACACTGCAGAATGGCAATACCGCCTCCGCCCGTGCTGAATACATGGCCTATATCATAATTGGCGGAGCCGATGCGTGCGTTTACTGTAGTCTGGTTTTCTCCCAACATCAAGCTGCCATCACTATTTGTATAAGGGTCCGTGCTTCCGTTTAAAAATATCAGCGTGTCTTCTTTGGCAATGAGCTGCATCGTTGATGCAAGTTCGCGCTCATATACACCGTTTACCCGGTTGATACTCGTAACCATCGCACTTAGCACCGCCGCTTTTGTAGGGGAAGCTCCGGCCACCGCCACTGCATACTCGCCGGTGCAGGCAAGCGCCAACCGGAAGGTGCGTAGCCTGCTGCCGTTGATCGTTTTTGCAACTCCTGATTCTTCATTAATCACCTGGTCTTCCAGTGCGTTATAGCCGGTACCCTTTGTAAAGCAGCTCATCAGATCGCTGGTGCGCAGGTAATCTTTACGGTAGTAGGAAATATAATAATCACTGCGCTCATTGCTGTAAGGATCCACAAAAGAAGTATTAGTGCCGTCATAGATCATGGCATGAAAGCCACTTAAAGTAAAATCGATCTTGGCAGTAATGCGGCTATTTCCCGGATCGGTTCCGGTAAAAGTCCGGATGCCTTCATACCGGGCCTGGAGGTCTTTATCCATCGTATTGTTGCGCCATACGGTAAAGTCTTTTACCGAGCCGTCCGGCATGGGCAGCGCAATAGTCTGGCCGGCGCTGGCATTGTCTTTAAGACCCGTAAGCGCAGCGCTGAGACTGGCGTCATTCACAGTAAACAAAGCATAGGCATTCGGGATAATCAGCCGCTTGCCGCCTGTGGGAACTGTAGTGCCTTCCATATGTCGCCATCCATTATAAGCGCCGGCCTGCAATGCGCCTAAAATACAAGTAAATACAAGGAGAATTATTTTCCGGATTTTCATAAGATGAACCGCATAAAAATGATGCTAAGAGAAATTTGTTTCGGCAATTGTGCTTGAAAAAGTGGGACGGACTTAAAGATAAGAAAGAGTCGCGAGCAAGCGAATGGATAAAATCTTTAAGTAGTGTCTCAGTTCCAAAACGGGCCGCTGTGGGATGCTTCCCGATGTCCCCATAATGTGGGCAACATGAGTTTTGCGCGCAGGCTGAGCCACGTACCGGTGCACCGGGTATGCTTTATGCAGCTCAGAAACAAAGCCGCGGGCAGCCATCCGCGATAGGATCAACAAGCTGTAACGCTACCACCCTAATACTGTTTTCAGTTTTGCCATGCCGCTCTTGCTCACTAATATTTTGGCGCCGCACTGTAGCCGTGCTATATGGCTTTCCTTCTCGTAAGGCTCAATCTTGGCAAGTCCGCTCACCGGTATCATGTAGGAGCGGTGCACACGTACAAATTGTGCAGGATCCAGCGCGGATTCTATACTGCCAAGAGTTGCCTTTTTCAGAAATGTAGCAGCCGCCGTTACGATCTTCACATAATCATCGGCAGCTTCAAGGTATTGGATCTCCGTGGCGGGGATAATGCGAATCGTACCATTGTCCTTTACTACAATGCGCTGCTGGTAACCTTCCGGCACAGCTTCCGGCAGGATGATGCGCTCTGGTGTTGCAGCATCGCTGCCAGCCCGCGCGAGCCATTTTTGGATGGCCTTATCGAAGCGGTCTTTCGTTACCGGCTTTAATAGATAATCAATCGCAGATGCATCGAATGCCTGCATGGCAAAAGCATCAAAAGCCGTAATAAAAATTACAGATGGCGGCGCATCCAGCAATTCCAGGAGCTCGAAGCCGCTGAGCCGGGGCATTTGCACATCTAAAAATATAAGGTCGGGGCTATACTGCTGTATGGCTTTAAACCCTTCAAAGCCATCAGCGCATTCGCCCACAACTTCAAATTGTTGATAGTTTTTCAGCAAGGCAGCGATCAATTGCCGGGCCAGCGGCTCATCATCAATCAGCAATACTTTGTACATGCAGCTGGGGTATTTTAAGCGTAGTGGTAAATATATTTTCGGATGCGGAGGTCTGTACTAAGTCATCGCGGCTATACAATAAATACAGCCTGCGGCGAATGCCTTCCAGCCCGAAGCCAGTGCCCTTCGGCGGCACTACCAGCGGATCGAATGGGTTGACAATCGTTAGCACCAGCATGCCGTCTTCCAGATAAATGTGGATGAGTATCTCTACAATGCCTGAGCTTCCGTTAAGGCCAAACTTGATCGCATTTTCAATCAGGGGCTGTAGCAGGAATGGAGGTATGCGCGCATCATCTGTATAAGCTTTATGATATACCACCTGCAACCTGTCCCCAAACCTTACCGATTCTATAGCAAGATAATCTTCAAGGTAAGCAAGTTCGGCATCAACCGGCTGCGCCTCATTGCTATCCTTGCGTACGGAAGCACGTAAGAAATCCGAAAGCCGGCCCGTCATTTCCTGTGCCTTATCACTGTCAATAAGAATGAGCGAATTGATGGCGTTGAGGCTATTATAGAGAAAGTGCGGCTGCAATTGCTGCCGTAGCTTAAAGAGCTCTGCATCCCGCAAAAGATGCTCTGCGCCCGATTGCCTGGAGAATCGGGCCTCCAGCTCATAGATCCGTTTATTAGCGGCGGCGATAACGGTGATGAGTAAAAAAACAGCCAGCGCAATAAAGATCCGGTTGATGAATGTGCTGTCTAAGAAAAAAAGCTGATGCGCATCCGCCTGCGCCAGTATCCTGAGGATATAGTCATCGGCAAACGCAGCAATGCCGGCAG
The DNA here is from genome assembly GCA_965246905.1 of Chitinophagaceae bacterium. GTDB lineage: Bacteria > Bacteroidota > Bacteroidia > Chitinophagales > Chitinophagaceae > UBA1952. The sequence goes on from CBDFFZ010000015.1 coordinate 53,898, forward strand.
CAACAAGCCCTATTAGCAAGGCATAGACCACTATACCCACCCTTGTAGGGTAAGCGTTGATGCTCCATACCGATAGCGTTGCCATCACGCCGCCAACAATCCAGAATACATTGCTTTCCTTCCATACCTGCAGGTTGCTTAGCCCGCTGAAATAATGCAGCAGCAGCGCCACAAGGCCGCTTGCCGCCCCAAAGCAGAGCGGCAATACCCAACGGATATTTCTGGATAGGTAAATCAAGGTAAAGCGGCCCAAAATACAAAGTTTAAGCCGCCCAGACCGGCTCTGCCACCGGCGCAACTTCTTTTATTACCGATGCCAGCAGGCTGCCGTGGCTCAGCGTAACCGGCTGCAGGTCCTTTACCGCAACAAGCTGCCACGCAATCGTGCGGCCCCGGTTGTCCGTAAAGGAATCCTCTTCGGCACTGCCGAGGCTGCGCGCTGCGGCGAGGGCTTCCCGCTCATCATCTGCAAAAATGAGGCGCCACTGCTCTTCATACTGCTCCTCGAAAATGCCCGCACAGGTAATGCGGAATATGAGGCGGGCTACGTAGGATTGCTGATTCATTGAAATAAAAACTTTGTCTTTAATATTCACTCCCCTCTTGCCATAGCCCACTAATAGGACTTCACTTCGAGGCTCCCGAAAGAGCAGGAGCCGCGCAGCATCAGTGTGCGTTTTTCGAAAGCCGTATCCGGTGTGCGGATGCTGCGATGATCTTCTACGCTGCCCATAGACGGGCGTATCTCATTGATCACCTCCCAGTGCGAGGGCACAATGAGCTCCACGCTGCCAAAGGAGATCTGGATATCCAGCACCATAGGCTGCACCGTGCCATCGGCTTGCATGAGGTTTACTTCTGTGCCGCCGAAGGTTGTGCGGATATTGCCGCCGCGGAATTCTTTAGAAGTCACGATTTCCTTGCGCCCGCCCATCGTGTTCTCGATATTCAGCGTGCTTTCGCCATTGGTTATCATTTCAAAGCGCATTTTTTCGCTCTCCCTGTTATTCTTGTTGCGGAAGGTGATAAACAGGCCGGCACCGATAAGCAGGGCAGGAAAGGCAAGATCGTGCGAGGATACATTGCCGATATGAAACACTGGGATGAGGTTGAACAGGCCGATAGCAATAAGGATCCACCAGGCATTTTTGCGGAAGTTATTGCGGATGCCAAGCAGCACCCCTAAGCCGATAAGCGCCGTGGGCCAGATAAACTCCCAATAGTAAAAAAAAGCGGGCAGCTCGCGCAGGGTATGAAACAGGGCAAAAATCCCAGCTCCAATAAGGAAAAAGCCGAAAATAGTACGACCGTCACGACGGCGGGTATTGGGTGTTTTAAAAGATTCCATGATACCTGTATTTGTATTGATGATGTAAATGTAGAGCGCTCACTTACCACCGGAAACGGCAGATAGGCAGAGCGGCGCGGCAGGTCGGTAAAAGAGGCAAATGAGTCGGTGAAGCATGCGGGCGCACCCTGCGGGCCGGGCTATCCGTTCCAAGTCCTCGCTGCGCTGCGGGCTTTCCACTACTATCCCTTGCGCGGGCTCATCCGCCAATTAGAGCCCGTAAAACTCCTTCCCGCCATTATTGTTATTTTGCACCGTTATTTCACCTTATTGAGTTTATTCCCCGAAAAATTACATGGCACAGGCAGAATGGTTTGAAAGCTGGTTTGGCTCACCCTATTACCGCATACTTTATCAGCAGCGCGATGAGCTCGAGGCGCAGGAGTTTATCGAAGCCCTGATTAAATATCTGCAGCCGCTTGCCGGCAGCCGTATGGTGGATATCGCCTGTGGTGAAGGCCGCTATTCGAGACAACTGGCAGAGCATGGTTATGATGTAACCGGCATTGATCTCTCCTTCCCAAGCATTGAAAAAGCAAAAGCCGAAGAGGCCGACAACCTGCATTTTTATGTGCAGGACATGCGCTTTCCTTTCTACATCAATTACTTCGACTACGCCTTTAATTTTTTCACCTCCTTTGGCTACTTCAGCAGCCCACGAGATAACCAGATGGCCGCTAAAGCATTTGCCAAAGGCCTGAGGAAAGACGGCATTCTGGTAGTCGATTACCTGAATAAAGATTATGTATTGAGGCATCTTGTGGCGGAAGAAACGGCTACGCGCGGCAACTATACGTTTGATATAAAGCGGCGTATAGACGGCGGGCATATTCTGAAAGACATCCGCTTTACGGATGACACCGGCATCGCGCGGCACTATACCGAAAAGGTGGCCGCCTTCGATCTTTCAGATTTTGTAAGGATATTCAGGGCAGCAGGGCTTTCGCCGGTAGGCACTTTTGGCAATTATCAACTGGGTGAATTCGATGCGCTGGAATCTCCCCGCCTCATTATGATCTTCAAAAAATAAGCCATGCAGCTGCCGGTATGGTTTGAAAAGCCGGATTTCAGGATCTGGTATTACATCAACTGCGTATGGCGCAGCCCTTTCCTGGATGCCGTTATGCCATTTATACGTAATCAGTTTTTCTGGGCTCCGCTGTACCTGTTCCTGCTTGTTTTTATCCTTTACAATTTTGGTGTGCGCGGGCTGGCATGGTGTGCCGGTTTTCTGTTATGCTTTGCGCTCGGGGATTTTATCAGCGCCTCTTTGATCAAGCCCTTTGTGCAGCGTACACGGCCCTGCAATGATCCGCGGCTGGCATCGCTGGTGCAGTTGATCGTGCCGCGCAGCTCTGGTTACAGCTTTCCATCCTCGCACGCCGCCAATCATTTTGCCATGGGCACCTACATGATACTTACATTGGGGCGGCGCATAAAAAGAATATGGCCAATACCCTTATTGTGGGCACTGGCCATAGCTTATGCACAAGTGTATGTAGGCGTGCATTTCCCTTTTGATGTATTATTTGGCGGGGCTTTGGGTATTGCCATCGGCGTATTCCTTGCCTGGCTTTACCACCGCCGCTTTACGCTCGCAATTAATTAACCCGGCAGCGCGTCCGTTGCAATCTTCTTTATTTCTTTTTTAGAGGCAGGCAGCTTGAACTCTGTAGCCAGCTTGCTGAAATGCTCCGGGTCGCTGGTACCATCGATTGCCCAGCGCGCAAATTCAAGCCGCACCTTTTCTGTTTTTATTAGGCGGATCATACCGCGGGCCTGCTCAGTTGTAAAGCCTCGGTCGGCAATTTCCGATTGTAGCTTGTCGCTCTTTGCAGCATCTGTTTTCTGCCTCAACACTCTTGCTTTAATGCCGGCAATGTCTTTGGCAGTAAGCATTACAAGCTCCGCTTCTTCAGTTTCATCTTCATAACGGCCGCCACCATTGCGGTCGTCATTGCCATCGCGGTTGTCATACCTTCCATGATCCCTGCGGCCACCGCGATCATCAAAACCACCATTATTGTCGTTTCTACGGTTGCCCCACTGACCATTGCCATAACGGTCATCGCCGCCGTTATTGCGGCCATAGCTGCCATCCTGCGTACCACGGCCATCATTGTTATAATTACCGTTACCATTATTGTTTCCATATCCATTGCCCTGCCACCCATCGGTGCGCTGGCCATCGCCGTAATTACCGTTATTTCCGCCATTGTTGTAACCGCGATTACTGTTTCCATATCCACTACCCTGCTGGTTGCCGTTATTATTAGTACCATTATTTCCACCATTATTTCCACCATTATTATAGCCACCACTACCGGAACTGCCGTTGCCGCCGCCATTGTTGGTATTACCTCCATTATTGCCGTAGCCGGATTGGCCATTACGGCCATTATCACCGCCTGTATTATTGCCGCCGCCATTCGTAGTAGTGCCGGTGCCTGACTGACCGTTACGACCATTTTCCCCATTACCGCCACTGGTGCCGCCACCCGGATTATTGCCATTACCACCGTTTCCGCCGCCGTTGCCGTTGGTGCCGTTGCCGGGCTGACCACCATGGTTGCCACCACCATTTCCGTGGCTTCCACTGCCATTACCGCCGGAGTTGCCACCCTGGGTATTTCCCTGGCGGCCATCGCCGGTTGTTTCCTGCACTTGCAGCTTCGCTGAGGATGTGCTTTCATTCCTGCGGGCCAGTTCTACACTACTATGGCTGCCAAAACGCCTCCGATTGGGTATGCTGTTGCCGCCACCGGCTCCGCTGCCGGAACTGATCGCCACTTCGCCGGTTATTGCATCTACAACACAGATAGCAGGTGTCAGGTCCGTAGTATTTACAGTAAAGGTTTTTAAGGCTGCAGTCTTTGCTCCGTGCCTTACTGGCGCCCTGAAAACCTGCACTTCATGCTGGCCGGCATCCATATTGTTTACTTCAAGAACGCCGCCCTGATTGTTGTAATTCGTTCCATCTACCGATATGGCGACAGGTGAGTTATCACTCAGACGCAACTGTAAAGAAGAGTGGCCGGATTGCGCAGACAGCGTAGCGCTGCAAAGCACCGTGAGCAAAAGTGTTTGTGATAAAATCTTTTTCATAAAATGCGTTCTGTGTTTTGGTGAAGATGATTGCGTTAAAGACGAACCGCAAAAGAACAAGTTTAATGCGGAAGCAGCAAGGCGCAAATAATTCCTGTAGCTACAGCGGCATTCAGAGACTCTGCACCGCCCCTGCGGGGAATAGTAACTTCCCGTAGTGTTGCGCAACTCAAAAGCTCCGGAGAGATGCCTTTGGATTCATTGCCTATTAGTAGAATGGCCGCTTGGGGCTTAGAAATATTATGAATGTTTTGCCCATTCAGTGTAGCGGCCAATACCGTGAGCTTTGCATTCATTATAAAAGAAGAAAGCGGCGTGGTATGAAGTGCTACCCGTAAATGACCGCTCATTGCGGCTTGCACTACCTTCGGGTTGTAAAAATCGACACTTTCCGGAGATGCTACAATGTGCTTAATGCCATACCAATCTGCTATGCGTATGATAGCCCCCATATTGCCGGGATCCTGAATGCGATCCAGTGCAATGCACCATTCATCGAGCGGTAGCGGTTTTTTTTCTTTAGGAATATCGACTACGAGCAGCACATTGTTGGGCGTTTGCAAGGCTGATATGCGGGTAAGCTCAATTTCCTTTACTTCCATTACCTGTGCGGAAGAATGGCGGGTAATGAGCGCCTGATTTGTAGCAAGCCATTCCTTCAGGCCAATGATCATTCTTACCGCAATGCCGGCCTCCAGCCATTCACGGGCCATCTTATCTCCTTCCACAAGGTAGGCGCCCTGCTCCTTACGGTATTTGTGCTCCGTCAGCGAGCGAATATCTTTAACTTGCGCCTTCGTTAACATTGCGGCAAAGCTAAGCGTAAAATCTTCCTCTCTTTAACCGGGCATGACTCCAGGCTCTTACTCATCTTTCATCTGCCGCAGGCTCTACCTGCTTGCTGCGCTTGTATGGATAGCTGCGGGGTGCAATACAACAAAGCATGTACCTGCCGGGAGCTACCTGCTGCGTAAGAACAGCCTGAATATAAAGTCTGATCAGGGCTTTACACGCAAAGGCGAGCTATCGGATCAGCTGAATGCGCTGGTTATCCAGAAGCCGAATACTTACTTGCTTTCGATGCCCTATAAAATATGGCTTTACAACCTGCGCTTCCGGCATTATAATAAGGATACCGGTTCGGTGAATTTTCAGCTTAAAAGCAAGACGGTGGAGCGGCCTGTACTTTACGACAGCCTGCTCCAGCGCCGCTCTGCCATTAATATACGGAGCTTTCTTTTTAACCGCGGATACTTTTATGCTACCGTAACTGATACCGTACATCTAAAGAAGAAAAAAGCCCTTGCATCCTATAATATCAATACGGGCAGCAAATACCTGATCGGCGCCATTCATCTTAATATCGGGGATAGCCTTATTAAAAAAATAGTAGCAGATGGTATAGGGAGCACATCACTAAAACCGGGCGCGCCTTTTGCAATGACGATGACCGAGGAAGAGCGCAGCCGCATTGCGAACCTGCTGCGTAATAACGGCTACTATAGGATTACCCAGGAGAATGTGCATTTTGAGATAGATACCGTAAATAAAGCCTTCCTCCGCGATGTTGAAAATCCGTTTGAAAGCGCTATTAATTTTATAGCCTTGCAGCGGAGTGATAAGAAGCCAACGCTGGATATAAAGCTTAGTGTTACGCTTGAAGATGATCCGAACGCTTTCCGCAGGTACCGGATTGGGAAGGTGCAGATATTCCCTGATTTTATAGACCGCTCGGATATACGGGATAGTAGCATGCTGCGGTTTATGCGCGACAGCGTACAATTCCGCTATCACAACTATTATGTGCGGGAGCGGGTGCTGCTGAGCCAGAATTTCATGAAAGTGGGCGATTATTACTCGCAGGCAGCTTACGACCTTACCGTAACCAAGATGAATGAGCTGGGCCTTTTCCAGTATGTGCGCCCGGTAATATTTGAAGATACTTCACTGCCGCCGGATCGCTCGCTCCACTACATCCTCATTCTAAACCCTACGAAGAAGTACGATTACGGCACAAATTTCGAAGTATCAACGGGATCAAATTACCGGCTGGGCAATAATGTGAGCATCAACTTCCGCAACCGCAACTGGCTGCATGGCGGCAACCAGCTTACGATCTCGCTCTCCGCGGGCGTGGAGATGGGCTACAACGGCGAGCTGGGCAATACATTTGTGAAGAATTTTTACCTCATCTCCAAGAATGCCGGTATCAGCAGCACCGTCACCTTTCCGAAATTCATTTCGCCTTTCAGGCCGGCATGGATGAGGCGATTCAATCAACCGCGTACGATCCTGGGTATCGGCTATAACCTGCTCGACCGGCTGGATTATTTTACGCTCAACAATATTGTAGCCAACTACACTTACAGCTGGAACCAGAATGCCACCAATACCTGGAATATAACACCGGCTTTCGTGAACATCCTGAGCCTGCCTTCCATTGCGGATACCTTCCAGAAACGGCTCGCGACTAACGAGTTTCTTAAAAACAGCTATCGCGAAAATTTTATTGAAGGCGAAAGTGTAGGATTTACCTTTTCCGACCTCAATGGGCCACATGCTAGCCGCGGCTACTCTTATCTGAATGCCAATGCAGAAGAGGCCGGCGCGCTGCTCTCCGGCATCAATGGTATTAAGACCGTTGGCTTTAATTACTCCCAGTATGTAAAATTCGACCTCGATGCGCGGCATTATTTCAGGCGGCCGAATACTACGCTTGCATTGCGTTTCCTCGGCGGGGTCGGTGTTCCTTATGATAAATCGTCAACGCTCCCTTATGTGAAGCAATACTTTGTGGGTGGCGCTTACAGCATACGCGGATGGCGGGTGCGGCAGCTTGGCCCGGGAAGTTATTACGACAGCGCAGCGGCAAAATCCTCCAACCCAATCGACCGTGTGGGAGATGTAAAGCTGGAGGCGAATGCCGAGTACCGGTTTAATATGATCCAGCTTTTCTCCGGCGCTATCCACCTTAATGGTGCGCTGTTTGTAGATGCCGGGAATGTATGGCTGGCGCAGCCGTCATCGGATTATCCAGGCGGGGAATTTAAATTCAATAAGCTGGGACAGGATATTGCAATGAGCGGAGGCGCGGGCCTGCGCGCAGACATCGGCGGGTTATTTATAATCCGGGTGGATGCTGCGGTACCGCTCAAAAAACCCTATATCCATGAAAACAGCGGCTGGATCATCCGCGAGGTATCAAAGCTGGATAAAAGCATCGGCAACAGCAGTTGGCGCGCGCAGAACCTCGTGCTGAATATCGCAATCGGGTATCCGTTTTAGATATGGGAATTGGGGATCAGTAATTGGGGATTTGGCCTTTTCGCTAAGGCTGAAAGAATGCAATAAAGTCCGGGGGAATTTTTTGTAGGATAACGCAGCGACCTTATGCTGCAAAAGCCATCGCTCCACTTTTCCCCCTGATTCCAAATTCCTTTCTAAATCTAAAGGCCGCTGGCAAGCACATCTGCGATATGCAGGGATTGCAGCGGCAGGTTATTTTTCTCTATGTAGCCCTGTATGTGCATCATACAGCTTACATCAGTAGAGATGATGTATTGCGCTCCTGTTTCCAGCGCGCTCTGCACTTTTGTCTGCGCCATGCCTATGGATATAGGCTCGAACTTTACAGCAAAGGTGCCACCGAAACCGCAACAGGTCTCAGCCTCTTTCATCTCTGTGAGCTCCAGTCCCTTTACATGATGCAACAATTTGCGCGGCTGGTCCTTTACGCCGCATTCGCGCAGCGCACCGCAGGCATCATGGTAAGTAGCTTTGCCCTCAAAAGATGCACCAATGTCTTCTACGCCAAGTACATCCACCAAAAACTCCGAAAACTCGTAAGTATTGCCTCTTATCATGCCGGATTTAGTAGATTCCGTATCCGCAGCAAATAATTTAGGGATGTAGTTGCGCACATAGCCAGTGCAAGATCCGCTGGGAGCCACGATATAGGTCTGCTCATCATAATCATTCAGGAACTTGCGGGATACTGCCTTTGCTTCCTCCCAATAACCTGCGTTGAAGGCAGGCTGCCCGCAGCAGGTTTGCTTTGGGTTGTAACGTACTTCGCAGCCCAGCTTTTCGAGCACCTTGACCATGTTCATGCCCGTTTTCGGGTAGAGCTGATCTACAAAACAGGGAATAAAAAGCTGGACCAAATTATTGATTATTTAGGATCGGTAAATTATAACTTTTGTAGTGGATGCTAAAAAGCTTCTTCATCCATATCCTGAAAGCGGCTGAATGCCTCAGCATCGAGCCTGCGCGCCTGCTGTATCATCTTCAGCGCGCTGATCATGGCTTCCTCGCCTTTATGGCCATGTATGCCGCCAAGGCGCTCCCAGGCCTGCGCCTCTGTATCCAGTGTAAGTACGCCGAATATTACCGGGATGGGTAGTGCAAGATTCAGATGCAGAATGCCTTCTGTAGCAGCTTTGCAAACGTACTCGAAATGCGGGGTGCCACCACGGATCACCGCACCGATAGCAATAATCGCTTCCGGGGCTTCTGGTAGCTCAGCAAAGCTTCCCCAAAGCATCCGGCAGCCAAAAGTAAGCTCAAACGATCCGGGAACCATTAATTCTTCTATAATAATGCTGCCGGTAGCGTTGGCGATACGCTGGCATCCCAAACGCATTTCTGCAACAATTCCCTCATTCCACTCTGTATAAATGATAGCCACTCTTGCTCCTTCCAGCCCCCTTAAAGAATCGACATTCAGAAGTGTAGGGCTATTGTTTGATTGTGCCATTGGATCAGATAAATATGCGGTGCGCAAAAGTACATTTTACCACCGAAAATGCCGACCCGGTTTTAGATTCAGCCGGCACTAAATGAAAAAGGCTGCCCTAATAAGACAGCCTTAGTATTATCCCTGAATAATTACTCTATCTCTCCAAGCTTAGCGAGATAACGGTCAATATCACGGGCCTGCATGCTGGTAGGATATTCATCGCGGATGCGCAGGTAGGCCTTCTTTGCATCTTCGGGCTTTTTGGCGATTTCGTAAGCTGCGCCGAGATTAAACAGGTACATCGGTGTCTGCACTACATCCTTTTCATTTTCAGTAGCTTTCTTATACTCGTCAATGGCTTTATCGGTCTTGTTGGTCTCCATATAAGCATTGCCCAGCAAGCCATGGGCTGCGCTGCCTACCAATGTGCCCTTACCATCAAAATCCTCAAGCTGCTTAATAGCATTCTTAGTGTCGCCCATCTTCATGTAGCTGACACCCGCATAGTAATGAGCAAGATTGGCTGTTTTAGTGCCACCAAATTCCTTGATCACCTTCAGGAAGCCATAATGCTGGCCATCCCCTTTCAGCGCAAGCTGCGAGGAATCACTTGCAAAATATTGCTGCGCATAAAACGCTTTTGCAGCAGCCTTGCTATCGCGCGAGGTATTGTAGTACTTGTAGGCCAGAACAATGGCAACAATGGCAACCACAGCGCCAACTGTGTAAGTAATAACCTTTTTATTTTTCTCATAAAATTCCTCAACGTTTTCCAGCGCGTCATTACGGTCATCCACTTCCGGAGCTGTACGGCGGGTTACAATCGGCTGGTCCTCTCCCTTTACAATATTTGCCATTACTTATTTAAGTGTTGAATGTTTAATGTTGTGTAATGATTGGATATTAATCCATGATGTACGGATAGTCATTATCCACGTAAATATCTTTGTAAACCTCGCTATCGTCCGGCCACGGGCTTTCCTCGGCAAACTGCACGCTTTCCTCTACTTCTGCCTTCACCTTTGCATTGATTGCCTCGATCTCTTCTTCCGTAGCCCACTTATTATCGGTAATCACTTTCAGCACCTGCGTGATCGGATCCTTCTCGCGGTATTCTTCCAGTTCTTCTTTCGTACGGTATTTTGCAGGGTCGCTCATGGAGTGGCCACGGTAACGATAAGTTTTTATTTCAAGGAAGGTGGGTCCGCCTTTCTCGCGGGCCCGGCGTACAGCACGCTCAATCGCTGTATGTACTGCCTCGCAACTCATGCCATCCACTGTATCTCCGGGCATATCAAAGGCATCCGCCATACGGTAAATATCCAGCACTTTGGAGGTGCGCTCTACGGAAGTGCCCATTGCATAATGGTTGTTCTCGCAAATAAATACAACGGGGAGTTGCCATAGAACCGCCATATTAAAGGCTTCATGCAGCATACCCTGGCGGGAAGCTCCATCGCCAAAATAGCAAAGTGTTACATTATCGGTACCAAGGTATTGCTCGGAAAAGGCAATGCCAGCGCCGAGGCCAATTTGTCCGCCCACAATACCGTGGCCGCCGAAAAATCTTTTTTCTTTAGAAAAGAAGTGCATAGAGCCGCCCTTGCCTTTCGTACAGCCGGTAGCTTTGCCATACAGCTCTGCCATACATTCTTTTGCAGGGATGCCTTTTGCGATTGCCAAACCATGGTCGCGGTAAGCTGTGATCATGTTGTCATGCTCACGGATAGCCGTCATGGCGCCCGCTGCCACAGCTTCCTGGCCAATATACAGGTGACAAAACCCACGAATTTTTTGCATACCGTACAGCTGCCCAGCCTTCTCCTCAAACTTGCGGAGGAGGAGCATGATTTCATACCAGTATAGATAGGTTTCTTTACCGAAGGGAGTCTGCACGCTTTGTCTAAATTTGTGCGAAAATATAAAATTTTCCGGCTCTTTCCCGCACTTTGAATTCGTTACTTAAAATATCGCTCACCCAGTTCCGCAACTATTCCTTTGCGTCCTTTGCTTTTTTGCAGAAAATAACCTGCATTACCGGCGCAAACGGCAGCGGCAAAACCGCTCTTTTAGATGCAGTTTATTATCTCTGCTACACTAAATCCTACTTTACAGCCCAGCAGCAGCATACCGCACAAACAGGCACAGACGGCTTTCGCGTTGAAGGCTCATTCAGCGCGCGGGATGGAAGTGAAGCCATAACCTGCAAATGGAAAGGCGGCAAAAAGGAAATTGCAGCTAACGGCGTAGAATATGAACGCCCCGCAGATCATATAGGGAAGTATGCGGCCGTAATGATCGCACCCGACGACATGGAACTCATTAATGATGGCAGCGAGCTCCGCCGCAAATGGATCGATGGTATTCTTGGCCAAACGGACCGGCAATACCTTGAAGCGCTCTTGCAGTATGGCCGTGTGCTCCTGCAGCGCAATGGCTGGCTTAAAATGGAGGCAGTGCAGCCTACACTCAACAGCCATGCGCTTGATTATTATAACCATCAGCTTGCCCATACCGGCCAGTACCTGTACCAGCGCCGGAACGCATTTTTAGAGCAGTTTATACCGCTGCTCAATAATTATTATAAAGAGCTTTCCGCAGGCCGCGAGACCATCGCCATTCAATATTCATCCGATCTGCATGAGCAGCCCTTGGATTACTGGCTGAAGGCAAACCTGCAATATGACCTCCGCCTGCAGCGTACGCAGCGCGGCATTCATAAAGACGATCTGCAATTCACTATTGCCACTATGCCGTTGAAACAATACGGCTCGCAGGGACAGAAAAAGAGCTTCCTCTTTGCCCTGAAGCTGGCGCAGTATGCCTACCTGAGCAAGCACATGGGCCACCACCCGATCCTGCTGCTCGATGATATTTTTGAAAAGCTGGATCAGGAGCGTATGGAAGCATTACTGCGCATCATCCGAGGGCCGGATTTCGGGCAGGTCATCCTTACGGATACCCATGCAGAACGGGTCCGGGAAGCTTTCGGAGATAAGGTCGAGATCGGCTTTATCCGGCTATAATTTTTATTGTCCGGGCTTACAGGATGCTATAGAGCAGTTGTGGCGTTGGCACCATTTATCAGTTGAATTTCCATTGGGCTTTTCTTAACTGCTGTATAGTCTGAACCGTGATTCTTTTGATTAGGATGATTACTATGAGCCACACCTCAGCTATTAAATCACGATCATCACTAAGAATCAAAAGAATCACGATTCAGACAAAAAATTATTGCACTGTATTCACTTCTGCGCCTTCATTCCGCATTACCACCACCCCGTCAAACACATCGATCAGCACCGGCTTGTTCTTATCCACCTCACCGCCAATAATTTTCTTGCTCAGCAGGTTGATCACATCTTTCTGTATCACCCTTTTCAGCGGTCTGGCGCCATATTGCGGGTCGAAGCCGCGCTGCACTAAATAATCGAGCGCATAATCCGAGAAGCTGAGCTGTATGCCCTGCTGAGCTAATTGCTTTTTTAATCCTTCTAATTGAATGCGTATGATGCCTTTGATCTCCTTTTTCATCAATGGGCGGAACATGATCACATCATCTATCCTGTTCAGAAATTACGGCCGCAGCGTTTGCCGCAGCACTTCCATTACCTGCTCCTTCGTGCCTTCCACTACTTCTTCAATATCCTTGTCTTGCAAATCCGCAAAATTTTCCTGGATGATATGACTGCCCAGATTGGATGTCATGATGATGATGGTGTTCTTGAAATTCACCACGCGGCCCTTTATTGTCTGTGAGTCGGCCATCATCCAGCACCTGCAGGAGTACATTAAAGGTATCAGGGTGGGCTTTCTCAATCTCATCCAGCAGTATTACGCTGTAGGGCTTGCGGCGTACGGCTTCCGTGAGCTGGCCGCCTTCCTCGTAGCCAATGTATCCCGGAGGCGCACCAACCAGGCGGCTTACGCTGTGCTTTTCCTGGTACTCGCTCATGTCTATACGCGTCATCATGCTATCATCATCAAAGAGCACATCGGCGAGGGCTTTGGCAAGCTCTGTTTTACCTACACCCGTTGTGCCGAGGAAGATGAAAGAGCCAATCGGGCGACGCGGATCCTGCAGGCCTGCGCGGCCCCTCCTTATTGCATCTGCAACTGCAGCAATTTGCTTCTTCCTGGCCTACCACGCGCTTGTGCAGTTCATCTTCCAGATGCAACAGCTTTTCGCGATCGCTTTGCAGCATTCTTTGTACCGGTATGCCGGTTGCCCTGGCTACGGTTTCTGCAATATCTTCCGCATCTACTTCTTCTTTCAGGAGGCGCTTGTGCTGGCTGTCCATTTCATCGGAGCTTGCCGGAAAGCACGGCTACTTTGGCCTCCTCTTCCTTCAGCTTGCCATAGCGGATCTCAGCAACGCGGCCGTAATCGCCATCGCGCTCTGCTTTTTCGGCTTCCTGCTTCAGGGCTTCCATGCCTTGCTTGGCGGTATTTATTTCATCTACCAGCCCCTTTTCTTCCAGCCACTTAGCCTTGAGCGTATCGCGCTGCACGTTGAGAAGGGATATTTCCTGGCTCAATACTTTAAGCTTGTCCTCATCATTCTCGCGCTTTATGGCTTCGCGGGCAATTTCCTGCTGGCGGATGCGGCGCTCTAATTCATCCAACTCTTCGGGCATGGAATTCATTTCGAGCTTTAGCTTAGCGGCGCTCTCATCTATGAGATCAATGGCCTTATCAGGCAGAAAGCGGTCGGTAATGTAGCGCGTGGAAAGCTCTACGGCTGCTATGATCGCCTCGTCTTTGATGCGTACGGAGTGGTGGCTTTCATACCGGTCTTTCAGGCCGCGCAGGATGGAAATAGCATCTTCTGCCAGAAGGCTCATCCACCATTACTTTCTGAAAGCGGCGCTCTAAGGCTTTGTCTTTCTCAAAATATTTCTGATACTCGGCCAGCGTGGTGGCACCTATTGCACGGAGCTCACCGCGGGCAAGTGCCGGTTTCAGGATATTGGCTGCGTCCATTGCGCCTTCGCCGCCGCCGGCACCAATTAGTGTGTGTATCTCGTCGATGAACAGCAGTATCTCACCGTTGCTTTCGGCTACTTCTTTTACTACTGCTTTTAAGCGCTCTTCAAACTCGCCTTTGTACTTGGCGCCGGCTATCAGCTGACCAAGATCAAGCGTAAACAGGATTTTGGGATTTGAGGTTATCGGGCACATCGCCGTTGATGATCCGGTGCGCGAGGCCTTCTACGATGGCTGTTTTACCAACGCCGGGCTCTCCAACTAAAATTGGGTTATTCTTGGAGCGGCGGCTAAGGATGTGCAGGGTGCGGCGAATCTCCTCATCGCGGCCAATCACGGGGTCGAGCTTGCCTTCTTTGGCGGCTTCGTTGAGGTTGCGTCCGTATTTCTGCAAGGCATTATATTCCTGCGTAGAGGTCTGGGAATTTACGGTGCTGCCCTTGCGCAGCTCTTTGATGGCGGCAATCAAACCCTTTTCGGTAAGGCCTGCATCTTTCAATAGCTTGCCCGGCTCATCGGCCACGCTGAGCAGGCCCAGGAGCAAATGTTCATTACTTACAAACTCATCCCCGAATTCTTTCAGGTAAGAGCCTGCCTTTAGCACCGCATTGTTTGCTTCGCGACTTACATTCTGTGCGGGCTCGCCATTGCCCATTTTCGGGAGGCGGGCTACCTGCCTCAGCTATCTTTTTATCAAGATGAGCGGTATTTACATTGTTCTTTTTAAGGAGATAAGATACCGGGCCGTCATCATCGTCTAACAAAGCTTTCAGGATGTGGGCGGTTTCTATATTGGGATTGCCATTGTTGAAGGCCATCTGCTGGGATTGGGCAATGAGCTCCTGTGCCTTGATGGTAAAATTGTTCAGATTCATATTTCAGTTACGAGCGCACGGGTGATGAATGCGCTACTAATAATCGTGCAAATTTTAGGCCACTGAAATTAAATACATGTTTTGTCAGCTATGAAATATTTTCATTGTCAAAGGGGCAGGGCATCTCTTTTTAAAATGAATTTTTGGCTCGTTGGCGGCTTGCGGGGACGACTATATGACCTTGAATATGCCTTACTGTGGTTATAAATTTCCCGCTGGAGTTGCTACAAAACTTAGCGTCCTACAGTCTGCCGTTCTTTCCCAAACGAATTGCTGTAGGCAACCTTCGCAGACTAATGATTTGCGATCCTGTGCAACCCTGGAAGGGATTTGTGGCCATAGACGATGAAAGCCTTGATAACCTGTAGCAGTTCATACCCTATCCTATAACTTACAGGAATCTAAAATCATAGGAAGCATAAAAATCACAGTTCAGAAAGCAGCGAATAGTAAAGCCCGATAGTACCTCATCCGCTGAAGTAGCCCGGACAGGAATGGAAGGCCCCGCTTTTTTCGCGGAGCCTGGATGGATGGCCGCACCCAATGCTTAATCCGGTTTCCGCCTGCTTAATGGCTCCTTTTGCCCTTTGAATCCTTGTTGCTGCAAAAACGTGTCGCACGCCCTTAGAGGCGTGGGACACGGCGGGTGTGTTATATTTGCGCCGTTATGACGGAGATCAGCAAGAATTTTGACCATTCCGCCGCTTTTAACAAGTGGTACGAGCACTGGAACACACGTGGCTATTTTCATTCCGTGCCGGATGACCGCCCTCCCTATACCATAGTGATGCCGCCGCCGAATGTGACCGGGGTGCTGCATATGGGCCATGCACTTAATAATACGGTGCAGGATATTCTCATCCGCCGGGCGAAAGCGCAGGGCTACAATACATGCTGGGTGCCGGGCACCGACCATGCCTCGATTGCTACAGAGGCAAAGGTGGTAGGGATGCTGCGCGAGCGGGGCATTGATAAGCAATCGCTGAGCCGCGAGGAATTTTTGAAATATGCCTGGGAAAGGAAAGAAAAGTATGGCGGTATCATCCTGGGCGCAGTAAAAAAGCTCGGCTGCGCACTGGAATTGGGACCGCACGCATTTTACAATGGATGAAGCCTATTATAAGGCGGTGATACGGGTATTTGTGGAGCTCTACAACAAGGGCTATATCTACCGCGGGGTGAAGATGGTGAACTGGGACCCACAGGGCAAAACGGCACTGAGCGATGAAGAGGTGATCCACAAACAAACGTCCTCGAAGCTGTATTATGTGAAGTATAAGCTCGAACCGGAGCAAGGCAATAGCGCGTCCCCTTCCCCCGACGGGGAAGGCCGGGATGGGGGCCAACCGGGAACGAAGAATACATCACCATTGCTACGGTACGCCCCGGAAACCATACCCGGCGATACTGCCGTGTGTGTGCATCCCGATGATCCGCGCTACCAGCACCTCAAGGGCCGCTACTGCATTGTGCCAATCGTGAACCGCCGGGTACCTATCATCTTTGATACGTACATAGATATGGAGTTTGGTACGGGTACGCTGAAGGTGACGCCTGCGCATGATATCAATGACTATAACCTGGGCCTGAAGCACAACCTCCCGGTGATCGACACGCTGAACGAAGACGGTACAATGAGCGCTGCAGCGGGAGTATATATTGGTGAAGACAGGTTTGATGTGCGCAAGAAGATTATCGAAGACCTGCGCGCGCTTGGGCTGCTGGTGAAAGAAGAAGACTACACCAACCAGGTAGGTTTTTCAGAGCGCACGAATGCAGTAATTGAGCCAAGACTGAGCATGCAGTGGTGGATGAAGATGGATGAATTATCCTCACCCGCGCTGAAGGCGGTGATGGAGGATACCAATTGAATTCTTCCCGGCAAAGTATAAGAACCTGTACCGCCACTGGATGGAAAATATTAAGGACTGGTGCATCAGCCGTCAGCCTCTGGTGGGGGCAGCGGATACCGGCGTGGTATGATGACAACGGGAAGATTTATGTGCGGAGACGGAAGCAGAGGCGTGCGCGCTGGCGGCGAAGGAATCAGGAATTAGTAATTCGGAATTAGAGGAAGAGCAAAGTACAAACGACGGGCCAATTCCGGCTTCCCCAATTCCCAATTCCCCTAAGGCAGGAAGATGACGTGCTCGATACCTGGTTCTCGTCCTGGTTGTGGCCACTACAGGTATTTGGCTGGAATGATGCCCCGGATAATGCTGAACTTGCTTATTACTATCCTACACAAACGCTGGTTACCGCGCCGGAGATCATCTTTTTTTGGGTAGCGCGGATGGTTGTTGCAGGCTATGAATTTAAGGGCGAAAAGCCTTTTGATAAAGTTTACTTTACCGGTATTGTACGGGATAAGCAAGGCCGCAAGATGAGCAAGTCGCTGGGCAATTCCCCTGATTTGCTGGAGCTGATAGAAAATCATGGTACAGATGCCGTGCGCTTTTCGGTAATGATCGCTTCACCTGCGGGCAATGACTTGCCTTATGACGAAAGCATGCTGGAGCAGGGCCGCAACTTCATCAACAAGATGTGGAATGCGATGAAGCTGGTAAAGATGTGGGAAGTGCGTGTAAGCGCGGATGCAGATGACAGCGGGGCACTCTTTGCGGTGGAATGGATGGAAGCGCAGCTTGCCAAAACATCGGCGGATGTAGAAGCAATGTTTAAGGATTTCCGGCTGAGCGAAGCGCTGAAAACGATCTATTCGCTTATCTGGAATGACTTCTGCTCGTGGTACCTTGAATGGGTAAAACCTGCACAGGATGCCGGCATTTCCCGCGATACGTACCAACGTACAATTACTATTTATGAAGGATTGCTGCAATTGCTGCACCCGTTCCTGCCATTTGTAACAGAAGAGATCTACCACCTGCTTGCAGAGCGGCAGAAAGGCGATGACCTGCTGGTAAAACAATTGCCTGCGGCTAAAGAGAAAGAAGTGCGCATCCTGAAGCAGGGTACAGCTTTGCAGGAAACAATTACTGCCGTGCGGGATGTGCGGGTGAAGAACAACCTCAAGCCAAAGGATCCTGTAAAACTTTTCATTACCAGCGGCGATGAAGCATTTTATACGGCGGCAAAGGCTATACTGATGCGGCAGATCAATGCATCGGAGCTGAGTTTTACTGCTGAGGCGCTACAGGGAACGATTTCCATTGTTGCAGGGCAGGATAAGCTTTACCTTCAAAGCGAGGCCGTTGTAGATACCAGCGCGCAGATTGCGCAACTTCAAAAGGATCTTGCCTATCAGCAGGGCTTCCTGGCGAGTGTCGAGAAAAAACTCAGCAATGAAAAATTCATAGCTGGCGCAAAGCCGGAAGTCATTGCATCTGAAGAAAAGAAAAAAGCTGATGCGCTGGCTAAAATAAAAGCGCTTGAAGAAAGCCTCAGTTTACGCTAATTTTAAAGGATGAAGCGGATATTTTTTGGACTTGTAGTAGTGGGCGCCGGATTTATGGCTATGCAGCAGGTTACGGCACAGAAAAGCAAAATAGTCAAGCAACCGGCAAAGCCTGCCCCTGCAAAAAAGCTGCCTCAAGTGGACGTATTGCTCGGGCGCTCGTCTATGAGCAGCGGCACCTTGCCAAAACGCATTTTCGATTCTTTAGTGAAACAGCATATACAGGTAGCAAGTGGAGGCAAAATACTGGGTTTCACTTTTACTTACGCCGAGCATATGCTATACGAAGATTCGATCGGCAACCCGTTGCGACTCGTGGATTATCTCGTGGAATATTGCCCCGGCGATAGTCTTACCTCCGGCATCAACAGCAGTCTTTTCGACCGTACCAAAGCCGGGGATACCGCTTATTTCAGCAAGATAAAAGTCGTGCTGCCTTCCGGGCAGGAGGCAGCAGGTAAAACAATGACTTTTTTGATCGGCAGGTAATTAATCACTCAATTTAAAAAATCAAAAGCCTGCGATCAAATGTTCGCAGGCTTCATTGTAAATGCGGCTACCGATCACAAAGATCAGGCGGTAATTTTTTCTGCCTTCTTATAATAAAGTGTGCTGCAGTTATCCGGACTGAAAATCTGAGCAGCTGTCTCTTTTAAAGCAATTGCAGTTACAGCTTCATAACGCTGAAGCTCTTCATTAATAAGGGCTGCATTACCTAACAGCTCATAGAATGCCAGGTTATTGGCGCGGCTCAATAGGCTCATATCCTCAAATTCAATCATCGCCGTTATCTTATTCTTCGCCTTCTGCAATTCATCATCTGTAATGCCTTCAGCTACTAACAAAGCAATTTGCTCCGCTATGGCATTGTCACCTTCTTCCAGTGTTTTGCCTTCACTTACCTTGCCTTCGACCACCAATAACCCCGGGTCAAGACTGCCGGTATGATAGCAGCTTATATTGCTGAAGATTTGCTGCTCTTTAACGAGGCGCTGGTATAAGCGGGAGGCAAAGCCATTGCCCATCACTTCCGTAATCAGATCGGCAGCATAATAAGCCTGCGATAGCCTGCCGGCCATATGCCACGCTTTATACAAAGCATCCAGCGGCACATCAGCAATAACCGTTTGTTTTTTTGCGCCCTCCTGCCGGGGCTCCGTTACAATATGCCGGCTGTATTTTTCCCCTGCGGGGATGCTGCCAAACCATTTTTCGGAAAGCGTCCTTACTTGTTCGATCGTAACGTTGCCGGCTACGCAAAGCACGGCATTCACCGGGCTGTAATGCTTTTTAAAGAATGCTTTTACATCTTCAAGCTGCGCATCTTCAATCTGTTGGAGGTTTTTACCTATGGTCATCCACTGATAAGGATGCTTTGTATAGGCCAGCGCACGTATGTGCTGCCAAACATCTCCGTAAGGCTTGTTGATGTAGTGTTCTTTGAATTCCTCGCTTACTACCTTACGCTGCACTTCCAGGCTTTGCGGACTGAAGGCCAGCGATAGCATCCGGTCGCTTTCTAACCAAAAGGCTGTTTCTATATTTTCGAGCGGCAGCTGTACATAATAATTTGTGATGTCATTAGTCGTGTAAGCGTTATTCTCCCCACCTGCCATCTGCAAAGGCTCATCATAAGAAGGAATATTTACAGAACCACCAAACATCAGATGTTCGAAAAGATGGGCAAATCCGGTGCGTTCCGGCTCTTCATCGCGGGCGCCTACATCGTACAGCACATTCACTGCAACCATGGGCGTTGTAGTATCCTGATGTACTAATACGCGCAAGCCATTATCAAGTGTAAACCTTTCAAAAAGTAATTTCATATTGAGCTAAAAATCGAGGCTTCAAATGTAAGCAAGAGATTGGCGATAAGGGTAAAAATTAAGTTTTCAGCTTTTGCAGGATTATCTACAAAAAGAAGACCGGGGAAGCGTACTGCTTCCCCGGTCTCTTTACTGATTGCTTTCTTTACTTCCCCCTCGATCAGCGCGTAGATTTCGTAACCTTCTCCGCACGGATAAGACCGCCCTGCATATCCGTAATGTACAACAGGTACATACCATCCGCAAGCTGACCGATATTGAGCTCTTCCGCATCATTCGCCTTCAACACGGCCTTACCCGTTACATCGCGAAGCAACAGATTTACCTTAACCGACGATTCCACATGAAGCACACCGCTCGTAGGGTTCGGATATACCTTCACACCTGCCGATGCACCCGTATTCCTGATGCCCACGCTGTTCACAAAGGTGATCTGAGAGATATTCACACAGCCGTTCGTATCCGTAACACTTACCGAATAGGCACCGTTCGAAGACGGGTGATAGAAACGCGTATAGGCTTCCGTTCCCGTCTGCGGCTGCGTATTCTTGTACCACTGGTACTGCGCAAACGTCTGTACCGTGCTCAGCTCATTGAGCCCGCTGTTATACACAATAACAGGATTAGGCAGCGCATTGACCCGCACGATTACCGGTAACGATACTTTACCGCAACCCGTTACCGTATTGATCACCTTTACCGAATAAAGACCCGACTGGCTCGTAATGTAGCTCGTCGTGTTGGCACCCGCGATAGTAGTAGTATCCCGCAGCCACTGGTAGCTCAGGTTAGCGCCGCTATAGGTATTGAGCACCACTGCACCGCCCTGGCAGAATACCAGGGGTGATGAATAAGTGATCGTACCATTTGGCGATGGGTTGATCGTGATAGCCGTGCCTGCACCCGTTGTAGCGGCAGAGCAGCCGTTGGTGCCCGTAACACGAAGCGAGTAGTTGCCGCTCGCTGTAGCTGAATAGGTAGCGCTGTTGGCACCGATGATGTTGTTGCCGTTGTAGCGCCACTGATAAGTAACGCCCGTACTTGCAGAGCTCAGCACCACAGAGTCACAGCCTGTAGTAGGCGCCGTAGGGCTCAGCAGCGCGATAGGCAGCGGCAATAGCGTTACCGTCGTTGCTGCCGATGTCGCAGAACAGCCGTTAGCCGTTACGATAACCGTATAGACCCCCGAAGTGGTTGCCTTATAGTCGCGCACTGTGGAAACACCCGCTGCATTGGTAGCACCGATGCGCCACTGGTAGGTATAGCCCGTACCGGTAGGCCCTACAATCGTAAGCGTATCGTTGGTACAGAGATTTACAGGGCCCGATGGCGTGGTTGTGGTTACCGGCAGCGGGGTTACGATGATCACCGTAGCATTGGATGTTGCAAAGCAGCCATTGGCATTCGTAACCAGAACCGTATAGGATCCCGCGGTGCTGGCCGAATAGGTAGCTGCCGTAGCGCCCGTGATCGCGCTTGCACCATTGAACCACTGGTAGGTAAGGCCGGTGCCGGTATTGGCCGTAAGTGTGGTCGAGTTCCCTGCGCAGATAGTGGTCGTTGCCGATGGTGAGATCGTGGCTACAGGTAACGGGTTTACCGTTACTGCCACACCGTTGGATGTTGCAAAGCAGCCTGTGGCAGGGTTGGTTACAACTGCCGTATAGGTGCCTGTCGCACTCGCGGTATAGGTCTGGCCGCTGCCGGGCGGGGTAGTCGGCGCACCGCCTATAAGCCACTGGTAGTTCAGCCCCGGGGGGGTTGCCGTAAGCACTACATTACCGCCCGAGCAGAACGTCGTTGGCGCCCCCGATGCGGTGATCGCGGCAAACGGATTAGGATTGACTGTAACTGTGGTAGGTAAAGAGGTGGACTGGCACGTAGGCCCGCCTGCCTGTATGGTAACCGTAAAGGTGCCTGCAACGGTAGTGGTATAAGTAGAATCGGTAGCACCCGGTATAGGCCCGGAAGCGTTGCTCCACTGGTAGGTAAGGCCCGCAGCATTGCTGGTGCGAAGCTTTACCGATGACCCCTGGCAGAACGTAGTAGGCCCGGCAGCCGTAACGATGGCCGGTGGCGGCGGGCCAACGGTTACCACAGTAGCGGGGCTCGTTGTCGCAGAGCACGTAGTGGTGGTGTTGGTTACCGTTACCGTTACATTACGGGAGGTCGTTACCACCAGGGTGGCGCCTGTCTGGCCGGCTATGGCCACACCGTTGTCTTTCCATACATACGTATAGGTGGTGCCTGCCGGTGGCAGCGGTGCGCTGAGCGTTACCGAGCCGCCTACGCAGAAGCTGGTAGTCCCCGATGCCGTGATCGCCGTTGGCGGCGCAGGATTGGCGATGATATTTACCGGAACCGTGGTGGTGCTGCTGCACGGGGTGGTATTGGTTACCGTAACCGTATAGGCACCGGTCGAATCCGCAGCAAAGGTCTGGCCCGTAGCACCCGGTATCGGGATGCCGTTCCTGCGCCACTGGTAGGTGAACGTGCCCGCAGGGGCGGTAAGCAGCAGGGTGGACGGCTGGCAGAAGGTAGTGGAACCCGTAAAGGTAATAGCAGAGGACGGCGCAGGATTAACAGTAATTGTAGAAGTATTGGAAGCAGCAGATAAACAGCCAAGGCTATTGGTGCGCACCGTATATACCTGATTGGTAGCTGGCGATGCATAGACAATCTTATTCGTATCCGTTAAAGACAAAGCCTGCGTCAGCGCTACATCCTTATATAATCCCGTAACATTCGTATAATTAATATTACCAGGACCTGCAGAAGCCCCTGTACCATATAGGTTAACAGAATCAACTACCCAACTAAAACCCCAGTTAGAATAATAATTGAATCTTAATTTAAGGTTTGTTACGTTTTGATAAGCAGTAAGTGGCACATTGATCAAAGCAAATGCGGTAGCAGAGCCAGAAATTGCCAACGGATTCGTATAAACAGTATTCCATGTTACCCCGTTATCGTTAGAAGCCTGCAATGTTGCGGCATCACCCGGATAATTATAATAATATTGCCGGAATGAAACATTCAAATTAGTAATCCCTACTGTGTTATAAGACCCAGTTGTACTAAGATAAGTTTGAGTATAAAAGGCACTTCCGCCGCCGCCATCTGCATTTGCACCTGCAAACTTGGTACCATAAGGCGACGTAACTATTCCTACACCGCTTAGCGAACTACCATTTGCATACTGAGCCCAATCCGATGCTGCAAGTGCCGTATTCAATGGTCCGTTTGTCTTCGTAAATAAACCTAACCCTGTTCCTTCAAAGCTTTCCGCTAAAAGCGAAACAGGAGAACCAGCTGTACTTGCATTTGCAGCAGTCAGAATCTGGCTGCTTCCGGCACATATAGTAGCAGTTGCAGGCGTTAATGTAGGTACACCCGGCTGTGCGCTTACATTGATCTTTACAGAATCCTTTGCTACGCAACCAGTACCTGCATCAGTTGCTGTAACCGTATAGGTAGTAGTAGCAGCCGGCGTAACGGTAAAGGAAGCCGTCGTTTGACCGCTGGACCATGAATAAGTATAATTAGTATTGGCCGAAGTTGCCGTGATCGTAGCAGTTGAGCCGCTACACACGCCAGGTGCCTGAGGCGAACTTGCCACTACTGCCGGAGGCGTTGTAACCTTTGCGCTATCAACTACACGTACGCCTTCGCAGGAGCCGGTATAGTTGAAGATCATCTTCGGGCGATTCGTATAGGTTGAGTTGCTGCTTCCTGATGCATTACCGCATACAGTTGCAGCTGCCGTATTATCCGTTCTTGCGTAAGCCGTTGAAATATAAGAAGTGTTATCGTATTTTACTTCAGAATAATAGCCGCCGCCATTTACATTGCTCCAGCAGATATTCACAATTATATTAGAAGTGCCATCCCAAACAAAAGTTGGTGCGAATGCATACGTGTTGATGCCTACCGTAGGAGTCACCGAAGCGGCTGAATATACCTGTGTAAAGCCAGTCGTTACAAGTGGCGGCGTGGTTAAAGCAGTAAGTGCTGTTGGCGCTAAACTGATCGTAAAGCCTGCAAAAGAAGAAGGAACAGTATTGCTAACAACATCAAAGCTCAATGAATTGAAGTTACCCGCGGAAACACCTGCTGCAAGCAGTTCAGAGGCCGGGATGAGATATTGAATCCGTTGTCCTCCATAAAAACCGTTATAGGGGCTTGAGGATGCATTGGTAACCGTTGTTAGTGCGCCGGCGCCAATGGTTGCGTTGGCCGGTGCAGCAGTGTTAGATGCAGCAACATAATAAGGTGTTGTGGCAGAAATGACAGGTGTAACAAATGGCGAGCCTGTGCCTACAGCAGTACCGCCTGTTGCTGTTGTATACCACTTGATAGTTGTGCCTGCAGTTGCTGTTGCAGTAAGAGATACTGTACCGGTACCGCAACGGGTAGCTGAAACCGCCGTAAGAATCTGAGGATTATTGATAGTAACTACAGCTACAGATGAGGTAACAACCGCAGTGGTGCCGCATAAGATGCGTGCGCGAAAGTTGTTTGCCGTGGATATAACAGGTGTTGTATAAGTAGTACCCGTTGCTCCGGTGATATCTACAAAAGTACCCGTACCATTATCCTGCTGCCATTGAATGGAAGTACCTGCGGGCAGTGCGCTTGTAAGGGAAATAGTTGTTGATCCGTTCACGCAAATTACTGCCGGGGAAGCTACGGCAGTAAGCACAGGCAAGGCAAGTACTTTATAGCCGTTAGGCACTGGTGAGCCCAACGTAGGGGCACCTCCTGCAAGTACATTTACAGATGACGGGCAATAGCCGGAAGCAAAAGCAATGATGCTGTTACCAACATTGGGCGTAGCAGCAAGATCCTGCGCCACTACAAAATAGGTGATGCTATCGCCAACAACGAGTAGTGTATTGAGCAGTGAGTAATCTATATTAAAAGTGAATGGAGAAGCAGTATTGGTAGCCTCTACATATTTCCATCCATTTGCAGCGCTTGTATTACCGGCACCAAATACATTGGCTTCTGTGCTTTTTTTATAATAAAGCCGTGGCCTGGTGCCAGTAGCTGTATTTATACCGGAAGCATCAGTGATTGTAGCTGTGAGCGTTGCTGCCGTGCAGTATGTTGCAGTTGGCAATGCAGTATAAGAGATTGCAGGTGCAATAACATCTGCGTAAGCTGTGCCTGCAAACTGCAGCGCTCCACGATCCGGTGAAGCACCTCTTGCCACGTTATTGAGATCCGTAGTTACTGCAGGTGCTGTTGTTGCCACAGCCGAGCCTTCTGCATAGGATAGGCCTACGGGAGCATAGTTGCCGGTAGTACCTATTTGAGTAAGATTGCTCTCCGTAAATGTTGCCGCTTCTCTTGGCGCCATAAAGGTTTTATACAAGCCGCATGTTGTATTGAAGCCAGGGTCGTTTGTAGTATTAAAGCCGTTTACAGCAGTTATGCTTGTGCTTTCATTGTATAAATAGCTATTTGCAGCATTTGGTACAAAATAAATATTGCCATTAGTGGTAGTTGCAAGATTTGCAGGTACAACACCGGCAGTGCCAGAGCTTCTGCGCAATGCTACAACCGTACCCGTACCGGCAGGTGTTGCTACAACGCGGACAATATTGTTTCGAAGATCTAATGAACCGATACCTGAAGAATAGTAAATACCGGTTGCACCGAAATTGATACCGGCAGCACTTGTTGGAGCAATGTTGATGGTATTATGATAAACGTTTAATAAGGTACCGAAGCTAAGATACATGCCATATAATGGCGACGTTCCGCTTGAGAGGGTTGCATCGAGCCCGCTGATCATATTATTATAGATGGAGCCGTTAATCCCCCCCCCTACATACATACCATAGATGGTAGCAGATGTGCCAGTCGAGGAATTATTATATATCCGGTTATTGGATGCCGTGTAGGTGTTGCCACCTGTAATGTACGTGCAGTACATTGTGCTTCCTGCACTCGATAGACCGGTAATAATATTATTAGAAAAATTGCCGGCAACAGTACTCAATCCGGTACCTGCGGTGCCATAACAACCATAAACCGTACCACTACCGGTACTAATATTGCCAACATAATTATTTGAAATATTATTAGCGTTCCCGGACGGAACATAGACTCCGTAAACGGCAGCAGCACCGCTTGTTGTATTAATATTAAATACTGAGTCATTGGTAACAACATGATTGTGCCCTGTGCCGGTAAAATAATAAATTCCATATACAGTCCCGGTTCCAGTAGTAGTAAAGTTAGAAATAGTATTGCCGTTTACTGTGCTGGTACCGCTGCCAGGGCCGCCAAGATTATAGATGGAATATGTGGTACCTGAAAGTAGCCTGGTAAAATTAGTAATCTTATTATTGCTGATAGATACAGTCGGCGTACTGTTAGATGCATAGATCATATAAACCGTCCCAGTTGTATTCAGATTTACATTATTAATTATATTTCCGTCAATATTCTCAGTAACAGCCGTTGAACCGGAATAGATCATATAATACGAATTACTAAGCGCAGTTGCGCCATTAATAGCCGTTGATGAATTATTATTGATATTCGTTGTGGCAATGCCAGCTGAATAAATACCATAATAAGTACCTGAACTCGCCAGGTTGTTAAGTGCAACAGTATTATTATTGAGGGTAACATTACCCGTATTTAACGCATAAATACCTGCCATCAAGCTAGTACCACTGGCCACACTAAGGGTAATATTATTATTGTTTGCTGTACCATTAGAATTAGTGCCAGCCAGGTAGATAGCAATTGACTGTCCTATGCTGGCCACTCCGCCTAAAGCGTTATTTACTGTATTGTAGTTCGCTTTAGGATTATTCTGGTTGATCATGAGTATCCCAAACAGATTGAAGCCTGCATTGCCACCCAAATTGGTAAGCGTGTTACCTGTAGCAGGTGTTGTACCGCCTACTTCGTTATTTTGGTCGTACAGTAAATAAGGAGCAACAAGGTCCGCATATCCAGGGATGTAAATTCCTATGGCGCAATTCGAAATCGTATTGCCATAAAACTTATTATTGCTGTGTGCATCTCCCGTAGCCGTAATCGTCAATGCAACATTGCTGGAAATAGTCTGGTGTGCCGACAATATGCCAATCGTTACATTGGTGCTAAGCCTATTGAGCGTAACTGCACAGTTTTGAATGGTTACATTCTGACAACCATCAAATGGTGCAACAGCATTGCGGTTAATAAGCGCATAGCCTGCTTCCATTGTTGTTGGAGAGGCCAGGTTTGTAGCAGCCTCTGTCAGGTTAAGCGCATTGATGGTAAGATAATCCACCCCCATTATATTGAAGATACCATCCACCGTAGTGCTGGTGCCAACAGGAGCTGTAATAGTATTGTTGTTACCATTTATCGTAATTGCATTAGCGGCCGATGTACTCGCATTGAGCACTGCACTCCCTAATTGATAACCACCGACGGGAGCCGTCTGCGGCGTAGCAGCCGTTAAGTTGATTATTACCCCCCCTGCACCTACACCCTGCGTATTCAACGCAGT
Source organism: Chitinophagaceae bacterium (assembly GCA_965246905.1). Classification (GTDB taxonomy): domain Bacteria; phylum Bacteroidota; class Bacteroidia; order Chitinophagales; family Chitinophagaceae; genus UBA1952. Next base: position 81,711 of record CBDFFZ010000015.1, read on the forward strand.
AATCACCGATGCCAGTGTGGGATAGGTAACATTCGGTACTGTTATCGTACCCGTAAGTTGAGCACGTACTACCCCACCGGTAATGGCGAGCGCTGCCATCAGCAGAACTGATCTTAAAAATGTTCGCATAAAGTCTATTCTATAAAGGTAAACTGGTTTAAATTATGTGATTATAAAAGAAATCCAAAAATGCTTATTGCAGGAAAATTAATTTAAATAGAGCTGACCGAAAGGTTTTTCAATGACTGCATTACACGGTTAAGAATACAAGAGAAATCCAACTAATCAATATATCGCTAAAGTAAGGCTTTTTTTAACAAAATAGATTTTTGCTTAATTTTTTTTACAAAAAGAGACCGGGGAAGCGTACTGCTTCCCCGGTCTCTTTACTGATTGCTTTCTTTACTTCCCCCTCGATCAGCGCGTAGATTTCGTAACCTTCTCCGCACGGATAAGACCGCCCTGCATATCCGTAATGTACAACAGGTACATACCATCCGCAAGCTGACCGATATTGAGCTCTTCCGCATCATTCGCCTTCAACACGGCCTTACCCGTTACATCGCGAAGCAACAGATTTACCTTAACCGACGATTCCACATGAAGCACACCGCTCGTAGGGTTCGGATATACCTTCACACCTGCCGATGCACCCGTATTCCTGATGCCCACGCTGTTCACAAAGGTGATCTGAGAGATATTCACACAGCCGTTCGTATCCGTAACACTTACCGAATAGGCACCGTTCGAAGACGGGTGATAGAAACGCGTATAGGCTTCCGTTCCCGTCTGCGGCTGCGTATTCTTGTACCACTGGTACTGCGCAAACGTCTGTACCGTGCTCAGCTCATTGAGCCCGCTGTTATACACAATAACAGGATTAGGCAGCGCATTGACCCGCACGATTACCGGTAACGATACTTTACCGCAACCCGTTACCGTATTGATCACCTTTACCGAATAAAGACCCGACTGGCTCGTAATGTAGCTCGTCGTGTTGGCACCCGCGATAGTAGTAGTATCCCGCAGCCACTGGTAGCTCAGGTTAGCGCCGCTATAGGTATTGAGCACCACTGCACCGCCCTGGCAGAATACCAGGGGTGATGAATAAGTGATCGTACCATTTGGCGATGGGTTGATCGTGATAGCCGTGCCTGCACCCGTTGTAGCGGCAGAGCAGCCGTTGGTGCCCGTAACACGAAGCGAGTAGTTGCCGCTCGCTGTAGCTGAATAGGTAGCGCTGTTGGCACCGATGATGTTGTTGCCGTTGTAGCGCCACTGATAAGTAACGCCCGTACTTGCAGAGCTCAGCACCACAGAGTCACAGCCTGTAGTAGGCGCCGTAGGGCTCAGCAGCGCGATAGGCAGCGGCAATAGCGTTACCGTCGTTGCTGCCGATGTCGCAGAACAGCCGTTAGCCGTTACGATAACCGTATAGACCCCCGAAGTGGTTGCCTTATAGTCGCGCACTGTGGAAACACCCGCTGCATTGGTAGCACCGATGCGCCACTGGTAGGTATAGCCCGTACCGGTAGGCCCTACAATCGTAAGCGTATCGTTGGTACAGAGATTTACAGGGCCCGATGGCGTGGTTGTGGTTACCGGCAGCGGGGTTACGATGATCACCGTAGCATTGGATGTTGCAAAGCAGCCATTGGCATTCGTAACCAGAACCGTATAGGATCCCGCGGTGCTGGCCGAATAGGTAGCTGCCGTAGCGCCCGTGATCGCGCTTGCACCATTGAACCACTGGTAGGTAAGGCCGGTGCCGGTATTGGCCGTAAGTGTGGTCGAGTTCCCTGCGCAGATAGTGGTCGTTGCCGATGGTGAGATCGTGGCTACAGGTAACGGGTTTACCGTTACTGCCACACCGTTGGATGTTGCAAAGCAGCCTGTGGCAGGGTTGGTTACAACTGCCGTATAGGTGCCTGTCGCACTCGCGGTATAGGTCTGGCCGCTGCCGGGCGGGGTAGTCGGCGCACCGCCTATAAGCCACTGGTAGTTCAGCCCCGGGGGGGTTGCCGTAAGCACTACATTACCGCCCGAGCAGAACGTCGTTGGCGCCCCCGATGCGGTGATCGCGGCAAACGGATTAGGATTGACTGTAACTGTGGTAGGTAAAGAGGTGGACTGGCACGTAGGCCCGCCTGCCTGTATGGTAACCGTAAAGGTGCCTGCAACGGTAGTGGTATAAGTAGAATCGGTAGCACCCGGTATAGGCCCGGAAGCGTTGCTCCACTGGTAGGTAAGGCCCGCAGCATTGCTGGTGCGAAGCTTTACCGATGACCCCTGGCAGAACGTAGTAGGCCCGGCAGCCGTAACGATGGCCGGTGGCGGCGGGCCAACGGTTACCACAGTAGCGGGGCTCGTTGTCGCAGAGCACGTAGTGGTGGTGTTGGTTACCGTTACCGTTACATTACGGGAGGTCGTTACCACCAGGGTGGCGCCTGTCTGGCCGGCTATGGCCACACCGTTGTCTTTCCATACATACGTATAGGTGGTGCCTGCCGGTGGCAGCGGTGCGCTGAGCGTTACCGAGCCGCCTACGCAGAAGCTGGTAGTCCCCGATGCCGTGATCGCCGTTGGCGGCGCAGGATTGGCGATGATATTTACCGGAACCGTGGTGGTGCTGCTGCACGGGGTGGTATTGGTTACCGTAACCGTATAGGCACCGGTCGAATCCGCAGCAAAGGTCTGGCCCGTAGCACCCGGTATCGGGATGCCGTTCCTGCGCCACTGGTAGGTGAACGTGCCCGCAGGGGCGGTAAGCAGCAGGGTGGACGGCTGGCAGAAGGTAGTGGAACCCGTAAAGGTAATAGCAGAGGACGGCGCAGGATTAACAGTAATTGTAGAAGTATTGGAAGCAGCAGATAAACAGCCAAGGCTATTGGTGCGCACCGTATATACCTGATTGGTAGCTGGCGATGCATAGACAATCTTATTCGTATCCGTTAAAGACAAAGCCTGCGTCAGCGCTACATCCTTATATAATCCCGTAACATTCGTATAATTAATATTACCAGAGCCACCTACAGTACCGGTACCGGTGAGCCTTACGCTATCAATTGCCCAGTAGTAACCCCAGTTAGACAAATACTGGAACCTGATCTTGAGTTGGCTTACATTAAGATAAGCATTTAACGAAAATGTTGCTAACGCAAATGATGTAGTTGTTCCTACACTTGTACCGCCATAATTATTGAGTGTTGTCCAGGTGCCTCCATTGTTTGATGAAATTTCAACGAGGCATTGTTCGGCTGGTGTGCTTCCGGAATAATACTGATAAAAATGCCTGAAAGACAAACTCAGGGAAGCAAGACCATTCGTATTATAAGAGCCGGTAGTTGTGAGCAAGCTATGCGTTATTGTGCCTGAGCCTGCACCATCAGCGTTGGTAGACACGTGCCCTGTGCCATAACCGGAATTAATAGCCGGGAAACCCAGAGTTGATGGATTCGCATAAGTAGTAAATAAGTAAGGTGCTCCGGCAGTATTAGAAGCGCCGGCAGTTTGTGTAAATGCACCAAGTCCTGCATCAAATCCTTCGCTAAGTAGCAGTACTGTTCCGCTTGTACCTGCCGGAGATGCAGTAAGTACCTGGGTGCCTCCTGCACATATAGTAGCCGTTACAGGGGAAAGCGTTGGCGTACCCGGCTGAGCACTCACATTTACCCGGAAGGTATCTGAGCGCGTACAGCCTGTTCCCGCGTCATTGGCAACTACGGTATAAGTAGTGCTTGCAGCCGGGGTTACAACAATTGTTGAACCGGTAAGCGCACCAGGCGTCCAGCTGTAGGTATATCCTGAATTAGGAGAAGATACATTGATCGTAGCAGTGCCACCGGTACAAATACCTGCACCCTGAGGGGAGGATATCGTAATAGCCGGTGCTGTATTTATAGTCGCATTTACAAGAACACGCGGCCCTACGCAGGAGCTGGTACCTGTAAAGGAAGTATTTAGCCTTTGAGTACTGGTAGTGCCGGTAGTGGCAGTAGTGCTTGTGGCGGTTACCGTCATTGCACTTGTAGTAGCGGTATAGTAAGTCTGAGAATTATTAATAGCATTAGCACCATCATGACGTACATCCACAATTATATTGGAAACTCCATCCCAGTTGAAAGGTGTTGTAAAAGTAAAGGTGTGTATGCCGGAAGCGGCGTGGGTATAAGTAACCGGCCCGAATACAGTTGTAAAACCAGTGGTTACGAAAGTGGTAGGCGCTGTAGTAAGCGCAGTATGCGCAATCTTGATTACATAGTTATTATTAAAAGCTGCATCACCAAGTGTGGCAATATTGAATGCCATGGATGTAATGTTACCAGCGGTAAGGCCGGCAGCGTTTAATTCCGCAGCAGTATAGATTGTTTGCATTGTATATCCACTCCACCTGTTACAGAATGCAGTTGGCTGCGTGGTAGCACTTGTAAGCGTTACGGCAGTACCAATTGTGCCCGTAACCGGTGCGCCTGTTGTAGTAGCAGCTACATAATAAGGAGTAGTAGTGGTAATAACAGGAGTCACAAAGGGAGAGCCGCTGCCCAAAGCCGCACCACCAACGGGAGCAGCATACCATTTGAGGGTGCTTCCTGCACTACCCGTTGCACTGAGCGATACGGTTCCTGTACCGCAGCGAACGCCCGGAGTAGTTGTAACCACTGTAGGCCCGGCACAGGCTGTGGTAAAGGTGCCGGAGGTAGTAAATACATTACAGACAGGCCCGGTAGCCGATACCTGAAATTCATAGGTTGTGCTCGCAGCAAGACCTGTGATTGCTAAAGAATTAGTTGCCGTAGCTGTAGGAGTAGCCCATGTAGGTACAGTAATAGGATCGGTTGGCAATTTATAACGAACAGTATAACCGGTAGCTCCCGCAACGGCGTTCCAGCTAACTGTAGCAGTATTAGTACCGGCAGCAGTTTGTGTAAGACCGGAAACAGCCGTTATACACTGAGTGATAAGGCTGATATTATCTACCGCGCCGGACGCAGGGCCACCAACCGAGTTATCGCTCTGCCATACAAAAAGCAGCCGCCGTGGCGAAGCCACCGTGGCATTGCCGGCTTGTGCTGCCGTAACTGGAATACTAAGAGAAGTCCAGGTTGTTGCCTGAGGTACGGTAGCTAATAAAGTATAACCGGTAAGTGCAGTACTGCTGGAAGCCGGCGTTCCTAAAACGGGTGCCGCTCCGGGAGCAGCATTGGAAATATACACCAAGACACGGTCGTAGCCAGACTCCCCGGTTTGCAGGTAGCTGAGGGAAAAGCTGATGCTTGTTTCACCTGCAGGGAATGTTACATCCCTGTACATATGCACAGCATTAGCAACAGCATTATTATACGCAAATGGCGGTACAGGTAATGCATTATTATTGGTAATATAAGCTGCCCTTGCTCCTGTATAGCCTGCGGCACCTGTGCCCAGCACCCAGTTATCCGCAGTAGCAGATGCATTGTTCACTACCGTCCAGCTATTGGCTGCAAAAGTAGCGCCGGTCTCAAAGCCTCCATCGCCCGTGGGGCTTATCAGTACTGTCTGCGCATTGGCTTGCGTAATAAGGCCCGCCATCAGCAGGACTGATCTAAAAAATGTTCGCATAAAAGTCTATACTATAAGGTAAAACTGGTTTAAACTGTTTGTTTACAATAAGCGCCGCTAAGCAGCATACTAATAATATTTAAAATAACTATTCCTAAAGACTCCTTAACTAATTATAGGCGATACTAAATTTGTAAAGCCAAAGGCTAAACAAGGTAAAATCAATGATATAGCTAAATTAGGCGTTTTTTGAGCAAAAATAATTTTATGCTAATTTTTTTTTACAATCAAAAAAGCCGGCAATTAATTTCGCCGGCTTTTACAGTGTTGATTATCAGTACAAAAAACGGCTAACTACCGTAGCTATTTTAATGTTAATGGAAAGAATCCGTTATGTACTATTCCATTTTCAGCAATTGGTGATTAGTGTTGAGCACTTCTATTAAAACGTAATTATTACCATGCGGTAAAAAATGAATAAGCGCACAGAAATCTTCAGTTATCGTAGGTACTCCTTACTTAGGTTCCACGTACCAAATTGAAAATCTTCGCAGCCGCCAGCTCAGACGCACGATTCTTACCAAGCCTGTTCCATAATTCATGATAGATGCCAAGCATCTCTGTACGTGCATGCCCATCAGGAGCAATTTTACCAAGCTCCCTTTTAAGCTCCCCTACATTAAAATCATCCTGCAAAAGTTCTCTGACAACCTCCTTATCCAGAATCAGGTTTACCAGCGATACATACTTTACTTTCACCAGCTTTTTAGCCAGCCAGAAAGAAACCGGGTTGCCTTTATAGCATACCACCTGAGGTACGCCAAATAAGGCAGTTTCCAGCGTCGCTGTACCACTCGTTACCAGGGCCGCGCGCGCCTGCTTCAGCACATTATAGGTCTGATTACGGGTTAGCAGCACCGGAGCATCACCGATCAGGGATTCATACAATTCATCCGGCTGGGAAGGCGCGCCGGCTACCACAAACTGATATTCCGGAAAATCCTTTACTACCGAAAGCATTACCGGAAGCTGTTGCTTTATCTCCTGTGCCCTGCTCCCCGGCAGTAGCGCCACCAGTGGCTTTTCACTTAGCAACACTACGGGTACATCTTCCTTTTCCTGCTTTATCACCTCAATCAGCGGATGGCCTATATACGCTGCATCAAAATTCCATTTCTTATAAAAATCTACCTCAAAAGGCAGGATTACAAGCATCAGATCCACATCTCTTTTTATAGCTTTCACACGGCCTTCCTTCCAGGCCCATACCTGCGGCGAGATATAGTAAACCACCTTTATGCCCCGCTCCTTGGCCCATTGTGCTATACGCAGATTAAAGCCCGGATAATCGATCAGCACCAAAACATTCGGCTTGAAACGAAGCACATCCTCTTTACAGAAACGGATATTTTTCATGATCGTGCCCAGGTGCCGGATCACTTCTACAAAACCCATAAAAGCCAGCTCGCGGTAATGCTTCACGAGCGTGGCACCTGCAGCCTCCATCTTATCGCCGCCCCACGCGCGGATCTCCGCAGCGTCATCCTGCTCATGCAGCGCCCGGATAAGGTTGCTTCCGTGCAGGTCGCCGCTGGCCTCGCCTGCAATTATATAATAGCGCATTCGTAGAAATATAAAATGTAACCGGCAGCAAAATTGCGCATAAACAGGGTAAAACAGCGCGCAGGATTTTTACACTTATTGTCCAAGCATACGAATATCTATCGAGCAGTTGCGGCGATGGCACCGTTCATCATCCCTTATCTATCGAGCTTTCCTTTTTTGCGTAAGTAATAGACCGCAGATCGAACTGATCAAGCTGATTTAAAAAGATTGCTTAATCCGGAATATACTGGCCGGGGATGGGGTAAACTTAGGCAGCTACCTAAACCCAACAACCAACCGCAAAAATTTATAAACCCGCCATCAGCCTTACCTTTGTACCGTGCCCGATATCATCCACCTTTTATCAGATCATATTGCCAACCAGATTGCCGCCGGCGAGGTAATTCAACGCCCATCCTCTGCTGTAAAAGAGCTCCTCGAGAATGCCATCGATGCCGGCGCTACAGACATCCAGCTGCACCTCCGCGATGCCGGCAAAGAGCTTATCCAGGTTATAGACAACGGCAAAGGCATGAGCCCGGCAGATGCGCGTATGGCTTTCGAACGTCATGCTACTTCCAAGATAAAGGACATCAACGATCTCTTCCGTATCCGCACGATGGGCTTTCGTGGAGAGGCGCTTGCCTCGGTTGCAGCAGTAGCCCAGGTGGAGCTCCGCACCCGTCCGCACGAAAGCGAGATCGGCACGCGCATTGTAATTGAAGGAACAGAGGTAAAGACACAGGAGCCCACCGGTACACCACCAGGCTCTAACCTGATGATCAAGAACTTGTTCTTCAATGTGCCTGCCCGCCGCCATTTCCTAAAGAGCAATACAACGGAGTTCCGGCATGTGGTGGATGAATTTACGCGAGTGGCAATGGCGCATCCTGATGTTGGCTTTAAACTTTATCACAACGGAGCAGAGCAGTTCCACATCCAGCAGGGCAACCTTAAAACACGTATTGTTAGTCTGCTCGGCAATAACTTTGAAAAGCATTTAGTGCCGGTTAAAGAAGATACAGACCTCCTCAATATCCACGGCTTTATTGGCAAGCCGGATGCAGCTACCAAAACGCGCGGCAACCAGTTCTTCTTCATCAACAACCGCTTTATCCGCAGCCCGTACCTGCACCACGCCGTTACCAGCGCCTATCAAAGCCTCATTGATAAAGACAGCTACCCGTTTTATGTGCTCTTCCTCGAAATAGACCCGAAGCGGGTGGATGTGAATGTGCACCCTACCAAGCAGGAAGTAAAATTTGAGGACGATCAGCTCATGTATGCCTACCTGCAATCGGCCATAAAGCATGCGCTGGCGCGCTATAATATTTCCCCCTCGCTCGATTTTACGCTGGATCCCGGCATTCAGAATCTTTCCTCAGTCCAGTTGCCCATTACCGAAAAAGAAACCAGCCGGACAAGAGAAGGCTACCTTCATAATACATTCATCAAGCCCGATGAGGCGCACCGCATAGCCTCCATCAATGAAATGCAGCGCTGGAAAGATAGCTACCATACAGCAGGCGTCCCAGATGCAAATAGTTTTCAGAGCCCTGTGCAGCAGCCATTGCCGCCCGCCCAGATGGCCATGCAGATACCTTCGCAAAGCAGCAGCCAATCCACCCACGGCGGACAAAACGTGCTTGTGGTACAAGGCGCATTATTAGTAACAACGGTAAAATCCGGCCTCCTCGTAGTGCACCTGCGCCGTGCCCGTGAGCGCATCCTCTATGAGCGCCTCGAGGAAGCCTGGCAGGGCGGCGATACTCCCGCACAGCGATTATTATTCCCCATAAGTATGGAGCTGCCGCCGGCAGATGCAACCCTGCTTGCCAGCCTCCTGCCCGATCTGAAAAGAATAGGCTTCGAGATAGAAGCCTTCGGCGCGGCAACCTATGTAATACAGGGCATGCCATCCGGTCTCGGCAGCGGTGAGGAGCAGGCGCTGATCTCAGAGATGCTCGAGCGAATGAAAAACGAATCAAGTGCAGCCTCAGATGTTCGCGCGCACCAGCTATTGGTATCCCTTGCCCAAAGACTATCCCGGAGCAGCACAGCTGCGCCATCGCAGGAAGCGCTGCGTACGGTGATAGATGAGCTCTTCGCCTGTATGCAGCCGGAATTCACCGCAACAGGGAAAAAGGTGTTCTCCGTAATGCCGAAAGAAGAGCTGGATAAATGGCTTAGTTAGTGGAATTGGGATTTTGTAATTCGGAATCAGGCAGCCTTCAGGTAACTGAAGTATAGTTTGTAGCTGCATGATTACCATTAAATTGAGCAGCACAGCATCCTAAACCTCTAATTACAAATTGCCAATTCCACAAACACCCAATTCCCAACAAATGCTATTCCAGGCCCTCCCCTCCCGCTTTGCCGATATCATCCTCCCGCTCAATATGCCGCAGGCGCTTACCTATGGCATACCGCACGATTGGGATGAGCTCCTGCTGCCGGGTATGCGGGTGGAAGTAGCGCTGGGCAGGAACAAAAAATACGCCGGCATCATCCTTCGCCTTCATGAGGAAGCGCCGGAGGAATACGAAGTGAAGCCCATCCTCGGTGTGCTCGATGATATCCCGATCGTAAATGAGGCGCAGCTCAAATTCTGGCTTTGGATTGCCTCCTACTATGCCGCCGCGCCCGGAGAGGTAATGCAGGCCGCACTGCCCGCGCACCTGAAGCTCATCGGCGAAACCCGCTTGCAGTGGGCGCCGACCGTGCATGCCGATACTTATGAATGGAGTATGGATACGCAGGCTTTGGTAGATATCCTGCGGTCGCGGAAGATGATCACCATATCCGATCTTAAATCTATTGTTGGCAATAAGAAAGTAGGCAAAGTGCTCAATGAGCTGCTCGAAAACGAGGCCATCCTCATCAATGATGCCTTAGAGCCCGCCTACAAGCGCAAGACGGAAAAAGTTATTTCCTTAGATCCTGCCTATGTGCCGGAGCCGGCGCTGCATGCCTTATTCACCAAATTAGAGCGTGCGCCTAAACAGCTGGAACTGCTCATGCATTTCCTGCAGGCATCCGGCAATAAAAAAACGGTAAGGCAGGAAGTGCTTATTGAAAAAAGCGGCGCTAACCCCGCGCTGGTAAAGGCGATGGCCGATAAAGGCATCTTTGTAGTAGAAGAGCAGGATGTGGATCGTATTATCTTTTCGGGCGATGAAACCAGGCAGGACATCGCTTTCACCCAGCCGCAGCAAAAGGCCTACGACGATCTGCAGGCGGGCCTTCTTGAAAAGGATGTGCTGCTCCTCCAGGGTGTAACGGGCAGCGGTAAAACCCTCCTCTATATTCAGAAAATAAGGGAATGCCTTGCAGCAGGAAAGCAGGCTCTTTTCCTCTTGCCGGAGATAGGGCTAACCACCCAATTGGTGCGCAGGCTGTATGCCTATTTCGGCGAAGAGCTGGGCGTTTATCATTCCCGGTTTACTAATAATGAGCGGGTGGAGATCTGGGAAAAGGTGCAGCGCGGCACCTATAAAGTAATTGTGGGCGCACGCTCGGCTATGTGGCTTCCATACAGCAATCTGGGGGTGATCATTGCCGATGAAGAGCATGACCCATCCTATAAGCAGCGCGATCCTGCGCCCCGCTTTCATGCCCGCGATGCCGCTGTTTATCTCGCGGCGCTGCATGGAGCCAAAGTGATCCTCGGCTCAGCCACCCCTTCAGTGGAAAGCCTGTATAATGTGCAGCAGGGCAAGTATGCGCACGTGCTGCTTGCTGAAAGATACAAAGGCGTGAAGCTGCCGGGCATCGAGATCGTCAATTCAAAATCGCTGGAAACGGTGCGCAAGCAAGGCTTTCAGCTCCTGACGCCGGAGCTGCAGGCGGCGATGATCGAGGCTTTAGAGCAGAAAAAGCAGGTGATCCTTTTCCAGAACCGGCGCGGCTATGCGCCCTTCCAGATATGCCAGGTCTGCGGTTTTGTGCCCCAGTGCCGCAACTGCGCAGTATCGCTTACCTACCATAAAAGCAGCGATAAGCTGCACTGCCATTACTGCGGCCTTACACAGAATGTAATGCACAACTGCCCGCAGTGCGGGAGCAACAAATTAGTGAGCCGGAGCTTTGGCACCGAGAAGATCGAGGAAGAGGTAAAGACGGCTTTTCCGCAGGCGCGGGTAGCGCGAATGGATCTCGATAGCATGCGCGGCCGCAACAGCCTCAGCATTCTTTTAGACCAGATGGAGAAGCAGGAAATAGATATCCTCGTAGGCACGCAAATGGTAGTGAAAGGGCTCGATTTTGCACCGGTTGCGCTCGTGGCCATTCTCAATGCCGATAGCTTGCTCTCCTACCCCGACTTCCGCGTAAATGAGCGCGCCTTTCAGCTGATGGAGCAGGTGAGTGGCCGCGCAGGCAGAGCCGATGGTGAGGGCCGGGTGCTGATACAGGCCTACAACCTTACGCACCCGGTACTGCAATGGGTAATAGACCATGATGTAAAATCTTTTTACCGGCACGAGATCGGCTTCCGCGAATATTTCCAGTATCCTCCGTTTGTACGGATGATCAAGGTGATCTTTAAGCATAAGGAAGAGCCCAAAGCAGTGCTGGCAGCTATGCAAATGGCAGAGGCGCTCAGTAAGATGGAAGGGATCAGTATACAGGGCCCGGCACCTGCGCTCATCTCCCGGGTACGGAACCTGTACGTACAGGAAATACAGCTGAAATGCCCGCGGGATGCGCGCGTGCTGGCCGAGGTGAAGACTTTTTTAAAGGATCAGCGGCAAAAGATCATCAGCACGCGGGGCATCGGCGCGGTACAGATCGCTATTGATGTGGACCCCGCGTGATCGCAGCAGGTACAGACACATTTACTACCTGAAATATCAGGAATGCTGCTTACATAGGTATCCATAGGTACCGGCCATGGCCACAACGCGACCGGCATTGGTACCTATAGTTACCTACCTTGGTCGCAATGCGACCGGCATTGGTACCTGTAGTTACCTGCTATGGTAGCGATGCGACCAGACTTGGTACCTGTAGTTACCTACTATAGTAGCAATGACACCAACATAGGGAACTAAAGTATCATTTTGCTGCCCTTTTCATTCAAAGGCTTATTTAAATCAGGAACTTAAACGCCTGCACCATCTCACGCTTGCCGAATGGGCCGGGAATTTTCTTTACCGTAAATCCCGCAGCAGTCATTGCTCTGCGTACGATGCTTTTGGAGCAATAGGTAGTAAGTACTCCACCCTCCGCCATTGAATTGTAGAGTTTGCTGAATACCGCCTCCGTCCAGAGGTGCGGCTGCGCATCGGGTGCAAAGGCATCGAAGTATATTGCATGGAAAGGCCCGGCGAGTATGGCTTTTGCAAGATCACCTTTCATCTTGAGCAGCTTAAAAAACGGAGATATGGGGCTGAAATGCTCCCATTCAGCACTGTGTATTTTACTGAATAAAGCATCTTCACTTGCTCCATAATTTAATTGTGCTGCCTCCTGAGGGCTCAGCGGGTATTGCTCAATTGCTGTATAGTTAATATCCCGGCTGCGCTTGTTGGCCTCAATGGCAGTTAGGAAAGCATTGAGCCCGGTACCGAAGCCCATCTCAAAAACGTCTATTTTCCCTTCGGGGAATCTCCGGAAAGCTTCCGCCAGTCCAGCCATTAAGAAGATATGCTCCGACTCCGCTACTGCGCCATGCGTGGAATGAAAGGTGATGCCCAATTCCGGTATCGATAAAGTATGCGAACCATCGGCAGTAGTGATAATTTCCCTCTTAAAGCCTTCCATAGCGTATTTTGTAAAGTTATTCTGCGTACCGGAATACACAAGGCACGGTATTGAAGGTTTAGCGGATGCATACCCAATACAGGGACCGGCTATAGCCGTAATAAGATATTAGCCCACGGTTTTAACCGTGGGTAACAACCCCCATAGTAACCCACCATAGATAACTATTTTTGTATTCCATGCACCTGCCGCTATTAGATCACCCCCTTAAAATAAAAACCGAAGGCGGCAAGCCGTTGGTGTTCGATCCTGTGCGCAAAGCCTGGATCGTGCTCACACCGGAAGAGCATGTGCGGCAGCGGCTCATCTCCTATCTGACGGAAGCGCTTCATTATCCACTACCACTGATGGCCGTTGAGAAAGCGTTGCTTATTGGCGGTAAAAAGCTCCGTTTTGACTTGGTCGTTTACCGTCGGGATACGCACCTGCCCTGGCTCCTGGCGGAATGTAAAGCGCCGGAGATACCTGTTACAGAAAGCACGCTCCAGCAATTGCTGCGCTACCACAGCCAGTTGCAATGCCGCTATTGGGTGCTTACCAACGGCCACCAGCATTACTGTGCAGACGCCGCCGGCGGCACAATAAACTGGCTGGAAAGCCTACCGGCTTATGATCTTTAAATACTGATCGCTGTGCAGGATCTGCAGAGCGCGCTGCACCACGTCATCGCCGGTAGCATTGACCGCAAAATAGCCGTTGTTGCGAAAGAGGATGCGCGCCAGCTGGGCCTTAGCCTGCAGGAGAAAAAAGCTGCGATTTGCCGGGCGGCCCAGGCTCGCGACAGCAATAGTACGCTCCGATGGGGTGAGCTGCCGCATATAAAGTAGTACCATCTGCTGCTCGTCTTTATAGCGCTGCACAAAATCTGCCATGGTGTGGTATTGCTTCAGCGATTTTATATTCTCCGTATAGTAGTCGAATACTGCATTCTGCAAAGCATCGCTTAGGAGCATGCTCATCAGCCCGGGCGATACCCTGCCGGAATCATACGGTACATAGACATCCGGCTTAATGCCGCCGCCGCCGCGCACCAACCGGTGGTGAGATGTATAATAAGGGGTAGAATCCTCCTTTACGATAGAATCGCGGCCGGTAAGCTCGCCGGATTTATACCGCGCCTCGAAAGCGGCATCGTAAGCTTCTTTTCCCTGCTCATAAGAGCGCTGAATGCTCCTGCCCGAAGGCGTGAAATAATGGGCAATGGTAAGGCGAAGGGCTGAGCCATCATCGAGGTCATATTGCTCCTGCACCAACCCTTTGCCATAGGTGCGCCGGCCAATAATAACTCCGCGGTCATAATCCTGTACTGCGCCGGCAAGAATTTCTGAAGCCGAGGCAGAGCTTTCATCTACCAGTATTGCAAGGTTTCCCTTTTCAAAAAGGCCGTCCTTATCTGCATTGTAGCTTACTTTTTCAGAGTGCAGTCCCTGTGTAAAAACAATAGGCTTGTCGCCATCCAGGAATTCATCTGCGATATTGGAAGCTGCATCGAGATAGCCGCCGGGATTACCGCGCAGGTCGAGTATCAGCGCTTTCATGCCTTCGCCTTTCAGCTGCTTGAGTGCCTTTGTAAATTCATCATAGGTAGTGGCGGCAAAGCGGTTGATCTTTATGTAGCCGGTTGCCCTATCCAGCATCAGGCCGGCATCCACACTATATAGCGGCACTTCATCGCGGGTGATGGGCACTTTCTGTACGCGGCCGCTCTCTACTTTTTTAATCCATACGGGCACCGTGGTTTTCTGTTCGCCACGCAGCATTTTCACGATCTTATCAGTAGAGATTCCTACACCGGCCACCGTGGTATCGCGGATTTTAATGAGCTTGTCGCCCGGCACAATACCTGCTTTCGCCGCAGGCCCGTTTTCAACAACGGCGGTTATGCCCAAGGTATCGTGAATAATGGCATATTCTACCCCGATTCCATAGAAGCTCCCTTGCAGATCTTCATTTACGCCTGCAAGCTTATCTGCGGGAATATAAACGGTATGTGGGTCCAGGTGGCTCAGGATGCCTTTCACAGCATCTTCATAAAGCGCATTGGTGTTAATGGTATCAACGTATTTCTGGTTGATAAGGTCAATCATATTTTCCAGCCGGTCCGCACGATCTACTACGTTCGTTACGTCTCTTTTAGTACGTAATGTATCATGAAGATTATAGCCAAGCGTCATGCCCAGAATCATAATAAGGGCAAAAAGCAGCGGCATCCAAACCTTAAGGCGGGCCTGTTTATTAACTTCCATTGAAATTTTAGCGTGCACGAAGGTAATTGCAAAAGAAATCAGTGACCCGAATAGATTGGCAATAGGGTCATTTATTTATCTTAACAATAATGCCATCAGTTATAAGGTGCTTCTATCGCGGGTACAAAAAATCAAGATGCAGCAAATAATTATTATGGGAGTTTATTGTTGATGCTGTGCCTTATTTAAGTTAGGTTTGTTTACCCAATCAAATACTGTACTATGGCCAACCTGTTGCTCGCCGAAAGTGGCTCTACCAAGACGGACTGGTGCCTGATAAAGGATAGCGGCCGGCCGGTTCATTTCAAAACCTCCGGGATCAATCCCTACCTTCAAACGCCGGAAATGATTACTACCCTGCTCCGGGACGAGATGGGCTGGAATAATAGCAAGCATACCGCAGATGCGATCTCCTATTATGGTGCGGGAGCCGGTAGTGAAGCTAATCAGAAGATCATGCGGCAGGTGCTCGGCAAGTTTTTTTCCATGCGCAAAGTAGAGGTACATGGCGATTTGCTGGCTGCTGCAAGGGCTTTGTGCGGCGATAAGAAAGGAATTGTCTGCATATTGGGCACCGGTAGTAATTCCGGTTATTATGATGGACAGAAGATCAGGGAACAACAGGCTTCCTTAGGCTACATTGCGGGTGATGAAGGCAGTGGCAACCATATGGGGAAGCGCGTACTGCAATACTACGCCTATAATACTTTTGATATGGAGCTGCGTATGGCTTTTGAGCTTTTATTCGGCAATGACCTGCCAGCAATTCTGCATTCGCTGTATCGTGAGCCGTTTGCTAACCGTACCCTCGCAAAAATGACGGAACTTCTGGTGGCCAACCGCGGCCATTTTATGGTAGAAAACATTATAGAAGATTCCCTGAACGATTTCTTCCATTATCATGTGCTCAAATACCGCCAAAGCTGGAAACAGCCGCTTTACTTTACCGGATCGGTAGCATTCTATTTCAAAGATGTAATTGCGAGTCTCTGCGAACAATATGAATTGGAGCTTGGTGGAGTGACACAAAGCCCACTTGCAGGATTGATCAAATATCATTCTAAAGCTTAAACGCTTACTTCTTTTATATCTATTGCCGCTCTGAATGAGCGGCTTTCTTGTGCCATAACATTTTACCAGGCAGGAAATCTACAGGCAATACAATTCTCACGGTAGGTGAAATACAAAAAAGCCCCGGGATTAACCGGGGCCTTTTCAAGGAACACTAAAATAATTGTGCTAATTAATCACGACGCAGGTTAGGGTGTGGCGGTGGCACATTGCTTGGACCTTCTTCACCTTCGTTGGCTGAGCGATACATTACTGCATCAGCGCTGCCAGTACCCTGGTAGTTGAAGATAAAGCGGTTGCGATCGATGTTATTCTTCTCGCTCATGTATTCAATGATTGCATTTACACGATCCCAGCTACGTTGCTGAGCGGCTTTGCTTTCGCTGCCGTTGCCCATGATTACCACACGGCAATCAGGATGAGCCTGCATCTGAGCAGCAAGCGTAGCAAGCTGAGCCTGCATGGCAGGTGTAATGCGTGAGCCTGAAGAGAACATGATAGAACCAGCGCTGATAGTAGTACTGCAAGAGCCAACTACACCTTCTTTACAGTTACATGGGCACTTACCAACACCATCAGCATCTACTGGCTGGCATTCTGTTGGAGTGATCAGTTGCTTATCACGGTCATCAGGTACACCGTCACCATCTGTATCCATTGGGCAACCATGTGCGTCAACAGCTACACCAGCGGGGGTGCCGGGGCATTTATCAAGTTGATCAGCAATGCCATCGCCATCTGTATCCGTAAGAACAGGATCAGGAAGCACCATGTGGCGCGGAGCACCAAGCTCACCGTAGCTGTAATCAAGTGGATTAAGCCAGTAAAGTGGCTCAACGTTACGGCTTCCGCCACCTACGTTAAAGTTCAGGCCAAGAGAGAAATAATTGATACCATCCTTGTTCTGTGAAGGAACCTGGCCGGTTTTATTTGTGCCTTCATCCCAGCGCTGACCGTCGAGCAGATCCTCGTTGGTAGTTGGGAAGAACGTAACGCGATCTTCAGCTGCGAGGTTGATGCGCTTGCTGAGGCGGAACTGGATACCTCCACCAAAAGAAGCAGCAAAAGAGAGCTTCTTCGTTTTAAAGATGCCAGGGCGGCGTGCATCATCGGAGCCGCCGTTAGCGCCTTTATCACGATCGGATTCCGCGCTGGTCTCATAGCTGTCATCCAAAAGATCTTTAAGCGCCTTTTTGATTTCACGACGGTTACCATGACGGAAAGCGTCAGGGTTCGCCGCATTCTGGTCAGCAATAAATTGAGTAAAATCATAAGCGGCACCACCTTTGGCATCGTTTGTAGCATTTACCCAAGTTTGGTAAGCATTGCCTGCAAAACCGACAAATATATACGGATCGATCTTGGTGCGTGTTTTATGGAAAAGCAGGTTACCAAGAGAGGCAACCGCATCCAGATTCAGCTGGTGCATTTCCGTCTTATAGTTGTAGAAAACGCTTCCGCTGCGGTTGACATTAGGATCCAAATAATTAGCATTAGGATTCCGTTCGCCATTCCAAACCGGATTAACATTAAAGCCGGTTGAATACTGGAAGCCCAGGCCCTTGCCGATACCGTAATTGTAATCGAGGCGAAGGGACATTATGTAACCGAGTGCTTTGCGAATATGCGCACCAAAGCCGTAGCCGCCTTTCTGCCAGAGATTAAGGCTGGGAACATCACCGGAGATATTCACCATTCCGAAACTTACACCGAGCTCCCACATATTACGTGGCTTCGCAGGGAAGTTATATTGATGGTTAAGGAACTTGCGGTGCTGATTCATGCGACCGCCGGGCACATAGCTTGTATCCAGCACATCATAGCTATCGCCGCGATAGGTCATATCGCGCGTGCCATAACTGGCGCTGCCTGTTGTGGTCTGGCTTTCCTGTGCCATAGCTGGCAACGCAATAGCTGCGCATAAGCCTGCTAATAGTAGGTACTTTTTGTGGACCATGATAAAATTGATTTGTATTACTTATTTTGGTTAAAATGACTCAGATGCGGCAAAGGTATAGTAACGATCCCGAATAACAAAAGCACAACACGCTTTTATTTTGTGGTTCTAACTTACAACTGTCAATTACCATGCCAAACTCACCTTTTTAAAAAAATAGTTCCCCAAAAAAAATCCTTCCTTACCTTTCGGTTCCATCTATGCAATCAGTTCAACAATTGATAGGTCCTGAACTTTCGCTGTTTGAGCAAAAGTTTGCAGCAAGTGTAAAAGGTTCTAATCCCTTGCTGGATCGTATCCTCCGGTTTATTATTCGCCGCAAAGGCAAGCAGATGCGACCAATGTTTGTGCTGCTCTCTGCAAAAATTGCCGGTGGTGCCATTACCGAACCCACCTACCGCGCCGCATCGCTTATCGAATTGCTACATACCGCTACCCTTGTACATGATGATGTGGTGGATAATTCCATGGTTCGTAGAAATTTTTTCTCGGTAAATGCCTTGTGGAAAAATAAAATAGCTGTGCTTGTAGGTGATTATCTGCTATCAAAAGGTCTGCTGCTATCGGTAGAGCACGGTGATTTTCAAATTCTCAGGATCACCTCCCGCGCTGTAAAAGAAATGAGCGAAGGCGAGCTCCTGCAGATGGAGAAAGCCCGTAAGCTGGATATTACCGAAGAGATTTATTTCGAGATTATTCGTGCCAAGACCGCCAGTCTGCTTTCTGCAGCCTGCGCAGCCGGAGCCTTTGCAGCTACCAACAGCGAGGAAGCCGCCGCCCATTTCCGCATATTCGGCGAGAAGGTGGGCATTGCCTTCCAGATAAAGGACGATCTTTTTGATTACGGGCAGGATCAGATTGGTAAGCCCACCGGCATCGATATTAAGGAAAAGAAAATGACGCTCCCGCTAATCTATACACTTCAAAAAACCGATAAGGCAACACGCCGCAGGATCATCTACATTGTAAAGAATCAAAGTACCGACCGTAAGAAAGTAGCGGAGGTCATTGCAATTGTCCAGGCTTCAGGCGGTATAGAATATGCCCGCGAAAAAATGCAGGCTTACCGGAAAGAGGCAATTGATCTGCTGCACCAATATCCCGATACACCTGCAAGGCAGGCAATGGAAGAACTCGTCGATTATGCAATCGACCGGAACTATTGACCTTCTTTTTGCCCTTAGCTGAAGGAATTCTATTGAGCATCCGTTGCGTCGCACGCTTGTACTGTTCCTGCACTATTCAGCTTTTACTATTCGCTGAGTTGTCTGAAGGGGGATTTTTATGCTTGTTATGATTTTACTGATTCCGGTTTAAGCTTCATTCCAATAAAAAATCCGCGCATAAAAGATTCCTCCCAGCTTTACTTTGCAGCACTTTAAACCTTCATGCCTTTCCGGTTTCCGAAACAAAAAATTTGCCGCATTGCCTGGCGCGCGCTCCAAGTGCTTTGCTGGTCCGTTATTGGCTTCATACTACTCGATTGCCTTTTCCCTATAAATGCAGACCTTGATTTTGCTCCCCTCATCCGCAACCGCGACAGTACGGTAGCCCACGCCTTTCTTACCAGAGACCAGCAATGGCGCTTCCGTACAGAACTTGCAGAGATCACCCCGGAGTTACGGCAGGCCATCATTTTTAAAGAAGACCAGCACTTTTACCGGCATCCGGGCATTAATCCTCTAGCCATTGGACGGGCGGTGTTCAACAATATTTTTCACCTCCGGCGCACCTCCGGCGCGTCCACCATTACGATGCAGGTGGCACGGCTCCTTTCCCCTAAAAAACGCACCTATATTAATAAACTGGTGGAGATGTTTCGCGCAGTGCAATTAGAAATGCACAGCACCAAAGATGAGATCCTGCAGCTTTACCTCAATTTAGTGCCATACGGCTCGAATATACAGGGCGTTAAAGCGGCTTCATTGCTGTATTTCAATAAATCCCCCGATCAGCTTTCGCTTGCCGAACTTACGGCGCTGAGCATTATCCCCAACAGGCCCAACTCGCTGGTGATGGGCCGCGATAATTCACGGATCGTTGCCGAGCGCAATAAATGGCTGATGCGTTTTAGCGCGGCCCGGATTTTCCCGGAGCAGACTATAAAAGATGCGCTTGCCGAGCCGCTTACAGCTACCCGCCGCGCTGCCCCGGATGACATTCCGCAATTAGCCTGGCGGCTGCGCAGCACTTTCCCTGCCTCCTTAGATATTCAGAGTACAATCGATAGCCGGGTACAGCAAAAGGCGGAGCAGATCACCACCAATTATATAGCCGCGCTCAAGCTCCAGAATGTGTACAATGCCTCGGTGCTTGTAGTGGATAATCAAACACATGAAGTGCTTGTATATATTGGCTCGCCGGATTTTAAGGACCGTGCGCACCAGGGCCAGGTAGATGGCGTGAAAGCACTCCGCTCGCCGGGCAGCACGCTCAAGCCGTTCCTCTACGGCCTCGCCTACGATGCCGGAGTTACGACACCGCAAACGGTAATTGCAGATGTGCCCATTAACCTCGCCGGCTACACCCCGGAAAATTATGACCTGCAATTCCGCGGCAATGTAACGGCCAACGATGCACTGCGCCAGTCGCTTAATATTCCGGCTGTGAAAACATTACAGGCATTAGGCGTGCCGAAGTTCACGAAAAGCCTTAGCGCGGCCGGATTTTACTCTGTATGGCAACAGCGCAGGAAGGTAGGCTTATCCATGATCCTCGGTGGTGTTACGGTACGACTGCAGGAGCTGGTGGCGCTATTTTCTGCTTTTGCAAACGGCGGTGCTTTTCATCCGCTACGGTGGTCGGGCGCTATGCCTAAAGACACCACCAAAGGTTTTGCCGTGCTTTCGCCTTCGGCAGATTATATGGTGTGCAAAACGCTCTGCGAGCTTTCCCGTCCAGACCTGCCCGGCGGGTTTGATCTTGCCCGCAATGTGCCGCATATTGCCTGGAAAACGGGTACTTCCTATGGTCGCAAAGATGCGTGGAGCATTGGCTTCAACAGCCATTATACAATCGGCGTATGGCTGGGCAATTTTAATGGTAAAGGCATTACCTCATTAAGCGGCGCGGCAACAGCAACACCTTTATTATTTGAGCTGTTCAACACTATAGACCGGAGCATGGGCGCCGAATGGCTGGTGGCTCCGGGGGCGCTGGCCACGCGTTTTGTATGCAAAGAAACAGGCAAAGTGCCGGCGGATTTCTGTACGGATCAGGTGATGGATTATTATATTCCCGGCATCTCCTCCAGCGCGCGCTGCGATCATCAGCGGGAGGTTTGGGTATCTGCGGATGGCACTTTTTCCTATTGTACTACCTGCCTCCCGGCTTCCGGCTATGCTACCAAAACCTACCCGAATATACTGCCGGAGCTCGCTGCCTTTTATGACAGTAAGAATATCTCTTACCCTAAAATACCGCCGCATAACCCGGCCTGCACGCGCACCTTCGACGGGCAGCCGCCGGTGATCACCACGCTGCAAAACGGCATGACCTACCTTATTTTAGACCGGGACAAGCAGCAGCTACAGCTTGGCTGCAACACGGCCAATGATGTGCAGCAGGTGTATTGGTATGTGAATGATCAGTTTTTCGCATCGGCCAGGCGTGGCGAGAAGCTCCTCTTCAAACCCTCAATGCCCGTCATCAAAATATCGTGCACGGATGACAAAGGGCGTGTGGCGGATATTGTCGTGAAGGTGCGGTTTCTTTAAGAATAGCAGAACGTTAGGAAAAACCTCTTTAACTATTCTTCTTGTAAAACCCGAAATGACAGGCATACAACGGGCAATGGCAGCAAGCAATCACGTTGATTACTTGCTGCCATGCAGGCTTTCCGAGCTTAATAAAAGCTTCGGGCCTCTCCGAAGGGCTCGAAGCCTGATTATGCTTAGTTTCGTAAGGGATTCCCCGTCTGTAAAATGCTCTGCAGGCGCTCTAATGTTTTCCGCTGTCCGCTTAAACTCAGAAAAGCTTCCCGCTCAAGATCCAGCAGGTACTGCTCGCTTACCAGCGTTGGCTGGCTCAGATCGCCGCCGCACATTACATAGGCCAGCTTCTCAGCAATGAATTTATCGTAGTCGGAAATGTAATTGCCCATGCGCATACCGTGCAATCCTGCAACGAGCGGCCCCAAGCCTGCCCTGCCCTGTACTTTGATATTGGTACGCTGCACCGGCTGTGTATAACCCTGCTCATGCAATAAAAGCACTTTTCGCTTCGCATCGGCCACCCGGCGGTCAGGGTTCATGGATATGGAATCGATGCCCTTGCGCAGAATGCTCATCTCATAGGCTTCATGCGCCGATGTGGCCACTTTTGCCGTACCTACATTGATGAATAATTGCTGCAGGTAATTCAGCTCGATGTCTTCTTTGATATTACGGTCGGCTGCGCGCAATGCCAGCTCTTTTGTACCGCCGCCGCCCGGAATGAGGCCAACCCCAACTTCCACCAGGCCGATGTAGGTTTCTGCCGCTGCCTGCACCGCATCGGCATGAAGGCACATTTCGCAACCGCCGCCGAGTGCCATGCCATGTGGGGCTACTACTACCGGCACGCTGCTGTAGCGCAGGCGCATGGTGGCATTCTGGAATTGGCGCACTGCAAAATCCAGCTCGTCATATTCCTGCTCTGCAGCAAACATAAAGATGAGCCCTACATTCGCCCCGGCGCTAAACTTATCGCTGCCATTGGCAATCACTAGGCCCTTATATTTTTCTTCCGCAATAGCCACAGCGCGCATTACGCCTTCGAGCACCTCGCCGCCAATGGTATTCATCTTTGTATTCCAGCTCAGCGCCACTACATCATCACCAATATCCACGAGCTTGCAGGCGCTGTTCTTCCACACGATCTTTTCATCAAGATGCTCAAGGATTATGTAGGATGCCGCACCCGGAATAGTCTTATAGGTTTTGGATGGAATATCGTAGTACTTCCGCTGTCCGCCTTCCGTTTTATAGAAAGTCTTATTGCCTGCATCCAGCATTTCCTGTACCCAGGGCGCCGTTTTAATTCCGGCTGCAGTCATCTTCTCCAGGACCTTTGCAACGCCCAGCGCATCCCAGCTTTCAAAAGCGCCGATTTCCCAGCCGAAGCCCGCTTTCAGGGCATCATCGATCTTGTAAAGCTCATCCGTTATTTCAGGGATGCGGTAAGAAATGTAGGAGAAGAGCAGGTGGTGGAAGAGCTTGTAAAATTCCCCCGCCTTATCAGTGCCGCTGTACAAGGCTTTCAGCCGTTGCCGCAAATCTTCGATAGGCTTAGCAGCTTCGAGTGTTGCAAATTTTGATTTCTGCTTCGGGCCGTACTCCATCGTCTGGAGGTTCAGCGTAAGGATCTCAGATTTTGCGCTGCCGCCGATGGGCGCCGTCTTCTTTTCATCGCCGCGGGCTTCAGGAGATGCAGTGAAGGTTGCATTGCCTGTGTTGCCCCCATCCCTTTGCGCTTCGCGCGTGCCGCTTTCCGGCATCTCCGAAGGGGAAGGGGGGAGTTGGGGGCTAACAGGGACCTTCATCTTCTTATAGAAGCCCTGCCCGGTTTTATCACCCAGCCACTTGTTCTCCACCATTTTTTCCAAGAACGGCGGCAGCTTAAATAATTCCAGCGCTTCATCGTCTGGCACATTTGCTACCAGGCCTTTTGCCACCATCACCAACGTATCCAGGCCTACCACATCGCCGGTACGGAAGGTGGCGGATTTGGGGCGGCCCATTACCGGCCCGGTAAGCGTATCTACCTCATCAACATTGAGCCCCAATTGCTGCATAGCATGGAATACGGCCATGAAGCCGAAAACGCCTACCCGGTTGGCTATAAAAGCCGGTGTGTCCTTACCAAGCACGGTAGTCTTGCCCAGGAAACGGTCGCCGTAATCCATGAGAAATTCAATGACCTCCGGTTTGGTATTGGGGGCAGGAATGATCTCTAACAATCTTAAATAACGTGGCGGGTTAAAGAAGTGCGTACCGCAGAAATGCTGCTGAAAATCTTCACTGCGCCCCTCGCTCATCAGGTGGATAGGAATGCCTGAAGTGTTGGATGTGATAAGTGTGCCCGGCCGGCGGTATTTCTCGATCTGCTCAAATACTTTTTGCTTGATGCCCAGGTTTTCAATAACCACTTCAATGATCCAGTCGGCGCCGGCAATTTTATGCAGGTCATCTTCAAGGTTTCCGGTAGAGATACGATCAGCCACATCTTTGGTAAACACGGCGCTGGGCTTGCTTTTCAGGGTGGCTGCAAGCGCGTCATTTACAATCCTGTTGCGTACCGCTTTACTTTCCAGCGTAAGGCCTTTAGCCTTCTCCGCGTCGTTGGGCTCTTTAGGCACAATATCCAGCAGCAATACTTTCAGGCCGATGCCTGCAAAATGCGCGGCAATGCGCGAGCCCATAACACCAGAGCCAACAACTGCCACGGAACGAATAGAACGATTCATAAGAGGGGGAATGATTTTATGCACACAATTTAGGCTATTCCGGATTTCGGAAACCGGATTCCGGATTTTAAAATTTATCGGGGGGGAAATATAGTATTCCAAAGAAGGATGTTCTGTCAGTGAAGCCGGCTACCAATCCGCATTAGCATTCGGGCAATCCGAAATCCGGTTTCCGAAATCCGGAATAGCTCAGACTTCATTCACATAAACCCGCTTCACACGTTGAGATATGCCGGTCATCATTTCATAGGGAATGGTTCCTGCCCATTCCGATAGCTGCACCAGCGGCAATTGCGGACTGAATACGATCACTTCATCGCCCTCTGCTGCTTCCGGAATTCCGGTAATATCTACCATGCACATATCCATACATACCACGCCTACTAATGGCGCAGCTTTGCCGTATATCAGCACATGCGCTTTGCCGTTGCCAAGCGCACGCGGGTAGCCATCTGCATAGCCTATAGAAATGGTTGCGATGATCATGGCTCTGTCCCCGCCGCCTTTACGGCCGTAGCCAATCGTTTCGCCGGCAGGAATTTCCTTGATCTGCGCGATGGTTGTTTTGAGCGTGCTTATCTGCTGGAGCTCGCTTTTTGTTTTAGTGCTGCTATCAATGCCGTACAGCCCGAGGCCAAGGCGTACCATATCATAGTGCAGCTCCGGGTGGCGCGCAATGGCTGCGGTATTGCACAGGTGGCGCAAAGGCTTATCCCCCAGCGCGGCTATAATACGATCGCTCATTGCTCTGAATGCCGCTGCCTGCCGGTCTGTAAAGCCGTCTTCTTTTTCGTCTTCGCTTGCTGCAAGGTGACTGAAAATGCTGGCCACTTTTATGAGCGGATTATCCTTTAGCGCTTCAATGAGATCGCCTACCTCACCGGGCATAAAGCCGAGCCGGTGCATGCCCGTATCCAGCTTTATATGAATGGGGTATGCGGTAACCTGCAGGGTGCGGGCCATTTGCAGGAAAGCATCGAGCGAGCGCAGGTTAAAAATTTCCGGCTCCAGCTTCCAGGCAATCATTCTGTCAAAAGCAATAGCGTCCGGGCTCATTACCATTACAGGCAGCGTAATACCGGCTTTGCGCAGTGTAATGCCTTCATCCGTATAAGCTACCGACAGATAGTCCACACCAGCGTATTGGAGCGCATTGGCGATCTCGTAGGAGCCGCTTCCATAGGAAAATGCCTTTACCATCGCCATCAGCTTTACTTTCTTATTGATGCGGCTGCGGAAAATATTGAGGTTGTGGCGCAAGGCAGAAAGATCAATCGAAAGCATTGTCTGATGCACTTCCTGCTCCAGCAAGGCACTTATTTTTTCAAAGCGGTAAGCACGGGCGCCTTTCAGCAGGATGGCTTCTTTCTCAAAGCTCATCAAGTGAAATTTCTTCAGGAAATCTGCTGAGGATTTGAAGAAAATGCTGCGCAGGCGCCGGTATTTGCGAAAGGCTTCCTTATGCTTGTAAAGTGCCGGCCCGATGCCGATAAACCGGGTAATTGCGCGGCGGCTGATAGCCTCTGCAACTTCCTCATAAAGGTCACCATCCGGGCGGGCCACCTGCAGCATATCAGAGAGAATAACGGTGCGCTGGCTATGTTGGCGCTGCTGATCTAAGTAATCGAGCGCTATATAAAGCGAGGTAAGATCCGAGTTGTAGGTATCGTTTATAATGGTGCAGTTATTGATGCCATGCCGCAGCTCGAGGCGCATAGCTACCGGTTGGAGCGCCTGCATACGTAAAGCAGTCTGTGCAGCATCTTTCTCCAGTAAAAGCATAATGCACCAGCAATGAATAGCATTCTCTACTGAGGCAGGATCGGTAAACGAAATGCGGATGGAAAAGGGCTGCTCTTTATAAATACCATCGATCCTCGTGCTGCCTTCACAACGCTCCTGGCCGGTAATGTGCAGGTCGGCACTACCCTTGCGCGACCATGTAAAAAGCTCCAGTGGCTGAATGCTTTTTGCGCCGCTCCAATACTGCACGATGCACTCATTGAGCTGGGGATAATCGCGGCAATAAATCAGCTTCTCCGCATGGCGGAAGAGCAATAATTTTTCATTGATCTTCTGGCGCACATTCAGAAAGCCTTCGCTATGCGCCTCACCAACATTCGTGAATATACCGATGGTAGGAAGGATGATCTTCTGCAGGTTCTCCATCTCGCCAGGCATGGATATACCAGCCTCAAAAACAGCCAGATTATGCTCTTGCTCCAGCAGCCAAACAGAGAGCGGCACCCCGATCTGTGAATTATAGCTCTTGGGACTGCGCACCATTTTATAATCTTCCTGAAGCAATTGATAGAGCCATTCCTTTACTATTGTTTTGCCATTACTGCCTGTTATGCCAATAACCGGGAGCTTGAACTTTCTCCGGTGGCTGGCCGCAATCTGCTGCAGCGCATGAAGTGTATCCGGCACTTTAATGATATTGGCATCCGGCAGCGCCGCAATTTCTTCACTTACCAAAAAGCTGCGTACACCGGCAGTATAAGCCGCGTCGATGAAAGCGTGCCCATCGCGGCGGCTTGTATTCAGCGCAATAAATAATGCCCCGGCAGGCGTATTGATCTTGCGGCTGTCAATAGCAAGCTCTGTAATAACGGCATTGGTGTTCTGTAACAACAGTATGCCGTGGCAGTAGCTGTTCAATTCTTCGATAGTATGCATTGTGCTGTTGCGGTACTGCCTGATTATGGCCCAATCTGGACCTTACTAAACCCTGCATTTCCTTTTGCTAAATTAGGACATCAGCCCACCTTATTCTCAAACTACCGCACCATTTTCCTGCTGCCTGAGCCTAAGCTCCCCGCTGTGCATTCTCCGTATCTTGCGCCAGTTACTAAGTTTGTGCATCGTGAATAGCGCACATTTACCCACAGCTGTGTATTTCTTGCGCCTTCGGCAAATGTTGAGCACATTATTTTAGCGTGTGATAATGACCTGGTGAACGCAATGGATATCGAACAACTAATGCCGCATGTAGAGGCGCTCATTTTCGCGAGCGAGCGCCCGGTTACGCAAATTGAACTGGCAGACCTGCTGGCGCATGCGCTGGAGCAGACATTTGAGGAAGACCGGATTGCAACCTGCATAGATGCCATCCGCGGGAAGTATGATACCGAATTCTACCCATTCGGGCTACGGGAAATTGGCGGCGGCTATCAGTTCCTTACCAAGAAAGCGTATCACAAAACGGTGCTGCAGCTTAATGGCGATAAGCATATCCGCAAGCTATCCGCGTCAGCTATGGAAACGCTGGCAATCATTGCTTACAAGCAGCCTGTTACGAAGAGCGAGGTGGAATTTATCCGTGGGGTAAGCGCCGATTATTCCGTACAAAAGCTCCTCGAAAAAGACCTGATCGTGATCACCGGCCGTAAGGAAGATGTGGTGGGCAAGCCGCTTACCTATGCTACTTCAAAAACTTTTATGGATTACCTGGGGCTAAATTCCCCCGCAGGATTACCTCAGCTGAAAGACATTTTCAATATAGATATCGTGCTGCCTACCGATGCCGCAGAGGCATTGCCGGAAGACGCATCCCGACAGTTGGTAATTGAACAGGGCCGCCTTGCAGCGCAGGAGGTTTCTTAGAAAGAGGGTTATAATGGTCAGAATACAGAGCCTGCGCTTTTAAAGAGCGTGGGTTTTCTTTTTTTAATTTCCTTTTGGATTTTTATAGATATAGACAAATCTATCTCTTGTAGGCGGCGTTTTATCAAAAGGATAGAAATAGTACTCTCTTGGTACTTTTTCAAGCATTTGCGCTTCCATAGGTTTTGGTAAACCTGGATAAGTAACATTCACAACAAGCTTGTCTTTATAAAGCTTACCCGTAATTCTTTTTATGGTGTGTTCATTTAATCCGGCATCAATAACAAAGAAATTGTTTTTAAATAGTTTTATTTGCAGCTTTTGATCATTATAGTATTTATCTTTTATACCACTTTTTCGCAACTTGATTTTATGTATTGCATCGTTAAATTGAGATTTATTCCAGCAATTACCAGTCCAATGAGTTCCTAAAACGTTTGAAAAAAATGAAAAAACCTGAATATACGATGACCCGTCATATGGTATCGTATTTTTCGGCACACAATCAGTGCCCTTATTATAAATATTAAATCCTGCTTTTTGTACAGCGCCAATTAATTCCTTATTATTTTTATCAGCAATTTTGAGTAAATAAAGCGTATCTACCTTATTATCATAATAATAGTAACCATCAGTACGAAAACTTAATTTCTGCCCATTAGATAAAAATGGAATTGTACATAACAAGAAAACCACAAAACAATTTTTCATCGATATATTTTGTAAATAAAGATTAGTAATTAATTAAAAATGTAAATATAACTTTCGAATAACTTATAACCATTAGAGAACTAATCATTGCTTTCTTTGGCACAATCGCAGCCTTCCCCGGAAAACATAGCTTTTGCATGCTTATAGGTTACATTGGTTTGTTACTCCGGCTGTGTCGTCCTGCAGGGATCTTTGACTAAGCTTTGTACTAAAGATCCCTGCGGGATGACAAAGTTTGGGCAAGGAAGTATTAGAAGGCAACAGCCCTGCCCCGAAAAAGGGGAAAGAAACCTGGTACAAACATTAGCTGTCTAACTTGTATTATAATAACTCACCATAACGAATAAAAATAGGCTGTCTCAAAATTTTCGAGTCAGCCTATTTTTATTAAATTAATGCTGAATAAAATGCTGACGCACGCTTGGATTCAAATTATCAACGTTGATATAAAGCGCACCTTCTGTATTTGTGTAATTCGCTTGTAATAGTTCTACTAATGAATTATCGTGATCAGAACCGTCAGGTGAGTGAAAATCGCTGGCACTAACTGTATTTAGTAAAGTTTCCCATTCTTGGTTTGAACTCAAGCCTCCAGGTAAAGGATTTGCATTTGACACCAAATACGCAAAGTTAATATACTCGCCTGTGCATGGCCCTAGAGTTACTAAATGGACAATTTGGTCACCTTCGGCCTCTATCCAAAAAGCTTTCCCACCATGACATCCATACCAATATGTAAGCCCAAAGCTTACATTGCCCAAGAAACACAAAGCAATAAGCAAAAATAGTTTTTTCATTTTAAAATGTTTTTTTGTATTTGGACTAATTAGCCCATTTACCGTTAATAGAATTCCCCTTACTTAATTTTTGGCGCAGTGTTAAGGGATTTATTCTGCTAGCAATTGCAAGCTTATTAAGGTAGGGATCTGTCTTTTATCATAAGGCTTAAATTATAATTGAGCCATAAAAGTAAAAAGATAATCACCAAAATGACAAGTATGTAATTGTTGGGCGTTGTTTGTATTGCCATTTTGCCGAGGCTAATGGGGCAATTCAAAGACGATATTCTTCTTGCAAAAATTGCCAAGAGATTTAAAGAACTCAGGCTTAGAAATGGAGTATCCCAAGAAGATGTATATTTCGCTACTGATATCCACATAGCCCGCATTGAGCAAGGCTCACTAAATATTTCAATTAGTACGTTATCCAAACTTTGCCTTTACTTCAAAATTTCGCTTGCAGAGTTTTTTATAGATTTCTGAGCGATGGGCAAAAGCATACTTTTGCAGGATCAATATTGCCTTCCATGCTTTCTTATCTACGCTGCGCAGCGGTTGCCATACTGCTACTATCACCTACGGCATTCCATGCAGCAGCGCAATCAAAAACCGATAAAAAAATCATTAAGCAGCTAAAGGCGGATATTGTATACCTGGCATCAGATGAGCTGGAAGGGAGGCATACAGGCTCGGAAGGCGAGCGCAAAGCAGGCGAGTACATTATAAAACGGTATGCCGCTTTAAAGGTGAAGCCTTACAATGGCCGGTACGTTTACCCTTTTGATTTTGTGTATGGCAAGGAGCCGGGCGATGTTACAAAAATAGAGTTGGGTGAGTTCAGCAGCGTGAGCCTCAAAAGCTTATTTCCATTGCCTTTCAGTGCTAATAAAACGATAAGTGCAGAAGTATTGCCGGATGTAATGGAGATGGGCAGCATTTGGCTCATGCCGCTTTATGAAAGCCGGGATGAAGCTGACGATGCGCATTATGACTGGGAGAAGAAAGCTTTTGAAAAATCCCGCGAAGCGGCAAAAGGGGGCGCCACCGGGCTGGTGCTTTATGATCCCTACGGCGCTAAGTACCCACCGGAATTCAACAGTCATTCAGAGCTTGAAACGGTGGATATTCCTGTGGTGTTTGCCTCTAATAAAGTGTGGGCGGAGCACCTGTCCGGCAATAAGTCTTCCGGTATATTCGTTAATCTCGATATCCATCTGAAAAAGACCGGCCGCACCGGCCAGAATATTGCTGCTTTTATTGACAACAAAGCAAGATATACTGTTGTGCTTGGTGCCCATTACGACCATCTTGGCTATGGAGAAGATGGCAACAGCCTGTATGCAGGAAAAGACCGGCAGATACACAATGGCGCAGATGACAATGCAAGCGGTACGGCTGCACTCATTTACCTGGCAGGATGGATAAAGAAAAACAGGCTCAGACATTACAATTATCTCTTCATCAATTTTTCGGGGGAAGAGCTTGGGCTGCTAGGCTCAAAGGCTATTATAAAAGAAGAAAACATGGACAGCACGAAGATCGCCTGGATGCTGAACATGGATATGGTTGGGCGCCTCAACGACAGCACCAAAGCGCTTACGATCGGGGGCATTGGCACATCGCCGGCCTGGAATGATGTACCAGCACTCGGCGACAAGCTTTTTAAAGTAAATATCGATAGCGCTGGCATAGGCCCTTCGGATCATGCTTCTTTTTACACAAAAGGAATACCGGTTCTTTTCTTCTTTACCGGCTCGCACCATGATTACCATAAGCCGACGGATGATGCGAACAAGATCAATTATCCCGGCGAAGTTTCGGTGATCCATTTTATGCAGGATATTATTGCCCGTATGGATGCCGCGCCGCGACCGGCTTTTACACCAACGAAGCAGAGCGCATTGGGGCGTGTAAAGTTTAAAATAACACTTGGCATTATGCCGGATTACAGTTTCAATGACGGAGGCGTGCGGGTAGATGGCGTATCGGAAGGAAAGCCTGCAGCTAAAGCGGGAGTACTGGCCGGAGACATTATTACCGGTATTGACAAGGATAAAGTGCAGGGCATGCAAAGCTATATGGAAGCGCTGAGCCACCTGAAAGAAGGTCAGAAAAGCATACTTACCATTATTCGTGATGGTAAGGAACAAAAACTGCCGATCGTGTTTAAATAATGCCGCTATTCATCATCCTTCTTTGGCCCGTTCTTTTTCAGGTCCATAAAAAGCTCGTCCAGTATCCTTATCTTTTTATCGCTCGCCGGGGCTTCCGTCATCTTTACATCATAGCCCGTCTGGTTATCGGCGGCTGTCCAGTTGCCCGTGTATTTGGTGCCTTTCAGCTTTAGCTCCATACTGCCTGCATTGGGTACTTCGGTAAATATCCAACTGCTGTTCTCGCCCCGCGATACCGTAAGCATAATGTAATCGTCCTGGTCGCCGAATTTATAAATAGCCTCCCAGGCGCAAATACCGGCCGGGCAGGCACCTTTCAGCGAACGCACATAAAGCTGTACTGCAATTTCGTTATCAAATTTGCCGGTGTAGTATTTCCGCTCGGCAATCATCTTCTGCATACCGTTATCGCGCACTTCTTCACCCTGCTCTTCTTGCACTTCTTTTTTTACCGGTTCTTTTCCTTCCCTTTTATCCTTTTTGGCAATTGCCAGCAGGTCTTCATATTCATCTTTTGTATTGGCCTCAAAAACAGCTCCAAGGTAGCCGCCGTACCATTCCTCACCAATCTTCAGCATTTCACTTACAGTAAAAGCAAAAATCTTTCTGTTGAGTGCATCCTGCACAAAAAAGTAACCGGTAAATCTATCCGGTGCCAGCTTTTCATATTGTTTATTGCGCGTAGTGCGGGCCTTTACAAGCTCATAGCGCAAGGGCATTATGCTGCCCCAGTGAATGCCCCCTTCTTTCCCCCGCGCAATAGTTGCATCAAACATTTCCTTGAGGCGCCCGTGAAAAGTAGAATCTGCCTGCAACATACGCCCTGGCTGCTGTTGCAGGCGGGCCATAGCTACAAACTCTTCCGAAGAAGGCTCGGTATAAGCCATTACCATTTTAGAAAAAGTATCCATGTCCGGGAAGAGGCCGATATAGCAATAGGGATCCTCATTGGCCAGGCAAGCTTCAATACGGAACACCAGCCCCTGCTCGGTATTGCCTTTTGTTTTTTTACCCTTTTTCTCAGCTGTGGCAGTCAGGCTGATGCATACAAATATCAGGAACAGTAACCAACGGAATTGAGCAAAGGATTTCATCGGCTTAAAGGTAGTATAAGGTATTATAAGAGTTCCAGAACCCGCTCCGGCGGCCGGGCTATGATAGCATGAGCGCCGCTCACCACCACAGGGCGCTCAATCAGCTGCGGATATTGAAGCATGGCATCAAGCCAGCTTTCCTCACCTGAAATTTTTACGGAAAAGTCTTTGTAAATGGCTTCGCTTTTGCGGAGTAAGCCGGTGGGCGGCATGCTTAATTTATGAAGCAGCTCTTTAAGCTCCACACTGCTCAAAGGGTCTTGCAGGTAATGCCGCAGTGTAACCGAAATTCCTTTTTCTTCCAGTATATGCAATGCGCTCCTGCTTTTACTACAGCGGGTATTATGGTAGATGGTGATCATGGTTTTTTAAAGCCAATGCGTTCGCGGTCGGCCCATCTGGTTTCTGCTTGTTTCTGATCCATCAGGTATTTTAACGCGTCATAAACCTCGAGAAATTGCCCGTCATACTGATCCTCCATCTCTATAATTTTCTTTGCAAGATCCTTGTAGTGCATAGCCATTGAGCGCATGGCTATAAAAGCACGAACAATAGCGATATTCATCTGTACAGCTCGCTCACTACGCAGAATTGAGGCAAGCATGGTAACGCCATGCTCGGTGAATGCGAAGGGTAGATAGCGTATTCCACCCCAGCTTGAGGTCACAAATTGTGACCTCAAGTTTTGCCACTCAAATTCAGAAAGCTCAAACATAAAATCATCCGGAAAGCGATTTAAGTTTCTTTTCACTGCTTGTTTCAAAACTTTGGTCTGAATTTCAAACATTTCAGCCAGATCAAAATCCAGCATTACCTGCTGATCACGAATATTGTATATTTTTTGTTGGATAGGTATTAGTTCCATAAGGGGCAATTATGGGTTAAATAATTCCAGACCTGTTATAAAGGCATCCCACGCCCTTAGAGGCGTGGGATACCGGCTTACACGGCAATCTCCTTCAGATCATCCGCAAACACCAGCCTACCTGCAGTTTTTGCTTTTACCTCATCAACCGTTACGCCGGGCGCAATTTCATCACAGCGAAAGCCCTCTTCTGTAATAGAGAATACACCGAGATCGGTCACTACCTTTTTCACGCATCGAACACCGGTAAGCGGGAGCGAGCATTGAGCGAGCAGCTTGCTTTCGCCTTTTGGGTTGGTGTGCTGCATCGCTACAATAATGTTTTTCGCCGCAGCAACCAGATCCATGGCGCCGCCCATGCCCTTCACCATCTTACCGGGAATCTTCCAATTGGCAATATCACCATTGTCGGCAACTTCCATAGCCCCAAGCACCGTAAGATCTACTTTACCTGCACGGATCATACCAAAGCTCATAGCGCTGTCGAAGATGGCGGAACCGGGAAGCTTGGTGATGGTTTGCTTACCTGCATTGATCATATCGGCATCTTCCTCACCTTCATATGGGAATGGGCCCATGCCGAGCAGGCCGTTCTCGCTTTGCAGCACTACGTCCACGCCTTCGGGAATGTAATTGGCCACCAATGTTGGTATGCCGATACCAAGATTTACGTAAAACCCGTCTTCGAGCTCGCGGGCAATTCTTTGGGCAATTTGTATTTTATCTAAAGCCATTATTGATTTTTATTTGAATGATAGCAAGCTGATTGAACTGATGGAGCAGATAAGCGCAGATAAATAAAAAACTGATCAGCGTACATCAGCTTAACCTGCTTTATCTGCAGTCTATCCACTTAACTACGTTTCCGCACCGTGCGCTGCTCAATGCGCTTTTCATAATCTTTGCCCTGAAAAATGCGGTGCACATAAATACCCGGTGTATGAATATAGTTCGGGTCAAGTTCGCCTGGCTGTACCAGTTCTTCCACTTCCGCAATCGTTACCTTGCCGGCCATCGCCATCATAGGGTTGAAATTGCGGGCCGTATCTTTAAAAATGAGGTTGCCCATTGTATCACCCTTCCAGGCTTTTACAATCGCGAAATCTGCATCGAAGGCTTCTTCTATCAGGTAATCCTTACCATTGCGGTGAACGGTGTCTTTACCAATAGCTACTTCCGTACCTACACCGGCCAATACCGGCACAAAAGGAATTCCGTAGCCAGCAATAAGGCAGCGTGTGGCAAGCGTACCCTGCGGAATCAATTCTACTTCAAGCTCGCCACTTAATAACTGCCGCTCGAATTCCGCATTCTCACCCACATAGGAGGCAATCATTTTTTTGATCTGATGCTTGTGCAGGAGCAGACCTAAACCGAAATCATCAACGCCCGCATTGTTGGAAATGCAGGTAAGCTCATTGATATTACTGCGCACAAGCGCATTGATGCAGTTTTCCGGGATGCCGCAAAGGCCAAAGCCGCCGAGCATAATCGTAGCGCCGGACGGAATGTCGCGGATTGCGTCATCAGCATTGGCTACCACTTTATTTAAAGCCATAATGTTCGTTGAAATTTGGCGCTAAAGTTAATACAGCCATTTAATCCGGAGGACCTTAAATTAGTAGCGTAAAAAAGCCCAAAGATGCTGCAGCCTGCAACACTGAAATTTTTAAATGATCTTGCAAAAAACAACAACCGTGAATGGTTTGAAGTGCATAAAGAAGATTATACTGCTGCCCGCAAAGACTTCGAGGAATTTGTAGCACAGTTAATGAAAGCGATGCTGCCCATAGAGCCCCGGCTGGAAGAGCAACAGGCTAAAGACCTGCTATTCCGCATCTTCCGGGATGTGCGTTTTTCTAAAGATAAAACGCCTTATAAAGCGCATTTCAGCGCTTACTTCAGCAGGATGGGCAAAAAATGGGATGGTGCAGGATATTACCTGCAGGTGAGCCCGGAAAAAGTATTTATTGCAGCGGGTATCTGGATGCCTCAAGGCGCGCTGCTCAAGGCTTTAAGGCAGGAAATTGATTACAGCTACGGGGAGCTCAGTAAGGTGCTTGAAAGCAAGACATTCAAAAAGTATTTCCGGCTAAGTACGGAAGATCGGCTAAAAAAGGTGCCAGCAGGCTATGAAGGAGACAACCCTGCGGCGGATCTGTTGAAGATAAAAAGCCTGATTGCCAGCCATACATTAAATGAGGCAGATGTGCTTGGCAAAGATGCGGCGAAGAAAGTGGTGGGGATATTTACCGCTGCGCAGCCTTTGGTAGCATTTTGTAACCGGGCTTTAGATTAGCATTAATAAAAATCATTGCATCAACGTCATCAATCACATTAACATGTCATTATATTTAATCAAAACTATCTTACTGATTGTAATTATGCCATGTTTTGTATTATCCATACCATGCTCAGACTTATAGCTCAATCATTTCCAATAATACTATCAATGATTTTTTTCGCAGGATGCGCCCGTCATAATTAGCCGCTGGCCAGATATGCTTAATGTCCCACATTAACGCACCACAGCCTGCACTGTAACCCGCGTCTTCTGCTCCAATAAAATCATCTTATCTTTCATCAGCTCAAACAATATTTCCGGTGTATAATGCCGTATTGTCAGCAGACTTACATCCTCATTCCGCTTTACGATATACTGCTGCTCTAAATCCGCAATAATGCTTTGCAGTTTCTCACTATTATTATCGATACATGCGGTGAAGGAAATCGCTGCATTCTGGATAAGGTTAATCCTGATATTCCGCGCGGCGAAGGATTGATAAATACGGCTAAGATTATCTTCTGTAATAAACGAAAAATCGCGCGTTGTTACCTGCAGCAGTATCTGGTCCTTTTTCCAGACGATTATGGGAGGGTAGGCAATATCCGCTACCTCATCAGTAATAGCAGTTCCTTTCTGTGAGCGGTCTAAAAAGCATTTTACATAGAGCGGGATGCCATTATTCTGTAATGGCTTTATGGTTTTGGGATGAATGACCTGCGCGCCATAATAAGCCATTTCTATTACCTCGCGATAGGTGATCTGCTCAATTTTTACGGTATGCTCAAACAGTTTAGGGTCGGCATTAAGGAGGCCGGGTACGTCCTTCCAAATCGTTAGGCTTGTAGCCCCGAGCATGGCGGCCAGCATGGCGGCTGTATAGTCGCTGCCCTCACGGCCCAGCGTTACAGAGGCATTATCCGCAGTAGCGCCAATAAAACCCTGCGTAATGATGCTCTTGCCTGAACTGAGTACCGAACCTGCTACCTGCTGTGCCTGCCGGGATGATATTTCCCAATCAACGCGTGCATCACGCCAGGTTTCATCTGTGCGGATCATATCGCGGGCATCAACCCATTGATGCACAAAGCCTTCCTGCTCCAGGTAAAAAGAAAAAATGCGGGTAGAAAGCAATTCGCCGATACAAACGATCTGGTCGTAAGAATAATCGTAGCGCGTAATATCCACATCATCTACCGCCCATTGCAGTTCGGTAAAATAAATATTCAACGCAGCCAAAGCCCGCTCAAAATAACCCGGCTCCAACAGGCCGCGCATATAGGCCACATGCGCCTCTTCTAGCACGCGCGCCAGTTCATGAGCTTCCTCCTTTGCATCGCGGCAGGCCGCAGCTACAATAGCTTCCAGCGCATTGGTCATCTTACCCATCGCTGATACCACAATTACCAAAGGGTGCTCAGCGCTGTTAATAATGGACACTAATTGCTGCATCCGTTCAGGTGTGGCAATGGAGGCGCCGCCGAATTTATAAATATTCATTTCTTGAGACAAAAGATTTAAGACAAAAGACAAAGAAGGATAACGTGCGCTTCTGCTATTCTACCCTATGCACAGACTTAATCCGACCTTCCAGCATATCTAACATTGCATCGAACATCATCCAACTCTATCAAACATCATCCAATACTATCCAACCTCATCCAACTACTCAAACAACTCTGCCTTCGATTTCGGACGCTTTTCTTCCAGCCATTTAAAGCGGCTCAGGCGCATTGTGGGCAGATCAGCCTGGTCGAGCGGGGTCATCTTTTGCTTTACTTCCTGCCCGAAAAATATGCGGCTTATTTTCTGCTGCTTAAAAAACACGATCATACGCTCGCTTTCTGTCTGGTTCACTCCAAGATATGCCCCACTGTCATCTTTCGGGTAATAAATGCTTTGCGCCGCCGGCCTTACCACCATATCGGTGATGGTATTATTATGAAAATTGCCGGTAAGGGTCTTGCCCTGCACCTGGTCGTATAGCTGCGCTTTGTCGGGGCCGGATTGCGATACGATCAGCGCATTGGCCGGCACATAGGCTTTCTTGATCGTACTGCTGTCGGTATAGAGCAATATAGTATCACCGGTTATCTGGCTGCGGCGGCTCCATACTACCGGGTCCTTCATCATGCGCATTACCGAATCTTTGTAGGAGTAAGAGATGCTGTCGCACCGGCCCTGTAGAGAATCTGAATAGATAAGTACGTGATGGTAGCCGGTGTAATAGCGCGGCGCGGTAGTATCAACTTCAATTTCGGATTTCGGATTTCGGATTTCGGATTGGGAAGATGATGAATCGGCAATCAGTAATTTCCTGCGCCGGTCTATTTGTACGACAGCAGTATCACGGGTTGGCTTTCGGATTTCGGCTTTCGGCTTCTGGCTCCCTAACGGTGCTGAGAAAAAGGTATCTGCCCGGATAAACAGGCTGTCCTTGCCATTCTCCTGCCGCAGCACGGGCTTGATAGACGCCAGGAGCGTGCGCCGTTTATCATTGTACGATGCATAGCCGCTCCAGAGCGTGGTGTGCTTTACGGTATCTATTGCAACCACGTTGCCCGTAGCATTCCCAATGCCTGTATTGCGGTTATAATCGATCTTGTCGCCTTCTATATATTGCTCTTTATCCTGCATAGCAGTGCGATTGGTAAAATGCGCAATGCCCTCTTTGGTTGCATAAGTGCCACCGGTAGTTGTAAGCGTGCTCTTGCCTTCATGTACCACTACAGATCGGCTGTAGAATTTCACCACTTTTGTAGCGGTGTTGTATCCAAGATCATCGGAGGTGGTGTTATACTGCGGGTCTGTTACGATCACATCGCCGGTTACGCGGGCATCCTTTGTATTTACATTGTAAGTGCCCTTATTGCTGGTCACCGTGGTTCCTTCACTTTGCAGGGTACCACCATTATCGTACTGTGCAACTTTAGTACCTAGATTGTAGGTGATATTTTCGCTCCAGAGTGTATTCTTGCCGTCGTCGAGCTTTACATTACCCTTTAAAAAAGCTGTTTTTGTATTGCCAATGTAGCGGAGGTAATCGCTTTGTACCTGCGTGCCACCCGGCTGGGTAATATGTACATTCCCAAACGCTTCCACATTATTTGCAATTAGGTTAATGTACGCGCTGTCACAGGTCATGAGGTTATCGCCTTGCTTTAGCTGCACATTCCCGATCAGTTTAGTCTGGTCGAGCGTATCCACTTTAATGCCTACAAACGATTCTGCATTTACTATTTGAATGGTGATCTTGTCCGTCGTATCGATGATTTTTGTTTTCTGAGCGGATGTTTCAAAGGCAAGGCATAATAAAACCGGCAAAAATCCAACTGTAAAAATAAAAACCCTCTGTACACCCCATCTTCGGTCCTTCTTCCCCGCAGGGAAAAGAGACAGTGAGACAAGCCGGAAAACCTCATTTAAAAGAATGCGCACGCGGGTTTTGAAAAGATGCGCAAATATACTACGGGCCTACCTTAGCCTTACGCCCAAAAACGGTAAGATTTATATAACGCGTTGGGTGCGATTTGAGATCAGCAGCAAGCTCACTGAGCGACTTCAAGGTTGTATTGATCTCATTGTACATCGCCTTATCATTTATGGCCATGCCCAGTGTACCCTGACCGTCATTTAGTTTTTTGGATACCTGCCCAAGCTCATCGGCCATTTTATCCAGCTTTGCAATCGTTTCCTGGATACGGGCTTTCGAAAGGTTGTCTGTTGTTGTGTGCAGATTCTTCAGTATCTGATCTATATTATTGTTGTTATTCGCAAGATTCGTGGTGATCTTATCGGCATTGCCTATCACTTTTGCTATGGTGGCGCTCTGGTGGTCGAGGGTACCGCTCAGGCTGCTAAAATGATCCATGGATACGTGTAATGCTGCGATACTTTTCTGCAGGTCTTCCCGCGTTTGCTGGGAGAATATCTGGTTTACGGCCAGCAGCACGGAGTCCACATGGTTTACCACGATCCGGACATCCTGCAATAATGGCGTTATTTCTACGGAAAGCTTATCCACAAGGCCGCCCTCTACAGCCGATGGCAATGTAGCATCGTCCTCCAGCATTTCATTTCCGTTGCCCAGATCAAGGGAAATGCCTTTAGTGCCCAGCAGATCGAGCGAGGTAAGGTTGGCCAGCGTACCGGACGGGAGCCGTGTCTTTTTATTAATAGCGATGGTCACCTTTACCTTTTCCTTTCCATTGAGCTGTATAGCCGCTACTTTCCCTATCTGCAAGCCTTTCAGTTGCACTGCAGCGGAAGGCTGGAGGCCTGATACATTATCATAATAGGCGTAATAATTGTATTCGCTCGAAAAAATATTAGAGCCTTTCAGGAAATAAAAACCGGCGAACAGCACCAGTACCGAAACGGCTACCATCAGGCCGATGCGCGCTTCCTTGCTGAATTTCATAGGTAAATTATGGGTATGGTTATTGCGACAAAAGTAAGTGATTAAAGCCATGAGTTACGGCCTATCTGCCAAACCTTACAAAACCGCGCCAAGGGTTTTAACTCGCTTAGATAGCAGATTCGGTACCCAGATTCTCCCTGCCCCTTAGGGATTCACGAAAGCCCGTATTTATTGCTAACTCAACTCATGCACCAGGTCATTATACTCGGCAATTACCGGGCGGATCGTATTACTGCGCCCGCCGCCTGTCCATTGCACGCCATCCCATTGAAGGCATTTATGAGGGTTATCAGCTGCATGGCGGTACACCATGTTGCGGATGTAATCATTATCGGGGTAGGCCTCCAGTTGCTGCTGCAAGGATTTCAGGCTATAGTCATCGGCATAGCCGCCTACGTAACCCATTGCTGCAAATTCTCCTTTTATTATAAGGATACAGCTGCGCTCCTCTTCCGAGCGGCCAGCGTCGATCAGGGCAATAGTAGGCAGCATCTTGCTGAACCATTCCAGCGCTTCACCTACTTTATAATTATAGCTATCCACGCCTTCCTTAGCTGCACAATCCCCGCTACCGCAGGGCTGAAAATCGGATCCTGCGCAATCGGGCGCAGTGATGAGGTTGCAGAGTCTTGCGCAGAGTCCGAACTCCTGCACCAGATCACGTAGCCACTGGCTTCCCTCATGAAGTGTATTAAATGTATGAACCGGCTTATAGAAATTCTTATTCTTATCCAGCGCCAGCCGCTTGTAGCCCTGCTGGTCCTCGTACATGAAAAGGCCGAATTTGGGCAAGTAGCCTTTCTGGCTGCGGTTATGGATGGGCCACAGCCTGCGGATCTCCACGCTTTCCAGCACATGCGCCATAAGGTCGGTAGCAGTTGGCTGGTGCGATATGCGGTATATCTCGCGCATAAAATCCTGCTTCTGGCGGCCAGGCTTATTGTTGGCGAAATGCGATTTTACCCGTTGGTTGAGGTTAATGGCCTTGCCTACATAAATAATCTTGCCGGCTGCATTATAGAAGTAATATACGCCCGGGGTAGCAGGCAGGTTATCAAGCTGCTCCACGGGCACATTCGGCGGCAGGTACTGCTCTTTATTGCGGCCTTTGAGCATGGTATCCATCACGCCGGCCGCATCGCGCGCTGTGAGCATGGTAAATAACAGGGCCGTAGCTTGTGCATCGCCGGCAGCCCTGTGATGGTCGTTGTGCTCAATTTCCAAAGAATGGCAGAGCCTGCCCAGGCTGTAGGAAGGAAAACCGGGAATGATCTTTCGGGCCATGCGCACTGTGCAAAGCTTGCGGGCATCAAACAGATAACCGCAGCGCTCCAGGTGGTGCTTTACGAAAGAGAAATCGAAATTGACGTTGTGCGCCACAAATATCTTATCCTGTAGCAGCTCGTGTATCTGTCCGGCCACTTCATCGAAAGAAGGCGCGTTGGCCACCATCTCGGGGGTAATGCCGGTAAGGCTCTGGATGAACCGCGGGATAGCGCGGTGCGGGTTTATGAGTGTCTCGTAAGAGCTCAGGATTTCCCGGCCATCATGGATGATGATGGCGATTTCGGTAATGCCGCTGCCTGCCGCATAGGAGCCCGTGGTTTCAATATCTACAATTGCAAAAAGCATCTTTCTTTCTCCGGGCGGCGCTAAAAATGGGCTGCTAAAATTACGGTTTTGCTGTTATTAATGCCGTCATTATTTTGGTACCGGCTTTGGGGATTGCTGCTGAACATCCGTTGCGTCGCTCCGTTCATCAGTTGCAGCGCTATTGGGCTTTTCCTGCAAGCTGCAGGGCATAAAGAGTACACAAACAGGATATTAGCAGGCTTATAGTTCAGGATAGTGGCGGCGGGAAAAGATGAACCCGGCCGGGCTTTTGAAAAGCCTCACCGGTGCATCCGCGTTGCAAACGCGAACGAGTGGACAAACTATATTTATCCCCAGCTTTCCCGTGCCTTCAGCATTTTTACCTTATCGCTCTTAGCAGCCAGGCCATTCACAAAACCGTAAAGCATCACTTCGGCAGGAAGCACTAAAACAGCGATCCAGTCATTACCGGAATAAGCTCCTTGTAACCAATAATAGCTGAGCGCTGAGAAACCGCAAACCGCACCAAGCATTGCCAGGCCAAATTTTATATACTCTAAAGCCTGTAGCCATCTATGGTAGCCTGCATACCTTTTTTTATCCGCGGGAGTATTTTTAAGTGGCAAGGCACGCTGCGCAATGATCCTGAGAAAAACTGCATTCTCTATAGCATCCAGCAGGAAAGCAAGCACCTGGCCAAGAGCCAGTGTAGCGAAGAAATAATGACCCAAAGTACCGATATCCGGACGCAGGCTTAGCGAATTGCAAAGTATGAATATACCACCATAGGTAGCGGGCATATAAAGCAAATAATCCGTAATAAGCTGCCAGCGTAAGGCACTGATTGCACGCTTGGATTCGTTGCTGTCATTCAGTTGGTCAATGCCTTGCACAAGCATTCGCTGCTCTTCGTAGCTCACCGGAAATTCGAGGTCCATTATGGAAAAACGGCGGCGGACCGTACGGCGGACCGAGTAAAAATGGCGGCTCTGCCTGCCCATGATAAACATGGCTACGAGCATTAAACCAAAGCAGACACAGAATAAAGTCCATGCATGTGGGATGGGTGCGTAAGTCATGATAGATTATTTTTGGGGTTTGATATCGCCCGCTAAAGGCGCAGCCATCTTAGCCTTTCCTTCGTTATATACTGTTTTACGTTCCGCCTGAAAATCAATCCAATCGAAGCCGCCTGATGGAGTAAACTCGATTTCAGGACCGAAGGAAGCCTTAGCCGGTCCATCTTCCATCGGTTCCTGCGTATCTTTTTTTCCAGTAAGGAATGCAGTTGCCGCCTGAACGCCGCGCAGGAATAGTGCCTGTTTCTCTGCAGTTTCCATGCCAAAGTTCAGCCAGTTGAAGCCGGCGAGCTTTACAGTCCCAATTCCTTTACGCAGCACTTCATTTTTCTGCTGAAAATCTTTATCGTAATAAAACCGGATAGTATTGAGCATCCTGCCAAGGTAACTGGCAATGCTCCAGGTTTCGGGATCATCGGGCCTTGCATCGGGATCGCTATCGTCAAGATCTATGCCGAAAGTAGGTAGGCGGGGCGTACTTACCGAAGGATTGAAAAACAAGCTTAGCGGAAAATTGGAAAGAATGCCGCCATCCACAAACCGCAATTCCGGAGGTGCCTCACACTGCGGAAACACGGCCTGCCAGGCGGCTGAAACAGACGAATTGTACGGTATGTCGCGCACATAATAAGATTCAAAAAACACCGGGATTGCCATGGAAGCGCGCACGAAACCGGCAGGATGAATTTTAGCGCTGTTTTCCGCTCCGAAAAGATTGCTCATCCTGGGAAGCTCAAATTTATTCTGTGTTACCAGCTCCGAAGTAATAAAGACTACATCGCCTGAGAGACCTGTGATTCCCTGTGGGTGAATCGCAGCTTTTTCGGGACGTATCCTCATGCCGGCGGGTAGGAGGCGGGATTTGTCGATCAGCTTTTGAGTGGTATCGATTCCATAATTATTAAACTGATCCTTCAGCCAGTTATAGAAAAAATCGCCGGGGTTTACGCCGAAGCCGGCATTCTTAAGCCTGCGCAGCAGCGAACTGATATAGGAGCCAGCAATGCTTACCGCCAAAATATAGATGCCGGTAACCACGTACAAGAAGCGGGTAATTAGTGAGAGTGTCCAGGAAGTATGATCACCCCAACTCCTGCGGATGAGGCCGGAGAATATAAAATCGGCCAGAAGCAACAATACCAGGATCAGCACGGCTCTGCGAAGGAAAGTTGCGATCGGATTGCTGGTGGGCTTTACCGTTTTTTTCTTCTTTGGCCGATCGGTTGTTTGCGTGGTTTTTGCTTTCTCACTGGCTGCGCTTTTGCCCACGAAGGCATGAATGGCAAGCCTTGCAATGGGGTGACCATCTACCAGATCAAAGAAGTTAAGGCCACAGATTATTTCCAGGACGCGGCGCGTCTTTTTACTGTCTTTATTGCAAATTGCTGAAGCGGAATCCAGGTTGGTAGTGCTTACCTGATCGTCAATTACCGTCATTAGCGCCGTATTGATGGCT
Organism: Chitinophagaceae bacterium; assembly: GCA_965246905.1. Classification (GTDB taxonomy): domain Bacteria; phylum Bacteroidota; class Bacteroidia; order Chitinophagales; family Chitinophagaceae; genus UBA1952. The sequence goes on from CBDFFZ010000015.1 coordinate 126,397, forward strand.
CCTGCGCTCGTACCTGCAAGCCGCAAAAACCGAATGCCCATCTCCTCCAATACATAAACGTAGCCGGCAAGGGCCACACCGAGCACTCCGCCACCTTTTTGTACCAGATCTACGTACTGCAGTGTTCCGTCTTCATTAACAACATCCGACACAACGAGCGGATTTTCGGTGTTGAATCGCTCCTTCAGTTGTTTAATGCATACCAGAACCTCGGGTTGGTTGATAAAATCATCGGGGGAAATTTTAGCAACAGGGACATTCTTGCGGGACATAGAGGCAATTTTGTTGATTTGCGCCAACAAAATATAAAAATATCGGGTTTAATTTTTCTATAGATATTAGTTAGGATAAATTCCTGACACGACACCAGTTTTATATGATGCCGCACATAAACCCGATCATGGATGAATGTAATTAAATCGTTGTTCCGCGCTATTTTCTGAAGATGGGTTTTAAGCCTTGCCTGGTGCTCACTTTCGCCATTCTGCACTACCAATAAAAGATCGGTAGTGCCCGAATCTGTTTTTGCATTGTTCACCAAAAATTCCACCATGATCGCGCCATTTTTTGAAGTGGCAGGAGTAAGGAAAGTTTTTTGGAGCTTTTCCTGCAAACCGCAAGGCATTAATGGCACGAACAGGACGTTAGCAAGCTTGTAGAGCAATGAGATACATAGACCTGGCATTTCCCGAAGGGGAGACTTGCCAAGTCGGTCATCGGCTTATACACGTCAGGGACGCAGCGCCGGGCGAGCGACGTTAGGGGACATCGCTCAACTGGCTATTTAAATTTACTAAATTTTTTGGGGCGGGTTCTGGATATAATAATTCCTAACGAATATAACCCACTTGGCAAGTCTTCCCTTCGGGACTTGGCTAGTATATGGACAAACCGGAACCATTGCAGCAACCCGCGCAAGGGATAGTAGTGGAAAGCCCGCAGCCCTTCGCGAAGGGCTTGGAACGCATAGCCCGGTGCCGCTATTCGCGGCATGTGCCCGGATTTTTGAGCTATTTTACACGACCTCGACCGCATACCGCACATAATCATGCGCTTGTATAAAAGCAATGAGGTCATCGTTCAGAGCTATCTTCTGCAGTTGCGTTTTAAGGCGTGTTTTGTGGTCTGTTTCGCTGTCTTGCACTACCAGCACAAGATCTGTAGTACCAGGATTCGTTTTGGCATTGTCAGTAAAAAAGCGCACCATATCTGCGTCTATCTTTTCCAGCGGCAGGAGTAAGGATATTTTTTTGGTCATCGTTTTCCGCACGCTTTCCAGCAGGGTAATATTGGTTACCGAAAACTCAAAAACGCCCGGCCGGAAACGATGCTCTGCATACATGCCATCTATCACCAGTTTTTGGCCATTATCCACATAAGGTTTCCATTTGGCAAACTGATCATTCCATAAAGTAAGCTCGTGGTGGCCCGTGTAATCATTGATGAGAAACTTGCCAAACTGAGTGCCCTTTTTAGTAAAAGGTGTAGCGGCCTCGCTCACAAAGCCTGCAATACGAACGCTCTTACCCTGTAGCGATTCTATTTCGGCAATATTGGTAAAGCCGAAATTATGCAGCTCAAACTTAAAGCCATCGAGTGGGTGGGCGGATATATAGATACCTACCACTTCCTTTTCGCGCTCTAATAATTCTGTAAGTCCCCAGGGTTCGCAGGTTGGTATCGCAGGCGCCTTTACCTCCACTGCTTCCGTACCACCGAAGAGACTGTTTTCGGCCATTATTTTAGATGCTTCATATTGCTGGCCAAAGCGCGAAAGGCGCTCTAAGCCGGTTACCGGATCGGTAGCAGGTGCAAAGAAATACTGGGCGCGGTGCAGCTCCTTAAAGCTATCGAGCGCTCCGGCGAGCACCAGGTTTTCAAGTGATTTTTTATTTACAGTACGGCTGGGAATGCGGCACATAAAATCCTGCACATTGAGGAATGGGCCACCGTTTTCGCGCTCTTTGATCAGGTCTTCAACAGCTGCCTCTCCTACACCTTTAATGGCATTCATCCCGAAACGGATCGTATTGTCATGCGGCACGGAGAAGCCTTTGAGGCTTTCATTTACGTCCGGGCCAAGCACGGGCAGTCCCATGCGCTGGCACTCCTCCATATGGAATTTTATCTTCTCGATATTGCCCTGGTTATTGAGCACGGCAGCCATATACTCCGCCGGGAAGTGCGCTTTGAGATAGCCCGTTTGGTAGGATACCATGGCATAGCAAACCGAGTGTGATTTGTTGAAGGCATACTGCGCGAATGCCTCCCAGTCGGTCCATATTTTATTGAGTTTGTCGGCCGGATGGCCCTTTGCAGTAGCGCCTTCCATGAACTGGCCTTTCATTTTATCCAGTACCGCTTTTTGCTTCTTGCCCATGGCCTTCCGCAGCACATCTGCATCCCCCTTGGAGAAGCCGCCGAGTTTTTGGGAGAGCAGCATTACCTGCTCCTGGTACACAGTTATTCCGTAAGTTTCTGCAAGGTATTCCTCCATCTCCGGCAGGTCATACACGATTGGCTCTTCACCGTGTTTCCGCTTTACAAATTGCGGGATGTAGGACATAGGCCCCGGGCGGTACAGCGCATTCATGGCCACGAGGTCATCAAATACGGTTGGCTTCAGCTCGCGCAGGTACTTTTGCATGCCCGGGCTTTCAAACTGGAAGGTGCCGTTGGTATCGCCGCGCTGATAGAGCTCATAGGTTTTTTCATCCTCCAGCGAAAGCGTATCGAGGTCAATATCAATATTATGGTTGCGCTTTATCAGAGCCAGTGCATCTTTAAGAATGGTGAGCGTTTTAAGGCCCAGAAAGTCCATCTTGATAACGCCTGCATTCTCAATCACATTGCCGCCATACTGTGTAACGGACAGCTCCGAATCTTTAGCCATTGCTATGGGCAGCAGGTCTGTAATGTCGGATGGCGCTATTATAATTGCAGAGGCGTGTATGCCGGTATTGCGTACTGAGCCTTCCAGTTTTTCTGCTTCGCGCAGTACGCTGGCCTGTAGGGTATTGCCTTTGTATATTTCCCGCAGCTGCTCGGCTCCCATCAGGTCCTCGCCACCAAGGCCTTCCTTTTCGGACAGGGAGCCTTCTCCATTCATAGGTGCGTGGAGCAGGCGCTTCAGGGTGATGCCTACGCCCGGCTTATCGCTTACGAGCTTGGCAAGCATATTAGCTTCTGCAAGCGGCAGATCCATCACACGGCTTACATCTTTTATGGATGACTTTGCGGCCATCGTGCCATACGTAACGATCTGGGCCACCTGGCGCTTGCCATATTTATCCACCACATAATCGATCACTTTCTGCCGGCCTACATCATCAAAATCCGTATCGATATCGGGCATACTCTTGCGCTCCGGGTTCAGGAAACGTTCGAACAGCAACTTGTATTTTATGGGGTCAATATTGGTAATGCCGATGCAATAGGCCACCACAGATCCGGCAGCGGAGCCACGGCCGGGTCCTACGAATACGCCAATGTCTTTACCATGATTAATAAAATCCTGCACGATAAGGAAGTAGCCTGCAAAACCCATAATCTGGATGGTGAAGAGCTCGAACTTGATGCGCTCCTCTACCTCCGCGTTCATGCGCCCGTCGTAGCGCTTCTGCGCGCCCGTCCAGGTAATGTGCTCCAGATAATCATCCATAGAGCCTATAAAATCCTGAGGCACCTGATAATTGGGCAGGAGGATATCGCGTTCTAACTTCAGCGGCTTGATCTTATCGACGATCATACCCGTGTTATCGATCGCTTCGGGAATATCGGAGAAGAGCTTTGTCATCTCCTGTGTGTCCTTAAAGTAGAACTGATCGTTGAAGAAAGCAAAGCGGCGGCCGCGGTTCAGATCATCCTCATCGCCATCCACATACTTTGCAGTGCTTTGCTTTTCGCCGGTATTGATGCAGAGCAGGATGTCGTGCGCGTTGTAATCCTCGATATCCACATAATGGGAATCATTGGAGGCGATGATGGGCACGTTGTATTTGCGGGCAAATTTTATGAGTACTTCATTCGCCTTTATCTGGTCTGGAATATCGTGGCGCTGGAGCTCTACATAATAATCTTCGCCAAAGAGATCCAGCCACCATTTAAACACTTTTTCGGCTTCTTCCTCGCCTTTCCTTAAAATGGTTTGGGGCACTTCCGCACCGAGGCAACAGGTAGTGGCGATAAGACCTTCATGGTGCTTTAAAAGCAGCTCTTTATCGATGCGTGGATATTTGCCGTACATGCCTTCGATATACCCCATGGAGCAAAGCTTCACCAGGTTCTTGTAACCTGTTTCGTTCTTGGCTAAAAGCAACTGATGGTTGCGCCGGTCTTTATCGCCTTCGCTCTTTTTGAACTCGCGCTTGTGGCGGTTCTCCACCATATAAAATTCACAGCCCACAACCGGCTTTACAACCGGCTCTTTGATCTCCTTGCCATCAGCATCCGTACCCACTACTTTAGTGTCTTTCCAGGCAGCCGCTACAAACTCGAATACGCCAAACATATTACCGTGATCGGTGATGGCCACTGCAGGCATCTCATCCTTTTTAGCCTTGGCATAAAGGCGCGGGATAGCCGAGGCGCCATCGAGGAGGGAAAATTGGGTATGGTTGTGGAGATGGGAGAATTTCATGGACGCACGGGATCATGTACTGACCTACAAAGTAAGGTAAAAACGGGTGCCGTAAATGGGCGTACTTTTCCACAAAAGGTGTGCAAAAAAGGGAATGGTGTAACTTTGAGCAAATTGAATTTTATGGGACTGGTATATGCAGATGTAATCCTGACGAATGCGGGAGATATAGAGTTAGCTCGCAGACATTACATTGGAGAAGATGAGATTAAAAGCATGAGTGTCAATATCCTGGTAGATACGGGCAGTTATATGCTTGCGATCAATGAAAATATACAGGAACAGCTGCAACTTCCGGTAACTGAGCAGCGCAAAGCGCAAACAGCAGATGGCCGTATTGTTGAGTGTGATGTGGTGGCGCCTATAGAGCTGCGGTTTAAAAACCGCCGGTTCGTGGGTTCTGCAATGGTACTCCCCGGCGACAATGAGCCCCTGCTCGGTGCTATTCCCTTAGAAGATATGGACGTGCTCATTCACCCATTGAGGCAGGAGCTCATCGTAAATCCGGACCATCCTTATTTTGCGCAGATGAAGATGAAATAGGTTCATCACCTATTCCACTATTCCAATTCAAGCTTTTACGGCCTGTACACGGCTATCCAACTCCGACAGCTTAAAAACATCTTTCACCCTTATTCCCTTATCCGTCTGCTGCAGCGTACAGCATTCTATTAACGGATCGTGCTCAAAATAGAGCACCCAATTGTTAGCTACTGCTTCCTGTAGTATGCCTTTCTTTTCCCGCAGCGTTTCCAGCGGACGCATATCATAAGCCATGATCCACGCAGTAGGAATATGATGCACACTTGGAATCAGGTCTGCGCAGTACAGGATCGTCGTGTCATTGTACTTTATCTGCGGCAGCATCATATCCTCAGTATGGCCATTCACATGCCGGATGCGGATATCCTGGAGCCATTCCTCACCATCGCCAACCTCTGCAAAGCGCAGCAGGCCATGCACTTCTATAGGCAGGATATTCTCTTTGAGGAAGGAAGCTTTTTCACGGTCATTAGGCGCAATCGCTGCCGACCAGTGCTTGTTATTGCTCCAGTAAAGCGCCTTCGGGAACGCCGGAACCAGCGCCCCGCCCTCACCTCTTTTTATCGCACCGCCCACATGATCGAAATGCAAGTGCGTGAGAAATACATCCGTAATGTCATCCGGTGTAAAGCCGTGCTGCGCGAGGCTCTTCTCTAAACTATCCTCGCCGTGCATATAGTAATGGCCGAAGAATTTTTCATCCTGCTTGCTGCCCATGCCTGTATCTACCAATATGCGGTAGTTACCATGCTCGATCAATAGACAACGGAGTGCCCACGAGCACATATTATTTTCATCAGCCGGGTTGGCCTTGTTCCAGAGGCTCTTGGGCACTACGCCAAACATAGCTCCGCCATCGAGCTTAAAGTGGCCGGCATTTACGGTATAAAGTTTCATTTGGTAATGGATGTTTGCTTACGATCGGCAAGATACAAAACCACTGCCCCTGCCGCAAAAAATACAATGAGCGCCAGGATCGAGTGGCGCATATCATACCGCTCATCAATAAACCCGAAAGTGGCCATGCCCAGCACAATCGCCAGCTTCTCGGTAACATCATAAAAAGAAAAGAAAGAAGTGGTATCCTTCGTAGGTGGCATCAGCTTGGAGTACGTGCTGCGGCTCAGGCTCTGCACCCCTCCCATTATCAACCCTACCACAGCTGCAAGCACATAAAACTGATTGGCCGTCTGCGTAAAATAAGCCGCAATACATACGCCTATCCAGATAAAAACCACCAGCAGCAGCACACGCAGGTTACCCCAGTGCTCCGAGAGTTTTGCCATCAGGTAAGCCCCGCCGATGGCCACAAGCTGGATCAGCAGTATCGTGGCAATGAGCTGTGTCTCCTCCAGCCGCAGCACTTTTGCGCCGAAGATCGTTGCCGCCAGCATCACCGTTTGCACACCCATGCTGTAGCAGAAGAAAGCGCCCAGAAAATACTTCAGCACAGGCAAATGCTTCAGCTCTTGCCATACCTTCTTCAGTTCTCCAAAGCCATTTGAGAGCATGGAGCCTGCCGCATGAGCCGTGCGGGCCACTCCTTTCGGCAGCTTACGGAAAGGTATCTGCGCCCAGGCCATCCACCAGATGCCTACCAGCAGGAAGGAAAACCGCGAAGCATCTCCCCCATCATTTATTCCCATAAAATGAAACCATTCCGGCTTCAGCACAAATACAAAGCAGATGATCTGCAGGAGCACACTGCCCACATACCCACGCGCAAAGCCCTGCGCGCTCACCTTATCGCGCTCCTCCGGCAGGGCAATCTCCGGCAGGTAGGCATTGTAAAATACCAGTCCGCCACAATAGCCGAGCGCCGCAATGCCCGAAAGGATGATGCCGTACTCGATCATCCCCGGCTTAAAAAAGAACAGGGCGCAGCAGGCCAGCGAGCCGGTATAGGTAAAGAACTGCAGGTACGATTTCTTGTTCCCTTTATAATCCGCGATCGATGAAAGCACCGGAGAGAGCAGCGCAATTATAAGGTAGGCCGCCGCGATAGAGTAGGTAAACAGCGTGGAGTTCTTCAGCTCCATCCCGAAAAAAGAAACCGTTTCGCTCAGTATCCTGTGCGTTGTTTCCTCCTTCTTTGTAGTGATCGCCGTATAGTAAGCCGGGAAGATCGTGGAGGTAATCACCAGATTGTAGGCCGAGTTGCTCCAGTCATACATTGCCCAGGCGCGGTGCAGTTTTTTACGGGCTATTATAGTATCCATCGGGAGGCTAAAGTAGCGCAAAACGCGCAGTGTCCCACACCTCAAGGGGCGTGGGACACTTTTAACGGCAACTTAATTTTCCAAAAACCAGGGAGCCGTTAAGCCGGACAAAGCCATATTAAGCTTTGGTGCCGGCTATCCATTCCAAGCCCGCCGGAAGGGGCGGGGCTTTCCATTCCTATCCGGGCTATTTTGAGCAGAAGTGGTGCTATTGAGCTTTTACTTGTCGCTGTAGTTGCCTGAACTGTGATTCTTTTGATTATTATGATTTTAGGATTCCTGCCAGCTACCCGGCGCGCGGGCAGAACCGCGATGTGATAGCTAACCTGCTGCTCATCCGCGAAGCACCATGCACTCTTGGTGAAACAAATGCAATTGAGCAGGCGACCGCATGACTCAAAACAAAGCAGCCGCCCCATAATGGAGCAGCTGCATCATTAAAAAAATCAGGAAACTTATTTACTAAGGGTAATGCGCACGGTACCTGTATTGCCGGCCTCATCGCGTAGCATCACAAAATAAATGCCGTTTGCAAGCGCAGAGAGATCCATCATCTGGCGGGAAGCCCCAACTACTTCCTGCTGCATTACGCGCTGGCCGGTAGCTGTAAAAATGTTGATCTGCGCATTCACCTTTCTGTAGCCCCAGTCGAGCACCAGCTTGCCAGTGGTTGGGTTCGGGTATATCTCCACCTCGTTCAGGTTATAGCTCCCAATCTTAAGCAGCGATACATGCAGCACATTGGAAGGCAGCGAATAGCAGCCATTGCTCATGCTGCGGGCATAGTAATTGCCCGGGGCAGCGGGGTGATAATTAAGGCCGGTAGCACCCGGAATCAATCCGGATGGGCCGTACCACTGTATGTTGCCACCGTTGGCTACGAGCATATTGCCGAGGAAGGAAATAACGGGTGTAGTAGGAGCGCCGTTGCGAACAATAATTACGGTATCGGAATACACAGTGTCCTTGATATGGCATCCTGCACCTGCATTAAGGGCTACAAATACTTTATCGCCATTGTTGAAGGCGGCGCTGCCATATACAGAATCAGTAGAAACCGGCACACCATTCAGGTACCAGATAAAGCCGCCATAAGGTGTAAGCGCAGAATGCGCGGTAAACTGTATCAGCGAATCGGTGCAACCAGGGTTGCTGCCCTTGGTGATCATCTGCGTAACGCGCGGAGTATCCGATGTAATTACCATCATTACAATCTTATTGCTGAGCACTACAGGTTCGAGCACGCACTGGCTGCTGGAAACAACGATCGCCTGAATGGTATCATTATTATGCAGGGAAGACGTGGTAAAGGTATTACCGGTATTGCCGGTAGCCACAAACCCATTGATAAGCCATGCATAAGTGGGCGTAGCACCACCATTCGTAGTATTAAGCTGGAAGGTAACCGGCTTGCCGGAGCAGGTAGGGTTATTGCCCGTGATCTGCGTAATGGTTGCAGAAGCCGTGATAGATGAGCTGAAAGCCACTGTAATGGCATTGGAAGTTGCCGTTGTAGGCACCGCGCAGGATAAGCTGGAAGAGAGCACAGCACGGATCACATCGCCATTGGCCAGCGTGCTTGTGCTATAGGTAGTGCCAGTAGCGCCGGGAATGGTTACACCATTTTTGGTAAAGGTGAAGGCAGGCGTAGTGCCTCCGTTTGTTGGAGTAGCGGTAAAGCTAAGCGCCTGGCCGGAGCAGCCGGGATTGCTGCCGGCTGTAAGCGCGAGCGTTACAGAAGGTGCAATTGCGGTGCTGCGCTGTACGAGGAAAGTATTGGAGAGTGAACTGTCCGCACCGCAGGGGCCGGTATAGAAAATACGTGCAGTAACGATATTGCCATTCACTGCTGTGCTGGTGGTGTAGGTAGTAGCTGGTGTTGCTGCAGTTACTGCTACGCCGTTAATGTACCATTTGTAGGTAGCACCTGCGCCAGGAGTGCCTGCCGGCGTAGCCGTAAAGGTAAGCGGCGTACTGATGCAGGAAGGGTTGGTGCCGGAAGTAAGCGCAATATTTACACTCGCCGCATTACTTGGACCTTTGATGATTACACTGTAATCTTCTGCCTGGCCGGAAGTGAGTGGGCCGCAGGCGGTGGGTGTAGCTGCGCCTACACGATCGCTCACTACGCGCATGCGCAACGGCGAGCAGGTTACCGCTCCTGTGGCGGGAACGAAGAAAGTAGCCGTTTGTGCACCGCTGCCGGAGCGGGTTACGATGGTTTCATTAGGCGTAGTTCCGGTAAAAAGGCCGTCATTATTATAGTCGATATACACCCGCAGGTTTTCATTGTTGCCGGTTGTTACTGTTATCGTATAAGACTGGCCTGCATTGAGGTTGGCCTGCTGCTGGCAGGTCTGATCAATGTACACAAGGTTGCCGTCGTCATTATAGCCGCCGGTAGTTACTCCGGTCAGGTCATTGAGCACAACTTTTCTGGGGCCGGCATTCAGGGTATTGGAAGGGGTGGTGCTCGTAGGTATGCAAGCAGTAGCCATTGTAACGGAAGCAGGTAGTGCCGTACCGCCAAGTGAGCTTAACAAACCTCCTCTATACGTTTTCAGGGCAAGGATCATACGGTCTTTCTGGCCGGCAGTAAAGCGGTCCTGGCAGTTTGAATAATCCATGAAGTTGTGCTGGGTATTAAACACATAGGGCCCTCCCGTACAGGCATTGACCGTAGGGCAATTGAAATTGGATTGGCGGATTGGCTCTGTATCGCAGACAAGGTCATTTTGCGTAAGGCAATTGGTCTCGGTGGGGCAGGTGGTGGTGGTACCGCCCTGAAATACATGAAGCAGATTCATAGCATGGCCGATTTCATGCGGGAGGGTTGCTTCGCCTGCTATAGCATACTTTGCCAGCATTACGATGCCATCATAACGGTAGCCTACTGGCGGACGGTAAGCAAATCCTGTTGTAAACTGGCCCGATGTGCCGTCATTGCCATCTATCTTATTTACGATGTAGATATTATAGTATTCATTTACCGGCCAACGCTCATGGTCTTTCAGAAGATCATCATCGAGACCATTTGTATTATTTGAATTTACTCCATTGGCCACATAAGCTGCATTCGTATCCAACCGGTAACGCAGAATGCCGGTCGTGGCTGTACAGAAAGGAGTGCGCTTGGCAAGCACAAAACGGATAGGAACATTGGTACCACCGGTTGCCGCATTCGGATAAGAAGGATAAGTAGCTGCGTAAGACTGATTCAGGTAAGCGATCAGGGCGGTAAGCTGCGCATCGGACGGATTATAAGCCGAGCCCACAGCGCCGCCTGTATTGAATACGTGAAGGACCACCGGAATCTCATAGGTTGTATCTATCCCTACAACATTTACCAGAGAGCTGCTGCCATACATCATTGTATTAGCATAGTTGGCATTATCATCTAAGATGCGTTGTGCATAGCCAGGGTCTCTGACGAGCATTTTCTGGTGCGCCTGATCGAAACCGCAAAACTGGGCCGAGGCATTGAGCCAGCAAAGGAAAAGAGCCGCGAAAACGAGGGTCAATTTTCTTATCATGTGTGAGAATTAAATTTTTGCTAAAAGTTGGAATCTGTAAAAATAACAGATTCTCTATATAAAGCCTAATACTGCCGAAATTTTACACAAGGCATACTATAGATGCACAACGGGCTTTCCTATTTTGTATTAAATACTATCTTTGCCCACTTCAAAAAAATAAGTAAGCGTAATAATTACACACAGTTTATGCAGTTAAAAGGGTTGGTAAAGTTTTTTACCGCGGCACTGATATTGGTTTCCCTCTATCAGCTTTCCTTCACATTTGCCGTGAGGAATGTAGAAAAAGAGGCAATGGCCAAAGCGGAAAGGCAGGCTAAAGCAATGAATCCCACAGCAAGTGAGGCAGAGCAGAAGATACTCGCTCTTGCCCGCTATGATGCGATTACAGACAGCTTACAGGGCCAGAAAGTCGTGAACATGATTTTCTCAAAGTACACGTACCAGGAGGCGAAAGCACAGGAGCTGAATCTTGGCCTCGATCTTCAGGGCGGTATGAATGTGGCTATGGATGTGAGCCTCGATGAGTTTGTGCGCTCTCAGAGCAACAACCCGCAGGATCCTGCCCTGAATAAAGCAATTGAGGATGCCAACCGTATGCGCGCTACAAGCACAGACAATTTCGTTACGCTTTTTGGCCGCGCTTTTGAGCAGCATAATCCCGGCGCAAAGCTGGCTTATCTTTTTATCAAGCCAAATGACCGGGAAGTAACGCTGCAATCCGGCAACGATGTGGTGCTTGGCCGCCTGAGCAAAGATGGCAAGGAAGCGATCAACAGCACCTATAATATTATCCAGAAACGGATCGATAAATTCGGCGTAAGCCAGCCAAATGTAACCCTCGACAACAACCGCGGCGTTATTACCGTTGAGCTTGCCGGCGTGCGCAACCCGGAGCGTGTGCGCGAATTCCTGCAGAGCACCGCTAAGCTCCAATTTTGGGAAATGTACAATAACCAGAATCTTGGCACCGCGCTTATAGAAGCAGATAAAATAATAGCAGATCACCAGAATGGCACCACGCTTTCAAAGCGGGCTGTTATAGATACATCAAAGACTGTAAAAGACACAACCAAAGTTGCTTCTGCTACAGGTAAAGACACTTCTAAGAAGGATGCAAGCCTCGCCGCCCTCGCAGGTGCCGATACAAATGCACTTTCCGCAAAGGATACCGGCAAAAATATGGCAGCTACCAAGCCGCTTATGTTCCTGCTCAGCGAGCAGCCTACGAAAGATAGCTATTCGCCTGCTGCCTTTGCCTATATCCGCCGCAGCAATATCGAAAAGCTGAACCGCTATCTTGCTATGGAGGATGTAAAGAATATCCTGCCTTCAACTGCCAAAATATTGGTTGGCGCCGATCAGGGTGACGACCGCTTTAATCCGAACGCAATTCTTGCCGTCTATGCGGTAAAAACGCAAAGTGACGGTTCTGCAAAGCTCGAAGGCGATCAGATCTCCAACGCCTATTTTGATTATGATGGCGGCCGCCCGGTTGTAAAGATGGATATGAAATCCGAAGGCGCTGACATCTGGAAAAAGATGACCGGCGACAATGTGAAAGGCTTTGTAGCCGTAGCGCTCGATGACCGTATCTATTCCGCACCGCGTGTGGAAAATGAAATTTCCGGCGGCAGCACACAGATTACCGTGGGCAATGATCCGCAACAGGCACAGGATCTTGCCAGTATTCTAAAGATCGGTAAGCTCCCCGCACCTGCGCATATTGTACAGGAGCAGATAGTAGGCCCTACCCTTGGTGCTGAAAATATTAAAGCAGGTATGAACTCGCTGATGATTGCCTTCGTGATCATCTTCGTGCTGATGCTTGTTTATTACAACACCGCCGGTATGGTGGCCAATATCGCACTCATCCTCAATGTGCTCTTTACCATAGGTATTCTTGCTGCCCTGCACGCTACGCTTACCATGCCAGGCATTGCCGGCCTTGTGCTCACCATCGGTATGGCTGTGGATACCAACGTAATTATCTTTGAGCGGATCAAAGAGGAGCTTGCCGGCGGCAAAAGCTATGCCCAGGCGGTAACGGATGGCTACAAGCGCTCTTATGCGCCTGTGCTCGATGGTCACATCACGCAGCTTCTTACGGCAGTTATCCTGTTTGTATTCGGCCTCGGCCCGGTTAAGGGCTTTGCTACTACTCAGATCATCGGCCTGTTGCTTTCCCTGTTCTGCGGTATCCTTGTTTCCCGCCTTATTACCGACATCTGGACCAAGAAAGAGCGCCACTTCCAGTATTTCACCGGCCTCTCTAAATCTATTTTCCAGAAAGCCCATTTCAAGTTTATCGAGAAGCGCAAGATCACTTATGTGATCTCCGGCTTTATCTTCCTGCTGGGCATACTTTCTATTTTCAATGGCTATGATAAAGGCGTGGAATTCGCCGGCGGCCGTAGCTATACCATCCGTTTCGACCATAAAATATCCGAAAATGATCTTCGCGAGAAGATGAAAGGCTACTTTAACGAGCGCCCTGTAGTGAAGACGGTAGGTACCAATAATGACCTCAACATTACCACAACCTACCTCATCAGCCGTCAGGATAAACAAACGGATAATGTTGTAGCCCAAAAGCTGTTTGAAGGCCTTAGCAAAGAAGGGCTGATTGCGGCAGGCACTACCTTCCCGGCATTTGAAAGCAGCTACGTAAAGAGCGCGCAGAAAGTAGAGCCATCCATATCTGAGGCGCTGCGTAAGGATGCCATCAAGGCTATGATATTCTCGCTTATCGCCATCTTCCTGTACATACTTATCCGCTTCCGGAAATGGCAGTACTCTTTGGGTACCATTGTAGCCCTCCTGCATGATGTGGCTATTATTCTGGCCGTATTCTCGTTCCTGCGCCACCGTGTACCGTTTGCCCTTGAGCTGGATCAGCACTTTATCGCTGCGGTGCTTACCGTAATCGGCTTCTCGATGAATGATACAGTAATTGTATTTGACCGCGTACGGGAGTATTTCCGTAAGAACCCGGGCGAGGACAAGAAGAGCGTTATCAACCGCGCTATCAATGATACGCTTACCCGCACAGTTATGACCTCGCTTACCGTATTTCTAACCGTGCTCATCCTTTTCATCTTTGGTGGCGAGGTAACCCGCGGCTTTGCATTCGCAATGCTGATCGGTGTGATTACAGGTACCTATTCTTCGATCTTTGTGGCAGCGCCGATCCTCGTAGATATGGATAGAGGTGATTCCCTGAAGGCGGAGAGTGACCGTGAGGCACGTATTGAAGAGCTCAGAAAGCTGGCATAACCCGATCCCTCAATTTTTAGAAAAAAAAGCCCGGTTGCAGCAATGTACCGGGCTTTTTGCAGAACGCTGATAAGATAAATCATGCCTAATAACTGAATACTGCCATCATCTATGGCCAACCGACCACCGAATTGGAACAACCATTTTTTCCTGGCAGGAATTTTATCCTCCTATTAATCTGTAAGCGCATTATTCACAATCTTCCTTTTCTTTGCCGGATAAACCAGCTATTGCCTGCGGCTAATTACCGTTAGTTTTTCATCAAGATCATGATCAGAAAATTTCTCGAGCACCTCGGTAAGTTCTCCTTAATGCTGAGCGGCGGATTTAGCCGGCCCGAAAACGTGCGCGTTTACTGGAAAGAATTTATGGATCAGTGTAATGATATCGGCATTCGCTCACTACCCATCGTGCTCATCGTATCCATATTCCTGGGTATGGTGCTTACTGTGCAAACGGCATATCAGCTTATCTCCCCCATCATCCCAAAACCCGTTATTGCAGGCATCATCCGCGATTCCGCAATACTTGAGCTTTCCCCTACTGTAATCTGCATCATACTTGCCGGTGTTGTAGGCTCTAAAATAGCTTCTGAGCTGGGCAATATGCGCGTAAGCGAGCAGATCGATGCGCTGGAGATTATGGGCATCAATACCAAGACTTACCTGGTGCTGCCCAAGATCATTGCAGCTATGATCATGGTGCCCTGCCTTATTATCATTTCCATTTCTGTTACAATACTCGGCGGTTACATCGCGGGTATGTTCTCCAGCATTCTTACCAAAGAGCAGTTTCATCAGGGTCTGGTAAACGGTTTTCTTCCCTATAATATTTTCTTTGCGCTTACCAAGGCATTTGTGTTTGCATTTATCATCTCTACCATTCCTTCCTACTACGGGTATTATGTGCAGGGCGGCGCGTTGGAGATTGGCCGCGCATCTACTACGGCGGTAGTTGTAAGCTGTATCCTAATCCTGTTTGCGGATTATGCGCTTTCCATCCTTTTGCTGTAAGGAATTTTTCCGCTAAAAAAGACGCGTACACTAAATATTTCCCGTTTAATTTTACGCCCGTTCATCAAAGCACCACTAATGATTGACGTATTGATTGGCCTGCAATGGGGCGATGAAGGTAAGGGCAAGATCGTAGATTTTCTTGCAGCGAAGTATGATGTGATTGCCCGCTTCCAGGGCGGGCCCAATGCCGGCCATACGCTGTATGTGAATGGGCAGAAGGTAGTGCTGCATACCATTCCATCCGGTGTTTTTCATCCGCATTGCCTTAACCTTATCGGCAACGGCGTGGTTATAGATCCGGTAACGTTGCAAAAAGAAATTGAAACGATTAAAGCGATCCAGCCCGATCTGCTGGACCGCCTGTACGTATCCCACCGCGCCCACCTCATCCTGCCCACACACCGTGCGCTTGATGCCGCCTCCGAAGCGGCTAAAGGCAAAGAAAAAATTGGCTCTACACTGAAAGGAATAGGCCCTGCCTATATGGATAAGACCGGCCGCAACGGGCTGCGTGTAGGCGATGTACTCAGCAAAAATTTTGAAGAGCGTTACAATACTCTGAAGCAAAAGCACCTCCAGATGTTGGGCCAGTATGACTATAAAGCAGACCTGCAGGCATGGGAGGAGGATTTTATGAAGGCCGTAGAGCAACTGCGCAGTCTTAAAATCGTGAATGCGGAATACTGGTTGGACACCAAGCTGAAAGACGGCAAAAGAATTCTTGCAGAAGGCGCGCAGGGAAGTATGCTGGATATTGATTTCGGCACCTATCCATTCGTCACTTCTTCTAATACGATTGCTGCCGGAGTGTGCAGCGGGCTCGGCGTTGCGCCCTCTTCTATCGGCGATGTCTATGGCATCAGCAAAGCTTATTGCACACGCGTTGGCGGCGGGCCGTTCCCAACAGAGCTGGAAGATGAAACAGGCGAGGAGCTGCGCAAAGCTGGCTCAGAATTCGGCGCTACTACCGGCAGGCCACGCCGCTGCGGATGGATAGATCTCGTAGCACTCCGCTACGCAGTAATGCTGAGCGGCGTTACCAGGCTCATTCTTACCAAGGCGGATGTGCTCGATTCCTTCAACCCGATTAAAGCTGCCACAGCATATCTGGTAGATGGTGAGGAAACTAAGGAAATGCCTTACGATCTTTGCGGTGTAACTGTGGAGCCTTTATACGAAGCATTCGCCGGCTGGGAAGCGCCTGTGGGCGAATGCACTGATGCGAAGGATCTGCCACAGGCATTTAAGGATTATTGCCGTTTTACAGAGCAGTATCTGGGCACTAAAATTGCCTGGGTATCCAACGGTACGGGCCGCGATCAATTGCTTGAAATGGCTTAGGGCAAAATTTAGGTTTTTTTCAGCAAAAATAAATTTGGCTAATTGCCCAAACATTTAAAATTTTACGCCACAGCCGGTCATCGCGGGATAGCGGCAAAAATTCAACACCAACCATACCAAACAACACCAACCAGAGAAAAACCATTGTGATGAAAACGAACACCGATAAGAAGGCCGTAAGCAAGAAGAGCTCCCCAACTGCAGCTGCAAAAAAGACTGCAACAAAAAGTAAGGCCGGTAAGGCAGCAGAAGATGATGAGGATATGGATGAAGAGTTGATGGACGAGGACAAGCCCGTCAAAAAAACGGCAGTAAAAAAATCCGCCGCAAAAAGCAAATCCAGCAGTGACGACGATGAAGATGATGACGACGATATTGAAGATGAAGATGTAGCAGAGGACGATTTCAACAAGAGCGATGATGATGATTTTGATAAGGACTTTGAAGAATTTGACCTGCCGAAATCGAAAACCAAAGCAGTAACAGGTACAAAGAAAAGCAAAGGTGGGAGTGATGATGTGGATGAGGAATTCAAGGATCTCGGCTTCTTCGCGGAAGGCAGCGGGGGCTTTGATGATGATGATGACGATTTTTAAAGTATGGCACCGTGCAGCGTAACAGAGCCATCTTTCCTTTCGAAAAAAAAGACCTGAAAATAATTAAGGATAAAATGCTGAGCCGGGCTTCCCGGTTCGGCATTTTCCTTTTTCTGGACAGTAATGAATACACCGCGCAGGGCGGACAATATGAATGCCTTGCAGCAATGGGCGCAGCGGCTGTTTTTTCTCCACAGGAAGTGCAATTGTTCGGAAGCCTTAATCAATTCCACGTTACTCATGCCGATTGGCTTTTTGGCCACATTGCCTATGATGCAAAGAATGCGCTTGAGCCAAAACTAGCATCCGCCCATACAGTGCGACACTCTTTCCCGGACCTACAATTTTTCGTGCCGGAAACGGTAATAGGCATTGAGATCGGCCATGACCGCCTTTTCATTGAAACTATAGAGGAAGATCCCGAAGCAATATTCAAAGCTTTAGTTGATGCACCTGTATTACCGCAGCGCCCACTTCCGCAGCTAACTTTTAGCCACCGTATCTCACACAAAGAATACCTTATTAAAATTGCCGCTCTGCGGGAGCATATCCGGAATGGCGATTGCTACGAGATCAATTTTTGTAATGAAGGTTTCTGTAGCAATGTAGATCTGGATCCGATTGCCGCTTTTGCCTCGCTCAATACGGCTTCACCCGCGCCGTTTGCAGCCTGCTATGCGCTCAATGGCCAGTACCTGATGTGCGCGAGCCCTGAGCGATACCTGCGTAAAACAGGTAACCATCTTGTAAGCCAGCCTATCAAAGGCACCGCACGCCGAAGCACAGATCTAATTGAAGACGAAGCCCTAAAAGCGGCCTTATATAATAGCGAAAAAGAACGCGCAGAAAATGTAATGATCGTGGACCTGATGCGGAATGATCTTGCCCGAAGCTGCGCTGTGGGCAGTATTAAAGTGGATGAGCTGTTTGGCATCTACACCTTCCCGCAGGTACACCAGATGATCTCTACGATAAGCGGAACATTGAGGAACGACCAGACTTTTGCCGATCCCATTAGCAAAAGCTTCCCGATGGGTAGTATGACGGGCGCCCCCAAGGTGAAAGTGATGGAGCTGATAGAGCGGTACGAGGCCTCAAGGCGCGGGCTGTTTGCAGGCAGCGTAGGCTATATTTCTCCAAATGGGGATTTTGATTTCAACGTAGTCATCAGGAGCCTTTTTTATAATGAGGCCACAAAATACCTTTCCTACCAAACCGGCGGTGCCATCACCTGGGATAGCGATGCCCAAAGCGAATGGAAAGAGCTCAGACTAAAAGCGGCAGCAATGGAAAAGCTGTTTGCATAAGTGATTGTCTGAACTATGATTTCAATAGGATTCAATTGATTTTCAGGATTCCGGCTTAGTTGAACTCTGTCCAACTCATCCAACTTCATCTAACGCCATCAAACCTATCCAACCTCATCAAACCATTTCCAGCCTTATCTTTGTTCTCTATGCCATCCATATCGCAGCGCGGCGCGCAGATGCCGCCTTCCCCCATCCGCAAGCTCGTACCCTTTGCCGAGGCAGCCAAGCAGCGGGGCATCAAAGTGTATCATCTAAACATCGGCCAGCCGGATATTGAAACGCCGCCAGCGATTTTGGACGCTGTAAAACATGCGGATTTCAAGGTGCTGGAGTACAGCCACAGCGCAGGCTTTGAAAGCTATCGCAGAAAGTTGGTTACCTATTATGGCCGCAATAATATCATGGTAAACCATAACCAGATCATCGTAACAACCGGCGGCTCCGAGGCTATCTCTTTCGCGATACTCAGCTGCCTGGATCCCGGCGATGAATTGATCATCCCGGAGCCTTTCTACGCTAATTATAATGGCTTTGCGGTAAGCGCCGGCATTAAAGTAGTGCCTATCCCATCCGGCATCGAAGATGGCTTTTCGCTGCCGCCGATCGAAGCTTTTGAGCAGGCTGTAACGCCACGCACAAAGGCAATTATGATCTGTAATCCCAATAACCCGACGGGCTACCTCTATAGCCGTCAAGAACTGGAAACACTGAAGCAGATATGTCTGAAGCACAATCTCTTTTTATTCTCCGATGAAGCTTACCGCGAATTTTGCTATGATGGCCGCAAGCACATTTCCGCGCTCTCGCTCGAAGGATTAGAGCAGCATGCCATCCTGCTCGATACTATATCCAAAAGATACAGTGCCTGCGGCGGTCGCATTGGCGCTTTCGTAACTAAGAACCAGCAAGTGCTCGATGCTGCTATGAAGCTTGCCCAGGCCCGCCTTAGCCCGCCAACGTTTGCGCAGATCTTAGGCGAAGCCGCAGTAGATCTCCCGGCCGATTATTTTGATGCCGTACATGCCGAATATAACTCCCGCCGCGACCTCCTTGTAAAGCGGCTCAATGCTATGCCGGGCGTACTTTGCCCCAATCCCGGCGGTGCATTTTACGCGATGGCAAGACTACCTGTTGCTGATAGCGAGGTGTTTTGCCAGTGGCTGCTCGAAGAATTTTCTTACAAAGGAGCAACCGTAATGATGGCCCCTGCCTCCGGCTTCTATGCCACCAAAGGCAAAGGCAAAGACGAAGTAAGATTGGCTTATGTGCTTAACCTCGATGACATCAATGCAGCAATGGATTGCCTGGAAAACGCCTTATTAAATTATAAATAAGGTATTCCGCATTTCGGAATTCAGATTCCGGAATACTGCCAGAAACATTAACCACGATCCGGAATCCGAATTCCGGATTTCGAAATTAAACACATGTCCTACAGAATCGGTCAGGGAATAGATTTTCACCAATTGGCAGAAGGCCGTGAGCTATGGCTTGGCGGCGTGCTGATACCGCATACCAAAGGCTGCGTGGCCCATAGTGATGGCGATGTACTGCTTCACGCTATCTGCGATGCGCTGCTCGGCGCGGTAAGCCTCGGTGATATAGGCCAGCACTTCCCGGATACAGACAGCACCTTTAAAAACATAGATTCAAAAGTGCTCCTGCGCCGCTGCTATGCGCTCGTGCGCGAGAAGGGGTATTGGCTCGTAAATATTGATAGCACACTCCTTCTTCAGGCTCCGAAGATCCGGCCTTATGTTGAGGAAATGCAGCGTACCATTGCGCAAGTGCTGCATATCAGTGCGGATGATATTTCCATAAAGGCTACTACTGCCGAGAAGCTGAGCTTTATTGGCCGGGAGGAAGGCGTGGTAGCCACTGCCAATGTTTTGCTACAGAAGTATTAAGCCTGCAGTACACAGCTATTCTTCTTCACAAAAAATAAAACATAAAATGCCGGGCTTACAGGCCCGGCATTTACATGTATAAAAATTAAAAATTTAGATTGGCTTAAACTGGTCTTTTGCTTTGCTCGAACCGCTTTCAGCGCTGTTGCCTGCTTCATCAAGGATCGTGCTGATGCGGCTGCGCACATCATCACTAAGGCCTGAAATCTCCCCCTGAAGCATGCCTTTCAGATCATCGATCTTCGTTTCGGCTTTGCCCATCATTTTGTACCATTTGTTCTTCCAGTCCTCTGCAGTTTCTGCAATGGATTCGCGCGTGTCTTCCCCTTTTTCAGGTGCCAGCAGCAGGCCTACCCCTACACCCAGCAGCAGTCCGGTCATGAATCTTGTCATAGCTTTTTGATTTTATATTTAGATTGAGAAAAAAACATTTAAAAATAAGGAAAAGGACTACCTACTGCCGCCGCCCAGCACTTTGGCCAGGATAAATATGATAATGGCAACAACAGCGATCACAACAATAATACCCATATTGAAGCCGGCCTTGAATATGCCACCAGCTAAGCGGCAACTGCTGAGAGAGATAATCAGCGCCAGCAGGGAAAGGATGCTTACTTTTTTCATGATTGGTTTTGTTTTTGAATGTTGAGCTATTGCACGATCATCCGGTTCACAAAAAATCTTCAAAAAAATCCGTGCCACGCCACAGGCATTTTTTTGCGGACTTGTTCGGCATTTCACCAATTTTTTTTAGCTTTATCCGCTTTCCGGAAAATTTATATGAAAAGAACGATTTTAAGCATTGCTGCCCTTACCCTATTATTCGCTGCCTGTAAAAAGGCCGATGAAACAACTTCCTACGAAGATATGCTGCGTGGCGGCCAGTGGAAGCGCATATCGCTGACTGCCACTTACCGCTTGCCAACCGGCACCATCACTACCGATAACGTGTACCCCAATCTGGACAGCTGCAAGATGGATAATACGCTTGAGTTTAAGGTAAATTATGTAGGCACAGAGCACAAAAACGCCCGTAAGTGCGGTGCCGGCGACCCCGATGAAACAGCTTTCAACTGGGAAATTTTTAACTCAGGAAAGAACATCCGCCTCTACAATATACCGGAAACTTTCAATGGCGAAAGCTCCATCAATGGAGATGTCATCACCCTCAATTCCAATGAGCTCTCCATCCGTTACGTAGCTATCGACCGCGATCCCATCACACAGGATGCGGATACTGTTACGTTTGCCGATGTCTTTAGAAAATAGCCGTTTTACAATCCTTTATAAGATAGAACCACCGGCTTACTTCCGGTGGTTTTTTCATTTTACTTTTACACTGTTTTTAAAGAAATTTTATTTCCTTTTTTTATGATAAAAATTACCCTGCCCGATGGCGCTGTCCGCGAATATGAAAGCGGAACTTCTGCGCTCGATGTAGCTAAATCCATCTCCGAAGGCCTTGCCCGTAAAGTACTCGCCGCCGAGGTGGATGGCGAAGTATGGGATGCTACCCGACCTATTGATACCGATGCTTCCATAAAACTGCTTACCTGGGATGACCGCGGCGCAAAGACCACCTTCTGGCATTCATCCGCCCACCTGATGGCCGAGGCCCTCGAGAGCCTGTACCCGGATACAAAATTCGGCATCGGCCCGGCTATCGAGAATGGCTTTTACTATGATATTGATCAGGGCGACCGCAAGCTTGCGGAAGAAGATCTTGCAAAAATTGAAAGCAAGATGAAAGAGCTGGCAAAGCAGAATAATGCTTATTTGCGCCGCGAAGTGCCGAAGGAAGAAGCCATTGGTTATTTCTCGCACAAGCAGGATCCTTATAAATTAGAATTGCTTGATGGCCTGGAAGATGGCAGTATCACCTTTTACTCGCAAGGCGCTTTTACCGATCTCTGCCGTGGCCCGCACATCCCGGCTACAGGCGTTATCAAAGCAGTAAAAATTACGAACGTTGCGGGTGCCTACTGGCGGGGCAATGAGAAGAACAAAATGCTTACCCGCATCTATGGCATCACTTTTCCTAAGCAGCAGGAGCTGGAGGATTATCTTGCGCTGCTCGAAGAGGCAAAGAAGCGCGACCACCGCAAGCTGGGCCGCGAGCTGGAGCTGTTTACCTTCTCAGAAAAAGTAGGTGCCGGCCTGCCTCTATGGCTGCCAAAGGGCGCCATGCTCCGGGAGCGCTTACAGCAGTTCCTGCAGAAGGCACAGCTCGAAAGCGGCTACCTGCCGGTTATTACGCCACACATCGGCAGCAAGAAGCTTTACGAAACATCCGGACACTGGGAGAAATACGGCGCTGATTCCTTCCGCCCGATCACTACCCCGCAGGAAGGCGAGGAGTTTATGCTAAAGCCAATGAATTGCCCGCACCACTGCGAGATCTATAAATCATCGCCACGCTCTTATAAAGACCTGCCGCTGCGCCTTGCAGAGTTCGGAACTGTATATCGCTATGAGCAGAGTGGCGAGCTGCACGGCCTTACCCGCGTACGAGGCTTTACCCAGGACGATGCCCACCTTTTCTGCCGGCCCGACCAGGTGCTGGAAGAATTCAAGAAGGTGATAGACTTAGTGATGTATGTGCTTACATCGCTGGATTTCCCTGCATTTACCGCGCAGATTTCCCTGCGGGATCAGGTAAACCGCGCCAAGTATATTGGATCGGATGAGAACTGGGAAATCGCCGAGAATGCAATTATCCAGGCGGCGGCGGAAAAAGGCTTGAATACGGTTACAGAATACGGCGAGGCGGCTTTCTATGGCCCTAAGCTCGATTTTATGGTAAAGGATGCCCTCGGCAGAAGCTGGCAACTTGGTACGATACAGGTGGATTATAACCTGCCGGAGCGCTTTGAGCTGGAGTATGTGGACAGTGATAATACCCGTAAGCGCCCCGTAATGATTCACCGTGCGCCATTCGGCTCTATGGAGCGCTTTATAGCTGTGCTTTTAGAGCATTGCGGTGGCGATCTGCCGCTGTGGCTTGCGCCGGTACAGGTGAAAGTGCTGCCTATTTCAGATAAATACGCTGAGTATGCTCAAATAGTAGCAGCAGCCCTAAAGAAAGCAGATGTACGTGCTGAGATAGATGACCGCCAGGAAAAAATAGGCCGCAAAATCCGGGATACTGAGCTTGCCAAAATACCCTACATGCTCATTGTAGGCGAAAAGGAAGCAGCAGAAAGCCAGGTATCCGTAAGAAAGCACGGGGAAGGCGATAAAGGCGCGATGGCCCTGGAGCTTTTTGCCGAGGAAATAAGGCAGACAGTGCTGATGCAGATGGCAGGAACGAAACCGGGAGCGGTGGCCTGATCATTCCGAAGTGCGGAAGTAGGATTTCGGATTTTTGAAGATGAATTAAGATTCCGGGAGTATTGATTTATGAATTCATTGCTGGATTTTTTGCCCATATTGCCCGTACGATTTTAGGTTATTCCGGAATCCGAATTCCGAATTCCGGAATAATAAAAAAGATTATTTTTGCCCATAAATTTTTAACACCCATTAATGCAGAAAAGACCAAAAGGAAGGCAGCCCTTCCGGCCAAGATTACCCCAGAACGAACACAAGCTGAATGAAGAGATCACCGCGCCGGAAGTGCGTCTGGTAGGCGATGATGACACAGAACCTGCTATTTACCCACTCTCTACCGCACTCCGCATGGCAGAGGAAAAAGGCGTGGATCTTGTAGAGATTTCGCCAAACGCCACCCCACCTGTTTGCCGGATCATCGACTACAAAAAGTTCCTGTACGAGAAAAAGAAAAAGGATAAGGAGCAGAAATCAAAATCGAAGCAGAGCGAAATAAAGGAAATCCGGTTTACACCAAATACGGATGATCATGATTTCGACTTTAAATCCAAGCACGCCGAAAACTTCCTGAAGGAAGGAGATAAGGTAAAATGCTATGTACAGTTCCGCGGCCGGGCCATCATGTTCCAGGAGCGCGGTGAGCTGCTGCTGCTGAAGTTTGCCGAGCGCCTTGCCGAAGTAGGCGCGCTCGAAAGCATGCCGAAGATGGAAGGACGGCGGATGATTGCGATGTTCTCACCCAAGAAGAAGAAGTAACGACATTTACTATCAAGCTTAAAGGGACGCTGCACAACGCAGCGTCCCTTATGTTTATTTATGGAATCCTTTTAGTCCTATAATAATTTCTGTGCTCACAGTCCCTGTTTGGGAGCCCAGCCACAACCTGAGCATATTGTACACTGAGTGGTCTTATACAGGAAACCACGCTTTAGTACGTTGTATGGATGCTTATGAAATGCTTTTACCGGCCTGTAAGGTAGCAACAGGCTACTTCTATATTAAAATGAAGGCAGAGGCTTGGCTTAACTGTTATAGGCTACGCAGTGCGGGCAACTGATTTTCCTCGCGTCAGGGGACGCGGCGCCGGTTGAGCGAAGTCAGGGGACTTCGCTCAACCGGGTATAGCTATTATAGGTTTGATAAGTTCATTTTTGCTTGAATTTCTGTAAACGTAGTCTTCAGACAAATATTTATAAAGTCGGTAATCTCATTAGATGTAAGTGGCTGCTTATAGCCCTTGTTTAGCTGAATGCCATTTCCGGTTAATTCCCATTCAAATTGTGTGAATTGACATCTGAGAAATGCAACTTGGTTAAATGCATTTATGCCTGCTTTTTTGAAGTAGTTATAATTGTAGTGGATACTAAATTCCTCTAAATGAATCTCTTCATCTATTACATCCTCGTGATCATTATCAATTTTCTCCTGTAAGATCATCGCCCTTTTAATTGCTTCATCCAAATATTCAAATCCCATATCGCCTTTCACATTATTTGGGAAAGCAACTACATTATTTGAATCAAAAAGTTCATCGAACTGGTGGTGTTTTTCAATAAACAGTTGAAACAAAGGCTTAATAGAATCTGCATAACGTTCAAAGACCAGCTTATTGGTTTTAGGAACTGTTTCTGGCCGACTATTAATAATTTGAGTTTTCCAAACAGCGATTTCTTTATCCAAGTCTCCCGGCTCATCGATGCTTTCACCGTTCGCCGCTCTGATAGCGATATTGAGCGACCAGACTACCTGGTCGGCAATGTAGCTGATGAAAGGCTCGTAATCCCCGGTATCGGCCATATGCAGCGCTCTCAGGTAATTTGCCTTATCCTCTGATTTTATAATTACCGGCGGGTAGCCATTCCTTAGCAGCACATAATTCATCAGCAGCCTCGATATTCTTCCGTTACCATCATCAAATGGGTGGATACGCACAAACTTGTAGTGCAGCAGGGCAGCCAGGGTTATAGGTGGCAGACCGCCTTCCTCACGCCGGTACCAGTCTATCAGCTCTTGCATTTGTATGGGCGTATCGGCCGGTGAGGCGTAGCTAAAGATTTCGCCGTTCTGCAGTCTTACGGAGTTCGGGAACTCCTTGTAGTTGCCCACCTTTATTTGCCGCCTTGTAGGTTGTCCATCCGTTGTAATGGCTTCTTTCCAGTAAGGTTGCACCAGGATGATCTCGTTCAGGTTTTTGATGTGCTGCTCGGTCAGCGGCCGTTCCTTATCCTTTGCCCAGTCTTCTATAAGATGCCAGGCGGCATCATGTGCCTTCATCTCCTCATACTCCCGGATGTTGTGGTTCCCCATGGTATCCCCGAAGATCAATAGGAGCTCGGTTTCACCATAGGTAAGTGTATTGCCCTCTAAGTGATTGGAATTGTAATTGAATTCGAGGCGGAACTTTTTATCCAGCTTAGCCTGCAGCTCAGGGCTTATTGGCTGCAGGGCCAATAGCTTTTTATGTAGTTGTTCCGCAATGTCGTGGTTATCTATCATATTCGGGGGGGTGATTCGGTGCCGCTGCAAATGTTCTTTACTACACTATAATGCTGGCGTGTAATGTAGCTACTGGCTATTTTTCATATTTAAACGAAGGCGGCGCTTTTGCTTAGCTGTTGTGCGCTATGCCAAACGAAATATTTTCTATAGTGCGTTTTCTGCTTCCCAGGCCAAACAGAGTCCAGGATTTTATTGTTGATTTAAGTCTACTTCTCAAGACTTAAAAGAGTGGGAAATAAATTGGTTCCTCAGTGCCGCTGCAGGTGTTATCATCTGTAGCTTTAGTGATTCTTTAGTGTCTTGCTTGCGAGCATATGACCTGTAGTGCGCTACGCCGAACGGGGCCTATTAATTACATACATCATTTTATTCTGCTCTTCTCGTACTCTTTTAACCATGCTTCGAATTCACCACTACGGTTCTCGCCGATGCAGTATCTGCCATCTGGCAATATCACAGCAATACAAGAGTCAGTAAGCATATATAACTTACCGTCCCGCTCATATATTAAACCAGTCGCTTTAAGTTCATCAATAAACGTAGCAAACGAATTCTTATCATTATGGCTCGCTTTTTCATTAATTAGGCTATCTGTAAATATAAACCCACTTTCATTAATACGGGAGATTGTAGCGAATTGCTTTTGGGAAAGAAACTGAGGCTGCCATTTAGTTCTCTTTCCTGAGGCTTCAAGTAATTGTTTAGCAGTATATGGGTAGTAAGAATACATCCAACCTTCCTTACCATCTTCATATTCTCCAAACTTACAGTTAATAAATTCGTGCATTGGTTCTGTATCAAAATCATCACCAAATATGCCAGAGGATATATTATATTTATAAGACAGCCTTGTCCAAATCAATTCCAGAAGAATGTACGTTGAATTATTTGGTGATGAAACATAAAGAGGCCAATAGAATTCCTGATCTAAGAAAGGCATCCCAAAAGGCATCCCATTATTTTTTAATAAGCATTGATTTCCACAGATGATAAGGTTCGGCATGCTAACACCGCCATAACCACGAGTTGGTCCATCCTTAACCTTCTGATCTAACATTTTTACAAAACCTTCTCTCAATCCGTGTTCAGATTTAAATCCATAGTATCCCAATACTATCCTTACAGGAAAATAAGCTTCCATCATAAGCGCGTGATAAACATGCTGTTGTATTTTAGTGTATAGGGATAGCTCTTCTCTTTTTGGAAGATCAATTTTGAGTAGGCCTCGGTAAGCATCCCGCATTGCTCTAATTACATAAGCGTCACTATCTTTTTCTGGTTCACGACTTACATCAATAACGGACCGAAGATTTGAGTATGAATCATCAAGTGAGTTTGTAAACAAAGTTTTTTTTACCTGAATGACAGCAATTACTTGGTTAAAGTGGTATATAAATTTTTCGGTAAAAGGTAACTGCTCACCAATCCCCTCGACGAGCATACAATCGATCTCCCCGCTCAGCCCTCCAAAGCTATTTTTTATTTTGCCACTGACTACTTTTAAATCAAGATTCTTAAATATCGCCGAATTGAGCATCTCGTGAGTTAGTCCCTCATACATATCTCCAATTAATACTGGATGCTTAATGTTCTCATATTTGTGGATCAGCGCAATCCCTTGAACTTGGATTTCTGTTAGTAAGTCAGTGATCGTATGAATCATATGAGAGTTCGCTTTAAGCTTTTATAAATTGTATTTCTGCCTCAGTCAATCTATAAATTTCATAAACCAATTAATTCATTTCAATCTCTAAACTCTCTATAGATAGCTGCATAAGCGGGTGGGAGTGGCAGGATTCCGGTACCGTTAAAGATAGGGCCCGCGCTGTTAAAATGCTACCGTGCAAGTAAATCGTTAGTGTCTCTGTTGGGGCGGGAGCGCTGGGGAGAGATGCTACCTGTCATCAAAATCACAAGCCCACATACACCCCTGTTAGGCAGGCGCAACAACGACTTAATCTACAGCGATTTTGTCCTTCCGCAGGGATCTTTAACACCCAAGCTTACTGAAAGATCCCTGCGGAAGGACAAAGCTGGGTGTTAGCGCAGTCGCTGTATCCCTATAAAACATTGGCCACGTAAGCTTTGTAATCCCAACATAAGCCTACCCAAACTTTGTCATCCCGCAGGGATCTTTAGCACAGCAACATCAGCTTACATACAATAGATTTTTGCTGCGCTAAGAGAAAAGTTCCTGCAGAAGGACAAAAGTTTAGGCAAACTACCTATCAAATAGATGCCTTATAAATAACTCAAACAGCTTCTTAGGCAATAAAAGGGCGCAAGCCCCTCCGCAAAGCGGAAAGCCATTTTATAGCCTTAAATAAAAAAAAATTGCTACTCAATCAAGAATTACCAAAATATATATTCAAAACCACCAAACAACCTAAACAATTCATCATCAAATAATTTCATCAATCAAATTAAAATAAAAAATAAATCAACAAATAATTTCTATAATTGAAATAAGAGTTTGGCACAGTAATTGACCTATGTATTGTACATCATTTTTTATAAAACGCATACAAAACATTATGGCAAAGTCAACATCCGAAACAGGCCACTACAAGAATGTAGCCAACCTCCAAAAGCTTGCACTCTATGTGCAAAGCCTCCCTAAGTACAATCCCGCAAGGGAAAGCCTGAAGGTGGATAACCTTCTCCGGCAGTACAACGAAACCGATAGCATTATGGAGGAGCTCAAAGCCGCCGAAACAGCAGAAGCCAGAACTTCCGCAGAGCGCTACACCCCCTTTCTGCAGCTTACCTCTTTTTCCACACGCGTGGTTGCAGAGCTGGAGAGCGCCGTACCCGACACCAACCTTGCCGGCCTCGCCCGCGGCCTCCTCGCCAAAATCCGGGGCACACGCATCGGCAAGGAGCAGGAAGCCCCCGAAGAACACACAGCAACGGGCCCGGAAGAAGGCCAGGCCCCGGAAACCGGAAAACAAAAATCCGTATCGCAGCGCTCCTACGATGCCCTCATCGATCATTTCGACAAGCTCATAGACGTACTCGAAGCCGAGCCCAACTACCGTACCAACCAGCCCGACCTCGACCTGAAAGCCCTCCACACTAAGCTTGATCAGCTCTCTGCCCTCAACACCGCTGCACTACAGGCTGCCAATAGGGCCAACTCCCGGCGCAACGAACGGCAGGTAGCCCTGTACACACCCGTAAGCGGCCTCGTACCCACAGCAATGGCTGTAAAAGGCGCCGTGCTCAGCGCCTACAAAGCGGCCAGCCCGGAGTATAAAAAAGCCGCATCGATCGCCTTTCGCACCCTCGTGAAAAAGTAAGCAATCATCACCCCAAAAACGCACATGCCATCCCCCAAAGGATGGCATGCTGCATTTAAAGAAACCAGATCAAAGTAAACCCGCAGCAGCCCTGTCCGCATTTGTAATGCAACGGCGCATCATTCTTGCAGCTGTCTCAACTGTGGTTCTTACAATATTCATTGCAGGAGATACACCATTCTGCCTCGTCCGCGTTTGCAACGCGGATGCCACCGGTGCAGCGTCTGTGACGCATCTCATAAATCATCCCGCAGTACAAAAGCGGCAATAGTTGCATTAGTATCGGAATGGCAGGCGCAGGCACTCAACAGCTATTAACTCCCAACAACGCACCTCATATTAATAACAATAATTATTGCAAGATGTACAATAAGCAACGCAACGCTTACAATGGCCTCCGCAACCCTTACAATGACCATCATATTAATTACAATACTCATTGCAACGCGCTCAATGGTCATCAAACCGCCGCCAACGGCATCCGCAAAGCCAAATCTATCCGCCGCAACCCCAACAATGCCGGACATATTAATTACAATACTCATTGCAAGCATGTCAATGACATCTGCAACCCTGTCAATGGTGTGCGCACGCAGTACAATGGTCTCCGCAAGCAGCTCAGCGCAAAGCACCACCCTGCCGATCTACGCACGAGCACTTTTGAGGTAAAGAAGCGCATTACGATTTACCCGGATACTCCCCTTCACAACCCCTTTACCTATGTTGTTCTCCCGTTATCGGGCCCCATTCTTTTGGCTGCAAGCCATTGTCCCACGTATCTTTACGTCAGTTTTCATAGTGATAGGGTTTATAGGGGCTGGCCTGTTTTCAGGCTGGCTTTTTTATTTGGCCTAATTAGAGCAACTTTATGCTTTCCAAGCCTCGCCATGAGCCAACGTTTACTCCTTAAAGCCGCTGCCTGCACCGCGCTTTTCTTCCTTTTCCTTACCCCGCTTACCCACGCGCAGCTCGCTGCCTATACCAATCTCCAGCGCCAGCTTATGGTGTGGGATAACGGCCTCCTCCGCAAGGTAGATTACCTCCCGCCAACAGACCTCAAGGTAGGCCGCATAGCCATCCCCTACCTCGATAATTCCCGCTCCTTCAAAGTATATTACGGCGGCGGTGTGCGCACCCTCAATGCCGGCTTCACCAATGCCTTCAGCGTTAGCGACGATCTCATCACCTTCCTCAATGCAAAATCGCTCAACGTATTCGATAACGGCACGGTAAAAAATCTATCCCTGCTTTGCGATGAATATTACCTCGGCGACAGCCTCGTGGTATTCCTCGATGGTGTGCGCACCGAGTACAAAGCCTATTACAACGGGCAGATCTACCCTATTGAGAGCTTTCTGGCAGGCACTGGCGTTACAGCTATCTCGGTATCCGATAATATTGCCGCTTACAACAACTACGCCCGCCAGTTCCGCATCTTCTACCACGGTGAGATCATTGCCCAGGAAGATAACCAGGTTTCCTCCTTCAGCGCAGGCCGCAACACCGTAGCCTATACTGATGCCGGCCATGTATTCAAGATCTTCCACGATGGCAAAACCATCACCGCCGAAAGCTTCTCCCCCGAAAAATATGTAACCGGCGATAACCTCGTAGCCTACATCACCAACGATGGCTACTTTAAAGTCTTCTATCAGGATAGCATCTATAACCTCGGCTTCCTCCGCGCCGATTTCCGCGTGGGCGACAACGTTGTAGCTTTTAAAGACAATGCCGGCTACTTCAAGGTATTCTACAAAGGCGAAGTAACCACCCTCGATACCTATTATCCGCAGAACTTCACCATCCAGTACAACTCGCTCGTATTCGTCAACCGCGCCAATACCCTGCGCATGTTCAGCAGCGGCGAAGTGTACGATGTAACCACCTCCACAGTAGAAACCTGGGACTTGAATTATGACGTACTGAAGTACCGCATCGGCGATAATTTCTACCGCGTATTCTATAACGGCCAGGAATATTAGGGCGCGTGCCGCTGAAGGGCGGCACCAGGCTATCCGTTCCAAGCCTTCCGCGAAAAGCTACAGGGCTTTCCACTGCTATCCTTCGCGCAGGCTCATACATAAGGAAGTCCTCGCTCAAAGCGAAGACTTCCTTAAACGTGGGCGGCCACAAGGGCACACCCCTACGCTTGTGTGGGCGCATGCACTATCTGAATCACGGATTTAAAAGGATTGCACGGACGGGCGCTGTACATTTTTCCGTTCAGGAATCCGTGCAATCCTTTTAAATCCGCAATTCAGACACCTTCCGGCATTTCCCTAAATAAAAAGCAGCGCTCCGTTTCCGGAGCGCTGCTTTTTACACTTAAAACAAACAATCTTTATTACATCATTTTCTTTTCACGCTTTAGCGCAGCAAGCGAAGGGTCCATTGCAATAGCCTTGTCGCAAAGCGCCTGACCATCCTTGGTATTACCCATCTTTATATAAGAAAGGCCGATCTGGTAAAGCGGGCGTGCATTGGTCTCGTCCATCGCAAGCACCTTATCCCAGTAATTGATAGCCTTACCGTATTTGCCGGCATGGTAGTAAACATCGGCAATACCATTGAGCAGGGAAAGATCCTGCGGGCGGCGCACTAATATATCCTCCATCATCTTGATCGCCTTGTCGCTTTGGTGCGCATCGGCAAGCGTGTAGGCAAAGTTCATATAGAAATCATCGCGGGCCTTGAAATCACTGTTCAGGGCCTTACCAAACCATTTGATAGAATTATCGTAATCGCCGGCAGTGGCCAGCACCATAGCATATTCATACATCCGGATACCGCTGCCTTCGGTAGGCTGCAAAGTAAGCGCCTTCTCATAATAAGGAATACCCGGCTTGTAATTATCCATGAGGCTATACATGTGGCCAATCAGGTAAAAAGCCTCTGCATTCTGGTCATCATCCTGCGTAGCTTTCTGAAGGTAAGAAATAGCTTTTCCATAATTCTGAAGAGAATAGTAGCTCTTGCCCATCATAAAGTTGTAGCCGTTGGCATCGGGCATAGTCTTATGCGCCTGCGGCAGCAGTACAATCACCTTATCCCAGCTTCCGTAATTGAAATAGAACTTTGCCAGCTTCCAGGATACCTTGCCATTATCCGGGGCAATCTTTATCGCAGCTTCGAGTGCACGGATGGCAGGTGCCATCTTGTTCATCTGCTGGCATACCTCGGCAATGGCAAGTTGTGGCTCTATGCTGGCGGGCGCATTGCGCGCAGCCTTTTCATAAAGCGTCCATGCCTGTGGGTAGCGGCGTGCTATCTGCTCACCTTTACCAGCCTGCATATAGTAAGCTGCGCTGTCTTCATTAGGGCGGCCATC
Organism: Chitinophagaceae bacterium; assembly: GCA_965246905.1. Classification (GTDB taxonomy): domain Bacteria; phylum Bacteroidota; class Bacteroidia; order Chitinophagales; family Chitinophagaceae; genus UBA1952. Next base: position 159,233 of record CBDFFZ010000015.1, read on the forward strand.
TGCCTTAGCGTGTATAGAAATTCCCTGTAATGCGCTGCCAACGATCAGGGCAATCAATAAATTTCTCTTCATGATGGTTGTAAAAATAAGTAAAAATATTTGTAGTAAAAGTCTTAGTTGGAAAAAATTCAATCAAAAATATTTATTATTTGATTGAAGCCTAAAAGTACATAACCCTTTTAAATAAAAAAGGACGCAAAGCCCCATTAACCATCCATTAGATAGGCACTTAACAACCGTTTTTCAATTGTCCGGAAGCACTCTTCTAACCAGCCGCAGGTTGTGTGTGCGCTTCTTCAGGCTCAGGCTGATGATGCCGCCATTGTCTATCTTATCAACTACTACCCTGCCGGCCGTATCCGTAGCATGGATGATCGTCTCATGGTCAAGCAGGATACCTACATGCACGATAGCACCGTCGGCATTATCAAAAAATGCAAGATCGCCGCAGCGTGCCTCCATCAGAAAGTCTATAGTAGTACCGGTTTGCGCTTGCTGGGAGGCATCCCTTACAATGCTTTGCCCGGCCATTTTAAAAGCCATCTGCACCAACCCGCTGCAATCGATACCGGCAATCGTGCGGCCGCCCCACTGGTAGGGGGCATGCATGTATTGCAGCGCAAAGGCCTTCACTACTTCCCGCGCCGGCGAGGCATGATGCAGGTTGATCTTCTTCCCCCTGAACTTTCCGTGAAGCAAATTGCCGCATCCTACGCTGCCTCTTTTAATGCCCGTTAGCTCACTGCCCATAGGCAGCCAAAGCGTGCTGTCTCCAAAATGAAGCGCATCGTAATGCCGTGCTGCTACCTGCCTCACCGGCTTTCCAAAATCTTTAGGGGTGATGAATTGTAGCTGCGAAGCGCGGCACCAGCCTTCATAGCCATCCCAGCGGCCGCGGATGCGGGCCCAGTCGCCCTGAGTAATTTCCAGCACTTCGGCTTTCTCTCCAAACAGGAGCTGGCTCGTTTGCTCGGACCGGTGCGCAGGATCCCGGTGCAGCGGGGCAACAGATACATTGCAGGATGCATAAGATAATACCATAATCAAGGCGGAAATTTGAAAAAGCGCCACAACATACGAAGCAACGATCAATTCCAGGATTTCGCAGATGCCGGCAATAAAGTACAGAAATCCAGCTTCCTGCATTTCATAGTAAGCACAAATTTTCTTTTATTAATTTAGCGCGCTGATAATGCCCGGCAGGATCAATATTAATTTATCGCGGCCTGCAGCTACACCCAATTTGTTCATTTATATAAAATAACTCCAACAACACACATGAGTCCACTAATTACGGTTGCCATTGCACTGGCAGCCATCGCTATAGGTATCCTGCTCGGCAAGCTCATCTTTGCAAAAAATACCCAGCACCTCATAGCCGAAGCCGATCTTGAAGCCAGGAAAATAGCAGAGGATGCACGGAAAATAACGGAAGATGCCCGCCGCAAGGAAGAAGATGCGCAAAAAGTACTTGCAGACGCCCGCAAAAGCTTAGAAGATTCTAAAATGCAGGCAGAAAATTATAAGGAAAAAAGAATGCTCGAAGCAAAGGAAAAATTCCTGCTGCTGAAGAGCGATCACGAAAAAGAAGTACTCCTGCGCAACCAGAAAGTAATTGAAGCCGAAGCCCGCGTAAAGCAGCAGCAGCAAAGCGTAACCGATAAGATCAACGCTGCGGAAAAGCAGATCAAAGAGGCTGAAGCGCTGAAAGAAAGCCTTAATAACCAGATCGATGTGGTAAACATTAAGCGCACTGAGCTCGAGAAGCACCAGGAAGAGCATATCCGCCGCCTGGAAAAAGTGGCTAACCTTACGGCAGAAGAAGCTAAAACCCAGCTTATTGATGCCGTAAAGGAAGAAGCCCGCACCGCAGCCATGGCCCATGTAAAGGACATCATGGAGGAAGCGAAGCTGAACGCCACCAAAGAGGCGAAAAAGATCATTATCCAGACCATACAGCGTACCGGCTCCGAACAGACAATTGAAAACGCCATTACTGTTTTCAACCTCGAGAGCGATGAGATCAAAGGGCAGATCATTGGCCGTGAAGGCCGCAATATCCGCGCGCTGGAAGCTGCAACAGGCGTGGATCTTATTATTGATGATACTCCTGAAGCGATTGTACTGAGCTGCTTCGATCCGTTCCGCCGCGAGGTAGCGCGCCTTTCCCTGCAGCGCCTGGTACAGGATGGCCGCATTCACCCTGCGCGCATTGAGGAAGTAGTAGAAAAGACCAAGAAAGCGCTTGAGGAGCAGCTGATGGAGATCGGCGAGCGTACGATCATCGAGCTGGGCATTCACGGCCTTCATAAAGATCTGGTGCGTATTATTGGCAAGATGCGCTTTCGCTCATCCTACGGGCAGAACCTGCTGATGCACTCAAAGGAAACGGCCAACCTTTGCGGTATTATGGCCGCAGAGCTCGGCCTCGGCCAAAAGGTGATAAAGCTGGCTAAACGCGCAGGCCTCCTGCACGATATAGGCAAAGTGCCGGATGAGGAAACAGAGCTGAGCCACGCCCTGCTCGGTGCAAAAGTTGCAGAAAGGGCTGGCGAGCATGCAGCGGTAGTAAATGCCATCGGCGCTCACCATGATGAGATGGAGATGACCTACATTATCTCCCCGATCGTTCAGGCCTGCGATGCCATCTCAGGTGCGCGCCCCGGCGCCCGCCGCGAGATGATGCAAAGCTATCTGCAGCGCATTAAAGACCTTGAAAACCTGGCCATGGCTTATCCCGGTGTGGAAAAAGCCTATGCAATACAGGCAGGCCGTGAGCTTCGCGTAATCGTTGAGGCAGAAAAGGTAAGCGATGCCGATAGCGACCGCCTCTCTTTCGAGATCGCAGAAAAAATACAGAAAGAAATGCAGTACCCCGGACAGATAAAGGTGACGGTGATCCGGGAATTACGTGCAGTGAATATTGCGCGGTAATGATCTTTTAAGGTTCTTTGGAAAGGCTGGGCTTTGGCTCAGCCTTTCTTATTAAATCACTCTGGTTGAGGCTTGCAGTGTTTTGAAGCCTTATCTGCATTAAGCCGGGTACGAATCCTGCTTCTTTTAAGGTATGGTTTTTAGGCCGTTTTAGTTGTTAGAAAACATTCCTGATATGGTGGATAAAAAAATAGTTATTGTAGGCGCAGGATTTGCCGGATTAACCCTCGCACGCAAGCTTCAGAGAACCGGCTGCGAGATCACGCTTATCGACCAGTATAATTTTCATCAGTTCCAGCCGCTTTTTTACCAGGTTGCTACTGCCCGCCTTGAGCCCAGCTCTATTTCTTTCCCGTTAAGGAAAGTTTTTCAGAAGCGTAAAAATGTGCATGTGCGGGTAGCTAAAGTGTCAGATATAACTCTTGCCACGCGGGAGGTGCATACTACAGAGGCCGGCTCTTTTCCTTACGATTACCTTGTGATTGCCACGGGTTGCACTTCTAATTTTTTCGGGAATAAGAACATTGAGCGATGGGCCTATCCCATGAAAAGCACACCCGAAGCTATTGCCCTGCGCAACCGCCTCCTGCTCAATTTTGAAGATGCCATCGATGCTCCGCCGGATAAGCTCAAAGCGCTGATGAATATAGTAGTAGCCGGTGGCGGGCCAACGGGAGTAGAGCTTGCAGGATCGCTCGCTGAGATGAAGCGCAATGTGCTGCCCCGTGATTACCCCGATATGGATTTCTCTAAGATCAATATCTATCTTATTGAAGGCAGCCCGCATACGCTGAATGTGATGAGTGAGCCATCTCAAAGAAAATCGCAGGAATATCTGGAAAAAATGGGTGTGCAGGTATGGACCAATACTATTATTAAAGACTATGACGGAAGTGTCGTAACGCTTGGCGATGGCCGCACGCTGCCTACCCGCAATCTTATATGGGCAGCGGGCGTAACGGGCAATGTACCGCCCGGCATTGCGCCGGAGATGCTGGTGCGCGGCAATCGCATTGCGGTAGATGAATTCAATAAGGTAAAGGGCACCCAAAATGTATTTGCCATCGGTGATATTGCCTATATGGAGCAGCCGGATTTCCCGAAAGGGCATCCCCAACTGGCAAATGTGGCCAACCATCAGGCGGTGCATCTTGCAAAAAATTTGGAGCGTCATTTTAAAGCTCTGGCAATGCAGCCATTTCATTATAAAAATCCCGGCACTATGGCTACGGTAGGCAAGCGTAAAGCGGTTGTTGACCTGCCATTTATCAAATTCCAGGGTTTCCTGGCGTGGCTTACATGGATGTTCCTGCACCTGATGCTGATCGTGAGCGTTAAGAACCGGCTCATCATTTTCATAAACTGGGCAGTGAGCTATGTAACGAATGATACAACGCTGCGGCTGATTTTATTGCCTACACGGAAGCAGATTGAGCTTGCGGAAGAGCACCGGCGATTGTAGCTCTAAAAACCATAATCATAAATCGCGAATCCTAAATCCACCCATACCTTCGCGCCATGGCAAAATTTTTCCTGCGCAAGAAAATTAGCGACCGGGTGGTAACCGGCCACCCCTGGATATTCGGCAATGAGCTCGGCGACAGTGAGGGCGATTATGAGCCTGGTGACATTGTAGAAGTTTTCTCCAGCAATGGCTCATTTGTGGGCAAAGGGTACATTAATCCCGCTTCGCAGATACGCATCCGGCTTATTACGCGCGAGCGTAAAGATGAGATCAATGATGCTTTCTTCAAGCGCCGCATAGCTGAAGCCTGGGAATACCGCAGGCAGATAGGCTACACCGAAAACTGCCGCCTCATCTTTGGTGAGGCCGATAGCCTGCCGGCGCTTATCATCGATAAATTCAACGACTACTTTGTTATCCAGACGCTGGCCCTCGGCATAGAGCGCTGGAAGCCTGCAATTGTAAAGGCGCTGGAAGAGCTCTTCCGGCCGAAAGGAATTTATGAGCGCAATGATGTGCCGGTACGCGAGCTGGAAGGCATGCAGCAGCAAAAAGGCTTTTTATCCGCGCCCTTCGATACCAATATCATCATCAATGAGAATGGCCTCAGGTTTCATGTGGATATCGTAAACGGACAAAAGACGGGTTACTTCTTAGACCAGCAGGATAACCGCCGCTACATCAAAGACATTGTGAAAGACGCCGATGTGCTGGAGGCTTTTTGCTATACCGGCACTTTTGCGCTGCACGCTGCTCATTATGGAGCAAAAAAGGTTTTAGGGCTGGATATTTCTGAGAAAGCCGTTGATACTGCACGGGCAAATGCAGTGCTGAATGGCATGGAAAACATCTGCTCATTTGAAGCTGTAAATGCATTCGATAAGCTCAAGGAATGGAGCAAGGAAGGAAAGAAATATGATGTGGTAATGCTCGATCCGCCAGCCTTTACCAAAAGCCGGGAGAATATTGAGAAAGCGGTTACAGGCTATAAGGAGATTAACCTGCGCGGAATGAAGCTTACAAAGCCGGGAGGCTTCCTGGTAACGGCCTCCTGCACCAACCTGGTATCCCCGGAAATGTTCCTTAAAACGATTGCCGCCGCCGCAAAAGATGCACACCGCCAGCTAAGGCAGGTAACCTGGCAAACCCAGGCGCAGGACCATCCGATACTGTGGAACGTACCGACTACACAGTATTTGAAATTCCTGATCATACAGGTCTTGTAGCATTCCGGATTTCGGAAGGCGGATTCCGGATTTGCTTTGCTCTTTGTAATGGCTTACGGGCTGTTTAATCCGGCGAAAGGATCAAACAAATATTTAATCGCAATAAAAAACCAGCTCCAAATTATGAAGCTGGTTTTTCAAATCCGAATTTCGAAATCCGAGATAAATTAAAGCTGATTATAAACCGGTGCATCCACGCTGCGGGCAATGCCGAAGAACTGGAATGTTTTGTTGCGGTAGCCTTTCTTGATGTAGGCATCAGTATTGCCTTCTTCAGCAACGCTTACCCAGTCATCACTCTTGCCGATTCTCCAGCGGTACACGGCAACCGTATTCGGGCCGCGGCGGGTAAGTGCATAATATTGAAGCTTCTTGCCGGAGTAGCCCATCTTAAGCATTTGCTCATCGGTGTACTCATCTTCCGCAATGCTTGCCTGATCCTTCGTTACTGGGTTAAACCAGCTATACACAGCTACGCGGCCTTCACCGGGATTGCGGTAGCCTACGAAGATGATGGTCTTGTCTTTCCATTTCCAGTTAAGCATCTGCCCTTCCTGGTATTCGCCTTCAGCAACGGTTTCAAACGTTCTGTCCTCGGTATTGTACCAGCGGTAAACATTTACCAGCTCATCGCTTGCGTTTTGAGCCCGGCTGGTCTGTGCGCCCGTCATGGCGGCAAGTATGGTAGAAACAAGGATCAAGGTTCTTTTCATAATTGTATGCTTTTTCTGAATTGCGTTCCAAAATACATAAAAACTTTTCACCCCTGCAATAGATAGCGAAAATATTTTTTCTCACTGCCGTATCTGCCGGTGGTCTGGTGGTAAAAATGCAGCATTTGGCGTAGCTTTACGCCCCTTTTGCGTCAGCCTGTCAGCCAGTTGGTGTAGCACGTATTTTGATAGCATTAAAGTGGAAACATAAGGCTCAGGCAGCATTTGCCGCAGGCCCGCACACACACAAAGATAAACAACAAAGAAACAATGGGTTTTCTCTCAAAATTATTTGGCGGCAGCAAATCGGATAAGGATGTAAAGCGCATCTCACCGCTTGTAGCCGATGTAAACCGTGCCTATGAGCTGTTGCAGCCGTTGAGCAACGACCAGCTTCGCGCAAAGACGCAGGAATTCCGCCGGCAGATCCGTGAATACCTTACGGATATCGATGCACAGATCGCTGCGAAACGCATGGAAGCGGAAACGCAGAGCACCGACGAAACGATATATGAAGAAGTAGATAAGCTGGTAAAGCTGCGCGATATAAAGATCGAGGAAATACTGGCGAAGATCCAGGCCGAGGCTTTTGCCGTTGTAAAGGAAACTGCCCGCCGCTTTAAGGAGAATGAGCAGGTAATATCCACAGCTACGGATATGGACCGCGATCTGTCCATCGAGCGCGATTACATCCGCATTGAGGGCGATCAATCCATTTATAATAATGTATGGCAGGCGGCAGGTGTAACCGTGCAGTGGAATATGCTGCATTATGATGTACAGCTTATTGGCGGCTCTGTGCTGCACGAAGGCAAGATTGCGGAAATGGCTACGGGCGAAGGTAAAACCCTGGTATCTACCCTGCCTTCTTACCTCAATGCGCTTGCCGGCGAAGGAGTGCACGTAGTAACAGTGAACGATTACCTCGCCCGCCGCGACCAGGAATGGAACGGCCCGATCTTTGAATGGCTCGGCCTTACGGTGGATTGTATCGATAAGCACCAGCCCAACTCGCCGCAACGCCGCAACGCCTATCTCGCAGACATAACTTATGGCACCAACAACGAGTTCGGCTTCGATTACCTGCGGGATAATATGGTGCACCACCCGAGCGAGATGGTACAGCGCAAGCACCACTTTGCCATGGTGGATGAAGTGGATAGCGTACTGGTGGATGATGCCCGTACGCCGCTCATTATCTCCGGCCCTGTGCCGCGTGGGGATGAGCAGCAATTCCATGCATTAAAGCCGCGCATCGAGCGCCTGCTGGAAGCACAGCGCAAAGTGGTAAACCTTAGCCTAACGGATGCCAAGAAGTTGATCGCCGAAGGCAAAACAGATAAGGACAATGGCGGCCTCGCGCTTTTCCGGGCACAGCGCGGCCTGCCCAAGAACAGCGCGCTCATTAAATACCTGAGCGAGGAAGGCAATAAGCAGATCGTGCAAAAAGCCGAGAATTATTACATCGGCGAGCAGCAGCGCAATATGCCCAAGGTGGATGCCGAGCTTTTCTTTGCAATAGATGAAAAGAATAACAGCGTGGATCTTACGGAAAAAGGCCTTGCGCTGATTGCACAGAATGGCGAAGACCCGAACTTTTTTATCCTGCCGGATATTGCCACCGAGCTGGCGAATATTGATACCAGCGATGCTGAACCAGAAGATAAAATTGCCCGGAAGGATGCGCTCCTGCAGGATTATTCCATTAAGGCAGATCGTATTCATTCCATCCAGCAATTGCTGAAAGCTTATACGCTTTTTGATAAGGATGTGGAGTATGTGGTAATGGAAGGAAAGGTAAAGATCGTGGATGAAAGCACCGGCCGTATCCTCGATGGGCGCCGCTACAGCGATGGCCTGCACCAGGCAATCGAGGCAAAGGAAAATGTGGATGTGGAAGCTGCAACGCAAACCTTTGCTACGGTTACGCTACAGAACTTCTTCCGGATGTACCACAAGCTTTGCGGCATGACCGGTACTGCGGAAACAGAAGCAGGCGAGCTCTGGGAGATCTATAAGCTTGATGTGGTAACCGTACCAACCAACCGCCCGATGGCGCGGAAAGACCAGCAGGATCTGGTGTATAAAACAAAGCGGGAAAAGTATAAGGCGGTAATCGATGAGATCGAAGCGCTGAGCGCTATCGGCCGCCCCGTGCTAGTAGGTACCACCTCTGTTGAAGTCTCTGAGCTTTTGAGCAGGATGCTCCAGCAGAAGAAAGTAGCACATAATGTGCTTAATGCAAAGCAGCACTCGCGCGAGGCGCAGATCGTTACGGAAGCCGGCCTGCCGGGTGCGGTAACCATTGCTACCAATATGGCTGGCCGTGGTACGGATATCAAGCTCGGGCCGGGCGTTAAGGAAGCGGGCGGCCTGGCCATCATAGGCACGGAGCGCCATGAAAGCCGCCGGGTGGATCGTCAGCTGCGTGGCCGTGCCGGTCGCCAGGGTGATCCGGGTACCTCGCAATTCTTTGTGTCTTTGGAAGATGATCTGATGCGACTTTTCAACTCGGGCCGTATCTCTTCCATGATGGATAAGATGGGCCATAAGGAAGGTGAGGTGCTCCAGCACAGCATGATCACGAAGAGCATTGAGCGGGCGCAGAAAAAGGTGGAGGAAAACAACTTTGGCATCCGCAAGCGCCTGCTGGAGTATGATGATGTAATGAACTCGCAGCGCGACGTAATCTACAAGCGCCGCAACCACGCGCTCTTCGGCGACCGCCTGACTATTGACCTCGATAATGCGCTATTCGATGTTGCTTCTGACCTAACCTTGAAATATGAGGAGAATCGCGATTACGAAGCCTTCCGCCTGGATGCCATTCAGCATTTGGCTATCGAGCCTCAGGTAACCGCCGAAGAATTTGCCAAAGGCGACCTGAACATCGTAGCGGATAATTTATTTTCGCAGGCGAAAGATATTTACCAGCGCAAAACGGCTGCCCTGCGTGAGCATATGCATCCGAATCTTGCCCAGGTATTGCAGGAGCACGGCGAGCGCGTAGAGAATATCGTAGTGCCTTTTACAGATGGTATGCGCGGCATACAGGTTGTGGCCAACCTGCAGGATGCTGTAGCGCACGAGGCAAAGCCCATCATTGCCGAGCTGGAAAAGAATATGACACTGGGTATGATCGATGATTCGTGGAAAGACCACCTGCGTGCCATGGATGACCTCCGCAACTCTGTGCAGATGGCGAGCTACGAGCAAAAGGACCCGCTGCTGATCTATAAGTTTGAAGCATTTAATCTCTTTAAGCAAATGCTTTTAGAGACAAACCGCAACATCATCTCCTTCCTCCTGCGCGCCGGCATACCGGTGCAGGAAGAGCCGCATGAAGCGCGCCCGCAGGAGCTGCCGCAGCCAACCGATATGAGCCAGCTGCGCACTAACAGTGCAGAAGTAATGGCTGCCGGCGAGGATTATGCCGCCGATGAGCATGACCTTTACAATTCAGGAGAATCCATGGTGAAGCGTACTCCAGTGCAGGCAGGCCCGAAGATTGGCCGCAACGACCCCTGCCCTTGCGGAAGTGGCAAGAAGTACAAGCAGTGTCACGGTAAGGGAATGGTTTAAGGTTTGCTGATTTTTGATTTAGGGATTTTTGATTTAAAAGCGCTCATTGAAAGACGGGCGCTTTTCTTTTACTTTTACCGGCTACCGGATGCCCTTATTGCTGTGCCTGATCCTTACCGCCGTTACAGGCTATCGCTTTTTTTGAATGTACTGTTGGCTGCTTGCCTTTTGGGCATCATCTTGCATGAAGGCTATATTCACCGGATTTATAAGCGCATAAACCCACCGGCACCACAACCCGTAATTCCTGAAAACAGCCTCTTTTATAAGGAGCAGATTGATTTTTTCTCTATTTACGGCCGGCAAAGCAACATTGTAATGCTGGGAAATTCCCTGACCCATAAAATCATGTGGAATGAACTGCTGGGCCGGGCGGATATCGCCAACCGCGGCATTGGCGGCGATCTGGTATCGGGGATGCTGCACCGCCTGCATTATGTTTTAGCGCTGAATCCGAAAATATGCTTTATTGAAGGTGGTATTAATGATGTAGATGCCGGGATTTCTGTGGATACAATTGCCGGGAACCTGGGGCAAATAGTTGGGCGCTTAAAATCCGGGCACGTTATTCCTGTGCTGATGACGGTAACTTATGTAACCGGTGTGTACCCGGCGCACGATTCCATTAATGCATCTATTACCCGCCTTAATAAGCTGATTGCCGGCTTAGCTGCAAAAGAGAAAATCCAGGTGATCGACCTGAACCCTTCAATTTCAAAAAACGGCCGGCTTATACCCGCTTTCGCCCGCAATGACGGTAATCACCTTACCTCGAAAGCGTACCTTATCTGGAAAGCCGAAATCCTGCAGATTCTGAAGGATTACGGAATTTAAGAAGCCCGGAAAACGGGTTACTTTTGCGCCACCAATAATCACCATAAATTAATGATGACCCCGGAGCGTTTCTTCGAGCTGATGCTGGCAGAGCTGGAAGGCCAGAAGGAAATGCAGCCTTATTACAAATTCCTCGGCAAGGAATCTTCCTATCATTTTCGCAGAAATTATTTCATGCAGCGCCTGCGCTATATCTGGAAGCAGATACAAAGCGGCGGACCCGAGAAAAACATCTGGGATTGCGGCTGCGGCTACGGAACTACCTGTCTTTTCCTGGCTATGAATGACATCCGGACACACGGCACTACGCTGGAATTTTATTACAAAGTGATCGAAGAGCGCAGGCAATATTGGAGCCAATATGGTGATACCTCCCTATTTACGGCGAGCTACGAAAACCTGTTCGATAATCACCCCGCGCCGGAAAGCTATGACTGGATCATTGTGCAGGATACACTCCACCACTTAGAGCCTATTAATAATGCTTTGCAGATTTTTAATAAAAGCCTGAAGCCCGGAGGCAAAGTTTTATCCATCGAAGAGAACGGCAATAATATCATTCAGCGGATCAAGCTATATAAATACCGCGGTAATAAGCGGATCATTACCTTTTACGATGAAAAGCTGCAAAAGGATATTCTTTTGGGTAATGAGAACATTCGCAAGCTGGCTGATTGGGATGCTTTATTCACGAGCAACGGCTTTCAGATTTTAGCGGATTCTGTGAATTATGTACGCTACTATCTTCCTTTCAATTATCGTATTTCCGATCCTGAAAAGCTCTTAGCGCAAGAAGAAAAGATCCAGCAAACGGCGAATCTGCGGAGAGAATTTTTCTTCTTCGGGCTCAATTTCGTGGCCTCTAAATTATGATCCGGCGCAGCGCGCATTGCCCATGAACCGATCCTATGAGCGATGGCAAACCCGCATAGAATGGGCCGTTGGGCTTCTGCTGATCTTATATGTACTCTTAAAGGCATTCCTTATCCCCATTACTTATGATGAGGCCTACACCGTTGAGCGCTATGCCCATTTGCCGTTCTGGAGCATCATGCGCTCACCACAGGCTTTTAACCTCGCCAACAACCATGTACTGAATACGCTGTTGGTTAAGGTGCTGATGCACGTGAGCAGGCATCCTTTTGTGCTGCGGCTGCCGAATATCATAGCGGCTGGACTTTACCTGTACACTATGCGCATGATAGGCCGCACATTATATGAAAGATGGCAAACTGCTTTTTTCCTGTCGGCATTGCTCAACCCGATGCTGTATGAATTTTTCGCGCTGGAACGGGGTTATGGCATGAGCATTGCCTTCCTGAGCTTTACCATATTACAGTTGGTGCTCGTGCAAAAAGATGCTCCGGCCAAAAGAAACCTTCATACCCATCTTTCGCTCGCATCCTGTGTGCTTACTGTATATAGTGGCTTGTCTATGCTGCTGCCCGTTGCTTTGATATTTTTTGGCGTAATTGTAGTTCGCTATACACAGCATGAATCCGGAAAGCTGCCCGCGCGGATTGCTCAAACCCTTGCGCTTCCTGCATTATATGCCTCTTCTTTATGCTGGCTGATATTTAAACCCGTTACCTACCTTAATCGGGCTAATGCTTTTTTTCATGGTGGCAATACAGGTTTTTTTACTGATACCTGGTCGAGCATGATCAGTGATCTGTTAGGGTTGCGGCCTCGTGGATTCGAGGCTTTTGATGCCGGAGACTATGCTTCCGGAAAGCTTACTTTTTATGCAGCTGCCACCTTAGCGATTGTTATCGCTGCATCAGCATTCACTACCTACAAGCTTATTAAAGAACGCGATTTACGGGGCAATTTTCTTAATTATCTGCCACTCTATCTGCTTACCGGCTGTATTGCAGGCATCAACCTGCAATTTTACCTCTTGCATTTACGCCTTGTCAATTACCGTGTAGCGCTATATCTTTTTCCGCTGGCGATCCTTGTGCTGTTCAGCGCAGTAAAGCTTTATTCCGGAAAGTATACTGCTTTTACAGTCAGGGCTGCGTGGACGATTGCTTTGCTTCTTGTCCTTAACTTCTGCACACAGCTCAAGATAACCTACACTACCGAGTGGCCGTTTGATGCTTATAATGATAAGGTCTGCGCAGCAGTAGCTTCCGATCATCCATTGCAGCGGCTGGGCCGTAAGGCAAAACTGTACAGCTTCGTGCTTATGCAGCCATCCTGCAATTTTTATATCCGCACCTTGTATGCCGCGCAAATAGCCCCCATTCCGGATATCGGTAACGTGGCCGACATCGAGCCCGCTCATTACGATTACCTCTACCTTCCACGCAACGCACAGACGCCGGGCCCTCCTTTCAGCGTATTCCGCAGCTATGAAAATGGTACCTATCTTCTTTATAAAAATTATACATCGAGCAATTCCGGCTTGTGAAGATGGCAGTATTTTATTTCCTGCTTAGGCGTTTTTTGCGCACTTTTGTAGCCACTTTCAAGCAAGGGTATTTATGAAACAGCGTAGCAATATTTTTATCATTTTTGGAGCGCTCATCATTACATGCGCGCTGTACCGCCTTGTACCGGGGCGGCCGCTGGGTTTTGCTCCGCAGCTTGCGATGGCCTTATTTGGCGGCGCAGTCATTAAGGATAAGAAATGGGCGTTTGCGCTGCCTGTGTTTTCCATGTTCCTCTCCGATTTGCTTTTTGAGCTCCTTACACGCGCCCATATTGTCAATATGCCGGGCTTTTACAGCGGCCAATGGATCAATTACCTACTCATTGCAGGCATTACCTTTATAGGCATGGCTATCCGCAATTTTAATGTGCTGAATGTTGCTGTGGGATCTGTTGCTGCTGCGGTACTCTATTTTATCCTTTCCAATGGTATCGTATGGCTGGGTGGTGGCGGCTATGGCCGGCCTATGAATGCTTCCGGCTTTTATCAGTGCATGGCAGATGGATTGCCTTTCTTTAAAGGCTCGCTGGCGGCTACCATCTGCTTCAGCACGCTTCTTTTCGGTGGCTATTACCTCCTGCAGCGCAATGCTTCCCGCAGAATGCAGCAGGCGCTTATTTAAATAAATTCTTAAGATCAGTTTCTGAAAGCGCACTATTTACCTTGGTGCGCTTTTTTACTCTTTTAATACATGCAGAAGCGCAGGGTAAAGATCCGGGAGCATTCCTTGCTGGCGCGGATAGCTGCCCGCAAGCTCCGATTCGGGCATGTAGCTATTGTTTTCGGGCATACTATTCACCTCTATAATATTACTATCGATGGCTTTTTTGCACGGCCTTCCTGGGTGTTGCATGAGCTGAAGCATGTAGAGCAATATGAGCGGCTTGGCTTCTTTCCTTTCTTGTGGAGATATTTCCGGGAATACCTGAAATACGGCTACTATAATGCCCCGCTGGAAGTAGAGGCGCGTGCTGCTGAAAGCGAAGTTTCCCTGCTGGAGCAGTATGATCTTTCTGCTTACAACAGCCAATAATAAGCATGATCGCAGGCAACAGGCCGGCGGTATGTACCAGCCTGTTGCGCTTCACCATAAATTAATCTATTCATCCACGCTGTGCGGCTTAGCTTAGCGCTCTGTAATCATTTCTATGAAAAGCATAGCTGTATTCTGTGGCTCTTCATCAGGGCATAATGAGGTTTATATAGATAGCGCATACGCTGCCGGAAAGGCGTTGGCCGGTGCAGGCTACCGTCTTGTATATGGCGGCGCATGTGTGGGGCTCATGGGCGCTGTGGCCAATGGCGCGCTCCGGGCAGGCGGCAAGGTAACCGGCGTATTGCCCGGCTTTCTCCAAACAAAAGAAATAACCCATACCGGACTCACGGAGCTCATCATCGTGGATTCCATGCATGAGCGTAAGCTGAAGATGCACGAGCTGAGCGACGGTATCATAGCGCTGCCAGGTGGCTTTGGTACGCTGGAGGAGCTATTCGAAATGCTCACCTGGGCACAGTTAGGGTTGCATCCTAAGCCGATCGGCTTACTAAATACAGCAGGCTACTATAATCATCTTTGTGCCTTTATCGATACCATGAATAAAGAAGGATTTTTAAGCAGCACCGATGCCGGCCGCCTCCTTATTGATGAAAATGTGGAAAACCTGCTGGAAAAGATGACGCATTATGAGGTGCCCCCCGCGCCAAAATGGATCAACACTTCGCGCACATAAAAAGTGCCTGCCAGAGAGTACTTTAATTCCGGCAGGCACTTGCAAAAAAGTATTCTGATCTAAGCCCAGGGGTTCAGTACCACCTTTACACAGCCGTCCTCTTTCTTTTTAAAGATATCATAGCCGTGCGCTACCTCGCTCAGCGGCAGGCGGTGGGTGATGATATCATCCAGCTTTACCTTGCCTTCCTCTACAAACTTCAGCAGCTTATCAATATGCTTGTGCGCTGGCGCCTGGCCTCCCCGCAGGGTAATGCCCTTATCGAAGAACTGGTGGATGGGGAAGTTATCATAAGGCGAAGCATACACGCCCAGCACCGATACAATACCGCTGCGGCGCACAGCACTCATACAGGCTTCCAGCACTTTGGGTGAGCCTACCTCCATATTGATCACTGCCTTTGCCTTCTCGAGCATATTGCGCTCCGGCTCGTAGCCTACGGCTTCCACACATACATCTGCACCCCGGCCGCCGCTCATAGCGCGTATCTGCTCTACCACATCTTTCGCGCCATCTTCCCAAAGAATCGTTTCTGCATTAGCAGCCGAGGCGGCTTTATCGAGGCGGTATTGTTGGGTATCTACAATAATCACTCTTGCCGCACCACGCAGCCAGGCGCTTTTCGCTGCCATGATGCCTACCGGTCCGGAGCCGAAGATGGCTACCGTTTCGCCACCTTTTACCTCACCCCAATCAATGCCGGTATAGCCCGTAGGGAATATATCGGTGAGAAAGAGTACCTGCTCATCGGTAAGGTTATCGGGCACGATGCGCGGTCCAAAATCCGCATAAGGTACGCGTACATATTGAGCCTGGCCGCCGTCTATGCCGCCGTAAAGGTCGGTATAGCCAAAGAGCGCACCGCCTTTCTCGGTAAGCACGCCCCCCTCAGGACCATAATGCTCCGGGTTGCTGTTCTCACAATTGCCGGGTACATCATGGTTGCAGAAAAAACAATGGCCACATGCTACCGGGAAGGGCACTACCACGCGGTCGCCCACTTTCAGGTTTTTAATATCCGCCCCTACCTCTTCTACGATGCCCATAAATTCGTGACCCATAACCATAGGCCGGGTTTGGGGTACTGATCCGGAATAGATATGCAGATCAGAGCCGCAAATGGCAGTGGATGTAACTTTCAGGATAATGTCGCGGCTGTTCTCTATTTTCGGATCATCGACAGTATCGCAGGTAATATTTCTTGGTGAATGAAAAACGGCTGCTTTCATAGTGCTGATTTGGTTTTTGCAATCAATGAATGTTTAATTATCATGCCAGTGTTTTACGCATTTGGTAGCGCCCTTGCATTGCAACGGCTGGCATACTGGATCAGGGCGCATGCCGCTGAAGGGCGGCACCGGGCTATCCGTTCCAAGTCCTCGCTGCGCTGTGGGCTTTCCACTACTATCCCTTGCGCGGGCTCGTACGCCGACAGATTTTTGAAATAGCACCTGACAGACGTTTATCAGGCTTACCGGATTTTGTAAGGCCACCCAACAAACGTTTTATTGCCTTACAGATTTGTGTAACAGGGCATAACGCCCGTTGGATAGCCTTACATATTTTTGAAACAGGGCAATACTATTGTTAGCAGGGGCTACGCATTTATGTAAAGCCATGGTATAAGTATTTGGCGGCCTTACAATACTTTGCAGTGTCGTTTTCCCTGTTTTTAGGGGGTATTGGTGGTTTTTATCTTGTGCTATACGTCCATTACCATGCCTTGTAGAGACGTTGCAATACAACATCTCTATGCAGCGAATAGTAAAAGCTAAACAGAAAAGGAGGGATGAACGGAGCGACGCAACGGATGCTTCATAGTACCGGTTCAGCTAAGGGCAAAAGAATTAATCAATGAAAGAAAACATAGCCAAGGATAACGGCTGCCACCATGCCCACCAGATCGGCTAAAAGACCGCAGGCAAGGGCATAGCGGGAATTTTTTACGCCAACGCTACCAAAGTACACGGCGAGCACATAAAAAGTTGTTTCCGTGGTGCCCTGGATGATGGCGGCGAGCTTGCCTACAAAAGAGCCAACGCCGTGCGTTTTGAGCACATCCACCATAAGGCCGCGTGCGCCGGAGCCGCTTAGGGGCTTCATGAGCATGATGGGGACAACGGGTACAAAATCGGTAGGGAGGCCGCAAAAGGCAGCGGCGGTGGCAATGCCCTGCACCATAAAATCCATACAGCCGGAGGTGCGCAAAACGGAGATAGCAATGAGCATGCCTACGAGGTACGGGATAATGCGGATGGCTACATTGAAGCCTTCCTTGCCGCCTTCTATGAAATTATCATACACATTCTGCTTCCGGATGGCGCCTGCTGCGATGAAGGCAATAATGATAAACAGGATAAAGCCGCTGCCAATAGCACCAACGGTTGCGCTCACCTGGTCGGTAGTGTGGCCGGTGGCAATAAGGTGCTGCACGTACCAGTAAATAAGCCCGATAAGTCCGCCAAAGCCACCAACAAAGAGCAGCACAGGCAGCCGGAACAGGTTGATACGCTGGTAAATAGCCACGATGATCATCCCGGATACAAAGGCGATGAAGGTGGCCATGAGGGTAGGCAGGAAAATATCAGCGGCGTTGAAGTTCTTGATGCCCTGCTCCAGCGCCATCGTCTGCCGGATGGCAATAACGGACGAAGGCACGAGCACAAGGCCGGCAGTGTTGAGCACAAGAAACATGATCTGCGCATCGGAGGCGCGCTCTTTATCGGGGTTGAGCTCCTGGAGCTCGTTCATGGCTTTAAGACCCAGCGGCGTGGCGGCATTATCGAGGCCCAGCATAGACGCAGAAAGGTTCATGGTAATACTGCCATAGGCCGGGTGATCTTTTGGTATGCCTTTAAAAAGGGTGCGGAAGAGTGGGGCCACGCCTTTGGCCAGCAGGTTAATGATGCCGGCGCGCTCCCCGATCTTCATAATGCCGAGCCAGAGCGTCATCATGCCGGTAAGGCCGAGGGATATTTCGAAGCCGGTTTTGGCGGAGGAGAAGATGCCATTGAGCATATCGGTCATCAGCCCGGCCTGCCCCGGCAGAAAGATGGATTTGATAAGGGCTACGGTAAAGCCGATAAGAAAAAAGGCAACCCAGATGTAATTGAGCATTGGTTAAAGAGAAAAGCCGAAAGAGAAAAGACAAATGGGCATACAGAAAGACTTTGGCATTGAGGCGTGATCGAATTAGCCTAAAATAGGAAAGGCCGCCTTGCGGCGGCCTTTCCCGGAAACTTTATTTTTGTATTGCTTATTTATGCATTGGGGTGTCGCCGGCTGCTGGTGCCATTGAGCCGTCTGCTGCTGGTGCAGTCATGGTATCAGTGGTCATAGGTGGTGCCATATTGCCACCTGCTGGTGCAGCATTCTGATCGCCCATGTTTGCGCCGCCCATATCCATCTTGCTCCATGCTGCGAGCCATTTGCCATCTTTCTTTACCATTTTCAGGGTTTTGGCAGTTGGGTCGTTGCTCAGCTTGTACTCAACGGTTGCATTGTCGCCTTCCACTTTCGGCTCCATCACATCTACTTTCAGCTTCTTGGCTTCATCCTTGCCGTTTTGCGCCATCATGGTGCTCATTTGCTCAAAGGCATCCACTTGCTTCTTGGTTTCTTCGGTAGATACTTCCTTAGCTGCTGCATAATCCATATGGTAGAGGCCATTGAGGAATTTCTCGGCATTTGCCTTAGGGCCGCCGCCGCCGCAGCTTGTGAGGGTGAGCGCCAATACAAAGAGGGCAGCTACAGAGCATAATACTTTTTTCATTATTGATAATGTTTTTTTGGTGTTAATGAATTGCGGGGCAAAAGTATCATTTAAATCGGATATCGCAAATGATTTTGGCGTGCCGCTTATCGTAAAGATTATCTACCCCAACATAGGTGCGCGAGAAGAGCCGGGTGCATGAAAAATACCCTGTATCGTCAGTGGCTTCGCGGATGGCTTTATAAACAAACTCCGCGCAGTAGAGCTTATCATCCGAGGCAAGATCAAAATCCAGATCAAAGGGAATTGCTGCTTTATAATAGCGCTTTACAATGGTGTGCAGCGCGGCAATCTGCGGCGGCGCCATATCCAGCCGGGCAATGCCAAGGCGCTCATTATATCCGGGATTGAAAAAGGAAGATGCAGAATCGCGGCGAAGCTTCTCATCGGGATTGTCCTCCCCGCCAATGCTGTGATATACAAACGGGTAGCCATCTTCCATCATTACAATGCCGCAGTGCGAATAGGTTTTATTGGTCAGGTTCATCTGGCGCAGCATATAAGAGGTCGCATCCGCGCCGGTACGCAATACCATATCGCCGTTGCGCAGCAGGCGAACGCTTGAGTCTGTCATGCGCGCGTTCCATGCATTGGCAACAGCTCTTGCCTGCCTGGTTTCCAAAGCCGCACAATCAGCAGAATCGCCGGGCATGGTGCAACTGCCTGCAACTAATATTATCAATAGCAGGGAGAGCAGGGCATTGCCTGTACCTATATTATTCATCGGCGCAAAAATAAGCAGGGCCAACGTATCGGCACGAAAAGCGGTCTTTTAAGATTAATGCTTACTTTTAAAACATCAAAACTATAATTTATGAAGAAGCTTTTGTTTGCTGTATTATGTGCTGCATGCTTTATGAATACTGCCTTTGCGCAGAAAAAAGCCATTAAGGCTACCCATACAGCACCGGCAACCACTACAGCAGTGCGGGCAAATGCCGGGGTAAATGCTTCCGCCCAGGCTTTCCACCAGAAAACAGCTGAAATGAAAGCTGCGCTGAATGCCAATGACTTCACTAAGGCAGAAGGCATGTGGCTTGACGTACACCATATGATGGCCAAGCGTGGAGACGAGATTAGAAAATTAGACAGTGATGTGCCGGGCTCCGACAAGCATTATGTACTTGCAGACAGGCTAAAGCTTATGGGCCAGAATATTGCCGGCAATAAAGCAGGTTTGCTCCAATTACTGAATGAGATGGATGCTGCCTTCTAAGGAAGGCAAACACGCTATACAAGGCGCGGCAGCTAACTGTCGCGCCTTTATTTTTTATAAGTAATCATGGCCTCACCCACAACAAAAAAGCTGCCGGTGATGAGCAGCGCATCTTCGGGAGCCATAGCATTTATAGCGGCTGCCAGCGCCTCATCAACCGCACTAAAAGTAGTAGCAGCAAGCCCTGCTTCCTGTGCCATTTGCGCCAGCTCCTGCGCAGGCAGCGCGCGCGGTATGGCGGCATTCGTACAGTAGTATATATTATCGTCCGGAAAGAGGGCCAGTGCTGCGGGCACATCTTTATCCTGCACAAAGCCAAGGATCACATGCTTCTGCGCAGCATTTACCGTAGTCCATTGCGCCAGCACTTCTTTTAGCCCGGCGGGGTTATGCGCTACATCGGCAAGAATCAGCGGGCTTTCCTGCCAGGTATCCCAGCGGCCGTGCAGTCCTGTCTGCCCTTTTACATCTTCCAGCGCATCCATGGCATTTTCGATCGAGAGTTTCCAGCCGAGCGCCGCTAACAGCTCTGTTGCCGTAAGCACTGTTTTAATATTGTGCTGCTGGTAAGCGCCGGGCAGGTCTGTACGCAACTCCATGATCTTAAGGCTGCCGCGGTGTACTGCTTTGTAATCCTGGAAACCATTTGCCGCAGGCGCAGATTTTACAATATCCCATAAATCATCTGCGCGGTAAACAGGACTACCTGCGCTGATGCTCTTTTCAAAAAATACAGAGTCTGTTTCATCAGATGATTCCCCAATAATGACTGGAATACCTGGCTTGATGATGCCTGCCTTTTCACGGGCAATTGCCTGCACGGTATCGCCCAGAAGATCGGTATGGTCGAGGCTTATATTGGTAATGATGGAAAGCTCCGGCAAGATGACATTGGTACTATCGAGCCGGCCGCCCAGCCCGGTTTCTATAACGGCAATATCCACCTCTGCCGCAGCGAATGCCACAAAAGCCATCACCACGGTAATTTCAAAAAAAGAAGGTTGAATCTCTTCAATAATCGTTTTATACTGCGCCACAAAATCCACTACAAAACCCTCAGTTATTTCCTGTCCGTCGATGCGGATGCGCTCGCGGAAATCGACCAGATGCGGGGAGGTATAAAGCCCTGTTCTATAACCGCTTTTCTGAAACACCGCGGCAAGCATATGGCTGGTGCTGCCTTTGCCATTGGTGCCTGCAATATGAATGGATTTAAAGCTGCGCTCGGGATTGCCGAGCGCTTCGCAGAGCTTCAGGGTATTGGTAAGGTCGGGCTTCAGGGCGGCTTTGCCAATGCGGGAGAACATGGGCAATTGCGCGAAGAGATAATCCAGCGTTTGCAGGTAAGTGGCGGAGGTTTGCATGCTGCAGAAAGAGGCGGCTTAGTTCCGCGTTTTGAAAACGAAAGTAATATTACCGAACTGCTCGGCGGGTGCATCATCACGCCGGTTGAATTTTACCTGTGCCAGCTTGCGTAAGGCAATGGGGCGGAGCTCGGGATTGGATACGGAAACGATCTGCTTGTTTACGATTGTGCCTTCCCTGTTTACTGTTACGCGCACGATTACTTTTCCGCCGGCGCGGAATTCTGCTTCTTTCGGAGGAAAGGCTACGATGTTTCTACCCCCAAGTGAATGGCTGATACCGCCTGTGCCGGTGCCCGGACTGCCGGTATAGTTTGGCGCACCGGGGGTGCCATGCGGCACGCCGCGGTCGCCTGTACCCGTGGTATTGCCCTCGCTCGTACCAGGATGATTTTCGGCTGCGCTGTTACCGCCTTTGCCGGTGCTGCCCTGATATACAAACCTTGGTTTTTGAGGTTGCGATATAGGTGCTGACTGTGCGGCAGGCTGGGTTACAGACCTGCTGTTACGCACTACCGGTTTGGGCGTTTGAGGTGTTGGCTTAGCTGCTGTGGCGACCGGCTTAACGGGTGCTACGTCCGGCGCATCCGTCTCATCTGTTTGTTCTACCTCACGCTCGTTTGTTGCCTCCTGCGCGCTGGTTTGCCGGCTGCTTACCGATACTGCCTCTGCCGGATCTTCGGCGTCCATTGGCTGGTCTGTGCCAGAGCCATCTGCACTGGTGCCGAGATTTACCTCCATGCCCATTTCTGCTACAGGCGCTGCGGCTGCAGGTGTACTGAATTTCCAGAGTGCAAAAAGAAGCAATAGCACAAGATGCGCACCTACCGTCCACGACAGGGCTTTATAGTTTACAGGTTGCTTGGCGGCGTTCATAGTCAGTTATTTTACCGGTTTATTGCAGGATGCATGTAAGGCCTGGTAATTCCCAAATTTAAGGGCAAAAATTTATTGCCGCGTAAAGGGTGCCGCATTGCCCGCTTACATTTGCAGCGCTTAAATACGCAGCTATGCTTTACGACCGCATTCAGGAGACCGCCTCTTTTCTAAAATCCAGGATAAAAACAGCCCCTGCCGTAGGTATCATTCTCGGCTCTGGGCTTGGCGGACTGGTAGATGCAGTGACCATAGAAACCGAGATACCTTATAAGGAGCTGCCGGACTTCCCGATAGTAACGGTGGAAGGCCATGCCGGCAGATTGATCTTCGGTATGATCGGCGATAAGCCGGTAATGATGATGGCCGGCCGCTTTCACTATTACGAAGGCTATACGATGGATGAGGTTACCTTCCCCGTCCGGCTGATGCGCGCGCTGGGTGTTGAAACCCTGTTTGTGTCAAATGCCGCGGGCGGAATGAACAAAGCTTTCAGCGTAGGCGATATTGTGCTGATCAGGGATCACATTAACCTGTTTCCCGAACATCCGCTGCGCGGAAAAAATGACGAACGCCTCGGGCCAAGGTTCCCGGATATTAGCGAGCCATACAGCTACACTCTGCTGGATATGGCTAAGGCGATTGCAGCAGAACAGGGTCTTAAAATACAGACCGGCGTTTATGCAGGCATTCAGGGGCCCACCTTTGAAACCCGTGCCGAGTACCACTGGTTGCATACCATTGGTGCAGATCTGGTAGGTATGAGCACTGTGCCGGAGGTGATCGTTGCCATTCACAGCGGCATGAAAGTATTCGGGGCAAGCATCGTTACCGATCTCGGCATCCGCGAAGAATTGAATAAAATAACCCATGAGGAAGTGCTGGCTGCTGCCGCAGATGCTGCACCGAAGCTGGCAAAACTGGCGGTGGCAATGATTGAAAAAATGTAAGCCTGAGTTCAACCGGCAGCAAACGTTATTCCCCTTTTAATACGTCCATACAGACAACCTGAAACAATTATATTTACCTATGCGCCGCCTGCTGTTGATCCTTTTTCTTTTTTGCCCTTCGGGATTATGGGCGCAGGTGTCTAAAAACGTAACGCTGCTTTGCAACTGGCAGGATACTACCGATGCCCCGCTTGTAGGAGGCGGCCAGCGTTTCAATGATGTATGGGGGCTTACCTGCAAGGGGAAAGAATATGCCATTATCGGCTCTTCAAATGGGACGCATACTATCGATGTGGCTGATTGCCGGCAGGTTGCCTATTATCCCGGCCGGTCGGCGCATGTGGTGCACCGGGATTTCAAGACCTACAAAAATTTTCTTTATGCCGTAGCCGATGAAGGTGCAGCTACCCTGCAGATTTTCGATTACAGCTACCTCCCCGACTCCCTTCATTTGGTGTACGAAAGCAATCCGGCGGATTTCTCCCGCTCGCACACCATCTTTATCGATACGGCTACTGCAAAACTTTACTGCGCTTCTTTTACCAACCTATCCACCGGACACGATTTTATGCGCGTCTATTCGCTGCAGAAACCAGATTCTCCGGCTTTCATTACCAGCTATAACGAATTTGGTGATGTACATGCGGTATATGTACGCAATGATACGGCCTACTGCAGCTCTTCCTACAGCGGCTACCTCATCAACCGGTTTAATACGTTTACCGCACCGTATGAAACAATCGGCGCGCTGCTTTTCTATCCTTACCAGGGCTACAATCACAGCAGCTGGATCAATAATAAAGGGATTGGGGTGATGGCGGATGAAACTTTTGGCATGCCGCTCAAGGTAATAGACACCCGCATTATTTACGACCCGAAAGTGCTTGCAACCTTTGGCCCACGCGGCACCGATACCAATTCCGTACCGCACAATCCGTATTTGGTTGGCGATTTCGCCTATATTTCTTACTACCAGGATGGCTTCCAGCTTTATGACCTTACCGATCCTGCCAACCCGCGCCAGGCCGGGTACTATGATACTTATCCCGGTACTTCCATCCGGCAATTCGCCGGGGCGTGGGGCTGCTATCCGTTCCTGCCATCGCGCAAGGTGCTGATCAGTGATATGCAAACAGGCCTCTATGTGCTGGATGCCACTGCAGCGCTGGGCATTCATAATGTAAATTCCGGGCAGGCGGAAGTACTGCTCTATCCGAATCCTGCAAATAACTTTATAAAGATGAATTTCCCGGCTGGCATTGCCGGGAAGGCATCCTTCACTGCTTATGATGCTGCAGGTAAAGCCGTGCAAACGTGGGACGTACCTATCCCGGCTAATGCCAATGATGCTATTACCTTACCTTTACCGGCCTTGCTGAAGTCCGGTGCTTATGTGCTGCGCGCTGAGGCCGAAGGCCGGGCATTTACCGGCCGGTTTACCAAACTCTGAGGCTCCTTGCGTACCCTTCAACTCTGTTTGTTTTTTCTTTTTTGCTGTGGAGCTTTCAGCCCGCAGGATGCCGGCGCGCAGACCGTATTGCCCGGCGCACCCGTAAATCTCAATAATGCCCCGCAGCGCGATACCACGAACCGTACTAACTCTGCCCAATGGCATGATGAATCGGTAAGGATTAGTTTCCATAAAGCGGCAGGCACAACAGATGGCTCGCCCGATACTTCTATCCACACCTTTCAGCGCCGCCCGTTTTTGCAGCCCTGGTATCAGAACCTGGGCAACCTCGGCACCCCTGCCCGCAATCTTTTTTTCACCTCGGATAATGACGGGCGCACCGGGCCATCCCTGGGCTACCACACTTTTGATGTGTACCGGCTCGATGCCGACAGCATTCTTTATTACAATACCACCCGCCCGTACTCTGCCTTTACCTATCAGCTGGGCTCCAAGCTGGAGCAATTCTTACAGATCCTGCATACGCAGAATATAAAGCCAAACTGGAATTTTGCGGTGCAGTACCGCAAGATCAACTCGCAGGGCTATTATAAAATTCAGCGTACCAACCAGGATCATGGCAGCGCATCCACAACGTACCGGAGCCCCGGCCAGCATTACAATCTGAAAGCTGCATTTGTTTATAACCTGGCGCAGCAGGATGAGAATGGCGGCATCTTGTCGGATACTTTTCTGAGCAACGACCGCTATACCGACCGCCGCACGATCCCGGTTTATTTCGATGAGCCAAATTACAGTGTGCGCCGATCTTCTGTAACTACGCGGCTGCGCGATTTCAGTATCCTGGTGCAGCACGATTATACCTGGGGCCGCCGCGATACGCTTTACAATGCCGACTCTACGCAATTTCATTTTGAGCTTACACCCCGCTTTCGCATAGCGCACCGCCTCGAAACAGGCTCGCAGAAATATATTTTTAAGGATGTGCGGCCCGATTCGGTGGATTATATTTCCTTCTTCCGGCGCACTTTTTCCACGCTTGATTCTGTATACAGCGAGCAGCAATGGACTTGGGTGGATAACCGCTTTACGCTGAATGGCTTTTTGGGCAGGCGCGAATCCCAGCTCCTGTTTAATGCAGGCATCGGCAACCGGATAGATAACTTCCGCACGTATTTTATAGCCGGGGACGACCGCCGTAATGTGCTCAGCAATTACCTGGTCGGGGAGCTGCGCAAAGATGCTTCCAGGCCCGGGCAATGGGGCTATAAGGCGGCTGCTCAATTCTTTTTTACGGGTGAGGCCGCAGGAAATTTTTTGCTGGATGCCAATGTAGGCAAAGATCTTGGCGGCCGTTGGGGACTGCTCTCCGTCGGCTTTAAGCAGAGCCTTACCGATGCGCCTTACAATTATACCCGCATCCAGAACCAGTTTTATGTAGAGACTCATTCCCTGGCAAATGAAAGTGTTACGCAGCTTTACGCTACCGTGCAGAGCGAGCGGCTGGGCCTTTCCGGCGGCGTGCGCAACTATGTGCTGGGCAATTATATTTATCTCTCCGATAGCCTTGACCGGGTATCCAATGAGCGGCTGCAGGTGCGGCAGTCATCCGCTGCTTTTAACCTTACGCAGGCATGGCTCCGCAAAACCTTCTATTTCGGCCATTTTGTGCTCGATAATGAGGGCACCTTCCAGCAGATTGCCGGCAGTGCGCCTTTCGAAGTGCCGCTTTTCATGGGCCGCCACCAGCTTTCTTACGAATCCTGGCTTTTTGGCAAGGCGCTGAAGATTGCCACAGGCATCGATGTGCGCTACCACACTGCGTATAAGCCACTGGGCTACGCGCCTGTTTACAATCGTTTTTATTATCAGGATACCTATACTGCCGGCGCCGACCCCGAGGCGTCCCTTTTCTTCAATTTTAAGGTAAAGCGTTTCCGCGCCTACCTAATGGGCGATCAGCTGCAGCGGCTATTCGGCGTGCACAATATGCCGGTACCGGGCTATCCGGGGCAGGATGTAATGGTGCGGTTTGGGTTTGAATGGGTTTTGGTAAATTGAGGATCGGGCATTTGCCCATCATACAGATTTGGCCTTGTAGAGACAACGGCTGCACTAACAACCCGAATTTCTCACAGGAATGCTTATTTTCTTCAACTGCGATGATCTAGAGTTATTGACAGGAAAAAGACAGCACTACACTTTAAAATATAATATTTATAGATTTTTAATTCTAAGTTGAGCGGTAAAATATGATCATTTTGTAAGTAAATTGATCTGGTTGTCCATTTTTTGAATGAGAATGCCATTAAACCGTGCCGGTACAACGTAAGCCACGCTCGCACAACAGGCAGATCCTTTAGAATTATTGTATTGGAGAATCAGGGTATCTGCCTTATTTTGATCCAGCATTACAAACACCGTATCGGGCTTGCGGTAATCAAAACCTACAGATAGAATACTATCCCCGCTTCCGTGCGGATTAATGCCAGCGCTGGAATAATGTGCTATGGTATCCCCATTCTTCAATGAAAAGAAGCGTATTTTGGTATCATCGTAACGCGCGGCGGCCCCGAAAAGAAGATCGCTGCCGTCTGTTTTACTAACGATTCGAAAGTTGGCGCCTAGATAATCCCCATCGTCACATTTACCCGCGAAAGCGCAGCAGGATGCAAAAAAAATAGTTGGGAATAAAAGGATTAAAAGCGTCTTCACCATTCAAAAATTTACGGGTTGCATATAATGATAGCGATTTTTTAGTTTATTGAGAATATGATTTATCCGCACAAACTAATAATACACCAGGTCTAAGCTCCCTCGAAGCAATCATAAGTACGCTGCCGGAAGATCTTCCCCTTCCGAAAATCAATGAACTGCGCAAAGTGTGCATTCATTTGTCCGCCTGCGGGTATGGCTCCTACTGCAATGGCTAAAGTGCCCGTCCAGAGCAGTTCTAAGATCACAGTGCTGCCGGAAAGATGCGCATGTTTCAGCTCAAATTCCTGCCGCTACATTACCTTTTTGCCGGCAACTGAGGCCGCTTTGAGCTCATCGAGGTTGCGCGTGGCGCCTTTAGCATTATACAGGTTCGGAAACTCGATCTGTTCCGCATCCGGCGCATACCATTCATCCAGCTCATCGCCCGAAAGGCCGCCCTCTATGGCTATTAAAAATGCTTTTGCCCGTTGTATCAGATCCATGCTTTGGTATATTGGGCAGCGAAAATAAGGCTACTTTTTTGCCTCGGGCAGCATTATTTCCGCAGCATATACAGCGGCTGGCTTCCTGCTTTTTACCTCTTCAAATTTTCAATCATAATCCTCAAGCAGCGTGCCTATCCGGCGATCCACCAAAGAAAATACAGGCCGTAATTGCCTCAACTACTGATGATGGCCATGATGCTTTAACCCGGTATTGGTCCATTGCCATCTTCAGCGGTGCTTCGTAACGCCCACCCGCTCACACCATTCATGAACAGGGCACTTGCTGCACCAGGGCACTGTACCCACACATATATGCTTGCCAAAAGGCATCAGCAGCCGGTTGATATCGATCCATAGATCCTGCGGTACCGTTGCCTCTAAAGCTTTTAAAGTTTTCTCGGGGGTAAGTTCCTCGATCATGCCCCAGCGGTTCACTATCCGATGCACATGAATATCCACCGAAATGGCAGCAGTGCCGGAAGCAACGCCCAGCGCAAGGTTGGCACACTTGGGGCCTACGCCTTTGATAGCAGTAAGCGAGCTGAAATCCGCTTTGAGCCTGCCTTCCTTAGCCGCGGCTGCAATGGCAAGAATAGTGGCCGCCTTTTGTCCGGGGAACGTTGACCCGTACAGCAGATCGGCAAGCTGGGAGTGGGAGAGCTCCAGCATAGCTTCCGGCGTGCGTGCTTTTTCAAACATGCTCAGCGAAACGGGTATGGTCGTTTCATCCATCGTACGGATAGAGATGATGCAGGAAGCAAGCTGCTCGAACAGCGAATCATAGCCACGCTCCCGGAGCTCGAACATAGCCGCTTTGGGGTAGGGCCTGATGGCTGCTTCAATAAGCGAAAGCATTTTCTTCAGAGGATATTTTCCGGGCATGGCGTAAGCTGCTTTCTTAATCAGAGAGAAAGAATAATGCCGTGAAAGGCAGTTGGGGGTTTATCCCGCATAGGCAAATCCAATCCCGCCCTATAACCTTTAACCTTAAAACCGCCCTACTTTTGCGGCATTCCCAACCAAAAGCTATGCAACGCATACCTGTCCTCTTACTGCTGCTGCTCATCACCCTAAAATCAATAGCCCAAACGGCGCCGCCCAATACTCCCGGCGAGTTGCTTTTAGCATTGCAAAAGCTCAACACCACCGGCACGGTACTCTATATAGCAGCACACCCGGATGATGAGAATACGAGGCTGCTCACCTACTTAGCCAATGAGCGCCACCTGCGCACCGGCTACCTTTCCCTCACCCGCGGCGATGGCGGACAGAACCTCATAGGCAAAGAGCAGGGCGATATGCTCGGCCTCCTGCGCACCCAGGAGCTGCTTGCGGCAAGGCGCATTGACGGCGCAGAGCAATTCTTTACGAGGGCCAACGATTTCGGCTTCTCTAAAAATCCGGAAGAGACTTTTTCTATCTGGAACCGCGACAGCGTGCTCGCCGATGTTGTCTGGACCATCCGCAAGTTCCGCCCCGATATCCTCATCTGCCGCTTTCCTACTACCGGCGAGGGCGGGCACGGCCATCATACGGCATCGGCTATGCTGGCCGCCGAGGCTTTCGATGCAGCTGCCGACCCTAAAAGATTCCCGGAGCAGCTGGCTTACGTAAGCACCTGGCAGCCACGCCGGCTTTTCTGGAATACCTTCAATTTCGGCGGACTGGACATGACGTCGCCCAACCAGATTAAAATAGATGCAGGCGGCTATAATGCACTGCTTGGAAAATCATACGGCGAGATCGCTTCTGAAAGCCGCACGATGCACAAAAGCCAGGGATTCGGCACGGCAAAAACGCGCGGCCAGGCCTTTGAATATTTCAAGCAGCTGCGCGGCGATTCTGTAAAGAAAGATTTGTTTGAAGGTATTAACCAACGGTGGTCGCGGGTGCCGGGCAGGGGTAATATTGGTGTGCTCACAGCGGCGGCTGCACAGCATTTCAGTGCATTGAAGCCGGAAGCTTCTGTACCGGCATTAGCCGCCATTTATAAGAGCCTGCAAGCTATTAAAACCAATGACCCGACAGTAAAATACTGGCAGGGCCTGAAGCTTGCCGAAACACAAAAACTATTAGCTGCCTGCGCAGGGCTATATACTGAAGCACTATCTACGGAATATACCGCCATCCCCGGAAACGACCTGACCTTGAAAATAGTTGCCATTAACCGCGGCGGCAATAAAGCAGTGCTGAATGAGATCAACTATGTGGGCACAGATGGATCATTGATTCCCATAAAAGCAACAGCGCATCCGCTCCTTTCAGATATCCCGGATACACTTACCTACAATCTGCATCTGCCGCAAGGCACTAAAATTTCCAACCCATACTGGCTTGCAGAGAAGCACCCGGTAAATACTTATAGGGTATCCGACCAGTTGATGATTGGCAAGCCGGAAAATGATTATTATCCGGAGGTAGCTTTTGAGCTTACTGTTGCTGGCATCCCGCTTATCATAGAGCGCCGCATTCTATACAAATCCGTAGATCCTGTAAAGGGCGAGATCTACCGCCCGCTTGAAATCCTGCCGCCCGCAACCATAGAGCTTTCCAGCAAAGTTTTAGTATTCAGCGATACGGCACCAAAGCAGCTTACAATTACCGTAAAAGCCAACAAAGCAGTAATCAACGGCAACCTCTCCATCACTGCACCCGAAGGCTGGAAGGTGCGCATCAAAAACCCCGCAGTAAATCTTTCCAAAAAAGGAGACGAAGCAACGGTTACTGCCATCGTAACCAGCACCCCCGGCAGCGCAAATGGCAAGCTGCAAGTCGCCGTAAACATCGACGACCAAGCCTACAACAAAAGCATCCGCCGCCTCGATTATGATCACATACCCGCACAGTTCACCCTCAACGATGCAGAGGCATCCCTCGTAAACATCAAGCTGAAAAAGCGCGGCACCAACATTGGCTTCATTGCCGGCGCAGGCGATGATGTGCCGGCAGCCCTTACCCAGATTGGCTACAACGTAACTATGCTATCCGATGAGCAGCTATCCGGCGGTAACCTCAACAGGTACGATGCCATCGTTACCGGCGTGCGCGCCTTCAATGTAAACGACCGCCTGCCCAGATACCACGACCGCCTTATGGCTTATGTAAAGGCCGGCGGCAATTTCATTGTGCAGTACAATACCAATACACGCCTCGGCCCGCTTACTACCGATGCCGGACCTTATCCATTCAAAGTAGGCAACCTGCGCGTTACCGATGAGGCCGCAGCCATCACTTTCAATGCGCCCGAAAGCCCGGCGCTCAATTACCCAAACCACATCACCCAAAAAGATTTTGAAGGCTGGGTACAGGAGCGCGGCATCTACTTTGCCACCGATGCAGACCCTAAATACGAAAAGGTTTTTACCATGAACGACCGCGGCGAAAAGCCGCTCGATGGCAGCCTTATCATAGGCAAATACGGCAAAGGCAACTTTGTGTACACCGGCTTAGTGTTCTTCCGGCAGCTGCCTGCGGGCAATCCCGGCGCTTACCGCCTTTTTGTAAACCTGCTATCGCTGCCGCGCAATGAAGCCGAGTAAGGATGACGGGCCGCCGCCTATCCTCGGCTCCTGGCGCAACCTATACCTGCTTGTGGCTGGCGTTTTAGCAGCACTCATCGGCCTGTTCTATCTCTTTACCAAACATTTTCAATGAGCCTTACCGACTGGCTCGTGCTTGCCGCCGCGCTGCTCCTCATAGTTGTGTACGGCATCTACAAAAGCCGCCACACCCACAATATAGACAGCTACCTGCGCGCAGGCCGGCAGATGCCCTGGTACAGTGTGGGCCTGTCGGTCATAGCCACGCAGGCAAGCGCCATCACTTTCCTCGCCGCGCCGGGGCAGGGCTATCGCGATGGGCTCCGCTTCGTACAGTTCTACTTCGGGCTGCCGCTGGCTATGATCGTGCTGTGCATCACGTTTATACCATCGTTTCATAAGCTCAATGTCTATACGGCTTACGAGTATTTAGAGAAGCGCTTCGATGTAAAGACGCGCACCTTCACCGCCATCCTTTTCCTTATTCAGCGCGGCCTCTCCACCGGCATAACGATCTATGCACCTGCCATTATCCTTTCCGTATTGCTGGGTATCGATGTTACCTATACCACCGTGGTTACCGGCCTTGCGGTCATTGCCTATACCGTTTATGGCGGCACCAAAGCGGTTTCCTATACGCAGATGCTGCAAATGGCCATCATCTTTTCCGGCCTCATCATGGCAGGCTTTATGGTGGTGCACCTGATGCCTCAGGGCGTTGGCTTTTTCGATGCGCTGCACATTGCCGGCAAGATGGATCATACCACCGCCATCGTTACGAAGTTCGATCCGCGCGACCGGTATAATATCTGGTCGGGCGTAGTCGGCGGCTTCTTTTTGCAGCTTTCTTATTTCGGTACCGATCAGAGCCAGGTAGGCCGCTACCTCACCGGCAGCTCTGTAACGCAGAGCCGCCTCGGCCTTATTATGAACGGCCTTATCAAAGTGCCCATGCAGTTTATGATCCTGCTGCTGGGCACGCTCGTTTTTGCATTCTACCAGTTTCATACCCCACCCGTCTTCTTCAATAAGGTAGCCGAGGCAAAGATCAGGCAGAGCGCTTATGCCCCGCAGTACGCGAAACTCGAGGCCGATTACCAGCGCATACACACCCGGAAGCAGGCGTGGGTCACAGCCCTTACTCCTGCTGTAAACTCCCACAACAAAGCTGCCATAGCCACTATCCGCACCCATCTGCAGGCATCCAACAAAGAAGCGGAAACCGTCCGAAAATCCGCGGTAGCGCTCATACAAAAAAGCACCAACGCCAAAGATGCGCCGGATGATACCAACTACATCTTCCTCTCTTTCGTAACCACTTACCTGCCCAAAGGCATGGTGGGCCTGCTTATTGCCATTATCCTGCTCGCCGCAATGGGCTCAACTGCCAGCGGGCTCAACTCGCTTACCTCCACCACCGTCATCGATTTTTACCGCCGCTACATCCGTGCGCAGGGCAGTGAGCAGGCCTATCTCAGTGCATCGCGGTGGGTTACCGTTGGCTGGGGCTTATTCTGCATTGTAGTGGGGCTTTACGCCGGCCGTCTGGGCAATCTTATTGAAGCCGTCAACATCCTGGGCTCCTTGTTTTACGGTACCATCCTGGGCATCTTTCTTGTAGCCTTTTATCTTAAAAAAGTGGGTGGTACCAGCGTGTTCTGCGCAGCCGTTATCACAGAAGCGCTTATCGTTTTCATCTGGTATAAAGACGTTATGGCTTTTCTCTGGCTCAACGTGGCCGGCTGCCTGCTGGTAGTAGTGCTGTCCCTGATATTACAGGCCGTTCTTCCTGCAAAAAAGAATGCGCCGGCGAATGAGCTTTTGCCTTCTTAGATATTTGGGGCGCATGCCGCTGTCTGAACTATGATTTTAAAAATGATTTTTATGATTTGCATGATTCTTATTCGCCGCAGGATCGGATATGCGCAGGATACCTCAGTTGCTACGACATAAAGGATCTATGAAATCCCTATGCACACAACCCGTAGAGACGTTGCAATGCAACGTCTCTGCATACGCAACGCCTTTACGTACGCAACGTCTCTACTTTCGACCAGGCTAATACAGCACCCTCGTCCGCGTTTGCAACGCGGATGCCCGCGGCGAGGCTTTTGCAAAGCCGGTCAGAGGACATACGCATCACAGGTGCGCTCAATGTCATTGTCTGAACTATAATTTTAAAAATGAGTCTTATGATTTACATGATTCTCATTCTCCGTAGCGTGCAGGCAGGATCGGAACGAGTCTAACCCACTTTAGCCGCTATGGCTTAAACGGATTCTTGAAATCGGCTAATCCGTTTAATCGCGACTTAGACAGAAATTCCCTGTTACTTTTGCAGCCTTATGCGCATTATTACCTACAATGTAAATGGCATCCGCAGCGCCATCAATAAAGGCTTTGCCGGCTGGCTCGCTACGAACCCCGCCGATATCATCTGCCTGCAGGAGATCAAAGCCGAAAGAGCACAGGTGGACCTTGCCGCCATCGAGGCCCTGGGCTACGAGAGCTACTGGTTTTCTGCGCAGAAGAAGGGCTACAGCGGCGTGGCTATCTTCACTAAAATAAAGCCGGATGCAGTTTTCTACGGCAATGGCATTATGCAGAGCGATGCCGAAGGCCGGGTGATCCGTGCCGATTTCGGCGATGTTACGCTGCTCAACTGCTACTTCCCCAGCGGCACCAGCGGCGAGGAACGGCAGGGTTATAAGTACCAGTGGCTCGATGAATTTTATGCCTACATCACAGAGCTTAAAAAGGAACGGCCCAATCTCGTTATCTGTGGCGACTATAATATCTGCCATAAGCCCATCGACATCCACAACCCGGTGAGCAATAAGAAAAGCAGCGGCTTCCTGCCCGAGGAGCGTGCATGGCTGGATAAGTTTCTGGAGCTCGGCTTCACCGATTCCTTCCGGCACCTGAATGCTGAGGCCGCCGGGCATTACAGCTGGTGGAGTGCCCGCTTCAACAGCCGGGCGCAGAACAAGGGCTGGCGTATAGATTATGTAACAGTAAGCAAGCCGCTGGAGCCCAAGCTGAAGCATACGGCCATCTACCCCGATGTGATCCATTCGGATCATTGCCCGGTATTTGCAGAGCTGTGTCTTGTACTGAAATAGCTTGTCACGTCTGGGGATTAAAAACCAGAGTAAATGCAAGAACAAAAGACAAAGCCGGGCTACACAATCCGGTTATCAGACAGCTTCGGCCAGGTGGGGGAAGCACAACAATTTGAGACCGCTTTCCGCCGCTGGCTGGTCGGTGAGATCCGCTGCGGTGAACTGACAGC
Source organism: Chitinophagaceae bacterium (assembly GCA_965246905.1). Taxonomy (GTDB): domain Bacteria; phylum Bacteroidota; class Bacteroidia; order Chitinophagales; family Chitinophagaceae; genus UBA1952. The sequence goes on from CBDFFZ010000015.1 coordinate 193,777, forward strand.
CAGTCAGGCCATCGAGCGATTCGGCCTTAGCCCGGCAAGCGGCCGAGCCCTGATCTACACCTGGATCAGACGCTACGGCGACACCCATCCCCTACCTTTGCCCCCTATGACCGAGGCCGAACAGGCAGAGCTCGATGCCTTGCGCAAAAGAAACAAAGAGCTCGAAGACCAGCTGGCGCATGCCCGGCTGCGCGGCACCGCCCTGGATACGATGATCGACGTGGCCGAAGACCAGTTCAAAATCGAGATCCGAAAAAAAGCTGGCACCAAACAGTAAGTCTGCTGCGCATTTTGTATCCCGACCGCCATGGTCTGGGTACCCTGTGCGCACTGTTTGGGAAGTCGAGACAGGCTTTCTACGATTACGGTGAGCGGCAGCACAACCGGGGCATCCGCGATACCCTGGTACTAAAGCTGGTGGGTGACATCCGCCGCGATCTACCCCGCATTGGCGCCGCCAAGCTGCATTTTATGCTCACAGAACCCTTTGGGCGCCATGCCATAAAGCTCGGCCGCGATGGTCTTTATGATTTGCTTGACCGCCATGGCATGCTCATGCGAAAACGCAGGCGTAAGGCGCGCACCACCGATTCAGACCATCCCTACCGAAAGTATCCCAACCTGATCCGGGACCTGGCGCTGGACGGCCCCTGCCAGCTCTGGGTAAGCGACATTACTTACCTGCGGGCCGGGGACAGCTTCTGTTACCTAAGCATCATCACCGATGCCTACAGCCACAAGATCGTGGGCTACCGGCTGCAAAAGGGGCTGCACGCCGAAGGCCCGCTTCTGGCCCTGAAGATGGCCGTGGCTGCCAACAAGGTCACCGAAGCGCTGATCCATCACTCGGACCGCGGCGTGCAGTACTGCTGCGGGGAATATGTGGATGAATTGAAGGCCAATAAGATCCGCATCTCAATGACCGAGAACGGTGATCCCTACGAGAATGCACTTGCCGAGCGGGTCAATGGCATTCTTAAAGACGAGTTTGAGCTGGATCAGACTTTCGAGCATTATGGGGCAGCGTCGGTGGCGGTGGACAGCGCGGCGGTGCGTTATAACAATCTTCGTCCGCACGCGAGCTGCGATTACCTGACCCCTGACGTGGCGCACGAGGGTCAGGGTGTGCTTCGAAAACGCTGGGGCAAGTCACCGGTCAGCGTATCCGGGGACGGGGCTGAGGAAGTGGTGATAAAGGAAAGCATAGCGAAGCCTGTGGCCGTGTTATCCACCTAAATGTTCTATACGGCGGGCAGGCTTTGGGGCCTGCCCGCCTAAACATTTAGGTGGATAACACTGCGGGGACAGGAAAACAGGAATAAGGGTGGATCCTGCCGGGGGTAAACAGGAATAAGGAAAGAGGTGAAGGGGCTGACAGAATTACCGGTGCAGGATGTAAGGGGAATCCATAATAAGAAAGAACAGCCACCCTAAGTTCAGGAATAAGAGAGGGGGCTGAAAGACCAAATCAGGATCAAAATAAAAGGGTATACCTTGAATCAGCGATAAGCCGATGCAGTGTCGGCAAAATTAAAAACAACGCTCAGAAGTGTAAAGCTTTTTTAGGACCAGACACTGGCACTTTGAGTGATAGGGGATGTTTTTCCTAAAAACGTTCGTTCGGAGACACAAAGAGTATCAAATCAGTCATTCAGGCTTCGTTGCAGCACAGTCATGCTTCGTTATGGGGCACTCGGGTTTCTTTGCGGTATAGCGAGGGTTCGTTACGAAGCAGTCAGTGTCAATTGTGGTGCAGCGAATCTTCTTTGCGAGGCAGTTGATATTTAATGCGAAGCAGTCGACCTTCTTTGCGGCGCAGTATGCGTTAAATGCAGAGCAGTCTGACTTCGTTACGAGCAAGTCGATGTTCAATGCGGCGCAGCAAATATTCTTTTAGGCGCAGTAAAGGTGCGTTACGCCGAAGTAATATTGCAAAGTGTGGCATTCATTCTTCAAATTCGCCAGTGATGCTATACTGCGAGGCTGTTAGGCCGTCATATGGCCTCTCGCTACCTACTTGTTCCTGCATAATCTTTTTTGTATGCTGCCGCTTTACTTTTGCAGCGCATGAAACCATCCATCCCACAGGGCACCCGCGATTTCTCCCCCGCAGAGGTGCGCCGCCGGCAATATATTTTAGATACCCTTCGTACCATCTTCGAGCGCTACGGCTATCAACCTCTTGAAACGCCGTCCATGGAAAACCTCACTACCCTCATGGGCAAATACGGTGAGGAAGGCGACCGCCTCATCTTTAAAGTACTCAATAACGGATTGCATGAGAAGAAAGAGGCGGATAAAGCGAAGCTTAACGAAGCGTGGGGGCAGATGCTTGAAAAGCCTTACAGCTCGCCGGTAGTTACAGAGCGCGCACTGCGCTACGACCTCACCATTCCATTTGCGCGCTACGTGGTAATGCACCAGCACGAGCTCGTGTTTCCCTTCCGCAGGTACCAGATGCAGCCCGTATGGCGCGCCGATCGCCCGCAGCGGGGCCGCTACCGCGAGTTCTGGCAATGCGATTGCGATGTGGTAGGCAGCACCTCCCTGCTTAACGAGGCCGAACTGCTGTGCATCTATCAAAGCGCCTTCCACGAGCTAAAGCTGCCGCAGGTAAGGGTAAAGATCAACAGCCGTAAGCTCCTCGCCGCACTGGCAGAAGTATGTGGGGCGCCAGAGCAGATGATGGAGATCACCATTGCACTCGATAAGCTGGATAAGATAGGCTGGGAAGGTGTTGCAAAGGAGCTCACGGCACGCGGCATAACGGAGCGCGGCATTGCGCAGATAGAAAAGATCATCGTTATAAAAGGAAGCAATGAGGAGCAGATCGCTGCGCTCGATGCGATCCTCGGAAATACTGAGATTGGCAAAGCAGGGCTTGATGAGCTGAAGCAAACACTGGCCTATCATGCAGCGCTCGCGGATGCGGACTGGGACAGCGAAGTAGTGATAGATATAAGCCTCGCCCGCGGCCTCAACTACTACACCGGCGTGATCATGGAAGTGGTAACCGGCGCGGTAAAGATGGGCAGCATAGGCGGCGGCGGCAGGTATGATGACCTTACCGGCTTATTTGGAGTAAAGGGCTTGTCGGGCGTAGGCATTTCCTTTGGGATAGACCGTATTTACGATGTGCTGGAAGAGCTGGGTGCCTTTCCGGAAGTGCTCGCATCGGGCACGCAGGTGATGCTGATAAATTTTGGTGGAGACGATGAAGTTTATGCGCTGGGCATCCTGCAAAGCTTAAGGAAAGGAGGCGTAGCCACAGAGCTCTACCCCGATGCTGCAAAGTTTGATAAGCAGATGAAGTATGCCAACAAGCGCAGCATCCCATTCGTGGCAATAATAGGTGAGGATGAGCGCAAGGCGGGAAAAATAAGCCTGAAGGATTTTAATACCGGCAAGCAGGAATTGCTGGCGCTGGAGGAAGCGATAGGTAAAGTAAAGATTAAAGCGCAGTAATTTACCGGAATAAAACAGGCATTCTGAAAATCAATTAATCCCGCAAACCCTGATTCAGACAATATACAGCAGCCATTAATGCTGACAGGGTTTGGAACCCCGTCAGCGTTCCCATACAGCCGCTAAAAAAAGCCGGATAGAAAGGGAAAGCATTGCAATGATGATCAATTAGTATTCACTGCCGACTAAATAATCAATACCAAATGCAAGAAAAACAAAACGGCTGCACCTGGCCATCCGGCGATGCGCTCATGCAGCAATACCATGATACCGAATGGGGCACCCCGCTTCACGATGATCAGAAGCTTTTTGAATTCCTGGTGCTGGATGCCTTCCAGGCCGGGCTTAGCTGGCGCACTGTACTCTATAAGCGCGAGGCTTTCCGCAAAGCATTTGCCGGCTTCGAGGCAAAGAAAGTAGCCGGATTCACCGAAGAAAAGCAGGAAGAACTGATGCAGGATGTTGGCATTATCCGTAACCGCTTAAAGATAAAAGCCGCCACCACCAATGCGCAGCAGTTCCTCGAAGTGCAAAAGGAGGCAGGCTCGTTCGATAAATACATCTGGAGCTTTACCGGCGGCAAAACCATCAGCAACCGCCCTAAAGACAACAGTGAGATTCCCGCCCGCAGCCCTGAATCCGATGCTATGAGCAAAGATCTGCTGAAGCGCGGCTTTAAGTTTGTAGGCTCTACCATCTGCTATGCCTTTATGCAGGCCGCAGGTATGGTGAATGACCATGTGGTAAGCTGCCCGCGGCATACAGCAGTGAAGAGTTAGATAGTTTATTGCACGGCGGGCAGTGCCTTCACCGCATCTGCAAGCTTTTGAGAAAAAAGCCCAGCGCCCTGTGCATTCAGATGAGTTGCATTCCTGAAATTTGCCCGGTCGTAGCACATCGTATCTTCCTCAAAATTTAAAAAGAATGCACCGTATTTCTTTGCCTCTACCGCTATAGCGCGCCAATAAAATTGCCTGTTTGGGAAGTGCGCAGAATATTCATGAAACTGAGGTGCAGCAACAATAATGGTACGGATGCCCTCCTGTTGCGCTCTGCGCAGGAATTGCCGGGCAGTGTCGGCCACGGAAGGAGTATAGCCTAAGATCAGAAAGTGATACGGCTCGCGCCGGATAAACGTATCGGCCGCACTGTCCCAGGCATCATTACGGGCAAGGAAGCCCTGTACGCGCGGCGACCTTAAGGAATTCCAATGAAAATATTCTCTGAAGCCCGTTTTTATAACAGGCAGCAAGCCGCGGTATTTGAGAAGGGGGAAATACCGGTCCCAAAATGAAATGCCCAGCGGATGGACCTTCCGGTAAAGAATATCCTCAGCCAGGTAAGGCAGGTATTGCTGCCGGTTCAGCAGGCGGGTACTCCCCTGCAATGAATTAAAATCAACCACCTGGATGATGATGCGGGGCTTTTTGTTGTACTGGCAATACACGTTATAGCGCATCAGCTGCAGGTCAAGATCCTGGCCATCCAGGCCAATGTTATAAGCCCGGCCACCAAGGGTGCGCGCTAAGATCCGCGAGTCTATCTGCGATGCTGCATGTGAGTTGCCATTCACCACAATATCTGCTGCGGCCCTGCCTGTAAACAGCTCATTCCATACTAGGTAATCATCATGCCCGCTCCTGCGCAGGCCGGCATCTGTAAGCACATTTACAGCATAGAGCAATCCAGCTATAAGCAGCAGGAAAGCAGCGCCACGGATGATAAAAGAGCGGACCGTTGCCATAATCTAAAACTGGAAATAAATAAAATTCTGAGGGCTTCCGCCGAAGGCAAAAGTGATGAGTATAAGCCCGGTGTAAATGCTCCAGCGCAGTACTGCACTCTTTATCCTGCCTGTATGGTAAAGTCCATGGGGCTGTTCCTTATTATACCATTCGGCGCAGAGCATTAGTAAAATGATTGCGGGGAGTGAGTTGCCTGCATCGATCTGCATACCGGTCGTGCTAATAGCAAACATCCGCTCTATAAATAAAGCAGCAGCGCCGATAGTGACTGAACGAAAGAGTACCCAGGCAATAGTTACCAGCCCAAAAGTGAGCAGCATCTGAAGTAAATGTTTTGCCAGCATCAGAGGCTGTTTTAAATGAGACCAGTGCCCGAGCGGGATTTTCCAGCCAAAAGCAATACGCGGTAAAGATGCAATGCCATGAAGGGCGCCCCAGCAAACGAACGTCCAGTTGGCACCGTGCCAGAGCCCGCTGAGCAGGAATACCAACAATGTATTGAAGGCAGTGCGCATTTTGCCTGAGCGGCTGCCGCCCAGCGGATAATAGACATAATCGCGAAACCAGGAGGTAAGCGAGATATGCCAGCGCCGCCAGAACTCACCGATGCTGCGCGAGAAATACGGATAGAGGAAATTAGGCGCAATAGAAAAGCCAAACAGCTTGGCGCAGCCAATGGCAATATCGCTGTAGCCGGAAAAATCACCATAGATCTGGAAAGCAAATAATACAGCCGCTATAGCCAGGCTGCCGGATGTGTAATTTTGGGGCTGGGCAAAAGCTGGCCCGGAAAGGTTGGCGCACACATCGGCAATGGCTACTTTCTTGAATAATCCCCAAAGCATCTGCCGCAGGCCGTCAGCGGCTTTTTCCCGGTCGAAAATACGCGGAGCCTCAAAGGCAGGCAGCAGCGCGGATGCGCGGATGATGGGCCCGGCCACGAGCAGCGGGAAGAAGCTTACAAAGGCAAAAAAGGCAGGTGCGCTGCGCGTAGGCGGTATCCTGCGGTGATATACATCGATCACATAGCTGAGGCTGTGAAAAGTATAAAAAGAGATGCCTATTGGCAGTGCAATATTCAGGAAGGTTGGATGCACTGCCCACCCGGATTTTGCAAGCATAATGGCCGCGCTTTCATTAAAAAAGTTATAGTACTTGAATATACCCAGCAAGCCCAGGTTGGTAACTATGCTCCCGATAAATAAAGCGCGCCGCTTCCGGCAATCCTCTGTATTCGCGATCAGCAGTGCCAGGCAAAAATCGAGCCCCGTACTAAAGGCAAGCAGAAACAGGAAGCGCGGATCCCACCAGCCGTAAAAGAAAAAGCCTGCGGCTATCAGTAAAGCATTCTGCCAACGGCAGGAATATCCCGCCACTGCCCAGTATAAAATGAATACAACCGGGAGGAAAATAAAAAAAGGCGCAGTATTGAACAGCATGAATCAGCATTGCCGTAAGCCAGGGAGCAATACCGGATTGCTTCCATAAAAAAAACTGCCCTTGCAAGAAGCTTACAAGGGCAGCACATAATAATATTACCGGTTGAGCTTTGCGGGGCCAGACCGAAATTTATTAACGGTTGTAAGAGCGCGCGCGGCCGGGACCGGGGCAGCGTGTCTGCAGGTATTCTTTTATATTGCCGAAGGCGCGGAAATAAATAGCGATATTGATGCCTCCATAGATATACCAGTCATTTGCCTTGCTATCGCCGCGCTGGTATTTATAGTTGGGGTAGTTGCCGTCCCAATTAGATACTTCTGTTGTCCGGAAGGAAAGATCAACTGCCTGCTGCCCACGTGCCCCCTGAAGTGTATCGAGGTTTACGTAGGAGCGGCTTACATCATCCAGGTAATCGGTAGAGGTATAGCGGAAGCCTATTTCAGTAGTAATCATCAGGGTATTGCCCACAAAGAATTTAAGACCGCCGCCAAAAGGAAAGGATGCGTTTACGAGGCTGTATTCTTTACGATCGGGGTACTGGCTAAGGCCCTGCCCTTCGGTGCTCAGCGGGCGCAGATATACGCGGTCGCCATTACGGGCCTGAGTGTATGGATTGTAGTAAAATACGCCTACGCCGCCGAAGATGTAAGGAGTTACCTTCATTTTCTCAACCTCAATGGGCAGGAAGTTGAGCTCCAAGCCTCCATGTATCTCAAATAGGTTGGTGGTAAAGCTGAGATTTCGCTGCCGCTTTACCGCTATATCAGAGAGGCTGTCTGCAGCGGAAAGCTGCGTATAGGAAGCGCCAAAGCGCACACCAATATGGGGCGACATAAAATATTTGTAGATGATACCCCCCATTGGCTTGTAGCCATTGCTGGGAAACCATTTATCCTGCAGATCGCCGTGGTAAGAGCTTACACCGGCCATCAATCCTATCTCATGGTGGTGCTGAGCTTTCGCCATAAAAGGCAGGGCCAGCAGCGCCAGGGTACGTATCAGTTTGTTCATTAACCTTATGTTAAAAGGAGCGTTGCGAAAGGTAGAAATTATTTTTGGAAAACAAAAAGTATCCGGCATAAAAAAGCCATTTCCTGTATAAAGAAATGGCTTTTGTTTTTGGAATAAGGAATTAACGCATGATGTACATCTTGCCAAAGCCATTCTTAAAGTACTTATCGGCGCCGCCATCACGGTGTTCGATGTCATTTCCGTTGAGCGAGGTAGCTATGCGATACATATATACGCCGTTACCTAATAGCTGGCCATACTGGTCGCGGCCGTCCCACTTATATTCCGTCATATTGCGGCCTATATGGAGCGGGCCAAGCTCGCCTTTGGTAATTTCCCGTACTACCTTGCCGGTAACGCTCAGTATCTGCACCTTAAGCTGGGACGGTATCTGCGAGCCGGTGATGGTAAACAGGAACGAGGTAGCCGTAGAGAATGGATTCGGATAGTTGAGCACATTGGTAATGGTAGGCTTGTTGATCACATCGAAAACCACCTTATAGCTTGCCTTTGTGTTGTTGCCATCCGGCGTGCCTGCGCTGTTGCCTGCGCGGTCGGTGCCGGTTACAGTAAGCGTATAGGTATCGTCTTCGAGCTTTTTAGTAATCTCAACGATAGCCTCGTTTTTACCATTCGCGCCAGCCTGACCGGGGATGAACTTTACAGTGCTGCCATCAAATGGAACAGGGATGCTTTTATGCTCCGGCTTCTGCCCTTCAAGCGTAATGCGTACAAGGCTTGTATCATCGAGGGCCAGGTAATTGTTGTCATCTTTCAGCAGGATTTTAATGAACGGCTTGGCAGAAACGATATCGTTATTAAGGATGTGTACACCGTCAAACGTTACATCGAGCAGCGGGTTACGATTATCTACCCCAATGTTGAAGGGCAGGTAACCGAGGTTGTTCGGGTGGTATTGCTCCGGCTGGTCTTCATTCGGATTCACCTCTACAAAAAGGTTATTGGCACCGGGATAGCTTCTTGGATCGAAGGAGATGGACGCATTGAGCGTATCATTGCCCGGCAGCTTACGGTAGCGCTTGGGGCTACCAGGAATGTTGCTGGTTACGCCATTTGAATTGATCACTTTATAGCTGACGAGCATACTGTCCATAGCTATGGGCGTAAGGTTTTCTACTGCTACCGACAAAGTCTGCTGCTGGCCTGTTTGCAATGAATCCGCAAAGGCAAAATTCAGGGATGGATTCAGTGCAGCTTCCGGCACCGGCTGATAGAGTACGCGCCAGTAGTTGAGCTGCGGCGCAGTAACGCTTAGGCTATCCTTCGTTTTCCATTCCAGCCTTATTTTTGAATACTGTGCTGCGCTGATGAAGCTTAGCGATGTATCCCGCGCAGGACCCTGGTAAAGGAAGGTTTCATTACCAGCTTTGGTAATACCGTAGATGTGCACATTAGCCGTATCATTTTGGGGAAAATTATCATCGGGGTGCATTTTCCATTTAAGCTGCTGCCATTCTTTTGCAGGGCCAATGATGGTGCTCTGCAGGTCGCCGTACTGATCGTGCGATTTGATATGTACATCAAGCGTGGCCTGTACGCCAGGATTAGCAAAGGTGTCAAGGGGTTGAAACTCTGAAGCAGGACGGCCCTTTTTCAGCGCCATAATAAAGGTCATGGGCCGGTTAAAAGAATCTATTTTATTGAAGCCGAGGCGCTTGAGCGTATGGTAAAGCGAGCTGTCACGTTTGTGGTATATAGCAGTATCTGCTTGCCATTCATTCACAAAGATGGGAGACGATACACCCTGGAAATAAGAGTTGCGGATGATGATGTAATTGCCGTTCGGAATGCTGTCCAGATACTTCATAGCTTGTAGGCGGCCGCATTCGGCGAAGGTGGCAAACTCGATGATATGGTACCCTTTGGTAAGGTCGGAGATCGGGTAAACACAGGTCATCTGCTGGCCGTTGGGCCTGTTTTTCCAGGTTTGTCCGGTTACGGAATCTACCACCATGATGCCCAGAATACCATTTGTGCTCTGGCCTCCACGCTGAATTTTTGTCGAGTTCAGGTATATTTCATTGTTCTCAGCACCGGTACCAACTACGCCACTGTTGAACTCAAAAAGATTATCGCGGAAAGGATAAGTAAAATGGCGGTTTTCCGGCAGGGTCAGATTATTATAGCCATCCTGCGTGTATTGGTAATAATGGCTTTGGTTCCAGCCATCCGAGCCATTAGCGAGGTAGATGAAAGAGCTGCCGCTCCATTGCCGGTTGCCATTTACCACACTGTCATTCGCACAGCGCCAGTAATAGACCACGCTATCTGTCATAGGCCTAGAAGGCGTCCATTTTATCACGCCGCCTTTACTATTAATGGTTGTTGATTGCTTTGCCGCGCTGTTGAAAAGCGTAGTAGTATCCATCTCTATAACATACCTTCCCATCGGGCGGAAAGCATTGAGCGTAGAGGCTTTGAGTGTAACACCCTGCTGGTACACTATAGAGAATTCATAAGGATATACAGGGATCAGGTTATCAGAATAAATGAACTGCTCCAGCACAGCGGTATTGTTCAGCTCGTTCAGCTCATCATACTTATCCGGAGCATCGATCTTTACGGTGTATTTATTTAGGCCGAGGTCTGCAATCTTATTAACCGGCACCCATACATAGGCAGTATCACTGTTGAGTAAGTTGGCGATCTGATAAGTTCTGGTAGCCGTAAGCGTGCCGGCAGGCGAGCGATGCTCTACTTTTACCGTTACCGTATCATGGATCACCCGGCCGAGATTGTAACTTATAATGCGCAGGCGGAAGGAATCAAGCGAGGTAGTTACATTAGCGGGTATGGCGGAGATGCCCTCTGCGCTTACATGAAAATCGGGCTTGGCCGGCGCAAAAACAGGCAGCAAAGGGTCGCCGTTCAGGATCTGGCTTTCCAATTGGGTAAGGTATGCGCTGCCATTTATATCAGCGCCCTGCGTCTGCCCGTCTGCATAGATCGTATTATAAGTATGCATGGCATGCAAGCCAAGTGTGCCGCCATAGTTATTGTAGGCAATACTGCTATAATAATCGAGCAGGTAATCATTCAGGAAATTAGTATATCCATAATTATCCGTAGCCAGCATAGCAACAGAACCAGCTGTGGGCGCGAGTGTATAATGCTCACTGTACGTTTTTACAGTAGAGGCCGCAAACATCTGTCCCACATCGCAGCCAAGCGCCAGGAATATGGGTATTCTTGGCAGGCTATGATAAGTAGATGGGTCAGGAATGTTATAATAAAGAGTTGTGGGGGATGCATGGCCCAGATAAGTGATCATGCTTACGCCGCCATTGATAAGGGAATCGACTTTCTCACGCTCTATAAATGTACCGGCACCGGAGTTGTCGCTGAAGAAGCTGTACACTTTTGCGCCGATCAGCGTATCCTCAATAATCCGGCGGCCTGCTTCCAAAGTAGGCGCGAGCGTATTGTTCAGCTCATCTTTGCTTTGCGCACCCGCAATATGCATCACACGCTTTTTCCAGAGTTCAGTGGCTGCTGTAGGGAAAGCAGCCGATTTCAGCGCCCCTTCATAAGCAATGACCTTATCAAGATAAGTGCTTATCTCTGTCCCGTCCCATACGGATACACGGCCTATCTGTAGTTTTTGGGTATGATCATTGCCGGCACCGAAATTTACAAAATCAATATCAGAGCCCGGACTGCCATATACCGGCACGATAGGGAAGGTATATACCGATGGGTTGCTGTAATATTCTTTATACTGATCGTACTGCAGGCCGTGGCCAATAATATTTACTGCTACAGGGCGGATATTCCAGCTATCATAAGCATACTTCAGGAAGTGGCGAATGCTGAGCGGATGCGTTTCATAACCGTAGGCAAATTCATCATATAGATCAGTAACATTCGCTACCTGCACGGTATGCAGCCCTCCCTGAGCGCTCTGGCGATAGGTTTTATAGCGGGCTAACTGGTCTTCTCCGTTATAAGGCTGCATAAGCCTGCTGTGCGAAATAATGATGTAATCGCCCTGGTTAGCGCTCTGCGTATAGTTTTTAAACTGTAGGGTTTTTGCGGTAACAAGCACGCCGGCTGTGCCATCAACACTCAGTATAAGGGAGCGCTCGGTACCGGAAGGCTGGATGTAAAACCGTGTTTTGCCGCCTGCCAAATCGCCGGCATACCATTTGCCGGAGGTAAGATCATACAGTCGCGCGGTACCCGATACATTGGTAAACTCGAGGTACTGGCTGCTGCCCGATGCAGGTAGCTTAAAGGAAAAATAATTAAGCCCGGCCACATCGAAATTGCGGGGATACTGCAACTCTGCAAATGCCACGCCCCAAACATCATAGGTGCTGTTGCTTTTTTGCGGGACAAGCTGCGTGTAGCCGATCGTATTATTGGCAGCAAGGGCCGAAAGCGGCACATTGGCTGTAAAGAGCTTCGTCTGGGAAGCGCCTGATGAAGCATTGCCTACAGCACTGCTGTTTACAGCGATATTGACGCTGGATGCATTGTGATAGGTACGGTTGCCGATAGATGTGCGTAATATCGCAGCAACAGCAACAGAGGCAATATTGGGCGTAGCCAGCATAACGCTTGTTGCACCGGTATAAACGATCTGCGCAGCTACCAGCCCTTCACCATTCTGAAAAGAAGGCGAGAAAAAAGGATTGCCGGGATTGGGTGATGTGCCGCTGTAATCCAAAGTAGTATCATGGCTCGGCCCTTCGATCATTCTATCTTTAAAATAGCTGCCTACAGTAGCCAGGTTGTAAGCCTGCGCAGGGGGCGGAGTAGGGGGAATGCTGTTGGTTGCCTGTGTGTAGCGTAAATGCCCACCACCATTATCGTAGGTAAGAAAATAAGCAGCAGTATCTGTAAACAGGGAAATGTTTGGGTTGAGCTGCCAGGAAGCATCGGCATAGAGCTCCTTATCCAGTGTGCCATCTGCGCCACGGCCGGCAAATTCGATGTAATCGCTGCTGCCCATCGTTTCCGCAGAAAGATAGACGGGTACTTCCTGCCCATCACGGTAGAGCTTATAATTGGAGCCTGCCACGCTTGCCGGCACGCCTGCTGCCGTAAGTTCTGCACGTGTAATGCGGTACATGCCGGCTTTGACCACCTTGAATTTGTAATAGGTTTTGCTGTAATCGATCCATTCATTGCCATACTGCCCGCTTTGTGCAAAAGCGGGTAAGGTAAAAAATGTGCAGGCAAGCGCAAACAGCGTAATGGGTAAAATGCGTTTCATCATTCTAATAAGGATTAGTATTCGTTAGGGTTTTTCAATTGGAGTTGTGGTTTCAACAGGTGCTGTACCAGTTTCCGGCTTTTTGCGGGAGGTGCGTGCGCGGTTAAGATCAAGCCGCAGGGATACTATATGCGAGAAGAGCGGGTTGGATTGCGTTTGCAGGCTCGTATAGCAATAGTCGATCATCAGCGCATTCAGCTTTACGCCCACACCTACAGAAGGCTGGAAGATCGTGTACTGCTGCAGGTTCAGGGTATCGCGGTCGTCTTTCACGCGTTGAATATTGCCGAGGCCGATGCGGAGAAAAACAGCATTTTTATAGCTTGCCTCGATGCCGGCATGAGGGTCCAGGCTCAGGTCGGCATTGTTGGCTAATGTATTGCGCTGACCATCCGTAGTAATATCCGCATCAATCTCTGCCATTACCTGAATAGGCTTGCCGGCTTTGGTGAAATAACGCGCCAGCCCGATGTTGAAGCGCGGGTACATTACTTCATAGGATTTTACAGGTATCTCATTGCCCGTTTCGCCAAAAACTTTCTTTTCCTGATCGCTCAGGTGGAAGCTCCAGGATGTGTAAGTAGTGGTAATATCCTTAAGCATAATACCGAACTTCCAGCGGCGGTAGCTTGCCTGCAGGCCCGCATCGATACCGGCTCCCCAGGCATTGGCCATACTGCCTATATGCCGGTAGATGATCTTGGCATTAACGCCGATATTGGTTTGAATCTCCGGGTTCTTAAAAATTTTCAGCCCCTGCGCATAGGTAATCAGGAAGGCATAATCACCTGCGGAAATAGACTTGAGTTTAGAATCATCGAAAGAGCCATCCGGCTGCACATAATCTATAGTATAGGCAATATCATCCGTAGCATAGCGGATAAACGAAAGGCCCAGCGAGCGCTGCTTGCCTTTGAGCGGCAGGGCAATGCCGGCATAATCGTATTTGGCATTCCCCGAAAAATACTCGGCATGCATAAGGCCTATCTGGTAATCGGACTTTATCTGCATCATGCCTGCGGGGTTATAGTAGGCCGATGTTACATCATTTGCCGTTGCTGCAACCGACCCGGCAAGCCCAAGCCCGCGGCCGCCAACGCCAATGTTTAGATATTCGTTTACATAGATGCGCTTCTGCGCTAATGCGCCTGCGGCGATGCTTAAAGACAAAAGGGTAAGCAGGGGTAATTTATACTGCATGAAGATTAATTGAATGAACAGGATTTGGTGCGCAAAATTAAATTATATATTCCGTTAAATGATGTCCAATATGTTAATCGAAACGCTTTTCTCCGAATGATATTGTACGCTGCTCCGGCAAATAGGTCTATTAAATCCTCGCATCAGAGCTTATTTTCTTCCGGCGGGCATTATACGCCACGCCTATAGGCTACTTTTGCTGGCCCAAAAACAGTAACCCATATGCAATTTATTGCCGATCTGCGCGCCCGTAAGCTTATCCAGGATATAATGCCCGGCACCGAAGCCCAGCTTGAAAAAGAAATGACCAGCGCCTACATTGGCTTTGACCCAACTGCCGATAGCCTGCATGTCGGGTCGTTGTTGCCTATTACTTTATTGATGCGGCTCCAGCGCGCCGGCCATAAGCCAATTGCATTGCTCGGCGGCGCTACCGGCATGATCGGAGACCCCTCCGGCAAAAGTGCTGAGCGAAATCTGCTCGATGAGGCAACTATTGCTCATAACATAGCCGCTCAACGGGCGCAGTTAGAGAAATTTCTGGATTTTGATCCTTTCCTGCCCAACGCCGCGGAGCTGGTAAACAATCATGACTGGTTCAAGGATTTTTCTTTGCTGGATTTTATCCGCGATGTAGGCAAGCACATTACCGTGGGCTATATGATGAGCAAGGATTCTGTACAGAAGCGCCTGGAAACCGGCTTGTCTTTTACAGAATTTACTTACCAGCTCATCCAGGGCTATGATTTTTTCTGGCTTAATAAGCATAAAAATGTAAAGCTCCAGATGGGCGGCGCAGACCAGTGGGGCAATATCGTTACCGGCACGGAGCTTATCCGAAGAATCGGAAATTCGGAATTCGGAATTCGGAATTCGGAATTAGAAAAAGTTGATAATGACGAAAGCGATCAGCAATCCGAAATCCGAAATCCGAAATCCTCAAAAGAGGCTTTTGCGTTTACCTGCCCGCTCATTACCAAGAGCGATGGCGGCAAATTCGGCAAAACGGAAACCGGCACGGTATGGCTGGATCCTGCACGCACTTCACCGTATAAGTTCTACCAGTTCTGGCTCAATCTCCCCGATGCCGATGCCGCGCGCATGGCTTACACTTTTTCCTTTAAAGAGATCAGTGAGCTGGAGCAATTGATTGCCGGGCACAATGAGGCACCGCATCTCAGGATGCTGCAAAAGACACTGGCGGAAGAGCTTACCATTCTGGTGCACAGCCACACCGACCTTGAGTTTGCACAAAGGGCATCCGGGATATTATTCAGCAACACTGCAGTCGCTGAACTGCGTTCTTTAAATGAGGTACAGTTGCTGGAAGTTATGGAAGGCGTAAACCAGGTAAGCAGTCATAAAGCGCTGCTCACAGAAGAATTTGATCTGGTAACTTTTCTCGCAGAAAACAAAATTTATGCTTCTAAAGGCGATGCAAAAAAAGGCATACAGGCCGGTGCATTAAGTATCAATAAAGAAAAGGTTACTGCTACGGATCATAAGATTGCGCCACAGCATCTGCTCAATGGCAAATATCTGCTTATCCAGAAAGGAAAGAAGGATATAACGCTGGCAGTTTTTGAATAAGCATTTCTGTGCCACGGTATGTAAAGCAATTGTCAGTTTTGTTGATTCTTGTTGCAGATATGCCTAACTATTATGTATTATTACGTGTCCATACACCAATGGATGCCTTTTCTCCCAAAGAAGGCTGTAAAATCAAGCCGGATTATTAAAAATCATTAATCACCACCAAAAATAATTGTATGAGATTAAAAAAGCTACACATTGCCGGATCATTGCTCGTTGCCGGAATTACTATTACTACTCTTTCCTCGTCCAGTTCCGGCAATCCAAGTTCGATTGGCCGCAGTACCTCAGGTTGTGGCGGCGCGGGTTGCCATGGCGCTCAAAGCGGGGCCACTGTTATTGCGCTTTCAGGTATTCCTTCTACAGGTTGGCTTCCCAATGTTACCTATTCACTCATGCTTACCGTTACCAATGCCACCAAAACCAAAGCAGGCTTTGACCTTTCGGTAAATACCGGTACACTGACAGCTGGTTCTGGTACACAGCTTAACGGCACTACAGAGATTCTTCATAATGTTCCCCAGGTCTTGTCTTCGGGTGCCGCAACATGGAGCTTTAGCTGGAAAGCTCCGGCCTCACGCAGTACTCCACTAACTGTGAAAATTGCAGGTAACGCAGTAAATGGGGATGGAGCCGCAAATGCTGCCGACAACTGGAATACCCAGACTGATATTTATGATGCTGCAGCCAATACATCTATCAGCAACACCCTCGCTGAAGGCGGCTTTTCCATTTTTCCAAACCCTGCAAAAGATTTTCTGACCCTGACTGCAAAAGCCGGTACCGATATCCATGCTACCGCAGTATCTGTAGATGGACGGTCTGTTGCATTAACTGCTGAAAAGACCGGCGCAGACCACTATCAGCTTACCCTTGGCCAACTGCCTGCCGGCCTCTATATGCTGGTACTTAATGCTGCCGGTAAAAATTACACCAGCCAGTTTGTAAAGCTATAAATGCTATCGGTTCGCAATATTTGTATGCTCTGTAGATTTTCGCTCAGGCACACTTGTCAAAATTTCGTCATTCCGCAAGTACCTGAAGCGTTGATTCCATAGCTGTAGCGCAGATTTCCATGAATATATTTAGCTACCGAAGCATTTGGTTGTCAATAATCAAAGCTGCATAACAGCACCGATTATCTACTTACTAAAGCAGCCTTTTAAACGGGCGGCCCCGAACATTCATTTACGAGGCCGCCCGTTTTTTATATTGAATTTGTAGATTAGTACCTGCATCCCGTATTCTTCTCTGCTTTCAACTTCCATTCCGGAAGTAAATATGCACCTTAACCTGTATGCCTCATCCATTGCCTTCACACAAAAAACCAACGTATGAAATTTAAAAAACTACACCTCATTAGCGGGCTGCTGATCGCCGGGCTGGGCATTTCCCTCCTGTCCTCTTATAGCTCCGGTATTACCAGCCAGCATACAGTTGGCTGCGGCGGCGGTGGCTGCCATGGCGCGCAGAGCGCAGGCACCATCATAGCCCTTACCGGCATCCCGGTTAGCGGCTGGGTACCCAGCACCAGCTATCCTCTTACGCTTACCGTAACCAATACCGCCAAAGTAGCGGCAGGCTTCAACTTCCTGTTCAGCGCCGGTACGCTTACCGCCGGTACAGGTATGGCACTCAGCGGGCTCGAAATGCGGCATACCTCGCCCAAAACAATGGTATCAGGTACATCAACCTGGACTTTTAACTGGACTGCTCCTGCAAGCGGAACGTCTATTACTGTAAATATTGCGGGCAATGCTGTGAACTTAAATGGCTTTGCAGATGCCAATGATAACTGGAATACTGCAGTCCTCACTTTTAATGCAGCATCGACCGCAACCGCACCTACGGCTACTACTACGGCTGCAACCGGCGTAACAGCTACTACTGCAACCCTTACAGGTACCATTAATGCCAACGGCGCAAGCACTGCCGTATCATTTGAATACGGCACTACGGTTGCTTACGGCAGTACGGTTACCGGCGCACCTGCAACGGCCACCGGCACCACCAGCACCAGTATTACAGGTGCCGTATCCGGCCTGGCGCCTGCTACGCTGTACCATTACCGCATAAAAGGCGTAAACAGCGTGGGTACCGGTAATGGGGCCGACCTCACTTTTACTACGGCTGCAGCTACAGCTGCGCCAACGGCCACAACCTTGCCCGCCACAGCTATTACCACTACTACTGCTACCCTGAACGGCAGCATTAATGCTAATAATGCCAGCACTACCATCTCCTTTGAATATGGTACAACAGTAGCCTATGGCACCACGGCAACTGCAACACCAGCAACCGCAACCGGAGCCACAGCCACCCTAGCAAGCTCAGCCTTATCCGGCCTTGCCCCAGGTACACTTTATCACTACCGCATTAAAGGAGTAAACAGTGTAGGCACCACCAATGGCAATGATCTGACCTTCACGACGGCAGCCGCGGCTACAGCTCCAACAGCCACTACCCTTGCTGCCAATGTTATTACCACGGTCAGCGCTCAGCTCAATGGCAGCGTGAATGCCAACAGCTCCAGCACCACGGTAACCTTTGAATATGGCACTACTACTACCTACGGCACTACCGTAAACGCTACCCCGAATACAGTAACCGGCAGCACCATAACTTTCGTCAACGCACCTATCACAGGGCTTACGCCTTCTACGCTCTATCATTACCGTATTATAGCGGTAAACGGAATCGGCACTACCAATGGCAACGACCTCACTTTTACCACAGCTGCCATCACTGCTCCTACCGTCAATACAACAGGCGCAACCGGCATTACCGCTACCGGCGGCACCCTCAACGGTTCTGTTAATGCCAATGGCTCTACTGCCACCGTAACTTTTGAATACGGCACCACCACTGCCTATGGAAGCACCATAAACGCAACACCGGGCACTATCGTTACCAATGGCTCCATAAGTGCTGTTTTAACCGGACTTCTGCCCGGTACGCTCTACCATTACCGCGCTGTTGCAGTAAACAGCATCGGCACTACCAATGGGGGCGACCGTACGTTTACCACTACCATACAGCCCGTTGCCCCAAATGCTGTCACGCTTGCGGCTACTGCTATTACCGGATCCGGAGCCACGCTCAATGGCAGTGTTACCGCCGGCAACTCCGGCACATCGGTAAGCTTCCGCTATGGCACTACGCCCGCTTATGGCACCTCTGTCAATGCCACGCCAGGTACTGTTACCGGCAATACGGCAACCAATGTAAGCGCTAATATCAGCGGCCTTGCCTCTTCCACTCTTTACCACTACCGGGTATTTGTAACCAATGCGCTTGGCACGGACTCCGGCGCGGACCTTACTTTTACCACCGGCATCGTAGTTATTGCACCGCCAACCCTTACAGTTGGCGCTACAACCGGCTTAAACAATAATGGCGCAACGGTAAACGGTACGGTAAATGCCAATGGCACCGCTACAACGATCACGGTAGAGTATGGCCAGTCGCTGATTTACGGCCTTACCCGGAATGTGACGCCTAATAACATAAGCACCAATGCCGTAACACCGATCAGTGCTGTGCTTACCGGCCTCCTGCCCAATAAGGTCTATCACTTCCGCTTTAAGGCGGTAAATGCAGGCGGTACTGTTTACAGCAGCGATGCTACCTTCAGCACCACGAATCTTTCCATCGGCTCCTTCAGCGAGGGCGGACTCGGCATCTACCCGAATCCTGCGCAGCAGCAACTGATCCTTACGGTGAAGAGCGGGGCTAAGATTTCGGTAGCTGCAACGGCGGTGAACGGAAGCGTGATTGCCCTGGCAGCACAGGAAATCGCCGCAGGCCAGTATGCGATCAATACCGCTGAGCTTGCACCGGGCACTTACCTGCTGTTGGTTAATTCGGATGGTAAAACTTATACAACAAGATTTGTGAAGCAATAATGCCGGTAGAGCAACTCCTATTTGCATCTGCTTCCCTTTTTCACCATTTTTGCTTCGCAAGAGAAAATTTCCCTCGGCTATGCAATGATGCTGCCGGGATATGGGTTTAAACCAGGTTAAAGGTTAGTTGTTCCCAAAAGGGTATTAGTCAAAGCCCGTGCCGTTATCCAACGCGCACGGGCTTTTTTTATAAATATTTCCCGAAACAGGTACAGCAAAGCCCGAAACTCATTCTTCGTCACCCGAAGCAGCTTCACCTCTTCCCGAAACTCATTCTGCACCTCCCGAAGCGTCTTCCGCGCCTCCCGAAATGCCTTCAGGTTCTCCCGAAATTCATTCACTCTTTCCCGAAGCGCCTTCACGCTCTCCCGAAACTCATTCTCCGTCTCCCGAAGCGCCTTCGCGCTCTCCCGAAGCACCTTGAGCGCCTCCCGAAACTCGTTCTCCGTCTCCCGAAGCATCTTCAACCCCTCCCGAAGGATCATCTGCGAAGGCCGAAGGGGGTGGCAGCGAAACTGCCAGGCATAATCCAGCCTCCCCGGGAGCCCATCAAGGACCATGCAGCGCAAAGGGATGGATAACTCAGGCTATGGTTAGTTGCCAAACCTTTATAAAATCACATGCCGAAACAAAAAATCCCGGCAAGCGTAAAGCTTACCGGGATTTCATTTGATGAATTATTTTTACTTAAGAGCCTGCAACAACACGGATACCCGTAGCGGTAACGCGTATCTGCTTGCCCGGCTCAGTGATAGCATCGATTTCCGACTGTGGCTTCTTGGCATCCTCCGCATAGTGGCGCAGCTCTTCTACCGATGTGGTTTCCATATATGCCTCGCCGTCAATTACCACCGTTTTACCGATTGCAGAAGTGGGCAGGAAAAACCCATAATCCTTCATCTTCACAAAAGCCGTTTCATGATCATTGATCTGTAGCTTTACCCAGCAGCCCTTTTTGGAGCACACGTCCGTTATTTTACCTTTTACCTTAACCGGAGTCTTGCTGTCGTCCGACTTTATGAGCGAGGGTAGCTGGCTCGCATCCGTAGCGCCATCGGGGGTAATTTTAGCGCCATACGTGGAGCCCACTTTAGCTACGCCTTTAGGTGGCTGCGCCTGAGCAAAGGTAGTTGCGGCTATAAAAGCGGCGAAGAGTAAGAATTTTTTCATAAAGTTTTTTGTGCTGCAAAAATAAGGTAAATACATTGTGCTTCGTGAGCAGGTTCAGACTGCCCGTCTCTGAAAAAGATTAATCAGGCGCATGGCAATCATTCAAGCCCAGCGAATAACTTTGCGTTCTTTAGTTCCAGCAATTCATAATTCCTTCATTAAAACAATGACCCTCCACCGCGAAGGCCGCCGCCATGTTCTGATTGCATCCGTTATCTGGGCGCTCTTGCTCTGGCTCACCGTCCGCTATTTCGGCACTCAATCGCCCTGGTTCTGGCTGATCAATGTGCCCTGCTTCCTCGTATGGTTCTGGGTGCTGTCTTTTTTCCGCATTCCGGCCCGCACCTTCTCGGCAGGCGCGCAGATGATCGTAGCGCCGGCAGATGGCAAAGTAGTAGTAATCGAAGAAACGTTCGAGCCCGAGTATTTCAAGGATAAACGCCTGCAGGTATCCATCTTTATGAGCCCGCTGGATGTGCACGTAAACCGCGCGCCGATCGACGGCGAGGTGCATTATGTAAAATACCATCCCGGCAAATACCTGGTAGCCTGGCACCCAAAATCCTCAACAGATAATGAGCGCACCAGCGTAGTGATCCGCAACCCCGGCATGACCATCCTGCTCCGGCAGATCGCCGGGGCCATGGCGCGGCGCATCAAATACTACGTAAAAGAGGGCGACAGCATTAAGCAGAACGAAGAGTTCGGGTTTATACAATTCGGCTCGCGCGTGGATCTGTTTCTCCCGCCGGGTACCAAAATGGATGTTAAGATTGGGCAGGCCGTACAGGGCGGCATCACCGTATTGGCGCATTTACCCTAACTTCGAAAAATCCAATTCCTTAATTATTAATTCCATCAATAAAGAGGGCGCATGCCGCGAAGGGCGGCACCGGGCTATCCGCTGCAATCTTTTTGCCTGAAGGGGCAAAAAAGGATTTCCGCTACTATCCCTTGCGCGTTACAGCAACGATAATCTTTCATTCTTTTACTTTTAATTCTTTCATTCAAAAACAAACAACACATGAAAAAGCTAACACTTCTCCTTTCCGTATTGATGATCACCGGCAGCGCAGCATTTGCGCACGATGGCAAAAACTGCAGCAAAAAGCATGGCGAATGCAGTAAGAAAGAAGCCAAGGCAGGCTGCACCGATAAAAAAGGCAGCTGCTGCCAGAAAAAAGGCACCGAAACTGCCAAAAAATAATTTCCTGCAACAGGAACCAACGAAGACCGGCCCCCGCGCCGGTCTTTTTTATTGCCCGGGATCAGTGTTGGCGAGGGCCAGAAGCGCATCCGCCACGCCTGCATCATCTGCGGGCAGCCAGTGCATTTCCGCGTCTTTCCGGAACCATGTAAGCTGCCGCTTGGCATAGTTGCGCGTATGCTGCTTTATCAGCTCAACAGCCCGCGCAAGCGTTGTATTGCCCGCTAAATGATCAAACAATTCAGCGTAGCCAACCGTCTGTAAATTCTTCAAGTGCCGCAGCGGGTAAAGCGCGGCAGCTTCTTCCAAAAACCCGGCTTCCATCATCCGGTCCACCCGCTCATTAATTCGGCTGTAAAGGGCCTCACGCGGCAGCTCCAGCCCGGCCTTTACGATCCGGAACGGGCGTACCTTTTTTTGTGAAGACTGGTAGCTCAAAATGCTTTCGCCGGTGGATAATTTAAAGATCAGGGCCCGCAGAAGCCGCGCGGGGTTAGCGCCATCCGCCTGCGCGAGAAATACAGGATCATGCAACTGCGCTTGCTCCTGCAGCCAACCAATGCCGAGCCGTGCATAATCATCATTTACCTGCATGCTGATGGCCGTATCTACCGCAGGCATGGCATCCAGCCCTTCGCAAAGCGCCCGGATGTACAAGCCCGTGCCGCCGCATACAACAGCAACATCGTTATCCAAAAAAATTTCATCCAGCCAGCCTAAAGCCAGCAGCTCAAAATCCGCCGCATTCAGCGGCTGCTCCACCGGAAATTCGTTTATGAAATAATGCTTTACCGCGACAAGCTGTGCCGGTGATGGCTGTGCCGTACCAATTGCCATACCTTGGTAACATTGCCGGGAATCCGCAGAAATAATGGAAGTGCCCAGCCGCTTTGCAACTTCCAGCGCAATACCGGTTTTGCCAACAGCTGTAGGCCCGGCAATGATCAGGACTGTTTTCGGGGAGGGCAAAGCAGCTGGATATTAAGAAGGGTATCTGATAATTAATTCAGCGATTCAGCTTTTAAGCAGATTCCGGCACATCGCCTGAAAGCATATTCGGGAATATCAAAGATCACTCTTCACCGCCGCCAAAATCCTCCGCAAAAGTTTCTTCGCCACCACCACCTTCATCACCTTCATTTCCAAACCCTTCGGCCATTTCCTCGGCGCCAAGATCATAGGCTTCCTCAACCTCTACGATTTTTTCGGACTTATCGCCTGCAAGGCCTTTAACGCCATATTGAGTTGGCCCCAGACCTTCCTTACGGATCATCAGCGGATAGGTTTTCTTCGGATTATCCTCTTTGCTTACACCTATAAGTTCTACAAGGAAGACCCACTTTTTAGCCGGATCATATTCATACACGAACTTCTGGCCGGGGTCACTTACAAGCGCCGATACCGGTGTTTTGATCATCGACAGCGCGGGAGCATCTTTCTTATTGCTCAGTACATCGGAAGCAAAGGCGCGACCACGATCCCAGCGGTCATTGCTTTCAAAAAAGGAGGCAATGTGTTTTGCATCAAACTCAAAAGCCTTGAGTATGGCTTCATGGAACTGGAGCAGGGTTTGCCCGGTAAGGACTTCGATGTCCCGGTAGATCTGATCGTCTTCTTCCCAATAAACACGGAAACGTAATAGTGGCATAGGAGGCTAAAGATAATGCCCTTCGGGAAATTAGAAAGCGCCCGTAAACGGATTTTCAACCCAATATGGCAAATAGAACAGGATTATTCGGGGCCGTACACATAGCTACTGCAGGCATTAACGGCCAAGCCATAGCGCACCGCCGATACTATTTTTAGAGGCTCCGGTAACAGCCGAAAAAACCGTTTCCTCCTCGCGCCACCGCAACGCTCCGAGCAGCGCCATAACCAAAGCTTCCTTGAATTGAATTACCTGCTCATCCGGCACCTCGATGGTTATATTCAAAGATGCAAGCAGGGGTTGCAGCTCATGAATAAGATGAGTATTGAACGCGCCACCGCCCGTTACCAGAAGCTTTGCGGCTATGGGCTCATCGCCTGCATAACGCTTTACATTGCGGACTATCTGCTGCGTAATATGGCATACCGCTGTGGCCAAGGCATCTTCCTCACTCAAATCAGCAGCTTCCATTATCGGGATCACCTCATTCTTTGAGAAATCATTGCTCAGGGATTTAGGGCCGGGCAATTCATAAAAAGGCATCTCGTTCATCTTTTCACATAGCGGGGCATCAACCTTTCCGCCAGCCGCCATGCTACCGCCATTATCATATTCGAGCCCCTTTTTCTGTGCATAATAATCGAGCAGCTGGTTGCATGGACAAAGATCGAAGGCCACAATGCCATTGTCCGTTTTAATACTGATATTGGCAATACCACCGAGGTTGAGCCAATAGTTATAGTCGCCGAAAAGCATTTTATCTCCAATAGGCACGATAGGCGCGCCTTGCCCTCCAAGCGCCATATCCATAGCCCGCAGGTCGGATATTACGGGCAGCGCTGTAGATGCCGCAATAGCAGCGCCATCACCTATCTGACCGGCAGTATGGCTTTCAGGATCATGAAAAATAGTGTGCCCGTGCGATGCGATGAAATGCACTTTATGATCCAGGTCATGCTCCTCCATGAATGTCCTCACTGCCTCGCCAATGTAGTGGCCGTAAGCTGTGTGCAGCTTCAGGAATGGGCCCGCGGTAAGCATATCTGCCGTGCTGAGGTTGTCTTTCCATTCCTGCGGATACGGAATGCATGCAGCATTGAGGATTTGAAAGGCCCATGCGCCGCGCGTTTCTTCGAGCTGTACATAGGCGATATCCAGTCCATCTAAAGAAGAGCCGGACATAAGGCCGATTACTTTGTAAACCATTTTTATTTCGGATCTCGGAATGCGGATTCCGCATTACCTGTTTTCTGTTTATCAAAAAAGCCATTCTCTTATATGAGAACGGCCTTTAAATATTTTATATCAGCTTATGCAGTTACGGCTATATTATTAAGCACTTTCGCCATCGTTTTGCCAATATCCGCAGGGCTATCTACTACGTTGATGCCGCATTCGCGCATGATCTTCATTTTCGCGGCTGCTGTATCATCTGCACCGCCTACAATGGCGCCTGCGTGGCCCATGCGGCGTCCGGCAGGAGCTGTTTGCCCTGCTATGAAGCCTACAACCGGCTTGCGCATATTGTCTTTCAGCCAGCGCGCAGCTTCGGCTTCCATCGTACCGCCAATCTCGCCGATCATGATGATGCCGTCTGTTTCCTCATCATTCATCAGCAGCTCTACGGCTTCCTTAGTAGTGGTACCAATGATCGGGTCGCCGCCAATACCGATTGCAGTAGAAATACCCAGGCCGGCCTTTACTGCCTGATCTGCAGCCTCGTAAGTAAGTGTACCAGACTTGGAAACAATGCCGATACGGCCCGGCTTGAACACGAAGCCCGGCATGATGCCTACCTTTGCTTCGCCGGCAGTAATGACACCCGGGCAGTTTGGCCCTATAAGGCGGCAATCCTTGCCAGTAATATATTGGCGCGCAATTACCATATCCTGAACGGGGATGCCTTCGGTAATGCAGATAATCACTTTGATGCCTGCATCAGCCGCTTCCATAATTGCATCTCCCGCAAAAGCGGGCGGCACGAAAATGATCGAAACATCGGCGCCTGTCTTATCCACAGCGTCTTTTACAGTGTTGAATACAGGCCGGTCGAGGTGCTGCGTTCCGCCTTTGGCCGGGGTTACACCGCCAACCACATTGGTACCATACTCGATCATCTGGCTGGCATGGAAAGTACCTTCCGTACCGGTAAAGCCCTGAACGATAACCTTAGAATCTTTATTGACCAGAACAGCCATTATAAATGAAGAATTAAAAATGAAAGAATTAAAATTTACCGCGCAAAAGTAGCCCTATTAAGGGGCAATTGCAATACGTTCTATTATTGTCCCGGCTTGCGGAATATTTTTTAGCTTTCGTGGCGATGGCACCATTCATCCAGCCTTTACTATCAGGCTTTTCTTAGCCGCTGTTACTGTCTGAACTGTGATTTTTACATGATTTGAAAGATTACAGGATTCCTAAATTGCAGTTAATTACCAAATTCAGGCATATTTGACATCCTGATAAGATCCATTAAAATCCTGCTAATCTTAGTACGGGATCAGTTTTGCTTCACTACAGCAGCCTGTTTTTCTTCTTTATCCTCTATCTGGCTCATTTCTTTGGCTTTCCTTAAAAAGTCGGAGGCAAAAATGAAGTCGTTGAGGTCTTTATCTTCACTGAAGATGATCTCCTTGTTGGAGCCCTCCCATTTTTTGCGGCCTTTATGCATATATACAATATGGTCGCCGCTTTCCATTACCGTATTCATATCGTGGGTATTGATTACGGTGGTAATGTTATACTCTACAGTAAGGTCTTTGATAAGCTTATCAATGACGAGCGAGGTTTGCGGATCGAGGCCGGAGTTGGGCTCATCGCAAAAAAGATATTTAGGGTTGAGCACGAGGGCGCGGGCAAGGGCTACGCGCTTCTTCATACCTCCGGATATTTCAGAGGGGAATTTTTTATTGGCATCTTTCAGGTTTACCCGGTCGAGCACTTCATTTACGCGTTTGAGCTTATCGCCACGCGCATCTTTTGTAAACATATCGAGCGGGAACATTACATTCTGCTCTACAGTGCGGCTATCAAACAGCGCAGAGCCCTGGAAAAGCATGCCTATCTGGGTGCGGATGTCTTTAAGCTGCTGATCCTCCATATTGGTGATGTCCTGCCCTTCATAAAGTACCTGCCCTTCATCTACACCCATGAGTCCCACCATGATCTTCATCATCACCGTTTTGCCACTGCCACTGGTGCCAATTATCAGGTTGGTTTTACCTGGCTGCATAATCGCGCTTACGTCATCCAGCACTACCTTATCCCCAAAGCTCTTTTTTACGTTTTTTAGCTCAATCATTTACCAGCGTTGAATGCTACAGCGCAAAAATATTCATTTATAGGTAGTAATATGGAATTAGGAATTTGTAATTGGAAATTAGGCATTGCGCTGTATATAATTTCAACCTACAAAGTTTTTATAGGTATTGATCACCAATACTGTTTGCTTAGTAAAATCCTGCCTAAAGGACCGGCACTACGAATTATTACAACCACATCGGTAAGCAACAAAAGCTTAGATACATATTTGGTGCAACGCCAAATCCCAAATCCCTAATTCCTAATTACAAATTCCCAAAAAATCAATGCCCGAGAATCCCCAGTTTTAGCTGCACCTGGATATAGCTGCGGTTGAGGTAATTTTTATCAGGCGCTACAACGCCATTCATACCCTGGCGGTATTGGAGGCCGGCTTTAAAAGTTTTCGTAAGCGAATATTCTGCTTTGCCAACCACCCCATAATCCATCTGTGGGATCGCTTTTACCTCACTGCCATCCATAATATAAAGCGTATTCTCTTCATTGCGGAACATGCGCTGCACATCTGCCCCTGCCCCTACTGCCATAGTGCGGAATACCTGGTACCCAACTGTAGGCGTAACCTGTAGGTAGTACATATTGCCAATCACTTCGCCACGGGAAAGCGCACGTGCACCAACGGTATTTTTACCTGCAACTGTTTTCACCTGGTCGAAGTTGGTATTGGAAGTTTCTGTGGTTACCTGCGCATTGCGGCTGTTGGCAAAGGCAAGATCACCTTCTACAAATACTTTTTCACCGAGGCTCCTGCGCCCATTGATGCCCACCATATAGCCCATATTCGCTGTACCATATTTGTAGCCGCCGGCAACAGAAAGCAAGGTTGAACGAAACTTTTTCCCATTCGCATCCTCAAATACAGGGCTTTCATTTTTAAGCATCACACCATCAACGAATATCCGGGAGCCAGGTAATCGCGGAGCAGTAGCTACAGTAGCATTGCCCCCATTTTTAATAATCTGCGGCAGCGTTGCGCCAGGCGCTATAATTGCCACCTTATTTTGCGGCGCTACATTTTCTGGTTGAACAGGTGGAGGAGCGATCTCCTGTGCAGGATCAACGAGTGTCGGAGAAAGTAATTTTTTTGCGATAGGCGCAGCAATGGTAGGGTGATAGGAAGAAGAAGTAGAAATTGCAGCTTTTTTTGCCAGTGGAATCACTGTAGGTGGCAGCGCGGCAACAATCGGAGCAGTGGCAACAATCGGGTCAACGGCAGGTAGCTTTTGCGCAGGATTAACTTCCCGGTTCGCACTTTGCTGAACATGGGTGATATTACCTTTATGATCATTGCGAAGCAGCGGCACAGTAATAAAGCCAGCTAATGCAGCAGCGGCCGCTAATGGCAGCCAAAATATTCTCCTCCTTAGCAGCGATTTCTTTTTCTGGGGGAGCTGAGCACTCAGCCGGTCCCAAGCAGCCGGCTTATACTCGAAGCGGCCCTGCTCGTATTTATCCCGGAGCAGGTCGTCAAATTCGGTGGCTGGCATAAGATTCATTTTGGGCATTTACTTTTTTAATTTTTTTTTGGAGCATGTGGCGCGCCTGATGTACATGCCATTGCGATGTTCCCTCGCTTATGGGTAGCTCTGCGGCAATCTGCTTATGCGTCATTCCTTCAAATACAAATAAATTAAATACTGTTCGCGTCATTGCCGGCAGGCTTTGAATTAGGTTGGCAAGCTCCTGGAATTCAAGCTTATCGAGCCCACTGCCGGCAGTTGTGCTGGCTACAAGGCTGTCTTCTATTTTATCGGTATTAATATGCATTTGCATGCCCGTTTTCAGCTCATGGCTTCGAAGGAAATCAAGGCATGTATTCACCATGATCCTGCGCATCCATCCTGCGAAAGAACCCGCACCATCAAAAGAGGAAATCTTAGTGAATATCTTCAGAAAGCCATCATTCAGTACCTGCTCGGCATCCTCAGGGTTGTGGGTATAGCGCACACAGACTTTCATGAATGGGCTGTAGTAATCGCGGTACAGCACTTCCTGCACCGCGCGATTTGCATCGCGGCAGCCATTGATGATTTCCTGTTCTGTATAGGCAACGGGCATTAAATAATAGGGGGGCAGGATTTACTTTTTCAAAGTAGTCATTTTAAAGTTGTTCAACAACACTGTTTGCAAGCATCACATAATTTTTTACCGGGTCGGGCACATAGTTGGGGTCGTTATCTAATTGCCAGGAACGGGTGCCGGAATTGTCTTTTACGATAATATTAATTGCCCCCTGATCTGTACAATTGGAACATCCATAACTGCTACTGCCTGCCTTGATCAGGAAAGTGGGAAACGAATTCACGAGCGGCCGGGCGGCATTCCACTGGGCTGCCGACAGTTGCACCGTATCTTTCGGGCTTTGGGTACCGCCGCCCGGCAGGCGATACAGTTTACCAGATACAAGCCTGTAATTTTTTATTATTCCTGAGAATCCATAGGATTTAGAGAAATCAAACTGCTGGTACGAAATGGTTTGCACATTATCGTCTTCCCCTTTCTTGCAAGCAAAAAAGCCAAATACGAGGTACAGGGCTGCCAGAAAAATCGTCGTCTTCACAAAAAAAGATTTTGCTTCCTGCATCTTAGACGGTAGTTTGGGAAAAAGGCTTGGGTTAGTTGTCTCCATTTCAGGAAAAAATCACTTTTGTTTATTCTTTAATGACAAAAGGGGCGCTTCCACAAAATGCCACGAAGCAAAACCAAGCAGCAGCACCACAGGCACGGTAACTAACGTAATAGCAAGGGGTGAAATTATGCCCAGCTGAATAACCGCCTGTTGCACAGGATAGGCATAAATATAAATGCCGTATGAAGGCTCGCCCAGCCTGCGTATTTGCGAAAAAAGCAACACAAATCCGTGCCCGGCAGCAATGATAGCGAGCGGCAAACCTATGTAACGTAATTCGTGAAAAAAGCCTGTTCCCAATCCTGCCGCCACGATGACACAGCCAAGCGTTAAAAAAAGGAAGCGCACTTTTGAATACTCCCAGCTGATAAGCGTCAGCACACTTCCCCCTAAAAAATAAAGCGCCAGATCTACGGCTACCTCTGCGCTCATTCCAGTAAGGGGAAAAATGTGCGTATTCAAAAAAGCGTGGCCAAAGAGGAACAGGCTGTACAGTAGGACCCATACGCCGGGCAATAGCCATTTCAAGATATTTTCCCTTCTTCGAAGGGGATAAAAGCCGAGCAGCGCAATATAAAACAGGAGCTCAAACCAGATTGTCCAGAGAGAGCCGTTTACTACGCCTTTTACAGCATTATGGGCAAAAACGCCTGGTAATGTTGCCGTCTTTGGAATACCGGGCAGACGGAGCGCAGCAGCTACATAGCGCATAGCCGCCCCTCCCTTAAAATATTCACTGGCAGTCAAATCACTTAAGAGCGGCCCTGCAATAAATGCAACAACGAGCAGCATTACGATCAGGGCCGGGAAAATCCGCAGCGCCCGCTTCTTGCCGTAATCGCCGATGCCGGCACTACGCTGCATGCTTTTAAAAATGAGAAATCCGCTGATCACAAAAAAGCCGCGCACGCCGAGATAGGAGCAATTGATCTGTCCGCCGGTTGCGCGGTGTAGGAAATCGGCATCGCCGCCCCCGGTGAGCACTACCGAATGTGTAATGATGACGAGCAGCGCAAATATGAGCCGCAGGAAATCAAAACTATTGTGGTGCTTTGGCATTGGGGGGGAATAATTTGCTTAGCGAGCCTTTTATACGCATATCACCTTTACGAGCGACCTTCGGGCCTACAAATTAGCTACAAACATTTAAACACGATTAACTTTTGCCCCTGCGCGCACGCTGTTTGCTGGTATTGCTTTGTGCCTTTCCGCTATTCGCGGCTGCGCAGCTATCGCCCTACTCCAGCCTGCGGCAGAAGTGGATCTCCACAGCAAAAGATTCGGTGATCGTGGATTCGCTGAGCATCGCTCCCGGCTCATTTACAATTGCCGGTATTCCCGATAACGACTACGATTTTTATCCCCAGAAATCATTGCTTGTATGGCATAAGCGGCCTGCGGCAGATTCCGTGACTGCTGTTTACCGGGTATTTCCTTTATCTCTCAGCCACGTTTATTCCCATAAAAAATTTGAGCACACAAAGGAGAATACCACGCTCACTTACCTGCCGCAATATAACGCGAGTAACGGTACCGGCGCTTTTGTGGATTTTGACCAGATAGAATATAACGGCAGCCTCGGCCGCACCATTTCGCTGGGCAATAACCAGGATGTAGTGCTCAACTCCAGCCTCAATATACAGGCCAACGGTTACCTGCTCGACAGCATTAAGCTGGAGGCCGCCATCTCTGATAATACTATTCCCTTTCAGCCGGAAGGCAATACAAAGAGCATCCAGGAATTCGACCAGGTGTATATCCGCCTTACGAAAGGCAAGAGCCTCCTGCAGTTGGGCGACTTTAACTTAGAGAAGCCGAAAGGCTATTTTCTGAATTTTACAAAGCGCGTGCAGGGCATTTATTTCGGAACGGAATTTAAAGTGGCAGGCAGTACGCGCAATGCGCTCGGCGTATCCGGCTCGGTGGCCAAAGGGCAGTTTGCGCGGAATATTTTCAATGGCCTTGAAGGCAACCAGGGGCCGTATAAGCTTACCGGCAATAATGGCGAGCAGTTCTTCATCGTGCTAGCCAATACCGATAAGGTGTATATCAACGGGCTGCTGCAGGAGCGCGGCGAAAATGCGGATTATACCATCAATTACAATACCGGCGAGCTTACGTTCATGCCGCGCAGGCTCATTACTAAAGACTCCCGGATACAGATAGAATTCGAGTACCAGGACCGCACTTACCTCAACTCGCTGATATTTGCATGGGATGAATTGCAGGTGGGTAAAAAGCTCAACATCCGGCTTAATGCCTACTCTAACCAGGATGCGCGCAACCAATCCTACACACAGAACCTTACTTCAGCGCAGAAGGCCTTTCTCGGTACTATTGGCGATTCCATCCAGAACGCCTACTACCCGCTGGTAACGCCCGATACTTTTTCTGCCAGTAAGATCCTTTACCGGCTCACAGACTCAACGATCAACGGCAGCCATTTTGATTCTGTGTTTGTGTACAGCACGAATGCCGGCTACGAGCTTTACTCGCTTTCGTTTTCCAATGTCGGGCAGGGTAACGGCGATTATATCATTGCAGCTTCCAATGCCAACGGCCGGGTGTACCAATGGGTAGCGCCGGCAGGTGGCGTTCGCCAGGGCGATTATGCACCGGTGCAATTGCTCATTACCCCAAAAAAACAACAGGTATTTACGCTCGTCACTACTTATGCCATCGACACCTTTAAACACTTGAGTGTAGAGCTGGGCATGAGCAACCGCGACCCTAATCTTTTTTCTAAGATCGATAATGGCACTCATACCGGCTATGCCTCGAAGCTGCAGTATGCGGAGCAGCGCTTTTTCGGGAAGAAGGATTCCCTGAAGAACAGCGCGTGGGCCCTACAGAATGAGGTGATGTATGAATTTGTGCAGGATAGATTCCGTGCCATTGCGCCCTACCGGAATGTGGAGTTTGCGCGCGACTGGAATGTGCCCGCCCTAGAGAGCGGCAAGCCAGATGAACATCTTGCAGGATTATCCACTACGCTGAGCAATGTGCGCTACGGGCATCTTGCCTACGACTTTGGGCTGTATAAGCGCGGCGCAGATTTTACCGGCTATCGCAATGTTGCCAACTACGGCCTTACGAAGGCGCGCTGGAATGGCGGGGCGATCTATAACCTCACACAGTCCGCCGATACGTTTCAGCGCACCCGCTATTTCCGGCCTTCGCTTTTTGCGGAATATAAATTCAAGCGGCTGCTGCAAACAGTTGCGGGGGTAAAATACCAGGCCGAGGACAACCGCATTACCGGTGCGCACAACGATTCGCTCCGGGCCGGAGCTTACTCATTCGATCTTAGCGCTGCTTATTTAAAGACGCCCGACGGCACTAAAAGCCGCTATGGGTTTACCTATACGCTGCGCCGGGATAAGCTGCCGCGCGGTGAAGGCTTCCTGCAGCAAAGCCACAGCCATACCGTGGATGCGCAGCTCGGGCTGGCACAGTGGAAGGCCCAACGCATTACTTTTACCGGCTCGTACCGGCAATTGGTTTTGGATGATACTACCTTTAATAATCAGAAGCCGGAGCAGACGTTCCTCGGGCGCTTTGAATATTCGGGCGATCTCTGGAAGCGCGTGGTGCAGGTGCAGACGCTCTATGAATTCGGCTCCGGGCAGGAGCAAAAGCGCTCCTATACTTATGTGGAGGTGCCTGCCGGACAGGGCCTTTATACCTGGGTGGATTACAACAGCGACGGCGTACAGCAAAGCAATGAATTCGAGCTGGCCCTTTATCCCGACCAGAAAAAATTCATCCGCATCTTCACGGCAACGAATGAGTATGTGCGCGTCAATTATGTGAATTATAACCAGAGCCTGAGCCTCGATCCTTCCTCTTTCTGGAAGGGCAAGCCGGTGCCGGGCTTCCCTAAATTCATCAGCCGCTTCTCCGACCAGGCTTCGCTGCAGGTGAGCAACCGGCTGCTATCGGATGGGGGGGCGAATGCTTACAATCCCTTTATCAATACCCTGCGCAATGACAATATCATCTCTACCGCCACCTCCATCTCCAATACCTTTTATTACAACCGCACCAATACAGCCTGGGGCATCGATTACAATTACCTCCATACCAATAATAAACAGCTCCTTACCTACGGCGTGGAAGGCGGCAACACCACCCAGCATATTGCCAAACTCCGCTGGAACCTGAATTCCTCTTTTACCTTCAATGCAACCGGCCGCACCGGCCTCCGTGGCTATGAAAGCGCCCTTAGCGACGGCCGCACGTATGCCATTCACAGTAAGGCGGCAGAGCCTTCGCTTACGTGGCTTTACCGCAGCAGCCTGCGCCTTTCCGGCATCTTCAGCTATGACGACCGGGCGAATGAGGAAGCCTACGGCGGCGAGCACGCTACCATCGCCCGCTACTCTTTGGATATGCGCTACAGCAAGCCGGCAACCGGGGTGATCCTGCTGCGCGCTTCTTATGCCAATATCACCTACAATGCGCTCACCAATACATCCGTTTCTTATTCCATGCTGGATGCGCTACTTCCCGGCGCCAATTACCAATGGTATGCCAACTGGCAGCGGCGCGTAACGAATAGTATAGAGATCGCCCTTGAGTATGATGGGCGGAAGAGTGCAGATAGCAAAGCGGTGCATACGGGGAAGCTTACGGTGCGGGCGATATTGTAGTTTTCCCGGAAACGGTTCGTGGGACACGAACCATGGCTAAGCGCCCATAATATTTATACCCGTGGACAAATGCACCGCCTTGTCGATCGCGGGCGCACATTGGTGGATGGCGGGCGACGTATTGTCGATCGCGGGCACACATTGGTGAATGACGCACACTCAATAGCAGATCGCGTGCGCTCATTAGTGGATCGTGCGCACTCATTGGTAGATCGTCGGAACTCATTAGTAGATCGTGCGCAATGCATGGTAGATTGCCGGCGACAAATGGAGGATCTTGATCTACGTGTCCTATGACGTGACCTCCATGCCGGTGCGCCATATAGGAAGGAAGGCTTCGCTCCAGGCGAAGGCGTCCTTTTTACCCGCCTTAATCACATTCAATCCGAAATGCACTTCCTTCTTTGAAAATGTCTTCGTCATTTAAACTGCGACTTACGTAAGCTGCGAGTCTCCTTTTTCAGGGACTCGCGCTGTCACAGGTATGAACGCCCCCTGTTTGTACTTAGAAATGACGTATTTGTTTCCTCTATCGAGCGACCCGATTTCTTCAGTAACGCTTAGTAAGATTTGTCTTATACAATAGCATTCCATATGCTATCATCAAAAGAACTATCCCCAAAAACATAGTACAACCGGATAAAAAGGTGTCAGATCGCTCACTGTTATAGTCGGCTAATACGAGATAGTTAACAGTTTTCCCGCTAAGGCTATAAACATCAATAAATCTATAGTCAGCAATTTTATCCCAAAGAGACAGCGTTGCATTCCCCAATATCTTTTTATGATATTCCTCTTTCTCAATGGCCAATTCTATTGTATCGCCTTTCCGTACGCCCGAGACATATGCTGATCTCTTTGTGGCATTATATGCATCCCCATCGAAGTGAAACCGCCACTCCGGAAAATTTGCCAACCCAATATCTATATATCGGGCGCCTCTATTGCCTTTATAGATTATCCCATTGTGGGTAATTGGTCCTGAAACTATGATTAGGCTTGATTGATTGATTGGACTAAGTCCTTTGTTCCAGGTAGTGTAAGAAAGAACTATCATTATGATTGCAGCTATTCCAAGACCAGCAACAAAACCGTACGACAATTCATTTGAAGAAGTAGATTCATAGTCCTTTCGGAAAGTCCGAAATAACGCCAGTAGCTCTGGATATTCATTATAGCTCTTGGAGTCCAGATGAAACATCTTTTCCTTAGACTCGAATACAATTGTATGAACTAGTTGTCCTTTTTGCTTTTCCTCCGTTTCATACCAGTCAATGATGTCCTCCCAAAAAAGAACTCGATTAAATTTTGACAAAATCGACCTCATCTCAATTCGTTCTGAGTATATGATGATCTCCCGGCTCGCAACCCCAATCTTTACGGATAGCATACCAAATGATGCCATCATCAACCCACCAACGAGCATCCCTAAATTCGGATAAATATCCCGGACGAATGCTAAGTCGATAATGTAAGCGGCAAACAACAGGCAGCAACTGGCTACTACCAGCCAGGAAATGGAATCGCCACGAAAATTTTTCGTGTGCAATAGTGGAATTCCGGAATTGCTTCCAAGCATTGCTTTTGTAATACTTTAATTTTTTTCTTACAGGTGATCACTTTCAAGCCACATGAATACTAACTTCCGCTATAGGTGCCGTATTTATCTGGCCCCATCGCACACGTAGGAACGCGCCTCGAGGCGCGTTCCTACACCTCAATGCGCGAAGTCTGCATCATAGTTCTTCATCCGCTCAATGGGCGGATTGAAATAGCCATACTTAATATCCGGGAATTCCTCTTTGATAAGCTCCATCAGCTGCTTCATCCCTAAGCTCTCACCGGCATCGGCAACGCCCATTCTTCCCAGGTACCAATCGGGGTCTATATTGAAGTTGCGCCACTGGATCATATTGAGACCTGTCGAGGAGATAAGCGTGCGCAGGGCTTCATACTCGGCCACGCTATCCGTCATGCCGGGGAATACGAAGTAGTTGATACTCGTCCAGCCGCCGTACCTTTTTACCACGCGCAGGCTTTCCACAATGTCTTCGAAGCGGTAATTATTAGGCAGATAATATTTTGTGTAGAGATCGGCGCGGGCGGAGTTGGTGCTTACGCGAATGCTGTTGAGACCGGCCTTCATCAGCTCTTCCACAGCTTTAGGCATACTACCGTTGGTATTGATATTGATGCTGCCTTTCTGTGTATGCTTTCTTATTTCAAGAATAGATTCGCGTATGGTCTGCCACATCAACAGCGGCTCGCCCTCGCAGCCCTGCCCGAAGCTGACAATCGGGAACGGCGCGGTTTCTAAGTGCGGCACCGTGTACTCTACAATCTCGGCAGCAGTTGGCTTAAACGTAAGGCGGTCGTGCGAGGAGCCAATGGTTTCCTCTTCCGGCTGGAAGGAGATGCAGCCTACGCAATTGGCATTACATGCAGGAGATGAGGGGATTGGGCATTCCCATCTTCCTAAAAAGAAATTCCGCGCAGCAGGACAATGATAAGTTAGCGCGCAGGTTTTAGCCAGATGCTCTACGAGGCGGTTGTGCGGGTAAGCCTTCAGCGCGTGTTCCACACCACGCCCAATTTTGGATTCATCGTATCCGGCAGCCTCCTGGCGTATATCGCGCTCGATGCGCGTGGCGGTTACGTAGAATTGCTCATTGTGCCAGCCGGCAGCGGTATAGCAGAACAGTGGCAGGATTGGCGCATCGGGCTCGGTTTCATAAGCGGCAATATAAAGGCCGGTATGAGCAGGGGGGATGAATGCGGCTACCGCCCAGCCTTTTTCGCAGAGGCGCATATCGCCGGTGGCTACATCAATACCAATGCCTTTTCGGCCGGGCAATTCATACAGTGAGCCGCCCTCCGGCAAGAGGATCCAGTCTTCCGCATCAACAGGCAAAGCGTCCCAGCCGGTGCGGCCAAGCGCATAAAGCGATTCATCTTCGAAGATGTTGCCATTGCCATCTGAGTATAGGAGAAAGGGGGTCATTTCTTTTGGGAATTTGTAATTAGGAATTTGGCCTATGTTCTGTTGCTCTTCTTACCAATCGTTTGCCGGCCTTGCTGCTTTTCCTGTTGCTATTCTTTCTTTGCAAAAGTCTGCTAATAATATCTCGGAGGTATTATCGCTTAAGATATTTCGCTGGATGAGCCTATTGCCCGCACACTCAATCGTAAGGATGCCGAAACGCAGCAGGACGGCATCAATCTCCTTCCAGGGAAGCCTGCGGGTGCGTGCTTCGCTGTGGATGGTGATACCGGTATCTTCTATGAGAATGTTGCCCGCCGTTTCGGCGCGCCTTTCGCGAATAATGGCGAAGATGACGACCGCGCTCATGAGTGCAAATAGCAAAGCGGGCATCTTCCAGCCATTACTGAAGAACAGGATGCTGCTGCCAGCAAGCAGTACCAGCTCGATGACGCGGAAGATAAGGTTATTCTGTTTCCTGCGGAGCCATGTTTTCTGGAATACCGACAGCAACAGCAAGGCAATAGATGCAACTATACAGGCAATGCCGAAGAACAGGAATGAGCGGTAGGCACCGTGTGTAAGAAAGTTCTTGGTCATTACCGTAAAGCCCAAAAACATCCCAATGCCCGCTACACCAATGCCAAACAACAGGAAGGCGAGCATTACATGCAGGGTAGTTGCATGGCGCTGCGCCTTATCTTCTTTGGCTAATGGCAATATGAATTGCATAAGGCCAAAGGTAAGCTATTGAGCTGCATCTGCTGATTCTGCAGATATTTGTAAAAAGTTTTCGCCACCTGGCTTCCGCACTTCCCAGTCCCTGAATGGCTTGCTGCTATCGCCTTTGAGCTCTACTTGTCCCGCCGCGCTCATCTGCCGCAGGCGCCATGCGAGATATACATCACCCGTAGGAATCATTGTTTTGTTCATGGCCTGGTAGATCAATTTAGCCGCCTTCTGGAATTGCGCAGTGCAGAAAGAGAGCAGCTGTGCATCGTAATAGTCATCCCCTTTTGAAGCCAGCTTTTTACCTCCTTCATGTATGCGGTTGCCATGACCGGAGCCTACGAGCTTTATCCATTCATCACCATCCAGCTCTGCTTCAGATGGGGTGACCGGACGCGCCAGCTTGCGTGCCTTGATCAGCTCCCGTGGCAGGATTTCAGAAACATTTTTAGGGTAATATACTTTGCCTGCTTCATTGAGAAAAGGCAGATTAGCGAGGTTTACGATACAGAACCTGCCTGGATATTTGGTAAGGTATTTAATGAGCCAATAGTAAGCCGCAACATCGGCCGGCCACGGCGCCATCCAGAACCATGCCTGCGTATCCGGCTCGCGGTGCATTTGCGCGCTTACTTCGAGGATGCGTTCTGTATCGTCCACTTCAATTGGCGCCTTTTCATTAGGAGATACCATTTGCCAAAAAGCGCTGCGGAGTTGACTGAAGGTTTGTCCTTCGCCTTTTTGTAGCGGCCCTACGTGGAGGATATCGTGCATGGTAACGACTTCGCCCTCCATCGAAGGTTCTGCTGATACGGCTTCCCGCAAGGGCTTTGCGGCTTCATCGCCAACAACGATGTGGTAGATCATGAGGGCGCAAAGATAATTGTTGGAGGCGTCGCGTTGGAGAATGGTTGGAACCTTTGCTTTAGATGAAGTTGGATAGGGTTGGATGAAGTTGGAATCATGGCAATCCCATAAATCATAGTTCAGACAATTACAGCGATTGAGAAAGCTCAACAGAATTCCTCTTATGAATGGTGCCATCGCCACGACTGCTCAACAGCATTCCATCAGCCGGGACAATAAACCTAACCTTTCAACAAATCTATCACGCCTTCCTGCAACAGAATGCGGTAGCCAATGCGGTCGTCCGAAATACCTTCCTTTAGCTCGTAGGTAAAATGAAACGAGCCGTCTGTGGCCATCTGCGTTACGAAATAGGCAAAGAGAATATTGGTGTGCGCCCCGAAATGATGCGCTACTTCATGCAGGTGCGTGGAGAGGATCATCAGGTGGCGCGGGTGATGCAGCAGGCCTTCCACTACGGCGCGCGTACATTCGTAGGCGTCGTGCACATTGGTGCCTTTGAAAAGCTCATCCATCAGTACAAGGTGCGGCAGCGGCTGTTGCAGCTTTTGCGCCGTCTGTTTCATACGCTGCACTTCTGCAAAGAAATAGCTCTCGCCGCGCAGGATGTTATCCTCTACATGCATATTGGTTACGATGCCCTGCAGGAAAGAAATATTCATGCTTTTTGCCGGTACGCCCATGCCCAGGTGCGCGAGCAAAGCGCCTACGCCGAGCGCACGCATAAAGGTGGTTTTGCCGCTCATATTAGCGCCGGTAAGCAGCAGGAAATTCTGCGCTTCGCTGAAAGCAATATCATAGCCAACCGGCTGCATGAGCAATGGATGATAGAGCCCTTTTGCCTCCAGCTTTACCGGCATTGCATCTGCCAGTTCCGGGAAGGCCCAGCCAAGCTCTTTGGTAGCACGGCCCATGGATTGCCAGGCATCGAAGCGCGCATAATGCACGAGCAGGCGGTAGGTAATGCCCTTCAGCTCGCGGCGGGCGCGGAAGGAAAGGCGTGTAAGCTCATTAAAAGATGTTTTGGGGGTAATGGCGAGCAGCAGCGGAATGAGCGGCGCCTGCAGTTCCGCAACTATCATGTCTAATTCGCGGCGCAGGAAAGCCGGTATCTGCACCTCCTGCAACAGCGCGGTAAGCTCCGTGCAGCCGCGGTAAAAATCGGACAGGTGCTGGAGGGAGAATTGGGTAAAGGTGTATTGATTTTTATTAAGGAGGCGCTGTATCATAGTGCCCAACAAGAGTGCTACCCCTGCCGGCGGGGTAGAAATATTATCTGCTGATTCAAAGAACTTCTCCAGCATTACGAGTGTGCCGTTGGATATGGCTTTAGTCCAGCGCTGCGGGTTTGCGGCCCACCAGCGAATGGCTTGCTGCAGCTCATTAAGCAGGGCAAATGTTTGCGGCGGCTCCTTCACATGATGGCGCAGGGCATCGCGGCCGGCCTGGGTGGTGGTGCGGTCTATGAGTGCGAATATATCGCCTTCCGCCTGGGTGAATATGGAAAGGTCTTTTAGGGTTGTTTTATCGTTTTGCATGGACTTAGTTGCCTGGGAAAATCATGCCGGGCGATACCCATCCTCATTCCTTCCCTTTGAGGCAGAAATGGTTGTGAGCCTTTACCGGTCAAACTTCAATCTTTCTCCTTTTATCAAATCCGAAACCAGGCCATTTTCATAAACCACGTTTCCGTTTACCAAAGTGTGTGTGATGCTTGCCGGGAAAGTATGGCCTTCAAAGGGCGACCAGTTGCATTTGTACAGGATGTTCGCTTTGGAAACTTTGGTACTGCCCCCCAAATCTGCGAGTACAAGATCCGCATGATAGCCTTCACGGATGTAGCCGCGATCCTGTATCTTAAAGCATTCAGCGGGCGCATGGCTCATCTTCTGTACTACTTTTTCTATGGATAATTTGCCCTGCTGTGCATATTGAAGCATCAGCAATAAGCTATGCTGCACTAAGGGCACGCCTGATGGTGCCTGCTGGTAGGGCTGCTGTTTTTCCTCCCAGGTATGCGGCGCATGATCGGTAGCTATGATATCGAGGCGGTCGTCGAGCAGGGCTTCCCAGAGGGCTTCGCGGTGGTGCGGAGCTTTTATGGCGGGGTTGCATTTTATGAGGTTGCCGTAGCGGGCGTAGTCGTCTGCGGTGAAGTGCAGGTGATGCACACAAACTTCTGCGGTAATGCGCTTCTCTGCAAGTGGCAGCATGTTGCTGAACAGCTGTAATTCCCTTGCCGTAGAGATGTGCAGGATGTGCAGCCGCGTATCATGCTGCTTGGCCAGCTGAATAGCGGTAAAGGAGCTTTCAAAGCAGGCTTCCTCATCGCGGATCAGCGGATGGAAGGAGGCATTATCTGCATCCGGATATTTTGCCTTATTGGCTGCAATGACCTGCTCGTTCTCGCAATGAGTAGCTATAAGCAATTCCGTTTCGGAAAAGATCTTATTGAGGGTTACAAAATTATCCACAAGCATATTGCCGGTACTGGAACCCATGAATATCTTGATGCCGCACACGTCTGCCTTTTTATTATTGGTACGCAGCACTTCCGCTACATTATCATTGGCTACGCCCATAAAGAAGGAATAATTGGCCGGCGAGCTTTGAGCAGCTATGCTGTACTTGTTTTCCAGCAAGTCCTGCGTCAATGCGGCTGGCACGGTATTCGGCATCTCCATGAAGGAAGTAGTGCCGCCGGCTACCGCAGCCCTTGATTCTGTGCCGATCGTTGCCTTTTGCGTAAGGCCGGGCTCGCGGAAATGCACCTGATCGTCGATTGCACCCGGCAGGAGATGAAGCCCTGCGGCATTGATTTCTCTTACGCGCTCTTTAATATTCCCGCTGCTTCCTATACGCTCAATGCGCCCGTTTTTTAAATAAACATCCCCTGTAAAGGTCTTAGATTCATTGACTATGGTAGCATCTTTTATCAGGATAGACATGATTCGATTAATAGATTGGGTTAATTATGAAATCAAAAGATAATTTTGCAGCAAGTTACACCCCTACAGCATTTTATTTATGAAGCTTAAATCAATCATCGCAGGATGTCTTTTCCTTGCATCCCCGGGCGCTATGGCGCAGACCACGTACCTGCAACTTGGCCAGGAAGACTACCATTTGCTTGACCGGCTGGAGACGCGCTCCGGCAGATTCAGCAATGATCTTTTCCTTACCACGAAGCCGGTGTCCCGCAAAGGGGCCGTTTCCTTTTTAGAAGAAGAGCGGACGGAAGCACTTGGGCTCGGCCTTACCGATATTGACCGCTATAATGTAGAGCATGCCATTTCCGTAAGCGGTGAGTGGGCTACCAATGGCGATGGCGCAATCAATTCGCAACACCCGTTCCTCAAAACAATCTATAAAAAGCAGCCTGATTTCTTTAGCGTACATACCAAAGATTTTTTTCTTTCGGTAAATCCTGTGCTCGCGGCGCAGGGCATGACGGAGAGCACAGACATTCCACATGCTTCGGATGACAAGCTGCTGCTTTCCAATAGCCGCGGTATCGAACTGCGCGGGATGATCGCAAAGCGTGTTGGCTTCTATACTTACTTCTCAGACAACCAGGAAGAAGTGCCGGTTTTCGTAAACCAGTACATTGCTTCTCACCAGGCAGTGCCCGGCGCAGATTACTACCAAACTCCCGGTACCACAGGCCGCAAGTATGATTATCTCCTTGCCCGCGGCTATATCGATTTTGCGGTGATCAAAGACCATATCAATGTAACTGCCGGTTATGACAAGCATTTTATCGGTGATGGTATCCGTAGCCTTTTCCTGTCGGATTTCTCTTCCGGCGCTTCTTTCGTAAGGCTGACTACAAAAATCTGGAAGCTTAATTATCAGAACCTTTATTTAGAGCTGACGCCGCAATATACCCGCGGAGCCGACCGTGTGCTGGATCATAAATATGCCACGGTGCACCACCTGAGCGTAAATGCTGCGCACTGGCTCAATGTAGGCTTATTTGAAGCAGTGGTGTTTAACCGGCCCAATTCCTATGAGTTCGGTTACCTCAACCCGATCATCCTCTACCGCCAGACGGAGCGCTCCAAAGGCAGCCCGGATAACGCATTACTCGGCCTCAATTTTAAGGCACTTGCGGCAAAACACCTCCAGATATACGGCCAGCTTTTGCTGGATGAATTTAAATTCAGCGAGCTGAAAAGCGGCAATGGCTGGTGGGGCAATAAGTTCGGCATCCAGCTCGGTGGCAAATACTTCGATGCATTTACCGTAAAGAACCTCGACCTGCAGGCGGAAGTGAATATAGTGCGCCCATTCACCTATACGCACTACGATACTATTGCCAATTATACCAATTACAATCAGCCACTGGCGCACCCGCTCGGCGCCGGTTTCGGGGAGCTCATAGGCATTGCACGCTACCAGCCGGTAAAGAACCTGTACCTCACCCTGAAAGGCACGTATTACCGCCAGGGCCTTGACTCTAACGGCAGCAACTATGGCAGCAATATCTTCATTAATTACGGCGACCGCACACCGGTACTGGCATCAGACCCAGAGCATGGCTATAAGCTGATCAATGGCATCAAAACCACTACCCTTCTTCTGGGCCTAAATGCATCTTACGAGCTTCGCGAAAACCTGTTCATCGACCTTGGTGCATCGCACAGGCTGCGTAAGTATGATAACGGCTTCGCGCCCGATCAGACAACCACGTATATCTATGGCGGACTGCGGCTGAACATTGCCCGCAGGGATTACGATTTTTATTAAGCAGATCGCATCAAACTTAACGCCGACAGGGTTTAAAACCCTGTCGGCGTTTTAATTTGAAATGATCTGTTGAAGTTGATAGCAGTGATCCCTCCGAAACAGCAAATTTAATTTCTGTCGCTTACTTCTTTAAAGGCTCCAGCAGGTATTCCAGCCCGTTGAGCTTTATCTCGTACATCGTTTGCAGGAGCATACCGAGCTTTCCCTGCGGGAATCCCTTTTGCGCAAACCAGTTCAGGTAATATTCCGGCAGGTTGCATAGCGTGGTGCCTTTGTACTTACCAAACGGCATTTTCATGGACACTACCTGTAGTAGGATGGTGGAGTCTGGTTGAGGATTATCGGTCATTTGCCTGGGTGTAAACGCTGTGCATTAACAGCCTTTTCAAAGATTAATAGTTCTTAATTCTGACAGCCCGGTACTATTTAGAGTTATCCTTCCGCAGGGAAATCTGCGCCTTCGCTTGTCTCCTGCCATGCATCGAAATCTGCCTTCAACTGGTCTAATTTTAAGTGCGCATTCTTCACCGCAGCCTTTCCTAAAAGGAGGCGCAGCGGCGGGTTTTCTGCATTCACTGCTTTAATGATGGCCTTTGCCGCCCGCACCGGGTCGCCGGGTTGGTTGCCGCTGTAGCCGCGGATGTTATCCTGGTTGGCGCCTGCCGTTTCTTTATAATCAGCAATCTTAGTTTCGGCATCCAGCGCAGAGCGGCCTGCCCAATCCGTGCGGAAACCGCTTGGGGCAACAATGGTCACTTTGATGCCCAGTGGCGCTGTTTCCTTTGCCAGCGATTCCGAAAAACCATCTACCGCAAATTTCGTGGCATTGTAATAGCCAACACCGGGGAAGGCCATAAGCCCGCCAATGGAAGCAATGTTGATGATATGGCCGCTGCGTTGCTTACGCATTTGCGGGAGCACTGTTTGTGTCATTTTAGCGAGGCCGAAGAAATTGATCTCGAACATCTG
This sequence comes from Chitinophagaceae bacterium, assembly GCA_965246905.1. Classification (GTDB taxonomy): domain Bacteria; phylum Bacteroidota; class Bacteroidia; order Chitinophagales; family Chitinophagaceae; genus UBA1952. The sequence continues at coordinate 238,299 of CBDFFZ010000015.1, forward strand.
GCGGATCTCCTGCTCATCGCTCTCTTCAATAGCGCCGAAATAGCCGATGCCGGCATTATTCACCAGTACATCTATACGGCCAAAGCGGGAAAGCGTTTCCTCCACGGCTTCTGCAATTTCATCCTCATCCGTTACATCGAGGGCAAGTGCCATTGCGCGGTCTTCATGGCCTTTTACAATATCGTGGATTGCATCCGGCTTGCGTGCAGTAACGGCTGCGCAATCGCCTGCGGCTAATACTTCCTTTGCCAGTTCACGGCCAAAGCCGGTGGAGCAGCCTGTTATGAGCCATACTTTCTGATTCATGTTTGCTGTGGTTTTTATACCTGCAAAGATGCGGGAAATTGCGGCAGAAAAGCGTGGTTGCGCTATTACGGATAGCGTTTATGAACCATGGGACAACGTTTTCGCTGCTCGGGGAGAGGCGTTCGCTACATGGAGCTGCCTAAGCGGCAGTGGGGACTGCAATAGCGACAGTCAGGGAGGTGTTTTCGGTGCTTCGGGAGGTCTTATCGCTGCTCCGGGAAGCAATTTCGCTACTCAGGGAGCCATTTACGACGCTCAAGATCGCGTTGTCGCTGCTCCGGGAGCTTGTTTCGCAGCATCGGGAAGAGGTATTAAGGATCCGGGTGGGGTGCAGCAGCGTAAAAGGAACGTTCGTTTTAAAACGGCATCGGAATTACATTTACAGGCACAAATCAAAAACAACTTATTTTTAAAACATGAACAAGCTAATTACACTTGCGGGAGCCGCCCTACTTGCGCTCAGCACATTTACGGTAAATGCCCAACAGATCAAAACACCGGCACCGAGCCCTGCGGCCACGGTAAAACAGGCGTTTGGCCTCGGAGAGATCACGATCGACTATTCGCGCCCGCTTGCCCGTGGCCGGATGATCTTCGGCAGCGTTGTACCCTATGATAGGGTATGGCGCACTGGTGCCAATGCTACTACCAAAATTACCTTCTCGGATGATGTAACCCTGGAAGGCCGGGCAGTAAAGGCAGGTACTTACGGCCTCTATACTGTACCAGGCAGAAGCAGCTGGGATATTATGCTTTACCGCGACTTAACGCTGGCAGGCAATGTGGCCGATTATAAGGAGGCAAATGAGGTCCTGCGCTTCAGCGTATTGCCGCAGATGATGACGAGCTCTGTAAAATCTTTTACCATCGGGCTGGATGCAGTATCGGCTACTACTGCTACGATGATGCTTATGTGGGACAAGACGATGGTGCCCATTAAAATAGGTACCGATATAGACAGCCGCGTGATGAAGAATATTGAGACGGCGATGAAGCCCGGAGATACGCGCCCGTATTTTGCAGCCGCTTCCTATTATTATGACAGCGGTAAGGATTTAGCGCAGGCGCTTGCCTGGGTAAACAAAGCCATTGAGCAGAACAATGCATTTTTCATTGTACATCTCAAAGCCAAGATCCTGATGAAGATGAAGAATTACAGCGCCGCGATCGAAGCTGCCGGCGAGTCGATGGACCTTGCAAAAGAGGCAAAGAATGATGATTATGTGCGGATGAATGCAAAGCTTATTAGCGAAGCCAAAGCGAAGCTGAGAAGCTAGCATTTTCTACTGTTTTCAGAAAGCCCGGCCTTAATATAAGCCGGGCTTTCTTGTCTATTTTTCCCTGCGGGGAATTTTAAATGTGTCTTTTTGCAGGTGCTCTTACGCGCGTCAGGGCGCTGCGCTTGCTTAGTGCAGGAAGCTGTGCTTAGCTCATCAAAGATGATTGCGCCTCACCGCACAAATACCTCTTTACTTAAAAAGCCTTTCAGCGTGTACCATTGCGCCCGCGCCAGATAGCGGCCCTTTATCGCGGCGCCTTTTAAAATAAATAAGAAATACAGCGCTGTCGCTGCTCCGAGCTTAGCAATATATTCGAGGCCTTTTTTGATCAGCCCCACAGTGCCGCTTTCCTTACGGATGCGGATCTTCTCTTCATTACCCGTCTTTAAAAACAGCTTGCGGAAGTTATCTTCCGTAAGGCGGTGCGCATCTATAAAATGCTCCAGCCAGGCGCCGGGGTGGTAATAAATTTCGTTGGATAGGGGTGCAATCCGGTAAAACATATACTTATCATCGCTGCGGAAGGTCAGTTCGTTATTAAAGCCCCCTGCCTTCCTGATAATATCCTTAGTATAGGTCATATTGCAGCCGGCAGGGTATTTCATGGCGGCATCAAACTTTTTGATCTCGGGGCCAAAATCTACCTTCCCTACAAAGCCGTTCAGGTACTTGCTCATCCATGCAGGCTCGCTGCCGCTTTCATACCTCGGAATTACCTTGCCGCCAACGCCGGTGGCCTGCGGATATTGCTCAAAGAAAGCCGCCATTTCCTTTATATAATCCGGCGAGAGAATTACATCATCATCTACAAAAGAAATAACCGGCGCAGCCGCTTCTGCCACGCCACGGTTGCGCGCAAAAGAGAGCCCGGGGTTTGCCTCATAGCAATAGCGCACATTGAGCCCGGGATTAGCTGCGATAAATTGTTTCGTTATAGCAGCAGTATCGTCTGTGCTTCGGTTATCTACTAAAACAAGCTCCCAATCCTGCGCGGCGGCAGTTTGGTTACGTATGCTTTCAAAAGCCTGCGGCAAATGCTGTGCGCGGTTGTACGTGCAGATTACGAGGGATATTTTAGGATGCAGGGCAGTGTTCATCGCCGGTAAAAATAATTCATTGGCTGTTAGCGAAAGCGGAAACATGGGTTAGTTACACGTGTTGCACAAAGTCTTTCTGCCCGCTACCGGTTAGCATATCTGTGCCGTTTTCCCTACTTTTATGCCCGTTGTTTTTAAGTTGAATTTACATTTTGCAGCTTCTCTTTCATGGAGCCGATGATCAGTTTAAAAACCGGCGCAATCCGGCAGCCGGCTGCCAAAAATTATATTTCCTCGATCATGATCATTTCTAAAACCCCGGTGCGCGTCAGTTTTTTTGGCGGCGGAACAGACTACCCTGATTATTACAAAGAATTTGGCGGTGCCGTGCTCAGCACAAGTATCGATAAGTATATCTACGTAACGGTAAATAAGATTGCCGGTCTGCTGGATCATAAATACCGCATTGCTTACCGCAAATTAGAGCTTTGCAATCACGTAAGTGAAATTGAGCATCCTGTGGTAAGAGCTGTCATCCAATACCTGAATATTGAGGATGGTTTAGAGGTAAATATTGTAAGCGATTTACCCGCTCGTACCGGTATTGGAAGCAGTAGCAGCTTTACAGTTGGGCTCCTGCATTCATTTTATGCAATGCTGGGCAAAATGGTGAGTAAAGAGCAACTTGCCAAAGAAGCAATACATATTGAGCAGGTAGTTTTGCAGGAGCGTGTAGGTGTACAGGACCAATTAGCAGCAGCTTATGGCGGATTTAACCATATGGAATTCTCAGCAGGTAAATTGTTGGTAAACCCGGTGATTATTATGCCGGAACGCAAGCTCGAGTTGCAGAACAACATGATGATGTTCTATACAGGCATTAATCGGTTTGCGAGTGAGATACTAAAGGAACAGGTACAGAAAACACAAGAAAAGAAGATTCAAACGGAGCTGAAAGACATCTACAATATGGTAGAGGAAGGGATTTCTATTGTTAATAATCCGGCAAAAAGCCTGGATGAATTCGGGCGATTGCTGCACCGAGCCTGGATGGCCAAGCGCAGTCTGTCTTCGGCTATTTCAACCGATTTTCTGGACGGCATTTATCAGCGCGCTCTGGGTGCCGGAGCACTTGGTGGAAAGCTCCTGGGTGCCGGTGGCGGCGGATTCTTTATATTTTATATACAGCAAAGTAAGCAGGCCGCATTGTTAGAAGCTTTAAAGGATTTGCACCATATCGGATTTAACTTTGAAAACGATGGTACGCGAATCATCTATATGAACTGATGATTAAGAAAGGATTAACCACGCTGCCAATAATTATAATCAATGGATTTTATCAAACTTGGAATTGACGGCACTTATCTCATAAAGCCAAAAATATTGGAAGATAGCCGGGGGCATTTTTTCAGGACCTATTGTGCGGATGAATTTGAGCATGAAGGCCTCCACATCTTCTGGAAACAGGCTAATCACTCATTTACCCAGAAAAAAGGAGCTTTTCGTGGCATTCATTATCAAATTGCACCTTATGGGGAATATAAGCTTATCCGCTGCGTTTCCGGCTCTGTGCTTGATTTCGGTGTAGATCTCAGAAATAATTCACAAACCTTATTCCGGCATGTGCAGGCAGAGCTGAGCGAGGAAAATAATTTCATGATCCTCCTGCCCCCGGGTGTAGGACATGCTTTCCAAACATTGAAAGAAAACACTTCACTTACTTATCTGCATTCTCAGGTTTATAAGCCCACCCATGAAGGTGGAGTGTTGTATAACGACAAAAAAATAAATTTACCTTTACCTTTACCAGTTACCGATATCTCTGACAAGGACCGGCAATACGCTTTAATACCGGATGATTTTACTGGGATTGCATACTGATAAAAACTGAAAAGACTTTAAATGAAGTGTAGATTTTGTAATTATGAAGTGAGCGTAGAGTTTATAGATCTGGTTAATTCGCCTGCATCTAATTCTTATTTATCCAGACAACAACTGAACGAACCAGAAACATATTATCCGCTGAAAGTTTATGTTTGCAGCAACTGTTTTTTGGTACAGGTAGATGAATATAAAAAATTCGACTCTATATTTGATAATAATTATGCCTACTTCTCCTCTTACTCTACCAGTTGGCTACAACATTGTAAGGATTATGTAGCAAAAGTAGTTAGCCGTTTTTCCTTAAATCAATCTTCACAGGTAGTTGAGATTGCTTCTAATGATGGTTATTTATTACAATACTTTTTACCTTTCCAGATACCTGTTTTGGGTATTGAGCCTACAAAGAATACTGCAGAAGTGGCTATTTTGAAAGGCATCCCATGTATCACCGAGTTCTTTGGCATAGCGCTGGCGAAAGAGTTGAAAAACAAGGGCAGAAGGGCCGATCTGCTTATTGGTAACAATGTACTGGCGCATGTACCTGATATATTGGATTTTGTACATGGCATTAAGATTCTACTGAATGATCATGGAGTAGTAACTATGGAATTTCCCAGTCTTATAGAATTGATTGAGAACAACCAGTTTGATACTATTTATCATGAACATTTCTCATATCTATCGTTGCATTCAGCCAAAACTATTTTTAATAAGTGCGGACTGGAAATATTTGATGTAGAAAAGTTGCCAACTCACGGAGGATCATTAAGAATTTACGCAAAGCACATAGAAAATACATTTATTGCAATCGAAAAAAGTGTTGCAGATCAGGAATCAATTGAAAATGCGCGCGGTATCGATACAATCCGATATTATGAAGGCTTTCAGCAAAAGGCACTGAAGGTGAAGCTTGCGCTAGTGGAGCTTCTATTACAGCTTAAGAAAGATGGAAAATCCGTAGTTGCTTATGGCGCTGCCGCTAAAGGAAATACGCTGCTAAATTATTGCGGCATTAAAAATGACCTGGTAGAATTTGCGGTAGATGCTAACCCTGCCAAACAGAACAAGTACATGCCGGCAAGCCATATTCCTATCTATGATGAAGACAGGCTCAAAGAAAAGAAACCCGATTATGTATTAATACTTCCCTGGAACCTCAAGAATGAGATTATTGGCCAGCTCAGCTATATCAGGTCGTGGGGTGGCAAATTTATCATCCCGATCCCTGAGCTGGAAATTCTGTAGCTCATGAAAGTTTTAGTGACCGGCGCTACCGGTTTCATCGGCAATTATGTAATCAATGAGCTGCTAAGCAGAAATAGTTCCATTGTCGCTTCCAGCAGAAGCGTAATTAAAGCGGCCAGGGCAAGCTGGTATAATAAAGTTGCCTATGTGCCGTATGATATCGGCAGCTCCTTTAACGGCTCTTTAATGGATCACTTTGGCCATCCTGATAAACTGATTCACCTGGCCTGGCAGGGCCTGCCAAACTATAAACAGCTTTTTCATTTTGAGAAAGAGCTGCCATTGCAATATCGCTTTTTAAAACAATTGGCGGAAGAGGGCTTACGGGATATTACAGTGACCGGTACCTGCTTTGAATATGGCATGCAAGAGGGCAAGTTGAGCGAAGAAATGAGCACCATACCAGCCAACCCATATGCGTTTGCAAAAGATACCCTCCGTAAGCAATTGAAATTTTTAAACGAAGAATTGAATTTTAACCTAAAATGGTTAAGATTATTTTATATGTACGGTACCGGGCAGAGCCCTTCATCCGTATTATCTCAACTACAGCAAGCATTAGACGATCAATTGCCTGAATTTAACATGAGCAAAGGTGATCAGATCCGTGATTATTTGCCCGTAGAAGAAGTAGCGCGTAATATTGCCGCCGTTGCCTTGCAAAGCGATATTACCGGCATTATTAATTGCAGCAGCGGTACGCCGATTACGATCATGCAACTGGTGCAGCATTACCTTCATAAAACAAAAGCCGCCATTTCTCTGAACCCCGGCTATTATCCATATCCTGATTACGAGCCTTTTGCCTTTTGGGGTGATCATTCAAAACTAAAAAAAATACTATAACATGAACGCAATTGAAGAATTTAAGCAGGAATGCAAGGAACGTATTGGCACCTACGCCGGCAATAAGGAACTAAAAGAAGCGGCGCATAACTTCAACGTAGTATCAAACAACGAAAAGTATTCTTATAACTTTTCCTGGATGGGCCGCCCCATTATTCAGTATCCACAGGATATGATTGCTATGCAAGAGCTTATCTGGGATATAAAACCGGACCTTATTATAGAGACAGGCATAGCGCACGGCGGCTCACTTATCTATTATGCTTCTCTTATGGAGCTGATCGGCAAAGGAGAAATTGTAGGCATTGATATTGATATTCGCGCGCATAACCGTGCTGAGATCGAGGCGCATCCTATGTTTAAGCGTATTACCCTCTTGGAAGGCTCCTCGCTTAGCGCTGAAATTGCGGAGCAGGTAAAAAAGCTTGCGGCAGATAAACAAACAATTATGGTAAGCCTCGACAGTAATCATACGCATGATCATGTGCTGGAGGAGCTGAGACTCTATGCGCCTTATACTTCTATCGGCAGCTATTGTGTGGTTTTTGATACCATTGTGGAAGATATGCCAAAGGCTATGTATGACCGCCCGTGGGATGTAGGCAATAACCCCAAAACTGCTGTCTGGGAGTACCTCAGGGAGAATGATTCATTTGAGATCAATGAGGAAATTGATAATAAGCTGCTAATCAGCGTTGCGCCGCAGGGATATTTAAAAAGGGTTAAATGAGCTTAGTACCTCTCGTCTCTATAGGCATTCCTACTCACAACAGGGCTCAAAGGCTGGAAAAATGCCTGTCCCGGATCATACATCAGACTTATCAAAATATAGAGATTATCATCTCTGATAACTGCTCGCCCGATCCTGCCGTACAGCAGATTGGCGAGCGTTTTCAGCGTGCCGATAGCAGAATAAGTTACATCCGTCAGGCGGAAAATATTATGATTGAGCCCAATTTTAATTATGTGCTAAGTAAGGCAAACGGGAAATATTTTATTTGGGCTGCCGATGATGATTATTATGAGAATGATTATATAGAAAAATGCGTCCAATTTCTAGAGGAAAATGAAGCCTATGTGCATGCATGCGGCATCCCTAAATACTATATTGGCGACAAATATATTTTTGAAGAAAAACCCGTTTCCTTTGAAAATGATGGCGGTATAAGAAGATTATTAAAATATTTGCAGGACGTAAATAAAAATGGTGTCTTTTATGGTGTTTTCAGAAAAGAAATACGCGAAAAGGTAAAGCTGAAAGCCATCGTTGCCGGTGATGTATGTTTTATGGCGCAGATGGCACAATCCGGTAAGGTAAAGATGATGGATACTACCTCTTACCATAAATCCGCAGAAGGCGGGGCAGCCAATCGTGCCGGCATCATCAGCCTTTATGGGGATAATGCTTTTAAGCGCACATTTCTGGCCACTTTTATGTCGTACACAGTAGCAAATAATTCTTTATTGGCTGATACCATGCTGATCAAAAAGATCATCCTGAAACCGCTTTTGTTTATTATATTTTATCTGAAGCTTGTAAAGAACGCCATCAGGAAACGGCTTCAGAAAAGGTAGCTATTCATAGCGCCGTGCCATGTGCATCAATAAAATGAACCAAGCTGCTGTAGGCAGCAATGGATGCTCTTATCTCAGTGATATAGTTTGTATTCATGACAATAATAAGGCAATAAGCTCCTGCTATCGAGGTCAGTATATCCGGGTTCAGAATCTGATGTGCAGATAACGGTGCATATTTGTCCTGTTTTTCCGTATTTATGTCAATACAGTAATCGATGAGCCGCCTGTCTTTATCTATGATGTTGGTAAAGATGACCCCTTTTGTTGCCATGCCCCACACAATCGTTTTATAGCCACGCTGTTTATATTGCAGTATATGATCCCTTACCTCGGTACGGGCATCACTAATTGAATCTACAAATTCCTGTATATCCTGTTTTTCTATTGAGGGGAATTGTAACTGCCGCATCTGAGTACCCGAAGCATTAAAAACTCCCTCAACCCACAGATATTGATCGCCAAAACTCTTTGTTATGGTGTGCAGCACCGAACGGCTCCTGTCAAACATGGCAGCTATAGATTTTTGCGAGAAGTAATTGCAGTGCTCATAGCAGATATCCCAAAAAGTCTTATTGGCTACAATCCATGTAAAATCCGGTACCTCAATAAAAAAAGGAACGTCCGGATAGGTACTGATCGGCTCACGGATGATCTCCAGAAAATCTTTTGGAAATTCTATATGCTCAAATACATGCCTTGATAAGATCAACGCTGGCGCAGCCGTTACATGTTCTGCCTTGAAAAAATCCCGTATAAATGTCAGATTATCCATGGGCTGAAGATCCCCTTCATAACTTGGATCGATGCCTATACCTTTTAAAGCCGGGTATTCAGCACAGAGCATCTTAAGGAAGGTGCCCTTCCCACACCCGATATCATAGACAATACCATCGTTAAGCTCATACTTTTCAAAGAGGTACCTACAAATGGTGCGATAGTAGCTGGTAAATAATTTCGATGGCACTGCATTATCGTACTTCTCATCATACACGATCACTTTTTCATCAAAATCCGCATTAAAGCTAAAATTGCAATTGCTGCAATGAGAAAGATTTACAGTGCCTCTTACTGCATTAATAGCCTCATCGCGGGTACCATAAACCCTGTTTTGCAATGTTGGTACTTCGGTGCTGAATAAATATTGAATATCCGCGCTCCGGCAAATCGGGCAATAGTGTTTCATAAATAAATAGAGCTTGCCGACAAATATAAGTTGGGCAATTCTATCAGGGAACAAATATTACCTGCCGGCTTCTTTGCCAGCCCTATCATCAAATAATTTTGCTACGATTCCGGGTATTAGTATTGGAACAAGCAAAAACCGTGTTATATTGCAGCAAAAAATTTTTTCATGAATAGACCTATTATTCTTCTGGCCTTTGTTTGCGCCTCACTTAGCAGTTCTGCCCAAACCCTGTACCCAAGCGGTGTACCGGCATGCATCGCACGCTACGATTTTACCAGTTCAGGCTCAGTAGTTACCAACGTTTATGACGTGAGCGGGAACAATAATAATTCAAGCGTGGTGCAGAATATTGCAGCGGCAAATAGCTGGAGAAACAAGCCCAATAAAGCAATGCTGTTTAATGGCACCAACAGTTTTGCCACGGTACCTAACAGCGCATCGCTTACACCATCTGCGGTTACGATGGTAGCGCTTGTAAAGATGAATGGCTTCTACTCCGGCCAGTGTCAGTTCTCACAAATTCTTGTAAAAGGCGCGCCAGGTTATATTGCCGGCCAATACGGCATGACCCTCTCTGATGATCAGTACGATAATAATTGCAACAATTTTGACCCCACTCATCAGCAGCTCGTTGGCTATTTTTACAATTCTTACACAGTATCCGGCGCAAGACCGCCGGCAGGTAATTATGTGAATACAAACAACTGGTATTTTCTGGCGATCTCTTATGATGGCAATCAGATAAATTATTACCAGGCAGCTATGGATTCTAATAACCATATCAACAACTTGGCTACCATCTATGCTCAGTCGGGTTTGAACAGCACTTTTGGCACTAATACACAGACACTGGAACTTGGCAGGACAACTAATCCGCCATATCCATACTGGTTCAATGGCAGGATGGACGAAGTGGCACTGTTTAACAAGATACTTTCAACTTCAGAAATACAATCAGTTTATGACTACCTGTGGGAAGTTTTTTCTGTAAGTACAACCTTTACGGAAACTACCTTATGCCAGGGGATGAGCTTTAACTTGCCTGTTACGGTAAAATCCGGCAATGCTTTTCAGGCTGGCAATATTATGACTGCACAGATTTCCGACGCTTCCGGCAGCTTCCTCAATCCAATAACAATTGGCAGTGCCTCACTTACTGCTTCCGGGGTTATACCATGTACCGTCCCCTCTTCTCTGCCTTTTGGCAATGGGTACAGGATCCGCCTCACAAGCAGCGCTCCAAGCCAGTTTTCGGAAATTTATGAGAACAGTATCTCTATTGTTTCAACATTTACGCCGCCAACAGCAGGTATTATAGCTTCACCCGGCATCAACATTATAGCAGGCCAGTCCATTACTTTCACTGCAATACCGGGCAATGCCGGCAGCCCCCCTACCTATCAGTGGCTTAAAAACGGTATAGTCATTGCGGGTGCAACTGCATCTACTTACACTACCAGTGCGCTCGCAAATAATGATTTGATTTCCGTACGCGTAAAAAGTGCTTATACATGCGCGGCACCTGATACTGCATCAAGTGAGCAACTTGTAATAAAAGTAAGCCCGTCAGGGATTGGTAACAATAACCTTGATACAAGATTCCGTATC
>CBDFFZ010000016.1:0-12606 GCA_965246905.1 Chitinophagaceae bacterium
GCGCCCGGAAGAAGTTACGGATATGCAACGCAGCGTACGTGCAGAAGTAATTGCCTCAACTTTTGATGAGCCTGCAGACAAACACGTAAAGGTTTCGGCTATTGCGCTGCAAAAAGCCAAGCGCCTGGTAGAAGTAGGCCATGATGTAGTGATTCTGCTGGATTCTATTACCCGCCTTGCCCGCGCGCACAATACCGTTGCACCGGCAAGTGGTAAGGTATTGAGCGGCGGTGTGGAAGCTAACGCTATGCAGAAGCCCAAGCAATTCTTCGGCGCAGCAAGAAAGATCGAGAACGGCGGCTCGCTGACCATTCTTGCTACAGCACTTATCGATACCGGATCGAAAATGGATGAAGTGATTTTTGAAGAGTTCAAGGGTACAGGCAATATGGAATTGCTGCTCGACCGCAAGCTCGCCAACAAGCGAATCTTCCCGGCCATTGACATAACGACATCCAGCACGCGCCGCGATGACCTGTTACTGGATAAGGACGTGCACAGCCGCATGTGGATCCTGCGCAAGCATCTTTCAGATATGAACACTGATGAAGCCATGAACTTCCTGCTGAAGCAAATGCGCGGCACTATAAATAATGAAGAATTCCTGGCGACCATGAATAAATAATTCGCAGCGCAATTATTACGTTAACTTAAAATAAAACAGGCATTCTTTAAAAAGGCTGCCTGTTTTATTTAATCGGCGAATATTTCTCTGAGATCAATTTCCAATCCTTCAAAAATTCCGGCCGTTGCCAGCTCTTCGTTGCTATAAATTTTCCGGAAATGGTATTTGCCCTCTATCAGGTCGAAAATAGTTACCGACATATCTTCCGGATAAACGATCCAATATTCGCGCACGCCGCTCTCTTCATAGAGTCTGAATTTTTCGTCTGTTTCCTTTTTGGAATTTCCCGGAGAGAGAATTTCCATGATAAGGTCCGGCGCTCCGATACAGCCGCGGATATCCAGCTTGGCTTTATCGCAGATCACACATAAATCCGGCTGTACGACGGTGTAAATGGTTTGGTCTGACAAGCTATTTTTATTTGGCAGGCGCACATCAAAAGGAGCTACCCGCACTTCGCAATCCCTTCTTTTGAAATACGCACCAAGCTGCAATGTAAGCTCATAGGATATCTTCTGATGCCGGTTGGATGGCGCAGACATCTTTAGTATCCACCCTTTGACGAGCTCTACACGCTCCCGGAATTTCCAGGTCAGGTAATCCGCATAGGAATATTGCTTCGAAAAATCCAGTTGGCTAATATCTGTTATTACGCTTTGCATGGCTGTAAAATTAGTACTCCGCCGATAACTTCCCTTCCTCCAAAAATCCTATATTTATAGCCACAATAACCAACCAAACGCACTATGGCCGCACGGGAACATAAGGTAACCAAAGCAAGTCTCCTTGTTGTGGAAGATGAAGTAAGCCTCCGCGAAGCGCTCAAGCTAAACCTTGAAATGGAGGATTATGAGGTAACCACTGCAGATAAAGGCCCGGATGTGCTGAAGCTGGTAAAAAATGAATACTTCGACCTTATTATATTAGATATCATGATCCCGGAAATGGACGGGCTTACGGTTTGCGAAACCATCCGGATGCAGCACAATCATGTACCGATCCTGTTCCTTTCCGCCCGAAACTCCGGCGCTGATCGTGTAGCCGGCCTTAAGAAAGGCGGAGATGACTATATGACCAAGCCCTTCAATCTTGAAGAGCTCCTGTTGCGCATAGAAAAGCTGATTGCCAAAAACCGTAAGATTCGCGAGCCGCAAACGGTGGGTGATGTCTATGAATTTGACAGCTGTAAAATCGATTTTTCTGCGCATACCTGCGTTGACAAAGACGGCCACACCCAGGAGCTCAGCAAAAAGGAAGCCGCGCTGCTAAAGCTGCTGGTAGAGCACAAAGGTGAAGTGGTAAGCCGCGAGCATATATTGCAAGTGGTCTGGGGATACAATGTCTATCCTACTACTCGTACTATCGACAATTTTATCCTTAATTTCCGTAAGTATTTTGAGCGCGACAGTCGCAATCCGCGTCACTTCCATTCCGTGCGTGGCATTGGCTACAAGTTTACAGAATAGCAAATAATGACCTGCCTCTTGCAGATGCAGCCCCAATATAGCTTAAATTTGTAGCGATTTATGTTTACAAATATGACCAAGCGATTTTGGATACTCGGGCTTTGCCTCCTGGTGGCATCGGGCCTGCAGGCGCAGACTACCTACCGCAGCAGCGGCAATGCAAAATATAATAGCAAAAAGAAGAAGAAATCTGAAGAAACTTTTGCTCAAAAGCTCATTATTGGCGGTGGCATTGGCCTTGCATTTGGGGATTATACCAATATTGCAGTGACGCCGGTTATCGGCTACCGGATTACAGATAATTTCTCAGCTGGCATTGGGCTCGGCTATCAGTATGTAAAGATCACTAACTTCTTTGAAGTGGAAAGGCCCGGCACGAATGGTGTTTACGATTATTACGACCTTAAAGCCAATCTTTTTTCCGCATCTCTCTGGGCACGGTATATTGTATGGCGCAATGTATTTGTTCATGCAGAGTTGGAGCAAAACTTCATGAATTTTAAGATTCCTGCTTATGATCAAAGCGGCTCCGGAAACATTGTAGAAAGTACTCAAAAATATGATGCTCCTTGTATTCTGCTTGGTGCCGGCTATCGCCAGCCACTGGGTGACCGTTCTTCGGTAAATTTTATGCTGCTTTATGATGTGCTCCAGGATAAATATTCGCCGTATGGCAAACAACCTTTTTTGAAAATTCAGTTTTTAGCCGGCTTCTGATAAAGGCATTTTTCTCCTAAAAGAATTTTTGCAAAAAGCGCGGATTTTTGTGTTCATGCGATCCTCTTTTTTATAAAAATGGAAAACCCGCTGCTTAAAAAGTTGCTTGTAAAAAAGGGGCATTCCATGTTGATAATAAATCCACCGGATGATTTATCCTTTTTGGGAAATATCCCGGTCGGTATTGATGTTTCTTTCACGGAGGAAAACGTTTATAATGTTATCTTGCTTTTTATTAAAAACAGCGCTGAGCTACATAAGGAAGTAGCAAATATTGAACACAAAAGTGACGCTGGTACTATCTTATGGGCTATCTATCCTAAAAAAGCAAGCGGGATAGCAACCGACCTGAACAGCATGATTCCCTGGACAGCTTTAGCCAATTATGGACTTGAGGTAGTATCTGCGGCAGGTATAAATGTTGCGTGGACGGCTTTAAGAATACGTCCGTTAGGTCAGGCAAAACCATCGGGTATGTGCCTCAACGATATTGCCAATAATGATTACGGACGGTATATCGATGTTAAAAACCGAACTGTGTCCATGCCAAACGATCTTAAAACAGCCGTTACAGCACATCCGGAAGCTATTAATCAGTTTGACCGGCTTTCCTTCTCGAATAAAAAAGAGTACGTGCTATGGGTGCTGACTGCAAAGCAGGAAAAAACGCGCGCCACCCGGATTGCACAGTCGGTAGTAAAATTGGGTGCCGGCAAGAAAAATCCATCTGCAAAATAACCGCCGCTACCGGGATCGTGTGGCAAGTTCCATTTTTTAGTTTCATCTTCGCGCATGAATTCTGAGCTACTGCTGGTTATCATAATTGCCTATTTCAGCGTATTGCTGGGCATTGCTTTTTACACCTCTCGCCATTCCAACAACGAGTCTTTTTTCATTGGCAACCGCAATAGTAAATGGTGGCTCGTAGCCTTCGGCATGATTGGCACATCGCTGAGCGGGATGACCTTTATTTCCGTACCAGGCACGGTAGGCCTGCAATCCGCAGACGGTAAACCGTTTGGTGGATTTGGCTATTTCCAGGTAGTTATCGGCTATTGGATAGGTTATTTTGTAGTGGCCTATGTATTGCTGCCGCTGTATTACCGGCTCAACCTCACATCAATTTATAGCTATCTCGAGCAGCGTCTTGGCAATACGAGCTACAAAACCGGCGCGCTGTTTTTCATACTTTCCCGTACGCTGGGTGCTACCCTGCGCCTTTACCTTGTGATCAAAGTGCTCGAGCTATTTGTGCTGAAGGATATGGGCGTTTCTTTTGAGCTAACTGCAATCATCATCCTCGCACTCATCCTCCTTTATACTTACCGCGGCGGCGTAAAAACAATTGTCTGGACGGATACGCTCCAAACAACTTTTATGCTCCTGGCCCTCATTACCTGCACCATTTTTGTACTCCAGTCCTTACACCTGAATGTTGGTGAGGCCTGGGCATCCATGCAACGGCAGCATCTTACGAGGCTAATAAATACTAACCCGCTGAGTGGTAAGTTTTTTCTGAAAGAAATTATTGGTGGTGCATTTATCACCATTGCTATGACGGGCCTCGATCAGGAGATGATGCAAAAGAATATTTCCGTACGCACACTGGGCGATTCGCAGAAAAATATGATCGTGCTCAACTTCCTGCAGGCCGGCGTGGTTTTTCTGTTCCTGATGCTCGGCGGTTTGGTTTACCTTTTTGCCATGCAGCACGGAGCGCATTATGAAAGTATCCTGGACAATGGCAAGCCGGTATGGCATCTTGTATGGAACGGCGCCAATGCTACCGGTGATAATCTCTTTCCCACTTTTGCCATTTCGCATGTACCGTTCTTTATTACTATTTGCTTTCTGATCGGCTTGATATCGGCGCTGTTTCCAAGTGCGGACGGCGCATTAACGGCGCTTACCTCTTCCTTTTGTATAGATATTGTCGGTATAACGCGGCGTGCCAACTGGGATGAGCGGCGAAAGAAAAACGTGCGCCTAATGGTGCACAATGCGTTTGCGCTGATATTTCTGGCCTGCATATTTTTCTTCCGCACGGCGGATAATGGCTCACTGATACAAACGCTGCTGGTAATTGCCGGATATACCTACGGGCCGCTCCTTGCGCTGTTTGCTTTTGGTATTCTTACTAAAAGAATGGTGAATGAAAGTGCAGTGCCGGTGATCTGTATTGCGGCTCCGATTGTTTGCTATATCCTTAAAACAAATGAAAAGAGCTGGCTCGGTGGCTATACCATAGGCACAGAACTGCTCATCATTAACGCAGCCCTCACTTTTTTACTTCTATTTTTGTCCTCAAGGCGAGACCGGCAATTAGAGTTTGGGAATGGATAACAGGAAACGCTGATCTGCTATACTTTTCATTACCTATTCCCCATAACCCAGTAACCATTTAAATGAGAGAGCAGCTTACGAAAATACGACTTCGCGACTGGACAGAAACCCGCGCTCACAGCAGTTGGCAGATATTTAAGATTATGGCAGAGTTTGTGCAGGGCTTTGAAACCCTGGCTAAAGTAGGCCCGTGCG
This sequence comes from Chitinophagaceae bacterium, assembly GCA_965246905.1. Lineage (GTDB taxonomy): Bacteria > Bacteroidota > Bacteroidia > Chitinophagales > Chitinophagaceae > UBA1952. The sequence goes on from CBDFFZ010000016.1 coordinate 5,347, forward strand.
TATCCATTTTTGGCTCTGCACGCACACAGCCCGGCCACAAGTATTATGAGCTTACCGTGGATATTGCAAAGCGTATGGCAGGCGAAGGTTTTGGCATTATTACCGGCGGTGGACCAGGCATTATGGAAGCAGGCAATAAAGGCGCAAATATGGCAGGCGGCCGCTCCGTCGGGCTGAACATAGAGCTACCGTTTGAGCAACATTCCAATCCCTTTATAGAGCGCGTAAACAACCTGAATTTCGATTACTTTTTTATCCGCAAGGTGATGTTCACCAAATACTCGCAGGGCTTTATTATGATGCCGGGCGGCTGGGGTACGATGGATGAATTTTTTGAAGTAGCTACACTCATCCAAACGAGAAAATTTACGGCTACACCGATGGTATGCGTGGGTACGGCTTATTGGATCGGCCTGTTCAGTTGGATGCGCGAGGTGATGCTGGAAACAGAAGGCAATATTAGTCCCGGCGACCTGGAGATGATTCGCATTTTTGATACGGCGGATGAAGTGGTAGCTTACTTCAGCGAGTTCTATACGCATAATAAATTGCAGCCTAATTTTTAAGTCAGAAAACTTTCAACAAATAAATGACTACCCAGCTCTTATCTTTTGCCTTAGAGCAATATACGGAACGGATGACTACGCCCGAGATTCCGGCACTTGCGCAGCTTAGCCGGGAGACCAATCTGAAAGTGGAAATGCCGGTAATGCTCAGCGGCCATCTGCAGGGAGCTGTTCTGGGAATGATCAGTAAAATGATACAGCCGGAATACATTTTGGAGATCGGTACTTATACCGGCTATTCAGCTATTTGCCTGGCGCAGGGTTTGAAGGATGGCGGCTACCTCCATACCATTGATATTAATGAAGAGCTATCGGATATGTGCGCTAAATACTGGGCGGAAGCCGGGGTTGCAGAGAAGATTATACAGCATACCGGAAAAGCGCTGGAAATAATTCCGGCAATGAACAATATTTTTGACCTTGTTTTTATCGATGCCGATAAGATAAATTACAGCAACTATTACGATCTGGTATTTGATAAGGTAAGGCCGGGCGGATGGATTCTGGCAGACAATGTTTTATACAACGGTGAGGTAATTTTGCCTGCGGAAGAGCAAAGTAAAAACGCAACGGCGATGCATGCCTACAATGAAAAAATAAAATCAGATAAGCGTGTGGAGCAGGTGCTGCTGCCAATAAGAGATGGGATATTGATTGCAAGAAAAATTGCGTAGTACACTAACATCAACAGTATTTAAGACCTGTCAGTATTGCAGCGACTAAGAAAAGCCTGATAGCAGCAATAATTTCAACGGTGCCAACGCCACGACTGCTCCATATTATTTTACCTGCCCGGATAATAAAAGAAACGAGAAAATGAACATTAAAACAGTCCTGATGAAGAAAATGTTTTCAATACTGCTGCTGGCCATATCGCTAAGCGTAGGTGCCCAGACCGGTGCTTATAATGAGCAGGCCGAAGCCTATATTGCCCGCTATAAAGGCTGGGCTATCGAGGAGCAGCAGCGCACAGGAGTACCTGCCGCCATTACCCTTGCGCAAGGCATCCACGAAACACAGGCCGGCACGAGCGAGCTGGCTACCGAAGCCAATAATCATTTTGGCATTAAATGCAAGAAGACCTGGACCGGCGAGACGTTTGCGCATACCGATGATGCGCCGGATGAATGTTTCCGGAAGTATGCAAAGGCTTATGATTCCTATAAAGATCACAGTGATTATCTGAAGCAATCGCCGCGCTACATGCACTGTTTTGAACAGGAGGTTACCGATTATGCAGGCTGGGCGCGGGAGCTGAAAGCAGCCGGCTATGCTACTAACCCTAAATATGCACAGAAGCTGGTGCGCATCATCGAGGATTTTCATTTGCAGGATTATACCTACGCTGCTATGAAGGCACCGCAGCCACAAGGCGAAGGACTGGCAAAAGTGACCGAAGAAGTGAACATTGTGCCGCGTGAAGAAGCGCGCCGTATAGAAGCAACGGTCGTTAAAGAGGAAAAGCCTGTAGCTATAGAACGTGAAGAAAAAACAGTTGCTGTAAAGGAGGAAAAAGCGGAAATTATTCCGGTAGAAAGAGCAATACCTGAAGACGAAAACTATACTGAACCAACGCCGGTTTACGACAGAGCAACTATGCGCAATAATCTGAAAGGGTTTTATGCCCGGAAAGGCGATGTATTGCTGGAAGCGGCTATTAAATACAATATGCGTTATGCCAGGCTCCTTGAGCTGAACGATCTGCCGGACGCACCACTCGAAGCTGATATGTTCATCTATACAGAGAAAAAACGCGCACTTGGTATTCGCAGTAAGCATACCGTAAAGGAAGGCGAAACTATATTGCTGGTTGCCCAATCTGAAGGTATCCAGGCACGCCAAATACGTCTGCTGAATGGTTTTACTGCCGATGAAGAACCAGCCGTTGGTGCGGTACTGAATTTACAGTCGGAGGCTTTAGGTAAGCCAAAGACCGCCGGGCGTAAAACAATCGCTTATGTCTATCATCAACCTACGGAAGTAACGCGTGAGGAAGCAACAGTAGCTACTGGTCGCCAACCAGCCAAAGGGAAAATTGAAATGGAAACGGATGTAGTTATGCCGGTAAAAAATTCAGCGCCTGTTACAGCTATAAAAGATGAACCTGCCACACCGGCACCTACACCAGCGGTAAAGGAAGAAGCGATGCCGGTAACCAAAGCGCAGGCTGAGCCTAAAAGAACGCCAACAGCACCGCAGCACCAGAAAACTTATACTATTGCGGATGAGCTCGCGGTTGGCGAGGAAGCCCCCAAATATTCACCACGATATCGCAGTGGAGATGCGGCAAATCCGGCTGCTCAAACAACGCAATCTGCACAGCCTGCTGCTGAAGAGCCACAGGATGATTTTTCGAGGTTGAAAGCCCGGATGGATAAAGCTGTTTATGCACCAAAGCCAGAACCAAAACCACGACAGGAGCCGGTAAATATCAAAGCTACTTTGGTTGCGCCTACCACAGCGCCGGTTGCTCCTGCTACTTCCTCAACACCATTGTATCATATCGTAAAACCCGGTGAAACTGCCTTTGGCATTGCAAAAGAAAATAGTGTCACCATGAAGCAATTGCGGGAATGGAACAACCTGAATTTTGAAACCCTCAAAACCGGCCAGAAGCTACGTGTGAGATAATTTTCTGCCAGCCATTAATTAAAATATGAACATCACCGTATTTGATAAACAATTTGAACCCTACATCAGCGCTGCGCAGATAGCAGCACGCGTTGCCGTGCTCGGCGCGCAGATCAGTGAAGATTATAAAGGCAAAAAGCCCCTGATAATTGCGGTGCTCAACGGTTCCTTCATCTTTGCTGCCGATTTGTTTCGTGCGTTGAGCATAGAGGCTGAAATTTCTTTTATCAAGCTGGCTTCCTATAAAGGGACTACCTCTACAGGCAATGTGGTAACGGCGATCGGGATGGAGGAAAAGCTCAGCGGCCGCCATGTAGTTATCCTGGAAGATATTATCGACACCGGTAAAACCCTGCATTCCTTCCTGCCCGAAGTACTACAGCGCAATCCTGCTTCGCTTAAAATCGCCACCTTTTTATCCAAGCCGAAGGCGCTGCAATATGATGTTAAGGCAGATTACACGGGCTTTGAAATTCCAAACAACTTTGTGCTGGGTTATGGCCTGGATTATGACGGGCTGGGCCGGAATCTGCCCGAGCTTTATACGCTTGTCAACGACTTAACTATCTGAGAAGTTTGGTCAGGCAAAACATGCTGAATCAGTCGCTTAATGTCTTTATATATCTCCGACCCGCGAGGATTATTCACTTTAAAAACCACAGTTAAACCTGCGTTAAACTAAATTTTCATCTGTCGTTCAGGTTTGGCTTGCACCTATTTTTGTACCTTCGCAGACTTTCCGCAAAAATCATCCCTGTTTCCGGTTTTCCTAAAAAATGGATTTCTTTTCTTTAATCGACAAGACACGTGTGCCAAAGCATATTGCCATTATTATGGATGGTAATGGGCGATGGGCGAAAGAACGCGGGCAGGATCGGGTTTATGGTCACCATGAAGGCGTGCTGAGCGTACGCAATATTGTAAATGCTTGCGCAGAAGTTGGCGTTGGGTACCTTACACTCTACGCTTTCTCTACCGAGAATTGGCACCGCCCCAAGGAAGAAGTGGCTGCGCTGATGGAGCTTCTGGTAAACACCATTCGCCGTGAGGCAGATGAGCTCCACAAGAATGGAGTAAGGCTGCACGTAATTGGCGATTTTGAAAGCCTGCCCGATACCTGCCGTAAAGAAATGCAGGAAGCGATGGACATGACGGCTGGTAATACAAGACTTAATCTTATTCTGGCGCTAAGCTATTCGTCCCGGTGGGAGATCACAGACGCAGCAAAAAAAATGGCCGCAGCAATTTCATCCGGCACTTTAAAAACGGAAGAAGTTACAGATACCACCCTACAGCAATACCTTAATACTGCACCATTCCCTGATCCTGAGCTGATGATCCGCACAAGTGGTGAGCACAGGATTTCTAATTTTTTACTTTACCAGCTTGCTTATGCGGAGCTTTATTTTACTCCTGTGCACTGGCCGGCCTTCCGGAGAGATAACCTGATGGAGGCTATTTACAATTACCAGCAGCGAGAGCGCCGTTTTGGCCTTATCAGCGAGCAAATTCAAAACCCGACGAACGATCCACAGCATGCGTAATTTCCTGCGTACTTCTTTTATACTGCTTACTATTTTACTTGCTACCGCAGCAGTTAAGGCCCAGATTGGCAGCCAGCAGCAGGGCATCGGCAAGATGCTCCAAAGTAGCGGGCAACGCAGTGCTGCCCCTGAGCCTGCAAAGCCTAAAGAATATGAGATCGGTGGCATAACGGTGAGCGGAGCGCATTTTTTGGATGAAGATCTGCTGCTTGCCGTAGCCGGCCTCAATGTGGGCGGCAAAGTGCGGCTGCCGAATGATGATGTAATAGGCAAAGCCATCCGCAATCTCTGGAAACAGGACTTGTTTGCTGATGTGGATATTACGATTACCCGGACTGTTGGCGATAAAATATTCCTCAACATCGCCGTAGAAGAGCGTCCTCGTATTAGCAAATACAATTTCCGCGGTGTAAAAAAATCGGAAACACAAGAGCTGAAGGATAAGGTAAACCTTGTGCAAAGCCGCGTAGTTACGGATGCTGTAAAGAAGGAATCTATTGTTCGAATTCAGAAATTCTATACCGAAAAGGGATTTGGCAATGTGCAGGTTCGTATCCGCGAACGCGTGGATTCCGCTAAAGCAAATTCTGTAATTCTTACGTTTGACATTGATAAGGGCAAAAAGACGCACATCAACCAGATCAATATTTCCGGCAATGAGCAGATATCTGAAACAAGGCTGAAGCGCTCATTAAAAAGCACAAAAGAGATGACCCGCATTACGCTGCACCCCGACCAGGATGAGAGTGTATATGAAAACCATGAGCGCAGCTTTCGCAAATACATCAGGAATTTTGGCTTTCTTTCACCAACCAAGACGCTCGATGCACTTGATCCTTATTTCCGCTTCAAGCTTTTTGCCTCTTCGAAATATAATGAGCAGAAGTTTGAAGACGATAAGCAGGCCATTGTAAGCGTTTATAATTCACAGGGATATCGCGATGCAGCGGTTATTGCTGATACCGTTTATGCGGTAAAGAATGGCAATCTCAACATCGACATGAAGGTGAGCGAAGGGCACAGATACTACTTTGGTGATATTTCCTGGAAGGGTAATACAAAATACGGCAATGAGCAGTTGAGCAGGATTCTGGGCATTCACCGTGGAGATGTATATAACCAGGGATTGCTTGAAACCCGCATTGGCCGGCAGCTTAGCCCGGAAGGCGGCGAGGACATCAGCTCCCTTTATATGGATGACGGCTACCTTTTCTTCAACATTGATCCCGTAGAAGCATCTATAATTGGCGATACGATCAATTATGAAATGCGCGTTACCGAAGGCAACCAGGCAACAATTGGCCAGGTAAATATTTTTGGTAATGACCGCACAAATGAGCATGTCATCCGCCGGGAGCTGCGCACGCTTCCAGGGGATAAATTCCGGCGTACCGATCTGATCCGCTCCGTGCGCGAAATATCTACGCTCGGCTTCTTCGACCCTGAGAAAGTTGTGCCACAGCCCAAGCCCCATCCTGAAAACGGAACCGTAGATATTGATTACACGGTGGTTGAAAAGTCGAGCGATCAGTTACAGCTTTCTGCCGGGTTTGGCGGCGGGGTAAAGTTTTATGGCAATGTAGGCATCACTTTTAATAACTTCTCTGTCCGCAACTTGTTCAAGCCTAAATACTGGGACCCACTTCCTGTTGGCGATGGCCAGAAATTTTCCATTAATTACCAATCGAGCGGGCCGCTTTACAACTCTTTCAATACTTCATTTACCGAGCCCTGGCTTGGAGGGAAAAAGCCTACAGCACTTACCGCCTCTTTTGTATATAGCCGCTATTCCGGCTCAAGCGATATTAAGTACGCAGATACTTCTTACATCCGCACGATTGGTGGTGGCTTATCGCTCAGTAAGCGCCTTAAATGGCCGGACGATTTTTTTGTACTTACTTACGGCATCAATTATCAGAATTATCGCCTGAAGCAATATTCGCTGATCAGCGGTTTCAATAACGGCATCAGCAACAACCTTTATCTTAAAATCGTATTAGCCCGGTATTCAGTCGATCAGCCGCTTTATCCGCGCAGCGGCTCTAATATCTCTCTGAGCTTCCAGTTTACGCCACCTTACAGCTCTATTCAGGGCAAGGAATTCAATGCCGAAAACGCCAAGCTCTGAAAAGTATAAGCTGATCGAGTATCATAAGTATCGCTTTACAGCCGATTGGTACCAGAAGATTGTGGGCAACCTGGTATTCAAGCTCTCCACGAAGTATGGCTTCATGGGTTATTATAATAAAAGCCTCGGCTTCTCGCCGTTCGAGCGTTTCCAGCTTGGTGGCGATGGTCTTTCGCAGTCCTCCTATTTCGTAGGCCGCGATATCATTTCGCAGCGTGGCTATGAAGTATATTCAGAACAGGCTACCATCTTCAATAAGTATTCTGCCGAGGTGCGCTACCCGTTCTCACTCAGTCCAACTTCTACCATTTACGGGCTTGCATTTGTGGATGCTGCGAATGCATGGACTTCCTTCAAAACTTACAATCCGTTTAAGCTGAACCGTGATGCA
>CBDFFZ010000017.1:0-127712 GCA_965246905.1 Chitinophagaceae bacterium
CGGTAGCCATAGAGGGGAAGGGAATGCCCTTGCCGCCATAGGATAGATAGAACCAGCCGGTAAATGCAATTATAACAGCGATAGCGATGGCAAAGCCCCATTTAAGAATGTTACGTAATCTGCTCATAAATAAAGTTTTTAATTAAAAGTTGCCAATAGCCATTTCAGGTAGTTGCTGCCGCGCTGCATGGCCAGGAAATCCGCTCCCAGCATTAGTACTGCCTGTAGCGCCAGCCCGGTTCCAATTCCGCGCCAAAAGGTAGCATGAGGCATAAAGATCGCCAGCACCAGGCCAGTAGCAATCAGGGCAAGCTCTACATACATATAGGTAGTAAAACTGCGCATCACCGTATTCATTCTTGGTATCTCTTGGGTAGTAATTTCTTTAGGTGATAATGCTATCTGCCGCTCTACCCGCACAATATCCTTTGGGCTGCGGAAAAACACGGTGCTTCCTACTACCAGTTGGATAGCGGCGATTGCTATCAGGGCCATAGCAAATCCTGTATAATATGGTAGTTTCACCCGAAGTAAAAAATAAAGCGCAAAGGATATTGTAGCAATGCCAACGCCTATAAATAAAAGGCTTTCGATCCGCTCTTCGCGGAAGTACTGCTGTACCTGCTGTGTCATAATGCAGGTGTTTTAAAACCTTTTTCAACAGTGCTGCGCACCATGCCGAAGAAGGCGCTATTGGGTAGAAACCTGCGCAGGGCAAGCAGCACCGGCCCCTGATTGCCTGCTGCATAGCGAAGCCTGTTACCTTTATCTGTGGCTGCTTTGTAGATAGTCTGTGCAACGATCTGCGGGCCGGGAGCCGTTTCTCCCGCCTTTTGCGTGTTGGCTGCGGCAACCTGCTCATATTGGTCGTATGCAGTTATTGCCGGGTTTTTGAAGAGATCCATCGAGCGGTCATAGAAATCTGTTTTGATAGCGCCGGGCTCGATGCATTTTACACGGATGCCGAGCGGGCGCAGCTCGAATGCGAGTGATTCCGAAAATCCTTCCATAGCCCATTTTGTAGCGTGATATACACTGTAGATGGGAAAAGTGATCAATCCGCCCATGCTCGTTACATTGATAATAGTACCGGAGCGGCGCTCGCGGAAATGTGGAAGAACAGCCCGGATCACATTCATGCATCCGAATACGTTGGTGTCAAACTGCCGCTTTATTTGCTCTTGTGTAGCTTTCTCAAAAATGCCTACTGCGCCATATCCGGCATTATTACAAACAGCATCAATAGCACCAAAATCTTTTATGGCGCCGGCAATAGCTGCTGTTATGGACGCTTCGCCTGTTACATCCATTTTATAGATCCGCACTCCTTTCCATGAATGCATTTCTTGCTCTTTTTCGGGTGAGCGCATCGTAGCTGCTACCTGCCATCCCTGGTCGGAAAAATACTTTACTGTTGCCCGGCCAATACCTGACGAGCTGCCGGTTATCAAAATTGTGTTTTGCATAGTGGTGAATATTTATTCATTTAAAAATTAAAATATAATTTATCGCTTAATGCTATCCCAGGCAAGCAGAAAGGCTTTTTGCAGGATGCCTGCTGTAGCCTTCAACTGCCCGTTATGGTGCCAGCGTACCAGCTCACTGATCGCGCCATTCAACTGGATAGCCATGAGCTCCGTGGGCACATCCTTCAGCAGCCGCTCAGCTTTACCACGCTCCAGCAGGTCGAAGATGGGTTGTAATAGCTTATCCGTCTCACCACGCACGGATGCATTTAAAAAAGGCGAGCGGTAATATTGCTCTAAAAAAGCCGCTGCCTCAGGCTGTTGCAGCATAGTCGTAGCGTAGTTGTACCATATCTTTTCAAACCCTGCCATAAATGGAGCCGCCGCATTGTATCCGGCCAGAAACTTCGCCGCGCTCTCTTCTTTTAGGAAAAGATAAAGCTGATTGATAAGGTGCTCTTTGCTCTGAAAATATATATACAGGGTGCCGGTTGCAATGCGGGCCTCTTTAGCCACATCCCCCATTTTAAGCGCGCTGAACCCTTCGCGCAGCACCAGCTTAAGGGCTGCGTTATAAATACGCGCTAATTTTTCGGGATCCTGCTTTCTCATTGGCACGGCAAATTTAATGAACAAATATTCATTTAACCTAACGATTTTTCCAATACTGTATATTTTTCCAGCCTTCTGCTCGGTACGTGGGGGATTGCCGGTAGCTTTGCGGCGTCAAAATCATTCATGAAACTTTATTTCTGCCTGGCGCTATTGTTGGCATCCTTACCTGCATGGGCTCAAATCCCAAAAACCGTAAAGCCGGGCGATACGCTTGCCTATTCCGATGAGCATCATTTTAAAAACCTGCGCCAGCTTACTTTCGGTGGCGATAATGCAGAAGCTTACTTTGGCTTCGATAACAAGCATATCGTTTTCCAGCGTACGAGGAAGGAGGAAGGCCTGCCCTGCGACCAGATATTCTATGGCTCGATCCCACAAAAGGCCGGTGAAAAATTTCGCTACAAGCTGGTAAGCACTGGTAAAGGCCGCACTACCTGTGCGTACCTTATGCCGGATAAAAAACATTTCCTCTATGCTTCCACACATCTTGCAGGCGCAGAATGCCCGGCGGCTCCGCCAAGAGGTGATGTAAAAAAATACATCTGGCCAATCTATGAAAGCTTTGATATTTTCATTGCCGATCTTAATGGGAAGATTACGAAGCGCCTTACTGACACTAAAGGCTACGATGCCGAAGCTACCATCTCGCCAAAAGGCGATCGCATCATCTTTACCTCTACCCGCAACGGTGATCTCGATCTCTATACTATGAAACCGGACGGCTCGGATGTAAAGCAGATTACGCATGAGCTGGGCTACGATGGTGGCGCATGGTTTTCGCCGGATGGTAAGAAGATTGTGTGGCGCGCGTCCCGCCCTAAAACGGATAATGAGATCAAAGACTACAAAGAGCTATTTGCAAAGGGCCAGGTGATGCCTACAGCTATGGAAGTATTTGTGGCAAATGCCGATGGAAGCGACGTACACCAGGTTACCAGGCTGGGCAAAGCCAACTGGGCGCCCAATTTTACGCCCGATGGAAAGCACATCATCTTCGCTTCCGATTATGAATATGCGCGCGGCTTTCCTTTCAATATTTATATTGTAAACCTGGATGGTACCGGGCTCGAAAAAATATCGCATGATGGCGGCTTCGATGCATTCCCGCAATTCTCCCCCGATGGTAAAAAATTCATCTTCTCGTCCAATCGAAACAACGGCGGCACGCACGATACCAACGTCTTTATCTGCGATTGGGTGAACTAAGGTAAATTGCCGCCTTACTTAGCCGGCGTTTATGTTTCGTGATTTTCTCTTTGTGGCAATTGGCGGCGCGGCAGGCAGCATGGCCCGCTATGGCATTACGCTTGCTATGAGCCGCATCTGGCTAAAGCCTTTCCCGCTTGCTACGCTGCTTATTAATCTTGCCGGATGCCTTGCTATCGGGCTGCTGGCGGGCCTGGCTACCCGGAATGAATGGGTACATAAAAGCGGCGCGTGGTTATTACTCGCTACCGGCCTCTGCGGCGGCTTTACCACTTTCTCGGCTTTCGCTCTGGAGAATATGAAACTGGCGGAAGGCGGCGCGATAGCCAGTATATGGCTATACCTGGCGCTCAGCATTACTTGCGGCCTGCTGCTTTGCCGGGCAGGAATACTTATTGCAAGATGAACGGGCGGTACCCAAAAACATTTCTTCAGTTTAAAATTTGAAAATCTACCCTATGCAACAATTCGGTTTCCCTTACCAGCAATCGCTCAAAGCGCAGCTTCCACCACACATACAGGATTTGATCTCTACTGCTGAGCTGGCTGCGGATAAAGCATATGCGCCCTATTCCGACTTTAAAGTAGGCGCAGCACTCATACAGGCAGATGGCACTGTACTTACCGGGGCCAACCATGAAAATGCCGCTTTCCCCGCAGGCATCTGCGCAGAGCGCGCATTATTTGGCGCGCTGGATATGGGCAGCGGCAATAAAGTAACGGCCATTGCCATTGCCTATAAAACGGCTAAGGCAGATAACCATCCCCCGCTCTCGCCCTGCGGCATTTGCCGGCAAACGATCCTTGAAGCACAGCTACACCAGCAACAGCCCATTGCCGTATATATGAGCAGCCCGGATGGGCAGGTTATTCTGGTTGAGGATGCCGGCTACCTGTTGCCCTTTCATTTCAGCAGTGAATATCTCTAAGCATTAGTGTTACTGCACTGCCAGCGCTTTAGGGTGGGAAAAGAAGGGCTACTGCTGTACGCCAAATTGCTTTAGATGATGCCAGGCATGCTTATAGAGGAGGTTTATCCACTGCTCATAATCAAGATCGCCAAAAAATGGGTTGGTAATGATCTTGCGCTTGTCTTCGCCGAATACATCGAAGAAATCCGCCACTTGCATATCCAACTCGCCCAGGCTATCTGCAATATCCTCAAAGCGGTGTGCCTGCGGATCATCGGGTAGCAGTGCATTGGGGGTATTCTCGCGGAAGGGCTTATCGCTCATCACGAAGGCCTGCATCCGCCCGATATTTTCCGGCGGGGTAATGCAATCCTGCGGGTCTTTGCCGTTGGCAATCATGAATGAATCGGACATGTGCTCAATCATTTGCTGTACACCCATTTTGCCCCAGGCGGGCTTCATATCCGGCGCAATACGGCCGAGCGCATTCAGATAATCGTGGCGCAGAAAATTTTCTTTCTCTTGCATAATGCCAAGATAAGCATCTCCGGCGGAACAATTTTCACTTGCCGTTTTAGGTATGATACCCGTCTTCTAACCATTATGTACCTTGTTAAGCCAACTGCATGAAATCCCGTACCATAAGGCTGCTGGTAATTATGACGCTGCTTGCCTGCACAGGCATCATCGTATCTCAGGTGTATTGGCTACGGCGCGCATTTGCCCTGCAAGAGCAAACTTTTAATCTTGCCGTAAATGCAGCGCTGCGCGATGCGGCCGGAGAGATATGGCAGAGCAAAGCCATCCAGAAGCCTAACTACAGCCCCGTAGAGCAGATCACGCCCGATTATTTTATCGTGCAGACCAATGTGTATATTGAAAAGGATGTGCTCCAGCATTACCTCGTTACTGCCTTCACCCGGCAGAATATTATTACCGATTTTCAATATGGCCTCTCCGACTGCACGAAGCTGGATTCTATGAATTACCTCGGCTACTATCATATGCGGGGCACTGCAGAGCTGCACGAAAAGCCCAGAGCCTTCCCCAAGCTGAAACGGGAGAATTATTATTTCGCCGTTTACTTCCCGCACCGGCGGCAGTTCCTTACCTCGCAACTCTCCATTTTCACCATTTTCTCGCTGGTGCTGCTGGTGTTTATTGGTTTTTTCGGCTACCTGCTCTTTATCATTTTCAAGCAAAAAAGGCTGAGCGAGGTGCAGAAGGATTTTGTGAACAATATGACGCACGAGTTCAAAACACCGCTATCGAGCATTCAGCTTTCTGCGGATGTATTGAAGAACCCCGACATCGTGAACCAGCCGCAGCGCCTGCTGAATTATGCCACTATCATCTCCAATGAATCTGCGCAGCTTAATGCCCAGGTAGAGCGTGTGCTACAGATGGCCCATGCCGAGCGACGCCATCTTCAATTAAAAAAAGAAGAATTTGCGTGGCAGGATTTATTGCAGCAAGAAGTGGATAGCGTATTGCATGTAAACCAGGCAAAGGAAAAGCACATAGTGCTGCACATGCCCGATGCGCCCATTTATTTTTCGGGGGATGTACTGCATCTTAAAAACACGATTGGCAACCTGATAGACAATGCCGTAAAGTACTGTGAGCAATGCCCCGACATCAATATAACGCTCACTTCATCAGGTAGTGGTATCCGGATCACTATCGCGGATAATGGCATTGGCATAGACGGGCAGCACCAGAAAATGCTCTTCCGGAAATTTTACCGTGTACCTACGGGCAATGTGCATAATGTAAAAGGCTTTGGTCTTGGCCTGAATTATGTACGTTTAATTGCGAAAGCCCACGGCGGTGCTGTAAGCTGTGAAAGTAATTTGGGTAAAGGCAGTATATTTACGCTAACCTTTCCGCACTATAAAAAACTAAAACAAAATGGCTGACGCAAAAGCAAAAATCCTGTTGGTAGAGGATGATCCAACACTTGGCTTTGTGGTGAAGGATAATTTAGAAGTAAACGGCTATGAGGTAATCCACGCTGCTGATGGCGAAACAGGCTGGCAATTGTACATGAAGCATAACTTCGATATGTGCGTGCTCGATGTAATGCTGCCCAAGCGTGATGGCATCTGGCTGGCCACACAGATCCGCAAAAAGAATGAATCCGTGCCTATTCTCCTGCTCACTGCCAAAAGCATGGATGATGATAAAATTGCCGGCTTTAAGAGTGGGGCCGATGATTATATTACCAAGCCCTTTAACATGCAGGAGCTGATACTGCGGATCGAAGTATTCCTGAAGCGAACGCTCAAAAAAGGTGACGATACGCCGAATGACCTCATGATTGGCAATCTAAACTTCAATTACCGGGACCTGATGCTGTCCAATGACACCGAGCGGCAGCAGTTAACGCAACGTGAGGCGGACTTGCTCCGGTATCTTGCCCTCAACCCCAACCGGGTATTGAAGCGGGAGGAGATACTGATGAATGTATGGGGTAAGGAAGATTATTTCCTGGGGCGCAGTATGGATGTATTTATCACCAAGATACGCAAGCACCTGAAAGAGCAGCCTGGCGTAGAATTGCAAACGATACATGGCATAGGCTTTAAGTTCATTTCCGGCGGCGAGTAAGGCTATATCCCATAAAGGCATTTACATTTCATTATCAACATTGCCTCTACATTTGCGGCCTTAATTCTTTAAGCATGAATAATCGTGTACTTATTTCCTTTCTGGCTGTTCTGATTACCCTCTCATCCTGTTTTGGCAGTAAAAAAACGGCGCGGCATAAAACGTACATGGAGCGTACTTATACTGATTTTAAATTGGCATTGAATGACGCAGAAGTTACCCTGATGAATGACACCGTAAAGATCATCTTTAATAATCCCGCCTTTTTTGAATTTAATGAAGCACGTGTGCTTCCGGGTATGTTTCCCTCTTTTGAGCGGATGGCCAAAATAATGGCGGCGCATGCTCAAACCGAACTGCTGATTGTAGGCCATACCGATTCTGTAGGCGGCGATCATGCCAATAACCAACAGCTATCGCTGCGCCGCGCAGACAGCGCCCTCAATGTGCTGGCCTATTACAAAGTAGCCCGCAAGCGGATGGATACCTGGGGGCTGGGCGCAAAGGAGCCTGTAGCCACGAATGCTACGGCAGCCGGGCGCGCGCGCAACCGCCGTGTAGAATTTGTGGTGCTGTATAACTATGATAAGGCTACCAGGCCAAAGGATCAGGACAGCCTGAAAGCCGGCATTAAGAAATAAATAATTCCTGCTTCAGGAAGTATGTCATTTGCATGCTTCTTCAAAACCAGCAGCTCCATTTACATTTCCCTCCCACCTGTTTTTACTGTAATTTGCGCAGCGTAAATCGTACCTGTTCATGATCGAGATAAAAGTGCCTGCGGTGGGTGAATCCATCAGTGAAGTATCGCTGGTAAAATGGCTGAAAAAAGAAGGGGATTATGTAAACCGCGATGAGCTCCTCTGCGAGCTCGAATCCGAAAAAGCAACTTTTGAGCTTAATGCAGAACAGGCAGGCATCCTGCACATAGCCGCTGCAGAAGGCGCCACGCTTGCCATAGGTGATCTTGCCTGTACTATTGATGAAACTGCTGCAAAGCCGGCTGGCGAAGAGATTAAAGAAGAAAGACAAAAGGCAAAAGAAGACGCCCCCGCAGCCACTGTTACAGAGGCCCCTAAAGAAGCGCAGGGCAGTTCCTCAGCAACTCAAAATCCGAAATCCGGAATCCGGAATCCGGAATCTTTAAAGGCTACGCTGTAGCCACTGCTATGATGGCCGATAAGCAGGTAAAGCCTGCGGAAATAAAAGGCTCCGGTCCGCAGGGGCGGATTTTAAAGCATGATGTGCTCGATGCCCTGGCGCATCCCGGCCGTAAAGGCGGCGATGAGGCATTCAGCCGCGCCGACCGTCCTGAGAAAATGAGCAACCTGCGCAAGACGGTTTCCCGCCGCCTTGTGGAAGCCAAGAATACCACTGCTATGCTCACCACTTTCAACGAAGTGGATTTGACCCGCATCATGGAGCTGCGCACCAAATACAAAGACACATTCAAGGAAACCCACGGCGTGAATCTTGGCTTTATGAGCTTCTTTGCCAAAGCCTGCTGCATCGCCCTCGGCGAATGGCCTTCGGTAAATGCCTATATCGATGGTGATAATATCCTTTATCATGACTACTGTGATATTTCCATTGCCGTATCGGCACCTAAGGGCCTCGTAGTGCCGGTGATCCGGAATGCGGAGAGCCTGAGCATGGCAGGTATTGAAAGCGAGGTAGTGAAGGCTGGCCAAAAAGGCTCGTGAGAATAAGCTGAGCATGGAAGAGATGACCGGCGGCACATTTACCATTACCAACGGTGGAGTATTCGGCTCGCTGATGAGCACCCCGATCATCAACATCCCGCAAAGCGCAATTCTCGGTATGCACAAGATACAGGAGCGGCCCGATGGCTATCAACGGCAAGGTGGAAGTACGCCCGATGATGTATGTAGCGCTGAGTTACGATCACCGCATTATCGACGGCCGCGAGAGCGTAAGCTTCCTCGTAAGGGTAAAAGAATTGCTGGAAAGCCCGGAGCTGATGCTGTTCGGCCAGGATCCGGTGAAGACGCTGCTGGAGCTGTAACCGATTATTTGATATTAAAATTTCAGACCGCAGGAAGCATTAGCTTTCTGCGGTTTTTTATTGGAAGATTTTTTCTCACAGAGACACAAAAGTCACAGAGCTTAGCTATATCTAAAAAGGGGAGATCATATGAATTAGACAGCTAAGGAACGCTATTGTCCTCCCCCCTTTTGATAGAAGGCCTATATGAGTATTGACAAAATATATTTGAATTTTTAAGTGGTATTATAGATGTTGGCGAAGGCAGTGCGGAGAGAGCAACGTCTGAGGGCAACACTCAATCTAAATTACTTACCACTTGGGGATCAACCAAACGAATTCCAAGTTCATCACATTCCTTCGCGAAGTCTGGATCAATCTGGCAATTTGCAATGTATTTATATTTGGTTCTTATATATTGTGTGTACTTCTCGCAGGTGTTCAATTTGCATACCAGAAAGAAAAAATATCGCAAATTTTTCAAATTTCAATGGCACTTTTTTAGCTCTGCAAGGTGTTCCCCGGTGATTTAACCGTTTATTGAAGATGACGATATCTCCTGCTGTTGAAGGGACACTTATCGCTTTTTTCGAACTTTGAATTTGTATGATGTCTCTTCTTATCTTTCTATACGCCCGGACAAAATATATTTCTTGGTTTTCCTTTTGGTTCTACATAGCGATCGTATGGTTCTTTATGGGTTCCAGGTATAACATCTAGACCACCGCCATATTTTGGGGTATTATCTTGCAAATATATTGCACACTCAACCATTAGCCAATCTGGCTCATAATGGAATTTTCTTCCAGCAATATCCTGCGTCGTTGTATCCTTATGCCATTTGCCAAACCCGCGAAAATGAATTACACTTTCAGGAACATGAGCTGTTTCATTGTCTTCAAAAATTACCTTTAAAGCGGCATGCAGTTCAGGCTTAAAAAAAAGTCCCCTAAATTCTTTATACCTGTTTACGAGGTCAAATCTTAAGGCCTTTACAGCTGGCCTATTATCCCAGTCGCCATCAAACTTAACTGGTTTTGTAAATAGGTCAATGGCCATTTTTCTTGCTAAAGAAATTTCTTCCTCGTTAAAAACATTTGAAAAAATAGCGAATCCATTTTTTATGAAAAAATTCGCGTGTATTGGAATTTTCAAAAGAAAAATTTGAACTCATGTATATAAAATTTGGAGTTTTCAAAGATCAGTAATTTCAATGAATTTTTTATTTCTATGTTTTTTAGATGTTTTGTAATATTTTCATTGAAGTATATTTTAGAACACCTTGTCAAGAAGGTTCTTCATATTCAGAAGTATAACTCAATAGCTTTATCAACCCATACTAACATCGAAATATTGCAATATTTATTTACCGCTATGATTTCTATGAAAGTTTGCAGGTAAGCTTTATAAATTGGTTAATGGATATTGGTCTAGTCCCATGAGGTTACCGCTGGAATTTTGATAGTGATACACGCTCTCAAAAAAGTAAATAAGTTCATATGAGTCGTTTTTCTTTTAATGCCTTTGCCCAACTTTCTCTTTCTCTAGGAGAAGAAATCAGGGTAGGTTTAAGCGTCTGAGGTAAAATACTCCAGCTCTTCCCCTAAATTCAGATACCCGTGCTCCGCCAAAAGCTGCTCCACCTTCTCCTTATAACTCACTAAAAACTTCCGGTGCTCTGTTGTTCCAGGGAATCTTGGCCGGTGATTTTTTGCCGTTACTATCTCTTTTACAGCGCTCATTACCGGCATCGCCTTCGGATCGATGCAGGCTTTTACAAACTGCTCCCATACATATTCAGTCGCAAGATAATTGGGGTGCACAAAGTCTATATCATAAAAACGATAATCCCGCAGGATGTCTATTACCAGCTCATAGGCCGGGAAATAATAGACGCGCTCAAAACTTTCGCAAAGCGAATGAACAGCCTCTATAAGTCTTGCTTTGCTACGGTTGTTTTCTACCACGCCATCGCGGATATGCCGTACCGGCGAGATCGTCAAAAGCACGCGCAATTCACCATTCTGCTGAAAAGCTTTTGATAATGCTGTACTTAGCGATTCAATAATAGACTCAATGCTCAATAATCTGCGCTCGAACCATTGCGCCGGGGCACGATGGTTATTAGCTACCGGCTTTCCACTCTCCTTAAGAAAATATTGATAGGATGAGCCCAGCGTGATGATGAGCCAGTCGGCCTGCTTCATAAATCCGCTTGCTTCCGTATTGGATACATTGATCCGCGCCAGCACTTCTGCCCTATCCATTCCTGAAAAATGACTGTGATGATCCCAGCTGTTCCAGGTTTCATTCAGCAGGAAAAGCCCTTCTTTAGGGTACTCTTTTTCATCCAGATAATTCTCCAGGCTCTGCGCTACGCTTAATGGATTGAACAGTATGCCGTGCGGGTTCTGCATCGTTTGAAACTTATGGGCAGCGAGCCTGCCGCTCATGTGCTCGGTAAAGCAGGAGCCCAGCAGCAGGATCTTATCGGTATAGCGAATGGGATGCGGCAGGCGCGGGATGTTCGGCTTCAGCGTCAGCTCCATAGCAGTCATATTTGGATGGCCGAAGGTAGGGTTTCCGGCTTTTCTGTCGGGTGAGGTCTTTTTTGGCGTGCTGTAAGTGCCTTAATGGCACTATATTTAGCGTGGTTTAAATTTTGAAGTAAACTACCTGATAGTGCATTACCCAACCGCTTAAAAAGCAAAACAAGAACACCTTTATTTATGGATGCAAATGAATTTCGCAAATACGCGATAAAGCACCGCGGCATCAGCTCGCTCAGCTTCGACAGCTATGCTAAAGCAACGCCCCAGAATTTTATCGACCCGACTAACCTGACGCCGTACATCATAGAAGAGCGCCCGATGAACATTGCCCAGATGGATGTGTTCTCCCGCCTGATGATGGATCGCATCATCTTCCTCGGCGAAGCCATCAACGATTATGTAGCCAACATTGTAACAGCCCAGCTGCTGTTTCTCGAAAGCTCCGACCGCACCCGCGATGTGCAGATGTACCTCAACTCGCCCGGCGGCAGCGTATATGCAGGCCTCGGCATTTATGATACCATGCAGATCGTAACGCCCGATGTAAGCACCATCTGCACCGGCATCGCTGCATCTATGGGTGCCGTGCTGATGTGCGCAGGTACTGCCGGCAAGCGCACTGCCCTGAAGCACAGCCGCATCATGTTGCACCAGCCAAGCAGCGCCATCGGCGGGCAGGCTACGGACATCGATGTTACGGTAAGGGAGATCAAGCGCATCAAGCACGACCTCTACAGCGTTATCTCCGAGCACAGCGGCCAGAGCATGGAGCGCGTAGCCGAAGATTGTGAGCGCGATTACTGGATGAGCGCCGATGAGGCCAAAGCCTACGGCATCATCGACGAAGTACTGGTAAGGAATCCGCGGAAAGACAGGAAAGACTAATGCTATTCCGGATTTCGAAATTCGGATTCCGGAATTCTCATGGTTCGTAAAACACAAATCTGAATTCACAAATCAAAAATCACGAAATGTCTCAATATAAATTGCACCAGATGAACATCCGCATGGATGATGAGGACAAGCCGGAAGAGGAAGAATTGCCGGCCGGTGAGAAGCAAAGCCCATTCAGTATGTGGGCCAAAAAGAGTGACGAACTATTCTTCAAGAACCGCTCCGTATATCTCTGGGGCGGCGTGGACGACAGTTCGGCCAAGGATATTGTAAACCGCCTCCTGCTGCTCGATTCCGATAATAATGAGGAGATCAAATTCTTCATCAACAGTCCCGGTGGCGTGGTTACGAGCGGGATGGTTATCTATGATGTGATGCAGATGATCAAATCGCCGGTATCTACTATTTGTATGGGCCTTGCGGCGAGCATGGGCTCGATCCTGCTTTCGGGCGGCGAGAAGGGCAAGCGCTATATTTTCAAGCATGGCGAGGTGATGATCCATCAGCCGAGCCTCGGCGGGTACTTCCAGGGTGTAAGCGCCGATCTGGAGATCCATGCACGGCAGATACAGAAGACAAAGCACCTCGGTGCGCAGATTCTTTCCGATAATTGCGGTCAGCCGTATGAGAAAGTGCTGCGCGACCTGGAAAGAGATTACTGGATGGATGCGAAGGAAGCACTGGAATATGGCATTGTGGATTCCGTTTGGGAAGGGCCTTTGCAGTAAGATTTTAATTTTATTTTTGGAAACGCCCCGCGATTTGCGGGGCGTTTTTGTTAGTTTATTTTTATTCAGATAGTCTTTTATGTACCATTTCGTTGAATAAAGAGTTCTTTGAAGCATGATTATTATAATTCCAATTGCAATCCCCATCCATTTATAACATGGCAAATCAAAATAAAAAATCACCTCAAACCCAGCGAGAGCTACTCGCAAAAAGACTTTTAATTGGTCCATTCCTTTTGATCGTAATAATTAAAGGCTACAATTCATGCAGCGAAAATTACAAGTATGATAGTTCAAGTAGTAATACCAACTATTATAATAGCGATGCCTTAGATACTATTTCTCAATTAGAACCATTCCCCGGCGTTGCGTCCCCTGACTCGTATACCGGTGACCGACCTGACAAGTTTTTCCGTTTCGAAGCCCCTTGGATTGCGGGGCTTTCTTCATTAGTATGTATATCCTAACTTTGAAAGCATGAGTATCGATGAGCAAAAATCTATCAAAGAAGATGCTTATAACGAAGCAATGCGCTATATGAGCAATGCACGCGAAACCCTGAAAAGCGCGCAAAAAGAAGGCAGGCTGTATTTTGATGTAAAGTACGTGCGTACCGCTGCCGGCACTGCTTATAACGGCGTTTTGCTTGCGCTGGATGCATGGCTGAAAACAAAGGACGTCCCGATGCCGAAAGCACGGAAGAAAAGCATTGAATGGTACACTAAAGAAGTAAGCAAAAAAGATAAAAAGCTGAATGTAGCCCTCAAGGCAGTTTATGACAGCCTGCACCTTGCGGGTTATTATGACGGCAACCCAAGTGTGGGTAATATGGAAAGTGGACTGGATATTGCAGAAGATATTATAAGCAGGATTAAGCTTTGAGTATATGCAGCTGCGCCCCTCGTCTGCGTTTGCAACGCGGATGCACGCGGTGAGGCTTTTGCAAAGCCGGTAAAAGGCATGCATGTGACTGTACCTTTCCGACGAAGTTCGCCCGAGCGGGATTATCCTCAGTCGCCGGGGCTGACGGCGTCTCGTTCCGGTCTTCTACCACATGCTCATATTCCTTTTTACCACGCGGCTTTCTGGGACTGTCGGTAATGCTGGCATCGACGACCGCGCCCCGGCGCAGGATAATGTGCTGCGCTTCGAGCCGGCTGTTGATCAGGGCCATCAATGCTTCGTAGCCATCCTTCTGAGTCAGTGCTGAGCGGAACCGGCTGAGTACTGAATGATCCGGCACCTCGTCGTCAAGAGTAAGGCCAACGAACTGCATAAAGCTGAGGGAATCATTGATCCGATCCTCGACTTCATAATCGCTGAGTCCGTACCAGGTCTGCAGCAAGGCCATTTTGAAAAGGAGCAGACCCGGATAAGAAGGCCGACCGGCGACACTGGCCCCCCTGGTATAATACTTCCGGATCTCGGTGTCGATAGCAGTCCAATCCAGGATGCTGTTGATCTGATCGAAAAACCCGCGCTTGATCTTCCGTTTGGAAATGGCGATGGTCGAAAAGCTGAGCTGGCAGTTCTCTTTTTGCACACTTAAAAATACCAATAAAACATGAAATTGCTGACTGACAATAGGTTAAGTGACTGATAATTAATCATGAAGCGCTTCGCCTTTGCAACGGTCTCAATGAATGAGAACAGCAAACGGATTGAATAATTAATCCCGCCGGGTGCTGCCGCTATTTCGGATGCTTTACGCATATGCTTTAAAGCCCCGGATGATACAGGCTCTGATAGCAAAACGTCTTAGGGAGCCGCTTTCGTAGCACGACATCCCTCATTACTAACATCGCCCACCTACCGGTTTAAGTGGGGGGATGTCGTTTTGATACCGAGAGGTAGATTGCCACGGTAAAAAGCTTATGCATTTCGGTAAAATAGCTGTCTACCCCCAACCTCGGAAGTACGTCATAATCAATTCATGTATAATATAATGATATTTACCGGCTTTGCAAAAGCCTCACCGGGAGCATCCGCGTTGCAAACGCGGACGAGTAGTATCTTATAATGAAGCGAAGCGTTGGCCAGAGGCAGCCAATAGTATTGGCAACCAATATGACTGCTCCTCGCGGCTCCGGCAAAAAGGCTCGCCGGAATCCAAGCCTGTCGATGCGCCGCACAGCGAAACGGGAAAATGAACAGGAACTGATATGCCGTTCCTCACATTGCCTGTTGCAGGCATCACTTCACCCGGCTATCGTCATTGCCTGCGGTATTGTGCTCACGTTTTTCCCTGATGCTCTTGTTGCCAAATTCAGGCCCACCGTAAACCTTATAAGCCGCTCATCGTAATAGCTATCCTGTGTAGTGCCATTATAAAGGTTGCGCATCCTGAATCTATCCGTGCTTAATATATCTGATACACCGATGCCAAGTGTAAGCTGCTTCTGAAGCAGCAAAACCTTTATACCGGCGGAAAGATCGCTATTGCTTTGGGCTATATCAAAATCAGAAAGCTGAGCCGTGTTGTACTCGAAGTTTACTTCTGCAAGCAGCGTTTTCCCTTTATTGAGCGTAAAGTTATTGCTGGTGCTAAGTGTAGCGCCCGGCCTGCTGTACGCGGCGCCATCCGCACCATCATAATATGCGGAACGGAATACGGAGTACCAGGCGTTGCCACCAAGCGTACACTCCCACCATTTAAAAGGCTCGATCGAAGCATTGGCGCTAAAGCCGTAATTGCGTACGCTTCCTACATTGGCCGAGGTGAAGTAAAAAATATTATGAGCGCTGTCTGCGCGTGATACCCGTGTAACGAGGTTATTTATCGCCTCTGCATAAAACTTAAAGCTGTATTTCGATTGGTAGCCATAGCTCAGCTCTACTATATTAATGAAAGCAGGCTGCAGGAATGGATTGCCCTCTTCATAAGTATTGGCAGTGGTATAGTTCCGGAAGGGATTGGTAATCCAGAAATCCGGCCGGTCGATCCGCTTGCTGTATGTGATATTGAATGTATGATCCTCCCCCGGCCGGTACTGAATATAAGCGGTAGGAAATATCTTGAAATACCTGTTCGTATTGGTTTGGCCAAGTGTAGGCGAATAGCCTTTTGCATCGGTATATTCACCGCGCAGGCCAAGTTGCACCTCCCACTTTTCAAAAGTGCGCTGCGCAGAAAAATAGAGCGCTCCGATCGTTTCGCGGTAATCAAAATCATTGGTCTTGCCGGGGTCAGTGATGTAGGCGCTGTCCTGCAGGTGCTCGTAGAGGTTGTTGCTAATATTATGTACGAGGCTTGCTTTGCCACCAAAAGAAAAGTTGGCTAAAGAGGACGGCCATGCTACATCTGCCTTGGCAGCTGCTACCTTAACCGTCTGGATACCGGAAATATGATTGCTGCCGGCATCGCTTACCGGTGTCCCGTTTTCATAAAAGGACTGCGTGGTAAATTCGCGGAAACCCCTGCCGGTGCGGTGAAAATAATCGAGGTCGATGCTGAGCTTTTTACCGGAGGTATCGATCTTCCATTCATAATTTACATTGCCTACGTTGCGCACGCCACGCTCACGCTTATAGGCTTTGGTAATGATGATGGAATCCGGCCTGCCGGTTGCGGTATTATAAATAGGAGCTGTTATATATTCATGCCCGTTGTATTCCGGCCCGCCGTTCCCTGCGGTATAAAGCACCCCGATTACCGAGGTGGGTGTAAGGTTGTAATCTATGCCAAGCTGGCCGCGGTTAAATATACTGTTGTGCTCGGCATCGCGGTGCAGCTCCAGGCGCTGGGCGGTATAAAAGGAGGTAATATTTTCATCCGGCTGCTGGTAGGCATTATAGGCATTGCCAATGCCGTATATGTTGAGCTTGTCTTTCCGGTAATTGAAGGACCCGTTGCCGCCGCCACCACCGCGTGTGCGCTGGGTATAGCTCAGGTTAAGGTTGCCGTTAAAGCCATTGCGAAGCTGCTTTTTCATTACAATATTGATGAGCCCGGAGCTCCCTGCAGCATCATACTTTGCCGGCGGAGTGGTGATCAGCTCTAAGCGGGCAATATTATCTGCCGGTATGGATCTCAACAGGCTCAGCAGCTCATCGCCAGATAGCTGTACGAGCTTATCATCTACCAGCACATTTACCATACTCTTGCCAGCTACGCTTATGTCTGATTGTGTAACCCGCACTCCCGGTAGCTTTTTCACGGCTTCCAAGGCATCGGATCCTGCAGCGATGGCACTGTTGGCTATGTTGTAAATGGTACGATCTACCCGGCGCTCTATAATTGGCTTACTACTGCTTACCGTAATGCCGGCAAGGCTTGCAGCGCTTTTTTGGAGCAGGAAATTCCGGGTTAGCCGTTTAATCCCTGTATCTTCAATAGCTACTTGCTGAACGCGGTATCCGGGTGCGGATACGCTGATAAAGGTTCGTGCCGTCTGCACCGCATTAAGCTCATAAGTACCCGTACTGTCGCTGAGCGCAGTTTGTAAAAGGGCGCTGTCGGGCAGGCTTTGCAGGGAGATGATCGCTGCGGGTACCGGCATGTTCTTCCCCGTAGTTATCCTGCCGTTGATAAGATGCTGCGCAAATGCCGGGCTGGTAACGAGCAGGCACACGCAGGCACAAAGATTTTTAAAAAAGCGGGGCAGGAGGATCACAGGGAAAGCAGAATGCTGCAAATATCTGTAAGCCCGCGCAACACACGCTAACTTAATAAGGGGTAATTTTCCTCCTGTAAACTGCGCCGGCTGGCGCTCTCCCTAAAAAGAAGAAAAGCATGAATGCTAAAGAAAACAGTGAAGATCGTTTCCGGAACAGGCTGGCTGCGTGGCTGGGTATTACCTTCGATGAGCTGGAGGAGTATGGTGAGGATGTTGAAGAAAACGATGGCGACTTCGGCAACCTGAAGTATGCCTATACGCTTGCATTCAGCAAGGATACCCCGCAGGACGTGCTGGATAAGATGAGCAGGATCAGCCGGCGGAAGATCGTTTATTTCAACCTTGAAGAGCTGGACGATTAAAACGCCAGGCCCAGCAGCATCCCTACATCTGTGCCTCGCCCGGCCCGCTGCGCAATGAGCGGCAGGATATTATTGGTATTGAGCCCGAACAGGAAAGGCCCGGCCTTCACCGATGCCAGCAACCCTACATTACCACCCCAGGTACCTCCCAGACCCGCATTTGCCCCCAGATTAAAAACCCCGCCGAAACTGCGTGTATATCCTACCGCAACATAAGCCGTGGTGCTTGCGGAAAGATAATTGCGGAAGCCCTGCAGGTAGGTAAGGGTGAGCTGGTCGCGGTAGTAGCTGCTGTTGCCGTGCTCGCTTTTATTAAGTCCTACGCTGCCTGCAATGACAAGCTTGGTGGGCAGCTTTACCGTATAATCATTGTAGGAATAGTTGGGCCGTGCAAAGCCAGCAAGCGAGTCGAGATCTATGGACTGATCCTGGGCAAAGGTGAGCTCCTGACCTTCGTAGCGATAGGTGGAGTGGTTGTAAATATTGGTTACGTTTTTGGTGAAATGGATGCTGCCGATATCCATCAGCCCTACATTGAGCAGGATGCCGGGCTTGGGTGAGATGCGCAGGCCGAGATCCATGCCGAATCCGCTGCCCGCTCCGCCGCTGAAGCTTTTATTATTCACATTGAAGGAAGAGCCGGCAAGCTTTACCGAATCGCCGCCGAGGCTCGTATTGATGTTGTAATTAAGCCCGAAATCGAGGTAGCGGCCATCCTTTTCCGTATAAACATCGATTGCATTGTCGCGGCTCATCTCCACACTTGCCTGACCGGAAAGATAGGCGAGGCGCACTGCAGGCTTGATTACAAGGTCACCGCCGCCGGGACGGATGCTGTAGGCGGCAGAAACGTAATATTCCGTCCAGGCAAGGCCATTGAAGCGCGGAGCTATGGAAACGGTTTGCCCGGCAAACTGCTTGTTGCCATTATAGGCCAGCAACAGGGTTTCCTGGTTGAAGGCCGTGTTTACCTCCACGCGCTCATTCGCCCCGAAGCCGATGGAAAAGGCCTTATGGCCGCTGCGGTCTGTAGTGTTAAAGGCTACATTCAGGATTGCAATATCCACTATGCCGGCAATGTTGTTATCGCCATTGCGCAGCTTATTGATGGTGCGGCCGATGGTCTCGCTGGTGATCTTATCGGAGGTGAAGATATCTTTTGCGTCTGCCACAGTAGCGAAGTTGCTGCCGATGCTTACGTAGGGATTGAAAACTGTTACAGCTACCGTCTGGAAACGG
The DNA here is from genome assembly GCA_965246905.1 of Chitinophagaceae bacterium. Taxonomy (GTDB): domain Bacteria; phylum Bacteroidota; class Bacteroidia; order Chitinophagales; family Chitinophagaceae; genus UBA1952. The sequence continues at coordinate 19,205 of CBDFFZ010000017.1, forward strand.
TCGCCTAAGTAAGTAGGCAGGTGGCGTGCTGCATTGGTAGCATCGTGCCCGTCCTGAAGAGAAGCTATATTGAGCTGGCCGGATGCAGGCAGGCACAGTGTAGCGGCGAGCAGAAGCAGGAGTACGTTTTTTTTCATCTTGCGTTCGTTATATAAGCTTAGAAACGGATGTTCAGTTTCAGATCGCCGGTGAGTTGAATGGTAAGCGCAGGCTTCCGGTTGATGGATACGTACGGCCCGGTAAAGCCAATTGTGTTAAACCGGAAATTACTGATCACATAGGCTGCCTGCTTGATGTTATCGAGCTTGCGGCGGCTGATAGGTACTTTTGTGCTGTTTGGCGCAACATAGGTGGCATTGCCCGCGCCATCCGTGCGGCCGCCCGCTATAGTAAAGGATTCGGGCACAAAAAGGGAATCCAGTATCTGCGTCTTCGTGCTGTTGAGGAAATAGAGCTGTACGATGGTATTTGCCGGTAGGCCGTTATCTGCAAATACATTGATGTTGCCGCTCGTTGCCGTATCACTGAGGGTGCCGCTTGTGTGTACGCCCAGCTGGTCATCGCTGCCGGCGCTGAACTCGGTGGTATCGATAGAGCTGAAGGTCTTGTTGGTATAGATCGCTGCGTAGCTGGCGGTAATTACTTTAAGGGTAATATTTAGCTGGGTAGCGGTGGTGGAGAAGACAACGTTGTTGTAAGGCGGCGAATTAAATTCCTCGAGAAAGAAAAAGACGGAATCGCCGAGCTGCTTGTTGAGCACTTTTATATCGAAAGAGAAAAGGCCTCCTGGCAGCACAGTAGCGGGAATATTCGCTGTGCCGGCGATGTTGGTTGTGCCAGAAGTATCGGCGCTGGTGCGCATCACCACCTTTGTGCCTGCGCCGATCGGCACGGGGAAAAAGTTATTCAGGTTGCCGGAAAACTCGAGCGTATCCACATCGAGGCGGTGCAGCCAGTCGGTAATCTGTACGGGAAATGGCCCTACGTGCTGCAATTGAAGACCGGGCGAGCTTACGGGGATATTCACGGGCTGGCTGATGCTCTGCGCCGGTATCTGGATATGATACTCCAAGTTTTTCAGGGAATTCAGGGAGTTGATTGAAAGGTCGCCTTTTGCGATGGGGAAGAGCCAGTCGCCCTCCAGCTCGGCGGTTGCGCCTTTCTTGCAGGCAGAAAAGCCTGCGGCAAGCAGCAGGAAGGCGGAAACAAGGAGCAGCTTATTCATAAGGCGTAACGGATAAAAATGGAATGCGGGAACGTATCCCATAATTGCATTGAAAGATAATTCATATTGCCAGATAGTTGTATGGCTGCCGGGCGCGATTAACCAATATGTTGCAGCATTATGATTAAAGGGAGCATCTTGCGAAAAGAATAAAGATGCACAGCAACCGGCATGACGCCTTATTTTCATATGCTGCTAATCTTCCAAACATTTATGGCCAGAAAATTATTACTGCTTGTTCTTATACTTGCTCTGCTTATCGAGCTGGCTATTTCTTTCACGGGTATTCTTGCACCGCATTCAGCGCTACAGCTATTTAAGCTTGCCGATACGCCCGATACGCTTTTCCTGGGCTATACCGTAGGCTGGCTTTGCCTTTTTGTATCGCTCATCTGCGCGCTTGTGCTTTACCGCGTATGGAAGCGCAGGGCGGATTATGCCGCGCCGGGCTACCTGCTGGGATTCTGGTGGATTGGCATTGGGATCGGCATTTGTCTTGTTTTCGGGAAGCCGGGCAATCTGTTGCTTGATTCGCTGAAAGGGTTGGTGTTGGTGATTTGTATTTCGCGCTGCCGGGCGGGAGAGCAAAAGGGGCTATAATTTTCTCGGTTCGATGGCTTATAGAACTTCCTATGCGGGGGTAGGAGTTAATACCTTTTGTTAAGGAGGCATTCATATTCAGAAATGCAACCATTGCGATGGCATCTGTACTGATGGGTTATTGATATGCCTCGCCCGCCGCTGTTTTATCTACTTCCATGCGATACACAACCGCCTTATCAACAGGCCATCTTTGCCCCGAAATACCTGCTATAAAAAGGCGAAGAAAACCATGAACGACAACCTGACTTTCAAAGAGATCACACAGCGGGAAGAGCTGGAAGCCTGCTTCCGTTTCCGCTATGAAATATTCTCAAAGAGCGACAATAACCTGTTTCTTAAAGAGAATGGCAACCATATAGATCTTGATTCTTTCGATGTGCATTCGAAACATTATGCGCTTACAAGCGGCAATAGCATGGCTGGCTATCTGCGCATCGTATTTCCTAAAAAAGAATTGTTCAACTATGAGGTACTCGATATCGGCGAGCAGTATGAGTTACTGAGCAGGCAGGAATGCTTCCGGCAGGATGACAGCGCGCCATTTCCCTTTCTGAGCTATCAAAGTGTGCCGGCCAGCCATTTGAGCTATTTTAATAACCTTACCGTAAAAGGGGAGCAGGTTGTGGAGGTAAGCCGGCTTACTATTCATCCCGCTTACCGATCCATCCGCACTTCAAAATTCATGATGGATTGCGCCATTGCGCTGTATAAGGTGTACGGAGTTAGGCGGAAACATGTGATTATCAGCTGCTATAAGCACCATGCTAAATTTTACCAGGGCTACGGCTATCAATTAATTGACGATGTATATGTGCTTCATGGCATTCCTAATGTAACCCTGACGCTGCCATTGGTGCGCTCAATAGATGATTCCGCTATTCCTGAATGTTTTCATGATAAAATGAGGATGATGGCGGAAGCGTTTCAATTGAACGGGAGCATAGAATTGAGCGGTGATGCTTGTAAGAAGGCTGTTGCGGGACAATTGGTTTGTTGAGTGGAGGGGTTGCGGGGTTTGCAAAATTCTTGCTGTTGCAAACGCGGACAAGGTGGGTTTGGTTGTTAAAGAATATTCTTATGTTTGGATCACTTTAGCCGTTTAACCCTTGTTGCATAAAGTGGATAATAATGTAGTGAATTATGAAGAATGCGCATTGCGCGATGTGCGGGTAATAGCTACTTAATCAGATAGTTGGATTGGCATTGCACTCTTGGCGAGTTGCGTGTATTTATGAGTTAGCGGCAACCCATAAGGACCAACAAAATGGCAGACGAAATCAATAAAATAAGGGAATTACTTGATACTGTTGAAAAGTCAATGGTAACGGAGAGTGTAGACAGCATCAAAGAGACTTTTGACATTTTTGAACTTCCTCAAATTACGAAGGACATAGTTGACTATTTACAACCAGTTATTTCGCCTTATGAAATGGATATTTATTGGTTTATGTTTAGGCATTCGGTTTTAGAGACGGGAGATATTTTCCTAAGAGTAAGCAACGGTAAATTAGCAAAGGGCATTGGGACGAAATTCAAAACCTTTGACAAACAGAACTCAAGGTTTGGAGAGAAGACAGTTGCTGAAAATTTAAGGTCTTTAGAGAATTCAGGGGTGGTAAAAAAAGTTGGCGACACAACCAGGGATGGCACCCTCTATAAAATATTCCTGCCTGAAGAAATTGACATTTGTAAGGAAAGAATGCACATTCATCAACTTGAATCTTTGCCGACTGTTGACTCAAAGAAAGAACAGGATTTTTATAACATCAGAGAAAATAGGCTGATGGTATTTGAAAGGGACAAGTTCTTATGTTATAAGTGCAATAAACAGTTGACACGATTTAATGCGACACTTGACCATATTCAACCTGTTAGTGAAGGGGGAGATAATTCATACGACAACCTTGTGACGAGTTGTTTTCATTGCAATACTACCAGACGTGCAACACCCATTTCAGACTTTTTGGACGCTTGATAATTGGGTATGCCGCTAACAGCGGTTTGGCACAAGTGGGGCTGACGAACATAGGCTGAACATTTGCTTTTCAATTTGGCTTTATTACAAGGTTGGGCTGACGTTCCCTGATTTCCCTACCTGCGCCAAGCCGTAATCCGTTGGGCGTAATTTTTTCAACACTACACTAATGACAGACCAGCAAAAAAGAAACGAAATTCATAACTTGTTAGCTTTCTTAAAGACTTATATACAGATATACGTTGACAACTCATTCACAGACCTAACTTTTGACGTTGAAAGGCTTATAACTAATTATTTAAACGTTTTTGAAAAGCAAGACGAGAAATTTGTAAACGTAAACTCAATTCAACATAACTATCCAGCAGTTGATTTGGTCTCTTCAAAGAAAGGTGTTGCCATTCAAGTGACAACTAACGCTGATAAAAGAAAAGTTGACAAAACAATAGCTACTTATACTAAACACTCACTATCTTATAAAGAACTCATAATTATCGGCTTTGTCAAAGCAACAAAATCAAAAGTGTCAAACGTTTCTGTTTATGGGATTGAATATCTGACCAACTTAGCAAAGTTTGCAGACGGCAACCAGCTTGATGAGTTGTACGACATTTTACAACGGCAAGTACCTTGGAATAGTTTAAGCCCATTAGATGACAAATACTGCTTTGATGTTGTCTTTGATACGATAGACAGAAGTGCAATTAGAGATTATACTCTTTGCGAAGGAGACTTTGATAAAATGTCGGACAGGTTGTATCAAGTAAAAGAATTAATTACAACAGGAAAAATAAAAGGCGAAAATATAAGAGCAAAAGCACTTGTAGAATACAATGACAACGTAAGACGTAAACTTCACGAAATTGAATTTCTTATTTCACAAATTCTACAAATTTGCAACGGCAATAAAAATAAAAGACAATCAGATTTTCTTGATTTAAGCAGACAAGAAACCGATGAGATAGACGATTTAAAGGAGAGAATAATGAACAACACAAACAATTTAGCAAAGGAGTTAGGGCTTCATAAAAAAATGGTTGTAAGTCGCAGACATTAAAACTACGCACAACATTGCATTGGAGTTATAGGGGCTGACGAACATAGGCTGAACTTTTATAATTCTATTTATCTCGAATGAAAGCATTGGACTGACGAGCCTCGATTAGCCCTACAATGCCAATGCTTAAATGTAGGGCATAATATCAAAATCGATTAAAATGGTTGAATTCAAAGAAAAAACGTTGTTGTCGGACGAAGGATTCTGGTAATGTTGTACTTTCTTAAAAGCTCATTACGATTTATCAGGTGGCCACTTTGACCTTTCCGACATGCTTAGTGCATCAGAGCCGATGGAGTTTAATAAAGACGGACATATTGATGGGCGGGGGTTCTCGGAAAAAGAAGGATTGCGCCGGCAGACAGCGGAATAATTAGTTTTTGTAACGAGGCTAATTGACCGGGGTTGAAAAAGAGGGCATCTCACACACTAAAATTTTGAAGAAATAGCGGAAGCGCACAACTATTTAAATCGTAAATTAGAGGGGTGAGCAAAAGCAGAGCAATTGAATTGGATTTTGTCATTGACCGACTTACCAACTCTATTCAAAACACCATTTCGGGTGATAGTTTCACCACCGACGTTTTGCGCTTAACAAAAGCGGATCTTAAAAGCATTACCAAAAAAGTAGGTTGGAATTTTGACTGGAAGAAGGAGTTGACAGACAACAGCAGGGAGGTTTTTAAACTCAGCATTACCAACAACCCATCCATTATTCAAGGCTTGCTTAGCCTTTCTATAGAGCCAGACCATGTGTACATGCACCTGCTGGAAAATGCGCCTTTCAATATTGGCAAGTTCAAGCTGTATGAAGGTGTCGCAGGAAATTTAGTGGCTTATGCTTGTAAAATGGCTTTTCAGCAAGGCTTTGACGGCTTTATATCCTTTACAGCAAAGAGCAATTTGATTCCCCATTACCAGAAGACTTTGGGCGCTTATGCTTTGAGCGGACAGCGAATGATTATCCCAACAGCGTCGGCGCAAATTTTAATTGACAAGTACTTTAAATCGTAGTAACAACAATGGCACACATTAAAGAACCAAAAGGCGTGGACTTCATTATCCAAAGCGAGCCTTTGACAAATGAAGCAAGACTGGAAATAAGCAACTTTATCCAAGCTTACAATGCAAAGACTAGCCGTAGGACTTTACGGGCAAAGACAAGCCGACCAAAGGCTGGGACAATAGCAAAGGCGTAACCAAAATACTGCGCCCAACATGGGCTTGGCGTAAGCGGGGCTGACGGAATTCTATTTCCCAGCCTTCGCAAATACCTGTCCGTTGCAAGCAATTTTTAAAGACCCCTCAAATGACAGCAAACTTTATTCTTTATCAGAACTATGCAATTCATTTTGACAATAAACATTTAGACTTGCATAATAATTTTGACTTTGAGGAATTTTCGTACAACGTAGAAAAAAGGCAATTGAGATTGAATTGGAAAGGCACTAAAGCAGATTGGGTTCCTGCTGACAATCCATCAAAATTAGTTATGACAATTTATGAAGTAGAGTTTTTTAAAGTTATTCCAAGAGACAATGAAATGCCATTTTCAGAAGATACTTGTCTAAATGACTTGACATATTATTCATCATCTGAACGAGACGAAGATGAATGTGTTTATAGACAAGAAATGCCAACAGAAAACGTTGATATTATTTTTAAGTTTCAAAGTGGACAAGTTATTAGAGCAAAGGGAAGTGAGATAAAAGTTATCGTTGAATAAAATGCAATTCACAATAAATAAAAGTTATTAACCTTGGACAAACCTTGTTGTTTGACAAAATTCGTTCATGGTTTGACACAGGTTTTGGCTTAACAAACAGAGAACAAATTGCGCAACTGGTAAGACTAAAACTGCTTGCAACATTAGGTTTGGCATTATTGGAGTTCGACGAATATTGCCTCAACATTTCTTCTTTATTGTGCTTCAGTTCTGGCTGGACATTATAAATTTGGCTTATGAATAAAACATCAGCAATATTGCAATTATTGGGCTTCGGTTATCGGCTGAGGGGATCCTAATTCCCACCATCGGCAATACTTTTTCGTTGCCAGTCATTCTACCTACCGAACGTAAGCGGGAAGCCGAAACTGAATAGAGCAGGCAAAAATCAGCACTATACCACGATTACGCTTGCCCGCCGCCGCGTCCCCTGACGCGTATAGCATCAGCGTGAAGGATTGCAGTGGAAATCCTTTTTGCTGTGCCGTTAGCCTTTTTGTGCGTTAGCGGCGAAAAGATTGGAATGGAAAGCCTGGCCACAGTCATGCGGCCTTCCGCATGACTGTGAGTGTAGGCTCCCCTAAAAATTGGTCGAATTGAAAGTAGAGGATTTAGTTGGCTCATAAAGGTATTTCAAATATCTTATCCACAAGTCCGCGCTATACGGCAGGGACAGCTGAAGGGCTGTCCTGCCTACGCGGATTTGTGGATAAGGCGTCCGCTCTTTCATCAGCCATTGCTTTACTATTTTGCTTTTCCTGCGTAGCGTAGCCCACCGGCGACAAATAGCCCAGCGCCTTATGCGGGCGCTCATGATTATAATCCCACTGGTAATCCCTGCAGTAGGAACGTGCCTCATTAAGTGAGCCGAACCGGTAAGCATCCAGCAACTCTCTTCTCATCGATCCGTTCTTTCTTTCGATATAAGCGTTCTGCATCGGCCTGCCCGGCTGAATGTAATGCCAGGATACTTTCCGCACTTCACACCATGCTTCCATCAGGTGGCTGATGAACTCAGGGCCATTATCACTTCGGATATTGCCAGGCACACCCCTGCTGGCCACGATCTCATCGAGTGCCCTTTGCACCCTGAGCGCAGGCAGTGAGGTGTCCACTTCTATCTTCAGCGACTCACGGTTATAGTCATCGATAATATTCAGTACCCGGAACTTACGGCCATCACTAAGCGCACCCGCTCATAAAATCCAGCGACCAGCACTGATTGGGCGCAGTTGGCACTACCAGAGGCTGTTTCACCCGTTCGGGCAGGCGCTTCTTTGATCTTCGCCGGATGTTCAGCCGCATGGCCTTGTAGACCCGGTAGAGACGTTTATGATTGATCTGCTCACCCCTGTTCCTGAGCCGGTAATAGCACGACCAGAAGCCAATGGCCGGATGCTTTGCGGTAAGGGCGGACAAGTGATCTTCTACCTTACCATCATCCTTTAGCTTATGCTTATAACGGTAAGTGCTGCGGCTGATAGCCGCCATAGTACATGCCCTGCTGATGTTGCAACCTTCTTCGGTAATGAGCAGGCCTGCAACTTCTCTCTGATCAGCAGGGCCTACCATTTTTTTGCCACCACGTTTTTAAGCGCCTGCAGGTCGAAGCTTACCTCGGCATACATCTTCTTGTACTGGGCCAACTCGGCTTCGAGTTCTTTGACGCGCTTTACTTCGCTGATCTCCATGCCGCCATACTTCGCTTTCCAGTTATAGAAGGTGGCCTCTGAGATGCCCAGCCCCCGGCTGATGTCTTTGACGGATTGCCCGCCTTCCTGTTGCTTGATTGCAGCCACGATCTGGCTCTCTGTGAATTTGGATTGCTTCATCCCCTGGTGTTTCTGTTTTAAAGTTAGATGTAATCTCTGCTTGCAAAACGGCCAACTTCGGGGGAGCCTACATGAGCACGCCCAAAACACTTTACCCAATCGCTGCGTCCAGATCCGCAATCAGATCATCCACATCCTCGATACCTACGCTCAGCCGGATCAGAGAATCCACCAGCCCGTTGGCAATGCGCTCTTCACGCGGAATCGAGCCGTGCGTCATAGAAGCAGGATGGCCGATCAGCGATTCTACGCCGCCGAGGCTTTCTGCAAGTGAGAACAGCTCCGTTTTCTTCAGCACTTCCATAGCCGCTTCTATGCGGTCGTCTTTAAGGGTAAAGGAGATCATGCCGCCGAAGCCGCGCATCTGCTTTGCCGCAATATGGTGGTTCGGATGATCTTCAAACCCGGACCAGAGCACTTTGCCTACTTTCGGATTGCTGCGGAGCCAATGAGCGATCTTTTCGCCGTTCTCGCAGTGGCGCTGCATGCGCACGTGCAGGGTTTTAATGCCGCGTAGCACCAGCCAGCAATCGTGCGGGCCGGGCACTGCACCGCAGCTGTTTTGTATGAATCTTAATTTTTCCTCGAGCTCAGCGCTGTTCATAACAAGCGCGCCGTGCACCACATCGCTGTGTCCGCCGAGGTATTTGGTAGCGCTGTGCAGTACGATATCGGCGCCAAGATCAAGCGGGTTTTGAAGATAGGGCGAGGCGAAAGTATTATCTACCACGAGCAGCAGGTTCGCGTCTTTTGCAATCTTACCGCAGGCTTCGATATCTATGATATTCAGGAGCGGGTTGGTAGGCGTTTCCACCCAGATCATCTTGGTATTGCCATTTACATAAGCCCGGATGTTCTCCGCATCCTGCATTGCTATAAAGTGAAATTTGATGCCATAATTCGCAAACACTTTGGTGAAGATGCGGTAAGTGCCGCCGTACAGATCGTTGGATACAATCACCTCATCGCCGGGCTGCAGGAGCTTGGCCACCGCATCGGTAGCCGCCATGCCGGAGCCGAAGCACAGGCCGTATTTACCGTTCTCAATAGAAGCCAGCGCATTTTGCAGCGCGGTACGGGTGGGGTTTTGGGTACGGGCATATTCATAGCCTTTATGCACGCCCGGCGCTTCCTGTACGTAAGTTGAAGTTTGATAAATAGGCGTCATAATAGCGCCGGAAAGAGGATCGGGCTCAACACCTGCGTGGATCAAACGGGTAGCGAGTTTATGCTGTGAATTATTCATGAAAATTTGATTTAAAGAATGCGCGCAAAGTTATTTGTTTTAAGAAAGAGGCCATCTGTAATAAGAAATACTTTTGCCTGCTGAACAGGAAAGAAAAGCTGAAGCCACAGTGTTGCAAAAGCTAAATAGTAAGCCCGTCCGCAGCAGCTGTAATAGCTGCGGACTGCTTTTTTGGTTCTTTTTGTGCATACAAAAAGAACAAGAAATAGCTTCTTTAACGGCACGGTAATCAAACAAAAACAGTAATTTTAAGACGTATGCAAGAGTCGCACATAAGGCTTTCGGGGGATCTGAACCCGCAGGAAAAAGAGTTTGAAAACACCATCCGCCCGCAGAGCATCGAGGATTTTTCCGGTCAGCCGCAGCTAATAGAAAACCTGAGGATATTTATCAAAGCCGCCAATATGCGCGGCGAGGCGCTGGATCATGTTCTGTTTCACGGTCCGCCGGGGCTGGGCAAAACCACACTTTCGCGTATTGTAGCCAATGAGCTGGGCGTAAAGATCAAGGAGACCAGCGGCCCGGTAATCGAGAAGCCCGCCGATCTCGCCGGCCTGCTCACTTCGCTGGAAGAGCGTGATGTGCTTTTTGTAGATGAGATCCACCGGCTGAGCACCGTAGTGGAAGAGTACCTCTACTCAGCTATGGAGGATTTCAAGATCGATATCATGATTGACAGCGGCCCGGCTGCACGCTCTATCCAGATCAACCTGGCGCCTTTTACGCTGGTTGGTGCTACCACGCGCTCCGGCTTACTCACTGCGCCGCTGCTTTCCCGCTTCGGCATTAAGAACCGCCTGGATTATTATACGGCTGAGATATTACAAGGCATCGTGCTGCGCGCCGCAGGAGTCTTGGGCACGAAGATCACCTCGGATGCGGCAATGGAGATAGCACGAAGGAGCCGGGGCACGCCGCGTATTGCCAACGGCCTCCTCCGCCGTATGCGCGATTTTGCGCAGGTACTGGGCAATGGCATCATTGATATGGCCATTGCGGAGCACGGCCTCCGTGCGCTCAATGTAGATAACAGCGGGCTGGATGATATGGACAACCGTATCCTCACGGCGCTGATCGATAAGTTCAAAGGCGGACCAACAGGCATTTCCAATATTGCCACTTCGGTTGGTGAGGAATCTGGCACGATCGAGGAGGTGTATGAACCGTTTTTAATACAGGAAGGCTACATCATGCGTACGCCGCGGGGCCGCGAGGCTACAGAGAAAGCGTACCACCACCTGAAAAGAAAGTGGGAAAAAGGAGGGAATGTATTGTTCTGATGAGCTTCCGCACAGCCATAAGGCTGGCTTTTAGCCGGAATTAAATCCTAGCCCACGGTTTTAACCGTGGGTAACAATTGATAAATGCAGGCTAAAGCCGGTAATGGCCGCTTACGGAGGCAAGATTCATCCGGTTTTAACAGGAGGTAGCGATAACTTAGCAGCATCACAACAATCCTGGAATGAAATACTATCTGCTCCCTTTATTCCTTTTGCTCACCAGCATCCATAATAATGTCACTGCTCAAACCCGCGACAGCCTCGATTATAAAATAGGTCAGATGATCATGATCGGTATTGAAGACCGTCGATCGCTGCCTGCAAATGATGTGATAATTAAGGATCTGAGGGCGGGGAAGATCGGCGGTATCGTGCTTTTTGAAAAGAACATTGCCCCGGAAAATGCTAAAGAACAGCTCAAAAGGCTGATAGCAGATCTGCAGAAAGAAGCTCCTATACCATTGTTCATTACCATTGATGAGGAAGGAGGAATGGTGCACCGCATGAAGCCGAAGTATGGATTTTCTGCTATGCCGTCAGCGCAGTATTTAGGCAAACTGAACAACGCAGATACCACACTGTTTTATAACCGCCGGCTGGTAGGCGAGATGAAGTACGAAGGCATCAACCTTAATTACGCACCGTGTGTGGATATGGCCGTGAATCCCTTTAACCCGGTGATCGTAAGGCCGGGCAGGAGCTTTTCGAAAGATGCGGCTGTTGTGGCAAAGCAGGCAGGGCTGGTAATACAGGCGCACCATGAGCAGGGCATCAAAACCATATTAAAGCATTTCCCCGGCCACGGCAGCTCCGCAACAGATTCTCATCTGGGCATTGCAGATGTTACCAATACCTGGAGCGCTGCAGAATTGCAGCCCTATAAAGTATTGATCCGCGCCGGGCAGGTAGATGCGATCATGAGCGCGCATATCGTAAATAAAAAGCTGGATCCTTCGGGCTACCCGGCAACGCTCTCGCATAAAATGGTGCAGGAGCTGCTGCGCGATTCCTTAGGCTACAATGGCGTAGTGTTTTCGGATGATATGCAGATGGGCGCCATTGCAAAAAACTATGGTTTCGAAAAAGCTATCGGCATGGCAATTAATGCCGGCGTAGATGTGCTGATGTTCGGCAATACAGTTGGCGATGTAAAAAGCAGGATGACGGCGTCTTCCATTCATGCAATCATTAAAAAGCAGGTGCAGGAAGGTAAGATTAGCGTAGCGCGGATCGATGCGGCTTATGCACGAATTAAAAAACTGAAGGATAAACGCTTTTAGGGCAGGATTTTCTCCCACCATTCATCCGTCTGCGGTGTGCTGCCAATAGGAAAAGGATGTTTGTGCCCGTTAAACCGGTAACCCCATTTTTTGTAAAAAGCCTGTGCGCGGTAGTTATGCTCCCATACGCCAAGCCACAAAAAACGGTAATCATTAGCCGCCGCATAATCCTCATAAAACTGCATTAATTGCGCCGCGATTCCCTGCCCGTGGTAGCGCTTATCTATATAAAGCCGGTTCAGCTCCAATGCACGTAATGAATGATCATAAAGAAATGGCACTTCCGTTTCACCAAACCGCAGATAGCCCGCCGGCACTCCGGCCACTTCAATAAAATAGTAATGATCGTCCGCATCAGCAAGCTCCTTTGCCAGCTGTGCCTCATTGTAATACTGATCCAGGAAACCCTGCATATCCGCTTCCGTACAGGTGCCGGTAAAAGTATCATAGAAAGTAGCACAGGCAAGCTTCGAGAGCTGTGCGGCATCGGCTATGGTACATCTTCTGATCATTAATTCGTGCGCGTTACGTAGTAACGCCGACAGGGTTCAAAACCCTGTCGGCGTTGAAATAGTAAGTATTTATTTTCTTGAGATCACGGCTTCTGCTTTCGCTTTGATCGCCTCTTTAGTTAGGCCGTACTTCTGCAGCAGCTGCATCGGTGTGCCGCTTTCACCAAAAGTATCCATTACCGCTACCATTTCCATTGCAGCAGGCATTTTACGTGCAAGCACACCTGCAACACTTTCGCCGAGACCGCCGTTCTGCTGATGCTCTTCGGCGGTAACCACGCAGCGTGTTTTGGCAACTGATTTCAGGATAGCTTCCTCATCCAAAGGCTTGATGGTGTGCATATTGATCACCTCTGCAGAAATTCCCTGCTCCGCCAGCATTTTAGCAGCCTCCACAGACAGCCAAACCATGTGCCCGCAGGCAATGATGGTTACGTCTGTTCCTTCGGCCAGCACGTCAGCTTTACCAATAGTGAAGGTTCCGTTCTCCGCCGTAAAATTGGCCCACTTGGGCCGGCCGAAACGGAGGTACACCGGGCCTTCGTTTTCTGCTATGGCTATGGTGGCGGTTTTTGTCTGGTTAAAATCTGCGGGTACGATCACCGTCATGCCCGGCAGCATTTTCATCATGCCTATATCTTCAAGCACCTGGTGGGTAGCGCCGTCTTCACCCAGCGTAAGACCGGCGTGCGAGGCGCAGATCTTTACATTCTTATTGCTGTAAGCCACGCTCTGCCGTATCTGGTCGTAAACGCGGCTGGTAGAAAAGTTGGCAAACGTAGTGGTAAACGGAATCTTGCCGCCGATTGTCAGCCCTGCAGCCACACCAATCATATTAGCTTCTGCAATGCCGCACTGGATAAAGCGCTCCGGAAATTCCTTCATGAAAGCATTGAGCTTCAGCGAGCCCGCAAGATCGGCCGTGAGGGCTACCACATTTGGGTTGCGGCGGCCCGCTTCGAGGATGCCCTCGCCAAAGCCGGCGCGGGTTTCTTTTTCATTCAGCAATTTTACGTCTTGGATGGTTGGCATAGCGGCGCAAAGGTAAGTTTTGGGTTTTGAGTTTAAGTGCCGGGTTGCCTGAAAATAGTATTGCTTCCAACAATTCAAGCCACGGGGTCAGAACCTGGCATTCACATACCCCAATTCCTTCAGCCACGCCAGCACCTTATCCTTATAGTCGCCCTGTATCATAATCAGCCCATCCTTTACGCTGCCACCTGCACCGCATTTGGTTTTTAGCATTTTACCCAGCGCCGCAAGGTCTTCTTCCTTGCCCCTAAAGCCCTCTATCAAGGTTATTTTTTTTCCTGCCCGCTGCTTTGTATCCAGCTTTATACGGAGCTTTTGCTTTTCTTTTGGCGCGGTTTCCGTAGCCTCCGGTTCTTCCTGCCGGCTGTTCATAAAATCGGAATTGGTTGAGTAAACCAGCCCGCCGGAAATGTTCTTATTCTTAGCCATTCTTAAAGATTTTTTATTGTCCGGGCTGAAGAAAGCCGATTGAGCAGTAGTGGCGTTGGCACCATTCATCTGCTCTTTACTGTTGAGCTTTTCCTATACGTTATATTTGTCTGAACCGGGATTTTCATGATTAAATGATTTTCATGATTCCAACTTATCCAACTTTATCAAACATGATCCAACCATCCTCCAACTATTTTCTCTCATCCATGCAAAGCTCTACCAAAACACCATTTGTTCCCTTTGGGTGCAGGAAGCAAACTAGCTTTCCATCCGCACCCTTCTTCGGCGTTTCATTCAGCAATTCAAAGCCCAGCGCCTGCAACCGCTTCATCTCAGCTTCGATATTACTTACCGCAAACGCAATATGATGAATGCCCTCGCCTTTCTTAGCAATGAACTTTGCAATCGGGCTGTCCTCCCTTGTAGCCTCCAGCAATTCAATCTTCAATTCCCCTGTTTGAAAGAAGGCCGTATGTACGCCTTCCGTAGTAACAGCTTCCGTTTTATAACAGGGCGTGTTTAGTAATTGCTCAAACAGCGGAACGGAGCTTTGAAGGCTCTTAACGGCAATCCCTAAATGCTCTATTTTCTGCATGTTGTAATAGGTTTTCCAAATGGCAACATTAAGAATAATCTTGCGCTGTAATGGCCGAAAGTAGCGCATCCCGGCGTAACTTCGCCTTTCAGACTACCCGCTTTTTTCTGCGGGTTCCTTTCTAATATTTTATGGAAATCAACTTACCGGTATATCTCGATAATAATGCCACCACGCCCATGGATCCCCGTGTGCTGGAAACTATGCTGCCTTACTTCGTGGAAAAATTTGGCAATGCAGCCTCCCGCTCTCACTCATTCGGCTGGGTAGCAGAAGAAGCCGTGGATTATGCCCGCGAACAGATCGCAAGATTAATTGGTGCCGATCCTAAAGAAATCATCATCACCTCAGGCGCTACAGAGGCCGATAACCTCGCGATCAAAGGCGTGTATGAAATGTATGCCGCCAAAGGCAACCACATCATCACCTGCACTACCGAGCACAAAGCAGTTTTAGATACCTGCAAGCATATTGAAAAGCTCGGTGGCCAGGTTACTTACCTCCAGGTGCAGGAAGATGGCCTCATTGATTTGCAGGAGCTCGAAGCTGCCATTACCCCGCAAACCATTCTCATCTCCATCATGTATGGCAATAATGAGATCGGTGTTATCCAGCCTGTAAAGGAAATCAGCACTATCGCTAAAAGGCATGGTGTACTTTTCTTTACAGACGGTACACAGGCGGTAGGCAAGATACCTGTAGATGTAATTGCGGACGGCATCGACCTAATGGCCTTTTCCGCCCATAAAATGTATGGACCTAAAGGTGTAGGCGCGCTGTATGTACGCCGCAAAAACCCGCGTGTAAAGGTTACCGCCCAGATGGATGGTGGCGGCCATGAGCGCGGCATGCGTAGCGGCACGTTGAATGTGCCAGGCATAGTAGGCTTCGGCAAGGCATGTGAGCTTTGCATGAATGAAATGGAAAGCGAAAGCAAGCGCCTCAGCGCCATGCGCGACCGTCTGCAGGATGGCCTCATGGCGCTTGAAGAAGCCTATGTGAATGGCAACCGTGAGCACCGCCTGCCGCACACAGCCAATATCTCTTTCAAATACGTAGAAGGAGAAGGCCTGATGATGGGGTTTAATAAAAACATTGCCCTTTCTTCCGGTTCCGCCTGTACCTCCGCATCTTTAGAGCCAAGCTACGTACTCAAAGCCTTAGGCCTCGGCGATGATCTTGCCCATAGCTCACTACGCTTTGGCTTGGGCCGCTTTACTACCGAAGATCAGATAGATTATACTATTAAAGCGGTAAGCGAAACGGTACTAAAGCTCCGCGAAATGAGCCCACTCTGGGAAATGTGGAAAGAAGGCATTGACCTGGATAAAATTGAGTGGGCGCATCATTGATTTGAAGACGAGAAAAAATTTAGTGCTATGAGTGTATATACCATCAATGTACCCGAAAATTTAGATGTCAGGACAGTGAAAGCTGTGTTGAAAGCGTTAGGAGTAAAAGTTATAAAAGACAAAAAAAAAGACAGCCCTTATAATCCGGAATTTGTAGCAAAGATTAAGCAGGGAGAGAAGGATCTTAGAGAAGGAAAAGGTGTCCGAGTAACGCTCGATGAAATATGGAAATAGCGTTTACCCCGCGCGCTAAACGCGAACTGGAAGAATTTCGTATAGCTGGCAAAACAAAAATTTTACAGAAAATAAGATCATTAATAGAGTCTATTTCTGCTACTCCTTTTGAAGGAATTGGTAAACCCGAGCAACTCATGTATGATCTTGCCGGTAAATGGAACAGAAGAATTTCGAAAGAAGACAGGATCATCTATGCTGTAAATGAAAACCTCATAATGATTTTCGCCGTCAAAGGCCATTACGAATAACCCCAAATCACAAATAATAAAACACAAGCAAAATGGCATATTCAGATAAAGTATTAGACCACTACAGCAACCCACAAAACGTGGGCACGCTCGATAAAGCAAAGAATAATGTAGGCACGGGCCTCGTAGGCGCGCCGGAATGCGGCGATGTAATGCGTCTCCAGATAGAAGTGGATGAAGCTACCGGCCTTATTGCCGATGCAAAGTTTAAAACGTTCGGCTGCGGCTCTGCCATTGCATCTTCTTCCCTCGCTACCGAGTGGCTGAAAGGCAAAACCGTAGATCAGGCATTGGCTATTGATAACATGGATATCGTGGAAGAGCTTAACCTTCCGCCCGTAAAAATTCACTGCTCTGTACTTGCGGAAGACGCTATTAAAGCAGCGATCAATGACTACCGCGTGAAAAACGGCATGCCTGAACTCGTAGAAGAAAAAGCGCACCATTAAGCGCATATCCCTTCCCTTGAAAAGCGTGTGAACATGACAACGAGCGAACAAAACGGTACCCCTAAACTCGCTATGCCCACCGGGTTGCCTGGCGTATTTATCACCGATAAAGCAAAGGCCAAGGTGGCCCAGTTAAAGGGCGAGGCAAGCCTCGGCGAGGATTACTTTGTGCGCGTAGGTGTAGTTGGCGGTGGCTGCTCCGGCCTTTCCTATAAGCTTGATTTTGATAATGAGAGCCAGCCCGGCGATCAGGTATTTGAAGATAAAGGCGTGAAAATCGTTACCGATCTCAAATCCTTTCTCTACCTCTGCGACACCGAGCTGGACTTTTCGGATGGTCTCAATGGTAAAGGTTTTCACTTTATAAACCCTAATGCCAGCCGTACCTGCGGCTGCGGGGAGAGTTTTTCGGTATAAACATTCTTATAAGTGTACCCCCTCAAATAGGGATATAGGATTAATAAAAATATAATTTTCAGGCAGTAGCAAGTTCATTCCTGCTACTGCTTTTTGTTTTATAAGTGCTCATTATTATTTTATGCTGAGCATGCATTTGTTCTGGTGTTAGCATATAATTGGAATGCTGGGGTCTTTGACGGTTATAAATTTTTATTTCTTCCTTGACAATTATCTGCATGGTTGCAGTGTCCCGGTGATAAGTATTAATCAAAAAGTCCTGCTTTAATAGGCCGTTTATTCGCTACGCTTTAAATCCAAACTGCAATGCCGATGGCTACGCTTTACATATACAATGATATCGGCCAGTCCGTTTTTCGTATCAAACGCCTATAGCCATCCACTTGCCCCATAGCTTTTTTTAGGAAAAAGTAATAGCATCAGAAACAGATAAAGCTTCCCAGGTAAATCTTCAATATAGAACAGGAGTATACGTTTCCTAAAAAATGGTCAATCTAAAGTTAGAAGCTGTGGTGGCTCATATAAGGTTCAGCAACCAGCGCAGATGGGCATACTTGATGGCATAAGCGCCTGCTATGCGAAACGTAAAAGTCTTCGCGAGATGCTCCAGAAAACTCACAGAAGACACTTCCCACGCTATGGCACATCTTACGAATTCCAATTTATAATAAGCGACTTTTGCACTGATGGCAGTTACCGTTTTAATTATTGACGATGAAGAAAAGCTACGCAAGCTACTTAGTCGTATTATCTCATTAGACGGTTACAAAGTTGCTGATGCAGCTGACCTATGCGCAGCACGCTTGCTCTTAGAACGTGGTGGTATCGATATACTGCTGTGTGACGTAAAACTACCGGATGGCAATGGGGTTGATTTTACCAAAGAGGTAAAGGAAAAATACCCGCACATCCAGATAATTCTGCTCACAGCTTTTGGCAATATACCCGATGGTGTGAAGGCTATGAAGAATGGCGCATTTGACTACATTGTAAAGGGCGATGACAACGACAAGATAGTGCCCCTGCTTAGCCAGGCAGCAGAAAATGTAGCTGTAGGGAAAGTACATCATATCCAGACAGACGCCGGCGCTGTAAAAGGATTCCGGCAGGTAATTGGTGAAAGCAGGGTTATCCGGGATGCGGTATTGTTAGCGCAAAAGGTGGCACCTACTGAAGCCGCAGTATTACTGACCGGCGAGACGGGAACAGGAAAGGAAGTATTTGCACAAGCGATTCATAGCGCCGGCGCGCGGAGTGATGCCCCGTTTGTAGCGCTTAATTGCAGCAGCCTGAGTAAGGAACTACTGGAAAGCACCTTATTTGGCCATAAGGCCGGCGCATTTACCGGGGCTATCAGGGATAAGAAAGGTTTGATCGAAGAAGCTGCAGGCGGCAGTCTGTTTCTTGATGAGATTGGCGAGTTACCTACAGACCTGCAACCGAAATTGCTGCGGGCTTTAGAGGATGGGAGTTATTATGCAGTAGGTGATACCAAGGTACGCAAAGCAAATGTCCGTATCATCGCAGCTACCAACCGTCCATTGGGCGAACAGATAGCTAATGGCGCCTTCCGCGCTGACCTTTATTACCGTATTGCGACATTTGTAATTGCGCTACCTGCACTTAGGGAGCGCCCAACAGACATACCGCTATTAGCAGCATATTTTCTGGCTACCATTTCCCGAAAAGGAGGAAAGAGCATAAAGAAGATGAGCAAAGAAGCCGAAGCTGCATTGTACCAGTATAATTGGAAAGGCAACATCCGTGAGCTAAAACACGCTTTGGAACGTGCAGTGATTCTTGAAGATAGTGACCTGCTTACTCTTGATAGCCTGCCCCTCGAAGTACGCAATCAAGACCCGGAAATGAACAGTCTGGAGCTTGCATCTGTGGAGCGCGTACACATTTGTAAAGTACTCAACGCCACTGGCGGTAATAAGGCGGAAGCTGCGCGTTTATTAAATATTGGAGTAGCTACCCTCTACCGGAAAATCGAAGAATACGGGCTAAAGGAACAAACGGTTAAATAGCCCTGCTATGATGCAAAACCCACACTAGTAGCTGCTGCTTATATTTTAGTGGTGTCTTTATTTTGATGCAGGGGTTGACTATTAGAAGATGGCGAAGAGAACGAATGATATTTGCCAATAACACTAGCAACGCGGTTCAGACATTCGTCCCTATTCAAATACACAGAGAATGAACGAAACAATATTCTTGCTCGATAATGACGGTAGGCTTGTTGAGCTTAATGAGTCAGGATATCTAACAGAAGATCTTTTACAAAAGCTCTTAGCAGATTACCCGGCACTAATCTCAGGCAGTCAAATCAATCCACTTAATCCAAGACGATGGATGCTGATTTCCAGAGAATTTGGCGTGCCTGATGATAAAGACACAGGTCAATACTATATGGTATGGCGTGGGCAGGCGCGGCTCAATGGTGCCAATCAACAAAACAAAAGGACGGGATTCATATCGTTACTGTTTTGCTCTTTGGACTGACGGTACTGTAGAAATCTATTTTCAGCACATGAAGTCACGGCCACCTTTTGATGATGAAGCAAAACGACTTGAACTATTGCAACGTCTGAATACGATAAAGGATGTTGCTATCTCAGCTGATAAAATTTCCACAAGACCAAGTTTCCCGCTTTTTTTACTTTCAGATTCTATCGAACTGGAAAAGTTAAAGGACGCATTTAACTGGTATTGGGATGAGCAGGGTTTATAAATTCTCTCATTCTGATAACCGAGCCTATCATTTTGATAGGCTTTTTCGTGTGCCACCAAATTTCAGGGAATTTATCCTAAGTGCTTAAATCAGCCACCAGCAAGGCTTCCCGCCAATTCCTTTTCCTGTTTACTATCAACGGCCACTTATTTGCAATGTTCTGTGTAAAGACGCTCCCGCTATGCTCCTTACTATTTCGCTAATAATGCTTACAGCTCTTGGCTTTTGGCTCATTTACCGTTCCATCAACTGGTTTGAAAAAATCTGACACTCTATGATACTGCTATTTATCGTAGCCATACTCGTGTTCTGCTACATGGCTTATGTGCTCATTAAACCGGAAAAATTCTAAGTCCCCGTTCCTATGAATAGTCAACTTCTCGGAGTCGTCCTCATGTATGGCCTTACGCTGGCCTTAGCCATTCCTTTCGGAAAATACATGGCAAAGGTTTTTGCCGGTGAGCGCATCTGGACAGACACTGTCTTTAATCCTGTTGAGCGGCTCTTCTTCCGGATTTCCCGCATTGATCCGGCCCGGGAGATGGGCTGGAAGCAACACCTGAAAGCCATGCTTGCGCTTAATATTATCTGGTTCGTATGGGCGCTATTCTGCCTGTTGAATCAGGGTTGGCTGCCCCTCAACCCGGATGGCAACCCATCCCAAACGCCCGATCAGGCATTCAATACGGCCATTTCCTTTCTTGTAAATTGTAATCTGCAACACTACAGTGGCGAGAGTGGCGTGAGCTATTTCACACAAACCTTCGCCCTCCAGTTTCTGCATTTTGTGAGTGCGGCTACCGGCATTGCGGCAGCTGTTGTAGTCTTCAATTCGCTTAAAGAGGGCAGCACCGATAAGCTCGGCAACTTCTACAACTACTTTATCAAGAGCATCACCCGCATCCTGTTGCCACTGTGCCTCATAGTTGCCGCTGTGCACCTGTTCAACGGCCAGCCCATGACGTTTGAAGGCAAAGACCGCATTATAACCATGCAGGGCGATACGCAGTACGTGAGCCGTGGCCCGGTAGCATCTATGATTGCGATCAAACACTTAGGCACGAATGGTGGCGGCTTCTTTGGTGCCAACTCTGCTCACCCGCTGGAAAACCCGAACTATACGACCAATATGGTGCAGATCATTGCGCAGGTATTGATTCCTCTTGCGCTCATTTTCTCACTTGGCTTTTACCTGAAGCGCCGCAAGCTTTCATGGATGATTTATGGTGTAATGACTATAGGTTTCCTCATGCTGCTTATTCCCACAATAAGTGCTGAAATGAGCGGTAATCCGCTTATTCAAAAAATGGGCATTACGCAGGCTGCCGGAAATATGGAAGGAAAAGAGGTGCGCTTTGGCGCCCCGGCATCTGCCTATTGGTCTATTGCCACAACCATTATTTCTACCGGCTCGGTCAATGCCATGCACGATTCCTTTATGCCCCTGAGCGGGATGAACATGATGCTCGGCATGATGGTCAACTGCTTCTATGGTGGCTGCGGGGTAGGTTTCCTGAACTTCTATGTATTCATCATTCTGGCAGTATTCATCAGCGGGCTTATGGTAGGCCGCACACCAGAGTTTATGGGCAAGAAGGTAGAGGCCCGCGAGATGAAAATCGCTATGATAGTTGCCTTGCTGCACCCTTTCCTGATACTCACTGGCACCGCTATTGCATCTTACCTCGCCGCGCATAACGCAAACATGGGCTGGTGGGCAGTAGATGCCGCCGGCAAGTCAATACATGCCACCGGCTACCTCAACAATCCTTCCTATCACGGCTTCAGCGAGATGCTGTATGAATATACATCTGCATCGGCCAATAATGGCAGCGGCTTTGAAGGGCTGAGCGACAATAATCCATTCTGGAATATCACAACCGGCATTGTGCTGCTGCTGGCGCGTTTTCTACCCATTATCGGGCCGGTAGCCATAGCAGGCCTGCTGGCGCAAAAGAAATATGTTCCTGAAAGCGCCGGCACATTGAAGACAGATACTGCCACGTTCGGATTAGTGGTCTTTGCGGTAATCGCCATTGTCGCGGCGCTTTCTTTCTTTCCTGCACTGGCCCTTGGGCCACTTGCTGAATGGCTCAGCCTCTAAACAACTTTTACAATGGCAACTAAAAGTAAGAAAAGTATGTTTCAGCCCGAACTGGTAAAAACCGCGCTCGGCCAGTCATTTATCAAACTGAATCCGAGGGTCCAGTTCCGCAATCCTGTAATGTTTTGCGTGGAAATCGGCATGGTAATCATGCTCGCTGTCAGCATCTGGACATCGGTAGGTGGTGCGGGGCAGGGAACGTTTGGTTACAACTTTACTATTTTCCTCGTTCTCTTATTAACCCTGCTCTTCGCCAATTTCGCGGAGAGCCTGGCTGAGGCGCGGGGCAAGGCACAGGCTGCATCCTTACGCAAAACGCGGGAAGAAACCCCGGCCAGGAAGATTTTTGCATTAGGAGAAGTTTTCGTCAATGAGATTCAAATTGTCCCTTCTTCAACATTGAAAAAAGACGACCTTTTTGTCTGTGAAGCAGGTGATATTATACCTACGGATGGCGAAATCGTAAAAGGAATTGCAACCATCGATGAGTCTGCAATAACAGGTGAATCTGCGCCGGTAATCCGCGAAGCAGGAGGCGATAAATCCTCTGTTACAGGTGGGACAAAGGTGCTTAGCGACCAGATACAAGTTCGGGTTACTACCGAGCCAGGGGAAAGCTTTCTGGATAAGATGATTGCGCTCGTAGAGGGTGCTTCGCGGCAAAAAACGCCGAATGAAATCGCGTTGAATATCCTGCTGGCAGGCTTTACGCTCGTGTTTATCATTGTGTGCATAACACTGTATCCATTCGCTATCTACGCGAAAACGCCCATACCTATTTCTGCCTATATTTCTTTGTTTGTATGCCTTATTCCCACTACAATCGGCGGGCTGCTTTCTGCAATCGGCATTAGTGGAATGGACCGGGCATTGCGGGCGAATGTGATTGCCAAGAGCGGCAAAGCCGTTGAGACCGCAGGCGATTTAGACACACTCTTGCTGGACAAAACAGGCACCATTACTATCGGTAACCGCAAGGCGACCAACTTCTATGCGGCACACGGTGTGGATTGGAAAGTAATGCTGAACGCCGCTATGCTTAGCTCGCTCACAGATGAAACTCCCGAAGGCAAATCTATAGTAGAGCTGGTGCGCAAAACGCTTGAAGAAACAGAGCAGATTGACAAAGGGAAATATGCTTCTATTCCTGCGCTTTCCCGGTATGAATCGCCTGTAGATAAGGAAATAAAATTTACCGCAGAAACCCGCAGCAGCGGCGTAACGCTGAAAAATGGCCTGAAAATTCGCAAGGGTGCATTTGATGCCATAAAACGTATGGCCGAAGAAAAAGGAAGTAGTATGCCGGTAGAAACTTCCGATAAAGTAAAAGAGATTGCCCAAAATGGCGGCACACCGTTGATTGTAATTGCCGACACACTGATCCTTGGAGTAATCGAGCTTCAGGACATCATTAAGACCGGAATATTTGAACGCTTTGAGCGCCTGCGCAAGATGGGTGTGAAGACAGTAATGGTAACCGGCGATAATCCGCTTACTGCAAAGTTCATCGCAGAAAAAGCAGGTGTTGATGATTTCATAGCCGAGGCAACACCCGAGGAAAAGATGAATTACATCCGCTGGGAGCAGGCCGGTGGTAAGCTTGTAGCCATGATGGGCGATGGTACTAATGACGCACCAGCGCTCGCTCAGGCAGATGTAGGCGTAGCTATGAACAGCGGCACTGCGGCAGCAAAGGAAGCAGGTAATATGGTGGACATGGACAATGACCCAACCAAGCTGATTGAAATTGTAGAAATCGGGAAGCAGCTTTTGATGACGCGCGGCACGCTGACCACCTTCTCTATTGCGAATGATGTGGCCAAATATTTCGCTATTGTTCCGGCGCTTTTCATTGCCAGCATTCCGGCATTGGGTCGTCTTAATATTATGCGCCTGCACAATGCGAACAGCGCTATTCTATCTGCCGTAATCTTCAACGCTATCATCATCCCGATGCTGATACCGCTGGCTTTGCGGGGCGTAGCCTACAAGCCACTCGGCGCAAGCGCCCTGCTGCGCAGGAACCTGCTGTTTTTCGGGATTGGGGGTGTCATACTGCCCTTTATCGGCATTAAGCTCATTGACCTGATTGTTGCCCTTTTTGTTTAAAACAATAATCTCAAATAAAGACATGAAAAAGGAATGGCTTCCCGCCGCATTACTCACACTCGTTTGCCTTGTGCTGGTGAATGGTACCTACACGGGGATAGTATGGGGTATGGCGCAACTTACCCCGCAGAAGGGCTTGGCAGAGCGCATTACTGCACCACATGGCCAGCACTATTACGCCAACATCGCACAGAAATTTACGGATGACAAGTATTTCTGGCCGCGCCCATCGGCAGTAGATTACAATGCTGCCGGCAGCGGAGGCAGCAATAAAGGCCCCTCCAATCCGGATTTTCTGAAAACGGTTTCCGACAGACGGGATTCGTTTCTCGTACACAATCCTTCCTTGCAAAAAAACGATGTACCTGAAGAACTGGTGACGGCAAGTGGAAGTGGTTTAGATCCGGATATTTCTGTAGCGGCAGCGAAAGTGCAGGTAGCTCGTGTGGCGAAAGCCCGGGGTATATCGGTTCCGGCTATTCAGCAACTCATTGCGGGGCAAGCAGAAGGTAGCCTGAATGGTATCGCGCCACAAAAAATAAATGTACTCAAACTCAATCTGGCACTGGATGCGCAGAAATAAATTTAAAAAAGAAATGACTCTGAAAATTTTAGTGCTGTCATTTATTATAGGCTCCTCTTCATCATTAGTCGCAGCACAAAGCGCTCAACGTGGCATATACCTGACAGCAGATAGCTTTTACAGGCATCAACTTATTTACACGCCAATTATGGGTAATAGCTATCACTTAAAGCTGCATGATGTATTCTATAAACCGTACATCACCATTGTTCGTGGCGATACAAGTGTGTACCTGGCGAAGGCGTCTATTTTTGGCTATGAGGATGAGACGGGCACGAGCTACCGGTTTTTCAACAAGCAGATTTATGAGCTGCAGAATGCAGATTCATCGCTAACGCTGTACGCGCAAAAAACCTATCATGGCGGCAAGCCGGTTCAGGTAGAGACTACCTATTATTTTAGTCATGGTTCTCAACCGCCTATGCAATTGACCAGACTAAACTTAGCTACTGCCTTTTCCGATAATGCTGCCTTTATCGGGCAAGTGTATGACCAGTTTGAAACAGATGACGCACTTGCGAGCTACGACAAATACCGCCGGATGTTCAGGTTGAGCAGCCTCTACCAAAAATCCTATACGCGACTGCCTTGAACAGGATATTAAAGAGCAGCATCCCGCAGGCCGGGACATGGAACTACACAATAACACCATGAAATGAGATTGACATGAGCGATAAGATTTTTCAGCCAGATACTTTCCGGGGCATGATTTATTTTTTATGGGCAGGTGCGCTGCAGCTAACCGGCGCCTATTTCCTATGGAGCGGCATGCGCGGCGACAAACCAATAGCCATCGGCGTTTTAGGCGGTGCGTTGGTATTGGCCGCAGCATTGGTAATGGGCTTACAGCAAAGCAGCTTCGGGCGTGCTTACGCAGCCTATGCCGGTGTGCTGGCGTTGATGGCCTTACTGTGGGGCTGGCACTACACCGGCATTCGCCCTGATATTATTGACGTGGTTGGTGGCATCATGGTGCTGGGTGGCATCGGAATCATCATACTGACACCGAGACATTGATTTACCTAAAAGCGTTATTACATGCAAAAGGCACAGGCAGCATATTCTTTGATTGTTTTTTTTCTCGCCGCACTGATGGAAGTAGCAGGTGGCTACCTATTGTGGCAAACTGCGCGAGGCAACAGGCCAATGTGGCTGGGCATCTCAGGCGGATTGATGCTGGTGGGCTACGGGCTGATTGCAACGCTGCAACCGGCAGGTTTTGGCAGAACCTATGCCGCTTACGGTGGCGTGTTCGTAATCATGTCGCTGCTATGGGCATGGCACATAGATAAGATTAAACCCGATGGATATGATGCCATCGGCGCTTTGGTCATTTTGATTGGCACTTCTATCATTTTTTTCGCGCCAAGAAAATAGGCCGTGTAGCTATACTAATAATTGGCCGAAGACGCAAACAGATTTGAGATTGTGAAGAGACTTATACTTTTTTTAATGACGGTATTCATGACATGGTCAGCTGATGCACAATTTGTGCGTACAGCACCTGTCGGGGATACTACGCGCAGCATCACACTGGAAGGCTATGCCGCAGAGCGACAGACGTTGCAGAACCTCGTGGAAGCCAATATTGGCGTAAGGCCTTTTAAGTGCAGCCAAATATATGGATCGATGCAGGCGTGTTTAATGCACTTTATACAACCGAGAACACCGTAGCGCATGACCAGCATTTGTACACGCACTCGTTTGCTGGCCGAAATGGCCGATAATTCATCATTAATCATCGGCGGGCTAACCGCCAAATTCTAAACAACTAATTGTTTTAAATCAACTTTTATCATGAACAAACAAAAGCTTATCACGTCCGCCCTTGCACTCGTGCTCCTCGGCGGCAGCGCATTCGCGCAAAAAACTTCGCGCGATGACCGGCAATCTTCTGATGAACAAGAAGAAACTCCGGCGGCAGAAATTGCGCCGACCGTCGCTACGTATGACAATGACCCTTCGCCCGATACCCTGCATGTTCCTTTCTCCGGCTTTGACATGAGCTGGATGAATGGCAACGACCGGCGCGACCATCCATTGCTTGCTACCAAGTATTTCACCGGGTCTTTTATGCTGGACGGGAATTACACGCATTCTTTCAATAATCCAAATGACCATACCGTTGTAGGTTCTACCGCACTTGCTCGCAACAATGAAGTGCAACTTTCGCACATCTCGCTCGGCGGCGACTTCAATTACAAGAATGCGCGTGGACGCGTGATGCTGCAATACGGCACGCGCTCCATAGTTATTCCGCGCAACGATATTAGCCCTTACCGCGGGCAGTACCAGCTCAATAACGTATACCGCTATCTGAGCGAAGCATATGCCGGGTATCACATCAACAAGTGGTACGGCATCAATGTGGATGCCGGTCTATTTCTATCGTATGTTGGCCTCAACTCTTATTATCAGGTAGAGAATTGGGAATACCAGGCATCTTTTACTTCGGATAATACGCCTTGGTTCTTCAATGGCGTGCGCATCCAGATTTTTCCATCAAAGACCGTGAAGATTGAGCCCTGGTTTGTAAATGGCTGGCAGAGCTACGGAAGGTTCAACAAGCAGCCAGGCGTAGGATTCAATATTACCTGGGTGCCCAACGAAGCATTCAAGACGCTTACCAACAACTACTATGGCGCTGACGCTGCGGGTATCCCGGACCGGAAACGTTTTCATTCCGACAACTCAATATTATACCGATACTATAATCGTAAGGGAAGCCGGGGCCTGTCACGCGCTGCATTCTCCCTTACGGGCGATATTGGCTCAGAATGGGGTGATGGAGTAGTAAGCGGCTTTAGCGACAAGGACGGCGCCAAGGCGCAATACTTTGCCAGTATCATGTTTTATAACAGACTATGGTTTGCTAAGAACAAGTTTGCCTGGACTCTTGGTGGTGGGTATATGAAAAATCCCGGGCGCTACCTGGTGCTTTATCCTACCGGCCAGGCCAGCCCGCTGCCCAATCCTAACAACCCTACCGGCACCGAAGGCGCGTTTCCGTTTTCTGCCAACCCTGGAGACCAATTTACTGGTTGGGATGTTTCCTCAAACCTTGACTGGATGCCCAATCAAAGCCTAACGGTACGCTTTGAATATGTGCATCGCCATGCAGATGTGCCTTACTTCGCTGGCCCCGGCGGAGTAACCTCACCAAATGGATACGCTACTACGCCCCTCCCGCCGGACTGGAGGCCCGACCTTGTTAATGATGAGAACCGCATCATATTCGCTTTTCTTTTCCGGCTGTAGTTATACGTATATTGGCTTACTGAACCAATAAACAGGGCTGCTGCAAATTGCCCAACTATTGTTCGTAAGCAAGCCGATTTTCTCTGGATGGTGTCGTTGCGTAAAGCAGCAACGGCACTATTCATTTTTAGGGCTGGCTGATCAGGATAGTGGTTGAAAACATTATGCTCAGGACGTTTTATTATAGCGGGAACTGCATCACGAAGGTGAATGGTGTGGAAGAATTGTTTTGCCTGGAGCAGGATAAAATTTTATGGGTTGACCTTCAATTTCCTTCCGATGAAGAAAGTGAAAGCGTACAGAAAACATTTGGTTTAAACTTTCCTGTTTTAAAAACACAGACGGAATTGGAAAGTAATGCCCGTTTTTATGAGACGGCTGATTTGATTCTAATCAACTCCAATTTCATTACCAGGTAGGATACTATTACTTTGAAAGCACACCTGTATTCTTCTATCTGCTTAACGATGTGCTGATCACAGAAAGAAATGCTGACTTAACATCTTTCGCAGAAACAGTCAAGAAGATGAAGCGGAATCAAACCGCATTCCATACAGGCAGTGAAGTGTTGGAGAGCATTCTGGAAACAAAGGTGGACATTGACGTAAATTTTGTCGAAAATATGTCGCAGGATATTGCACTAATATCCCGCAATCTTTCCCTGCAGCCAACGCTGATAGCGAGTATTTACGGGATGAATTTCCAGGTAATGCCTGAGCTAAAATGGCGCTACAGCTACCCGGTAGTCTTGCTGCTCATGGTTGCTTCATCGCTGCTGACACTCTATATTTTTAAGAAGAAGCGGTGGTTTTGAAAATGAGTACTGTTTAAGGCACAAACATTTCAGCTTAATTGTCACTGGTTAATTCACTCGCAGTATGTCGCACGATAGTCAATCATTTCATCAGAAGATAAAGCTGGCAGGCATGCTGATTGCCATCGGCATCGTGTTCGGCGATATTGGCACCTCGCCGCTTTACACGCTAAACGCCATTTTTCATTCCGGGGAAGTTGTTCTGCCATCCAAAGCATTAGGTGTCTTAAGCTGCATCGTCTGGACACTGACGCTGCAAACTACCTTCAAGTATATATTCATTACCCTGCGGGCAGACAACAATGGCGAAGGCGGCATCTTTTCGCTCTTCGCCCTGGTGAGGCGCTATTTTGGCAAGTGGCTGGTGGTGCTTGCAATCATTGGCGGCTCTTTTTTGGTGGCGGATGGTGTTATTACCCCACCTATCTCGGTATCTTCTGCTATAGAAGGTTTGCTACCCATTTTTCCAAAGCTGAATACCGTACCATTGGTAATTGGCATTCTTATCCTGCTTTTCACCATTCAGCAATTCGGTACCGGCCAGATCGGAAAGATTTTCGGACCGATAATGATCGTGTGGTTTGCCTTTATTGGCGTGATAGGGGCGATGGCAATGAGCCATGACTGGACAGTGATACGTGCCATTAATCCGGCTTATGCTTTTGATTTGCTGGCCCATTACCCAAAAGGTTTCTGGCTGCTCGGTGGCGTGTTTCTCTGCACTACCGGTGCGGAAGCCCTCTACAGCGACATGGGGCACGTTGGCCGCGCCAACATCCGTGTAAGCTGGGCTTTTGTAAAAATAACATTGATATTGTCTTATGCCGGGCAGACAGCTTGGTTGCTTCATGCGGGTAGGGCTAATGCAATCAGCCCATTTTACAATATTATCCCGCAAGCTATTTACCTGCCGGCCGTAGCTTTAGCTACACTGGCAACTATTATTGCAAGCCAGGCGCTTATCAGCGGCTGCTTTACACTGGCCAATGAAGCCATGCGGATGGGCTTCTGGCCCCGCCACCGTGTTGTCTTCCCAAGTAATATCAAAGGGCAGATCTATATTCCTTTCTTTAACTGGGCACTGCTGGTTGCCTGCCTATTAACCGTAATTTATTTCAAGAAAAGCAGTGCGATGGAAGCGGCCTTCGGGCTATCCGTAACGCTTACGATGCTCGTAACTACAGTGCTCATGGCTATGTACCTGATAGCACGGCGGACGCCGACCGTGTTAGTTATCCTGGTTACCCTCGTCTTTGCAACCGTTGAGGTATCCTTTCTCATGGCCAATATGCAAAAGGTTGCGGAAGGCGGCTGGATAATGCTGGTTGTCGGTGCGGTACTCACCACGATTATGCTTACCTGGCGCAAAGGAAAAGCCGAGCAGCAGCGGCTTGTAAAGTTTGTGTGCATACAGGATGAGCTCCTAAAACGCCTGCACAGCCTTAGCCATAATGAGGGCATTCAGCGCTATGCTACAAACCTCATTTATCTTACCTCTTCTGCCGATTCCGGTGTGGTGGAGGAGAAGGTGGTCAACTCCATTTTCCAGACCCCCACAAAACGTGCGGACGTATATTGGTTTCTGAATGTGCATGTTACGGACGAGCCTTATACTTTGAAATACGAAGTGCGGACACTGGCGCTCAATGACGTGTATGATGTGGTGCTTCACCTCGGCTTCCGCGTAGAGCCCAAGGTGGATTTATTCTTCCGGAAAATCGCCAAAGAGCTGTTGGAAAGTGGCGAGCTGAGCTTTGAGGCCGCACCGGAAATGCAATACGCCAGCCGCGATATTGGCGACTATAAGTTTATCATCACCAATTCTTTTCTTTCCTACGATAATAACCTGCCTTTCTGGAAAGCGCTACTCATCAAATCCTATTACAACATCAAGGCGGTAGGTGTGCGGGAAGCCGTGAATTATGAAATAGACCCCAGCAATGCAGTCTATGAAAAGTATCCGCTTGTGTATGGGGCTGTGGATGGCGCTAAACTGGAACGAATCATATAGCCATGCCAACCCGCGAACAACAGGCCGAACATTTCCTAAACCTTATCCGCGATAGCAAGCGCGGGAAGTTCAAGTTGTACATTGGCATGGCAGCGGGTGTGGGCAAGAGTTACAGAATGTTGCAGGAAGCCCATTCGCTGCTGGCAAATGGCATTAATGTACAGATTGGTTTTATAGAAACGCACCGGCGCAAAGAAACAGAGGCATTGGTAGAAGGACTGCCCATCATTCCGCGCCGCAGCGCTTTCTACAAAAGCAAGAAGCTGGAAGAGCTGGATGTGCAGGCAGTTATAAACAGCCACCCGGAAGTGGTACTGGTAGATGAGCTGGCCCACACAAATATGCCGGGTAGTAAAAACGAAAAACGCTGGCAGGATGTTGTAGAAATTCTGGATGCCGGCATCAATGTGATCAGTGCTGTAAATATCCAGCACATAGAAAGCCTGAATAATACCGTTAAGGAAATCACAGGCGTAGAAGTTGCCGAGCGAATTCCGGACAAGGTGCTGAAGATGGCTGATGAAGTCGTGAATATTGACCTGACGGCTGACGACCTTATTGCACGGCTGAAAGAAGGAAAGATTTATACGCCGGATAAAGTAGCCGTTGCGCTGAAAAATTTTTTTAAGTCGGATAGCATCCTCCAATTGCGCGAGCTTGCGCTAAAGGAAGTGGCCGGGCAGATAGAGCGCAAGGTAGAAAATGAGGTGCCACGCAGCGTAGCTTACCGGCATGAGCATATTCTCGCCTGCATCAGCAGTAATTACAGTGTGGCGGTCAATGTCATCCGTAAGAGCGCGAGGCTGGCAAGCTATTACAATGCGCATTGGACGGTGATGTATGTTGAAACACCGCGCGAAAGTGCAGATAGAATTGCCCTGGATGCGCAGCGCCACCTGATAAACAACTTCAAGTTAGCCGGTGAGTTAGGAGCTAATGTAGCGCTTATGAAAAGCAAATCCATTGCGGAATGCATCGCCAGCTATGCAGAGCAGCACGACATCACTACAGTATGTATCGGCAAACCTACTTTGAGTTTGCTCAATATTATCTTAGCCACGAACGTGTTTAATTCCCTGCTCAAGCAGCTTGCAAAAAATGATACTGATTTAATAATACTCTCCTGAGCTATGGCGCTAACTATCAAAACAAAGATTGCGACAGGTATAGGCATCCTGTTTTCATTGCTGGCAATCATTAGCGTGGTAGCACTTATCGCCATCAATCTGCTTTCAAATAAAACCGAAAACCTGCTTACTGCGAATTACAAAACTATCCGGTACTGCAACCAGATGATGCACGCGATGGATAAGCTACCAGAGGATTCAACTGCCTATAAGCTGTTTGAAGACGCGCTCCAATCACAGGAAAAAAATATCACCGAAACCGGCGAGCGCGAAGCAACTGCGCAAGTCCGGCAGTGGTTTGAAGTGCTGAGGCGTGATAAGATTAATCGTCAGGCAGAAAACCTCATCAATAGCCAACTATACAACATCAGCCAACTGAACCAACGTGCATTAGAGCAAAAGAATAGCCTTGCGCTGCAAACGGCCAGTCATGCGAAGCTGTGGCTCAGCATACTTATCACGCTTGTGCTTATCGTTGGTATGTCGCTTTCATTTAATCTTCCTGGCATCGTAGCCGCTCCTGTGAAGCGGATTACCGATGGCATCCGGGAAATCTCAAAAGGTAATTATAAGACCAGCATCCACCTTAATAACCAGGAAGACGAGTTTGGGCAGATGGCAGAAGCCTTTAACCGTATGGCAGGAAGGCTGCATGAATGGGAGAACAGCAGCATGGCCCGGCTAATGTTCGAGAAAAGCCGGGTGGATAGCATTATTAACCAAATGGAAGATGCTGTAATGGGCACAGATGCAGACGGGCGGGTACTTTTTATAAACAGCGCGGCATCTGGCTTCTACAATCTGAATACGGACAGTATTGTTGGTAGGATGGTTAAGGAGGTGGCAGCGCATAACGACCTGCTGCAAACTGTGCTGGAAGGCAAAATTCGTGGCCCGTTAAAAATAGTGGTGGAAGGCAAAGAACAGTTTTTTACGCTCACGCACAAAGCGGTTCAGGTAGCTGGCAAATCTCTGGGCGATGTGTACACATTGAAAAACGTAACGCATTTCAAAGAGCTTGACTTATCTAAAACAAACCTGTTAGCGACCATCTCTCATGAATTAAAAACACCGATTTCTTCTATAAAAATGAGCGCTAAACTGCTGGAAGATGAGCGGGTGGGCCAGATGAATGAAGAACAACGCGACATGGTGAAAAGTATCACCGACGATGCGGAACGGCTTTTGCGGCTAACGGCTGAATTGCTAAACATAACACAGATTGAAACGGGAAATATCCAGCTCAAATTCGTACACATTGCGCCAAAGAGCATCATCAATGAAGCAGTAGCGGCCGTTACCATGCAGGCGCAAACGAGGAGTATTACCATTCATCAAGCCATTCCTGGAAACTTACCGCTCGTGCAAGCCGATGCCGATAAGACTGCTTTGGTGCTTGTAAACCTTCTTTCTAATGCAATAAGATACTCGCCCGAAGGGACAATAGTTGAGCTATCGGTGAATCAACAGGATAGCCTTGTTTCGTTTGTCGTAAAGGACGAAGGGGAGGGCATCGACCCGCGTTACCAATCCCGCATATTTGACCGGTACTTTAAAGTGCCCGGCAGCATTAATAAAACAGGAACGGGATTGGGGCTTGCCATTTCTAAAGAATTTATTGAGGCACAGGGCGGGGAGATTGGGGTAAAAAGCGAGTTCGGGAAGGGCAGCACCTTTTATTTCGGGCTACCGATTGCATAGCGGCATCGCCCATGAAAAAAACATGACCCAGCGATAATGTAAGGTTCAAACAGCTTCCGCAAATGGCGCTTGGCATTAAGCCGGCCAATGAGACTTTTTCCATTTTCAGCGTTTATCCCAACCCTGCCAGCACAGTAGTACGGGTGCACTTTGGCCTCGCTGCTCCGGCTATGCTCGATGCCTCGCTTACAGATATGACCGGCAGAAGAGTTGCCGGCCTTATGCCAGCTACCCAATTGCAGGCCGGCCTTTACGACCTCGATTTTGCCATTCCGGGATCCATAGCTGCAGGTACTTATATCATGCAAATGAAGGGCGCGGATTTCAGCATGGCTTTTCCGGTAACGATACGCAGGTAATCTTCTGCTGAAAGGCATTTTTCATATATAGTTTATCAAAGCGGCCCGGCTATATAACCCGGGCCGCTTTTTCTATCCTGCAAAAGCTGTTGTACGGCCTGCCAAGAGACGCGACCATCAAAATTAATTTTAAGCTAAAAAGGCATCACTACCTTGCCGCATATTTTAGGCTATGAAACAATTTTTTACTGCTGTTCTTTTTGTAGCTACCATCCTGCTTTCACAGAAGTCAGGCGCCCAATCGCTCTTTGTTTCCGGGCCAATGATCGGTTATACAGAACTCCGCACGGTAAGCATTTGGGCAGAAGTTTCGCCGGTTGCAAACCAGGTGCGCATTAATTACTGGCAGGCAGATAAAGGCCGTTCTTTCACGAAGTCGGAGCTGTACGGCGGGCCTTTCGGAAAAGATTTTCCGACCATAACTTTTACCCTTACAGGGCTTGATCCCGGCGCATCCTATCAATTCGAGTTGTTAGCAACGAATAAAAGCGGAGGCCTGGATAAGCGCTCTGGAAAATTTACCACGCAGGGACTGTGGCAATACAGGCAGCCGGCACCCGATTTTTCTTTTCTTACCGGCTCCTGCGCTTATTTTAATGAACCGGCTTACGACCGGCCCGGTACTCCCTACGGCGGCGACTCCTCTATATTCATAACAATGGGTAAAAACAAAGCCGATTTAATGCTTTGGCTGGGCGATAACTGGTACACCCGGGAAGCGGACTATGGCAGCCCCTGGGGATTGCGCTATAGGGCACACAGAGATCGCAGCCTTGCAGTATTGCAGCCGCTGCTCCGCACCATGCCGCAGTACGCCATTTGGGATGACCATGATTTCGGCCCGAATGATTTTGGGAGCTCTTATTTGTATAAATCAGAAAGCCGGCAGGTATTCATGGATTATTGGGCTAACCCTTCTTACGGGTACGATGGCAAAGGCGTTTACACTCAGTTTTCGTGCAGCGATGTTGCTTTCTTCTTGCTGGATGACCGCACCTGGCGCAGCAATGACGGCCTGAAGGACAGCTTGACCGGAGCGCCTGACCCCGACAAGCAAATGTTCGGGAGGCAGCAGATGCGCTGGCTTAAAGATGCATTGCTTGCCCAGCGGGGTGCTACTTTCAAAATTATTGCAAATGGCAGCCAAGTACTGAACCCCTTATCACCTTACGATTGCTTACGCCATTACGGCACAGAATTTACAGAGCTCATGGATTTTATTGCCGACTACAATATCAGCGGAGTCATTTTTCTTACCGGCGACAGGCACCACAGTGAGATCATTAAGATGGACCGAAAAAATAATTATACCCTGTATGATGTAACCGTTTCGCCGCTCACATCTCACGTATATGCGCCGGGAGGGCCGGAAAAAGATATGCCGGAAAGGATTCCCGGTACGCTGATCAACGAAGAAAATTTTGCCCGTATAACGGTAAACGGTGAGAAAGGCAATCGTGTATTAAAAGTATCATTTCTCGATATTCAGGGTGTGGAAAAAGGAAAATGGCAAATTGGTGAAATGGATTTGAAGAAAAAATAGTGCCGCCCAGCGCCTCAGGCTTATGGCAGCGAGCATTAATTTCCTTATTCAGATAAACGCGAAGGCATATTATTAATTCCGCAAAGGACTTCTATTTATTGTATCACTATTGCAATCTCCCTGCGGATTGAATCACTTGTATTATCAAATGCAGTAACGGCTTGGATCGTGTATTTGCCCTTTGTGCCAAATGGATTACGGATCGTAATGGATGCCTTGCCGGCCTCACTGTCTGCAAACCTGGGAATAATGAGCTTGTTGGCGGATGTATCGTTGGAAATGACCGAAAAATAAACCCGGGAAGGATCGGAAACCTTGCCCTTATCGATTGCCCGGAACAGCGAGGCGGTTACAGTAAAGCTGTCTGTTGTATCGCCGGTATATTTATCGGCAACCAGCTGCATATCCTGCGGCCGTGCGGGCGATAGAATGATCGCGGTATCAATGGCTATGCCCCGCACTTCTGCTCGTACCATTGCGCGCCCGGCGGTATGGCCGTGCATGAGTACTGTGCCTATGCCATAGGCATTTACCTGCACCGTCTGTACGGTATCTTCATTTCCAAAAAGCCCGCCTGTGGTATGAAAGGTGACGTATCTGCTGGCAGAATCTGCCTGCGCATCTATGGCAATCGTAATTTTTGCGGTGCTTACAGTATCGGCAGGCAGAACACCGGGCGTTATTTCTGTAAAGCGGATGAGTGAACTGATAGCCGGGCCATCATCGCCGCCCCTCCTGTACTCATCATCTTCTTTTTTACAGGATGCCATGCAGAGCAGGCAACATGCTGCGGCAATCAGGGAATATTTCAGGTTCATTCTATAACGATTATAAAAGTAGTGGATGGAATGGCACCGGCACCCTGTGCATTCCGTGCATTGAGCGTAATAAGACCTGCTTGCGGGAGGCTTCGGGATTCACTTGCCTTTATCTTAAAATCCTTTTTATAGATTTGTATGGCAGTGCCGATGTCTTCCGTCCAGGTAATCTCTTTTGCCGGTTGCCCGTCTTCTTTGAGCACATAGATTTCCGTTGTAGGGTCGAGCGTTAGCCGGAAGGTTACCGGGTTTTCATTGGCGCTATCTACAATTGCAGGGTAGGGAATGGAAATAGTTGCGGTAGTTGCGTTCTGTACTTTATTTGGCGCCGGTTTGCGAATTTTGGAAAACATAGGATTTATTTTTGGTTTGGTGTGGGTTATTTTTTGATCAGCGCCGTCCAGAAGCCTTCAAAAAGGGGTTTAATATCGAGGTCTAAGGAAAGTGAAACAAAAGGGGTGATCTTGGTGCGATAGGTATTTGGAGTAATAAGGGGATTGGTATCATATTGATAATAGATGAGCCCGCCCCCATTGACCCTGAGAAAAGAGAGTACCCGGAATCCCGCCCCGAGGATCAATCCTTTATTATCTATAAGGCCTTTGCGCTGCTTGTCCTTTTCTATATTGGAGA
This sequence comes from Chitinophagaceae bacterium, assembly GCA_965246905.1. Classification (GTDB taxonomy): domain Bacteria; phylum Bacteroidota; class Bacteroidia; order Chitinophagales; family Chitinophagaceae; genus UBA1952. The sequence continues at coordinate 56,497 of CBDFFZ010000017.1, forward strand.
GCGTAATGCCGAGGAGAAAGGAGGTGCGGGTACCCATTACGTCCCGAAAGCTCCGGTATTTCTCCAAAGGAATGTTCTTATTTACCGGTCTGAAATAAAAGTTGACGCCGGTATAGGAATAAAAGCGATCGATGTAAGGAGAATACAGCACACCTTCATCCAGCGTAATGTAAAGTGATGCGGCTTTTACCATCGCCATATCATACGTTGAAGCGAGGGTGGCATACTTGTAGGTGTTTTCCGCAATTACATTTCTGGTTAGGTTTTCAATAATCCTGTTAAGATCGGAAAAGGCATTTTCGATCTCATTCTGCAATTCCATATAATCCCGACTGCGTGAATTACTTATACCAACAGGAGTTTCTGCTTTATTCAGCCATTTGCCTTTTAATTTTTCATTTGATGCAAAATCCATCCAGTTAACTTTTTCCAGATTCAGGCCAGTAGATAAATCGCCGTCTGAGGAAATAATGTTTGAGACAGCCGAGAGGAAGTCTCCTTCTGCTTCTATGAAGTCCACTGCCGGAACGGGTACATATACGTAGGCCGGGTTAATTTCCTTAATCGTGCGCTGCGCCACTTTATTAAGCTCATCTACAGAGTTGTTCAGGTGGGAAAAACTGTTTTCTGCTACAGCCGTGCTTACTATTGATTCTATCACCTGCTTGACCGCAGTATTTTCCCTTATGGCTAAAGCCAGGTTATCTTTTTCAACATCACTCAGCGACTGGGCAATCTGCGCTTCAAACAAGAGGTCTTTATTGGGCCGGAAGGTCTCTGTGATGGGGATATAACCCGTGTCGCCATCACTATCCCGGATCCACTCGCGGGTTAGGTAATAGTTATGGTGTTTGATAGCCTTTTTCTTTGCCGCATCTATTGCCTTGCCTGTGTTGTTGTCTTCCGCATCGGTATAGGGAAAGTGCCGGGAGATCATGCCGGTCTGATATACTTTAAACCGGAGGGATTTAATATCGGGCGTAAGGCCGGTGAGCTTTATGGTAAATGCCTGATCAAAGGGAATGGGTTCGTTGAAGCCTGTCTTCATATTGTACTCATAAAATCTCCTTGGGGTTGGTGTTTTATCTGAGGCCGGCGCTTCGGCAGCGGTATCCTGTGCTATTGCCGGCAGGGCGCAGAACAGGGCGGCTGTAAAAAGAGACAGGATAAGGGCTGGCCTGGTGGATAGCATAGTAGTGGTATGAAAAAGGAGGTTATGGCAGTGATGAAAAGGCAGGCCGTTTGATGGGCGCTACTGCTAAGAAACAAGCTCTGTTTCAGGAAAACAAGCCCACATAAAACATAATTTTTTTAATGATGTATAATATGCATTTTGTAAAGCCGTGCAATAATGGCATATCCATAAGCAGGAAACTTACCTGTAATGCTATTTGTCCATTTGGTATAACAAGAGGTATCTTATAGATGGGCATACTCAAGGCTCCGAAACGGGAATTTATGTACCGTTAACAGCATGACTCCTTCTTTCTGTAAAGCACATCTTCTTAGCCAGGCAATGCATTGATCCGGTAAGCAATCCGCACCCTAAGCCGTATCATGGTTCTGCAGATCAAACAAGATACCTTTCAGCGTTTCTATATGGCGCTCCATTTCTTCCTGCTTTTCTACATTGTTTGCCGATAAGGATTTGTATCCCTTCTTTGCGTAATCATGCCCCATCTTTTTCAGCAGATGCTTGCGCTCTTCCATCATCCGCAGGGCCACCCACAGCGTAGCGCCTGCTGCTTCGGCCTGTTTCAATACCAGATCCCGCTCGGTATAAGCGTGCCCGATATGGCACCGGTAACGCTTAAGTATATCGTTCTGGGATTCCCACAGGCCGCCGCCGCAATCCGGGCAGGCAAACAGGCTTTGCTTCACATCCAGCTTCATTACATCGTCTATGCCTACGGCTGTATGCTCGGCAATTTTGGATTCAGCAATTACATCCGGCGGCACGGCGGCTTTGCTGCCCTTCTTCTTCTTTACTATTTGGGCAATGAGGGGTCCTATTTCCGCCAGGGACGAAACGCGGTCTACCTCCATATTACTGATCACTGAAAGCGGCATATCAGGATATTCGGCTTCCTCCGGGTCCTGCACGATACAGGTGCCGCCGCTTCTTTTAATGGCCCACATGCCGGAAGTGCCGTCATCCAGCATGCCGCTGAGTATAATGCCGATGGCGTGAGCGCTGTAGGCTACGGCTGCCGAACGAAAAAGCACATCTATAGAAGGACGGAAACGGTTCTCCTCAGGGCCTGCGCCGAGCAGAAACTTATTGCTCTTTACGAGCATGTGCTGGTTGGGGCGGGCAATATAAATATGGTCTTTTTTATTGGTTCGCCATCCACAGCAAGGCTGCAAGGCATATCGGTAATCCGGGAAAGACGATGCGCAACAAAATCGCCGATGCCTTTCCGGGATAAATGCAGTACGATGCAATAGGCCGCGTCCAGTTCTTTTTGAAAGGATTGCACCATTTCGCCCAGGGCATTGAGCCCGCCGGCAGATGCGCCAATCACTACGATGTACGAAACCCTTCCCGACCATCGCCAAGACAACCTCGACAGAAAAATTTGCTAAAAAATTGGCAATCATTTTCTTTACCTTTACTTTTGACAAAACTGTCAAGGTGAAAATTTCAAGAATATGAAAGAAACATTTGGTGAATACATACATAAACTTAGGGTTGACAATCAACTGACGTTGACCAAACTTGCAGCGGCATTAGACATTGACCAATCAACGCTTTCCAAAATTGAAAATAACAAGCGGACAGTTCCAGAAGAAATTTTGCCAAAACTTGCAAAAACTTTCAAAATCGACAGGACTACTTTGAACACAGAATATTTTAGTGAGAAGATTGCTTCAATCATCTACAAGCAAGGAAACTCAACAGAGTTGTTTCAATTAGCAGAAGAAAAAGTAAAATATCTACGTTCAAAATCAATCAAACAAGGAAAACTTAAACTATAACTCATGTGCAAACTTATTGACACCGACATTGCTGAGTTATCCCAGGTCGCAGAACCTCAAATTGAATTTGATTTCAAAATAAAAAGAGAAGTGAGTGAAATAGTGAACAAGAAAACCTACAAAGTTGTTTCACTTTTTAGTGGCTGCGGCGGTTTAGACTTAGGATTTTCAGGCGGCTTTGACTTTAGAAACCGACATTTTGAAAAAAATAAATTCAAAATTGAATTTGCTAACGATATTGACCCAGCGGCTGAATTAGTTTATAATTCTAATCAAGGTTTCTTTGGCGACCATTCTTTAACCAAGGATGACGTAAAGAATATTAAACCTTCTGATATTCCTGATTTTGATTTTTTAATTGCAGGTTTTCCTTGTCAGCCATTTTCCAACGCAGGTTTAAGAAAAGGTATAAATGATGAACGGGGAAACTTATTTGAAGAGTGTGAAAGCTTGCTAAAACAAGCACTTAAAAGAAAGAACCCGCCAATCGGTTTTATTTTTGAAAATGTAAAAGGAATTATGTCATCAAAAATGGATGACGGCACAAGCATTCCAGATGAAATCGTTAGACGTACCGAAAAATTAGGTTTCAAAACAAATTACAAATTACTTAAAACTTGTGACTTTGGTGTTCCATCAAATCGCCAACGTTTAATAATTGTCGGCATCAGAAAAGATATTGGGTATTTTGATTTTAATATATTGAACGAAGTAGTAGCGGAATTTGACTTGCCAAACGAGAAAGGAAAACCTTATGAACTTTTATTAGGTTCTGTCTTGTGCGACATTCCAGCAAATGCCCCACAAAAAAATGAGTATTGGAAATATTCACCCGGCGGTCAATACATGGTTGATAAAATTGCACCATGCCAAGACGGTAAAGAGGCTTTAGCAAAGTTTAAAAAGAAAGTTCCTTTAAAAAAAATATCCGATACGATAACGAAAGGGAAATCATGGAAAAACATGAGCCCAACTGATATGTCGGAAAGATTTTTGAAAATTTGGAACGACCCTAAAAAATATCATGCACCTAATTTTTACAGGCGGTTTGCATTGGGTGAAATCAATGGTACAATAACGGCTTCGGCACAACCCGAAAATTGCGGCATTACGCATCCGTTTGAAGACAGGCGATTTACGATTAGGGAAATAGCGAGAATACAATCCTTTCCCGATAATTTTGTTTTCCCATATAAAACAATTGCCAACGCATACAAAGTAATTGGAAACGCAGTACCACCCATATTTGGTTGGGTGATTGCAAAAGCCCTAACCAAGCACATTGAGAATGAGTAGTATAAACCACATTAAGGCATATTTATTAGGATTATTGGTTGGCGGCGGTAAAATTGATAAGGATGTATTTGTTATTGACCTTCCCTTTAAAAAATGGGGAATGGAACCCAAACGAATGAATATCATTGCGGCTGATATTCTAACCAAAATCTGCCAAAATTTTAATAACACTTACAGTTTCAATGTAACGTATGAAATTGGCAATAATAAATGGTTAATAAAACCAATTGACGGTGCAGACATTTCACCATTACTTGAAGATTTAAAATTCCTTCAATTACCAACAGGCGGTTTTTTACTATCCACAGTAAATTTGACATTTACAAAAACGCAATTGACAGGCATAAGCGTTGAAAGTTTTCTTTCGGGCATCTTTGACACAAGGGCAAGCTTGACCCTTTCGCACAGACGGTTTAATGATGATGCACCCGTTGTTTCCGTAGAAATTCCAGGCAGCACAAAGAATTTTAAATTTGTTGTTCAACTATGTTCATGGCTTACTGACTTAGGTTCAATTACCGACCAAATTCTTTATAATCATCCAAACCAACATTCGGGTTCTGACCCAAATTATACAGGTTGGAAAAAAGGTTTTAAAATACGCTTTCTTGTAAAATCTTTTTTAGCTCAACACTCATTTGCATTACAAGCAAAATCAATTGACGTAACAAAAATTCAAAAACAACAGAAGAAAGAAGAACAGCCACCTTGTTATTTACGAAAACTAAAACAAGTAAGCCCAGTAAGCGTTCATAGCCAACAAAATTCTGACGAATTACCCGATGAAGTTAGGAATAAAATATTTTTTCATTACCATCATTTTTGTGCGGTATTAGGTTGCCCACATGCGCCAGTAGAAGAAATTGTAAAATTAGTAAAGCAGAAAAATTCGTTGATTAATTTCTTTCCACGTTTATCAAAAGGAACAAAAAATGAATTAAAAGAAATAATAACAAGCATTCAATTGACTTCATTTCCTGAAAAGAAAATTCGCAGGTATAAATACGTTGTGAAAAACATAATCGAAAGCGACATTTTTAAAGCGTTTTCGGGACTTGACCAAGGCATAGCTTATTTATTTGCCCCTAAACTGAATAGTAAACGCCATATTGGTTCTATGACTGAAATAATCGGAAATAATTTAGAAAACCAAATCGATATATTAAGCATTGGCGATGATTTTGACAGCCCTCTTTTAATCATAAACCCGATAAATGACAGGGCATTTATTTGTTCATCCGTTGGCAACAAACTTAATCAGGCATTGATTAAGAAACACATTAAAACAACCAATCTAACTGTCAATTTAATATAAATATGAGTGAAATAAATGAAGTAAGTTTCTATGAAGAATTTTCAAAAAAGTTCAGCCATTATTTGTCGTCATATTTAGGAACAAATTTTAAAGTTTTTTATGCTTGTAATAACAAGTTGGACAACCTTTTAAAATAATTTAGAAAAAGCTTGCGGAATTAAAATAAAGCCAGACAACGTTTATATTCCAAAACTTAAACTCGATATAGTTTTTGCTGTTTGTGGCGAAAACAAAAGCCCAAGATTAATATTAATAGAGGCAAAATATTTGCACCAACTAAGCCTTAAAGATTTATTCTCAATTAGTTGGCTATTTACAAGTTGCAAAAACAATAGATTTAGGATTATTATTACTCATTCAAAAAAGTGCAACTTCAAACAAACTATCAAATGACTTTCAAGAAATAGTTAGGCTAAAAAAACTGCCCATGAATTGGATGATGAACTTACAGCAAATCAACGAAACGCATAACTTTAAAACAGGGATTATAAGTTTTGTTCCGAACAACGGGATTGATTGGCTCGACACAAAAGAAATAAACGGCATTTCCTCATTTTGAAGAATTGACCATATTGCTAACAACTTGACAGACCACAAGACAGACCAATAGGGCTTTCGTACAACAGGGGTTTGCCAAAATGTGGCTGACGAATAAAGGCTCAAGTTCAGTTTTTCAATTTAGCTTTAGTACAAGGGTTGGGCTGAAGTGCCTTGCTTTCCACCACTTAGGCAAGCCCTAATCCGATGAATTTGGGATGCTCTGAAGCCATATTTTTTTCTTATTCCGCAGGGATATAAATGTGGAAGGTCGCACCTTTGCCCCGGCTCACCGGTAGCAGTTACCGCACCATCATGCTGCTCTACGATCTTCCTTACAATGGCAAGGCCAATGCCGGTGCCGCATATTGCGCACGGGTATTGAGCCGCTGGAACACTTCAAACATCTTTTCGCTGTACTCCGGCTCAAAGCCTATGCCGTTATCCCCAAAAGTAATGTGGCAATACCGGTGATCCGGGGCAAGCTTTCCGGAGGGCAATGCAGGGTTGTTTATGGCAAGATCCGCTCCCGGCGCTATTTCGCAGGCAATAGTAATATGCGGAGGTATGCCGGGCTTTGTAAATTTCAGCGCATTGGTAAACAGGTTTTGCAGCAGCTGGCGGAACTGGAACGAATTGATCGCCGCCTCACATAATTCGTGTGTATCTACGGTGGCTCCCTTTTCCAGAATGCTGTCCTCCAGATCGCCCATTACCTCGGCAAGAATTTTATTGAGGTCTGTTTTTTCAGTGATCTTTTCGCCCCTATTGGCATGGGAAAATGCAAGCAAATCTTGGATGAGGGTCTGCATCCTGGCTGCAGCGCTTTCAATGCGCTGAAAAGACTCTTTCCCCTTATCCGACAGCACTGCCTGCTCTTTCGCACGGATGAGTGCAGCGAAGGTCTGGATCTTGCGCAGCGGCTCCTGCAAATCGTGGCTCGATACATAGGTAAATGACTCGAGCTCAGTATTCATCTGCTGCAGCTCGCTGTTTTTTGCCAGCAGGGCATCATTTGCGATCTTCAGTTGCCTGGTTCTTGTTTCCACGGCCTTCTCCAGACTTTCCTTTTCCTCTTTTTGCTCCTGGATTTCCGTGTTTGTGCCTATCCACATCTTTACCGTTCCATCCTCGTCCTTTTGAGCAAGGCTACGGGTCAGGTTCCACCTGTAAATGCCATCCCGGCCCAGGAAGCGGTGCTCCACCTCAAATGCATCGCCGGTATCGATAGAGTGCCGCCAGACCTTCTGCGTTTCTGCCCAATCATCCGGATGAACGATGCGCTCCCATTGCCAATCCTTCAGGGTTTCCAGGGTAGTCCCGGAATAATCAAGCCCGCTTTGGTTTATATAGTCGAGGTTGCCTTTCGCATCGGCGGTCCAAACTTTTTGGGGCATAGCATCGGCAATGAAATGAAAATGCTTTCTGGCCTGCCCGCTCCTGCTCCTCGGCCTGCTTCTGGTCCTGGATATCGGTGCAGGTTCCAAACCATTTTATGATGTTCCCGCCGTCATCCTTCACCGCCAGCGCCCTGCCTATAAACCACCGGTAAGCACCGGGGTTTTTAAGGTCTTTAAAGCGGTATTCTATCTGATAGGGCGTTCCCGTATTTATAGAATTATAGAATGCCTCATGGCAACGCGCTGCATCATCCGGATGCAATATCGGCATCCAGCTTTGATCGCCATAGGCTTCTTTAAAACCCGTGTAGTCATACCACTGCTTGTTGTAGTAGTCAAGATAGCCGTCCGGGCGGGCAGTCCATACTATTTGCGGCATGGAATCGGCGAGCTGGCGAAACTGCGCCTCGCTCTTTTTCAGTACCTCCTCCGCTTTCTTTCTTTCAGTAATATCTTCAATAGCCAGCAGGATTAATTTCTCCGCCGCCTTATCCCTCATTATTTCGATACCACTCAATAGAATTACCCGCTCGCCAATCGTAGTAAAATTGTGGGTTACTTCAAAGTCTGCAAACTCTGATTTCTGCGGCAGCACTTCTTCCAGCAAGGTGCGCAGTGCCGGGATGTTCCATTGACCGTTGCCGAGGTCATATACCAGCACATCCTCAGTTTCCAGCTCACCCACATGGAAGGCTTTATAGAATGCATGATTGGCGGTCTTTACGCGCAGGTTTTTATCCAGCACCAGCAAGGGCTGATAAGTGGTAGCAATAATGGCTTCAGAATAAATTTTCGCTGTCGATAGCTGCTCATTGAGGTGCAGCAATTCCTGGTTAATTACGGTTAGCTCTTCATTAGTGCTTTGCAGTTCCTCTTTACTTGTTTCCAATTCCTCATTGAGGCTTTGCATCTCTTCGCTGCCGCTAAGCAGCTCTTCATTTGCGCTTTGCAACTCTTCATTGGCCGCTTCCTGCTCTTCGGTGATCGCGCGCATGTCTTCGCGGTTCTGTGCGAGCTCCGCCCTTAATTGCTGTATCAGTAAATCTTTTTCATCCCCGCTTTGGCCGGAAGCCGCAAAGTTTTGCGTTAGAATGGGGGCATTTGATGTTTCCCCAAAAAGAATGAGGTAGTGCGGCTCTACAAGATTTGGTAAGGGAATAGCTTTGACGGTTACGGCTATTTGCCGCTTATCCACCTGTAATGGAATGGATTCTTTTACAACTGCAGTTCCTTCTTTCTTTGCTTTTTGTATGATGTTCCGCAGCTCAAAGCTTAAGCCGCTTTTTGCCAGCTTAAGCAGATTTTGGGTAGGCGCTCCATTTAACTGCTCTAAATACATACGGCTATCGCCGCGATAGTGCACGATGTCCATCGCATCATTGACCACTACACCCACCGGTGTGTATTGGCTTAACAGGATTTCATCAACCGTTTTCTGAAAATCGGTCCGCATTTTTTCACTATTGTGATTGCTATTAATGATTGGTATATTTTGCTCCCCGCGCGGGCTGATCACCTGCGCCAACCTGCTTACCGCGTCTTTACGGGTAAATATTTTATCGCCTTTGCCTGCGGCTGCAAAAAGGTCTGGCACAATACTGCTGGTTTCCGATTTGCCGAGCAGTAAAAAGCCTTTTGCATTCAGCGCGTAATGGAAGGTAGTGAGGGCTTTCTTTTGCAGGTAAGGCTCCAGGTAAATAAGCACATTGCGGCAGCTTACGAAATCAATCCTGCTGAATGGCGGATCTTTCAGAAAATTATGCACAGCGAATACGCACATATCCCGGATCACCTTTTTTATCCGGTAGCCTTCGTCTGCTTTTATAAAAAATTCTTTCAGTCTTTGCGGGCTAATGTCCGCTACTTCATTCATGGTATAAAAACCTGTTCGCGCTTTTGCTATGGCAGGCTCACTAATATCTGTTGCAAAAATCTGAACTTTCCAATCCCCGCCTCCAATAAACTCTTTCAGGCACATAGCCATTGAATAGGCTTCCTGCCCCGTGCTGCAGGCAGCTACCCATATCCGAAAAGGCTCTCCTGCATCTTTTGCTTCCACAAGGTGCGGAAATACCGATTCGCAAAGAGAATTGAACGTTTTAGGGTCCCGGAAGAAGGTGGTTACCGGAATCAGCAAGTCCTGGTATAATGCATACTGCTCCTCCTTATTTTCCTGTAAAAATTTATGATAGGCGGCGGGCGTGGCACATTTGTTTACGGCCATTCTCCGCAGTATCCGCCTGCGTATGGTTGGCTGCTTATAATAGGTGAAATCTGTGCCTTTACGAATGCGCAGTAATTGAATGATCTGCTTGTAAGCGGCTAATTCCTGTGCAGGAATATTTTGCAGCGCTTCATCCGCGTGGTTTATTTGCCTGCATATCGCTACGAGCTTTGCCGGTATCTCTTCCGGCGGCAGGATAAAATCTACCACACCCGCCTGTATAGCGCTCTGGGGCATACCATCATATTCAGCCGATGCCTCGTCCTGCGCAAAGGTGATCCCGCCATGATCTTTAATAGCTTTCAACCCGATCGTGCCGTCTGAGGCCGTGCCGGATAATACAACGCCTATGGCGCCTGCCCCATGTATCTCTGCAAGCGAGGTAAAGAACAAGTCAATTGGAAGGTTGCGGTGCCCTTTGCCTTTTTCAGGGCGCGGGCTCAGCTCTAAAATGCCATCATTTGCCACAAGCAGCCTGTTGCTCGGAATGATGTAAATATGATCGGGCGCTACCTTGATTTCATCGGTAATAACGAGTACCGGGATCTGCGTTACTTTTTGCAGCAGCTCTGGTAAGTTGCTTTCATAATCAGGGTCTAAATGCTGCACCAGCACGTATGCCATCCCGGAGCTTTCCGGTATCGCTTTAATAAGTTTTTTGAAAGCATTCAGGCCACCTGCGGAAGCGCCGATGCCCACGACAGGAAAGGTATTGTCGGAAAGGATCTTCGGGGCGCTTTTATCATTTTTCATTAAAATGGAAATTCTTTATGAAGCGCACAAAATCAGCTCTGCGGCACCGGGTAAAAAGATTTTATACCACGGGGTACTGCTGTTATTCAATTAACGGGAAAAAACCGGGAAGAGTTGCGCTTGTAATGTAATCCATTTCGCCCGGCTATTTAATATTACTTATAACACCTCAGACAGTGCTTTACGCATAGCGCATAGTGTAACCCATAGCTGATCAATCTTATCAGCCCCGGCGGATGTACATGGTAAGAACCTGTGGGCATAGACTTATACCATTCAGACACCTAACCCTTGCTTTGTCTGGGCCCCATCCCGGCCTTCACCCGAAAAGAGGGAAGGGAAACTTGGGTACAAACGTTAGTTGTCTTATTGGTATTGCAGGAGTTTATTAAAGCGGCTTTGTCATCCCGCAGGGATCTTTGTCTAAGCTTTGGGCATTAAAGGTCCCTGCGGGATGACAAAGTTTAGGCAGGATATTAGAACGTTATAGCCCTGCATACAAATGAAGAAAAGCCACTATAAAGTAACGCGCCAGCAAAGAGCTATTTGTAAAAAAACAACCCGGCATACATCCTTAACCCGTGATAATCGACTACCCTAAGGGATATTACTACGTCCCCTACCTATGCCGCACCCGTCCACAACCGGTGTAGCATAGTCAGGGGGGGTAAACCGGTGCGGCAACGCCTCCTAACAGGCAAGACATACTACTGATACGTGGCACGGCTCGGTCCGGCAGGGGTGCTTCATCCCTCTACCAACCCATACCGGTCTTTTGCCGGAGGTATGGCGCATCCTTACAGCTACGAATATCCATACATAAAAAAAGCAGGTGTCGCTCATTGCAGCGGCGGCAGGTTGCTGAAACTGCTTATCTTGGCTTCATAAAATTTTACGGCCTGCAAAATATGGAACATACCACTCAGCCGCTACAGCGCAAGACACTGCTTATTCTTTCCTTTGTGGAAGGCGCCTGCGTTATGGTTGCCGAGTTGGCCGGGGGCAAGATGCTGGCTCCTTACTACGGCACTTCCCTGTATGTCTGGGCCTCCACCCTGGCTATTACGCTGGGCGGCCTTACAATCGGCTATTACTTCGGCGGCAAACTGAGCGACAGGCCGCAACAGGAGCGACAAAGGTTTTTACTTATCGCATTAACAGCTGCATCGACCCTGGTGGCTGTTATGCCTCTTTGGGCAAACTTCCTGATGCAGCACACGCTGGACCTTCCTTTTCTGCCGGGACTCGTGCTCTCGCAGCTTCTTTTCCTGCTGCCACCTGTGCTGGGCATGGGTATGGTAAGCCCGCTGCTCATAAGCCTGATCGCCGGTACAGACAACAGCGGGCGGGCGGCAGGTTCGGTGTATGCCATCTCTACAATGGGCGGGGTTATTGCCACTTTACTCACCGGCTTCTGGATTGTGCCTCTGGCAGGCATCTCCCTTCCCTGTATCGTTATCGGAGCGCTGCTTTTTGCCTTGAGCATCCTCATTCTAAAGCCAAATGGCCGGCTGCTATCTGCCGGTGCCCTGCTGCTGCTGGCGCCTGCATTTTCCTTTATCAACCGTACGGATGATAGTGAGCACTTCCAGCTTTTATATCATACCGAAGGCATGATGGGGCAGGTGAAAGTGATCGAGTTTCCCATGGTTGCCCACGGCCACTCCTATCAAAGCCGCAGCATGCTCGTAAACCATAACTGGCAAACCTGGGTGGACGCTCACAACCCCGACCTCAGCTTCCTGTACTATACCCGCTTTACCCGCGCCTTCATTAAAGCCTTACCTCATGGCAGCCATGCACTGCTTATTGGCTTGGGCGGCGGCACTGTAGCACGACAGTTGGAAGCCGCAGGCGTTGCTTACGATGCAGTAGAAATCGATGAGCGCCTGCCGGGCCTTGCAAAAGAATTTTTTGGGCTGAAGGCCGCCGGAAATTTAATCGTGGACGATGGGCGGCATTACATTAATAAATGCAGGCGCACCTATGATTTGATTATCATCGATGCGCTTTTAGGTGAGAATGTACCCTCTCACCTGCTGAGTTTAGAGTGTTTTAACCGGCTTAAAAACCTGCTTAGCGCACAGGGGCATATCTTCATAGAATTTGATGGTATTGAAGATGGAACCGATGGTATGGCACAAAGACTGCTCCTGCATACTCTGCAAATAGCAGGGTACAGGGTACAGCTATTCGGTACTATACCAGGCAAAACCAACGCCGATGTGGTGTACTATGCATCGCTGCACCAGCCTGTCGATTTTAGTAAAATAGCTATCGATAGCGATAGCTATTACCCTTATACCGGAAGCATGGATCAGTTTAAAATTGCCCTTGGCAATCCTGTTACAGAAGTACTCACAGACAACAACCCGGCGCTGGATTATTATCTGCGCGACCGTATGATCCGTTTCCGCCAGGACTTTCTGCTTAAGTTCAATAAAGAGTTCATTGCCGATAAACTGGATTTTTTCGATTAAACCTATTTAATTCTGCCCTTGCTGGTTTTTGCTTTGCCTTCCTACAAATTATTTATCTGTGGGAGCGTCAGCCGGGCCAAACTTTACGTTATGCAGGAAGGCTTCATCAGTAAGGGTTTTCAAGAAGGCGATCAGGTTGCGTTTCTCCTCCTCATTCAGAGAAATGCCTTTGCGCAGCTGCGGTGCAAGTGTATTGCTTTGGTGAATGCCGTTTGAATAATGGAACAGCACCATCTGAAGACTCCGAAAGCGGCCATCGTGCATATAAGGATAAGTTACTTCCACGTTGCGCAGCGTAGGGACTTTGAATTTCCCGCGATCACTTTCCTTTCCCGTAACCTTCATGCGGCCACTATCGTTGAGTGTAGTATCTACCGGCAATCCGTTGTTCTCAAAATCGCCGTTGGTAAAGAGCGGCTCGGTATGGCAGGATGCGCATGCAGACTTGAATAACGAATAACCTTTTGCTTCGTATTCATTGAATGCGGCACCGGCTTCTTTACGCATCACCCGGTCATACTTGCTATCCGCGCTGATAAGCGTGAGCATGAATTGCGCAAGCGCTTTAAGCGTATGCTCACCGGTAATTGTAGTATCGCCAAAGGCTTTACCAAAAAGTGCAGAATAATTATTCGTCTTTTGCAAGTGCTGCACTACGTCTGCAATAGCGCTGCCCATTTCATCAGGGTGAGCGATCGGCGCAAGTGCCTGCACATCGAGGTGGTGTATTGCACCATCCCACATAAAGCTGCGCCCCCATGCGAGGTTCATCAGCGCTGGACTGTTGCGTGTGCCAATGCGCCCGCCGATGCCGTGGCTAAGGTCATGATCCACATGGGTAAAAGCGGTTTGCGGCAAGTGGCAGGAAGCGCAGGAGATGGTATTATTGCGGGATAAGCCTGGATCGAAGAACAACTTGCGACCGAGCTGAATTTTAGCTTCGCTGAGTGGGTTGGCATTAAAGTCATAAACCGGTTTCGGCCAGCCTGCGGGTATTGATAGTACTGGCTCCTCTACTGGATTAAAAGCAGATGCTGCAACAGCTATTGCAATCAGGCATAGCACCGCAATCTTTTTCATCGCTGCTTAATAGGATAAAACATGAGTGCTGCTTTTCTGGCAAGCGCTACAGCATCGCTGCCGGGTATCATTACCGAAGGCTGCGCAGCAAGGGGCAATTCTAAAAAAAACCGGTCCAGCGCAATGCCAATGCACAGATCTTTTTTGCTGTTTGCGCCAAGCACTACCGGCTGCATACAATAGGTGCCCGCGCCGTAGCCGCCAAGATGGTATTGAAATTCATGCTTCCGCGTATTGCATACCGGGCTTGTGCCCTCCAGCTTTATATTGATATAGCCGCTTTGCCACGCCCAGTACATACCTCTTACGGCATCCAGATCGCCACCCTGCGCACCGCGCGTGTTTGTAATGCTGTCTATGCCAAGATTGAACCGCACTTTATTATACAGAAGCCCTGAAGGCAGGGGCAGCATTATTTTCATACGCTCCGGCTCAGCAGCATCTATAAGGTGATAGCTATTTTGCTCCGCCCATACCAGCGCGGTATCCTGCAAGAGCAGGATACCGGATATATAAAACCGAAGTGTGCTGATGCGCAGGCTATCGCCCGTGCCGGGAATAGCATAGCTTTTAGCATCAAGAATCAGCGGCGCTCCATTCATCTCCGGAAGGAAGCTGATGGCATGTACGCTTACTTTCGGCGCTACGCACTGCGCAATCCCATTGATACCGCAACATATAGTAAATACGAAAAGCAGTATTAGCTTCCTTTGCATGGCAGTTATAGCAGAGCTTGAGTTATTGCGCATAAAAGGTCACCTCCGGCAGTAGGTATTCATTACTTAGATACAATACGGCCGGTGGCCATAGCACCGGTTGCAGGATCCTCACAGCGTACAAAGTACAAGCCAGCGACGAGTAGATTTATTGTGTGATTTTCGGCGCCGCTAATAGATGCCGTATATATCGCCTGGCCAGTGCTGTTGTAAACAAAAACCTTTCGGTAAGGGTGCCCGTTGCTGAGTATCGTAACCTGTCCGTTTGCAGGGTTTGGGTAGAGCTGCAATGCTTTGTTATCTGCGCCAAAGCTTTCAATATCTGTACTGCCGGCGCTGAGGCACGTTACCCCACCCGTTGGCACTGTAATTCCATTGCCTGCCATAGGATTAGCAGGGAAATTTTTGGTATCGGGCTGGCCGTAATATTCAATACCTATATAGTAAGGAAATGCAGCTACCCCAGCTGCATCAACGGTTACAAAATAAGCATAGGTGCCCGCTGGATATTCCGGGGTTACGCAGGTTCGGCCATTGTATTTATCAAGATCGCCTCCGTTGGAAGCCAGCCATTCATAGTCTTCACAATACGTGCCGAGCGGATAGGTACCATTTACTGCCGGGCCTGTTTGAGAGGCCGCTATGCCATAAGGTAAGGAGGTGCGGGTGGTAATATTCCGCAGGCTATAGCCAGTCTTTATCCTGCTGACGGCGCTGGATGCATTCATGGGCGATGAATAGCCATAAGGCCCATAAACCGGATAGCCATCAAAAGCATAACCTATAAGCGGCGAATGCTGCGTGGCCGGCGTATTCTTATAAAGCCGGTAAGGCGTAGTATGGGAATGATAAGCGCCCTGCTGCTGCGGGTGCGCGCCTAAAGCGGTATCGAGCACAAAGCCCTCGCTCTTGCCTACCTCTACGTTCCAGATGCCGGAGCCCTGAGGCCCGGCTACATTTGCTGTACCATTCCAGGAGTAGGCATTGCTCAGCCCATAGATCGGAACGCCATTGAGCAGGAGGCCGATAGCTCCCGTTTTCGGGGAGATGATTTTGGTTGCCGCTATTACCGGTTTACGCGGAAAACGGTGGGTATAGTTTTGTGCTATAGCGCCGCCGGGGTTCAGCCATTTGCCCATATTGTCCGTAAGGCCCTGGCTGCGCACCCATACAGTGTCCGAGTTGTAGCAAACACGCAAGGCATCGGCAGAATCGGTCATGTTGGTAAAGGTCCAGGTAACCGGCATCCCGCCATTATTGAAATACTGGCTTGCCTTTTTACCGGTTGTATTCAGGATCCAGCTGTTGACAATTGGCTGCGCTATGGCTGCGACCGGTGCCAGGAACAGGACGCTTAAAAGCAGTTTCTTCATAAGTGATTGTGTGTATTGTATTGGGAGAAAATAAAGCCTACCGTTTAAAAAATTTAGCCGTACCACCCGCACCATTATACCCTGCCTGCACAATGTACAAACCCACGGCCAGCTTTGAAATATCTATTGATGCGTTTGGCTCTGCAGCATTCAGCAATACAGATTGTACTGTATAGCCAAGCGCATCCTTAATAATAACCATCGTTGCAGCAGCGGTGTTTGCACCTGTAATATTAATGAAATCAGATGCCAGCGTAGGATATACCAGCAAGCCATTATTCAAAGTATGCCGGAGCGCAACAATAGCTGAATAGGTAACGACTCCACCTACTTCGGTCATCTTGATACGGTAAAAGCTTTGCGCCATAGGTGCTTTATCAGCGTAAGCATAATCCGCATCTTCCTCACGCTCCGGCATGATGTCTGCAAGCACCGTAAAATGTGCACCATCTGTACTGCGCTCCAATTCTATGCGTTGTAGCGGTACTGTTTTAGCAATTGACCATGCAAGCCTGTTTGAGGCGCCTGACGCTTCACCCCAAAAATGAAGCAGGCGAAGTGCAAGCGGCACACCGTTATAGGTTGTTGCGGCTACAGGAATGCTGAGCCCCGTACCATTACTTCCGGCCGTTCCGGCAATATCGGAAGTAACAGGCTGGCCATAATATTCGATGCCAATATAATAGGGAAATGCAGCTACGCCGGCCGCATCTATTGTTACAAAATAAGCATAAGTGCCGGATGGATATTCCGGGGTTACGCAGGTTCGGCCATTGTATTTATCCAGGTCGCCACTATTAGAAGCCAGCCATTCATAGTCTTCACAATATGTGCCAAGCGGATACGTAGTGCTTACTGCAGGTCCTGTCTGGGTAGGTGTTACATTATACGGCAGCTTGGTACGGGTAGTGATATTCCGCAGGCTATAGCCTGTTTTCATGCGTGTTACAGCGCTTGATGCATTCATTGCAGTAGAATAGCCATAGGGACCATAGATAGGATAGCCGTCAAAAGCATATCCGATAAGCGGCGAATGGACATTTGTGGCATAGTCGCGGTACATGCGGTAAGGCTTATCGTGGCTATGGTAGGCACCTGCCTGCTGCGGATGCGCTCCATAATTTGTATCCAGCACAAAGCCTTCACTTTTTCCTACCTCAACATTCCAGATACCTGACCCGTTGGGTGCATTGGCACTGCCCGTGTACGAATAGGAATTGCTGAGGCCAAAGACAGGGATGCCATTTAGCAGTAAGCCTATTGCGCCACCTTTTGGCGATGTTGTTTTCGTTGCTCCTACAGATGGTATCCGCGGAAACCGGTAGATGTAGGATTGTGCAAGGCAGGTGCCGGGGTTCAGGTATTTACCCATGCTGTCCGTAAGACCATTGCAACGCACCCAAACAGAATCCGTAGTGTAGGCCACTTTCAGTACATCGGCAGAGTCTGTGCTGATGGTATAAGTGTACGTAGGAGGCATGCCGCCGTTATTAGCCCAATAGCTGCCTTTCTTACCTGTAGTATTACGGCTCCATTTGGTAACGATGCTCTGCGCACCGGCTCGCAGCATACACAGCATAAACGCTGCGCAGATCAGGTACTTCATGATATTTGTGTGGTATTATCCATCTTAGATGTCTTTGACACCTTAAACTTGCGGTGATAAATATTTTCTTTAGAGCGCAGGTTTTTGCCCGAGATTATGTCTTATTTGTGGCCAGGAGGCAAAAACCGCAACAATTCCTATAGCTGATCTGTTGGATGATACAGTGCTCATATCAGATCTTAAAGCACGAAAGCCGGAAGCTTTCAGCGCTTTGGTCGGCCTATACCAGGATCGTGTGTATAATACTGTCCTGGGCATGATGCAGCATGCCCAAGATGCAGAGGATGTGGCGCAGGAAGTATTTATTGCCGTGCATGAGCATATCCGCTCTTTCCGGGGCGATGCGAAGCTCTCGACCTGGATCTACAGAATAGCCATAACAAAATCGCTGGATGCCCTGCGGAAGAGAAAGCGAAGGAGCACACAACCGCTGCCCGAGGATAACGGCTATACGCATAGCTTTCATCATCCCGGCACGCAACTGGCCAATAAAGAGCTGGCTGCTATGCTGTTTAAAGCGATCAGCCGCCTTCCGGACAACCAGAAAACGGCCTTCATACTTCATAAAACCGAAGGCCAGAGCTATTCGGATATTGCGGAGATAATGAATACAAGCCTGCCTGCGGTAGAGTCGCTGATGTTTCGTGCGAAGCAAAAACTTCAAAAGCTTTTAGCGCAGTATTATGATGCAATTAAAAATTAAGGCACAAGTTTTAACCTGAATAAATCATCTAACCATTATGACACAGAAAGACCAGTGGATAGCCGATGCCCTAACCAGCATCGATGGCCTGCAGCGTGCCCAGGCTCCTGCCGGCCTGCACCATGCTACGGTGCAAAAGCTGACGGCCGGTACCGTAAGGACAATCAGGCTTTCCCCAAAAACGATCTGGCTCATGGCTGCCGGCCTTCTACTGCTTATTGGCGTAAATGCATACACTCTTTTTAGTCACAGCAGTGAGGCAGGACGCATCGGAAACTTCGCAGCGCAGAAAAGCCCGGTAATCACAGAGTATTTTACACCTCCGCCTTCAATCTAAACTGCAATGCAGGAAGCAAAATTTCTCCGGCTGGTTATTGTATTTCTGCTGTTGCTCAACCTCGGCACACTTGGCTTTCTGTGGCTTGGCGGAAGGCCCGGCCCGCCTGCCGGCGACAGAGACCATGAGAATGCCGCACAGTACCTGCGGCGCAAGCTGAACTTTACCGATATACAGGAGGCGAAGTACAGAACGCTTCGCGAGGCCCACCATGCCGCTGTTGAAAATATCCGCGATGATATGCGCGCGCAGGAGCGGAGTATGTATGTGCTGCTTTCGCTGCCTGCCATGGCCGATAGCGGGAAGTCGTTGGCCTGTATGGATTCTATTGCCGCCTTCCAGCGGCGGGTAGAACAGATAACCTTCGATCATTTCCGGGAAGTGCGGGCGCTGTGTACGCCGGAGCAGCAGCGGGAATTTGATATAGTGATCGGCGAAGCGCTGAATCGCTTGCGCTGAGCATCACCTTCCTGCCCTAATAGCGCCTGGCTGTAGCTATTATAATTGTTGCCCGAAAAATATTTTCTTTACGGCCGAAAACAAGCTTTATGTCTCCAACTAATAAAGAGATCGTACAAAAAGTGAATGATTCATTCATCGATAAAACACCGCAGGTATTTCTTGATTACTGCGCGGATGATATACAATGGACCATGGCAGGCAAGCCACCGCTCAATGGAAAAGAAGATGTACTGAAAGTTATAGACTACATGAAGGGCTATACGGATATGGAAATGAGCACCAATCACCTTATTGCCGAAGGCGATCTTGTAAGCTGCAGCGGTATTATGAGCATGAAAGGACCGGACGGCAGGCCCTACAAAGGTGCCTTCTGCGATATTTACCGGTTCAGGGATGGCAGGATTGCGGAAATGACTTCCTATGTAGTAAGCCTTGACGGGGAAACCGCTGAATAAACGATCCTAAAAGGCTTTCCAGGCTTTAAAACCTGAAAGACATCCAACCACATCCAACAAAATAAAAAAATGCCAACAGCACATATCTACCTCAATTTCATGGGCAATACCGAGGAGGCCTTTACCTTCTATAAGTCCGTATTCGGCACTGAATTCAAAACCTTCCAGCGCTTTAAGGATACGGCTGCCGGAGCCAATATGACGCCCGCCGATGCGGAGAAAATAATGCATGTAGCCCTGCCGGTTGGCGGCACCACCCTTATGGGTACCGATATGCTGGAGTCGATGGGACATGAATTTAAGCCGGGCAACAACTATTCCATATCGCTGGATGCAGAGAGTGAGGCGGAGGCCGATAAATTGTTTGGCGCGCTATCGAGTGGCGGTACCGTTACTATGCCGCTGGAAAAAACTTTCTGGGGCGCTTACTTCGGGATGATTACCGACCGGTTCGGCATTCAGTGGATGGTGAATTATGATTATCCTCCGCAGCTTTAAGTGTATGGCGTGCCCCTGCGGGTCGCGCTATCCGTTCCTATCCCCGGCTGAAGGGCCGCGGGATATCCACTGCTATCGCTCACGCGGTTAGCGTATGCTGAAAAGAACCCTATAGTTTCTTCAATAAGTAAGCCTGGATCTCCGATGTAGGAATCATGGTGCGCAGATCATAGGAATAGGTTCCGAGCGTAAGGTTGCCTCCGCTTAGGTTAAGCTCCTTTTTGGAAGCAACGAGTGTCTTGCGGATAGTAATTTTTTTAAGTCCCTTTTCTATCGCTTCTTTGCCGGTAGCATCTTTTGCTAAAAAGAGGATTGCCCCTTTTGCCTGGTGAAGCTCACGTACGGCAAGATCAAGTTCTTCGGCATTATCGCCAAAAGATGCAAAGTCGATCTCTACATCAATATCAGCCAATGTGGGATCATTAGTGCGTGCTGCAAGGCTTGATTTGAACTCAGGGATGTAATCGGTTTTGTATTTGGCCATGATCTTTTTCACAGCAAGGGTCTGCGCCCCTGCTACCGGGCCGGAAAAAGCAAAGAACGATAATACCAGTATAAACGTGGAGAATTTTTTCATAAGAACAGTGTTGGATGAGTGATTAAGGTACCGCGCTAAAAATACAATGCCAGGAGCGAAAATATTTGAGGTAATAGATATACCTATTATAAAATAGAGCTTCACAGAGCGCTTTAAGCTCCATTCGGCCTTGGCAGAATTATGCCGCGCCACGTAAAAGGCAGGCTAATTTTTATAGCGTTATTGGTGCGAACGGGCAACCCGTGTGCACGCTACCCTACAAAGTACATCCCCATCTTCCCTTTGTGCTTGGCTTCCAGCTCGCCGCGGTACACGCATTTAAAATCATCCTTTATCAAAGCGTAAGTAGCTGCTGAAATATTGATCCTGCCGGCCTCACAAGCCTGCTCCATACGTGCCGCGGTATTCACGGTATCCCCCCATATATCGTAGGCAAATTTTTTCACGCCCACAATGCCAGCTACTACAGGCCCGCTGTGTATGCCAAGCCGTATGTGAAAGGAATCATCAGAAACCTGCCTCCGGCTATCCATAAAATTGCGAATGGCTATAGCTGCCTGTACCACATGCTGCGCGTGGCGATCGTCCATTACCGGGAGCCCGGCTACGGCTATATAGGCATCGCCAACGGTCTTTATCTTCTCCAGGCCAAACTCTTCCGTAATGGCATCGAATGCCTTGAAACAGGTATCGATCTCGGCTACGAGCGCCGCAGGGCTCATGCGTTCGCTTACCTGGGTAAAGTCCACAAAATCGGTGAAGAGCACGCTTACATTATCATACAGCCTTGCTACGGCGCCGCCGGTTTCTTTAAGCTCTTCGGCAACTTCTTCGGGCAGGATATTCAGCAGCAGGTCGTCCGATTTTTTCTTCTCTGCTTTTAGTGCATCGTGCTGCTGCTCTAATTGTTTTTTCTGGGCCATCACCTCGCTTGTGCGCGCCGTTACTTCCGTCTCCAGCTCTTCTTTCCTGCTTTCGAGCATACGCTGCTTTTCGGCTTCCTGCTCATTCGTTTTTTGGGAAAGCTCCTGCACCTGCGCCAGCTGTACTTTCAGCGATTTATTCACTGCCGCAAAATTGTAGGCGAGGTAGGCAGATATAGAAACGGGGATGCTAAGGATCGAGCCTGCCAGCAATACTCCGAGCACTGCGAGAATGTAGAAATTCTGATCATCCCTGATGTCTCCGTATATAATTACAGTACCCAGCAGCACAATAAAGAAGAGGCTTAGGAGCAGGAGGCCGGCCCCGATAATCCTGGCTCCGGGCTGCTTTCGCATAATTGCGCGGATAATCAGGTAAATAGAATAGATACCTACAATAAGCATCAGTACAAGAAATGCATCGCGCCCGAACTGCCGGGAATAAAAGTTGAGGCAAGTGGCCAAAATCGTACAAATGCGTATGACTGAGAAAATGAAGGACTTTTTGCTCCCGAAAAGGTAATTGAGAAAACCGCAAAGGGAAAACACCACTAAGATGCCCAATAATGCAGAAACGATACTGGCAGTATCAAGATCGTCTGAGGAGGTTAGCATCTGTCTTAAAAAAGAAGTAAAGAAAAGGAGCGCCGTGGAGAGACTGAAAAAGCTGAACAGCATATTGCTGGAGTCGTTTCGGTTGTAGAAGTAGAGGAGGATATGCAGGAGGAACAATGCGAAGAAAATACCCGTGAGCCCGCAGAATACTCCGGAAATACCCGCTGTGTTCTCATGCTGTGTATTAACCGCGCCCTGCGCAGGTTGTATCGTTACTATAAAGCCTGCAAAAGGATTATTGTAAACCGAATTTTTACCGTTGGCCAGCAAATTGGCATAGCGTATGGCCAGCAGGTGCGGGCCCGGCCCCCGGACCGAAAATATCAACGGTATCTGCTGTGGATCCATGTAATCCGAATGATCCCCGCCTTTGATCGTTCCATACTTTTTCAGCAGCGTGCCATCAAGATATATTTCCGATGCGCCGCGGTGCTGCACGAGTAAAGCGAGCGGCTTTGCAGCCAACCCGGAATCAACATCGAAATGCAGCCGGAACCAGCCGACGCCGGTAAACAGGGTGCGCCCCCCTTTTGGTGCAATGGCAGCAGCGTTCACCAGTGTCCACATACTGTCATTGAAAAGCGGATCGGCCATCACTGGTTCATCACCCGGAGAAAAACGCCAATCGTACACCGGTCTGTAAACAGGCGATGCAAGCGTAAGCAGCGTATCATGGCCACGGGCGATACTCAATAAGGGCAAAAGAAATAAGAGCAGCAATAAGCGCTTCATACCATTTCGTCTGAAAGGGGCTAAAGTAATATAGCCAATCCGTATTCTCGGAGCAATCACCCCTAATCTTACCCGCGTTCACCGATAAACTCCCACAGCTTCCCGAAATTTCGCCCACTTTTGTACGCACAACAATTGCCATGTCCTACATTCTGCCTATTACGATCAATAACCGCCGCGTCTATTATCTTGATCTTGTAGCTGCCGCCGGAAGCATACAGGCAGGCGAGCCCTTTATTGCGGAATCGAAGCGCGGCCGCACTACCCTGATAACGCTCCATAAAGACCGCATGGCAAAGGTGCTGAGCGAAGAAGGCAGCCGTGATATTTCCATACGCAACTGCACTTTTACGCAGGTATACGATGCAGCAACCAATACCCTGGAAATAGGCATAACTCCCGGTGCAGCACCGCTGGTTGCACCGGTAATGCTTCAGGAAGATGCAACAGAAGCGCACAATGATTTCTTCAGCGATGAAGAGCCTGGGACAACAGCGCCCCCACTTACAGGCCCTGCAGATCACTCCGGCCTGTTGGCTACCCATGCAGATGGCACAAAAATATTCTGGCGTGAGACGGACAGCCAGCTCACCATCGAAGCCCATACCGACCGCATGGTTACAGGGCATACCGGCGAGGCAAAGCATTTCTCCTGCACGGTAAAACTGTTGCAGGATACCCGCAGCTACAGCGCTACATTTCTTATTCACCTTGTGCATCCGCTGCAATTGCTGCAGGGCGCGCTGGATTACGGCTCCGAGGCATCGCAGCTCATCCAGCAGCGTACCATAGAGCGCGGCGGCCACCTGCAGGAAGAGCAGAAAACAGTGGATCTGTTTGAAAAATCAAAGACCCTATCCGGCATAGATCATAAGGGTAAATATCTCCAGCAGGAGGAAGGGCAGCCGTTTTATAAATCCATCTTCTTCGTAAAGAAAGAAATGGAGGGGATTACAGAATTTTTTAAGGAAAAGGATTTCCTGCACCGCGAAGGGGAAAACCTGATCATGGTGCTGCCCAACGATGAGCTGAATACTATTACTCCGCGCTTCCACCAGCTTCCTAACCTGAAGCTTGCCCGCAAACACGGCTCCGCGCTCACCAACATGAGCTTCACCCTAAAGGAAGATGGCGACACCGACATTCAAAAGCTCGATGAGCTGCGCGATAAAGCTTTTGGCAGCATACTGCGGAATATGATCCGCGCCTGGCTCTTGCCCGAACTACGACGCGCCGCAGAGCCTCAATATATACGCCTTACGCTGCTGGTACCCAATATTTATAATGAAGCAGATGTAAGCCTTACGCTGCGTACGCTGCATACCATCCTGCGGAATGTGCAGGCAGAGCGTGGCCGCGAAAAACTGGCGGGCTGGGAGGTACAAACTATTTCTGAAAGCGATGCTGCTTTTCTTGGCTACTACATGATGCACAACCTGCGCAGCACGCCGGGCAAGTATTACATTACGATAGACTGCGGTAAAGGCACAACCGATTTTTCCATTATCCGCGCAGGAACCTCGCCAGCCGGGCCTTTAGTTCCGGTGTACCGGAATGGCATTGCAGGTGCCGGCAATCTTATCTCCTATGCCATCTTCCAGGCATTGCTTACCTACCTCGGCAATGTTGCAGATGATAAGGAGGCCATACGCACGTTCATCCGCAAATATTTCCTGAATGAGGATACAAGAGCGGAGCCTTTCCGGCTTAATGAGCTGGCGCAGAAAATTGAGGAGTTTAAAATCGGGTACAATGGCACCCTTCGTCCCCGCGAAGTAAACAGTGAGTGGAATAGTGTGCAATTAGAGAACGGTGCAACATTTGCCAATCTTGGCGGCGGGCAATTCCAAACGCTCCTTTCCTTGCTGGCAAACGTAAAGAACATCCCTGATGAGGAAGGCTATATAAAACAGGTCTGCGAGGCGATCACGGGTTCGGTAACAGCAAACCTGGAGCTCATCACTAAAGCTTTGCGCGATAAAGGCCTGGAATGCGAAGGGGTGCTGCTTACAGGCCGTGGGTTCCTCTTTCGCCCGCTTGCCGATGAGCTCAGGGCAGCATTGAGCGCTATGCTAACCCTGCCGCCAGGGGCCATTCATGTGCCGGATTCTCCAGCTGGATATAAAAGCATTTCGCTACGTGGCGTATTGAACAGCCCCTTTGTACTACAGCCGGAAATCATCGGCTGGCCGGTGCAGGTCGCCCTGCAACGGGGCGGTATGGCGGCTCCTGCACAAAAGAAAAAAAGCTTCCTCGATTACCTGACTTCCGGTGCATGGATGCTGCGCAGCAATACGAATGTAGAGGTAAAAACCACTGATGCATTGAGCACCCTGCTCAACGATTTCGAGCACCATAAGCTACTGATCGGCGGGCGCTTTCTATCTCCCCGCGATCCGGCTTTTCGCACCGGGGACAGCGGTACGCGTTTCGATCTGATTTTCTCACCGGAAGGATCCACCGGCCGCTTCCTCGTAAGGCGCATGACGCCCGACGGGCGGCTGCTTGGCGAAGGAGAGCTTGAGGCAGATAAAGAGATAGCACAGAATGCCGAGGATTATTTATTGCCATCGCTCTTCCCTGCAGCATTCAGCGCCACAGATATAGAGGCATTATTGGAGCGCCATGCCAAGACCTTTACTGCGAATAATGCTAAATCTTAATTTCCCCCAGTTTAAAATCAGCATACAAGCTAACCCGCTATATGTCCCGATTCCTCTTATTGATCTTAAGCCTTTTTGTTGTCCCTATATTTATAGCGATGGAAGCCATTGCCGCGCCGCGCATCCTGCACAGCAATGCGCAGGGCAATGGCGCACTCTGGCTTATCCTGAAAAAAGAAACAAAAGGAAAATACCTCTTGCAGCTAACCCATGAAGGTGTAAAAGAACCGGAAAGCTTTAAGCTTACGGCGGATACAACGGGCTCAGGAAATATAGCCCTGAAGTTTACAACTGGCGAGGAAGCCCGCGCTACTGCCGCATTAAAGGGTGTGGAAGATGTGATCATGCACACAGCAGCCAATAATGCAGATGCTGCCGGCGATGCAAGTGGCGATATCAATACGTTTGTAAATGACGTGCTGCGTAAGGATGGTGGGGAAGGTGTGCTGATTTTGCCAGCGGCATTGACTCCTGCAAACCTGGCCCCCCAAAAACCGGGTGGCGACTGGCTATGGCTTTTAGGCGGATTGGTTGCCGGTATTGCGGGCTGTATTGTGGTAATGCGGATGATGGCTGGCAATACAAAAGATAAAGATCCGGTAGATGAAGAGGATACAGGAACCCCGGAAGTGCTACCAGCTACACCGGAAAATGCCGCAGCCGGCGCAGCACAGGCCGCAAAAAAGCTAAAAAAAGCACAGGAAGATCTGGGTAAGGCTAAAGCAGCGCTAACGCAGATGACGAGGCAGGCAGAGAGCGAGCGTGTAAAAAACGAAGCGCATGAGGAAGATTATAAAGCCCTTGAAGCCAGGCTGAAAACAGGAGATGCCAATAGCGTTAAACTGCAGTCGGGGCTTGCAGAGGCACAGAAAGAATTGCTGATACTTCGCGGGAAAGCCATTCAGCAGGATACTTATTTTAAATCTTCGGCAAATAGCCTTGTCCGGCCTTTCACCGATTTCGTATCCGGCAGCAGGATCAATCCCGCTGATGAAGGAAGCCAGGCAATCGTAGAAGAGCAACTGGTGATCATGGGGTTACATTACTACTCCCTCGTACGCTATAGCGCGGGCATTTGGGATGAGCATGATGTATATAACATTCAGCACATTGGCGGCCTGGCAGCCGGGCAAAAGGCAACTGAGCCAAGCGTAGTACCCATTGATATAAAAAGCGGTGCGCCCAATTTAGTATTGTCGGTGGCAGAGCTGCTGCGGAAAACCGGGGCCAATGGAGCAGGCATGAATGTAAGTATGCATGGATACAGGTTTGGCCAACAATAATCGCGCTATTACAAAAACATGAAGCAGTTTTTCACTAAAGGAGCAATCATTACCATTACATCGGCCCTTTTAGCCGGCGGCGCAGCATGGTATTGGGGCAATGCGCTCACTGTATTCCTGCTACTGATTGTGGTTTGCGCGATAGCCTGGTACTTTGGCTGGGCTGCCTTTGAGCGAAGCCGGGGCGAAGCGATGGCTATGCCTACGCTACAGCCCGATGTGGTAAAAAAAGAATGGAATGCAAAAGCGCGGATGGCTTACCGTATCTGGAGTACGGGTCTGCTTACGGTCATTTACACCGCATCGGTTTATACACTTGGCCTCTTCCTCATGCCACGGGAAAAATCACCTTATTTTCTCAATGCCGATTATCATTCCATCTACAACAGCGGGGTTTCTTTCCAGAAAAATCTCGCACTCTTCACTTCTTCTAATGACTATAATATCCCCGGTATTTGGCACTGCGAACAAGGGAGCCTGGGCATCGTATCTTCTCCGGTTGGCAACCCGGAGCTGCAAAGCAATAATTTTTTAAGCCCTGTATTCGAGCAGGTAAAAGAGGATGATGGCGATTCCGTTTATACCCCCATAAACCTGCCGTATGATGCTTCCATAGAGCAGGGATTTACGCTTTCCAATGGCACGGTCTCGCTGCGTCTTTCGCTACAGGAAACCGATTCTTCCAATGTACTGTCAAGGCTTTTCAGCGGTACCAAAAAACGCACGATCATCCGGGGCACATTTGAAAGTACAGATACCGATGGGCTGCGTGTCTTTGGCGTTGCTGCTCCATTCAAAGACAGCTTTAACCTTTACCTTAAAACACATCTTGCAACCGGTCTTTCTCTTGCAGGTATTTTGCTGCGCGGTGATACCTGGCAAAGCCATTACGCAGAAACGCGGCAGATAATCGAGCACTGGCTCAGCGGAATCGGGAATTGCTATCTGCTTGCTCAATACCGTAGCGGCGCACCTAAGCGTATGGTCTTTTTCCCTTCGGGAGAATTCATAGCCGGCCACTATTCACTTTCAGGGAATGATGGGCACTCAATCGCTTTTAATCCTACGCTTACACATCGCATTACTTACGGCGCAAGAATGTATTGCGGCTTTGCGAACGCTGCCGGCGCCTTTACAATAAACAAGGATACTACAACCGGCGGGAACAGCCTTGTCTTCCGCCGCCCACACTATTTTTCTTTACGGCCAAAGGGAACATTGCGTCCTCAGGCAGGTACAGAATACATCCGCTCACTTTACAATCATTATTCCGGCTTCGTAGATAATCCGCTCGATGAGGGCTACCTTTTTCATGAAGATGTGCGTAAAGCGGCATCTAACGACATTGCCGGGCACATTAGTGTGATTGCCGACAAACCCGGCCTCGCGCTTGAAACGAAAATTTTTGATGCCCGGCTCGAAGGCGGAGCGGTAAAGCCGCAGGGTGATAAATTCACCTTACGCAGCGGCATAAATGGCATCCGCTGGATGTACAGTATTCGTAATTTTTCAGAGCACAGGCTTGCCTATGGCGTTCTATTCGGGTTGCTTAGCGGCTTGTATCTGCTCGTTGCACTGGTGCTCTGTTTTTTTCCTTCCCCTTCCATAGTGCGCATTGAGCCACTTGTTTATTATGTGCTGTACGGATTGATTTTTACGCGCTGCCTGTTGTTATGGCGTATTGCCACCTTCCCCCCTGCTGAAGATGCCACACCGAAAGAAATTGATAATTACATTTCCTTTGATTTTAAAAACGGGCTTGGCTCATTGCCCAATACCGGGCTTTACCTGCTGGTCTTTTTTGGAGGATTGATTGCCTGGCGTGTATGGTCTAAGCGGAGAGACGCACAGAAAAAAACAGCTTCAGAACACGCAGCAATTAAGCCACGCATAATGCCGGAAAGCCTTATCCGCATTACTTCTACGCCAGGTGGCATTGTGCTTGCACAAATTATTATACTCGCCGCTTGTTTTTTATTGGGCAAGATTGGTCCGCGTATAGGCGCCGATATTATCGCCCGTATTAGCAGCATCATCATCCCGGTTTGCAGCTACCTTGTTTTATGCCGCAGGCTGCTGGTCATTACTCCCGACCGGCCTAAATTTAACCAGGGGAATATCCCGCAATGGTTAAGTTATCCTGCCCGCTGGCTATATTATTTTTATGATAGTCGCGAAGCTCTTTTATCCATCACTACGCTCGCTTTTCTGCTGGTTG
Organism: Chitinophagaceae bacterium; assembly: GCA_965246905.1. GTDB lineage: Bacteria > Bacteroidota > Bacteroidia > Chitinophagales > Chitinophagaceae > UBA1952. Next base: position 85,683 of record CBDFFZ010000017.1, read on the forward strand.
TAGATCGCGGTTTTGCAGTGCTGTTCCTGCTGTTTCTCCTCTTTAAAAATATTGCCGTCTCCTTTGCGCGCCGTCCTTTTACCACTGCGGATACACGCTTTACAGATATACTGTGGAAGCCCCATAACTACTGGGTCTATGGCTTCTTTTCGCTTGCGCTCTATCTTTTGTTTATTTCCTGGCGCGGCATGTTTCATCACCTGCTGCTTTATCGCCGTGGTGTCGCCATTACTGCAGTGCTGACCGCTGCCGCGCTGATCTATGTACTGCTCCAGGACCGGCAAAAACTGCGCAATAAGCTCCTGATTGCACTCGGTATTGTAATGCTGTTTTTTGCATTGCCTTTCACCTGGCGCATTACAGACCGGTTCATCAAGGATGATGTGAAGTATGTATCTCACCGGGCCTCGCTGATCTATATGCCCATCGATTCGGTGATCAGCGAGAGTGCTTACAATTCATTTGAAGAGCGCAAGATTTTAGAAACCGCCGAGTCGCAATGGTTTGTAAACAGCTATCTCAACAAGCCTTATGATGCTCATCGCCGTGCCAACCTGCGCCCGTATTTCGATGCCGGGGTTGACTACGCCACACAGACAAGGGATATTGTTTTGCCACGGTTTGTAATTGCAGAATTGGGTAACGGCGTAATGATCCTGCTGCTTGTATTGCTGGCTCTGCCGCTGGTATTTTACTTTCTTTCCTTCCGGCTTTATACAAGAGCCGCGCCCCGGCAGCTGGCTCCTCATGCCTACAGTGCCATGCTCAGCATTGTGCTGCTATTTACCATAGGCTTATTTGTATGGCTAACCTCTACAGCCCGCTTTGTATTCTTCGGTCAGGATTTTCCTTTTCTTTCCCTTACCAGCCGGCTCAGTGTGCTGCTACCGCTGATGCTTCTGTTTTTTCTCTTGCTTGGCAGGCCACCTATAGCTGCGCCCGATGCCGGTAGCTTGAAAAAGCGCGGATTGCTCTGGGGGCTTTTTATGGGGATACTCGTTGTATTTATCGTAGTTACCGGCAGGCCCAACCTGCTCAATGAGCGCGACTTTACGGTGCGTATGGCGGCCACCGAAAACCTTATTAATAACCAACTCAATGATCTGCTGCAATATCAGCAGGACTCAGCCGCAATTGAGCGTGGGAACATAGAGCGACCCAATATTTTTGCGTTGTTGCGCCACATAAAAGAAACGCGGGATTTTAATGCGCTTTATCAGGAAGCCAGCCCTTATTCGAAAAGCATTCTGGCACTGCTTACCAATGATCCGTCAAAGGCCTTCCAGCCCGAGAGCCCGGTTTATCTGCGCTATGATGATGAAGCCGAGCGTTATTCCGTATCCTACAACCGCAGCGTGTATCTGGAATTGCCGGCTTATGAGGAAGGCCATCAGTGGACGGGCAATGTGTATGAGTATGCGTCGCAGAACGGGCAGAGCGCAGCGGCAATTGTGCTCAATAATACCACTTACACCCCGGCGGCTTTACCTTACGCTGCGGGCAGTGGTCCGGTTAAAGTGGCCATATTACCCGCATCCTGGCTGTATCACCGCAGCACTCCTGTTGCATTTATCAATGTAGAGAATATTGCCGGGGAAAAAGGTGCAGCGCTCAGCATGTATCCCCCTGGTGAATCCCGCCCTACCATGCAGGAGGTACGCGGGTTTGTGCAGGAGCTGCAGCCCGGCGCGCTGGCTTATGTGGTACAGGGCGGCAAGCCCTGGCAGGTGCGCTATGAGCCGGAATCGGGCAAGCTGTTTGCAGGCAATCATTACATCAATGGCAGGCAGCGGCTCATTTACCCGATGGCAGATCGCTGTTTCTGGATATACCAATATGCACGCGCTGCAAGCGCTGCCTATACAACCGATTCTGCCCTGCACCGCAATGCCCCTGTAACGTTGGATTACAGCCTTACGGATTCCGTAAACCGCTTTATCAATAACGCTTACCCGCAATCTGCAAAAGCAGCACTCCGCCCTAACTTCCGCTTCGCAGTCATCGCTGCCGATGGGGATGGCAATATTCGCCTAATGGCGGATTATACCCGCAACCGCAAGCCAATGGATCCCAATAACCGCAGCGCCATTGCCCGGTTAGAGCAGGAGCATTTCTTCCGAAGCAGTACACGGTTAGAGCGCGATCAATGGGGCAATGTAAACCTCCTGCATCTTGCCAAAGGTCCCGGATCTTCTATCAAGCCCATTATTGCTGCTGCCGTTGCATCCGGCGTAAATGCAGGCTGGGGCGAGCTTGTGCTGGCTACCGGACAGCTTGAGGCATCCCCGAAGGGAGGCAGGGAATACCGGCAATACGGCGGCTTCAACCTTACTTCAAAACCCTGGAAAGAATCTCATCCCGGCGATTTTCGCGGGGGGGATTTCCTGGAATATATCCGGCAGTCTAACAACCTGTATCATTCACTTATCCTGTTTCTTGGCTCTTATCCGAAAGCTTCTTTTGAAAAAGCCGGTCAGTACAGTATGACCAATGTATTATCCACAGATGCCGATGGAGGAAAGAATGCAGCACCGCTTGTTGGCTTCCGCGGATCGATGCTACGCCTGCAGCCGCACAGTAAAGGCGGATGGCCGCTCACCTCGCGGGATGAAGGCAATATTAAAACCTATTTCGGCAATAAGGAATCAGTGCTGGCAAAAGGCCTGAGCACCAACTATGGTCTCTTTGTAGATGACGATAATAAGGCCGACCGCAGCATCTACGCCCGCTCTCTGGTAAGCTATGGCGATACCCTCATATTCGATACGCTGGCGCAAAAAAGCCTTGCTTCCTTTCTGTGGAGCTTCCCCGAAGAATCATCGTTTATCCAGCAGTTGCGCGCCTTTGCCGACCCCATGCGCAACTTTACCGATGGACTGCGCAACCCAACGCTAGGCGGCAGACCTTACAATATGACGCCGATGAAAATGGCGGAAATGTATGCGCGGCTGGCCACACAAAATACGGCCTTAAAGCTGCACATTGCCCCAAGGCCGATAACCGCCCCGAGACCGTGGCTCTTAGACAGCACCTGGACGGCAAATGCCTACCAGCAATTCCTGCAGAGCTACATCTATAAAGGAATGGAGCAAGTGCTCAGCAGCGGCACGGGAAGGCAAATGCTGGGCGGACTTTCCAGAATCCCTTATAGGGGAGGTACGCTTTATTGCTACGCCAAAACAGGCACCATTGGCAGTGAAGGAAAGCTGAATGCCAATAGCCGAAGGCTTGCACTCATCCTCTCTAATAAAGACCTTATAACCGCACCGGCAGGCACTGCAAAAATCTATACCATTTACTTCACCGCAGATCAGATTGGCGGCGACCATAACTGGGCGCTTTACCGGCAAATCCTCGCTGCGATCATGAATACGGCTTCCTTTAAAAACTATATGCAAGAGCGCTTATGAATAACTGGTCGAAATACAAAGAGCCCCTGCTGTTCATGGCTGCCGCCCTACTGGTATGCGGACTGTGCTACGGGCTGCTTTTTCGCGGGGCGCCTGAGCGGGCGGGGAGTATAGATATAGCAACGACAGGTGAGCCGGAATTTAATCCCGGTACGCATCTTACTGCTATTAAAGCAGATTCATTTGTAGTGTTGCTGCACCAAGTATATGCCACTGCCAATGCGTCAAAAGGGAGTGGCAGGCTAAAGGTTTTACTGAGCGGGCAGGGAGCGCGCGCGTCTGATTTCTACAATGACAATCCTTACCTGCTCAAAGTTTCCTCTAAGGATTTTTCCATCGCCCACGATAAATCCAGAGATGAAATTGCGGCTACCTTTACCCTGCATACAGAAGGCGGCAGCACCTTCATCCGCGTGCCCAACGATATCCTCTTTCAACTAACCCAAAAAGCCGCGAACGCACAGCATGGCTGAAACGATCAATGCCCGCAACATAGGCGATTACCTGGCGCATCTTGCCCAAAAGCTGCACCAGCCGCTCCCCGCGCCTTACCATAATGCAACTGCCTTTACAGCAAAATCCGGCGATGAAATAGCTGCTGCGCTGGAAGACCTTTATGCACGCCTTGGCATCCCCAACCAAACAGGCTGGAGCTTTGAAGATGCATTTTTAAAGGAAGCGCCCAAAGTTCCATTACCCGAAAATCTATCCGCTGCTGCTTATCAAAATCCTTTAGCATCCTCTTTCCCCACGTCTTATCTGCCTGTTGCTTCCGGCATCGGCAGGGCCAATTTCCGGCCTTTTCTCTATTGGGTTGAAGACCGGTTGAAGCGCAGCCTTGATCTATCCGGCATTGCCGCGTGGGATAATTTTAGTAATGAAGGCGTGCGCAATGCGCTGCCAGGCATTTATGAGGCCGCCGGTATTTTGCCGGATGATGCAAAGCAATTAGAGCTGGGGTTCCTGGCGGTATATCACCAGAAGGTAGCGCCTGTTCCGGTTATTGCTGCAACGCCTGTTCGTTCCGCTGCACCGGCTGCATCTTTGCCGAAAGCGGTACCTGCCGCTACAACTATTTTACAGGCTAAGCCCCGCCGCAAGCGCAGATTTTCCATTCCTATTATCATCGGGCTTTTTGCTGCCGGGCTGGTTGGCTTCTGGCTTTGGCAAAAGTATGCTGCTTACTTAAAGCAGCCGCTTGTCTATGCGCTTACCAACAATATTGCGCTGCGCAAAGATGCTTCCGATACCGCGCCGATTGCCGGCCGCATGGATATCTACGGCCAATACATGGATGGCAATGGCGTAAGGCATACATCCCCCAATAGCCTTAAGCTGAGCACGGAAGAGCTCACCAATAATTTTTATACGGCCAGCACCGGCACTTCTTTCTGGAGCTACCTTACCGGTAATGACAGCACGGTGTATGTGCATACCAAGTACGTAACCACCGATAAAGCCCTATTTGATAAATACACTGACGACCTCTCTGCGCTGAAAAACGATTATAATGAGCTGGATAAGCTGGGCTTTATCTATCGCCAGATGATTGGCCGGGCCGTACTGAAAAACAGCGAAGGCACCGCTATAAAGATCGCTGCCTCGTGCAGGCCGGCTGCTAAGCTGAGCAGGATTGCGCCACTCTCTATTGGCAAATACCGCAACAGGGCTACCGGCGAACTGGATGTATTTTTCCAGGCTACCGACGGCTTTTGCTATGTGCTGCGCGGCGGGGAGAATGAGCTGCCGCCAACCATTACACCGGTGGTGATCCAGTATGGGCTAATGAGCGAGCCCATGAAGAGCGGCGGTATGCTTACCAAGCAGGGCAATAATGGCGGGCTTCGCTTCGAGTATTGCACGGAAGGCCAGGTATTTTTCAGCCAGCCTCCCTATACGCTCTTCCTGCCCCTGCCCGCTCCGATACAGGCCCCTTCAGATCCCGTTGAGCCGGATGATAACCCTGCGGTGCCGGTAGATACGGCAGCTGTAACCTTTTAAGTGAAGATTCAAACTGGGGTATGATGATTCCGGGAATAATGTTCTTTTTTGCGGGGCTGCTGTTGGGCGCGGCAGCCATCTGGCTTTATGGCAAAGCCGCCTTCACCAAAGGCATGGCGCCTGCGGCAGATCTTTCATCCGCGCAGCAAAAATGCACAGATGCGCTTACAGCACTGGAAATATTGAAAGAGCAACAACGCAGTCTACAGCAGGCCTTTGAAAAAGCCGAAACATCCTGCAAAGCACTGCTCACGGAAAGCCGTACCGATAAACACCATCTTGCCCAATTGCAGGGCAGGCTCGAGGCTGCCGATGAGCGCATTGCCCATATCCTGCGCGACCGCGAAGAGCTGGGCGAAGCCCTGAAAACGCAGTTCTCCGTCCTTGCGGGGCAGGTGCTGGATACCAAAACACAGACCTTCAACCTGCAGCAGGAAACAAAGCTCAATGATTTGCTCAGTCCATTTAAACAGCAGATTGAAAGCTTCCGGCAGCAGGTAACCGAAAAATTTACAGCGGAAGGTAGAGAGCGTGCCGGCCTGCAGCGGGAAATAGAATTGCTCGGCAAAGCAAGCGGCCTTTTGAGCAAGCAGGCAACCGACCTTACCGAAGCATTACGCGGCAGCACTAAAAAGCAGGGCGACTGGGGCGAAGGCATTCTGGAAGGCATCCTTGAATATTGCGGGCTCACAGAAGGCATTCATTACACCACGCAGGCATCTTCGAGAACGGAAGACGGCATTACCATACGGCCCGATGTGCTGGTGAACCTGCCCGGCAACCGGCGGCTGGTGATCGACTCAAAAGTGAGCCTTACACACTATTGGGATCTCTGCGCCGCAAGTGATGCGGATATACAGGCCGCCTGCCTGCCGCTTATCAACAATTCCCTGCGCCAGCATATCGACAGCCTTTACAAGAAGCCTTATAACGAGGTGGCCGGCACGCCGGATTACCTGATCATGTTCGTGCCCGTGGAGGCGGCTTATATCACGGCTTTGCAGCATGATCCTTCGCTCTGGCAATTTGCATACAGCCGCGGCATAGTGCTTATCTCGCCTACCAACCTGATACCATTTATGCGTGTGGTGCAGAACCTTTGGGACCGCGATGATAAATATAAAAACGCCGAGGCCATTGCCGAAAGAGCCGGTAAGCTCTACGATAAGCTGGCCGGGTTTGTAGGTAATTACCTGAAGATCGGCGCTGAGCTGGAGACTGCTCAGAAAGCTTACCAGGATGGGCTCGGGCAATTATCCAACGGGAAGGACAACCTGATAAGGCAAGCGGAAAAGATGAGGGCGCTGAACATCTCTAATAAAAAAGAGCTGCCGGCCTCGCTGGTAGAGCAGGCGATGATTGCTGCGGACTTGCCGCTATTGAGCGACGAAAAAGTACCATAATGCCCCAAAAAAGCATTTTAATCCGGGCGCGTGCTTCGCACCGGGCTTTCCGTTCCTATCCCCGCCGAAAAAGGCGGGGGATATCCACTGCAATCCCCCGCGCAGCGATTTTCCACGCGTCGGGGCACGCGGCACCGGGCGAGCGAAGTCAGGGGACTTCGCTCAACTGGTGAAGATCCCCTATCGCTGCCGCAAGCCTGAGGCGTGAGGTTGCGGGTAGGCGGCTTGTAGCTTTCCTGTATATGAAGCCACAAGCCATCAGCGCAAAGGCTTTACTTCAGGCTTGCGGCAGCGATGGGGAATTTAATTGTCCGGCTCATCTTCACTTGCAGGTCTTAGCAGTTGACGATCCGCTTCACTTACTTTGAGTTTGCCAAACACCCTCCAATAGTAATCCCGCGTCATTCGGTCAAAATGAATGACCCCTCTCGAATATTGATACGTTTGAAAGACATTGAGCACAATAAGAAATCCTGCAATCGCAGTGGCAGCAATCCGAACTAAGGTATTCCTGGCTAACGAGACATTTTGTACCAAAGCACAAGCGGGCAAAGCCAGAACTGCCAGCGATTCTACCATTGGCCGGCAAGAAAAACATCCACCGTAGTGCCAGATTTTCCAGCTGAATACGATGTAAATATTTAAGACGATAAATGTCGCAACGGGTACAAACAAGGCTTTGCTGCGTAGATAGAGCGGCCATAGTCCAATACAAAGCAGTAAGGCCAACGGGGTGTAAACGAACCAGCCTTTGCGGTAGCTAAACAATCCTTTCCAAATTTTTGGATGCAAAAAGTCGAAGCCTTCATCTGTGTAAGAATAATATACCCACTGGCCGGTGGCATACTTCCAGTAAGCCATTTGTATGAAGAGGACACTAACAAACAGTAACAGCGCAGTAAAAATGCCTGAAGGCTGTCTTTTGAGGAAAGCAACTTTGCTGGTATGCTCATCCTGCGGCCACAGAAGCGGAATAATCGCAATCACGGTGTTTGATGGCCTGGTAATTACTACAAACCCCATAGCCAATCCTAATAGCAACACATACTTTAATTTTCCCTGCCTGTACCACGATTCCGTTAGGTATAATACGGCTGCAAACAGGAAGAAGGAATACGCATGACTCAACCCCTGGAGAAAAGCGGTATAATAGTATAGGTTAGTGCCTGCGGTGATCAGCAACAAAACTTTCCACACTACCTCTTCAGGATAAAATCGTAGAAGGAACTGCCTAAGCAGTAGCAGTCCTAATAGTGACCAGATAATTGTACTAATAGCTACTGCCAATTGATAAGGCGCGCTATAGCCATCCCGTGGGTAATGGCCATAGTGGCTTGTAAAATAATCTGCGGCCAAAAAACCGGGCAATTCAAAAAGAGCTACTCCCACTGGATAGCGGGTTGACCGCCTCCCAGTGAGACGATGACTATGAATGCCATATTGCATCACACCGCCGCTCGGCTGATATAAGCTGTCGATATGCTCATAAAATGACAACTGTCCTAAATCCTGGTGGATGATAAATGCGGGCAGATACATATAATATCCTGTGGCATCCCAACAAATCACTTTTTCTTGCCGCCAAATACCGCGATTCAAAGTAATCAGCAAAGCGACTGCTCCGAAAAATATGACTACTATTCTGGATTTCATTGCGATTAGGGTAGAGCTTCAATATTACATCAGACTCATAGGATTTACACACTTGGGAGCAATGAATTTGTAATTCCAATGAATGCTCAACGCTGCGCGTTTCTTGTCCTCACCAATCGCAACCGCATGTGTATTTCGTCATGTGAAGACGCGCGTCTAGTCAGAGGTAGTTAGTAATTGGCCGCAAGTAGCGGTTAAATGAAGCGGCCATTTGCACTGGCGATTAAGCGATGCCTCCTGCCTTGACAAGACCCTATCCTTCTTTCCCTGCACTTCACCCTCCGCAATTCGAAATTCATCCACCGCAACCCGTTCCGCAACCTCCGTAATACAATCGGCGCGCTCGGTTGCCCGTTCTACACCTTCCGAAGTGCAAAATCCATCCTCCGCAGCCCGAAATCCATCCTCCGTAATGCGTTTGAAGCCTTCCGAAGACCAAAATCTATCCTTGGTTAAGTAATCTCTACCATATGTTGTGTATCTGAGCGGGGCAAACGGCCTTCGCATAGTGATACCGGCCATAAATGCCCTGCAGAGGGTTTTGCGGAGAGCTATTCAGCGCACGTGTTATTCAGCGCTAAGTCTTTTTAAATTAAGTGATGAAGCAGTGCGTTATGAAGCAGCGTAACAAGGTATTCCAAAGGCATCCCTCCACCCGCGTTGCAAATGCATACGAGTGAAGTGCGGACCTTCTTTTGCGTGAGCGATAGCAATGGATATCCTTTTTGCTGTGCGCCGGCCTTTTTTGTGCGCTGGCTGGCAAAAAGATAGGAACGGATAGCGCGGCCCGCAGGAGCAAGCCCACATTGTTGTTTTTTAGGAGTTGGATGGAAGCATTAAGCTATGGCGACTAATGCCGCACTGCAAACATGCTGCTGCTCCGGCCACCGGCACTGCCGCTTACCGACAGGATATAATTGCCTGCGGGAAGCTCATTTACATCGATTGCTGTATTGGATTCCTTTGCGGCATGCCCGGGAATATGCTGTAATACCCTGCCCGCCATGTCTGTAACGGTTACTACAAAATCCTGTGGCACATCCCACTGCATCCGTACAGCCATTGCCCCGGAGGCAGGGTTGGGCGCAAGCTTCAGCCAAAGTGCCTGCGCTGTTGAAGCAGGTTGTAAAATGCCCAGTTCATTATAAAGCTCAAAATAGCTGAAGGTCGCATAGTTGAGCTGCCAGGCGCCATTATTGTAAACTTCAACGAGGAAAACAGTTTGCTGACCATAGCTATTATAGGTATTTGTCTGCCGGTCGGTTGGTGCGTAGCTGCTGGTAGCAGTACTCCACAACTCGTATAAATTAACAAGCAGCTCCCCTGTGGCTGAGTAGGTGAACGTTGCCCTGGTATTGGGCATCCAGGAAGAGGTTGTTGCGTTCCAGGAATCCGTTGTTGCCTGTGCCAGCCTGTTCGACGCATCGAATGTATTGGTTGTACGGCTGGAATTTTTATAGGTTCCGGAAGCCACATTCCAGCCTTCCTGTATGCCGGATACTACCAGGTTTGAGGAATTTATGGTGTAAAAGGTGCGGTAATTTGGCCGGTAAGTAGCTGATGCCGTAACCCATGTATAAGCGCTGTCTTTTAGTACCGCCAGGCCGGAGCTGTTATATTCGGACAGGATGCTGTCTGCGAAGTTCACACTGTGCGTTGTAGTGCTCCAGCTTCTTTTTACAAATTTTGTCTCTTTGCCCTGCGCATTATAATCATGAACGTATTGGATGGTGGTATCCCAGATGCTGCCGGTGCTGCGCCATCTTTCACTGGTGCGTTTTGTTTCCTGATGTGCCGCATTGTAGGTGTATGCAACACGGCTTGAAGGGGAATAGCCGGCGCCGGTATTCTTGGTTTCCGTAAGCGCGGAAATCTGATCGCCCGCAGCATTGAAGGTATAGGTAAAACGAAAGGAAGTATCAAAACTGCTGGTTGCAGCCACCCAATTCAGCCGGTAGATGAAGGTGGTCAGGCCCTGGCCATCATGGATATATACATCTTTACCCGCAAATGAAGGTGCGCCGGAACCAACAGCATAAAAGCTGCCTTCATTAAACAGGCTGGTATTGTTAGCAGGATACTGAAATACGGTAGAGTCGCCGGATGCGCCGCCTGTGCCGTTGCCCTGCAGGCTCACCCGCGCTTTTATGCGCGAGCCAACCAGGGCGGAAGCTTCAGTGCCGGTGAGCGCAAGGGCAAAGACGAACAAAACTGCGGCGATTAGGAAAGTGTAGTGTTTTGCCATGATCCCTGATTTATGTTATTAAATATTTTTTAAAGATAGTAATTTCAAGTCGGTTTTGATAAATGCGCACACCCACCATAGTTCTGCCGGTTAGCCGATTGCCCGGCAGGCGGGCATAGTAGCGTGATAAAGCAATAAACACTTAGACTATGCGTTTAATTCCGAAACCAGCCACGCATCTTTCATGAAAAACACGCTCACCACCATTTTTGTATGCTTACTTGCAACGTTATTATTTACGCAGTGTAATAAAGACGACAACAGTAAGGTTTTCAATGCCAGATTTTATACTACCAAAGCAAATGGAAAACTTTCCTTGTATGTTGATGATGTATATAAAGGGGAGCTGCCCTATTTTTCCAATGCACCGGATTGCGGGGCCACATATAGCGATGCCCAAAAACCGCTGAATACTCAATTGCCATCGGGCGAATACAGGATTGCCGGAAAGAACAGCCAGGGCCAGGTTACATCCTACGGAATAATGAAAATCAGCAGAAATAAGATGTCTGCTTCCGGCGGTATTGGCGGCATGAGCCTCAACAGCAGCGAAGAGTGCCTTACGATCGGGCTTTCTGAATAAATAGGCGGATCATACAGCCTACCTAATAATGCTGCAATTCCTGTTAGCTGGTAAAAAACCGAGCTATTCTTAAAAAGAATACAGATCTGGAAATACGCATTTTAAGCCCATTCAGCTTAGGTTCTCTTTTGGTCGGGTTGTCAGTTAGTCTTAGGCTACTTAAAAGACCAGCAGGTTAAGGCATTTTATAGACACTCAAGACCCAACTGCGTCATTTAAGGAATAAATAACCGGGATAAACAGCCATTTGCAATGGCGGTCATTAGTACCTCAACTCCTACTGTAGCAAGCATCAGCCTTAGTTTGTGCAGCACGTAAAAGGTTGGTGGGGGATACAACCCCTGGCTCTTGAGAATCACATTGTACCCTGCGTCATCTTGCCCAAGTCATGTGGATACCAGGAAGCATCCCACAGCGACCCGCTTTCAAAGGGAGAAATCGCTTAATAAACCCCTTTTACCCCGTCCGGCAATGGGTGATTACCCGTACCTGTAGTGCTTTACCCCGTTAGCAGACTTTTTCGCACCCGTCCATTCACGGGTTTTAATCACTTCCGGACGGCGTTATACCAATTGGACATCTAATATTTGCATCCAGATTCCTCTTCCCTCCTTTTCGGCTACTGTGTCCTCATTCTATAAGAAACCCTTTTGCAGGGTTGAGACCTGGCCCCGTAGGGTGCCCAATGTTTGTAGCAACAAGCAGAACAATCATTTACAGGCCGTCCCGTAGGGACGTAATGTCATGTTTGTGGTTAAATCCCATCCAAAGAGCGCCGTCGGTAAGGGTAATTGTAATAGCTCTAAATAAATTGCTTATTGCATTGTGATAGGCCGGCAACAACAAACATTTCCGCCCTACGGGCCGATCGCTTAAAACAGGTGGTACATGAATGCTACAAACATTGGGCATCCTACAGGGCCGGAAGCCGTATGCCATTGCAGGTGAATATTCATACACACTATTCACCTCAACTGAATTTGTGGGTACACGGTAGCCGAAAAGAGGGAAGGCCAGGATGGGGGCCAAACAAAGCAAAGGTTATTTGTCTAAATGGGGTAAGACCGCTAAAAATGCCCTTTCGCACATCACAACAGGGAAAAACCGTAGCTATACAGAGGCGGTACATCGTAACGGATTTTTATAGGACCATTCCATTTTGATGTATTCCCGGTACGATACTTTTAGGCTTGCCCATAATGCCCGTGACTTTCAGCCGCCTACATACCGTATTTACCCTCGTAAAGGCTACCGCACAAAAGCTTAGCGCTAATGATCCTTTGCGTATGGCCGGCGCTACGGCTTTTTTTACCTCCTTTGCCCTGCCCCCTATTATAATGATCATTGTGCGCACACTGGGGTTGTTTATAGACCGGCGGATAGTAGGCACGCAGATTTCCGGCCAGTTGAGCATGGTGCTCGGTAAAGAAAGTACGGAAAGCATCCTGAAAACGATCCGGAGCTTCCGTGCCTTGCAGCACAATTATATTATTACAGCCGCCCTGTTCCTCTTTCTCGTTTTTGTTGCCACCACCCTTTTCAAAGTCATTACGGGCTCCATCAACCAGATCTGGGAAATACGCCGAAAGAAGGAGGGAAAAGTGCTTTCCGGCCTGCGGGAGCGGGCATTTTCACTGGCAATTATATTGTTGGGCGGCATTCTGTTCTTATCGGTACAGCTTATCGATGCCGGGCGGCACCTGGCGGGCAGGTCTTTTATGGATGTGTTTCCCAAAACGAGTTTCTACCTCGGCGGCCTGCTGAGCGAGCTGGTGGTCATCGGGCTCAGTGCCGTATGGTTTTTTATGCTTTTCCTGCTGCTGCCGGATGCGCGCCCCCACCGGAAGATCATGGTAACCGGCGCGCTGCTTACCAGTGTGCTTTTCAATCTTGGTAAATGGATCTTGCAGTTTCTTTTACGGCCCGGGAAAGTGAATAATTTTTATGGAGCTTCCGGCGCGCTCGTGCTGTTGTTGCTGTTCGTTTTTTACTCATCGATCATCCTCTACACAGGTGCTACGTTTATAAAAGTATGGGGCGATCATTGTAATAAGCCACTGCGCCTGAAGCCTGGTGTGCAGCGATACAGACTGGAGGATATAGGGGAAGATTAGGGGAACGGTGTTTCGTAGCCTTAGATAATGCAATACTTATTTTGTGCTTTGTACAGTGCCGCGCGCGAGGGATTGAAACGAAAATCCTTTTTGCTGTGCGCCCGGCATACCGTGCGCCGGCGGCAAAAAGATTGTAGTGTAAAGCCCGGCCCGCAGGGCGCGCCCAAGCGATAGCAATTGATTTTCAGGGGATGCCGGCAATGCGCACACATAAATAGCCCTGCTCTTTTACTGCGTAGCCGGTACAATATCAATGCATCTATGCCCGTTGTAAAAGAAATTGATGCAAATGTGTACAATGCATTTTACTCTTAGGTATATTTGCAATGTAATTCATCAACAGGGGCTATGATCTATTCATCTGAATTAATAAAAGGAACGCTCAAAACCATCGTGCTTAAGCTGCTTGCCGGCAATAAGCGGCTGTATGGCTACGAGATCACCCAATTGGTAAAGGAGCTTACGGGCGACCGGATAAAGATCACAGAAGGGGCGCTCTACCCCACGCTTCATGCGCTCGAAAGCGAAGGGCTGGTAACTACCGAGACTGAGTATATTGGCAAGCGGGCGCGGAAATATTACCGCCTCAGCCCGGCAGGAAAGGCCAGGACAAAAGAGAAAATTACAGAGCTCACGGACTTCATCAATACGATGACCTTCCTGCTGGATCTGAAATTAAAAAAGGCTTAAGCAATGTATTGTATCACTGATGCGCAGATAGATTGGATGCTTGATGACTTCCGTGCACGGGGCATCACACGGATCAGCCTGCAGCAGGATCTCCTCGATCACGTTTGCTGCATCATTGAACAAAGCCTTGAAGATAACGGAGACTTCGAAGGCTGCTACCACACCGCGATCGCTACTTTTTACAAAGAGCGGTTGGGGGAGATAGAAACAGAAACCCTCCTTTTACTAACATTCAAACATTATTACGCCATGAAAAAAATCATGATCGTGAGCGGCGCGCTGTCGGTTGCCGCTTTCATTACCGGCTCTTTCTTTAAGCTGATGCACTGGCCTTTTGCGGCTGTTCTTTTATTCCTCGGTATTCTAAGCTTCTGCTTTCTTTTCCTGCCGCTCATGCTGGTGTTGAAGATCCGGGAAGAGACGCCGGTACGCGAGAAAGTGATCTTCAGCCTTGCTACGCTTCTCTGCATTACCTACTTTATGTCTATGCTGTTTAAAGTGCAGCACTGGAACGGATCTTCGGTACTCTGGTATGCTACACTGGCCATTACTTTCTTTGTATTTATTCCTGCCTATTTCATAACCGGCATCCGTAACCCTGAGACGCGGTTCAATACTACAGTAACCACAATCCTGCTGGTCGCCTTTACCGGCATACAGTTTATGATGACGGCCCTGCGGAAACCTGAAGCGCCGCAGGCAACGATTCAGGTAGTACAGCAATCTGCACGGGTGATGCAAAAATAAAACGTTGGTTTGATGAAGTAGTTAGGTCTGCACTGCACTTAAAATGCAATGCAGACTTGGTTTTGATTAGAAATTCGGAATAAAGAGCCACTGATTCTAATCGATGGTCGGGTGTAATCCTACATTACAGCTTGCTTAGCTGTCCTGTAGCAAGGATCTGTCCATGATCTCCGGCAATATGATAAAAGTAAATTCCTGCGGGGCGCCCTGCTATGGGCAAGGCAACTTTATGTTCTCCTGCGGGATAATTTTTAATTGGTTGCTGCCAGATTATACTTCCGAAAGCATTAGAAAGCCTTATGGAAATATTGTGGGCCTGGCTTAAAGAAAATTCAAGTCTTGCATCAGCGATAGCAGGATTTGGTACAATTTTAAAAGAGCCCGTTGTAAAGCCTGATGAAATATTTGTTGCGCCTAAATCCTGAAAAGAATATAACTCCCGGCCGGTAGTGCCATTATCCGCAGCAAAGCACAGCAGGTTGCCATAAACCACAAAATCACTAATATTGCTGCCTGTAGGACCCGGATAAATATCAGCGGCAATTCTTGCCGTACCGCCATCATACACCCACAGCTCCTGCCCGTGAGCGGCATCCTGCGCAGTAAAATAAAGCTTGCCCCTGAATGTCTGAAAGAACATTGGATTGGCATTGCGCCCCGGATAGATTTCTGCTGCGAACGATGCTACACCAGTAGCAGGGTTATAACTGCAAAGTTGTACGCCTGTAGTGCCAACAGAACCAGCAAAATATATCTGCCCATTAAAAAATCCAAGATTGTTTGCAATGCCAATGCCGATTGAATTGTTGATACCGGTAATACGGCTTACGGTTAGCCCATCGTAGCTATAGAGGCCGCCGCCATCCACATCATGGTAAGCACGAAAATAGAGCTTACCATTATGCGCAATAAAACCCCGCGGATTTGAACCGGCTGCGCCCGGATTGATATCTGCTACCTGCCATAAGGTATCTCTGGCAGGATCGTAACAAAAAAATTCCGTTCCTGCGGTAGCTGTTTGTGCAGCGAAGTACACTTTATTATTGAATTTTGTAAACCCTTCCGGTTTGCTGCCCGCCGGTCCGGCATTTATATCATGTACCGCAGGAAAATGATTTCCATCATAAATATAAAGCTCGGTACCGGTGCCTGGTTCCGTAGCTTGGAAATATAGCTTATTATCGATGGCTGTGAGATAATCCGGGTTAGAAGAGGCCGGGCCGGGGTTTATATCCGGTAAAATAGTACTGCCGGTAGGATACCTTGTTGCCAGTTCTACCCCATTATTTGCATTATCCGCTGCGAAGTAAAGATTGTTATTATATACAGCCATTTTACGGTTCTTTTGTAAAGGCGTAGCATTGAATTGCGGCGGAGCGGGTGGATAGAACATAAGGAATGGAGAAGCCGGATAATTCATATACATGGCATACATGCAGCGATAGTATAGATCATGCGTACCAATGAATAACAGACGATCTTCAAACACAGTAGTAGCACTTGGTGTAGATCCTATTGAGCCACTGTACAGATCAAAAGCAGTAAGAGAATCTTGTGCGTGCACTTGGAATGTAACAAGCAACAAAACATAAAATAAATATTTTTTCATTCAGGGGGAAGTAAAAGAGGCTGTAAAGTTAACCGCTAAGCATCAAATCATATTTTAGATGTAGGAAGATCCAGAAAATACTCCTCATCTTCTACCTTAGCACTGAATAAAAGCATAGCAGCACTTGCATGATGCCCACCTTCTTCCCCACACCAACCCACATCCGCCAATGGCTGGAAAAGAACAGCACTACTGCTGCCGAGCTTATCGTTGGCTACTATAAGGTAGGCAGTGGCAAACCAAGCATTACCTGGAGCCAATCTGTAGATGAGGCGCTTTGCTTTGGCTGGATCGATGGGGTGCGCCGCTCTTTAGATGCAGAAAGCTACTGTATCCGTTTTACACCCCGAAAGCCGGGCAGCATCTGGAGTGCGGTAAATATTAAAAAGGTGGAGGATCTTACGGCAAAGGGATTGATGAAACCGGCCGGTCTTGCGCGCTTCGCGGAGCGGAAGGAAAGCAGATCAAAAATATATGCCTATGAGCAGGGTGACGTTGCTTTCACGCCCGAATTTGACGCTCTACTGAAGGCCAATAAAAAAGCCGCTGCTTATCTGCAATCCATGCCGCCATCGTACCGCAAAGTGGTGACCAACTGGGTAATGAGCGCAAAAGGAGAAGCTACCCGCCAAAAGCGGATGAGCGAGCTTATAGCAGATTGCGCAGCCGGGCAGAAAATTAAAAGCCAGCGCTGGTAAGCCTTTTACTGCTCCTTGTATTGAATACGCACCGGCTTTACCTCGCCGTCGCAGTTGCGCAGCCCCACATCGATGCTCAGGTTGCGCACTTCGCTGCTGCGCCCTACCGAAATGTCATCATAGAAAAACTGGGGCTTCTGGATCTTTTTGCCATCTGCGGTGGTAAATTCAAAGATCAGGGAAGGTTCGCCATCCTTTATCGTCTTGCCGCCATTGGCAACATTGAATGTTTCCCGATGCATAAAATCCTTGTTGCCCGTGTTGGTAACGATATAGGTAACCTTACAGGTATTATTATAGCTCTGTTCCTGCGCATCGAAGCGTGTTACCTCGATGGTAAATTCATGGCCGTAGGGAGAGGTGATCACATACTTTTCCACCTTCGCGGTTTTTACCAAATCGGCAGTAGTGAGCGGCTTCTCTACTACGGCCACCGTTGTTTTGCGGCCGCATCCGGTAGCTACGAGCAATGCAATCATTAATACCAGCTTATTCATAGGAATCTTATATCAGGAAGTGCTAAAACATTTATGCCGCGGCCGGAAAATTACTGCACTGCAAAATTTTACACGCAAAAAATAAAATAGCCGCGTTATCCGTCTATTTTTGCCGCTGCTTCACTGAGCTTATTTTTATGAATTGACCAAAGGTTCGCTTATCTTGACCTCGTCTTTCCTGAAGAGCCTTCTTTTTATCAAAAATTACACGCATACCTTAATCATGAAAAGGATTTTTTACAGCACCATCGTTCTCATCGGCAGCGCAATAGCATTCAGCGCCTGCAATAAAAATGAGGATAGTAATGACCAGCCCAAGTACGCAACGGTACGCGCGGCTATGGAAACAGTAGCCCCGAAGCCTGTAACCTTTAATGTGGATGCTGCTACCGGTGGTAATTTCTTAATCGGCAAATCACGCCTCATTATCCCGCCGGGCGCTTTCAAAACTACTTTTGGCACGGCTGTAGCGGGCATTGTGAATGTAGAAGTGCTCGAAGTGCTTACCAAGAGCGATATGACCTTTTCCCGCATATTGCCCGTAAGCAATGGCGATCAGTTGGTATCGGCCGGAGAATTCTGGGTAAGAGCCAAACAGAACGGCAGCCAGCTGCTGCTGCAGAATGGTACGCCGATCGAGATCCGTGTACCCCAGTTTGGCATGACCGCCGCAGGCATGCAGTTCTTTACCGGCGTGCAAACGAATGACAGTGCCGCAAATATTGTAAACTGGCTTGGTAAAGGCCAGGGCGGCCTTGATAGCACCCGCATCGGCAGGGTGGCCATCAGTGGCGATACGGTAAGCATCTTCACCGACTCGATTGGCTTATGCAATGCAGACAGGTTTCTGAACAAACCCAATTATAAAATTTTTACCGTAACCGTTGTTGCGCCAAATGGCATTACCCTTACTGCCAAAGATGTTGCCGGCTATACGCTTTATGATAGCTACCGCGCAGTATGGCCGCTCCATACTTTCGTAAACAGCCAGTTCTCTGAAGATCATGTGCCGGATATACCGGTTCATTTCGTGGTTTTTGCCGTGGTGAATGGCAATTTCTACGGCGGCATTACCAGCGGTGTTCCGGCGGATAACGGCAATTATATTATTAATCTTGCCGCAACCACGCCGACCCAATTCAAGGGTCTTGTGGACGCGCTGTAAGGCTCCTCATTTAAATAATGGCTTTCCGGAAACGGTATGCAGGCAGAACCTGTGTACCGTTTTTTACTTTTTAAAGCAGCCCTTTCTTCATCTTAAAAAATCACACAAAAAATAAAAGTGCCGGTGATGGCAGGATTATTTAGGGATATGTGTTTTACAAAAACAAACAAAACAGATCATGTTAGAGAATGTCAATCCAGAGCACAGTGAAGGAAAAGTAGCTTCCGCAATCGAAGAGCAAACCGCAAAGATCCCGTCCGATGTATTCTTATGGGCAGCCTTTGGCTCAATGGCTATATCCGCAACCCTGAAAATTATGAAGAAGAACCCGACCGCCTTATTTGTAGGGCAGTGGGCAGCGCCCTTCCTCTTGTTGGGCATCTACAATAAGCTGGTAAAGCAGTTGGGCCACGATTAATGGCGCTCCGGAGTGCAGCATACTTTTTCCGGGCAACAGGCGCATGATACATTGCAGGAAAATGGCAACTGTCAGCCGGAAAGAGGCTACTGTCAGCAGGAATGTGGCAACTGTTGGCAGGAACGTGATCCCTGCCGGTAAGAAAAGGTAATCTGTCGCCCTGGCGCTTGCTACTGCTGGCAGGAAAGCCATAGCGTTCACCCGGATTTCTTCTTCTGCAGGCGGGAAATGTATAACCTGCATGCATCTCATTGCATCGTAGGCCAATTGCCTCATAAAGCTGCTTCCTTAACAACGCTGATAAGGAAGCAGCTTTCCATTTTCAGATTTATCGGCTTTTGCATTAATGGTGCGCTTCTGTTTTTTTACAGTTCATCACCACTAATAAAAATCAAATCCTATGCGGGAAGGCGCGAATCCGGAACAGGCAAACACCGCTCCTGCCGCTGAGCCTTCCATCACTACAAAACCGGCTGTGGGCCTGCACCGGGCGCAAAAGTTAGATAAATACCTCTACGCAACAGAGCATGCCAATATCGCATTTCTGAATGCGCACCCGCAATAAGCAAGATCTACAGATAAAAAAGTACCCCGGCCGTCATCTTTGATCCCGGCCATTTTTATAAAAGGTAATTCCCCGCTGAAACGATACCTCCTCAAATCCCTGCTATCTTTAACCCCGGCAAAATGCCGCATTTATAAACTATGGAATGCATTATACTGGCAGGCGGGCTGGGCACGCGCCTTCGCGGGGTTATCGGTGAAGCGCCCAAGGGCATGGCACCGGTAAACGGCCGCCCTTTCCTCGCTTATCTTTTCCGGTATTTAGCAGAGCAGGGATGCACGAAAGCCATTCTTTCCTTAGGCTATAAGCATGAAATTGTGCTCGATTGGCTGGAAGATAACAGGCCGGAGTTCACCCTCGACTGGGTGATCGAAGAGGAACCCTTAGGCACCGGCGGCGGCATAAAGCTGGCGCTGGAAAAAGCAACCGAAGAAACCGTATTTATACTCAACGGAGATACTTTTTTTGATGTAGCCCTCTCTGCAATGCAAGACGAACAAGATGAAAGAAGCGAAACGATCCTTGCCCTGAAGCACCTGGAAAACTTTGAGCGTTATGGCTCCGTAACGGCAAGCAGCAATGGCCGCATCCTTTCCTTCGAAGAGAAAAAACCTATGGCGGCAGGCTTTATAAATGGGGGCATTTACCTTATCCGGCGGGAAGATTTTCTTGCCAGGGCTTTCCCGCAGAAATTTTCTTTTGAGCAGGATTACCTGGAAGCTTTTATTGGCGAAGGCGTATTCCGGGCGCACAAAAGCAACGGCTATTTTATAGATATCGGCGTGCCGGACGATTATGAAAAAGCACAGCACGATTTCATCAACCTGTTTCCATGAAGATTGGCATTATAGGCCCGGCATGGCCCCTGCGCGGCGGCCTCGCAGACTTCGATGAGCGCTTTGCGCATGAGCTGCAACGGCTTGGGCACGAAGTGGCGCTCTACTCTTATTCCCTACAGTACCCTTCCTTTTTGTTTCCCGGAAAAACCCAATATACCGATGCACCTGCACCGCCCGGTCTTACTATTTATACAATCATCAATTCGGTAAATCCGCTCAACTGGCTGGCAGTTGGCAGCCGCATTAAAAAGGAGCGCCCCGATCTGCTCATCGTGCGTTACTGGCTGCCATTTATGGGGCCTGCGCTGGGCACTATTCTCCGCCGTGTAAAAGGCAACAGGCATACCCGTGTGCTCACGCTTGCCGATAATATCCTGCCGCATGAAAAGCGCCCCGGCGATGCGCAGTTTACTAGCTATTTTATAAAGCCGGTAGATGCATTTGCCACGATGAGCGATAGCGTAATGGAGCAGTTGAAAACCCTGACTTCCAGGCCGGCCATCCGTGTGCACCATCCACTGTACGACAGCTATGGCGAGGGTATTCCGCGGGAAGCTGCGCTGGCAAAGCTGGGCCTTGCGGCAGATAAGAAGTACCTGCTGTTCTTTGGCTTTATCCGTAAGTACAAAGGATTGGATCTCCTGCTGGAAGCGATGGCGGATGTACGGCTTAAGGCGCTTGACATGCACCTCATTATTGCCGGCGAGCATTATGGCGACCGGGAATTCTATGAAAAAATCATTACTGATCATGGGCTTGAGGATCGTGTACACCGCTTCACGGATTTTATCCCGAATGAGGAAGTGCCCGTTTATTTCAGCGCTGCGGATGTGGTGATGCTGCCGTATCGCAGCGCAACCAACAGCGGCATTACGCAGGTAGCTTATTATTTTGAGAAGCCAATGATCGCCACTAATGTCGGCGGTTTGCCGGAAGCTGTGCCACATGGTAAAGCCGGCCTGGTTTGTGCGCCGGAGCCGGATGCAATCGCCGGGGCCGTGCTGGAATTTTTTGCGCCGGATGCCCTGCCGGATTTAGCTCTTTCGCTGAAGGAGGAAAAAGAAAAATATTCCTGGAAGGTGTTTGCGGAGACTTTAGTTGCCTTTGCTTTCGGGTAATGGCTTTTATTTCCGGCGGCCGGGAAGCAGCAGCATAATGGGCACCGGCTGTAGGCCCGCCGTTTGCGGCTATGCATTCGCACACCATTCAACTAAGGCATAATTTTTATCACCTTATTACTAATCAATCCTTCTTTATGAAAGTTAGCTTTTCTGTGCTCGCACTTTGCCTCCTGCCGCTCATCAGCATCGCGCAGCCGCCCAAAACAATACCGATGAAGCCTAAGCTGGCAGCGCCATTCGCTACAAAATCTACCAAGAACTTTAGCAAGGTAAAAGGCTGGGATGACGGCCAGACGCCCAAAGCGCCGTCCGGCTTTAAGGTAAGTCTTTTTGCGGATGAGCTGCAAAACCCGCGCAACCTCTATGTACTGCCCAACGGAGATATACTTGTTGCAGAAGCCAATACCATAAAAAACACCTTCATGCAGGCCGGGGCTATAGTGCTCGGGGCCAGCAAGGCAGAGAATATGAAGACAAGCGCCAACCGCATCACCATCCTCCGTGATGCCAATGGAGATGGCCGGGCAGATTCCAAGGAAGTTTTCCTCGATGGATTGAACCAGCCTTTCGGCATCCTCCTGCTTAATGACTGGCTTTATGTTGCCAATACCAACAGCCTGATGCGCTACCGCTACAAACCCGGCATGATAAAAATGGAAGGGGAAGGCGAAAAGATCATGGCACTGCCCGCCAACGACCGCAACCAGCACTGGACGCGCAACATCATCGCCAATGCCGATGGCTCTAAAATATACATTGCCGTAGGCTCGGTAGATAATATGGGCGATAATGGTAAAGACGTGCATCCGCAGCGCGCCTGTATCCTGGAGATCAACCCGGATGGCACCGGCCAGCGGGTATATGCTTCCGGGCTGCGCAACCCTGTGGGCCTTGGCTGGGCGCCGGGCTCTAAAACACTTTATACAACCGTAAATGAGCGCGATGAGTTGGGCGATGAGCTGGTGCCCGATTATCTTACCTCTGTAAAAGATGGGGGCTTTTACGGCTGGCCCTGGTGCTACTGGGGGCAGCACAAAGACCCGCGGATAGAGGCTCCGCGCCCCGACCTGGTAGCAAAAGCTATTGTGCCGGATGTATCGCTCGGCTCGCATACCGCATCGCTGGGCATGGCTTTCTATACCGGCACTGCCTTCCCGCAGGCTTATCGCGGCGGGGCTTTCATTGCGCAGCACGGCTCGTGGAACCGCTCAGTGCTGGCAGGCTATAAAGTGGTGTATGTGCCGTTCAAAGGCGGTAAACCATCCGGCCCGGCGCAGGATTTCCTCACAGGTTTCAAGGCATCCGATAAAGAAAAAAAAGAAGTGTATGGCAGGCCGGTAAATGTTACGGCTATGCAGGATGGCTCTTTACTTGTGGCCGATGATGTGAATGACCGGATATGGAGGGTCACTGTGAATTAAAAGCCGCCTTTCAGTGAAATAAAACGGAAAAGACCAGCGCAATTGCTGGTCTTTTTTGTTAGAATGAAATAAATATCCCGCAGTTGAGATGCTTACTTCTTATTCTTCAAAATCGTTTTCACATTGGCCAGAAATGCTGTTTCTTCCTTACCGGCTGCGGATTCCGGGTAGCCTAAAGAGCCGAAAGCGGAAATATTCATCTTGCCGCTGGTACCATCTTTCATCATATTAAATATCCAGATGGTTGGGTAGCCCTGTACGTTGAAGAACTGCTGCAGGCCACTGTTTTGCTTGGCCAGCGCTTCGGGAAGCTGCTTTCTTCTCGGAAAATCGAGCTCCAAGAGAATCACATTATCTTTTGCCCATTTCTGAAAGCCCGGTTTCTCGAATACATTGTCCTCGAGGCGGTGGCACCAGCCGCACCAGTCGCTGCCGGTAAAAAAAGCAAAAATGGGTTTCTTCGTCTGGTGGGATATTTCATAGACCTGGTTTACATCGGTGTACCAGGTAAGGCCGTGCTTCACCTCCTGTGCGTGCAGGGGCCGGCTAAACAGGAAACAGATGATTGCGGTAAAGAACAGGATCGGGCGGCGCGCCATATTAAAATATTTGTTTAGGATGCTTTAAGACTAAAGATTGCCTTCAAAGTTAAGCGGGATTTTCTGTGCCGTACAGGTTTTGAAAAGAGAAAATCATCGCGTGCAGCGGGAATTTTTAAGCGCCGCATACTTTACAATAGCGATGACGCAGGCATTTATTCTAATATCACTACTCGAAGACGGTTTGCGCCCCTAAGATGCAAAACATATGGTAGAGATTACTTAACCAAGAATGGATTTTGATCTTCGAAAGGCTTCAAACGCATTACGGAGGATGGATTACGGGCTGCGGAGGATGGATTTTGCACTTCGGAAGGTGTAGGACGGGTAACGGAGCGCGCCAATTGTATTACGGAGGTTGAGGAATGGGTTGCGGTGGGTGGATTTTGGAGTACGGAGGGTTAGGAATAGGGTCTTGTCAAAGCAGAAGGCATCCCTAAACTACCATTGCAAATGGCTGTTTATCCCGCGTTCCAGGTGTCCTGCGGAACACCTGGAACAACTAGTGGATTTTGAATTTTGGAGGGTGGGGAATATGGATAAGAACGCCTGCCCTGTTACAGTACGTATGATGTTGTGGCCACAGGCTACAAGGTGGTCCAACATAGTTAGAGCCTATGCCGAACTGGTTCTCTTTGGAACATTTAAAACAACTGGCGCCTTTAATATGATTAAAATATTATTTGCATTGTATGACGGGAAGCGCGCTTACATTTTCATAATTAACCATAAACTTACGATCTATACAGCTCCCATATTGGTCACGTAAATTTACTGGCATTGGTTGATTAAGATGCCATCCTACAATTACCACTTCGGTCGGTAAAGATTGTGGCATTTTTGCATTAGCTTTACTAATAAGGGAATATTGTGTATTTAGTGAAACGTTCGCAAATAATAAAATTGCTATGATGGTAAGAACAAAATTGGTATATTTCATTTTTTTTATTTTAAGAGTATATTACAAAGAAGCTGTCTTAAATTCAAGACAGCTTCTTTACTTGGATTACTAAATAACGCCTGATAATATCATAATACTATTATAAAAACATGAACCGATTTCTGAGAAACCATTTTATCCGTAAAACTATATACTATTAGTGCCTACACTGTTGTCCACACATCGATCCATTAGGAAATCTGTAATCACAAAGATGTGATTCTGTAATACCGGATACTTTCGTTGCGTGACCATTAGGACAAACCACCCATGCAGTACCACCATCAACGGATTTTAAGCCGCACCCATCATGATCGCAGTCATGATTGCGAGTAATACCATCCACTTGATCAACATGTCCATTTCCGCATCTTACAAACCATGTGCCTCTTAAAAACCCTTGATCAGGCATGAAAGATGAGAAAACAAATACACTACCAATCAACAGCGAAGCCATCAATAGCTTCTTTTTTAAAGTTCTCATAGTACAAGCTGATTTTATAGTGCTAGCGCTGCACTTTAATAAACCTACTCTAACCAGTTTTCGGTATCCCTGAGCAACTAATCAATAGTTGTTAAAGCAAAAATCTTTAATTTTTTTTTCAAAAACAAATTTTTTAAATGTTTTTTTTAAAATTATTTATAAAGGTTAGATTATAGATGATTTGATTAACCAGTTGAGCGAAGTCCCCTGACTTCGCTCACCCGGCACGGCGTCCCCTGACGCGTGTAATACCGGTGCTATGAAAAAGGAAGCCTTCGTCGTAAGCAGGGCCCTGCATATGAGCCATAATAAAGAACCGGCAAACGTTTTTTGCACTCAACTCAAGCCTGTACCTTCCTGCTTTTCGGCGGATTGCGCCAGGCTTCAAACTCAGCAGCGGTAGCGCCAATAGTACGCAGGTTGTTGCGGACAATAAATTCCGGGATAGGATCAATATGCGTTTGGAGCACTACAGGCCACAACAACCGCTGTGCCGACCATTTCTCATGCCCGCCATTGGTGCCGATGTGGTTGAGGCCTTTGTAACGCAGAAATTCCCGGAATAAAGCAAGGGGGATGTTTTTCAACCCCATTATACAAGAGCAGGCAGGCTTACAGATGTTTCGACCTTCCGGTAATTATAGGTATCAAACACCCTGCGGAAGTTGTCATTGCGCTCTAACGACTGTGTAACGGTAGGCGGGATCAGCTTCTTTTTACTTTTTACCGTCCAGCCAAGGCGACGCATATCTGTAAGAAAGGTCTTTTTCTTCAGCGTATAATCCAGGTACTCGCCCAGCATTACTTCAAAGCTGCTTTTTGCTTCTCCTTCTGAGGCGCCATAGCCGGCAAGGTCCATTGCCGGGCAATAGCATACCGTGGCGTTGTCTTCCTCAAAGATGATGATGGGCAAGTGCACTTGCACTTCAGCACCAAGGGTCAGGCTTACTTTAACCTTAAAGCTTGCATTCCTACGCATTTGATAATATATGCCGCCCGAGGTTAGAACCAAGAGCTTGTTTTGCAAATTTAGTGAAAAATCAAGTTGGGCAATGTCCCCGACGTAGCCCTGCCGGCGTCGCGTCCCTAACGCGTGCAAAACCGGTGCTGTGGAAAAACGACACCTGCGTATGAGCCCGCGCGAGGGATTGCAGTGGAAAGCCCACCGCCCTTCCGCGGTGGCTTGGAACGGAAAGCCCGGTGCCTTGCGCAGCTTGGCACGCGCCCACATTTTGTTTGATGCTTTATTGTACAATTTGTCTACAAGAATTACTCCTCGCCTGCGATCTCTAAAACTTTTGCAATTAATTGCGGCGATTGGCGGAAGGCAGTTTGGCTAACTACTTGCTCCAGCCATGGCTTTATTGCAGGTATTAGTCCCTTCTCTTTTGCCATCAGAAACACACCAAGAAGACCGATAATCCGGATGCCCATTCCGGCTGCAAGGTGCCGGCCCCTGCGTTCGTCAATTAATAAAAACCCGGCGCTTAGCTCCATAGCTAATGCAATAGCTTCTGATTCCCCTAAATCAACATATGTATGTAATTGCCTTATAAGGAGCTGATCTTTTACCGGGATAATTTTTAACCAAGGCTGCATTAGTAATGAACTGACAAAAGGCTGCGCATTTGCTTCCATCAATTCTTTGTAAACTGCTCCGGGAATAATAATTCTGCCAAAGAGGGAAGGAAAGTAAGAGACAAATCCTATCTGCGCAGCATAATACAATGCGGAGGTATCACTAACTACAATCATAACGTTTTAGCTTCCAGCTCAAACTCTTCCGGTGTTATGGCATCCCACGCCGGGGCATTCCGCTTCTTTGCTTCTTCTGCCAATTGCAGCCACGCTACGCCGGCATATTCCGCAGCCTTGCGCAAGGTAAAAACTTCGGAAGTGTAAAGTGCGAGGGCCATTTCCAAGCGTAGATTTTTATGTGATCGCGCCGCCTGCTCCATCATTTCATCTGTTACAATCAGCATCCGTTTTTCCTTTTTACAAATTTAAGGTTTATCAGGTGAATGCGTTTTAAGATTCCGGTGGCGGCTCAGGTAGGCTGCGCCGGGTATAGATTGAGGCAGCCTGTAACCGACCTGGCAAGGCTTCCTTCGGGACTTGGCAAGTCTATAAAAACAAAAACCCCCACGCTTTACAGCACAGGGGTTTTGCATTTTGATTTTTTACCTTAATTAGTAGCCCATGTCCATTCCGCCGCCTGGCATGCCTGCGTGGCTGTGACCTGCTTCTTTCGGAGCCGGCTTGTCCGCAATTACACACTCGGTGGTGAGGAGCATGCCTGCGATAGACGCTGCATTTTCCAGCGCTACGCGGCTTACTTTGGTTGGGTCTATTACGCCGGCAGCCATCAGGTTTTCGTACACTTCGGTGCGGGCATTGTAGCCATAGTCGCCCTGGCCTTCGCGCACTTTATTTACTACGATGGAACCTTCAACGCCTGCATTGGCAACGATGGTGCGCAGCGGGCTTTCCAGGCTCTTGCGAACGATCTGGATACCGGTGGTCTCATCGAGATTATCGCCCTTCATGCCTTCGAGGCTTTCGATAGCACGGATGTAAGCAACGCCGCCGCCTGCCACGATGCCTTCTTCTACGGCAGCACGGGTGGCGTGCAGGGCATCGTCCACACGGTCTTTCTTTTCCTTCATTTCCACTTCGGTGGCAGCACCTACGTAAAGTACGGCAACACCGCCGCTCAGCTTGGCGAGGCGCTCCTGCATTTTCTCCTTATCGTAGTCTGAGGTAGAAGCTTCGAGCTGGCTCTTGATCTGGTTTACACGGCCAACGATGTTTTCCTTTTCGCCCTTACCGCCAACGATGGTGGTATTGTCCTTATCGATGGTGATGCTTTCTGCCTGGCCGAGGTACTCCATAGTAGCATTCTCGAGCTTGTAGCCCTGCTCTTCGGAGATCACGGTGCCGCCTGTGAGCACAGCAAGATCCTGCAGCATTTCCTTGCGGCGGTCGCCGAAGCCCGGTGCCTTCACGGCAGCGATCTTGAGGGAGCCGCGCAGCTTGTTTACCACGAGGGTAGCGAGCGCTTCGCCATCCACATCTTCAGCGATGATGAGGAGCGGGCGGCCGGTTTGTACGGTGCTTTCAAGAATCGGCAGGATGTCTTTCAGTGTGCTTACTTTCTTTTCGTAGATCAGGATGTACGGGTTCTGAAGCTCCGTCTGCATCTTCTCAGTATTCGTAACGAAATATGGGGAGAGATAGCCGCGGTCGAACTGCATGCCTTCTACCACGTCAACCGTAGTTTCGGTACCCTTTGCTTCTTCTACGGTGATCACTCCTTCGTTGCCTACCTTGGCCATTGCAAGGGCAATGAGGGAGCCGATAGTGTGGTCGTTATTAGCAGAGATGGTACCTACCTGCTCAATCATCTTATTATCGTTGCCAACTTTCTGAGATTGCGTTTTCAGGTTTTCCACAACAGCCTTTACCGCCTTGTCGATACCGCGCTTCAGATCCATCGGGTTGGCGCCTGCGGCTACGTTCTTCAGGCCTTCAGCGATGATGGCCTGTGCGAGCACAGTTGCAGTGGTAGTACCGTCGCCTGCTACATCGGCAGTCTTGGAAGCCACTTCCTTCACCATTTGCGCGCCCATGTTCTCGATAGCGTCTTCGAGCTCGATCTCCTTGGCTACGGTTACACCATCCTTAGTGATGGTTGGTGCGCCGAACTTCTTATCGATAACTACGTTGCGGCCTTTAGGACCGAGGGTAACCTTCACGGCATCAGCCAGTGTATCCACGCCCTTTTTCATTTTATTGCGGGCATCGATATTGAAAAATAATTGCTTGGACATAATTGTTTTTGATTTTACTAACAAGCTAATGAGCCGGTTAGCTAATGATTAAATGAGGATAAAATTCCGGTTTTCCGGTAGCCGTGCATTAGCTGAATGGACCGGTTTTCGAATCAACCTACGATTCCGAGGATATCGCTTTCGCGCATGATGAGCAGCTTGTCGCCGTCCACTTCGATGTCCTGCCCGGCATACTTGCCGTAGAGTACATTATCGCCTTCCTTTACGGTCATAGGCTCATCGGTCTTGCCGGGGCCGGCTGCTATTACAGTGCCGCGCATGGGCTTTTCCTGGGCCGTATCGGGGATGATAATGCCGCCGGAAGTTTTTTCTTCTGCGGGTGCAGGCTTAACGATTACACGGTCGTGCAGTGGTCTGATTGACATTTTTGTATCCATTTTATTTTTAAGAGTGATTAAACGTTGTTATTAAACGTAGCTGCATCAATCATGCCAGATGCCATTTTCCGGTCATTTTTTCCGCAGGATGCCTGATTGAGCAGGCTAAACGGCCAATTTTTCACGCGGCGAAAGTACAGGGGTTTCAATTTGGCAGGCGCTTTGCGGATTTTTGATCCGGGATTTTAGATTTATGATTTTAGGAAAGGGCTGTTCCCGGCTACTCAGGATATTTATTGATCAGGTACAGATAGGGCTGCATCAAATGATGAATGAACACATTCTCAGAACTGTCCGGGAAGTGTTTGTAATAATTGCTGTCAGGTGAGAGCGTGATGGTATTTCCGGTGCGTACGTAGGCTGCGCTGGGAAAGAGCTTTGGCTGTTTGTAGCCGGGCAATGCTTTCGCCACCTGCTGCCCGGCAAGGGTGCCGAGGTATTTCTGAAACCTTCGCTGTGCCTTTTTTGTTCCGCCTCTGAGCCTGCCATACATATAGCCCACCACTACATTTTTTGGAAATTTCAGTGCCCTGATCTTCTTCCTGGCCCCGCGAAACGGGCTAACCGCCGGCTGCTCATTAACGGTTTGTACGGAAAAAGGCGTTTGCGGCACCCAATCTGCCGGGTTTACTACATTATAGGCGTTCCCGCCTGCCGTTATTTGCTCGTAGGAGTAGGCATAATAAAGATTACCCGGCTTGGGCGCTGCACTGCAATAAGTTTTAAAAATTATATCCTTCGGGATGGAGCCTTTGCTGCGCAGATCATATAAATAGGAGGTGAGCAGGTAGGCAATAGCGCCGCCCTGGCTATGGCCCGTAATTATAAATTCATGGATGCCGGCTGCATATTGCTCCTTTAGCTGCGCAATAATTCCGGTGGATAAAAACCCCAGGCCGATCGTCCAGCCAATGTGAATGGCGGCTTGTGGATCGCCGGATAAATGATATTGGAAGATAGTGGTGTCTGTAAGCTGAAGGCTGCCGGAAGCCGGTATCATGGCCGAATAGAAATTCTCTAACCAGCTTACGCTTTTCCCGGTGGTGCCGCGTACGCTGATCACGCCCACCTTGGCATCATCGCGTAGCCAGAGATCCCAGCGGTTATCCATACCCACCGTTTTTGAGCGGTAAGCGAGCCGGTAATGCGCCGGCAGCGGGATGGAGCGGTTTTGCCAGGGCGTATCCAACTGGTGGGCGGCGATGCGCAGCAATTCAATGTATTCGCTTTTATCGAAGCCCGGCTTCAGCTCCTGCGCGAAGCCGGTCCTTCCCCGAAGGGAAAACAACAGCAGCAACACTATGGCTTTTTTCATGGCTGCGCGCTACTGTTTTGGGGGTTTTGCGGTACCGATGGCCCGCTGCCAAACGGCACGTAGAGATAGAGATACAGCATCCGCGCAAGCCGCATGAGCCAGGGCTGCACGAGCACTACCACGAGTACGCTGGTAATGAGGAAATAATAGATGCTGTTGTCTAAATAAGACATACCGAAGATGGGCCAGTACCAGAGCAGGTTGCCGAAGAGCAGCGATACGGTAAGCGCATAATTGATGCCTGCGCCGTTATTGCTTTCATTTTTGAGCCTGATGGTACATACCGGGCAATTATCGTGCAGGCGGAGGCAGGTAGTGAGCGGGAAGATGCTTTTGTGCACAAAAACAAACCCACGGCGGCAATTGGGGCATTTATTGGTAAGCAGCCCGCCAATGAGCGGGAACTGTTTCGGGATGGTGGACATTGATGGAAATGCGAAGGCGTAAAGGTAGTATGGTTGCTTTTGTAAGTTGTCTGAATCAGGATTTGCGGGATGGCCTGTTACGTTAGCTATCAGATTCATAAAAAAAATTTATTTTAATCACTGCTTCCGGAATTATCTAAAGGCTTTGTAGTTGTGGGACGGATTCGGGTGTTCGGGAAGGGCGGAAGTCCGGCTACATGAAAGGTTCCGCTTCGGGATACCGGGGGTTTGATTACAGGTATCTATTCAGCGATCTTTCACGCGTTGGGGGGGGACTTCCCCCAACCCCATGATTTCGCTGAATCCCGGGAACTTCATTCAAAGCGTTTAGCCCTGCAACCCCATCCCCGCTTCATCCAAAACGTATTACCTTCGCCCCCGGCAAAACGAGGCGTAATTGCTGCACCTTCCGGCGCATAACCGGCTGCATCCACGCAGGCTTTTGCACTTTTAAAATTTAAATTTTACACCAATGCCGCGCGATACTTCCATAAAATCCGTCCTTATTATCGGCTCCGGCCCCATCATCATCGGCCAGGCCTGCGAGTTCGATTATTCCGGCTCCCAGGCCGCCCGCTCCCTCCGCGAGGAGGGCGTAAAGGTGACGCTCATCAACTCCAACCCTGCCACCATAATGACGGATAAGATCGTAGCGGATAAAGTGTATCTCCTGCCGCTAACTGTTGAGAGTATTGAGCAGATTTTGGAGGAAGGCGGCATCGATGCAGTGCTGCCCACTATGGGCGGGCAAACGGCCCTCAACCTATGCAAGGAGTGCGATGAGCTGGGCATCTGGGAGCGCTTTGGCGTAAGGCTGATCGGCGTTGATATCAAGTCAATTGAAAAAGCGGAGGACCGGGAAAAATTCCGGCAGTGGATGATCGAGATCGGTGTACCGGTTGCACAGGGGCGGACCGCCAATTCTATGCTCGAAGGGAAAGAATATGCCCAGGAGATTGGCATACCGCTGGTTATCCGTCCGTCCTTTACGCTTGGAGGTACCGGCGGTGGATTAGTATTTAAAAAGGAAGACCTCGATGCTGCGCTGGAACGCGGTTTATCTGCCTCGCCCATCCATGAAGTGCTGGTAGAAAAAGCCGTGATGGGCTGGAAGGAATTTGAACTTGAGTTGTTGCGCGATAGTATAGACAATGTGGTCATCATATGTACAGTGGAGAACTTTGACCCGATGGGCGTGCATACCGGCGATAGCATTACGGTAGCCCCGGCCATGACGCTTTCCGACACCGCCTACCAACTAATGCGCAACACGGCCGTAAAGCTTATGCGCGATCTCGGCAATTTTGCCGGAGGCTGCAATGTGCAGTTTGCCCTGAACCCGGAAACGGAAGAGATCATTGTGGTAGAGATCAACCCGCGGGTAAGCCGCTCTTCCGCGCTTGCCTCGAAGGCTACCGGCTACCCGATTGCGAAGATCGCCGCCAAGCTGGCTATTGGCTTTAACCTGGATGAACTGAAGAACCCGATCATCCAGACCACCTCTGCCTATTTTGAGCCTGCGCTGGATTATGTGATCGTGAAAATGCCGCGCTGGAACTTTGATAAATTCAAGGGCGCTGATGATACCCTGGGCTTCCAGATGAAAAGCGTGGGCGAGGTAATGGCTATTGGCCGCACCTTCCCGGAGGCATTGCAGAAGGCCTGCCAGAGCTTAGAGAACAACGCAACGGGATTATCATTCCTGAGCACGAGCCGTATGCGCCCCGAGGAGCTGTTAGAAACCCTGAAGCGCCCGCAGTGGGATCGTATCTTCCGCATCAAGGAAGCATTGGCCGCAGGTATCTCTATTAAAACCATCCGCGAGCTTACGCAGATAGACCGCTGGTTCCTCTACCAGATACAGGACATTGTAAATCTCGAAAAGAAAATAGCCGCTTGTCGTCACCTCGAAAGTATTGGCGAGGATCTTATGTGGGAAGCAAAGGAAATGGGCTTCTCGGATGATCAGATAGCCGAGCTGATGCGCGATTGCAGCGCCGATGAGGTATATGAATACCGGAAAGGCATGGGCATAAAGCGTGTGTTTAAAATGGTGGATACCTGTAGTGCTGAGTTTGAGGCAAAGACGCCTTATTTCTATAGTACGTTTGAGCGGCCGGCGGTTGGGTAAAATTATTTTTTAAGAATGGCCTGCGGTTATCGCGGGCCATTTTATTTTAAAGACGGGCCGGAACGCGTTTAGTAACTTTACGGGCATCAATTTGCAGCAATGGAACCCATCACCGACATTAATCAATTGGACC
The DNA here is from genome assembly GCA_965246905.1 of Chitinophagaceae bacterium. GTDB lineage: Bacteria > Bacteroidota > Bacteroidia > Chitinophagales > Chitinophagaceae > UBA1952. The sequence goes on from CBDFFZ010000017.1 coordinate 119,117, forward strand.
CGGATGGTACCTATACCTACGCGGATTATATGAAGTGGCGTTTTGAAGAATACGTTGAGCTCTTCCGGGGAAAGATAAAGCGCATGAGCCCCGCACCGTTAAGAGAACATCAGATAGTTGCAGGACGCCTTTTTAGTTTGATAGAGCGCTACCTGCGCAGAAAATCCTGCGAGGTTTACATTGCACCGTTTGATGTCCGCCTGCCTAAAAAAAATCAATCCGCGGATGAAGCTACTTACACGGTCGTACAACCTGATATATGCATCATCTGCGATCCTGCAAAGCTTGACCGCCGCGGGTGTATCGGCGCACCGGATACAATAATAGAAATTTTATCCCAGGGCAATCTGGACCGTGATATAAAGCAGAAATTCAGCCTTTACGAAGAGCATGGCGTTCCCGAATACTGGATTGTAGCACCAGGAATCCAAACTATCTCTGTTTATCAGCTGAGCGCGGAGGATAAGTACGAGCTCAGCGGTGAGTATGATGGCGCAGGCAATATTCCGGTTGCTTCGCTGCCCGGCTTTTCAATTCCCTGGGAGGATATTTTTGAAGAATAGTCTTCGGGAAAGCAAAAGCCGTTCTTTTTATGAGAACGGCTTTTGTTTTCTGGCGAAAAATTAAAAGAGCACTAAAATTTACCGGCAAATGCGCCATTGCTCAGGTTAATCGTTCCATGGTCATCATTTACCAGCTTTCCGCTGAAGGTTCCTTCAATTTCTGTAGCTGTAAGCTTTGTAATAATGAATTTACCGGTACCGCCTTCTGTTATATATCCAGGATTGACTGTAGTGCCTGCACTGCTTGTCAGTGACAGTGTACCCCAGGTAGTTGCATTGCTTTTGTCAACATCTGCGAAATCAATGGTAATATTCCCGCTGGTCGCGGTGGCGGCGCTGTGTGGTACATAAAAAATGATTTGTGCATTATCTATATTGATCGTGTTACTGACCTGCGAAGTATGAATAGTAATCTGATCGGCGGTTCCGCTTTGCTGGCGGGTAGCTGAAGTGTACAATGAGTTATTGCCGTTATAAGAAGTGCCGGCACCAAATTTAATATCGGAATTAAAGGAAATTGCACCTTTACCTGCGGCAAGATTCCCAGAGCCTGGGGTAGTATTGTTGTCGTCGCTTTTCTTGCAGGATGCAAATGCGGTAAAGCCGAGCAAAGCGGCGGCATAGAAGTAGTTTTGCAGTTTCATAATACGTGTTTTTAAAACAGTTTGTTTAGGATACAAAGCTGCGGTCATATACCAGTACCCGTAATCCGTGCTAACACGTATTTTTTTGAAGAATGGCGGCCTGTGGCTTTCCGGATAATAGTGCGGGAAATTCCGGCCCGGTTTTTAAGCGCTGAAGTATAGCCTTATCTTCATCCGCTCTACGACCATTTAAACTTCCGGCACCCATATGGACGATACGAACAAAGCAAAACAACTGCGCAACCATAAGCTCATGGCCACCGGCCTGTTTATAGCGATGATGGTGGTATATATTTTTACTACTTGGCTTGCCCGCGGTAACCCCGCAATCTGGATCGGCTATGTGCGCGCTTTCTCGGAAGCCGCGATGGTGGGCGCGCTGGCAGATTGGTTTGCCGTTACCGCGCTCTTTCATCATCCGTTTGGCATTCCTATCCCGCATACAAATCTTATCGAGCAGAGCAAAAAATCCATTGGCGATAACCTGGGTAATTTTGTGGTAAGCAATTTTCTTACGCCGGCTACCATCCGCCCCTACATACAGAAAATAGAAGTATCCGGCTTTGTAGCAGTATGGCTGGATAAGGCAGGCAATCGCGAAGCGCTTATCCGCGAAGCAACTTACCTGCTGAAGGATATTATCGGGCGACTGGATGATGCTACCATCACTTCATTTATCGAAGAGAAAGGTAAGTCCATGATCCGAAGCATCGAGCTTAATAAAGTGGCTGCCAAAACGCTCACCTATCTGTTAGAAAGGGGCGAGCATGAGAAGCTGGTTACGCTGCTGGCCGGCAAAATCAAGGAATATATCCGCAACAACGAAAGCCTGGTGCAGGAAAAGGTGAAAGCAGAGAGCTATTTCTTCATTCCCAATTTCGTGGATAAAAAGCTGGCGGGTAAGATCACCACAGGCCTCTTCACTTATTTTGAAGAGATAGAATTAGACGGGCAGCATCGCCTCCGCGGCGAGATTACGGCACAGCTGCATCAGTTCATTGCCGACCTGCAAATACAGCCCCGCTGGAAGGAGCAGCTCGATGAATTAAAAGAAGGATTGCTTGGCGCAGATACGGTACATCAATATGCAGTAAGCATCTGGCGCTCACTCAAAGCCACGCTGCTGAAGGAGCTTTCGGCAACAGATTCCACGCTTAAAAAACAATTTGAGAAGCTCCTGCAGGAGATGGCTGCCAACCTGAATGCAAACCCTGCCCTGCGTACCAAAATCGACAGTTGGCTGCGCTTCAATGCCTACAAATATATCCTGCGCAATACGCAGCAGGTGGGCAATTTGATAAGCAATACCATTGGCAACTGGGAAGGCAAAGAGCTGAGCCGCAAGCTGGAGTTGGAAGTGGGGAAGGATTTGCAGTTTATCCGGATCAATGGAACGATTGTGGGAGGTATGGTCGGGGCTTTGATCCATTTTGTAACGGGGCTGTTTTAAATTTCTATCCTCTGTTTATATTCATAAAAATGCAGCAGCCTCACAGCCGCTGCATCTTTAAAAGCCCGAGGCTAAGCCTGCCTTACGCAAACGCTATCTTCTCTCTGATCTCATTGAGCCCGTAGCTAACCCTAAGTACATAAAGTGTATGCGGCACAAAGGCATCTGACACCCTGAAAGTGAGCTTTGTGCCATTCGGATTAACCTGGTTATAGTAGAGCTGCTCGCCTTGCATTCCGGTTATGGAAATTTCCACATGCTCCGTTACAGGTTTAATAAACTCTATGTTGATGGTATAGTTGGTTACCGGGTTTGGATATACCCGCAGCACCTGCACCTGCGCGCCATTCGTAAGCTTTACGATATTGGAATAATAGAAATCACCTTGTTTCATATAAGCCTTCACCCGGTAAAAAACTTCGGGCGCCCCGATACGCTCATCCTCAAAATGGTATTGCCCCAGCTCGTTATTGCTATAATTGCTAAGGCTGCCTACAGCGCTGAAATCTACGGCATCGCGCGACCGTTCGATCACAAACCGGTCGCAGGCGTCATTGCCATTTACCGTAAAGTCGAGCCCTGCAAGATTTCCGCTCCATGAAGCGCTTAGCTCAATGCCTGTTATTGGCAAGGGCACGCTTGCACGGAAGAGTGCCATCTTGCTGAAATTCCCCCCGAGTATGGTCTGCGATTGTGTGGCATCCATACAAAGCCAATCCTGCATAACTGTTGCATAAAGCTGCCGGAAATCAAACTGCGTGGGTACCTGCGTACTCGTGGTTATCAGGTTGGCTGCTGGCAGTACCGGTGAGCCGCCATGAATACCCGGAAACTGATTTTGCAAAAACCCATTCACCCCGGCGCCAAAGAGAATAACCGGCGCGCCCGACCCGTGATCGGAGCCCAGGCTGGCATTGCCGATCACGCGGCGGCCAAATTCGGAGAAGGTCATACCGGTTACACGGTCTGCTTTATTCATCGCCGTAATATCTGCCTGGAAGGCGGCAATAGCGCCTGAGAGCTTACCGAGAATATTGGCATGATAGCCAGTACCATGATCGGAGGAGATTACCTGATCTATATGCGTATCAAAAGTATCGGAATGGTTTACTACATAAACCTGGGTAGCCAGGCCTCCGCCAATAAGGCGCGCTACTACTTTTAGCTGGTCGGCAAGCGAATTGGAGGTTGGGTAGGTAGCTATTGTATTTTGGAGGCCATAAGCTGTTTGAATACGGGTAGTATAAGCATTGCTCTGCAATTTCATATTGCGCAGAAAGGTGAGCTCTGTACCATAATCATTAGCAGGTGCCGAAGAGGAGGTACCCAATGCCACATTCACCAGCGATGTAGGGTTGGGCACATTATAACCCATATTGATGCTTGGCCCCTGGAGGGATAGCGGCAGCGTACCGCCAATCTGTACTGCCAGCGGGTCCTGATTAGTTGGTGTGCTGGTGTTTGGGTAGCCTGTTGGGAAGCCAGTGTGCGCGGTATCTAGCTCGCGGCCAAGCCAGCCTGTATTCTGCGATGACCCGGCAACATTGGAAGCCGAAAACCAGATATCCTGCGCCTGGAAATGGCTGTAGTTGGGGTTAGGGTAGCTTACACCCTGCACAATGGCTACTTTACCATCCGAAAAAAGATTGCGCAGCCCGCTCATAGCAGGGTGCAGGCCGGTAGTAATGGATCCCGGAAGTGCCGCCACTTTAGTAGAAGTGCTGGAGTAAACCGACTCCGAAGGGATCAGCAGGTTAGGGCGCGCAACAGCGAGCTTGTCATACCGGTCGAGCGGTATCACCATATTCAGGCCATCATTGCCGCCATTCATTTGTATAATCACAAGTATTTTATCACAGCTGCTCGTACCCCGGCTCAGGGCATTCATTAAAGGATTGGACAAGCCGCCGCCTGCAAAAACAGGTACGCCTGCAAATAGGAGCGGTGTGGAAAGCAGTGCGGAATTCTGTATAAATTTTCTACGATTCATAACATTCAGTTTTGGGGGAGATGAATTACATGAGCTGGAATTCCGCAAGCTCTAAAAGTTCGGTAAACAGGGCCAGCAACTTATTGGTAACAGTGGTTTTAAAACCCGCAATAGTACCTGCTGAGGATCCCGCAGGAGGCGTGGTATAATTGTTCCACGCTATAGTCCAGTAGTTGTCGGTTGCCTGGTTGCTGAGCAGCGTGCGGTGCTTTATGCCAGGTACCGTAAGCATGCTGTTTACATACGTGCCAAACTTCACGTCTGTGTCCAAATCAACAGGCAGCAGCACAGATACGAGCGCATTGACTAAGGTATTTGGATCCTGAATCGTAGCATTAGAAAACTGCTGTGCTGTTGCAATAAAATCAATTTTCGCAGTAACCCCGCCGGAGGTATAGGTACCGGTAATGCCAAGCAACGCCTTTACCATTGTCTCGCGAAGCTGGATGGTATTGGTATTGATCCAGTTTTGATAGAAGTAGGGCTCCTGGTAGTATGCCTTCCAGCCACTAACATTCGGAACTAACCCGTAGCCCTGCTCTATAGCATTGGTCTTATTATGAAGATTGGCCCATACTGCATATTGGTTGGCCACGGTTATGGCGGCAGGGCCATTGGTAGGAATATTGAGTGAGCGCAGTGCACCGGCAAGAAGATCTATAGGGCTTTTGATCATTACCCCGCGGTTGGCCATATCAAAGAAGTGCTCACTTTTAAAAAGCTGTTTCACTACTGGCAAAATATCCCAGGTGGAAATGAGCGTTGCGGCAAGCGGCGCTATAATATTGGCTTCGGTATTGGCATCTATATCATAATAGACGAAGTAGCGGTAGAGTCTGCGGCAGATGTATTTGGCAACCGTTTGCCCATTGGCAGCCGGGTTGAAAAGCATATCGAAAAAAGTATCGAACTCTACAGCAGCGGCATTGACAATCGTAACAGAGGTAGCAGGCGGCACAGCAAAAAAGGAAGAAAATACTTTTGGACCAACCGTATTGTGGTTACCGCTTGAAAAGCCGGAAGCAATAGGAGTAGCCGTGTTGAACGCAGTAGTAATCTTCCAGCCGGAAAGCACACGCGATGCCGCCTTTACATCATCCTCCGTATAGTTTTGCGTAGGTGCTTTTCCTAAAGTAAAAAGCTCCATCAGCTCACGGGCAAAATTCTCATTTGGTGTGGAAGCTGTGCTGTAATGATTGCCGAGGAAGATCAGCATCGCAGGTGATTTTGCAATGCTTTTCATCAGATCTTTAAAGTTGCCGAGGCAGTTATCCCGCAGGAGTTTCATGTACTGATAGCACATTACCGATGAGTTTTGCGCAGAGCCCCGCACATCATCAAAGTTTACAGGGATAAAGTGGTACCAGAAGTTAGTCATTTTCTCCCGGATATTGGTGCCTTCATTGAGCATTATGCCCCATGACCAGGCCGTAAGGCTCAGCTGCCGCTGGTACTCAACAGAGCCATCATTAGACGTGCTGCCAAAGGTGAGGTTGCTGCCCGTCCAGTTAGCCCCCAGTGCCACGCCACTGCTATCAACATACGAGCCCTGGTAGTTGTTTAAAGGCACGGCTCCGGGAGCCGCAGGGGTAAAAGAGCCTATAGTCAACAGATCATCTACCGTTGCAGCCGGCGTCATGGTCAGGTAATTGTCAAGCGCCGTTTTCTGCGCTCCAAAACCCACACGACGCAGCAGATGGGCGATCTCGGCATATGTCCAGGCACCGGAATAGGGCACGAGGCTGCTGGTTACCGGTACGCGCCTGTTGGAGGGCTCGTCCGGGTTGGCGGGGTTGGTCTGATCTTCGCTGTAGTAGCGCTTACCTATTGATTTGCGGGCATATTTTTCAAAAAGCTTGTCTATCTGCTGTGTTGGGGTGGCCTGGCTTGCTACTTCATTTTCACCACCGGCAATCTTTTTTAAAAAATGACCTTCTTGCGTAGTTTTTTTCTCCCATAATCCACGGTTTTTATTGCTTATAAAGTTAGCAGCCCGGAGCACCCGTAAACGCATGACTGCGGTTAATGCAATGTTATGCTTAAAAATATTTAATAATGTATAGGCGAATTTTTACCATCCTATTGTTAATAATAAAATTGCCCCTATCGATGCATCACATCTACATACAAACCAGCCAAGCGTGGCATCCGCAATTATGCTGCCTCTTTCCCTTTCCGGTTTAATATCTTTGCGCCGCTGCCAGCCAACCTACCCAATACCAATGAGCAATTCCATTATCCAGAACGAATCCATCCCTCCGATAGAAAGAAGATCATCGTCCTCGGCTCCGGCCCCAACCGCATCGGGCAAGGCATCGAGTTCGATTACTGTTGCACCCACGGGCTCATGGCCATACGCGAGGCAGGCTACGAGTCTATCATGATCAATTGCAACCCGGAAACCGTTTCCACCGATTTTGATATTGCCGACAAGCTTTATTTTGAGCCGGTATATTGGGAGCATCTCTGGGAGATCATAGAGCATGAGCAACCCTATGGCGTGATCGTACAGTTAGGCGGACAAACAGCGCTGAAGCTCGCCAAAAGGCTGCATGAGCGCGGCATCCGCATCATAGGCACCCTTTCGATAGCATGGACATTGCGGAAGACCGCGGCCGCTTTTCGGACATGCTCAAAGACCTCGGCATCCCCTACCCGGAATATGGCACAGCCTATACTACGATGAAGCTATGGAAGTGGCCCGCGAGGTTGGCTACCCGGTGCTCGTACGCCCAAGCTACGTGCTCGGCGGGCAGCGCATGCGCATCGTGATCAATGATGAAGAATTAGAGAAAAGCGTGGTAAGCCTGCTCAAGCATTTGCCCGGCAATAAAATCCTGATCGATCACTTCCTGGACCGCTGCCAGGAAGCGGAGATAGATGCGATCTGCGATGGTGAAGACGTGCATATCATGGGCATCATGGAGCATATAGAGCCGGCTGGTATTCACAGCGGCGACAGCCATTCAGTACTGCCGGTCTTTAACCTCGGTCGTTGGTGGTGGAAGAGATGAAGGACATTGCCCGTAAAGTAGCCTTAGAGCTTAATATTCTCGGGCTTATCAATATCCAGTTTGCCATTAAAGGCAGTCATGTATATGTAATCGAAGCCAATCCGCGCGCGAGCCGTACCACACCATTTATTGCCAAAGCATACGACGTTCTTACCTGAATATTGCCACGCAAATCATGCTGGGCGAGAAGAAGCTAAAAGACTTTAAAATCGTGCAGCACCTCGAAGGCTTTGCAGTAAAGGAGCCGGTATTCTCCTTCAATAAATTCCCGAATGTAAATAAGGAATTAGGCCCGGAGATGAAGAGTACCGGCGAGGCCATAAGGTTTATCAAGAACCTGCGCGACCCGTGGTTCCGCAACCTTTATAAGGAGCGGAGTATGCACTTAAGCAAGTAAAGTTTCAGGTATATAGACTTGCCAGGAGATCATGAATGCAGGAGCTATTAACCCAAGTTGCTTAGGGTGTTATTTGTTCAAAGGTATAAGCGATTACGAAGCGTGCTGTTTTAAGAAAGAAGCCTTGTGGGGTTCCAGGCATGGATAGATCCTGACATCCTTGCTTTGATGCAGAAAGGTGGTCTCGATCGCTTTCCTGGTGTGCAGCTTCAGGTATTCCACCCAAGGCTTGTCCTTTCTCTTGCTTTTTGATCTGCGTTCCCCAAGCAGACATACCATCGGTGTCCAGCATTAGGTCTTCGAGCGTATAATCCGTACAGGCGGCATCCGCCCAAATGGTGCTTTCCGGTGCCACATTCAATGGCAGCTTGGTCAGGGCATGAGCTCGCTTTGCGAACACGGCATCAGGCAGAACTCAACGGGTATACCTTCAAGGGTGAGCACCTGTACCCTGACGTCGTAAAACCACGGCTCATGGCCGACCATTTTCCTCTAAAGCCTTCATCACAGAGCAGCCGGTCTTTGAAGATGCGTACAT
>CBDFFZ010000018.1:0-131824 GCA_965246905.1 Chitinophagaceae bacterium
GATGCCCTGATAGACGACATTCACACCTATAAAGTGAACTATTATTATGAATTTAATGATGGTCGGCCGCTGCTTCCCTGCTCGCTGACTACACAGCTTAAAGAAGTAACCGGCGGTAAATTTCCGTTTGTAAAAATCTACAGGCTTTATTAAAATGATTTAAGTATTTACCTTCGCGCTCGATTCAAAAAATTACATAACCAATATGGCATCTCAAAAAATTCAGGATCTGCTTGCCGATAAGGCTGAGTATTACCTCAACCACACCTGCACCACTATCGATAAATCCACCATCCATGTGCCGGGCCCCAACGTGCTGGATAATGTGTGGAGCGCCACCAACCGCAACATTCAAACCCTGCGGAGCATTGCAGCACTGCAGAATCACGGCCGCCTAGCAGGCACAGGCTATGTTTCCGTCCTTCCGGTAGATCAGGGCATAGAGCACAGCGCCGGCGCTTCTTTCGCACCAAACCCTCAGTATTTTGATCCTGAAAATATTGTGAAGCTCGCTATCGAAGGCGGCTGCAATGCCGTTGCTTCAACATTTGGTGTGCTGGGTATGACGGCCCGCAAGTATGCCCATAAAATCCCGTTCATCGTTAAGATCAACCACAACGAATTTCTTTCCTATCCTAATAAGTTTGATCAGATCATGTTTGGCTCCATCAAGGATGCCTGGAACATGGGTGCTACGGCTGTTGGCGCTACCATTTACTTCGGCTCGGATGAAAGCGCCCGCCAAATTGTAGATGTTGCCAAAGCATTTGAATATGCACATGAGCTGGGCATGGCCACCGTACTCTGGTGCTACCTGCGCAACAGTGGCTTCAAAAAAGACGGCGTGGATTACCACGCTGCTGCAGATCTTACCGGTCAGGCTAACCATCTTGGTGTAACCATTCAGGCAGATATCATCAAGCAAAAGCTTCCGGTAGGCAATGGCGGCTTTACTGCTATGAACTTTGGCAAGACGCACAAAGACGTTTATGAAAAGCTGACTACAGACCACCCCATTGATCTTTGCCGCTACCAGGTTGCCAACTGCTATATGGGCAGGGTAGGGCTCATCAATTCAGGCGGCGAAAGCAAGGGAGCAAGCGATATGGCGGAAGCGATAATGACTGCCGTTGTAAATAAGCGTGCAGGCGGTATGGGCCTTATCTCCGGCCGCAAAGCTTTCCAGAAGCCTGTTAATGAAGGCGTACAGCTCTTGCAGACGATCCAGGATGTTTATCTGGATGAAAGTATTACGATTGCTTAGAATTTTATAAAAACGAAAATTTCCAGAGTAGGCTGTCTCATTAATGAGGCAGCCTTTTTTATGACTGCTCAGTTTAAGAAATTGTTTGATTAATGCCATTAATTTAATTTTTGCCAGCTCAATGTGGTTTTTAGCTAACGTTTTTAGTATTGTGAATGTCTTTAGAAGGATAATGGCGAAAAATTGTCCGTTTTAAGCGCGATAACTTTAAAAGGTTAGCTTGGTATTATCCTTTTGCTTATCTTGGCCAAGTGTTTGTTAATTTTAATTCCCTCTAATTTTAATTTATTCCTGCATGGCGTATTTTACTTATAAAAAGCTTTTTTTTCTTCCTGTATTGATGCTTGGATTTTTTGCCAGTGAGGCAAAGGATTCAGGCCTGGAAAGAAAGGCTGCAATTGTTGGCAGCTTCAATTATGCTCACTTTACAACGCCAAAAGCTGAAGGTGCCAGCAATTTATGGCTTTCCAAAAATCAGCAATTTACCCGGCATCCGGATGCACCATATCAAGCTGGTAATGATGGGCTTATTGAATTGTTTGAAAAGCGTACCGAGCGGAGTAAGTATTATACAAAGGCGTCTGACCCACGCAGCTTTGTTATAGACAATGCAACCAGTCCGCTCCATTACAAAAAAAATGGCCAATGGCTGAATATTGATGCGCATCTTGCACCTAAAGCCATCGGTACTTTTGAGGCTTCCCGTCAGACAGAGCCAGTTGGTTTTAGCACTGCTAATAAGTTATCCTATATTAAAACAAATTTGGGCAAAATATCCTTTAATAATTGGGAATTGCTTGGTGAGGACAATGGCCAGTATCACATATTGGCAAAAGCTGATTGGTCTCAACTGACAGCCGGTGATGACGGAATTTTTATCAGGAATATTTTTTCAGGAATTGATGCAGAAATGCATGTAAGAAGAGGTGAAATTGAAACAAATTTTATTCTTCATCAAAATAACTTTGCGGGTTATCGTACGCTTGCTTTACGGGATGTTTTTAGTGATAATAGCAATGGCAGTTTAGACTTTTCGGGTACTTCATCATTTGCACCACAAGTTGGTGAGGTGGGCTATTTTATAAAGGGAAAGAAAGCATTAAATATCGGTAAGGCAATCACATATACCATGCATAATCCATCAAATGGTATTCAGGATTTGAAATATAGTGTTAATAATAATAAGCTTAGTATTCTTTTTGATGCTGTATATCTTGATGCTCAGCTCGCTTTTGGTGATGTAATTATAGATCCTAAAGTTGTTACGGTTGGGACGCTTGCACAAGCATCCATTACAGGCTCTATGAACTGTGGAAGCGCTTCAAACTATTGTTCCTATGACTTATCGATCACGCCGCCGGCTAATGCATCAATCACAAAAGTTTATGATCGGTTCAGCCTTTTTGTAACAGCACCTGCTACTGTAGGGCAATCTGTTTTTGCTATTGCGGTAAATGGCGGTTGCGTAGCAACCTATGCAATTCCTGCCAACGTACAAACAAATATTGCTTTTGGGACAAAAGATACTGCAAGCAATGCTATTGGTTTTGATTCCCTTACCAATTTTGTGCGTCCTTGTTTGCCCGCACCCTCTTGCAATCCTACTCCAATTATTTTCCAGCTAAGGCTTTACAATACATATTGCATAGCCGGTCCCACAGGTTGTAGTAATGTCTATAATAGCGCAAATGAAAGCTTTGTAATCCGAATTGAAGGATATACATTTGCGCCTACAGTACTTACACGTACTTCCAATGTATCCATTTGTCCAGGCACATCTGTTACCTTGTCAAGATCTGGCAATTTCGGGGTACTTCCATACCGGTATCTATGGACTCCTACTGGAGATACTACGCCAACAATAACCGTATCGCCTGCAGTTACAACCTTATATACCTCTACCATTACAGATGGCTGCAACAATGTTTATACAGATACTACAACAGTAATTGTAATTGCTAACCCTACAGCACCCATTATTGTTGCAAATCCAGTGCGCATCTGCCAGTTTGATGCTCCAAGGAGCCTTGCTTCTTCTATTACAGGTACAAATCTGAGATATTATCCTACTGCGACCGGTGGCACAAGCAGTCCCATTGCACCGATTCCACCAACAAACGTTCCGGGCACTTACAATTACTATGTAACGCAGGTCAATTCCTGCAATGTTGAGAGTGTGAGATTAAAAATAACGGTTATAGTAAATCCAAAGCCTGCCCCACCGGGTGTAACCACGCCATTGCGCCTCTGCCAGTATGATACCGTTGCCCTTTCTGCCGATGGCCAGAATGTGCGCTGGTACCTCAACCCCGTGGGCGGTGGCGGACAATCGCCCTTCTTTCCACCTACCGGCGGCATCAATGACTCAACTTTTTACTACGCTACACAGACCGTTGCCGGCTGCGAATCCGACCGCTCCCGCCTGCTCGTTACCGTTACCTACAAGCCCAACGGCATCATCACCCCCAACCGCATTGTCCTTTGCCAGAACGAGTCCGATTCCTTCTACTACTATGGCAATGCACGCCCCGATGCTGTTTATAACTGGACTTCCCCCCACCCGCAGACCGCTGAGGTTTCCGGTGCCGGCACCCAGGGCCCTTACGTGGTGCGCTTCGACTCGGCAGGCACCTACTACGTGAGCGTGCAGGTAAACAACCGCGGCTGCCTTTCCGATATTGCCCGCCAGCCCATTACCGTGCGCCCTGCGCCAGCCCTTACCTTCTCGGGCAAGGAAGACGCCTGCGTGGATGAGGTGATCCGCGTAGCTTTAAGCCAGATCACCACCGGCATCGATTCCTTTGATTATGACTTTGGCGGGGCCTCTGTAAAATACGGTGCAGGCTCGGGTGGGCCTTACGGCATCGTGTTCTCGACACCGGGCGAGAAGACCATCACCAATACGGCCTTCCACAAGGGCTGCCCGTCGCGGGTTACGCCTTATACGATCAATGTACACCCGCTGCCCGATGCGCGCTTTACGATCACCACCTCTTCCGGCGGCGGTGTGCTGTGCACGGGCGACAGCCTGACGCTGACGGCGCGCAATACGGACAGCAATACGCATTTTGTATGGACGCCGGACAACTTCTTTGAATCAGGGAATGTATATACAGCCAAGGGCTTCCTGAGCAAAAGCGGCTATATAAGCCTTACGGAGACCAGTGAATTCGGGTGCCGTGCAGCGGACAGCATCCTGGTAAAGACGGAGACATGCTGCCAGGTTTATTTCCCGAATGCGTTCTCGCCGAATGGCGATACGCACAATGAGCTGTTCCGCCCGGTATCGCGCGGCAACCATGAGGTAAAGAGCTTCCGGGTGCTGAACCGTTGGGGCCAGGTAGTGTATGAGAGCCAGGATGAGAAGCGGGGTTGGGATGGTGTATATAATGGCAAGGCGCAGGATGCGGGTACTTACTATTATGTGTTCATCTACAAGTGCGGCCAGGGTGGCGGCGATGCCACGAAGGAAGAGCTGAAGGAGAAGGGCGAGTTCCTGCTGATACGCTGATTTTAGGGGAATTAGGAAATAGGAATTAGGAATTGGGCGATGATTGCTTTGTGTCCTTGTGCATTTCCTGTTTATTGCCTGTTAAAATACAAGAGTGCGGCCTGCCTTTTAGAAAAGGCAGGCCGCACTTTTTTATATGCTGCGCCGCGCCAGGGATAGTAGTGGAAAGCCCGCAGCGCAGCGAGGACTTGGAACGGATAGCCCGGCCCGAAGGGTGCGCACAAATAAATGCAGCTCCTGGGGGGCAATAAAATGATCTTAACTTTTAAGAATCATCCATTTATCTTTCCCTGCTAATTGTTGCATATTTGACCAATGATTCCCCAAACGAATACTTCTTCCATAAAACAATGGAGCGAAGATGACCGTCCGCGAGAGAAGCTGCTTACTAAAGGGCCAACCGCGCTAACGAATGCAGAGCTATTGGCTATTCTCATTAACAGCGGCACACGCACCCATTCCGCGCTCGATCTTGCCCGTCTTACGCTGGCGCAGGCACAGGATAATCTTCGCGAATTAGGCAGGCTGAGCATTACCGAGCTCCGGCGTACTAAAGGTATCGGCGAAGCGCGCGCTATAACTATTGCGGCTGCTTTAGAGCTCGGTCGCCGCCGCCAGACAGCTGATGGCCTGGAGCGTAAGGCAATTACCAGCGCTCAGGATGCCAGTGAAATTATTCTGCCCTTATTGAATGACCTGCCGCATGAGGCATTCTGCGTATTGTTCCTTAACCAGGCTAACAGGCTTATCCGCCATGAGATCATCAGCAGTGGCGGGCTTACGGGCACGGTAGCAGATATACGGCTGATCCTCAAACAGGCGCTGATGCTGAATGCTAATCAGCTGATCGTAGCTCATAACCATCCATCAGGCAATATTACCCCCAGCACTGCCGATAAACAGCTAACTGAAAAATTGCGCGATGCTGCGAAGCTTATGGATATCCGCCTTCTGGACCATGTAATTGTAGCCGGATCTCAAATGCTGAGCATGGCTGAGGAAGGCCTGTTTTAGAGCGGGGTAGAATGGCGCTATTGTGTTAACTTGCGCCTCTGTATGCGCCAATGGCGTTTCCTGCGTGATGCAGGCGTACAGGTTCCACATTCATGATCAGAGTAGGCTTGTTTGGTGCCGGTCATCTCGGCAAGATACATATGCAGCAATGGCTGCAGGTCTCCGGCGTTGAGCTCGTTGGTTTTTTTGACCCCAACGATGAGGCCGCCGAAGAGGCTATTGCGCAATACGGCGTACAGCGATATTATACCGTAGAATCCCTGCTGCATGTAGTGGACGCGGTGGACATTGTAACGCCTACTGTAGCGCATTTTGCGCTTGCAAAGCAATGCTTAGCGCAGGGCAGGCATGTATTTATAGAAAAGCCCCTGGCTCATACCCTTGAAGAAGGCCGAGCGCTGGTACGTATGGTGGCTGAGCGCAAGCTAAAATGCGGGGTAGGCCATGTAGAGCGCTATAATCCCGCGCTGCTGGCGCTTAAAGACAATAAGATAGAGCCGATGTTTATCGAGGCGCACCGGCTGGCGCAGTTCAACCCACGCGGCACGGACGTTTCGGTAATTCTGGATCTGATGATCCATGATATAGATGTGATGCTCCACCTGGTAAAATCGCCGGTAGCCAATATTTCTGCGAGCGGAGTAGCCGTTATGAGCGAGACGCCCGATATTGTGAATGCGCGGATAGAATTTGAGAATGGATGTGTAGCCAATCTTACGGCCAGCAGGATCTCGCTGAAAAAAATGCGCAAGATCAGGCTATTTCAGCGGGATGCTTATATCGGGATTGATTTTTTAGAGAAGAAAACAGAGGTCATCCGTCTTAAAGATGGGGGTGAAGATGCCGGTATGCTGGATTTTCCGGTGGATTTGGCCGATGGCTCACAGAAAGTGATCTCCATACAAATGCCGGAAGTGGCACCATCAAACGCTATCCATGCAGAGCTCAGCGCTTTTATCGCCAGCATTGTAAATGATAGCTCACCGGGAGTAACGGTGGAAGACGGTTTTGCAGCCATGGAAGTGGCACATGCTATCCTTGAAAAGATGATGCAGCACCAGCAGGCGCACAATGTTCTTATATCTTAAGCCGTTTTATGAATTGTAGTAAACGCCTTTATCACCGCATTATGAAATGCCTTTTTCTCATTCCGCCGGCGGCAGTATTTACTTTCTTTCTGGGAAGCTGTAACGTGATCAATCCGGCTGAAGTAGTGCCGGCATATGTACGCATCGACTCTTTCGACTTCCAGGGAAATACACAGGCTACCGGCTCCAACTCTCACCGCATAACCTCTGTTTTCGTTTACCTAAATAATCAATCGGTAGGCATTTTTGATCTGCCGGTTACCTTTCCCGTGATCTTAGACAAGCCGGGAAAGCTGATGATGACGCCGGGCATTAACTACAATGGCATGCGTGCCTACCAGGTGCAGTATCCCTTTTATCTTTCAGATTCCGTAACCTTAAAACCCGATACAGGAGCGGCTGGTACCCGTATCATTGTGCCGGTTGCACGATATAACCCTGCCGTGGTATTTGCGTACAGGCAGGATTTTGAAAACTATCTTGCCGCGCCTTTTGTAAATGCAGGTAGCGACACCTCGATCGTTGTAGGGCCGGCAGATGATCCGCTGGAGGGTAAGTATGGCTCTATCATCGTTTCTTCCAGCCAGGATTCCAGCGTAAATATTACGCGGGAAGGATTTCCGCTGCCTGCAAATGCCGATATTTATCTTGAAATGGATTATAAATCCAACATACCGCTTACTATTGGTATGCAAACAGTTGTTGGCGGCGAGGTGAAGCGGGCGTATTTAATTGGCCTTAACCCGCGCACTGCCTGGGGGAAGGTATATATTGATCTCCGGACTTTTGCCAGTACTTTCCAGAGCGATGCCTACTATCTGTTACTACGTGCAGTGCGCACCTCAGATGTGAATGAGGGCCATGTGCAGATAGATAACCTTAAGATTGTTCATTTTTAAGCACCAAGCGTAAATAAGGAATGTCGGCAGCACTCCCGGATTATTTAAGGCAGGGAAACAGCATCAGGTACCGCGGCGTAAGAATGCTTGCGTTGCTGGACTACACGGTGGCCGTAGTTGCATGGATGATATTCTGGAACTATAGAATTGCTTTGCTTGGCAAGGTGAGCTTTCTAAGTGCCTGGCATTACCTCCTGCCGCGGGATGTGGTTTATGCTTTCGTCCTTTTGCCACTCGGCTGGATGCTGCTCTATCTTCTTTCCGGCACTTATTTTGATGTGTACCGTAAATCGCGGCTCTATGAAATTAACCGTACGCTTATCTCTTCCATTATTGGCTGCGTGGTCATTGCGTTGGCTGTTTTTGCAGATGATGCTTCTGATTATTCCTGGTTTATATCCATGACAGGGCGCTATCTCCTTATTCATACTGCCTGGGTGCTAACATCGCGCATGTTATTGTTCAACGCCATTAAGCGAAGGCTGGCTACAGGTAAGGCGGGCTTTAATACCATGATCATCGGCGGCAATGATAATGCGATCGGCATCTATCAGCAGATCGGTGCGAGCCCGGTGCCGCTCGGTAATATTTTTAAAGGGTTTATCTACTCCAATAAAGAAGCTTCAAATGGCATGAGCAATTACCTGCCTAAGCTTGGAACGCTCGATAACCTGGAGCAGATCATTGATGAGCAAATGGTAGAAGAAGTGATTATTGCCGTGGATTCCTCCGAGCACCACTTGCTGCAATCCATTCTTACCCGGCTCAGCTACCGCCCTGTCTATATAAAAGTGTTGGCCGATACCTACGATATTATCTCCGGCACGGTAAAAACAAGCAATGTTTACGACATCGGCCTTATTCATATAGATCCAAGCCTTATGCCCGATTGGCAGCGGGTGTGCAAGCGCGCAATAGACATTATAAGTTCGCTTACGTGCATGCTGATCCTTGTTCCCGTTTACCTGCTTGCTTTTTTGAAAGTAAAGCTCTCCTCGCCCGGCCCGGTGTTCTACCGGCAGGAGCGTATCGGGCTTTTGGGGAAGCCGTTTTGGATCTATAAGTTCCGCTCCATGTATGTGGATGCAGAAAAGAATGGCCCGGCACTTTCATCGGATGAAGACCCTCGGATTACATCGTGGGGCAGGATCATGCGCAAGTGGCGTATCGATGAGCTGCCGCAGTTCTTTAACATTCTCCGGGGCGATATGAGCCTCGTAGGTCCGCGGCCGGAGCGGAGATACTTCATTGATCTTATCTCCCAGACGCGCCCTCACTATAAATACCTGCATAAAGTAAAGCCCGGCCTTACAAGTTGGGGCATGGTAAAGTATGGCTACGCCGAAAATGTAGGGGAGATGATCCAGCGGATGAAATACGACCTGCTGTATATTGAAAACTGCTCGCTGGCGCTGGATATAAAAATTATGTGCTACACGCTGATCGTAATTTTCCAGGGCCGGGGGAAATAGCACCATTTAGACGGCTGATTTATGCACCGAAAAACCCATCCCGGCAGCGCTATCGCGCGGTCGCTTAGCGAATCCCCAAGGTGGAAGGGGGACTTGGCTGTAACAATTAGATGTATAAACGGTATAATATACTGACTTGCATGTTTTGGGATCCTTCACTGCGCAATCCGGCATTCGCCCGAAAGCTACGTTCCCGAATGACAAATCGCTGTGATTTAGGTTGTATGCAAACTCATCTTGCCCAAATCCTGCTGACGCCGGAAAGCAAGTCAATGCGACCCATTTTCAAAGGGAGATACTGCCCAAAAATGCGGCTTGCAAGATATTCCAGCAAGCCGCTTTTCCATTATTCAGCCGGTCAAATTTATTTTTGCAAATACATCACCTCCTTCACCAGCTTTACCGTACGCGCAACATTGGGCAAGGCAGCGGCCACAAGATTTGGCGCATAGTGGATATTCGTATCGGCAGCCGTTATACGGCGGATGGGTGCATCCAAATAGTCGAAAGCTTCTTTCTGTACGCGATAGGTAATTTCTGAAGAGATAGAGCCGAATGGCCACTGCTCCTCCACAATCACTAAGCGGTTTGTTTTCTTTACGGATTCAATGATGGTTTGCCAGTCGAGCGGGCGTATGGTGCGCAGGTCGATCACCTCGGCGCTGATGCCTTCTTTTGCGAGTTCTTCGGCAGCACCGAGCGCAACTTTCATCATCTTATTAAAGGAAACCAGCGTTACATCAGTACCCTCGCGCGCAATTTTTGCCTTGCCTATTGGTATCAGATATTCCTCTTCCGGCACTTCGCCTTCATCGCCATACATTACCTCGCTTTCCATAAATACAACCGGATCTTCATCCCGGATGGCCGATTTCAGCAAACCTTTGGCGTCATAAGGGTTGGATACCGAGATAACCTTAAGGCCGGGAACATTGGCATACCAGTTTTCAAACGCCTGCGAGTGCTGTGCACCTAACTGACCAGCAGAGCCATTAGGGCCGCGGAATACAATGGGGCAACTAAACTGCCCGCCGCTCATGGAAAGCGTTTTTGCAGCGTGGTTCACAATCTGATCCAAGGCGAGTATGGCAAAATTCCAGGTCATAAATTCGAGTACCGGGCGTGTGCCATTCATTGCTGCGCCTACGCCAATTGCCGTAAACCCAAGCTCGGCAATCGGGGTATCTATTACGCGCCTGGGGCCAAACTCATCGAGCATGCCCTGGCTCACTTTGTAAGCACCGTTGTATTGGGCCACTTCTTCGCCCATCAGGAATACTCTTTCATCACGGCGCATTTCTTCCTGTAGCGCTTCGCGCAATGCCTGGCGGAAGGGGATAGTTCGCATAATTTTATTGGAATTTGGAAATTATTATTTGGGATCTGGCCTGTTGCTTTCTATCGCTTCTGCTAATAAATGCACGTAAAGATAACCTCCGCGAACTTATTTTTTTGCCGGCTTGAAGATCGCATTGCTGCTGGAATTATTTTCCATGAATTTAAGGTTCATCACGGTGTCGGTAAGCGTTATCACTTCCACATGCAACTGGGTTCCCACGCCTGCCAGCTTTTGCTCATCCAGCAGAAGCATCCCATCTTCCTCAAACGACCATGCAGCACTATCCAGCCCCCCATCGGTGTGCATGTACACAATCCCGCCGGGGCGGAAGTCGAATATCGTTGCATCAATGGCGCGTTTTTGTGCCGCGCTGAAACTATCCATATTCATCTGCAGCAGACGCTTAAAACTATCCACATTCGTAACGCCATAATCGCGCATATTTTCAGCAGTGGTCGTGTGCATTCCCACCGTATCGATAAATGCTTTTTGGGAGCGCATTACCTCATCCATTTGCGCGTTGGTCATAGCCACTTCCTGCCATTTGCGGGCAATGATATCCTCACGTTTTTGCTTGCAAGATGTAAAGATCAGGGCAATAAAAAAAAAGAGGGTAGCGCGTTTAATCATCAGTAATGTTTAGCGGTGGGTAAGTTGAAGAAACTGGGCTTTCCATACATCGCTGCGCAGCATATCATCCAATAAAGGGAATGCCTGCTGATCAGTAATGTGGGGGTAAATGTTTTTAAGGAACGTATATCGGGCGGCATCTTCGGCAAGCATAGAGCCAAGCGTGCGCGCCTGCCACGTCTGGTAGCAATTGTCGAGCTGGCTGTTTAGGTAAGCTACGCGATCCTCATCCGCAGTTTGCTTAATCATGGTTTTATAGATACGCTCAAAATCTTTATCTGGCAGTGGCTGCGGACAATCGGAGTTGCGAAAGGTGCCGTCAAGCGGTTTTTTCTGTGTAAAAACTGTGTCCGTTACTGACGTAGTACTATCAGGGACTATGGCAGGCTGCGCATGATTATTGGCTAATGTAATATTCAGAAACTTCGGCTCACGGTTGTCGGAATCAATGGGAACACCTACGACTTTAGATGGCTTTATCCTAGATTCCACCGCTTCTGTATTTTTCTGTTCGCTGGTATTATCGCTGCTTACGGTCTCCGCCGGCTTATTCTGTATTGGCAAAGCATCCGGAATGTTTTTGGCCGCCAATGTATCAACCATCGCGGAAGCGCTGTTTTTAATAACGGGCAGCGCCGACAGATGGTCATCTTCTGCTGTATTGCCCGCGCTCAGGTAAAACTGCTGCTGCAGATCGTAAAGTGAAAACGAGCTTTCCCGTTTTGTAAGCAGGAAAGCCCGGCTGCCGCTCTCAGGCACCAGAATAGTGAATTGCTGCGCGGGATATGCATTTTGCTGAAATAAAACCTCAAGCTTGATAGTGCCGGCTTCAAGCTTTGGCAGGATGCAGTAATTTTTCCCATAACGCGGCTGCATCTCGCCATCCATCTTCACATAAAAAGGTGTCAGCTTATCGCCCTGAATGTAGATATAAGAGAAACGCTGCGCCCTCAGCTGGTTAACAAAGGAAAGCAGTATCGTAAAAATAAGAAAAAAAGTACGGCGCATGTGCTATTCGAGATCAATAAGTACGGCCCCTTTTTCTACAGCAGTACGTTCTGCTACGCGTATGCTTTTTACAGTTGCATTGTGCGAAGCTTTAAGAATGTTTTCCATTTTCATGGCTTCCAGTACCAGCAATCCGTCACCTTTGAGAATCTGTTGTCCGGGTGCAACCAGTATCTTCAGGATCATGCCCGGCATTGGAGCTTTTACCGGCTCGATTTTCTGCATGGCTTTAAGGTCGAGGCCCATGCTTGCCAGCAACAAATCGATGGATTCTTTAATGGCTACATTATGTGGCTGCCCGTTTATGCGTAGGATAAACTCCTTGGCAGGGCGGTCTATCTTTTCTACAAGTGCCGTATAGCTTTTGCCATTGTACAGAATGCTGAGCATACCATTATGGGCTGCCTGCATATCCCAGTCGACAGGTTTGTTATTGAGCATTAACTGCCCATCCATATCCTCAATTGAAAATTCATTTTTGCCGTTTACAGTTATCTGCAGCATAGCTACGTGCGGGGAAGATTTAGGGCGCAAAATACAGCTTTCGCACTGGATTAGCGTTGGATGAAGTTTGGTAAGATTTGATCAGGTCTGAAGATTTTCATCCTTTACCTGCTGAAGATTGCTTATTCTTCTTTTAGCTTGATGCCTGTTTTTCCCAAGTCTATTTTTCCTTGTTTGTAAAGCGCTCCAATCGTCATTTTAAACGTTTTTTTGCTCATGCCAAAGGTCTCATAGATTTCTTCCGGGCCGGATTTATCGCCGAAGGGCAGGTAGCCATTGCTTTCGGTGAGCAGTCGCATGATCTTTTCGCTTTCACCTTCTACACGGGCATATCCGCGGCCGCCCAAAGCCACATCGATCCTGCCTTCCGGGCGTAGCTGCTTTATAAAGCCTTTCATCTTATCGCCAACCTGTAGCTCCCGGAATACATCCGAAAAATGCAGCACACCGGTATGCTTATTATTAATGATCACCGGGTAGCCAATATCCGTTTTGCGCCAGATGGTAATATCCGCTTCTTCCAGCTCTTTTACGGTGAGCACATCATTGCTCAGGTATTTATGAATGCGTTCTGTAGCTGCCGCACGGCCGGTTTGCTTATCAATATAAATGTACACGAGGTATTTACCGCCTTTTACCATTCTGGAAGTTTGCTGCGAAAGCGGTACCAGGAGATCTTTCATAATTCCCCAGCGCACAAAAGCTCCCTGCGGCGTAACAGTAACTACTTCCCCTAAAATAATATCACCTACCGCTCCGAGTGGTACCTGTGTGGTTGCAATCAGGCGGTTTTCGTTATCATGATAAATAAATACCCTGAGTTCATCTCCTTCAGCAGCGTCTTCCGGTACAAAACGTTTCGGCAGCAGGATCTCACCTTCCTCGCCGCCGTCAAGATATAGCCCGAAATCCACCGGCTTTACAACTTTAAGCATGTTCCATTTTCCAACCTGCAGCATTTATATGATCCTGATTTTTGGTAAAAGTAAGGAATAACAAAAGAGTCATATTATAAGCCATTATTGTAACGTAACCGCCCGTAAATTTGCAGCCGGGAACATTGGCGCAGCTTTTCATGAGGGAACGGAATTTTACGATAGCACTTTTTAGCACTTTTTTTTTTATAGGCGGCAGGTTGGATGCGCAGATAAATGTCTCGGCAAACTATACAGCCGCTGCGCTTGCCCAAAAGCTTGCCGGCCCGGGCGTTACTATTCTTAACCCGGTGCTCACTTGCCCTTCATTAGCAAACGGTATTTTTAAAACAATTGTATCTAATATTGGCATCGATAGTGGCATCGTGCTAACAACAGGGCTCGCTGCAACGGATGCATCGGGCATTGGAGTAAACGGTGGCGCTTTCAGCCGCGCAAGCACCCGCAATAATGCCCCCGGCGATGCTGCCTTAGAACCGCTCGCCGGTCAGGCTACGCACGATGCCTGCGCGCTTGAATTTGATGTGATACCACAGGGCGACACGGTGAAGTTCAATTATGTTTTTGGTTCCGAAGAGTACATCAATGCAACGTGTGGGCCTTACAATGATGCCTTTGCCTTTTTTATATCCGGGCCGGGCATTAGTGGCACCGAGAATATGGCACTTGTGCCGGGCAGTAATATCCCGGTTACTATCAATAGCATCAACAGCGGTATTCCCGGTCCAAATTACAGCATAAGCGGCTGTAACAGTATGGGGCCCGGCTCGCCCTTCATTGGTTATTTTATTAATAATAATTCGGGTGCTACGGTTACCTACGAAGGCTTTACCAAAGTACTCAAGGCTTATCATCCCGTAACACCGTGCAACACGTACCACCTGAAAATGGTGATTGCCGATGGTGGAAATTATATTTATGATTCAGGGGTATTTATTGCCGCCGGGAGCCTACAGGCGAATACGCTCAGTGTGGTGCCCGTAAGCGCAGATAATACCGTGGACCGCACCGCTGCATTTGCAGTAAAAGGTTGTGCGCCCGGCCATTTCCGGATTCACCGCCCACAGGAGAAAGCGCTTCCGGAAACAGTGCGCTATATTATTGCCGGAAATGCCGTGAATGGCTACGACTACCAGCAAATTAGCGACAGCATCATTATCCCTGCAGGGCAGCAGGACGCTGAAGTACTGATACGCGGGCTGGCAACACCGGCAAGTGGCGCAAGACAGGTAAAGCTCCTGATAAAATCGCCCAATAACTGTAGCGGTGCTGCGATTGCGGATAGCGCTTCACTTACGCTGTTGGATACCATCCATGCCCGCATCATTACACCGGATACGACTATTTGTAAAGGGGAAAAGGCGTTGCTATATGCAGAAGGGGACACCCAGCTTACTTATAGATGGCAGCCTGCCTTCCTGTTAGAGAACGCCAATGGAAAAAAAGCAGTGGCCGTGCCCGATGCCACTACAAAATATGTGCTCAGCGCTTCCTGGCTGCTGGCTGGTTGTGCGCCAAAAACCGATACAGTCGTTGTTGCAGTTCTTCCTGTTCCAATAGTTACTACCGTGCAGGATGAGCGCACTTGCCTCCACGATACTTTTCAATTCGCAGCCACGGTTATGCCCGCTTACAATGGGTATTCCTACACATGGAGCGGCCCGAACGGGTTTAGCTCAAACAGTTTAAATGCACAGATCATCAATGTGCTTTCGGTAGCTAAAGGATCATACATACTTTCTGTAGGGCTGGATACCAACCGCTGCGTGGGGCGCGATACGTTTGCCCTTGATGTGATAGTAACGCCTGTGCCGGTTACAGAGCCTGTTATTTTTTGTCAGGGCAAGCCTGCATCGGTGCTTACGGCAGCTGGTATTCAGCTTCAATGGTACACGGCTCCTGTAGGCGGCATGAGCAGCAGCAAGATTATCCCTGTTACTGATGTATTGGGCCTAACCGATTATTATGTTACCCAAACAGCATCGGGCTGTGAAAGTGAGCGCGCGCTATTACCTGTCGAGGTGAAAATATGCTGTGATAAGCCGGTTTTTATGCCATCGGCATTTACACCTAATGGCGATGGGCACAATGATGTTTTCGCGCCACAGCTTCCGGGGTATGGAAATAGCAGCGCAAGACTGCGCATCTATAACCGTTGGGGCCAGATGGTCTTTGAGAGTTTTAATGGAAAGGGGTGGGACGGCCGTTGGCAGGACAGAGATCTTGAAGCAGGCACTTACTTTTATGAGGCGCTGGTGAATTGCAGGCTGGGTGCGCAGCAATCTTTTAAAGGAGATGTACTGCTTTTAAGGTAAAAACAAAAAAACCGGACATACATGCTTAATGGATGCCCGGTAATAAGGTGTGCAACAGGAAACTTACTGTACTATTAATTTTTGCGTACTGGTAATTCCGCCCTTTTCTGAAAAAGTAACTATGTAAATTCCTTTTGCATAGCTGGCAAGTGGTACATTCCATTCATTGATGCCTTTTGCCGTGTTGTAATCATTTTGATAAATGGCCTGACCCATAATATCAGCAATACGAATGGTAACCCCACCACTTTGGGCAGCATTAAGTTGAATGGTCACCTGCTGCCGGGCAGGATTCGGATAAAGCACCGCAGTACTTGTTTCGCTACGCGCATCCCGTACCAGCTTCACGGTTTTTGAATAACTTGAGGTACCATCAAGTTCTGTTATACGCAGACGGTAAAATCCAATGGCTGGCAATACATAATCTGAATAGCTGTAGCTGGCGCGCTCCTTATTGCCGGCAGCCTGGCGGTTGATCTGTGCAAAAGATTTACCATTGTCTGAGCGCTCTAATTCATATTGGTTCATATTAGTTTCGGACACGGCTTCCCAAGTCAGTACATTGGCATCGCGCAGCTGCTTGCCCTCAAAAGAAAGCAGGCTTACCGGCAGTGGTACGTTACCACCGGGAGCATAGCTCATCATTACAGAGTTGCCGGAGTTGCAAGCCGTCTCAAAGGTTGGGGCAGCAACAGGCGGATAGGTAACGGTACGGGTTGCAGCAACCGTAGAGGTGCTTGCAACACAGGTAGAGCTGGTGCAGTTAAAGTCATAAACCAGTACATAGATTGCCTGAAAAGCGCCCCCGGTAATTCCGGAGAGCGGAATATTGTAGGTGCCATTGCCTGCAAGGCTGCCAACGCTGTAGAGCGCCGCCCCTGTACCTGGGTTCTGGAGCTGAATGTTCAATTGATTTGCCCGACCCGTGTAGCTGCTAACAGTTACAACAAGCTCTTGGGTAGTTGGCGCATAAAGCAGATCGCAGGCGGTTGGGGATGTTGCTGCGACCGGCACAGATGCCAGCCTGCCAATAATTGCACCTCCATTGCCGGTAACATTGCCAAATGAGTTAGCCGCCGTAATGATCGAATTAGCGGCTTTAGCCTTCTGGCTTACAAAAGGCGTATAATAAAGCGTGATAGCGGAAGCACAGGTAGATGGTCGTCCTACGCGCAGGTAAGCTGGTGTTGCTGCATCCACAAGGGAAGCATTATCGCTGAAGATAATATCGGTAGCTGTAGCGCTGTTAAACGCGGTCTGAGCACCTGAAAGGGTAGTGATAGCAGTAGATGTACGCAGCCACGCAACCGTTTGGCAGGAACTGAGATTTGTTGGCACAGCCGCCGAAACTTTAGGCATTGCACTGCTGGCGCAGGTGATAGGCAGCACCCCGCCATACGCGGCACCATTGCCGGGTTTCGGGGCTGTAATAATAGTGCTGCTGTAACTGTTGGTGCAGTTATTGCCGTCTTTTATGGTAACGGTATAGGTGCCGGGCGCGCTAAGCCCGCTAAGGCTTTGTGTAGTTGCACTGTTGGACCAGAGATAGCTTATAGGTGCTACACCAAAATTATTAGTGGCTAATGCAATGGTAACTGCACCATCATTCGTATTGCAGATATTGCTTGGCGTAGCAGTAGCGTTGATGATAGAACTAAGACAGGCTCCTGCAGTAGTTGAGGACTGAATTTTTGCCCGGGGCAACGGGCCAAAGCCGTTAGCAAGATTTATACCCCGGCTAGTTACTAAATGGCAATAGCTCATAATGGTACCGGAGCCTGTAGTATTGGTTGCCGGGCACGTAGTGCAGCCAGAGGGGATGCTTTCTGGTGCAAAGCAATCGTCAATGGCGCCGCCGCAGGTGCCGGCATTCCAACCACACCAATGCGTATGGTTTGAGCCGAGATTGTGCCCGGTCTCATGGGTCACCACCATTACATCCCAGCTGTAGGTGGGTACTGCAGATACGCTTCTGTAAACTTCGCTGTAGGCATATCCATTCGCCGGGGAGCAGCTGACTCCTACGTATGCCAGCCCGCCATTATTGTGCCCGTCCATTGTAATTAAATGCGCAAGATTAGCGCCATGGTTATTGCCGGTAGCATTCCATTTGGCCTGAAAGGTATTTAGCCCGGTTGTAGAGCTGGTGCCGTCGTAAGGATCAGCAGTAACATTTACATAAAAACTTTTGAGCTCTACGGCAATACCATCATTATTATAAAGGGTCTGTACATTGTTAAAAAGAGATGCTACATAACTATTGGTAGTGGCTATATTACCGGCATTCGTATAAAGTTGAAAATCGATCTCCCAATAAAGCTGCACTTTTTTACAAACGGTTACTGCCGTACCGCGGTTGGCAGCGCCGCTAACAGGATCAGGAAGCGTATTGTTTTCCTTCACGCCGCAAGGCATGTGGGAGGTGATTTTAAGATTCCGATCATTATAGAAAACATAATTACCGGATCGGTCTGTAAGCTTACCAACGATATAATTTCCGGTTTCATCGCCAAAAAGAACAGTAATTGTTCCGTCTGCAAAAATGCTTACAGAAGAAAATGATTTTTCCACACCTTCCATGGCACCTTGGTAATGCACACCGAGATCAGCATTGGCTTGCTCATGGCGCTTTCCGTTTTCAATGAAACCTGCAACAAAATCATTTGAAAAGGGGTGGCTCTGTAGCATATTGAGCTTATAAACATGCCCGTTTTCGTCAGGAATAGATAAGGTTATAGCCTCAGGCTTTTCTGCATAAAGCAATTGCGCCTGCAGGGCAGCGGGGGTGAGGATGGTTTCTTTGCTCAATACAGCGGTGTGCCGGTCGCCGTTACTAAAATTGAACAGGTTGAAAGGCTTAAAGAATGTATGATTATCCTGCGCCTTTTTTATTGCCGCAGATAACTGGTTGCCACTTCCGGATTGGGCATGTATGCTGGTATCATTGAAAATGCCAAATAAAAAGATAATTGTTAGTAAATTTTTTGTCATCATGGTGTGTGATAAAATATTTGCAGAATGGTAGTGCTAATAGCTAATGTTTACAGACAAAAGCCTATAAACTTTCACAAATATAGTTTTTAACCCAAGTTGTTTTTCAGAATAACAGAAGCAAAACAAATGGATATACATTGATCCATATTGCCTTCATTAATTTTTTAAGTATAGAAACCAAACTTGTTACTCTGTAACGTACCTGTGCGGCATTTTTGCCAGCCAGATTACCTTTGCACTGCCCCTGCATACATCTGCTCAATCATGCGCACCACTTCGCGCCCTTCCTCAGCGCTCGTCATGACCGGATGATTATGCTGCAGCACATTCACAACATTGCTGATTAGCTTATCATGGTTGCTCATAGAGCCCTGATATAGCCCGTAATCATTGGCTTTGGCCGTGATGTTGATCTCCGGTAGCGCCCCTTCCGCTATGTTTTGGTATTCGATGGTATTCAAGTACTGGCCTCCGATCTTCACCGTTCCTTTTTCCCCGAAAAGGGTAATAGCTCCTTCCATATTACGCTCATAAGCGCATGTAGTAAAATTGAAGTTTACAATTGCCCCGTTATGTGCCTTCATCGTAAAGCTGCCTGTATCTTCAAATTCAGTATTATGCCTGTGCGCATAGTTTTCGATCCATCCTTTTACCTGGGCTACCGGGCCATTCAGGTAATAAAGAATATCCACAAAATGAGAGAACTGAGTAAACAGGCAGCCGCCATCCAAAGCTTTTTTTCCCCGCCAGGGACTTTGCGCGTAATAAGCATCGCCGCGGTTCCAGAAGCAGTTTACCTGCACCATATAAATCTGGCCCAGGGCATTGCGGCTTACCAAATCCTTTAGCGCCTGCACCGGTGGATTATACCTGTTCTGCTTTACAGCGAAAATTATTTTCTGCGATGTACATGCCGCAGCTATCATATGGTCGCATTCGGTCGTGCTGAGGGCCATCGGCTTTTCCACTACGGTATGAAGGCCGGCTTGCAAGCCAAGGATAGCGTGTGCTTCATGCAGATAATTGGGTGTGCAGACGCAAAGCACATCGGCTTCGGCTTCAGCCAGCATCGCATCAATAGTGCGATAGACTGGTATGCCTTCAGGGCCGGGAACGTGGGTATCAATATCACAAACGGCCACCAGTGCTGCGCCTTGCTGTTGCAGGATATGAGTAGCATGGCGCCGGCCTATATGGCCAAACCCGGCAATGGCAAAGCGAACAGTATTCATGGTTTCTTTTTCTTGGCTACCTGTAATGTTGCGTCAGCTGCGAGGATTAAATGCCCATCGTCGATCATCCTACGCAGCAGCAACAATAAATACCCACGTATGCCTTGCGGAAAGTGCGAAGATAATTGCTCTGCCGTAAAACTTTCCTTGTACAATAGCTCATATACTTTAGCTGTAGAAGCTTCTTCATGCCATGTGCCGCGCAAGGATTTATTCACGCAGTTATCGCAATGCCCGCATCCCGTACCGGCGGCTTCACCAAAATAGGCAAGCAACATTTTTGTACGGCAAACTGACTGCTCTTCCAGAAAGCGGATCATGATGCCGGTCCGGGTGTCATGTTGCGCTCTCAAACCTGCAATCCTCGTGGTGTCTATTTGCAGGTGTCGGCTGTCCACCCGATAATGATGAAAATAAAGTTGGGGTCCATCTGTGGCGGGCTTGTAGTCTATTATGCCCATCACGGCAAGCTGCAAAAGCGCTGCTTCGACATCACTTTTTTGCCAGCGGATTTTCCGCGCAATCGTAAAGGGCCGTATCGTAGCTGGGTACTGAAATATGCCGTTATAAAGCCGCAGCAATCCCGTTGCCACCATGCTTAGTGCCGGGTAGCGCATTTGCAGGTTATCGAGCGTATCGCGGGTGCAGGTAAACTGTACCACTGCCGGGATAAATACTGCATCAGACAACGTCCAGAGATCTTCCCGCGCAAGCAGTTTAAGCGCATAAGTAGCAGGAAGAACAGGCAGATCAAACTTTCGGCAGAAATCTGTAAGCTCAAACGGGAAATACTGGTCTGGCTCATTGCCTATTGGTATTTGCAAAAATTCCGCAACAGCCTGATAAACATGCCGCAGAAAATCTGTTGGAGGAAATTGCAGCGCTGTGCTTTCCCGGAGCTTTTTCAGGTCGCTGCCGTTATAGAGTGTTATAGCTTTTCCTTGCCTGCCATCCCTCCCTGCGCGGCCAGCTTCCTGGTAATATGCCTCAAGGTGCTCAGGTGCGTCATAATGCAGCACGAGGCGTACATCCGGCTTATCGATGCCCATGCCAAAGGCAGTTGTTGCCGTCATGATCCTCACTTCATCCTTCATCCAGGCGGCCTGTGCTTCATC
Source organism: Chitinophagaceae bacterium (assembly GCA_965246905.1). Lineage (GTDB taxonomy): Bacteria > Bacteroidota > Bacteroidia > Chitinophagales > Chitinophagaceae > UBA1952. The sequence continues at coordinate 21,321 of CBDFFZ010000018.1, forward strand.
CCGCTTTTCGCGGGCAATGCCTGCATGGTAGGGTAGTACGCTATGCCCGGCCTGAGCCAGGTATTTTGCCAGCATCTCCGTTTGCCTGCGGCTACGGCAGTAAATAATGGTGCTGCCCGGGGTAGTATTCAGGGCTTCTTTAATACTGCGGTTTTTATCTTCCGTATAAAGAACATTGTATTGAATGTTGGGCCGGTCGAAGCTTTGATGAAAAACTGCAGGGTCCTGCATTAATAGCCGGGCTGTAATATCTGCTGCAACAGCGGGCGTAGCAGAGGCAGTGAGCGCGATCACCGGCACTTTAGGATAAATACGCCGCAGGCTGCCTATCTTCAGATACTCAGGCCGGAAATCATGGCCCCATTGCGATACACAGTGCGCTTCATCAACCGCGATCATATTCAGCGGCAGCCCAGGAATATATTCCTGTAGTTGGTGCGTCTGCAGCCGTTCCGGCGATACATACAGCAGCTTTATCTCGCCTTTCATCGCTGCATCGAGCACCTGCGCAACTTTGCTCCATTTCATGCCGGCATAAATAGCCGCCGCAGGAATCCCGGAATTTACGAGCCGTGCCACCTGATCCTGCATTAGTGCAATAAGTGGGGATATCACAATGCAAAGGCCATCCAGTGCCATCGCAGGCACCTGGTAGCACAGCGATTTGCCACCTCCGGTGGGCAGAAGCGCGAGCGTGTCTTTGCGGGCAAGAACAGAGGAGATTATTTCCTCCTGGCCGCGCCGGAAGGTATCAAATCCCCAATATTTGCTGATGATTTCTGCCGGATTGCCGGTCTTGCTTTGCGGAATGGAAATACCGGGAAAATTTTAGTGGTCAGGGTATGAAAACAGGCTTGAGGCCTTTAATCCAAAAATCTTTTTTCGCTTCGGGAGATTTTTCAAGATCATCGAGGCTTAAGGATGGTATAAATATGCATTCATTATAATGATTGGGCTCGTGTAACCTGAAGAGCGCCTGAATACTTAATACAGCCGTGGAAATGCCCAGCAACAGAACGTATTCCGGATTGTAATGATCATTCAGCTTATGCCAGGCAAGCTGCTGGCCAGGCTGCATTTCGAGAATATGGTATTGATCCGGAGAAAGCATGCAGGCGCCAAGCATCTTCAACAGCGTTTGCTTTTGTGCCGATCCATCTGTAATGGGAAAGGTAAGTACAAGGCAGGGGCGCGGCGAATTGGCCCTCCACGCTTCTGGCAGCTCAGCCCAAAATAAATCCTGGCTTGCTGGTACTATTTTAGAAGATATTAACTGCATGAGAGCGATTCGCCATTTTATCAGTGAGTAAATATGTACTCACAGTATAATATCCATCCGGCGGCAGCCGACAAAAATGTTGTTTCTTTGCACAAAATTAATCGTTTCAGAACCAAACGGACTTGCTTTTTATGAGTGTTTCAACCTTAGGTATCAATGTAACATCGGTAACCCAAAGCCGGATCGGTCAGCTGGACCCAGCTAACATTCATTTTGGGAAAACCTATTCAGACCATATGCTCATTGCGCACTATGCGGATGGTAAATGGCAGAACGCAGAAATTGTACCGTATGGCCCGCTAACGCTAAGTCCTGCTACGGCATTCATGCATTACGGTCAGGCGATCTTTGAAGGCATCAAGGCTTACAAAAACCCGCAGGGCGAGCCGATCATTTTCCGCCCGCACGACAACTGGAAACGTTTTAATCTTTCCGCTTCGCGCATGGCTATGCCGGAAGTGCCTGAAGAGATTTTTATGGAAGGGCTGAAGCAGCTTATAGATCTGGATAAGGCATGGATTCCTGAGGAGGATGGTACCTCGCTATACATCCGCCCTTTCATGATCGCGACGGATGAATTTATTGGCGTTAAAACTGCTGAAAAATTCACTTTCATGATCATTACTTCGCCCGCCGGGCCTTATTATAACAAGCCGGTAAGCATTTACGTACAGGATAAATATGTGCGTGCATTTCCTGGCGGCACAGGCTATATAAAATCTGCAGGCAATTACGGTCTGTGCATGTATCCAACCCAGCAGATAAAAGACATGGGCTACGACCAGGTGCTGTGGACGGATGGATTTGAGCATAAATATGTGCAGGAGATTGGCACGATGAATGTTTTCTTCGTAATAGGAGATACAGTGCTTACGCCGGATCTTGATGAAGGAACGATCCTGGCAGGCGTAACCCGCGATAGCATTATTACGCTCCTTCAGGAAAAAGGAATTAAAATCGAAGAGCGCCGGATATCAATCGACGAATTAAAGGAAGCGCATAAGTCCGGGCAGCTAAAGGAAGCGTTCGGCGCTGGTACAGCGGCTTCTATTGCCGTTATTTCAGAGCTTACCATCCATGATGAGCATATGATGATGCCGCCTGTAGAGCAGTGGGAAATTTCGAACTGGCTGAAGCAGGAGCTTGCAGATATTCGTTACGGCCGTAAGGAGGACACCCACGGCTGGATCGTGAAGGCTTGAATTCCCCTAACTTAATCTTAAAGAATGCCTGCCGGGTTTGTAACAAGCCTTGCAGGCATTTTCTTTGCAGCATGAAAAAAGCTGAGCGGTTTCTGGTAATGCTTGGGTTGCTCAGCATCATTCTCCATCAGGCGAGCCCAAAAACGGGAGCTATGCTGGTGCTGTTGGCACTTCCTGCCCTCGGGCTTTTTTACCTTATCACCGCACTGCCTTTGTTCTTCCCGGATTTTCGGTTCGGTGAGCATAAAGCATTTAAAATAGTTGTTGTAGTTCTTTCTGGTATAGGCCTGGCTTATTGCTTATGCTGTATGGTATATTATTTGCTCGGTATAACCACTGTTGCAGATATGCTGGAGAATTGCAGCCTGATACTTTCTCTGCTGTCAATCGTTGCTATTATAGCGTTTCGAAAAACGAAATGCTCCGTTTATAAACATATACTTTTTAGAGTGCTACCGCTTTTTGTAATAATTCTGCTGCTTGCTGCGCTGCACCGGCATGGCGGGTCTATTTCTTTTTAAAAACCCGCTTAAATTTTTTCCAGCCAATGAGTAGCTCGGCTTTCTTTACTTCCAGCTTATCGGTTCCGGAAACGGTAAACAATCCTTCCAGGATATATACACTGTCGCTGCCGTCTTTATACCAAAGCTCATATTGATGCGCAAGCAGCCATTCTGTGATCTGCGGTAGAAATGGGTTGGTGTAATACTTGCCGTGCGTTTCTATAGAGAGCACTTTTGGCCGGCTAATAAGGTGCTTAAGTACGTACCATTCGGCTCCCTCAATATCAATGCTCAACAGGTCAATCGTACCATCGTCAATGGCTGAAAAAGGAAGGCAGGGCACTTCAAAAGTTGCACCCGTATTAATATCGTATTTATCGTTCTCTAAGGCTGGGCTGCTTGGCAAGCCGGTAGCAAAAGTCGAAGATTCCGCTTTGGAAAACTGCAACGTGCCGGCTGTATCCCAAACTGCTACCGGATAAATATGCACATTCTTGCCTGCAAAAGCTGATTCGATTTTTAGTACTGTTTCAGGGTCTGCTTCTACCAGTGTGGCCCTTACCCCATCCTTTATAAACTCAAGAATATTAGAAGTTTCCGGGACGTATACTCCTACCTCGCAAACGTGCCGGAAGGTTATGTTTTTCGTCTGCAGCTTTTGGTAGATTCTGTTCATTCAGAAGAAGTAATGAGCATGCTAAGATAGTGTGGCCAGGTACATTATTCACGGCAGACGTCAGAATTAGCTTTGCTCAATCTTTCAAAAAGCCGTTGTAATGAGCTGCCTGGTAAGCAAATTGCCATTTCGGATTATGATAGCGCTGCCCTTCTTCTTTTTTTAGCGAGGATGCAATCGTTGCAAGCACTTCCTCCAGGTTATCCAGATTATAGAAAATGCCATTTTCCCGAAAATCTTCATAACGCTCATAAAATTCGTGCATCAGCAAAGGCTTTCTATAGGCAAATGCAATATTAAACGTACCGCTGATCTGGTTTTCAAGGTATTTTTCCATGTCGGCATTTACCGGATGAATAAGCGGCATCAATATATTACACTGCTGCAAATAAGCATGAAACACATCATTTGGAACAAACCCATCATAAAAAAGGAAGTAATCATTAACCCCGTAATCGTTTACTAATTGCCTGAGCTCTTTCCCGTTTCCGTAGGCGTGATTGCCATTGCCGAGAATAATAAATTTTACGTTTGGCTTCACTTTCACGGCAGCAAACCGGGGCACAAGGCTGGCATAATCGCGGCGCTTATATTCAACCGTTCCGGGGATGCCGATCCAGATGGCATCCGCTGGTTTTAGCGCCACAGCAGCCGGCGGAAAGGCCGGATGGAAAATTGGGTAGTAAACGCTGAATTTTAGCCGTCCATGAGGTGTTTTCAGCGCCTTTTGAAGCATATAATCACTCAATAGGAAATATTTGCCCAGCCGCCTGCTTATGATAGCTTGCCCAAAGCTATTTTGCAGCTTATTTACCCCATGTAGCGTACCATAAAAGCGTATGCGCTTCGGGAAGGGTAGCAGGCATAGATTGCGCACCGGCGTACTATGCGCAGTATTGAAAATGACTTTTGTTATTCCTCTTCGCACAATCTCATTGCGGATCTTCCAAAGCTCGGCAAGAAGCGCGAACCCTTTTTTACCGGTACATGCAACGAATACATTTTCCTGCCCCGCATTATAATCTGCTACTTCTTTCGCTATATTTTCGGAGCAGATAAGGGTCGTATCATAGCCACCGGCTTTCAAAAACATAAGCTGTGAATACAGGTTCACATCGTGCGAATCATAGATTTCAAGCAGTGCTGCCTTTGGTGGATGCGCATTATTCATCAGCGGCTGAAATATTAAAATTAAAAAACCCGGCACGAAGCCGGGCTATAAATTTATATAGGAAAAGTACAATTAAGCAGCGGTGAGCGCATTCATACGCTTTGCAATGCCAGATTTCAGGTTGCCCGCCTTATTTTTATGAATCACATTGCGCTTGGCAAGCTTATCGATCATAGAAATAACTTTTGGAAGCTCGGCAGCAGCAATATCCTTCTCAGTCAAAGCCAACAGCCTGCGCATAGCATTACGTGTGGTTTTGCCATAATAGCGGTTGCTGTCGCGGCGCTTTTCACTTTGGCGGATATCCTTCTTGGTAGCTTTATGATTAGCCATTATTTTATTTACGTTAGGGCTGCAAATGTACGTGTTTTACGTTAACAGCCAAATTAATTCTTCTATTTCTACTATAAAATATTGCTTTCCTGTGCAAACAGCGCAGCGGAGCGACGCATGATAAGTGATTTCTTTTCGATAAAGCCTTCAAGTTTGTCCTTAGGAATACGAAGGGAATAAAAATCTTCCGTAGCAACGCCGTAAATATAAAGATCAATGTCGGAATTCCAGGTGCGGAGTAGCTTTTTATCGATGCTAAGCTCATCACCGAGGAGATCAAGATTTACCGGCTCATTCAGGCGCACGATAGCCATTGTTCTAAGCTCATCATCCGTAAATCTTGGCTTGGCAGGAATGGCCGCCGCTGTTGCCACTACATCCTCATTACTGAATTTAAAATCCGCCGGTATAGCGCCTGTACCTATGAATTTCTTCATGCTTTCAAAGATAGAAGCAGTAGCAATAAAGGCAAGCACATGGCCCTGTGTTTCCCGGGGAAGGAACTTTTTGATATCCCAGAAACTATGGCTACCCGTACGGGTGATCGCGCGCTGTACAGGCACCGGGCCACTATTATACGCGGCTACTACAAGCAGCCAATCGTTAAACTGACCATACAGTGTATTAAGGTACTTTGCAGCGGCATTGGTAGATTTAAACCAGTCAGTACGATCATCACGTTTTCCGCTTACTTTAAGGCCCAGCATTTGCGCTGTTGTTTCCATAAGCTGCCACGGCCCTACCGCCCCAACCGGTGAAAGTGCTTTATTATTAAGTGCAGATTCGATCACTGCAAGATACTTGAGCTCTTTGGGAATATTATGCTTCGTGAGCACATTATCGATCATTGAAAACTTTGTATTGCTGCGCCCTTTTACTACGTTCAGGGTTTTATCATGCGCACCAAAATACTGGCGCACAAAACCGTTCACGTAATCGGTCATCTTGCCGTAATAGGCTTTATGGCCGGCAAGCGGAACGCCTTTAAAAGGAGCAACGGCAGGGGCAAGATTTAGCGCCAGCAATTTTTTCCCTTCCGGACCCAAGTTTTTGACAATTGTATCCGTCTTTATAACGTGGGCAGGACCCTTTAGTACTATGTATTTAACTCCCTGCGCAAAGGTGCCAAAGCTAAGCGCAAGCAGACTTAAAGGCAATAAAATGACCTTATATTGCATGTTTTATCGTTTTTTTGAAGCGGTGAAAGCATGCAACCCAAATAACTCATGGGAAGCGTTGTTTAATAAAACAGAAAAGCCTAAGCCTCCTGATACTAATAAGGGCTATTAAACAGTAGGAGTGGTATTTGGCGTATTGTTGGTGGGAGTTGTTGTAGTGGTAGTTGTTGTAGTTTTGCGGGTCATTTCCCCTTCAATTTCGGCTTTTACGCCTTCTTTGGCATCATTAAAATCACGAATGCCTTTACCAATACCTTTTGCAAGCTCAGGAATTTTTTTCCCGCCAAAGAGAATAATAACGCCGAGAATTATCCAGAGCCATTCTCCGCCACCCGGCATAGAGATCAATAATTGCGGCAATATTTTTATTACAGTCATGGTCTTTATTTAAAGCTTGATAAAAGCAAATATAGGCGTTTGCCTCCAAATGCAATAATGCTACAGATACGTTTAACAGATGCTTTGTAAAGCTAATGTCTGAATTCGAAGTGGAGCCTAAACTGATACACGGCCTGTTCAATGCACTTTCAGGCCAGCGGTGTAGCCGCGCCATTTCTCAATTACGGCGGCCATATCTGCTGGCAATTCACTGTTAAAAAGCATACGCTCGCCCGTTGCAGGATGTATGATCCCAAGCTCTTTCGCATGAAGTGCATGGCGGGGCATCAGCTCAAATGCATTATCCACAAATTGCCGGTATTTGCTGAATACGGTTCCTTTTACAATACGGTCGCCACCGTATGTGGCATCATTAAACAGCGGATGCCCGATGTACTGCATGTGTACGCGTATCTGGTGCGTACGGCCGGTTTCGAGCTGAAGCTGCACAAGCGTTACATAACCGAAACGCTCTAAAACCTTATAGTGCGTAATAGCCTCTTTTCCATGCTCTCCTTCCGGGTAAGCCGTCATCAATTTACGGTAGCGCTGATGGCGGCCTACATGAGCGATGATTGTTGCTTCCTCTTCCGGTAGATCGCCCCAAACGAGCGCTATGTAGCGGCGATGAACGGTATGTTTTTTAAACTGTGCGGAAAGATGGGCAACGGCCAGCTCACTTTTACCTATTACCAACAGTCCGCTCGTATCCTTATCTATGCGGTGCACGAGGCCTATACGCGGCAGGCCTTCTGTATCAATATCCTTTAAATAAAAAGCAAGCCCATTCACCAGGGTGCCGGAATAGTTGCCGCTGCCGGGGTGTACCACCATACCGTCCGGCTTATTGACGATCATCAGGTCGTCATCTTCATAGACAATCTTCAGCGGCATTTCCTCCGGTACTATGTCCAGATTCTCTACAGCCCTTGTCTCGTAGATAACCAACTCATCGCCGGGGCGCACTTTATAATTTGCCTTTACGGTGCTGTCGTTTACGGTTACAAACCCATCATCCAGCGCCTGCTGTATTTTATTTCGCGTAGCGCCTTCGAGGCGGATCATAATAAACTTATCGATGCGCAAAGGCTCCTGGCGCTTATCGATGGTAATGCGCATTCGCTCAATGCGTACAGGCGCGCCATCGGCTCCGTCATCACCGGGTTCCTCGTCTTCTATTTCTTCTTCGTTGATCTCTTTATCGGAATCCATCATTTACAAAATAGCCTGCAAAAATAAAGTATTGCCACTCTTTAAAAGGATTGGCCGCTTCGCGAAATGTCTGAGCTTAATTTTTCCTGCCGTCAAGCCAGCTTTTTATTGCCGCAGGGTCGAGCTCAATATAATAGGTCTTGCGCTCGATAACGCTGTTATTGATCCAATATATTGCCGGTACAAATTCACCTGCCATTGCTTCGAATGGCGGTATTTCCCGGATAATGGAATGCGGCACCTTTATCGATTTTGTTTCGCCGAAAAATGCTGCATCGCGCTCTTTGCGGCCATTGAGTACAATATAGAAAGGATAGTCCGGGTATTTCCGATGCAGGAGCTGTATCAGATAGGCCGCTTTGCGGCAATGCGGGCAGGTAAGGCTCAGGAATGCTACAATGTGCTTTCCATTTTTAAGATCTACGGTAGGTTTGGGCACTCCGTAATCGTTGATAGCATTCAGCGAAATAGGCTGTCGCGCAGCCTCACCGGTACCGAACAGGTACACTGGCGCCAGCGCATAAGGCAAGCCTAAAGCTGCAATAGTGGCCCCGATCGTTATCCAGCGCTGCGCCCGATAGGGCTTTCCAGGATAGATAGCCCAGGTAATTGCAAGCCCGGCCATCATAAAAACATTTTTGATGATCGCGGCCAGCGGTGTCATCTGGTAAGTGTCGCCGAAGCAACCGCAGTTGCCGCTATTGCCTTGTTTTGCTATTAATAAGAGCAGGTAGCCGGTTAAGAGTACAAGAAGTGCAAATGCTGCTTTATAGGTATATGACTTCAGGTAAAGATGGGCCAGTAGGAAAAGTGCAATCCCGATTTCCAGCCCAATGAAGAGGCGTGCAATGATCGCCGCGCCTGTGAAACTGACGGGCAAAATTTCAAGGAATGTCCATTCAAATGGCTCCATGGCCATAAGCTTGGTGCCGGCGGAAAACAAAAATACTGCTGAGAGGGTCAGCAGTATCAGTATTCCTATAGTTTGCTTTAAGTAATAATTAAAATCCTTCCGCACGGGCTAAGCTATTAAAAAAGCTTGCAATCTTCCTTTGTATGGATGCCGTTATTGTCTGAAGTGGTGGAATTCTGCTCGCAGATGCTTTTGGCTTTTTTCTTTGTGTCCGTAACTTGGTATTTTTTAATCACCGTATCCGGCAGGCCCGGCGTGCCGGTGTACACAATCTGGCACTGGCAGGTATAATCCCGAACGCAAGAAGAAAAGAACAGGGTAGCACCGGCGACAGCCAGCAAAAGTGTAGTGCGTAATTGCATGCAGTTGGAGAATTTCAGCGCTTAAAGATAAAAGGATTTTTTTTTGCTCCAAGGATATCGGAGCATTTTACCGCTTATAGTACTTAATTCCAGATTCCCGATTTTCAATTCCTTTATTTAACGAGGTATTTCTATCCGGGCAATCAGCTCTTTGAGTACTTCATCCGTACTGAGGCCTTCCATTTCTTTTTCCGGCGTAAGAGAAATACGGTGGCGCAGTACGGGCGCTAAGCCTTCAATAATATCTTCCGGGATTACGAACGAGCGGCCACGCAGTACGCCAATCGCCTTAGCTACCTGCAACAGTGCGATTGAAGCCCGTGGCGATGCACCAAGATAAAGTGAGCGGTCATTACGCGTTTCCCATACAATGCGGGCAATGAATTGCAGCAGCTTCGGCTCTACATGTATCTGCCTTACCTGCGCGCGCGCCGCAGCCAGTGTCTCAGCAGTGATCACCGGCCGTATCTCATTCAGTAATACAGATAATGGCTGCCCGTTATGCCGCTCCAATATTTTTACCTCTTCCTCCAGCGATGGATAGCCCACCACTACTTTCATAAGAAATCGGTCGAGCTGCGCCTCCGGCAGCCGGTACGTGCCTTCATGCTCAATCGGGTTTTGGGTGGCTATCACAATGAATGGTGGTTTCATCGGGTGCGTAATGCCGTCCACAGTTATTTGCCGCTCTTCCATTACCTCGAACAGCGCAGCCTGGGTTTTCGCCGGTGCCCGGTTGATCTCATCGATCAGCACAATATTGCTGAACAAGGGCCCTGCGCGAAACTGGAAAGAAGCCGATTGCGGATTGAAGATATTTGTACCGATCACATCGCTCGGCATCAGATCCGGGGTAAACTGTATGCGTGAAAAATCTACGGCTATGAGCTTTGCCAGCAACTTTGCGGTAAGCGTTTTGGCCACGCCGGGCACTCCCTCCAACAGGATATGACCATCGGCTAAGAGACCGGCCAGCAGCAGCTCTACCATGCCATGCTGCCCGATGATGATCCTGCCTATCTGATCCTGTAAAGCATCCGTAAGCTGCAAGAGCGGGCTGGCGCTGCTTGTATTATTGGCTGGTATTTCTGTAGGTAAAGTTTGCTGAGATTCCATAATTAATTAACTGCGTTGATGATTGTAAAATGATTGGATGCTACGGTGAAGCTCATGCAGATACTCAGGAGTAACGGCTGTGCCCAGGCGAACATCATGGATCTTAGTAACAAGGGATTTTACCTCCTCGCCGCTCCGGCCCGATTTTGAGACCAGCTGCAGGATGAACGTATCGCCCAGCTGCGTAGTGTCTAAGAAATAATAAGTGCGCACCCATTCCAGAAAATGCTGGATCATTTTCTCTGCAAGATTCGCATGGTTGCCCTTATTGAAATAGAGCCTGCCAATGGCTTCCACAAAAGAGACGGAAGCATTCTCCAAAGGCTGTACAACCGGGATGATCCGCTGTCTGCGCTTGAGGCCGAGCAGCACATAGACAAGCAGGGTAACAATTGCAATGATAAGCGCCCAGCGGGTTGCCGGGTAGCGCCAAAGCACATTCATGCTCGAGCCTTCGGTACTCCGCTTATAGTATTCATTCCAGTAAATATGACTGATGTTATCCGGGAAGGAATGCCAAATGCCGTTGAGGTAAGTGCGGTTGCTATCCTGCAACAGGAAATAATTGGAGAATGCCAGTGGTGCAGCATGAAGTGTAATATGGCCGCTGCCAATAGTATAGCGGATAAAATCCGGTGCGCCTTTTGTATAGATGCCCAGCACTTCCGGCTCGCCGATCTTGTTCCCTTCTTCTTCGGCCGCAGGGTCGCTGGTGGTAGTCAGATCCTTTAGCGTAGCATCTGCCGGGGCAATGGCGGCTGTATCAGTTGCGCCCTTTACCGCGAGCGTAAAAGTGCTGCTAAGCGATCTACCGTTAAAGCCGTATCGTACGGTTGTATCCGGCAGCAGCACAAGAACATTTTTATTGAGTGCGCCGTTATTGAACTGGCTGAGCGGAATTTCCTCTCCGCCTGCTTCTTTGCTGCAATGGAGCTCCGTTTCTATTTTATTATCCAGCTTGCTGCAGATGATGAACACTTCATTGCCCGAGCGTGCAAAAAGCTTTATCCTTGTCCATTCTTCTTCAGAAACATAATAGTTTAGCCCGGCCATTACTAACAGCGCCGTGCTGTCATCCTTGTGCCGTTGCATGCTGTTGTCGATGCTTGTGTAGCGGAAACGCCTGGAAATTAGCTCCCTGCTTGCCTGCGGAAAATACTTTGGCAATGTCTGCCAGGCAAGCCATAACCCGTAAGGCGCTTTCTTTTCATGATCCAGCGTTACGGCCCAGGATGTTTTAGGTGCGGCATTGCGGCAACCTTCAATGAGCGGTAGCAGGAGCAGGCTTATAAACAGGATCTTTTTCACGATGCGCCGATCTCTTTTTTTACCCCGTTAAAGATCTGGAGATACGCTGCAAAGGCATCTGCCGAAGGCAAAAAATTGCCGTACCAGGCATACTCGTATTCGCGTGAAAGCTGGCGGAACTGCTGCCGCACCGGACTTTCTGAGAGCTCGCGGTAATAATCCGTATTTGTTTTATCCTGCCGGTACTGTATCTGGTTCCGCGCCTGTAGCAGCTGCAGGAGGAGCATGTAGCTGTATCGTATGGCCAGTCTTGTTTCACCGGCAGCAATTGCAGCTCGCAGGCGTTCTTCCCAATTGTTGCGCAGTAGGTCTTCTTCCGAGATTGTACCATCTGTAGAAATAGTGTCAACCATTTTTTTATTGCGGCGGGCAAAGATTCTGCCATCGCCGGAGGCCAGGCGGTACACAATATAAAACAGCAGCAGGCCAAGCAGACTCCACAGTATTATATGCCCGGCCAGGGAGGTAAAGAACTGAAAAACCGCCAGGAGAAACCGAAGCAGCAAAGGCATTTCCTGTTTTACAGGCTGTTTTGCGGCGGCAGTGAACTCCCGCTCATTTTTATAGCCGAATTCTTTCTCGGATGTTACCTGTCGCCATTCCGCAGGAGTGGCAGCGGCCTTATTATAGCTTACGGTACGTGTAGCCTGGTCGCCGGGATTATCTTCTGTATAGGGGCCGGCTGTTTCCGTTTGTGCGGTGCTGTCCACATAGGTGGTATCGCTTTCCTGTGCCGTAGCTGCTATGCAACAGCAAAGCAGCATCCCCAATAAAAATAGCTGCTTAACGGGCCGGCGCATCATCTGGGTTAAGGATACGCCTGCTTATCCGGATGGGATAATAAACGAAGTAAAATAAAATAAAGGCAAGCGACAGCAGGAGAATAGCGCTACTGAGCAGCACCGGCATGGCCGTATGGCGGGTTACGTAGCCTTCGAAAAAAGCCGCAACGAGGAATACAGGGATAAGCGCAACCATGATCTTTACACCATCTTTTGCGCCTTGCCGTATTGATTGAGCCCTGGTAAATGTTTTGGGGAATAGGATGGAATTGCCCAGCACCATGCCTGCGCAACCTGCAATTACGAGCGCAGAAATTTCCAAAGTTCCATGAATAAAAACCACGAGGATGGATTGAAGGCCGAGCCCGTGCTTAAAGAACAAGTGCTCGAAAACACCGAGCATCAGCCCGTTAGTGAGCATAAAATAAATGGTGCCTACCGAACAGAGAATGCCGAGCATAAAACAATCGAAGGAAACCCGGATATTATTGAAGGCAATCTGTACGAACATTGTAAATGACTCCTGCTGCTTGTACACGCCAAACGGATCTCCGGAGGCAATGTTGCGCTCCGTCATATCTACATAACCATCGCCCAGTATCGCACGAACGAAGGTTTGATCGTACATAGAGGAGAATACGCCGAGCGCTACGAAAATGGCAAAAAACAGGAATGCGAAAAGCAGGGTTTTATGATTACGGCGGATGATGAGCGGGAGCTCTTGGGTCCAGAAGGTTACGAGGCGGTTATTTTTCTCGCGTCGATTGCTGTAAATGGACAGGTAGATATTGCCGCCGAGGCTGTTGAGGTATTTTACGGTATTGCCCGCAGGGTAGAAGGTTTTGGCATACGAGAGGTCGTCCACGAGGTTTGTAAAGCCCTTGGCCAGCTCATCCGGGTCGTCTATCGGGTGCTCGTACTCTGACCAGCGGTCCTTATTTCTCTTGATGAATTGCCCTTCGCGCATAGGGGTTAATCGGTAATGGGTAAAGATAGTATTTTTGGCTTTGCAGCAAAGTCCTCCTACATGTCCGTTGTTACCATTGCAACCCCTTTTAATATTGATATTGAGCTTAATGTAGCACACTTTGGGAAGCGCCTGCTCGCCTGGATTATCGATACTTCCATCCAGTTCTTTTATTACCTGGCCTATGTATTTGCGGTGCATAATAAGCTGCCCAATAATGATGGCATACGCATGGTCTGTGGTATTCTGCTTGGTGCGCTTCCTATCATCTTCTACCACTTCCTGATGGAGGTTTTTTTCAACGGGCAATCACTGGGTAAGCGCGTGGTAGGTATCCGGGTAGTGAATTTTACCGGCAATGGAGCAAGCATCAGCCAGTTTCTTATCCGACTCTTGTTTCGCTCATTTGGGTTGGTACCGCTGGTAATTGCCGTAATGCTGAATATGGTAGGAAATTTTGGTGATTCAGCCACGTGGGTGTGGGCCGTTTTGCTGCTCATGCTGGCGGCAGGAGGGATGTTCCTGTTCTACATTCTTAGCAAGTATGGTCAGCGCCTGGGCGACAGGCTCGCGAATACTTTAGTGATTGAGAGCCGGGCCAGGGCAGATATTCATAAAACTATTTACCTAAATATTGATGATGAACGCTATGTGGCAAAATATCCTGAAGTAATGCGCCTTACCGACCGCGACATCAACGGTATCCGCAATCTGCTCGATGTAAAGCATATCAACAGCGAAACCGAAGCTTACCTGTGGCGGATTGCATCGCGTATTGAAGAGGTGCTGGGTATTAAAAGCAGTCAGGAGCCCTATGACTTTTTAGCGCAGCTGTTGCGGGATTACAATTTCCTGACAAGCAAATAAATTTAAGCATTACCTTCTGCCGGCAATGGCGAAGGAGGAGGGTTGGAGGCAGCATTGCCAGTAGCCAATGATTTGGGTAAGCTGGTGTTTCAGCTCATTATAGGTATTTTTCTTCTCGAAGAAGCCCTGCACCTGTAGCTTGTAGGCAATGCTTACTGTAACCGGCTCAGCGGTAGTAGTAAGGATAATGAAAGGAATGTTTTTACGGCGGAGCGTCTCATGGTCAAAGACTTTTCTGCGAAACTCGATGCCATTCATCTTAGGCATATTGATATCGGAGATGATGAGGGCAGGCAGCTCGGCTCCGGATGTTAGGTATTCCATAGCATCGGCGCCATTGCCGAAAGAAAGAAGCTGGTTTTCAATGCCAAAATTGCCCAGAATTTCCTGGAGCAGCGACATGTCGTCCGTATCATCCTCTACAATCATTATCGGTCCCTGTAACGCCATACGCTATGTTCGAAAATCGAAATTACTTTAAATTGATCTTGATTGACGTATGAGGGCTTATAACAACATACGGGTAACATTTGGGTGGGTTACATTGGCTTTGTTTTTGAGGTAGTTTTTTCGGCAAATGCGCCTGCCTTTGGCGCGCCATCGCAACAGCGTGCTCTTCAGCTCTTCGGCTACTTCCGCAGACAGGATATTTCGAAGCAGATTGTCACTCTGCTCTCTTTTCCGATAACAACGTATTGGAATGCTGCTGTTTTCGGAAGCTCCTGAGCAGGATGCCGGCAATGCTGAGCAGGAAGGCAACAACCATGGAATTCACACTTCTCCCCGCTGATTTTAGTTTTGCATAGCAGAATTTAGTTTAAGGATAAAATCAAGGACGCCGTCCGGCCCGGGAGGGCAAAGTGTCCGGTTGCGCTACAAACCCGCCCATTTTTTATCAACGGTGGCTACCAATTGATTTGAAATCTGAATGATGCAGAACCAGAAAAGGCAATTGAAGTAAAACTTACGTAAAGCGCATTTTCAACAGTAGTAGATTCCAGAGTGTGCCAATATTTTTAAACTACTTAGAATAACGAAGTATAGCTACTAAAAATGCCAATCGCTTGGTGCATTAATATTTTTTCAAATCAATAAACTTGTTCTTAGAATAGAATAGCTACTGCAAATCAACGCATTCCATCTAAAAAAAAGTGAAAAAAATTATGAATCACAATCATCAAAACCACATATTTTTGGTACATTTGATCAACGAAAAATTAAACAATCAATCTACATAAAATGGCAGCAGCATCAGCGGCAAACGCAGCAGAAGACAAACTCAAAGCATTAAAAATGGCGATCGAAAAGATCGACAAAGATTATGGTAAAGGCTCGGTGATGATGCTGGGTGATAAGCAGACGAATAATATTGAATCGATTTCTACGGGATCCCTGGGCTTAGACGTAGCATTGGGCATTGGTGGCTTTCCACGCGGCCGGGTTGTCGAAATTTATGGCCCTGAGTCTTCTGGTAAAACGACTATCGCCATTCATACCATTGCGGAAGCGCAGAAAAAAGGGGGCATTTGTGCTATCATCGATGCGGAACATGCATTTGATGCCGGTTATGCACGTAAACTTGGGGTCGATGTAGATAACCTGCTTATATCCCAGCCGGACTATGGTGAGCAAGCGCTTGAAATTGCCGATCGCCTTATCTCTTCCGGGGCAGTCGATGTTGTAGTTATTGACTCGGTAGCCGCGCTGGTACCCAAAAGTGAACTGGAAGGTGAAATGGGCGATAGTAAAATGGGCCTTCACGCCCGCCTTATGAGCCAGGCTTTACGTAAGCTTACCGCAACAATCAACCGTACCGGCACGATCTGCATTTTTATCAATCAGCTTCGTGAAAAGATCGGTGTTATGTTTGGCAATCCTGAAACAACAACCGGTGGTAATGCCCTCAAGTTTTATGCTTCCGTACGCCTCGATATCCGCAGGATCGCACAGATCAAGGATGGTGATACGGCAACCGGCAACCGTACGCGTGTAAAAGTTGTAAAAAATAAAGTGGCGCCCCCATTCCGCCAGGTAGAATTTGATATTGTTTTTGGTGAAGGTATCTCTAAGATGGGTGAGATCATCGACATGGGTGTTGATCTTGCCATCATCAACAAAAGCGGCTCATGGTTCAGCTATGGTGATAATAAGATCGGCCAGGGCCGCGATGCCGTTAAAACTTTTCTTACGGATAATCCTGAGCTTAGCGATGAAATTGAAGCCCGTATTCGGGAGCAGCTTAGTGTAAAGCCAGAAGTAGAAGCATGATCATCAGATAATTTATAGTAGAAAAGGCCGGCAATGTAGCCGGTCTTTTTATGATTTGAATCGGGTGATTATACCCGCAAACTCCTGTCCTTATTTAATACCTTGTTTTACCTGCTGCTGCAAAGCAAACGGCTGTGCCTATATTTGCAACTTAATTTTAACACACTCGATGGCACTTATAAAATCAATTTCCGGTATCCGGGGCACTATAGGCGGCACGCCAGGCAATGGGCTCACACCGATAGATATCGTAAAGTTTACTACCTCTTATGGGGCGTGGATTTCTGGTCGTGGTAAAGGAAATAAAATCGTTGTGGGTCGTGATGGGCGCATCTCAGGCGAGATTGTCCGCAACCTCGTGGTCGCAACACTTCAAAGCTTAGGCTTCGATGTAATTGACCTGGGGCTGAGCACTACGCCAACTGTAGAGATTGCAGTACCCGCAGAGAAGGCGGCAGGCGGCATTATACTTACCGCAAGCCACAACCCAAAGGAATGGAACGCGCTCAAGCTGCTCAACGAAGATGGTGAGTTTATCAGCGGCGATGATGGAGCCTGGATCCTGGAGCATGCTGAAAATGGAACAGCTAATTATGCAGATGTAAACAAGCTAGGCAGCCTTAGCTATAATAAAGCCTGGATGCAGCGCCATATCGATGCATTGCGTTCGCATCCGCTGGTAGATGTTGCTGCTATCCGCGCAAAGAATTTTAAAATTGTGGTGGATCCGATCAATTCTACCGGTGCCATTTTTGTACCTGCGCTCCTCGAGGCGCTTGGCGTTGCTGAAGTAATTCTTATTAATGAAGAAGTATCCGGGAAGTTTGCCCACAATCCAGAGCCATTGCCTGAAAATCTCCGCGAGCTCTGTGCGGTAGTGGAAAAAAGAGGCGCGCACCTCGGCATTGCCGTTGACCCTGATGTGGACCGGCTCTGCTTTGTTTGTGAAGATGGCAGTTTGTTTGGCGAGGAATATACGCTTGTTGCCGTTGCAGATTACATGCTTGGCCATAAGAAAGGCAATACCGTTTCCAATATGTCGTCCACACGTGCGCTGCGCGACGTAACTGAGAAACACGGCGGTACCTATTATCCAAGTGCAGTGGGAGAGGTGAATGTGGTAAACCGGATGAAGGAAGTAAGTGCAGTAATAGGAGGAGAAGGCAATGGCGGGGTCATTATACCAGAGCTTCATTATGGCCGGGATGCGCTCGCAGGCATTGCCCTGTTTCTTACGCATCTGGCAAAGTTCGGCAAGAGCATCAAAGCGCTCCGCAATACTTATCCGGATTATTTCATCTCAAAAAACAAGATAGATCTTAACGAAGGGATGGATGTACAGCGCATACTTGCATCTGTAAAGCAGAAATACAGCCGGCAGCCGATCAATACAGAAGATGGCCTGAAGATTGAATTTGACAAAGATTGGGTGCATCTGCGCACTTCCAATACAGAGCCTATCATCCGTATTTATGCAGAAAGCAGCAGCGAGACAATGGCATCCAACATAGCGAAGCGGATTATGGAGGATATTAAGGAGCTTATGCTCGAGCGGGTTTAAATTTTCACGAAAATATCTTTGGAAAAGTGCAGCTTTACGGTTGCGCTTTTTTTTAGTGAAAGGACACTTACTTTAAACAGGCATCTCTCCCCTTTGGCAAACAAGCATAAATACGATGTAGTTGTAGTAGGCAGCGGGCTTGGCGGCCTGCTTACAGCCGTGCTTTTGGCCAAGGAAGGCATGAAAGTTTGCGTGTTAGAGAAAAATAAGCAAGCCGGTGGCTGCCTGCAAACCTTTGCCCTGCATAAAAAGGTTTTTGACAGCTGCATTCATTACATCGGCGGTTTGGGAGAAGGGCATACGCTGAACCGTATCTTTCGCTATGCGGGCATTTTGGATAAGCTTGAGCTAAAGCCTTTTGACTCCTTTGGCTTCGACCGTGTTGCATTTGGCAATGAGCCGGAAGAATATCCACATGCAATTGGACGGGAGCATTTCATCAATCAGCTTCTACCATATTTTCCGAAGGAAAAAAAAGCGTTGGAAAAATATCTTGCGCTTATGGCGGATGTTACGCAGCATTTTCCAATGTACCAGCTAAAGAATGGCGAAGCGGACGAAAAAACGGCTGTTCTTGGCTTGGAATTGTCCGCCGTGCTTGCAGAAATTACTGATAATATTTTGCTGCGGGAAGTGCTTACCGGCAACAACCTCCTTTATGCCGGAGAACGCGGTAAAACACCTTTTTATATTCATGCGCTGGTTATGGAGAGCTACCTGCACAGCGCACATAAAGTACTGCCCGGCAGCTCGCAGATCACAAAGTTTTTGATAGCGGAGCTAAGGCAGCATGGCGGTGAGGTATTGCGCAGGATGCCTGTTGTGAAATTTGAAGATCTGGATGGAAGAATATCCTGTGCGGTAACAGAAGATGGAAGCCGGTTTTATGGAGCGCATTTTATCGCGGCTATTCATCCTGCATTGCTGTCTCGTTTGCTGGACCATA
Organism: Chitinophagaceae bacterium; assembly: GCA_965246905.1. GTDB lineage: Bacteria > Bacteroidota > Bacteroidia > Chitinophagales > Chitinophagaceae > UBA1952. The sequence continues at coordinate 40,343 of CBDFFZ010000018.1, forward strand.
AATTGCTGCGCCCGGCATTTCATAGAAGAGTGGACAGTCTGGAGCAAACGACACCCTCCTTTATGGTGAATATGGTACTGCGGCCGCGCGCCATTCCATTTAAGCAGCACAATGTTTACTGGCATGCTACCCATGATTCGTTTGCCGCAATCAATGCGGAAGAGTGGCCTGCCACCTACGCGCTTTATTACAGTGAAGATAAAGCCAATCCGGGCTTTGCAGACCGGCTTTCTATTCTTACCTATATGCCATTTGCCCTGGCAAATAAATGGAAAGACAGCTATAATCAGACTGCATCTCCTGCTTCCCGCGGGGCAGATTATAATACATTTAAAGAAAAGTACGCTGCCCTGCTCATCGGTAAAGTAATAGAACGGCTCCCAGGCCTGGCTCTTGCTGTTTTAGCAAAAAGTGTAGCCACGCCGCTTACTTTTCGGGATTATACCGGTAGTCCTGATGGTGCGCTATATGGCATTCTGAAAGATGTAAATGCAGGAGAAAGAACAACGATCAATACCCGTACCAAGATACCCAATTTATTCCTTACTGGCCAGAACGTAAACCTGCACGGAGTGCTTGGCGTAAGCGTTACAGCGGTAATAACTGCCGGAGAATTATTGGGATTGGATTATCTTTTAGAAAAGATCAATGCTTCCTAAAGAAAAACATTATTTAGGAAGGAAAGGCGGTACATATGCACTATTGATAAGCAAGATCCTCATTTTCCTGAACTACAATACGCTTCCCATTTACAATAAGCGTAGTATGATTGTGGTGAATGACGTTTTTGGGATGCTTTGTTTTCTTAGGATGTAATTTCGCCACTTCGGTCACTTTTGATTCCACAACGCTCTGTTGAATACGCTGCTTAACAATATTACGCCGGAACGCAAAAAGCACTGCAAGCATCGTAAAGCCGGTAGCCAGCAGGCCGGCAATCCCCCAGTTCATACCATAGGGTTGCAACAGAACGGATACCAGAATTATACAGATATTCGCGCCGAGAATCGTAGCGACCGTTTGTGAATGGGTAAGCCCGAGGTCCAGGAGGTAGTGATGCAGATGCGTACGATCGGCACTGAAAGGTGAGCGCCCTTTAATGATACGCATCGTGAAGACCCTGAATGTATCAAAAACAGGAATGAAAAGAATAGCAAGCGCAGTAGTTAGGCATCCGGAAGATGTATAGATAAAGCCCATTACGGGCGTACCGGGGTGGAACGAATTGATAAACATAATCCCTATCGCGGCAATAGCAAAACCAATGATAAGAGAGCCGGTATCGCCCATAAATATTTTTGCCGGAGAGAGGTTAGATTTAAGGAAGCCCACGATAGCTCCAGTCAGGCTGAATGCAATAATCGCGCTGCTTGTTTCCCCTTCATATGCCAGCATCACACCAAATATAGTTGCTATAAGTGCGCCTATGCTGCCTGCCAGCCCATCTATGCCATCTATAAGGTTAAAAGCATTGGTTACGAATACGCAGCCTACAATAGAGAAAGCCATACTAATCCAAACAGGCATCTCCCCAACTCCTAAAAGTCCATCCAGGGATTTAATCCTGATATCTGCGAGGCAAACAATAATAATAGCAGCTGCAAGTTGAGCAAGAAATTTTTTGCTTGGGCTTATCTGAACCAGGTCATCTTTTACACCAGTAATAAATAGAATTAAGACGGCAGCTGTTATATAATTCCATTTACCAAACGAGGCGGGATTTATAAACAGTGAAGTAGCAATAATAAAAGCAAAGAAAATGCCTACGCCGCCAAGATTCGGCACAATACGTTTATGAAGTTTTCGTTCATTATCCGGAAGATCAAGCAGGCGTTTCCGCTTAGCTACATAAATGATATTGGGAATAGAGAATAAGCTAATGGCAAGAGCTGCCAAAAAACATAGACAATAATTAAGATATGGCTGAAGTGAATGCATAAGCAAAAGACCTTCCTGCTGCGAAAATACACAAAGGTTAATAAATACCAAATAAAATCTGAGAAATACTAAATTTCATATTATTAGCATTAAATTCAAAATAGATAATGAAATGATTACAGGCTTAAATTTCTTTATAATTATAATATTTTTTTACCGATTTCAATAAAGGTAAATTTTTAAGTATAGCTACAATTCTTTCAGCCGTCTTACCATCCCAAAGAGGTGGCACATCGCCCTTCTGCCATTTGCCACTAAATAAAAGATCGAAGGCAGGAGCAATAGCTTCTGGTTTAGTGCCTAAAAGCTTATTCGAGCCAATTGTACACGTTTCAGGCCGTTCCGTAGTATCGCGGATCGTCATGCAAGGCACATGCATCACCGTTGCCTCTTCTGTTATTCCTCCAGAGTCCGTAACTACAGCAAGCGCATGCTTCACGAGATAGTTAAATTGAAGATAGGGCAGGGGATCTGTTACAAAAAAATTAGGAGCAGCAACATTGAGTTTATTAAAAACTGCCGCTGTTCTCGGATGCATTGGAAAAATGATGGTCTTACCTCGTGAGGCATCTATGATTGCAGCAACCAGTGCGCTGAGCTTTTCCGGCGAATCGACAGTTGATGGCCGGTGCAGCGTAAGCACAATATAATCTCCGGCAGTAAGGCTGAGCTCATTCCATATATCCGGCTTGCAAAAGCGGCTTTGGTGCCGGAGCAGCGTATCGATCATTGTATTACCTACAAAAAAGATAAACTGTTCGGGTATGCCGGCAGCACGAAGATTTTCGTTTGCAGTATGTGAAGTAGTAAAAAAATAATCAGTCACAGAATCCGTAACTATCCTGTTGATCTCCTCGGGCATTGTCCAGTCGCCGCTACGTATGCCGGCTTCCACGTGGGCTACCGGAATGTCCATCATTTTTTTGGCGGTAACGGCACAGGCAAGTGTAGAGGTTACATCGCCCACAACAAGTACGAGATCAGGCCTCCGAGCGGATAAAACACGCTCATACCGAACCATAATCTCAGCAGTCATTTCAGCCTGCGAGCTGCTGCCTACCTCAAGCTTTATATGCGGTTCCGGAATGCCTAACTGATCGAAGAATGCGGCACTCATACGCCTATCGCTGTGCTGCCCGGTATGTACGAGCCTGTATTGAATATCTGTACCCGCGCGCTGCTCCTGGTGTATCGCCTCGATGATCGGGGCAATCTTCATAAAATTGGGCCTTGCGCCGGCAATGAGGTCAATAAGCATTTAAAATTTCCAGGCTGGTAATCGTATGGCGGCCTGCTTTTATCCGGAGCCGCCAGGCGGGTATTGTTTTATTGAATGCCAAAGCGTAGGAATACACTTCTAAAGCCGTGGCAAAGTTATTACTTATTTTTATTAGCACGTCGCCGGCCCTGAATTCTCCATTTTGCCCCGCTTCTACTAAAATGCCCGGTGCAAAATGCAGGTTTATATAAATGTCTTCAGCTTTATTGCATTCCGAGGTATCTTCAATGCGTAATACAGATTCGGATAAAAAAAACTTACGGGTATACCGAAATCCATATCCATCGTGCTGCGCCGCTAGATGATCTGTTCTATCAGCAAGTAGCATTACCGTAGCTTTTTTTCCAACCCGGAAGCTTTTCCATACATCAGAGGCATTTTTGCCTGCGGCAGATAATACATTGTGCGCATCGGAGCCCCGCTCTTGCAGCCGCGTGATGTTTGCTTCATACGTATGAATACCGCGATCTACGATCAATGGCTTTCCATCCATGTACAGGCAAAAAGAAAGCTCATCGCTATGTGCATGGCCGGGTTGCCATGCAGGCTGTATGCTGCCGACATCTGCAAATAGCTCAAAGCGGCTATTCCTAAGCATCCGGTACCCACATTCCCCCAATTCGTTTTTTATAGCAGCTATTTTTAAGCCTGCGGCGAATGACTGTAAGTTGTGCAGTTCGGGAGCCATACCGCCGGTACTGTCATTCACTCGCGGCCAGGTCCCATCGCCAAATGCGATCTGCTCAGCCCAGCCCAGCATAAGCGCAGCTTTTGCCCGCATCTCCTCAACAAAATTTTCATCTTTACCGGCAGCTAAATTTTCAGCAAGCTCTATACATTGCATCAGGGAAGAAAGCAGGAGACTATGATACATCGGGCTGCCCTCTATATGTCCGCCATCCGGCAATACCTGTTCCGTCAACGCTTTTTTAAGTATGCGCTTTCCTTTTCTGTAAAATTTTGCGCTTCCATAATACCATCCCGCGCAAAGCAGTGAGCAGCCATTTTGCCATAGATGATTGCCCTGTAGCTGATATTCCGGAAAATGATACAGCCAGCCATACTCTTTATAAATCTGTGCAGCTATTTTTTGCACCCGCAAATCATTACTCAAAAGAAAACGGATAGCTGCCATACCGCGCACGGAAACCGGGTAGGGCTCAAACCGAAATTTTGCATAGGTTTTTGATTCGGGATATGCGTTAGTTGCATACATCCTTAATGTTTCAAGTCGGTCATCTTTACTCAGGCTTTCATCACCCAGCCAGCCAAAATAATTAAGGTGATAAGTCCACAGCCGCCCATACAGCCCTATCTCCCAGTCTATGGTATCCGGAAAGGTGTGCTTAATATTAAGTAGGGTAAAAGATCTTTCAGTTGGGCTATAATGATCGAAAACAGGAAGAGAAAATAGCTTCTTTCCTTTATGGCTTAATGCTGCTGTCATTGCGGCCCCATTTATTTTTTGGGATGTTACAATTTTTCGCTTCACCGGGTACCAAATCCGGTACCAGAATTGCTGCCAGCGCAATGGCTTTAAAGTATAATAAAGGCGGCTCGGGTTCATAAAAGCAGAAGGACTGTATCTTGGCACCGCGGTACTAATCTGCCGGGTATTTCGTTATAGATGCATAGGCACATCTTCAAAAAGCGTCCTATTCATTCCGAAGCTTATTTCAATGTATTTGTATCGCCTTGACTTACAAAAATAATATCCTTCTGCAGAAAAGCTTATCGAAAAACAATGTTGCATTGTTTTTGTTTGCTGCTACGCTCGCCGGGCTTTTATGGGCCCGGAGCATAAATTCTGTGGGGATGTTTCTTTTTGGGATCAATGCATTGCGCGGTATTTCCCCGAGGCGTTGGCTAAAGCAGCGCTGGTGGCTCTTAGGGCTGGTTTGGGTAGGTTTGTATGCGCTGTCCTATTTTTGGAGCACCGATAGCGGAGAGTGGTCTAATCATGTGCAGGTAAAGCTGCCCTTCCTGCTGCTACCGCTCGCGTTTCCCTTTCTGGATCCCTGGACGCCGGGGCAACTGCGTGCATTCACGACTATATTCATCACTATTATGCTTGCCGGAGCAGGATACAGCATATCCTTTATGCTTGGCGATCCTGCTGCCTACATCAACGGATACAAATTTTCGCATACCTTACCAACACCACATTATATAGATCATATTTCCTTCAGCACCATTATTGCCCTGTGCATTGCCTGGTGCGCTTATAGCTGGCGTTTCTGGGCAGGTACATTTAGCAGGATACTACTTGCGTTAGCGATGGCCTTGCTGATCATCTACCTGCATATTCTTGCCGCTAAAACAGGGCTGATTGCTCTTTATATTTTCCTGCTTTGCTGCCTTGCCTACCTGCTCGTTTGCCATTGGAAAAAAGGCTTGTTGCTATTGGTTATAATAATCTGTGGCGGACTGGCTGCTTCCAAATTTATTCCCACTTTAAGAGAGCGCATCAACTACAGTTTTTACTCTTACAGCTTATACCGTGAGGGTGAGCGCAATGGCTTGTATAGCGATATGGGAAGAATGATTTCTTATCATCTTGCAATGAATATTATCCGCGAAGAGCCTTTGGCCGGGGCCGGGGCCGGAGATGTATTGCATGAGATGAACGAGCAGTACCGCAGGCATTACCCACACATACCGGAAGAACAGCATTTGTACCCGCATAACCAGTTTCTTACGGTTGCCGTAGCTGCGGGCATTCCTGCCGTCATTGCCTTTGTCTGGTGGCTGCTTGCGCCATTGGTACGCATCTGCCGCAACCGTGAAGGTTTTTTTTTTATGGTGATATGGCTGATGTTGCTGGTGCCGCTGATGGTAGATCCTTTCCTGGAAGTGCAGGCGGGTGTATTCGTTTTTCTCTTCTTTTTATTGATGCAGCGTTCTTTAATGATAAAAGGTGTGGCAGATGAAAAAATTAACCCGGAAATCCTAATTTAGCCTTGTTGAATAAGCACGCCCTATGACTAACTTTATTCCTGTTTTTCCATTAAATATTATTGTCTATCCCGGTGAATCGCTGAACCTGCACATCTTTGAGCCGCGCTATAAGCAAATGGTACAGGATTGCATTGAAAGCAAAAAACCATTTGGGCTGCCACCTATCGTAGAAAAAACTATTCCTGATCTGGGCACCTTAATGGAGATAACCAGGGTGGAAAAGACTTATGAAGATGGTTCTATGGATGTACGCACTGTAGGGCAAAGTGTATTTCGTATTCTTACGCCGGTTAGCGATATCCCGGATAAGATTTATAGCGGTGCGATCGTAAATTATCCGCAAAATAGTTTTGATACTGGCAATTATAAACTCGGCCACAATGTAATAGAAGAAGTAAAGCGCCTCTACGCGCTGCTTAATGTGCCCGAAAAGTTTCCCGATATTTCAGCCGGAAGCCTGTCTTACAGGATCGGCCATTTTGTGGGTTTCTCTCTTGCGCAGGAGTATGAAATGCTGGGATTATTCAATGAGCTGCATCGTCTCGAATACATCCGCAGGCATTTGAATAACATGGTACCACTCATAAAAGAGCTTGAAGAAATGAAAGACCGCATTCATCGGAATGGGCATTTTCGCAATCTATCCCTGAGCTGAATGCAAAAAGTTATCAGGTGCATCATTTTCTAAATACCGGATGCTTGTTATGCGCTTGCAAAGAACATTTTAGCGCTGCTTATTTTTATTAACAAACTGTCGCTTTTACTATCTTTGGAACAATATTTGCTGGAGGAGAAAAACCTTCCTATATTTGCAATCCCTTCGGGGAGCTAGCTGTGCACCAAACCAATATAGTACATTTCTGTTGATACCTTTTAATGTCCTGCAGGATAAGGAAATCCCTTATCTGGCGGGCTTTTTGGCGTCTGTATGCAGTAATGATTTTCTTGTAACAATAAGTGTCTTTATATACTATGGCTACAACTCAAAAAAAGACGGCATCCGGCCGTGTCAATTTTGGAAAACTCCAGGATGTGGCGGGAGAAACTCCCGATCTGCTGGCCATCCAGCTACAATCTTTCCAGGATTTCTTTCAACTGGAGACAACCCCGGACAAGCGTAACAACGAAGGCCTGTTCAACGTGTTCAACGAGAATTTCCCGATCACGGACACACGTAACATCTTCGTACTTGAATTCCTGGATTATTTTATCGATCCGCCACGCTACACCATTGATGAGTGCATGGAGCGCGGCCTCACGTATTCCGTGCCGCTGAAGGCAAAGCTGAAGCTGAGCTGTAACGATGAAGAACACGTGGATTTTGAAACAATCGTTCAGGATGTGTTCCTCGGGAATATTCCGTACATGACTCCCCGCGGTACTTTCGTGGTGAATGGCGCTGAGCGCGTGATCGTTTCTCAATTGCACCGTTCACCGGGCGTATTCTTCGGCCAGAGCGTTCACCCGAATGGTACCAAAATCTATTCGGCCCGTGTGATCCCCTTCAAGGGCGCATGGATGGAATTTGCTACCGATATCAATAATGTAATGTACGCGTACATCGACCGTAAGAAGAAATTCCCGGTTACTACGCTGCTGCGGTCTATTGGTTACGAAAGCGATCGCGATATCCTGCAGCTCTTCGGCATGGCGGATGAAGTGAAAACTGATAAGAAAACTTTAGGCAATAACATTGGCCGCCGCCTCGCAGCACGCGTACTCCGCAGCTGGACGGAAGATTTTGTGGATGAGGATACCGGTGAAGTGGTAAGCATCGAGCGCAATGAGATCGTACTTGACCGTGATGCAGTGCTTGATGAGAATAATGCTGCGATGATCCAGGATCTGGGTATACCTACTGTATTCCTCCAAAAAGAAGAGTTGAGCGGTGATTACTCTATTATCTACAATACGCTCAATAAGGATACCTCCAATTCTGAACTGGAAGCGGTACAGCATATCTACCGTCAGCTACGCGGCTCCGATGCCCCGGATGATGAAACGGCACGCGGCATTATCGAGAAGCTCTTCTTCTCTGACAAGCGCTATGACCTCGGTGAGGTAGGCCGCTACAAGATCAACCGTAAGCTTGGTCTTGATATGGGCAATGCCAAGAAAGTACTTGGTAAGGAAGATATCATTACCATTATTAAATACCTCGTTCGCCTTACCAACGGTAAAGCCGAAATCGATGACATTGATCACCTGAGCAATCGTCGCGTACGCACTGTTGGCGAGCAGTTATTCGCCCAGTTTGGCGTTGGTCTTGCACGTATGGCGCGTACCATCCGCGAGCGTATGAACGTTCGGGATAATGAAGTGTTTACGCCTATTGATCTGATCAATGCACGTACGCTTTCTTCTGTAATCAATTCCTTCTTTGGTACAAGCCAGCTTTCGCAGTTCCTGGATCAGACCAATCCGTTGTCCGAGATCACGCACAAGCGGCGTATCTCTGCCCTTGGCCCTGGTGGCCTCTCCCGTGAGCGCGCCGGCTTCGAAGTTCGGGACGTACACTACAGCCACTATGGCCGTCTGTGTACCATCGAAACTCCGGAAGGCCCGAACATCGGTCTTATCTCTACGCTTTGCGTACATGCGAAGATCAATGATATGGGCTTTATCGAAACTCCATACCGCAAGGTGAAGAATGGTAGGGTGGATATGAAATCCCACAATTACCTGAGTGCAGAAGAAGAAGACAATGCCAAAATTGCCCAGGCGAATATCCCGCTTGATGAAAAGGGCAATTTCGTGGAAGATAAGATCAAGAGCCGCCAGACCGGCGACTTCCCGATCCTTGATCCGGGTGAAGTTGAATACATGGACGTGGCTCCGAACCAGATCGTTGGTCTGTCGGCTTCGCTGATTCCCTTCCTTGAACATGATGATGCCAACCGTGCCCTAATGGGATCGAACATGCAGCGCCAGGCTGTGCCACTTATTCGTCCGCAGGTGCCAATAGTAGGTACAGGCCTCGAAGGCAAGGCTGCCCGCGATGCGCGTATCCAGATCCATGCAGAAGGTGACGGCGTAATTGAGTACGTAGATGCTAATGAGATCCACGTTCGCTACAACCGCAACGATGCCGCACGGCTTGTATCTTTTGAAGACGATCTGAAAGTATATACCCTTACCAAGTATAAGAAGACCAACCAAAGTACGTCTATTACGCTTCGCCCTTGCGTTCGTAAGAACCAGAAAGTGAAGAATGGCGACTTCCTGACCGAAGGATACGCTACGCAGAACGGTGAGTTGGCATTGGGCCGGAATCTGAAAGTGGCATTCATGCCGTGGAAAGGCTACAACTTCGAGGATGCCATCGTGATCAACGAGAAGGTTGTTCGTGAAGACTGGTTTACCTCTGTACATATTGATGAATATGAGCTGGAAGTTCGTGATACCAAATTAGGTGAAGAAGAGCTGACTTCCGACATTCCTAACGTATCTGAAGAAGCTACCAAGGATCTTGATGAGAACGGCATCATCCGCATTGGTGCACATATTGGTGAAGGCGATATCCTGATCGGTAAGATCACTCCAAAGGGCGAAACAGACCCTACTCCGGAAGAAAAGTTGCTACGCGCCATCTTCGGTGATAAGGCCGGCGATGCCAAGGACGCTTCCCTGAAAGCAGCTTCCGGTACAGAAGGTATCGTGATCTCCAAGCAGCTGTTCCAGCGCGCCAAAAAAGATAAGAACTCTAAGGTTCGTGAAAAAGCAGCGCTGGAAAAGATTGAAACAACGCATGATAAGCACCTCGTTAATGTCAAGGAGCTTCTTTTGGAGAAGCTGATGACGCTTTTAGAAGGCAAGAGCAGCGCTGGTATCACCAATAATTTCGGTGAGCCAGTAATCAGCAAGGGCGGAAAGTTCAATCAGAAAACCCTTGGCTCGATTGATTACGCCAATGTAAATCCATTAGGCTGGACGGGTGATGAAGGAACGGATAATTCCATCAATCAGCTCCTGCACAACTATAATATTAAGTTCAACGAAGAGCTCGGCCGCTACAAGCGCGAGAAGTTTAACCTGAGCATCGGTGATGAGCTTCCTGCAGGTGTACTGAAGCTGGCTAAGGTCTATCTCGCATCCAAGCGTAAGCTTAAGGTGGGTGATAAGATGGCGGGCCGCCACGGTAACAAGGGCATTGTAGCGCGTATTGTTCGTGCGGAAGATATGCCGTTCCTTGAAGATGGCACACCGGTAGATATCGTACTGAATCCACTGGGCGTACCGTCCCGTATGAACCTCGGACAGATCTATGAAACCGTTCTGGGCTGGGCCGGCGAAAAGCTGGGCGTGAAGTTTGCAACCCCAATCTTCGATGGCGCGAGTGTTGAGGAGATCGGCAACCTGATCGATGAAGCCGGCTTGCCGGAGTTTGGCCACACGTATCTGTACGATGGTGAGACCGGTGAGCGCTTCCACCAGAAGGCAACCGTGGGTATCATCTATATGATCAAGCTGCACCATATGGTGGATGATAAAATGCATGCGCGTTCTATCGGGCCATACTCGCTGATCACGCAGCAGCCGCTGGGGGGTAAGGCGCAGTTCGGCGGACAGCGTTTCGGGGAAATGGAAGTATGGGCACTCGAGGCCTATGGCGCATCCAACATCCTGCAGGAGCTGCTTACGCTGAAATCGGATGATATCGTGGGTCGTGCTAAGACGTATGAATCCATCGTGAAGGGCGATAATGTGCCTAAGGCCGGTATCCCGGAATCCTTCAACGTATTGGTGAATGAGCTGCGTGGGTTGGGTTTGGAATTGAAATTTGAGTAAATAGTTATTAGTAGATAGTAGTTAGACCACTGAATGAATAATTTTAGAGAGCTGAAAGTCTGGCAGAAGTCTATATCAATTGTGGTAAAGATCTATGAACATACTAAAAAATTTCCTTCTGATGAGCGTTTCAATTTGGTTTCACAAATGCAACGTGCTGCGACATCAATTCCCAGCAATATTTCAGAAGGCGCAGGGCGCAACTCTAATAAATCATTCAAATACTTTCTTACTATCTCAATAGGTTCTGCTCATGAGTTGGAAACGCAAATTATTATAAGTAATAAATTAAGGTACCTGAGTAATGAAAATTGTGAATTGTTGATCACTGAGCTCACTGAAATTCAGAAAATGCTTTACAGTCTGCACGGTGTATTACAAGACAACTAACGACTCAATACTAAATACTATATACTAACAAATATGGCTATTAAAAAGGATAACCGTCCAAAACCGGGTTTCAGTAAAATCACCATCAGCCTTGCATCGCCGGATGTGATCCTGGATCGCTCTTACGGCGAAGTGCTGAAGCCTGAAACGATCAACTACCGTACTTACAAGCCCGAGCGCGATGGCCTGTTCTGCGAGAAAATTTTCGGCCCGGTAAAAGATTATGAGTGCTATTGCGGCAAGTACAAGCGTATCCGTTACAAGGGTATCGTGTGCGACCGTTGCGGCGTTGAGGTAACCGAAAAGAAAGTACGCCGGGAGCGGATGGGACACATCAAGCTCGTTGTTCCTATTGTGCATATCTGGTACTTCAAATCGCTTCCTAATAAGATCGGCTACCTGCTTGGTACTTCTTCCAAGAAGATGGAGAGCATCGTTTATTACGAGCGCTATGTAGTAGTGCAGGGTGGCCTTGCGGATGAAATGATCCGTACCAAGCTCGCGCTGAAAGAAAAGGAAGAAACTCGCCTGCAGTTGATTACCGAGGATGAATATCTGGAGATCTTGGATGCGCTGCCCAAGGACAATCAGCATTTATCAGACGATGATCCTAACAAGTTTATCGCCAAGATGGGTGCCGAGAGCCTTCATGCGCTCCTCAGCCGCATTGACCTTGATCAGCTTTCCTATGATCTTCGTAATGCTGCCGCAAACGAAACCTCCCAGCAGCGGAAGCAGGAAGCCCTGAAGCGCCTGAGCGTAGTGGAGGCTTTCCGCGATGCGAATACGCGTGTGGAGAATAAGCTGGAGTGGATGATCATGCAGTATCTGCCGGTTATTCCGCCGGAATTGCGCCCGCTCGTTCCATTGGATGGCGGCCGTTTTGCGTCTTCGGATCTGAATGACCTTTACCGCCGCGTTATTATACGTAATAACCGCCTGAAACGCCTGATTGAAATTAAAGCACCGGAAGTGATCCTGCGGAATGAGAAGCGCATGCTCCAGGAAGCAGTCGATTCCCTGTTTGATAACTCACGTAAGTCGAACGCTGTAAAGGCGGAAGGTGGTCGTGCCCTGAAATCGCTGTCTGATGTGCTGAAAGGTAAGCAGGGCCGTTTTCGTCAGAATCTTCTTGGTAAGCGTGTGGATTATTCCGGACGTTCCGTAATCGTGGTAGGCCCTGAAATGCGCCTTCATGAGTGCGGTCTTCCGAAAGATATGGCTGCCGAGCTCTTTAAGCCATTCATCATCCGCAAGCTCATTGAGCGCGGCATTGTGAAGACGGTGAAGAGCGCCAAAAAGATGGTAGAGCGCAAGGAAAGCGTGGTTTGGGATATTCTTGAAAATGTACTGAAAGGCCACCCGATCCTCCTCAACCGTGCCCCAACCCTGCACAGATTATCCATACAGGCTTTCCAGCCAAAGCTTATTGAAGGTAAAGCCATCCAGCTTCACCCACTCGTGTGCTCTGCCTTCAACGCCGATTTCGATGGTGACCAGATGGCCGTTCACGTGCCGCTTAGCCATGGCGCTATACTTGAAGCCCAGCTCCTAATGCTTGCGTCGCATAACATCCTGAACCCACAGAATGGTACCCCGATCACCCTTCCTTCGCAGGACATGGTGCTTGGTCTCTATTACCTTACAAAGGGTAAGAAGACCATGGGTGATGAGATCATCAAGGGCGAAGGCATGACCTTTTACAGCGCCGATGAGGTAATCATTGCTAATAATGAAGGCCGCGCTGATCTTCATGCTTCCATCAAGGTAAGGGCAAATGTTCGTACCAAGGAAGGAACGCTTGAAAACAAGCTCATCGAAACAACTGTTGGACGCGTACTTTTCAACCAGTTCGTACCAAAGCAGAATGGTTTCGTAAATGCACTGCTTACCAAGAAATCCCTCCGGGAGATCATCGGTGATATCCTCAAAAATACCACCATTCCTGAAACGGTTGATTTCCTGGATAATATTAAGACACTCGGTTTCCGTACCGCCTTCCGCGGTGGTCTGTCCTTCAACATTAAGGATCTCAACATCCCGGATGTAAAAGAACAGCTTGTAGAAGTAGCCCAGGGCGATGTGGATGAAGTATGGGAAAATTACAACAATGGCCTCATCACCAACAATGAGCGCTATAATGCGATCATCGATATCTGGAGCCGCGTGGATACCCGCGTTACCGAAACATTGATCCGTGAAATGTCCACCGATAAGCAGGGCTTCAACTCTGTATATATGATGCTCGATTCCGGCGCACGTGGATCCAAGCAGCAGGTTAAGCAGCTTGCCGGCCTCAGAGGCTTGATGGCCAAGCCGCGCCGTTCCGGTTCCTCAGGCTCAGAAATCATTGAGAATCCGATCCTTTCCAACTTCAAGACCGGTTTGTCCGTATTGGAGTACTTCATCTCAACCCACGGTGCCCGTAAGGGGCTTGCCGATACCGCCCTCAAAACGGCCGATGCCGGTTACCTTACACGTCGTCTCGTTGATGTGGCGCAGGATGTGGTGATCAATGAAACGGATTGTGAAACCCTCCGTGGCATTGCAACCTCTGCCCTCAAGGACAATGAAGAAATCGTAGAGCCGCTGTACGACCGTATCCTCGGCCGTACTTCCCTGCACGATGTGATCGATCCTTTGACTGATAAGCTGCTGGCAAAGGCCGGTGAGGAAATCACCGAAGATATTGCCCGCGATATCGACGAAAGCGCTATCGATACTGTTGAGATCCGCTCTGTACTTACCTGCGAAAGCAAAAAAGGCGTATGCTCCAAATGCTATGGCAAGAATCTCGCTACCGGCTATACGGCACAAAAGGGTGATGCCGTTGGTATTATCGCTGCCCAGTCCATCGGTGAGCCGGGCACACAGCTTACGCTTCGTACCTTCCACGTGGGGGGTACTGCCAACTCATCAGCAATTGAATCTCAATTGGTGGCCAAGTTTGAAGGAAATATACAGTTCGATGGTCTGCGTACTACCACCTCGACTTCAGATGAAGGAGAGAAGCAGATTGTAGTTATCGGCCGTACCGGAGAGGTTAGAATCGTGGATACCGATGCCGATCGCCTCATGATCACCAACAATATACCTTACGGTTCTATCCTTAAAGTGAAGGACGGCCAGAAGGTTGCCAAGGGTGATGTGATCTGTACCTGGGATCCGTTCAACGCCGTAATCATCTCCGAAGTTGCGGGCGCTGTTCGCTTCGATGCGGTGATCGATGGTGTAACCTATCGTGAGGAAGCCGATGAGCAAACCGGCCACCGCGAGAAAGTAGTTATCGAAACCAAAGACAAAACCAAGATTCCTTCCATCTACATCGATGGCAAGGATGTTAAGAACTACAACCTGCCGGTAGGCTCCCACATTGTGGTGGAAGACGGACAGAAGGTAACCAACGGGCAGGTAATCGTAAAGCTGCCACGCGTGCTTGGCCGTAGCCGGGATATCACCGGCGGTCTGCCGCGCGTTACAGAATTGTTTGAAGCACGTAACCCGAGCAACCCGGCTGTAGTAGCTGAGATCGACGGTGTAGTGAGCTTCGGCAACATCAAGCGCGGTAACCGCGAGATCATGGTGGAAAGCCGTGAAGGTCTGCTGAAGAAATACCTCGTGCCGCTTACCCGCCACATCATGGTACAGGATGGCGACTTCGTAAAAGCAGGCAACTCGCTTTCTGACGGTGCAACCACACCTTCCGATATCCTTGCCATCAAGGGGCCGTTCGCCGTACAGGAGTATCTTGTAAATGAGATCCAGGAAGTTTATCGCCTGCAGGGCGTAAAGATCAACGACAAGCACATTGAAGTGATCGTGCGCCAGATGATGCGTAAAGTAACCATCGTGGATCCGGGCGATACCAAATTCCTCGAGGACGATACTGAAGAGAAATCAGACTTCCAGGATGAGAACGACTGGATATTTGATAAAAAAGTGGTTACCGAGCATGGTGATAGCGATAAGCTGAAAGCCGGACAGATCGTTACCCTCCGCGAGATCCGCGAAGAGAACAGCGGCCTGCGCCGTGCCGATAAGAAGCTCATCGAGTTCCGCGAAGCGCAATCTGCCACTTCAGCGCCACTGTTGCTCGGTATCACCAAGGCATCGCTCGGCACCCGTAGCTGGATCTCCGCCGCGTCTTTCCAGGAAACCACCAAGGTGCTTTCGCAGGCAGCCATCAACGGCAAGAGCGATACCCTGCAGGGCCTGAAGGAAAACGTGATTACCGGCAACCTCATCCCCGCAGGTACGGGCATGCGCGATTTCACAGACATCGTAGTAGGCTCGAAAGAAGAGTTCGAGCTACTCTCTGCAAGCCGCGATGTGCTCGAGTTTGATGAAGATGAATAAGTATTGATTCCCGATTTGCAAAAGGCCGCCCAGCAATGAGCGGCCTTTTTTTAGTATGCCACGCCTTGCCTCGTCCTGAAAAAGGTTGACACAAAACCTTTACAATGTTGCAAAACACAGGCGGCAGAAGTTATGGCAGAAAGACTTCAAAAGATTATAGTTTGGCTTTCAAACTGCAAGTAGTTGATGAGGTGGAAAAAGGGCTGCTTAATCAGGATCAGGCTCAGCGTGAGTATGGCATTCAGGGAAATGCTACTATTCTGACCTGGTTAAGGAAACACGGTACCTTAGACTGGTATAAGGAAACTATGATGTCCGCTAAGAAAGTGCCTCATAAAAAGATCAGAGCGTTGGAGTGACGGATTCAGGGGCTGGAAGCTGAGCAAGTAATTCTCAACACGGCTATCGATGTAGCCGATGAGCTCTATGACACCAACATTCGAAAAAAGTTTTTTACCCCTTGTTTAGCAAAGCTCCGCGACGGACAAGGGGCAGGACAAACCTGCGGATACAGAAAGCCCGGAGGAACAAAAGCAGTAGCTGCTACGCTCGGTTATAGCCGACAGGCATTATACAAACGTAAAAATGCCACTACAGTTCAGTCAGTAAAAAGTCTGAATAAAGCCGCTGCTATAGCATTGGTGCAGGAGCAGCGTAATCATCTTCCCCGGCTGGGCACCAGAAAGCTTTATCACCAAATAAAGCCCGGGTTGGAACAGGCCGGCATCAGCGCCGGGCGAAATGTCCTGTTCCATGGGCTGCGGGGAGAAGATCTGCTCATACGCCATAAGCGACGCTATGTTGTAACAACCAACTCAAATCATTGGATGAGAAAATATCCAAACTTGTCGAAAGATCTGAAAATTAGCGGTCCTGAGCAGCTGTGGGTAAGCGACATCACCTATGTGGACACGGAAGAAGGCTGGATGTATCTGAGTCTGATTACAGATGCATGGAGCCGAAAAATGGTCGGCTACAGTATAGAAGATAACATGGAAGCTGCAACGGTAGCCCTGGCTTTGAACATGGCGCTGGAATCCAAAACTCCCCAGTACAAACCCTATGCATCATTCAGAACGTAGAATGCAATACTGCAGCGCTCTTATAGGAGCATCTGCAAGGAAAACGGTTTAACTATTAGCATGACTGAAAATGGGGATCCGTATGAAAATGCGCTTGCAGAACGCATGAACAGGACATTTAAAGAAGAGCCTGGCCTTGGTGGAAAATTGCATTCAAAAAATGCAGCGAGATTGGTAGCAAAGGAACGTATCGAGTTGTAAAATATCCGCAGACCACATCTGGCCTTGTCCATGAAAACACCAGCAGAAGTACATCAGGTGGGCATTAAATTTGCAAAACCACCGTAAGCGGAAACAGGCTCTGCTGGCGAGCAACCTGCAAGGAATATGGTGGTCAACGGAAATGGTTCGGGGCCTGATCACAAATCAGGCCCCGCCATTCAAAACAAAACCATTTTCGTTGCCATGCCTAAAAAACGCACATGGGCAGAAAAACAAAAATCCCGGCACCAGAGGCAACCGGGACTTCTTAAAACCGTCAACTTATTTCAGGGCGCTACAAAAATTAGAACTTAGGGCAAGAGAAATTGTAACGCTGCTCACGGTCACGCTTTACAATGCGGCCATTGAATGTAAGCGAAAGCTCATAAGCGCCCTGGCCACCTGTTGCAGCAGAGAAAGAAGAAGCATTTACATCATACGTTACACCGAGCGTAAATTTAGTCCACTCGAAGCCTACATAAGGGCAGATGGCATCACCGTAGCGGTACCAGGCTCCAAGATAAAAAACAGTATTAGAGCGATACTCACGGTCGTGGCCGGGATTAAGCACGAAGCCGGCAGCAGCACCCAGCATCACTTCTGTAGCTCCGGCCTGCGCCTGATACTGTCCGCTTGCATATAGCACTGTATTTTCATTCAGGTCGAAAGAACCACCGAGGTAAGCATTGATGCGGCTGTGCAGCTTATGCTCTTCTTTATTAGAAAGAAATTGCTCAACAGGGCGGGTAAGATGATGATAGGCAACACCGGCATAAGCAGTGCCATGCTCGTTGATACGGCCGGAGTACATAAGGCCTGCATTGAAATCCGGGTAAGTAAGATCCTTATTAGGGAAGCCTTCCTGCGTTGGGCGATCCACCTGGCCGGTTACCGGGTCAAGCTGGTCTTCAAACCTGAGCTTATCAAATTCAATGGATTTTTGCACAAGCATCCCTTGCACGCCGAGCGATACCGTATGCTGCTTTTCCTGGCCGAAAGCCTTATGATATGCAACAGACAGGCCAACAGTTGTATTGGTAAGCGCACCTGCGCCGCTTTTATCATAGGCACCGACAATACCAATGCCCAGTGCATCTCCTTCAGGAAGGCGGCCTTTCAGCGTAGCCATATCGAAGGAAACAACACCCGTCTGGTAAGGAGTGGAAGACACACTATACCACTGTGCACGGTAGTTCAGGGCTACGCGCGTATCAAACTTTGTAAGCCCGGTCATTGCAGGATTGAGCGTTAACGGGGTAGCGAAGTATTGCGTGTGGTGAATGTCTTGCGCGTGTACAGAACCAATTGCCAGGATGGCGGCACATACGCCAGGTAATAATTTCTTCATCTGCAAAATAGTATGTTTTAAAATGCGGTTGTTAAGAGTTTCTGAAAGCCAAAGAAAAGCATTTCCTTATTATAATACAAGACAATCGCTAAGATTATTTTAGTTGGGTATCAATTCTGCATTTTATTGCCGTAGGAGAGGTCGCCCGAATCGCCGAGCCCCGGTACAATATAGCCGCGCGCAGTAAGCTCCTCATCGATTGCGCCTGCCCAGATAAAGGCCTCGGGAAATTTTCGTGAAATGTATTCTATGCCTTCCGTGCAGGCAATTGCAGCCACTATATGAATGGCAACAGGTGTACCATTTTGTAACAGGGTGGCAATTGCAAGCCCAAGTGATGCCCCGGTAGCCAGCATCGGGTCGGCAATAATGAGCGTGCGCCCGTCAAGCTGAGGAGTGGTTACATATTCCTGCTTTATCTCGAAAGTGCCATCGCGGTGATGCTTACGGTAGGCCGCAACAAAGGCGCCGTCCGCCTTATCAAAAAAATTGTAAAGTCCCTGGTGCAAAGGGATTCCGGCCCTCAGTATCGTTGCCAGTACAGGCTCGCCTGATAGCTGGAGGCTGGCCGCTTCGCCCATCGGCGTCTGTACGGTTACTTCTTCGTAAACCAATGTTTTCGAAATTTCGTAAGCCGCAATCTCGCCGATGCGCTCCATATTTCTGCGGAAGCGCATACGGTCGGACTGTACTCCGGTATCACGTATTTCACGCATCCAGATGCTGAGGAGCGAGTTTGTATCGCTGAGGTTCGTTACCATAGGGCGAAGATAATTTTTTTGTCCTTAGCTGCAGGAATCCTATTGAGCATCCGTTGCGTCGCACACTGCATCCACCCCTTTCTATTCAGCTTTTACTATTCGCTGTGATCGTCTCAACTAAGATTTTATCCAGATAAACAGCATGCACTTGAATAAACCCAGGCTTCTCAACATCATTCCCTAATTCCCAATTACAAATTCCCGATTCCACCAAATCCGATTCCAAAATCCGAATTCCTCTGCTACTTTTGCAGCGCCTCAATATTTTTAATTACGCAATAAAACATCCAGCAGATATAATATGGCTACCGTCGATTTAATAATGCCCAAGATGGGCGAGAGCATTATGGAAGCAACCGTGCTAAAGTGGCATAAAGCGCCCGGCGATACAGTTAAAATGGACGAAACGGTCCTGGAAATAGCTACTGATAAAGTAGATAGCGAAGTGCCATCCACTGCAGCCGGTACGATCACGGAAATCCTTTTTAAAGAAAACGATGTTGTGCCCGTAGGTACGGTTATTGCCCGTGTAAGCACTGAAGGTGGTGCAGCAACGGCAACGCCTCCGCAGGCTGCTGCAGCGCCCGAAGTTTCTGCACCGGCAGCAGTGCAAAGCGCCGCTGCACCCGCAGCAGTTGCCGCAACAGCAGGCAGCAATAAATTTTACTCTCCACTGGTACTGAATATTGCCGGCAAAGAAGGCGTAGGCATGGCCGAGCTGGAAACCATTCCGGGCACCGGCAATGAAGGCCGTGTAACAAAAAAAGACATCCTTAACCATGTAGCCAACCGCGGTGTAGGAAGTGCGCAGCCGATAGCGGCAAGCCAGCCTGTTGCGCAGGCGGCGCAACCGCAATCCGCCGGCGCAGCCACACCGGTACAGCAGCCATCCGGCGCTAATTATGGCGATAATGTAGAGGTAATAGAAATGGACCGTATGCGCAAGATGATTGCTGACCACATGGTGCGCAGCAAGCATACATCACCGCACGTTACCTCTTTTACCGAGGCCGATGTTACGAACATCGTACGCTGGCGCGATAAGAGCAAGGCTGGCTTCGAGAAAAAATACGGCGAGAAGATCACTTTCACCCCAATATTCATCGAAGCTGTGGTCAATGCGATCCGCAAATTCCCGATGATCAACAGCAGTGTGGATGGTACCAATATTATTGTAAAGAAAGACATCAATATAGGTATGGCTACTGCCCTGCCAAGCGGCAATCTTATCGTACCCGTTATCAAAAATGCCGATACCAAAAACCTGCTCGGCCTGAGCAAGGATGTGAATAATATGGCCAAAGCCGCGCGCAGCAATAAGCTTAAGGCAGATGATACACAGGGCGGCACCTTTACGCTCACCAATGTGGGCACGTTTGGCTCTCTTATGGGCACACCGATCATCAATCAGCCGCAGGCCGCCATCCTCGCAGTTGGCAGCATTAAAAAGCGCCCCATGGTTATGGAAACTGCAGACGGCGATGTGATTGCTATCCGGCAAATGATGTATCTCTCCCTAAGCTATGATCACCGCATTGTAGATGGCTCGCTGGGTGCATCTTTCCTCACGGAAGTAGCCAACCAGCTTGAAGCGTTCGATGGCAATCGCGCTGTTTAATTAAAAATTAAAAATGCAAAAGGCCGGTGTCATTCCGGTCTTTTTTTGCGCAAGAAATTTCACCTTTTGCAGGCGGGTAAACCTGTGTTGCAGACCAGGATGCATGATGTTTCGGAGATGCAGAAAGATATTCGGCCTTTGCAGATGACGCTTCGGGAGACGGAGAACGGGCTTCGGGAGAGGTTAAAGACGCTTCGGGAGACGGAGAACAGGCTTCGGGAGATGTTGAAGGCGCTTCGGGAGACGTTGAAGACGCTTCGGGAGACGTTGAAGACGCTTCGGGAGACGTTGAAGACGCTTCGGGAGAGGCAGAACGAGTTTCGGGAGGTGTAGCACGAGCTTCGGATAATGCTGAAGACGCTTCGGATGTTGCAGATGGCGCTTCGGGAGGTGCAGAAGACACTTCTGGAGATGTTGAACGAGCTTCGGGCGGTGTTGTAACCGTTTCGGACAATATTTTGATAAAAAGGCCGAGAGGGATTAATGACATTACCCGCAGGGTACGCCCAAATTAAGAAACGTAAAACCGCGCAAGTACAGTCTTGAATGCTATAGCGGCCTCATTGTCATCCAGCTTATGGCCCAGGAAATTCAGCGCATCGCGTTCGGATTTCAGATTGTTCAGATGGCTCATCATCTCCTCATACGCCCGCAGGTCATTCCCGAAAAATTCTGCAAGAAAAAGATATTTATCATTGAGATCAATAAATTGCCTGATATCCCGGTTGGGCTGCGCAGCGGTTGTCATTTGCGGTAGATTTACCGGTTCAGGAGCCGGTGAAGCTTCTACCGGCTTTCCCTTACTGAAGGCAGGAGCCTGTACGAAAACCGGTGCCTCGTCTTCCGGCACTGCTGCGGCTGTCAATTCATCCAGCGTAGGCTCCTTTACAGATGTACTTTGCCGGCCGGCCATACTCCCGCGGATCTCCAGCAGATCCGCATACAGCACACGGGTATAATCCAGCATCAGGTCCACATCGATAAGGGTGCGGTCGCTGTTGCGCTGTGCAAGATCGGTAAGCTTGATGAGTACGGTGCGTATGCGCTGCATGGCATTTATTTAAGCTAAAAGTAAGTTTTTAGTCTAAAATAATGCGCTAAGCACCGAAAAGTAAAGGCCGAAAGACGGGGAACCGGTAAACTCATCCCGGAAGCCGGGTAATCAGGAGCCAGCTTTCTGCTTTTGTGCTAAGACTGCTACCTTAGCGCTCCATGTTCCTGGAACCCAACCGACCACCGCTGCACCGTAAAGGATGGATAGAAGTTATCTGCGGCTCTATGTTTTCCGGCAAGTCCGAAGAACTGATCCGGCGAATGAAGCGTGCCCGTATTGCCCGGCAGAAAGTAGAAATTTTCAAGCCGGCCATCGATGTGCGGTATGCGGTGAGCGATATTGTAAGCCATGATGATACGCGCATTGCCTGTACGCCGGTGGATACAGCCGGCAGCATTCAGCTCATGGCCGGCGGCGTGGATGTGGTAGGTATCGATGAGGCGCAGTTTTTTGACAATAGCCTGGTAACGGTAGCGGAAAGCCTTGCCCTCAGCGGCATCCGGGTAATCATCGCCGGCCTGGATATGGATTTTCAGGGGAAGCCATTCGGCCCGGTTCCATTGCTTCTTACCAATGCGGAGTACATTACCAAGCTGCATGCTATTTGCATGATCTGCGGTGATCTGGCTAATTTTTCCTACCGCAAAACAGCAAGCGACGCTACTATATTGCTCGGTGAGAAAGATCTGTATGAGCCTCGTTGCCGGGATTGTTTCTATAAGGCTTAACCCAGTGGGCTGTCGGTAATTTTTCAGGCAGATGCTTGCTTAAAGTACATAGCCCGTTTTTAGCCGGGAATAGCCAGGCAAGAGCTACAGAGAATTTTAGCTTCGCGTTTAACCTTCTCTAATTTGAAGCTACATTTGCGCCATGCGTTTTCTATTACTGCTAATGCTTTGCGCCCTGCTCTCCCCGTGTGCAAATGCGCAACCCGGCGGCGAAGTCTGGAGCCTGCAGCGCTGTGTGCAATATGCCCTCGACCATAACCTCAGCGTGCGGCAGAATGTGCTCAATGAGCGGCTTGCAGCACTCACCCTGCAGCAGAGCAGGCTTTCACAGCTGCCTAATGCCAATATTGCCCCCGGTTACGGCCGCTCATTTGGCCGCTCTGTGGATCCTACCACCAACCAGTTTGTAAAAGGTAGCTACGACTTCTTCAGCCTCGGCGGCAATGTGGATGTGCTGATTTTCGGGTGGTTCCAGAAGCGCAGGCTGATAGGCGAAAACGACCTGAGCCACCAGGCAGCTATTGCCGATCTGGATCAGCTCCGGGATGATATTTCACTGAATGTGGCTACCGGTTACCTGCGTGCGCTGCTCTCCAAAGAGCAGATCAGTGTGAATGAAAAGCAGGTGGCCCTTTCTCAGCAGCAGCTGGCGCAGACGCTTAAGTTTGCCGAGGCGGGCCGTGTGCCGCTGATCAATGTATCGCAGCTTAAAAGCCAGCTTGCTACCGATAGTGCCGGATTGATCACGGCGATTTCCGATTACACGGCATCGCTCCTCGATCTGCGTGCGCTCCTGAACCTCGATTTTGAAGTGCCTTTCGATGTTATTGCACCGGATGTGCCTCTAAAAGGAGATAATAACTTGCTCACCAATACTCCGGTGGAAATTTATAATTCAGCAGCAAGGCATTTTGGCGCTATCCGCAGCAGCGAGCTTAAATTGGGCGCAGCGCAAAAAGGCTTGCTTGCAGCAAGGGCGCAACGTTATCCGCAGCTTTCCTTCAATGCGCAGCTTGGCAGCAGCTACGCTACCACCTATAAAGATTACGGCACGCCAACCTTTACCGGCGGACAAACACCTACGGGCGCTTTCGTGGATGTGAACGGCACGCCTTACCAGATCTACCAACTCGAATATAGCGTAAATGTGACCCGTACTACGCCGCTCAATACACAGTTCAACGACAACTTCCGGCATACCTATTCGCTGAACCTCAACATTCCTGTTTTTAACGGATGGCAGGCGCAGGCAGGTGTACGCAGAGCCGTCATTTCTGTTGCATCCAACGAGCTGAACAAAGACCAGGCAGTGCTCAACCTGAAGCAGAATGTGTATAAGGCGTATAACGATGCGCGCAACTCTACCCAGAAATATTATGCTGCCCAGCGTGCTGCGGAGGCTGCGCAGGAAGCCTTCAACTATGCGCAGCGCCGCTATGAGAGCGGGCTCACTAATACAGTTGAATACCTGACCATCCAGAACAACCAGTACCGCGCAGATGCGGCCCTGAGCAGCGCGAAATTTGATCTTATCTTCCGCCTGAAAGTGATCGATTATTATCTGGGTAATGAGCTGAAGCTGTAGCGTAAATTTATTTGCTAATGCCTGTTTTGTATTTATCAGAATGTGTATTATTTACAGTTGCATTGCCTGTTAAACTTCGTCCCGGTTTATCCAATTGTATTAAGTAACGGCGGGCATATTCAGCGACTTTTGTCCTTCCGAAGGAATCTATTTCGGCCCAATGTGGGCTTATATGCAACAGATTCCTTCGGAAGGACAAAGTTTAGGCAAGTCATGGCCTAACTTAATTCAATTAGTTTTTACCCAGTTAGAAGGATTTCAGGCAAGCATAACATTAAACATTAATTGAAAAGCATAGTGCAGGAGCGCCCAAATTCCCAATTCCAAATTCCTCAAAATTGAAGACCACACTCTTAAAGGCCGCTCACGCAGCCGGCGACCTGATCAAATCCCGCTTCAACGGGCCTTTTCTCGTTGAGGAAAAAGAAGGCATCAATAACCTGGTTACCGAGATCGATAAGCTTGCGGAGAAAGCGATTATTGCCATCATCCAGGATGCTTTTCCGGATCACCGTATTATCGGTGAGGAAGGTGGCGCGATTGAGCAGGAGAGTGAATACCAGTGGATCATCGACCCGATCGATGGAACGGTGAATTTTGCCCATGCCATTCCTATCTGCTGCGTAAGTATCGGGCTGAAAAAGGGCGCCGAAATGCTGATGGGCGCGGTATTTAACCCGATGATGAACGAGCTTTTCTTTGCAGAGAAAGGTAAAGGCGCTACGCTGAACGAAATGCCCATTCATGTATCTGCAAAGTCGGATTTCAGCCGTGCCTGCCTTGTTACCGGCTTTCCGTATCAATGGCCGGAAGGTGCGGAGGAGCATCCCATAAAAACTTTCGAGCGGATCGTGATGCAGGGCATTCCTGTACGACGTCTGGGCTCAGCGGCAATTGATCTTTGCTGGGTGGCCTGTGGCCGCTTTGATGGCTTCTGGGAATATAATCTGAACGCCTGGGATGTGGCTGCAGGCTATCTTATCGTAGAAGAGGCAGGAGGGCGCGTAACGGATTTCAGTGGCAACCCCTATGATGTTTTCGGTAAGCAGACGCTTGCCACCAACGGTATTATTCATGAAACAATGCGGCAGATCATCAACGCCGGAAATACTCTTTAATAAATGGAACAGGAACGTACAGAAATAAGCACGCTTGGCGAGTTCGGGCTCATAGACCACCTTACGCGCAATGGCGAAACTAAGCAGGCAGGTACGCTACTCGGCGTAGGCGATGATGCCGCCGTGATCGATCATTTCGGGAAGCAGACCGTGATTACCACTGATCTTTTGCTCGAGGGCGTACACTTCGACTTGATGTACACCCCCTTGAAACACCTGGGGTATAAGGCTGTTGCCGTCAACCTCTCCGACCTTTGCGCCATGATGGCTACGCCTACGCATATCACGGTAAGCATTGGTATCAGCAACCGCTTTTCCGTAGAGGCGCTGGATGAATTTTATAGCGGCATCTACGCGGCCTGCGAACGATATGGTGTGGATCTTGTTGGCGGCGATACTTCCACCTCTCTCAAAGGCTTTGTTATCTCTGTTACCGCCATTGGCGAGGTAAAGACAGATGAGTTCGTAACGCGGGCCGGAGCAAAAGTAAACGACCTCATCTGTGTGAGCGGTGATC
This sequence comes from Chitinophagaceae bacterium, assembly GCA_965246905.1. Lineage (GTDB taxonomy): Bacteria > Bacteroidota > Bacteroidia > Chitinophagales > Chitinophagaceae > UBA1952. Next base: position 66,064 of record CBDFFZ010000018.1, read on the forward strand.
TGGGCGGCGCCTACCTCGGCCTCCAGCTTTTAGAGCGTGAGAAAAAGATCTTTTTAGCGCACCCCGATGTGCAGCCACAACTCGAAGAGCGCACTTATGTGGTAGGCCGGCAGCTAAAGCCGGAGCCGCGCACCGATATTGTAAGCTGGCTCCAGGAAAAAGAAGTAGTGCCCTCTTCCATGATCGATGTATCCGATGGGCTCAGCTCGGAGCTCATCCATATCTGCCGGCAGAGTGGAGTAGGGTGCCTGGTGTATGATGATAAAATACCGCTGCATCCCGATACAAAGGAAGCGGCTGAAGAGCTGAACCTGAGCGCGGTAACCTGCGCGCTGAGCGGCGGTGAGGATTATGAGCTGCTCTTTACCATACGGCAGGAAGATTATGAAACGGTAGCGCACAACCCCGCCATTACGGTAATCGGTTATATTACCGAAGCAGATCAGGGCATGGCTTTGCAAACCACAGCAGGCGAGCGGCATACGCTCCGGGCGCAGGGCTGGAATGCATTTGCGGCGTAAAAAAACTTATCCTTTGCGGCACGAATATTTTTTGTATTTTGGCATAAATTTTTCCCTCAATGAGTTTTTGGAAATCTCTATTTCTTGGCGCTGCTGCCTTTCTTGCTGTTGCCACTACTGTAACTTATACGGCCTGCGAGAAGGATGCCTGCACCGACCTCAAATGCCGCAACGGCGGTAACTGCGCAGAGGGCTTCTGCCGCTGCAAAACCGGCTATGAAGGCGCGGAATGCGAGCTAAAGCAAACCGATAAGTTTTTAGGCACTTATGTAGGCTACAATCACTGCAATACGGAGCCTGCGCTTATCGATACGGTGAATGTATTCTTCCAAAGCGAGCCTAATGTGCTGCGTTTCTATCGCCGTGCGGATAGCCTTACCCAATATATAGGCGTACCATCCAGCTATAATATTATTGTGGATGATGCCGTAAATGGCAACAACCGCCGCCATGTGAATGCGATCATCGACGGCAAGGAGCTTACCGTTGAGGTAGAAAACTATACCGGCACCACCAAATCTATATGCAGCTTTGTGGGCACCCGCGTTATTATCATTCCATAGTTTTACTAAATATTTTTATAAAGCCGGATAGCAATATCCGGCTTTGTTTTTTTAATAAATAGCCCCTTAAATTTGTGGCATGTCCATCAAAGTAGCATCGCTTACCAAGGTTTACGGTACCCAGGTTGCGGTAAACAATATTTCATTTGAACTGAAGCGGGGTGAGATCGTTGGCTTTCTCGGCCCTAATGGCGCGGGCAAATCCACTACCATGAAGATGATTACCGGCTACCTGCCGCCTACAGACGGTACGGCCACGGTTGCTGGCTTTGATGTACAGAATCAATCGCTTGAGGTGCGCAGGCGCTTAGGTTACCTGCCGGAGGCCAACCCGCTCTATACGGAAATGTATGTACGCGAATACCTGGAGCTATCGGCAGGCATCCATCATCTTGGAAAGGAGACGAAGCCGCGCATCGCGGAAATGATCCAGCTTACCGGGCTTACCAAAGAGGCGCATAAGAAGATCGGTGCGCTTTCTAAAGGATACAAACAGCGGGTAGGCCTGGCGCAGGCCATGCTGCATCGTCCGGAAGTGCTGATACTGGATGAGCCTACCTCCGGCCTCGACCCCAACCAGATCGTGGAGATCCGCGACCTGATCATGCAGATCGGGAAGGAAAAGACGGTGCTGCTCAGCACGCACATCATGCAGGAGGTAAAGGCCATGTGCAGCCGCGTGATCATTATTAACGGCGGCAATATCGTGGCGGATGATAAGGCGGAAAACCTGCAGCAGGGCGATGGGCGCGAAGGCGCTGCGATCCTCGTAACCTTTGATAGCCCGGTAAAGGAGCAGCAGCTAAAATCCCTGAAAGGACTGAAACGCTTGGAAAGCACGGGTAACGGCGGCTGGAAGCTCTATACCGCCAACCCCGACCAGCTGCGCAAAGAGCTGCTGCAGCTTGCCTTACAGCAGGATCTGAGCATCAGCAGCATACAGACGGAAACCCAATCGCTGGAGGATGTTTTCCGGAATCTTACGGCTGGCACTGTGGAGAAAGGGGCTAAATAAGGTGGATGTCAGCAGGTTTGGGATAAGGTTGGCACGATTATGCAGCGATTAGCATTAACCAAACACACCACCACACATGGAACAGCAAGAAAAGCATATAACGGACCCGCAGCAGGATGAGATCAACGGCAATGTATTGAAGGAAGCCTTTGAGGGGTTCTTCGGGAAGACAAAGGAAGGCCAGCCGAGCGAGGAAGAAATAAAGGAAGTCCGCCCGCTTACGGAAGCAGAAAATGGGCAGGAAGAAAAAAAAGAGTGAGCCTGGTTGGCTCACTCTTTTTTTATGAAATGCAATTTACTTACCTGCTTATTTCAATTTGTCTCGTAACCACGCCATCACCCGTTTGCAGCTGTAAAGTGTAGATACCCGCTGCAAGCCTGCTTATATCCACCACCATGTCCATCACATTGCCAGGCAGCTTATCTTCTTTAACCACAGCGCCATTGGCAGCGATAATCCGATAGCTTTTAATGCTTCCCTGTGCAAGGTTTATCGTAATGCTTTGCGATGTAGGGTTCGGGTAGATGTTTACCTCGTCTTTATTCACTGCATTGCCGATGCCTGTGTTTTGGCCATTGCCGGTTACAATCGTTTTGTAGGCTGTATCCGCACCGCAGTTGTTCTTTACAATCAGCCTTAGTGTAAAGGTGCCGTTGGCCGGATAGGTATAAATGATAGACGAGCCGCTTCCCGTAGCACCATTCGCACCGAAGACCCGCGTATAAGATGGATTGCCCACCGCCACTGCGCTTAGTGAATACTGCGTGCTGCCCGCCACAACAGGCGTGGCAGTGATTGCCGTGATAAAGGGGCAGTCGGTAAGGGTTAGCTGTATGGAATCCCTGGTTCTGCATCCGCCACCGTAGCTTATCTCTGCCCACACATAGCCGGAGAGCCATAGAGCGGCAGGCTGTTTACGAAAGAAGTTACATTGGCCGTGCGGGTGGTTTGCCCGGTAGACCAGGTGTAGGTTGTGGCTGTTGCGCCATTCCCCGCATCGAGCACAAGCGAGGTAAAGCCCCGACAAATAGACGTATCCCGGCCGAGATTTACGGTGAGCGCTGCGCGGTTGCCTACGAAGATGCGGAAACCTTTGCTTTGATGGATGGGCAGCTCGCCGGTGGCGCAGGCGGTATCAATGGCATCATAAAAGAGGTAATGCCAGCCGGTGTCTGCAAGGGTGGGTGTCCAGGAAAAGCGGCGCTTGCGCTGTTGGTACCGTTGCCGGTGATGGTAGTGGTGCTGCCTCTTGCGGTGCGGCTTTGGGCTGCGGTGAAATCTATCCGTGCGCCTGTTTTAGTGCTGCTGGCCCCAACGGTAAAGGCCATATTCTGACCGGGGCACAGGGTGAAGTAGCGGCCTGCACTGTTCCAGATAGGATTGCCGGCAGCGGCGGTAGGCTCTGTGATCTGTGGCAGGGTAATAACTGTACCGGGTGAATTAGGGTTTGGGTCCATTACGTACACGGTGCGGTAGTACATATTATCTGCCAGCAATTGGTGGTCGCGGTATTTGCGCACGGTGAAGGCAAGGTAATAGAGGCCTGTCTGAGGTGCGGTGAATGTGAAAGCCCCAGTGGTAGAATCGTGGGTGTAAGAACCGGTAGGGCCGAAAGGCACAGAAGGAGAGAAGCCAGGGCTATAAGAAAGCAGGGCCGTGCTGTCGCGCAGAGCTGTTTTCATGGCTAACTGCTCGGTTGCTGTGAGGGACAACGTGTCCTCAATGTAGGCACTGCCAAAGCCAGGTATGGCACCGATATGGTAGCCAATACTATTAGGATAAAAAAATTGGGTGCCACCTAATGAGGTTTTGGTGCCTTTTGTAGGCTCCCCTAAAGTTGACCGTTTTGGAAGTAGAGATAATCTCTAACTTTAAAACAGAAACACGAGGGATGAAGCAATCCAAATTCACAGAGATCCAGATCGTGGCTGCCATCAAGTAGCAAGAGGCTGGCCAATCCGTCAAAGACATCAGCCGTGCACTCGGCGTCTCAGAAGCCACCTTTTACAACTGGAAGGCGAAGTACGGTGGCATGGAGATCAGTGAAGTAAAAAGGTCAAAAAGCCCGAAGCCGAGCTGGCACAGTACAAGAAGATGTACGCCCGAGCTGAGCTTCGATCACCAGGCACTCAAAAACGTAGTGGCAAAAAAAGGTAGGCTCTGCTGACCAGAGAGAAGTTACAGGTCTGCTTATCACAGAGGAAGGCTGTAATGTCAGCAGGGCATGTTTGATGGCGGGCCTTAACCGCAGCACCTACCGATACAAACACAAGCTAAAGGACGACCATAAGCTGGAAGATCACCTGTCCGCCCTTACCACAAAACACCCGGCCATTGGGTTCTGGTCCTGCTATTACCGGCTCAGGAACAGAGGCGAGCAGATCAACCATAAGCGGCTCTATCGGGTCTATAAGGCTATGCGTCTGCACATCAGGCGAAGGTCAAAGAAGCGGCTGCCCGAACGGCTGAAGCAGCCTTTGGTAGTGCCTACAGCCCCTAATCAGTGCTGGTCGCTAGATTTTATGAGCGGGTGCGCTCAGTGATGGGCGCAAGTTCCGGGTGATGAACATCATCGATGACTACAACCGTGAGTCGCTGAAGATAGAGGTAGATACCTCGCTGCCCGCGCTCAGGGTACAGAGGCCCTGGACCAGGTCGTGGCTCAGAGGGGCGTGCCTGGTAATATCAGAAGTGACAACGGACCTGAGTTCATCAGCCATCTGATGGAACAATGGGGGGTGAGCAAAACAAGGTGAGCTGGCATTATATCCAGCCGGGCAGGCCGATGCAGAACGCCTATATTGAAAGGAAGAACGGATCGATGAGGCGAGAGTTATTGAACACCTGGATGTTTGAGAGCCTGGGTGAAGCAAGAGCCAGGTGTGAAGCCTGGCGGCTGGATTACAATCACGGCCGGCCGCATAAAGCGCTGGGCTACCTGTCCCCAGTGGGTTACGCTGCGCAGGAAAAGCAAAATAGTAAAGCAATAGCTGATGAAAGTGCGGACGCCTTATCCACAAATCCGCGTAGGCAGGATAGCCCTTCAGCTATCCCTGCCGTATAGCTCGGACTTGTGGATAAAATATTTGAAATACCTTTATGAGCCAACACAGACCTCTACTTTCAATTTGACCAGTTTTTAGGGGAGCCTACCCATACCCGCTGATCAACTGGACAGAAAGCGGCCAGGATCTGCTTGTGACAGCGCCGGTAAAGGGGGCGATGACTATCCGCCGCTACAGCGCTACCGGGCATTTGCAGGATACTTACCCGCTGCCGGGTATAGACGGCATCAGCAGCATCAGGATGTACACCGGGGACGATTACCTGCTCGCCGCCTGGCGCAGGGGACAGCCGGATATCGTAAGTTATAACCTGCCAAAGGATAAATACATGCCCTTCACCAACGACCGTTGGGATGACGGGCAGCCTATGCTGCTGCCCGGCGCAAACAGCCTGCTCTTTACTTCGGAAAGGCAGTTAACGCGCAGCCGGAAAAAGGAACGATTGACGGACACCGTCGTAATGGTGCATGGCATCTTTACAGCAGTGGATAAAATCATTGCTCCCTGGCTGACTGATACCCTTGATTACCTGCGCTATGAAAACCCGGTTGCTCTATCAGGCGGGCGCGTATTGATCACATCAACCCTTCGGGGCACGGCCCGGCCGGCGCTTATTTCCAATATCAGATCGCCGGTTATATTCGCCTGTTTTAAGCCGGGGAATTACCCCTTCCAGTACCTCCCGCAAACCGATGAGATCATTACTTATTCCGGTACGCGCGATAGCTTGTTCCTGCGCAGGCAGCCTTTAAAGATATGGATAGACCGCAACAGGGATACCACAACCGGAATTGCGCCCTGGCTTGCCGATTACAAGACCGCCGCCGCTGCAAGGGCCAGGGAAGATTCTATCCTGAAGGCTGCCCGCGGTGATGAGCCGCCCTCTTTCCTCAGCGGTGTTCTTTCGGGTGGGAGCAGCAGCCAAAGAGCGGCAAAGCAGCGGGACAGCATCCGCAAAGCGCAGCAATTTGACGGGCAGAGAACGGAGCCTTATATCCTCCAGCTTTACAGCGCCTACTTCAGCGCAAAGGTCAATAACGATTACTTCATCAACCGCTACCAGCCCTATAAAAGCTACCAGGGGATGTTTAAATTTCCGGAAGTAGGCGGCATAGCGCAAGGTGGTTTTTCAGACCTGTTTGAGAACCACCATATCAGCATTGCCTTCCTGCTACCTGCAGGGTCGGAAGGGTCGGATTTCTTTATTAAATATGGTAATAACGCCCGGAAGGCAGACTGGGGCTTGGCCTATTACCGGAAGACCGAAGACCTGAAGCCCGACCCGCTGCGGCGGTGGGTGGATGAGAACGGGCGGCTATATCCCAATACGGCCAAAGTGAAAAGCAATTATTACGAGCTCAATGTTCAGTACCCGCTGAGCTACTATTCAGGGGTTGGCCTCACCACGGCAATCCGCCAGGACAAGACTGTTTTCCTGGCCACCGAAAAGTACAGCCTCGACTTCCCGGCCTTTAAAAGCCTCTGGTCAATCACCACAATTTCCTACACGATCAATAAGCTGAGGCCTACGCTGCCGCTGCTTTACAGAGGCTTTTCGGGAAATGCAAGGGTTGATGGGTTCAAAGGATTTACGCAAAAAGAAGAGGCGCTGTCCGGCAGCTCGATGAACCTGAGCTACCATTTGCCGCTGTACAAGTACATTACGCTTGTTGCGCAGCTACATGCAGGTGCCAGCGGTGGTGATAGCCGTGTGCTCTACAATCTGGGCGGGGTGGATAATAATGTAAGTCCGCGTGTGGATAGCAGCGTCCATTTCCGGCAGGATGCGCCCTATGCCTTCCAGACGCTCGTTACGCCGTTCCGCGGCTATTACCAGAATAGTCTATACGGAAGCAATTATTGTCTATTCAATGCCGACATTTACTTTCCCCTGTTTCAATCGCTGATACCGGTAGAAACCCCTCTCTCAGCGATCAATAACCTGCAGCTTGGGGTGCTGGCAGATTTAGCGGCAGCAGGCGGCAAGGGCGATTACACAACCGCAGCCAAAGGCTGGCAGGCAAGCTATGGGCTCAGTGCGCGCACCACGCTGGCAGGCTATCCATTGCGGTTCGATCTTGCCTGGCCGGGAACATTTAGTAAAAAACCTGTTTGGTACCTTTCCCTGAATCTGCGGTAGGGGGATTAGTAATGGAAGTCTTAAAGCTATTACTAAACTGATCGTTCTTTTATATTGATGAATTTTGAATAAAGCATTTACTGATTGCTACCAGATCAGGAAGAAAAAAGTTCCACTTTTCCGCGATTGGGGCTACGTCAGCAGGCGGTTTGCTATCGGGCTTACTATTCGCTGTAGTTGTCTGAACTATGATTACTTTGATTTTATGATTTAATGATTCGATGTACGGCGGGGCAGGGTCGAAGGTAAAGGCCACGTAAACCTGGCAAGTCCTGAAGGAAGAATTGCTAGGTCAGACAAGGGGGCAAAACTCGGAACTGCAGCCCATTCGCCCGGCGGAAAACGTCCATCCGACCGCCCGGCAACGTTTCACCCGGCCGGGAAATGGCAAACGACCCGCCGGGGAAGGTCGTACGCTACCTGGAAATGGCAAACGGCCTGCCAGACAAGGTTTCTTCCTGCCGGGAAGGTGCACCCGGCAGGGCAGGCACCATTTCCCGCAAAAATTCTTAGCAGTTTACCACACAGCTGGGATTTTAACAACCCCAATCCACCCGGCCTGATTATTTTACAGGTCAATTACAGCCCAACCCCGCATCCCCGAATGAAGTGGAAGTACATCCGCCAGCGCATCCGTTACTACCTGCAGTTTAACCCGTTTACGCTCAATACAGGGATATGCGCGCTCGCTGCCTGGCTGGGCTACAGGCTTTTATACCGCCCACTCCCCAAAGCCGGTATGGATACAGAGGACGACAGCACTGCCTCCGCCTTCCGCCCGTTCGTAATGCTCCTGGGCAAGATGGCATTGCTGCTGCTGCTTGCACTCGTACTTATTTCCATATTGAGCACCATCGCCACCTGGCTGTATTATATATACCTCAAAAACAGCAGGGGCGCAGCCTTGCAGGTAGCATTCACCACCGAAACAAAGACGGGGCGTAAAAACAAGCTCTACCTCAATGCCGTGATCGATAGCGCCCGCCGCCCGCTTCTCGGCTTTATAAAAGGAAGGCTTTATTATGATGATTACCGGCTTACCGATAAATTCAGTCTCCTCAGCAACAAGCGCAGTGAAGGCGGCTTCTTGCGCAAGGCAATTGGAGGCCGCAGCCGCTTGATGCTCCCCGATATTAAGGAATATGACCTGCGCGGCGGCTTTGTATTCTTTGAAGATATGCTACACCTGTTCTCGCTCGCCGTGCCGCAGAAAATAGCCGGCCAGTTTTACCAGCCTCCCGTGCTGCGCAATGAGGAAGACCGTGATGTAGCGCCCCGGAAAACGGAAACCCTGGATGTGCGCATAGACCAGATGCGCAAAGTGGAAGGCGAATACCTGAGCTATAAAAATTTTGAAGCCGGCGATGACATCCGCAGAATCGTATGGAAGGTATATGCAAAGAGCCGCGATTTTGTGGTGCGGCAGCCGGAGCGCTTCGAACCCTATGCTTCGCACCTGTACTTCTACGCGTCTTTCTACGCTTCGCTGAATAAGGCCTGGCTGGATGACGGCTATGGGCAGGAGATGCTCAACTATTATAAGAACAGCATCTGGACGGTCTATGATACGCTGGCCCGCAAGGAATGGGAAATGCGCTACCTGCCCGATCAAAGTTTCTCCATACCCGAAAACCTCGGGGCAGGGGAGCGTGCTACCCGGATCATCAGCAATAGTACCTGGCAGACGGATACTCCTTTAAGCGGCTACTTCAATGCGCGTCAGGGTACGGTGCTCTGCATTTCTTCCTTTACCGATCCGCACGACCTGGAAAATATTTTAGAGCAGTGCGATAGCGGAACCATCCTTTATTTTGCGAAATGCTCGAGCGTATTCCATCACTTTGCACCATTCACCTGGATCAAAAGAATCCTTTTTCTTCCCCCAAATGATCGCCTTGCAAAGCTTCGTACCAGATGGACATTTTCCCCTATACGCATTAAAGTGCTGCGAAACGAACGATTAATTAGTAACATCTTGTCGCAAAGCGAAGTAAGTAGCATAATACTTTGATAAAATTTCATAAAAAGTTAAGCCTGCCAGGATAAGTGTACTACTATTGATAAACCAAATTTTTAAAACAACACATCATGGGTCTATTCTCATTCATTGCCAATGCAGGCAAGAAAATCTTTGGCGGCGATCATAAAGATGCCGAAGCCGGCCAGCCGGTACAACAGCTTAACGACATGCAGCTCCAGGCCTTACGCCAGCATGTTGCAGGTCTTGGTCTCAACATTAAAGATCTTGATGTACGGCTCGATGGTCCGGGCGCGATCACATTAATGGGCGAAGCACCTACCAAAGCCGATTACGAAAAAGCAGCGCTGATGGCAGGCAATGTAATGGGCATCACCACCGTAAATAACCAGATAACCATTGCAGCCGCAGCAGCAGCAGAGGCACAGGCTGATTCTGAGACCTATACGATCGTAAAGGGCGATACGCTTTGGGCAATTGCGGAAAAGCATTATGGCAGCGGAGCCAAATATCATGAGATAGTAAAGGCCAACCAGCCAATGATCAAGGATGCGGATGAAATTTATCCCGGCCAGGTGCTTCGCCTGCCGAAGCTCGCTTAATCATTAAGAAAGGAAATTAATTCAACTAAAATCACTCATCCTTAAACAACTAAAGAAATGCTGGAAGAATTAATGAACATCATCAGGCAGCAAGGGCAGCAAAGCGTTGTTGCTAACCCCGATGTGCCTAATGAGCAAAACGAAGCCGTAATGCAGGAAGCTTCCGCTTCAATAACCGGCCAAATGCAGGACATGCTGCAGCAGGGCGGTCCGGGCGCTATCAAGAACCTTTTTGAAGGCGTTCAGAGCGGGGATGTAAATCATCCTGCAGTACAGGGCATGGCCAACAATTTTGCAGGCAGCATTATGGATAAATTCGGCATCAGCGGCAGCGCTGCAAAGGCGCTGGCTATCTCGCTTATACCCATGGTGCTCAGCAAGCTTATGCACCGGGCCAAAGATCCGAATGATTCCGGCATCAACATCGGCAGCATCCTCGGTTCCCTTGTAGGCGGCGGCGCGGCCGGTGGCCTCGGAAGTATATTTGGCGGCAGCAATAATAATGCTCCGGCAACAGCACAGCAACCGGCAGCTACCGGCGGCGGAGATATTATGAGCCAGCTGAGCAATATGGGCACTAAGTTTGGCCTCGACAAGAACGGCGATGGCAAAACAGACCTTGCAGACCTGATGAAAATGTTTGCGTAAATACAAATAGCTTTCAACAAATACGAACAGCCACTCCTGAAAAGAGTGGCTGTTTGATTTTTATTTAGGATCTGCCTATTGCTTATCTCCCCACCTGAGCATATAGCAGAGATTAAAATTAAAGTCAAAAGCGGTGGAGCCATCGCCTTTACCGTAGCCGGCAATATAGGCAGGGGCGAGCTCGTTGAATGCTTTTGGATTCAACAGGAATTTAGCCCGTACATTCCAGCCCACCATAAAGTTCTTCAAAAGCTCCACGCGAATGCCGCCGTTGATCTCAGCCCAATGTGCTGTAAAATTATGCGCCTCGAGCGTGCCGCTGCTGTTGCCAAAAAGCGGATCGTTGATCGTATAGGTAGCCTCGCCGCGCCGGATCAATCCAACCCCGTAACGGATACCTACAAAAGCAGCATCCCAGTCCTTCTTAAACAAGCGTTGCAGCATGTTTTTATCTATGCCTATCCGGAAGAAGCTGTTGGCGCTGGTATAAGCAAGATCCGTATAATTGATATTGGAGCTGCCAAAGCCGCCTTCCACCACAAAATAAGCTTCCCGCCGCCAGTAGTAATCTACGCCAAGCTCATAGCTCATCCGGTTCTTCGCAATAGCATTGATGATGGGCTTGCTTACATCGAACGAAATGCGCAATTGGTGGCCGGGATGAAGCTCTGTGGCTTTCAGCGGCTTCGTGGCTGCCGTATCCGCATCCTGCGCGAGTACAGAAAGCGACGTGCCGCACAATAGCAGGCTAATAAAATATTTTAATGTGCTCAACACTGGCATCGGAGGTTACGGCAGGAGTTGCCAGTTGAACAGAATCGATCAGGTGACGCGTTGCAGTTACTTTCTGAAGGCTGTAATAATAATTGTATCCGCAGGAATTATTGATAAAATGCAGCTGCCGCAGATAGATAAAAGTAAGGGTATCCTGTAGGGTGCCGGCTGTAGTATCCGGCCGAAGCACCCAGCGCGTAGTATCCGAAAGGTCGGAAAGCTGGAAACGGAATTTGTTAGTGCCCGTTGTTTGAATAAAAATATTAGTGTCCGATAAGGCGTTGAGCGCAATAAAAACTGGCGCGCGCAAGGCCGTATCTATAAAGGCTGTTCCGGTATCGGCGCGGCGGTAGGCACCGGCACGCACCACATTCACGCTGGTATCAAAGCAGGGCTGGCGGTCTGTTTCGCAGCCGGCTATAGCAATTAATATTGCGGCAAGAAGCGCAACGAATATATTTCCGGCTTTAATCATTCAGGTTCATCAGTATTTTATCGATCTCGGCAATCACTGCATCGATCTTTTTCCGCGCCGCATTGCGCTCTTTTTTTTCAGGCAATGATTTTGCAATGCTGCTTCCTGTAAGCCGGCTTTCGGCTTCAGCCACTATTTGCGCTAATTGCTGCAATTCTGTTTCTTTTTTTGCAAGATGCCTCTTTGTTTTTTTTAGCTCTGCGGCCAATGCGAGATGCCTTTTGAGCAGCGCGTCCACCTTTTCCTCCAGCAGGCCGATCGCATTCATCTACCCGCGGATTTGTGCGCCAAGCTCCTTCTGATAGGTGCCGATCAACTGGCTCATCAGGAGTTCTGTCTCTTCATCGGTAAGCGTACGGTCCTGCAATTGGAAGGTAAAATTCAGCGCCAGCGATTTTTTATCTGCACCGAGCTTTTCGCTTTCAAACAGATCAAACAATCCATAAGATTGCAGTGCCGCAAGCTTTAGCTTATCCGTTGTTGCCTGTATTTTTTGGTACGTAACCGCTTTATCAAGCACCAGTGCAAGATCGCGCTTTACAGCAGGGAATTTTGTTACCTCACTATACCGGATGGTATGCGCTGCTGCGGCTTTTAGCCAGAGTGACCAATCAATTATGGCATAGCAAACCGGTTGTTTTATATCGAAGTCAGCAAGCTTTTGGTCTGGCACATTTTGCAGGATGCAAAGCGGCTGGTTCTTCCATTTCCAGGTAATAACATCCTCATCTGCTGAAAGCACAAAATTTTTGATTCCATCTTTCCGAATGAGATGCTGTAAAATTCCTTTCACGTAAAATATACCTGCCTTTACTACTTTGTCATTCCATCCGCCATCCTGCACATTTCCAGTGCAAAACAGCGCCAGCTTAGGTTCTTGTATGTAGCTATCTCCCTGCTTATAATAAATATTGCCAGCTTCGAAAAGCATGAGATCAGTGGATTTTCTCGCAGCATTGTACGCAATCACTTCAAGACCGCTCTCTAAAAGGGAAGGCCGCATTACATCCAGCTCGCTGCTCAGGCTGTTGAGCATTCGTACAAGATCTGTGCGCTCGGGGTAGTATTTACTATTTACAATGGAGTTGGTAATGATTTCCTGAAATCCGGCGCCGCAAAGGCTTTGCGCTACTTTTTCACGGGCAGTACGGTCATTGGGCAGGGTTTTAGTAAGAGAGATACTCAGCCGCTCCGGTATCATAATATTGTCAAGTCCGTCTATGCGGAGAATTTCCTCAACGATATCCGCAGGCTGCAATACATCCGGCTTGTTGGAAGGAACGGAAACGATAACCGAGTGCTCTCCTTTACCGGTAATTGTAAAACCAAGCGCTTCGAGCAGCGTGTTCACTTCCGTTGCGCCATATTCCTTGCCGGTAAGCCGCGCAATGTATTCATAAGATATTTGGATCGAAGCCGGCTCAAATTCCTTTGGATATACCTCCGTAATACCGGACGAAATTTCCCCGCCGGAAAGCTCGCAGATAAGCTGCGCTGCGCGGATCAATGCCGGTTCTAAATTATTGATATCCACGCCTTTTTCAAAATGAGTAGCAGCATCCGTGCGCAATCCATGATGCAGCGAAGTGCGGCGGATATGCTTTGGATCAAAGCAGGCACTCTCTAAAAAAATGCTGGTTGTGCTTTCTGTAATGCCACTGTTTGCGCCACCGAAAACCCCGGCAATGCACATGCCTCCATCCGCATCGCAGATCATAAGGTCTGTTGCCAGAAGCCTGCGCTCTTTGCCATCCAGCGTTATAAACGGCGTTCCTTCCGGCTCAAAGCGCACCTGTATTTCTCTTCCTTTTATTTTTTCAATATCAAAAGCATGTAAAGGCTGCCCATATTCCTGCAGTATGTAGTTAGTTGCATCCACTACATTATTAATGCTGCGCACACCAACAGTAGCAAGGCGCTGCTGCATCCATTCCGGCGAAGCGCCGATTTTAATATTGCTGATTGTAAGACCCATATAGCGTGGGCAGGCTTCTGTAGCCATTACACTTACAGGTATTTCAGGTGTAGCTTCCTGCGCCTGCGGCAAACTTGTTTGAAGGATCCGCACGGCATGTGCTTCACCTGTGTGGTGGGTAAGATAAGCGCATACATCGCGCGCTACTCCAATATGGCTGTTCGCATCCGAGCGATTGGGCGTGAGGCCTATATGAATGGCGTAATCGGCTTCCGGCAGGTTAAAATATTTTACTGCAGGCGTGCCCGGCACTGCGTCTTCCGGCAATACGATAATACCAGCATGGCTTGTGCCAACGCCTATTTCATCCTCTGCACAGAGCATACCTTCGCTTACTGCACCCCGGATCTTCGCTTTTTTAATAATGAAGGGTTCCTTTTCGATGGGGTAGATCATTGTGCCCACCGTTGCTACGACTACTTTTTGCCCGGCAGCAACGTTAGCAGCTCCGCAAACAATATTCAGCGGCTCGCCGCTGCCGGTATCTACCGTTGTTATTTTCAACTTATCGGCATCAGGATGCGGTGCACATGTCAATACTTCGCCAATCAGTAACCCCTCAAGTCCTCCTGTTATTGCTTCGTTCTTTTCTACAGCTTCAACTTCCAGGCCTATAGAAGTGAGTATCCTGCTCAACTCATCAACATGCAGTGGCGTAGGCAGGTAATCCATCAGCCACTGGTAAGAAATAATCATTAGTTGTGGAAAATTTCGGCAAAGATAACCTACCCGAATAGCATAATTCTTTAAAAGGTGTAAATGTCATCCGGCTTTAATTTATAAACCCTTTTTGTGGGTAATGCGTGGATAGCCGATGGATAAGCCGGAAGAGATGTTTATAAGTCTAGCGGGAAACTGTTTGATATGTTAGTAGCTGTCTGAAAACAGGTGTGCAGACATAGTAAAACAGGGAAGAATGAAATTTTTTTCTTGAGGTGCTAAGGGTGTAAATTCGTTCCCCTCCAGCCCCCGGCATGTGATTTTAAAATCCGCTACGGGTATGTGAATGTGATAATTGCATTAGTGAATCAAAAGATAATTAGCAGTAAATGGCCGTCAACATAAAGAAAGAATTTGGAAATGCCCGTAGCCGCAAGCCCGATGTGTCCTCGCTCATCTATGGCAAGATCCCGCCGCAGGCTTTAGAACTGGAGGAAGCCGTGCTGGGCGCTGTAATGCTGGAGCGGGAAAAGCTGGCAGAAGTTTTAGAGATCATCCAGACGGAGGATGCATTTTATGCGGATGCCAACCAGAAAACCTATGCTGCTATCCGCCGCCTGTTCGACCGTGGATTGCCTGTGGATCTGCTCACAGTAACAGAAGAATTGCGCAAGGCTAATGAACTGGAAATTGTTGGTGGAGCCTACTACCTCACGCGCCTGACTATGAGCGTGGTATCGAGCGCGCACGTAGAGGCACATGCACGGATCGTGATGGAAAAATTTATTCAGCGCGAGCTGATACGTATTTCCGGTAATATCATTGGCAAAGCCTACGAGGACAGCAGCGATGTTTTTGATCTCCTGGATGAAGCGGAAAGCAGCCTTTATGAAATTACGGATAAGCACCTGCGCAACAACTTCAAAAGCCTCACAGATGTACTTGCTGAAACACTAATCGAAATTGAAGAAGCAAAAAATAAAATTGATGATGTAACCGGCGTGCCTACCGGCTACAAACAGTTGGATACACTTACCGCCGGCTGGCAGAAGAATGCCTTGATCATCGTAGCTGCGCGCCCTGCGGTTGGTAAAACGGCCTTCTGCCTGAATCTCGCCATGAATGCTGCGATGAATTCGTCCAAGCCTTTTCCGGTAGCTTTCTTCTCGCTGGAAATGGGTGCCGGCGAGCTCGTGAAAAGAATGCTTTCCTGTGTAACAGAAGTAAGCATGGATGCGATTACCAAAGGACGGATGCAGGAGCATGAGTTTGTGCAGATGACGCAACGCATGAACAAGCTGGCCAAAGCACCGATCTTCCTCGACGATCAGGCCGCGCTGAATATATTCGAGCTGCGCGCTAAAGCCCGTAGGCTCAAGCAAAAGCACGACATTCAAATGATCGTGATCGATTATCTGCAGTTGATGAGTGCTGGCATTAATAATGGAGGCAACCGCGAGCAGGAAATCTCAAAAATCTCGCGCGATCTGAAAGCGCTTGCAAAAGAGCTGCATATCCCGATCATTGCGCTCTCGCAGTTGAACCGGGGAGTAGAAAGCCGCAAGGAAAGCAAAGTGCCGCAGCTATCGGACCTTCGGGAATCGGGCGCCATTGAGCAGGATGCCGATATGGTGATGTTCCTTTACCGCCCGGAATATTATGGGATTAATAATGATGAGATGGGCCAGACGATTGAAGGCGAAACCCATATCCATATTGCCAAAAACCGGAGCGGCAGCACGGATACTATAAAGGTGCGCTTTATCAAAGAATATCAGAAATTCGTGGATTTGGAGGATTCTTTCGGCGCGGCATTTGGTGGCGCGCAGTCTTTTGGAGATAATCCGCAGGCCGGCATACGCCGCGATCCAAGCGAGTTTGGCGGCTCAAAGATGTTTATTCCCGGCGGTTTCCAAACCATGTCTTCTAAAGCGAATGATGTGCCGTGGGAAGAAGATGAGGGTGGAAGCGTACCGCCGCATAAGATGACGGATGATGGAGATGCGCCATTTTAATGATGAATTTACAATTCATAGTAAAAGCCAAATGGAAAAGAGCAGATGAATGGAGCGTCGCAACGGATGTCCAATTCTTATTACCGAGTTGGTCAAACAATGGCTCCTTACTGTTAATCCCTGCCGCTCATGCCACATCCATATCCTAAAGAATTTTTAAAACCTTAATTTTGCGGCCTTACAAGCTGCCGCAACCATGCAACGTATTTACCTCGATAATGCCGCTACTACCGCTCTTGATCCCCAGGTGCTGGAAGCTATGATGCCTTACCTTACTGAGAAATTTGGTAATCCATCGTCTGTATATTCTTATGGTAGAGAAAGTAAAATGGCTATTGAGGCCGCGCGTAAATCAGTTGCTAAAATCCTGAATTGCACTCCCGGCGAAATTTATTTTACTTCCGGCGGTACTGAAAGTTCTAATACGGCCATCCATGCGGCAGTGAATGATCTTGGCTGCACACGCATTATAACTTCTCAGGTCGAGCACCACGCAACCCTGCACACCGTAGAGCATCTTGCAAAAAAAGGCTTTGAGCTGGAATTTGTAAGGCTCCTGCCGGATGGCCATATAGATATGGAGCACCTGGATGCCTTGCTTTCCGGAAGCGATAAGAAAACGCTGGTTACGCTCATGCATGCCAATAATGAGATCGGCAACCTGATGGATATTAATGCGGTGGGAGAGCTTTGCCGGAAATACAGCGCCATTTTTCATAGTGATACAGTACAAACGGTAGGCCATTATCCCTTTGATCTGAAGAATACGTATGTTCATTTCATCAATGGCGCCGGCCATAAGTTTCATGGGCCTAAAGGTGTGGGTATTCTTTATGTAAACGGAGATATCAAGATCAATCCAATGATCAACGGCGGCTCGCAGGAGCGCAATATGAGGGCGGGTACCGAGAACCTGTATGGCATTGTAGGCTTCGCCAAAGCGCTCGAAATTGCTACTGAGCGATTCAATAATGACAGCAATTACCTCAATGAATTGAAAGGCTATATGTGCGGTGAGCTGAATGCTGCCTTCCCTGGCATTAAGTGTAACGGTGATACTACCGGAGACAGCCTATATACGGTGCTCAATGTCAGCTTTCCTAAAAGTGATAAGAGCGAGATGCTGCTTTTTAACCTGGATATGGCGGGCATCTGCGTAAGCGGCGGCTCTGCGTGTACCAGCGGTGCATCCTCTGTAAGCCATGTGATCAAAGCGCTTTACAACGGCCAGTCCGAGACGATGGTGCCCATCCGGTTTTCCTTTTGCAGGCATAATACAAAGGCAGAGATTGATTCGGTGGTTGAGAAGTTGAAGGAGTTGATCTGAATATTAATTGCACCCCGTCCCTCCTGGCCGGTTTTTTATTGCGCTTAAATTATGCGCACTATCCTCTGCCTCATTGCCTCCAATTGCTTTATGACTTATGCCTGGTACGGTGGCCTTCTGAAAAAGAACATCGTTGCTATTCCGCTCTGGCAGCTTATACTCATAAGCTGGGCCATCGCTTTTTTTGAATATTGCTTTATGGTGCCTGCCAACAATCGTTTTGGCCTCATGGAGGGTTTTTCCCCGTTCCAGCTAAAGACGATTCAGGAAGTGATCTCCCTCATTACCTTTTCAGTTTTTGCAATTGCCTTTTTGCACCAGCCATTAAGGTGGAATTATCTGGTAGCATTTGCGCTCATTATCGGTGCCGTCATCTTCATGTTTCTACCACAAAAATCTTAGGCTTCGTCCTTCTTTTCTTCGGGCGCTTCCAGCTTGATAGTTTTTAGCAAGGGGGCGGCGAAGTAGGTAACGATCACCACAGCAAAGGTCATGCAGCCACCGGCAATTACGGCCGGCACCGTACCGAGCCATTTCGCAGAAAACCCGCTTTCTACTTCTCCTAATTCATTTGAGGAAGAGATAAACATGGTGTTCACCGCAGCTACGCGGCCCCGCATAGCATCGGGGGTATAAAGCTGTAGTAATGTGCCGCGTATCACTACACTCACGGCATCGAATATACCGCTGAATAGCAAAGCCATAAAAGCAATAAAAAATCCCGGTGCCAGCAGCAGGCTTAAACCGCCTATGGGCGATGTTACCGCCGGGAAAAAATCAGCAATTTCTTTTGATAACCCGAAGATGATGATGCAGGCTCCAAAGCCTCCAATAGATAGCATGAGCTTGATGCCCGGCTTTTTTTTCAATGGCATCCAGGCGAGTATGAAGTACATAATAATGGAGCCGATGCCCGGTGCTGCCCGCAGCCACCCAAAGCCGATCTCGCCGACTTTTAAAATGTCCCGTGCATAAACAGGCAGCAGGGCTACGGCGCCGCCAAATAGCACGGCAAACATATCCAACGCCAGCACCGCAAGGATAATCTGCGTATTAAATACAAAGCTCATTCCCTGCCGCAGGCTTTCCCATATCGGCTCTTTCACCTTCTTTAGTATTTCCTGTCGCGGTATCCTGCTGGTGGCTGCAAAAGCTATAATGATCAGTGCCAGTGCCACACTAAGGCTTGCGCCAATGCTAAAATACGCTATAAGCAATCCGCCTAATAAAGGGCCAAGCACTGCCCCAAGCTGCCAGGAAGTACTGCTCCAGGTAGATCCATTAGCGTAGAGTTTTCGTGGAATAAGCATACCCATCAGCGCAAAAGAAGATGGGCTCACGAATGCTCTCAGTGCGCCACCGGCAAATATCCCCACATAGATAAGCCGCACAAACAGCGCTTTATCCTGCGTTAAGTGCAAAGAAGGCAGCGCCACGAAAATGAAATAAACAGACAGTATGATATAGCCTAAAAGGCAACTCAGGATCAGGTTTCGCTTCTCTCGCTGATCCACAAAATGCCCTGAGAACAGCGAGCATCCTATGGCGGGTATCGCCTCAAACAGGCCTAGTAAACCAACAGTCGCAACATCGCTGGTAACCGTGTAAACCCAATACACGATGATGGTCGTCTGCATATTCAGCGCCATTATGAGGCTTAAGCGCGTGAGCAGGTAATTGCGAAAATTTTTATACCGCAGCGCTTTATTGCGCAGGATAAACCGGATAGAATAAGGAACGGATGACATAGCGATGCCTGCAAAAATAAGCTTTGCCGCGCCTGCCGTCATGTCTGTTTTTTCGTGCTGCGCGCGCTACCTTTATCCTTCCGAAAAATGGCACTGTCCACCCAGATTTTTTCCACATCCTTTGTACAGGCGCTCCTTGAGCTGCGTGCCAATAAGCTGCGTACGTTTCTTTCGCTCCTGGGTATTACTATTGGCATCTTCAGCATCATTACAGTGTGGACTATCTTAGATAGCTTAGAGCAGAATATCCGCAAAAGTGTGTCGAGCCTCGGCTCAGATGTACTTTACCTGAATCGTAACCCCTGGATGGGCGAGAATGGTGAATATAAATGGTGGGAATACCTGCAGCGCCGGCCTATGACGCTTACTGAGCTGCGCTCCATCGAGCAGAATGTTAGTGGTGTGCGCTATGCCTCCATCTGCTATGTAAAGCGTAATCTTACCCTTAAAGTTGCTACTGCTGAAATAACGGGCATCTCAATGGATGCTGTAAGCAATAATTTTGATAAGATACAGAATGTCGAGATCCTGGATGGCCGCTATTTAACAGTTTCAGAGTTGGAGGGCGGCAGCAATAGCATTGTGATTGGCAGCGAAATTGTGGAAGGTTTGTTTGGCACACGAGCTGCTGTAGGTAAGGATATCCAGATCTTTGGCCGAAGCTTCCGGGTAGTAGGGGTTATGAAAAAAAGCGGTCAGAATATGGCAGGCTTTAATTTCGATAATACGTTCATTGTCTCCTATAATACAGCAAATGCGCTTTTCGATACCCATGCCCTTACCTGGGGCAATGACCCGATTATCCTTATAAAAGCCGCCGAAGGCGTCAATGTAGATGATGTAAAAGATGAGCTTACCGGTAACCTCAGAACACTGCGCCACGTGCGGCCCGGGGGAAAGAATAATTTTGCAATCAATCAGCTGAGCCAGGTTACTGAGACACTTACCACTTTATTTTCTGCCATTGGCAAGGTAGGTGGGGTCATTGGCATTTTTTCGCTCATTGTAGGCGCTTTTGGCATTGCCAATATTATGTTTGTAACCATTAAGGAGCGCACTAAAATCATTGGCCTTAAAAAAGCAATAGGCGCACGCCGCTCCGTTATTCTCACTGAGTTTTTAATTGAAGCCGTTACCCTTTGCCTTATCGGCGGCCTCATTGGTATCTTGCTGGTTATTATTTTGAGCCTTGCGCTTACTTATGGTGCCGACTTTGAAGTAACCCTATCTCTCAAGAATTTTTTCCTTGGCGTTATTGTTTCTGCCGCTGTAGGCGTACTCGCAGGCTTCATACCCGCGTTGCGCGCATCCCGCCTTAATCCCGTTGTGGCAATACGCTCTACCTGATTAATTTTATTTCCATGAAGCCTGACCGAATTCTTATCCTCGACCGCAAGCGTATAAGCTGGAAATTGCAGCGTATGGCTTACCAGATATGGGAGCATAACAGCAGCGAGCAGGAGATTACGCTCATTGGCATTGAGCAGGCGGGTGCAGCATTAGCGCGTGCTCTTGGTGACCGCCTTCGGCAAATAAGCCCTTTAAATGTATTTGTGCATTCGCTGAAGGTGAATAAAAGGGATCCGTTGGCAGCACCAATCAATATCGAAGTTGATCTGAACGGGAAAAGCATTGTGCTCATAGATGATGTAGCTAATTCTGGCAAGACCTTGCTATACGCGCTTCGTCCGATACTGGATTTTAAGCCATCTTGTATCTTGATCGCCGTGCTGGTGGACCGGGAGCATAAAGCCTTTCCGGTTACGCCGGATATTATTGGTCATTCCATTGCTACTACTTTACAAGAGAACATTGTCGTTGAGCTTGAAGGCGATACAATTACTGCCGCTTACCTCGAGTAAACGGTTAAGGCTAAGAACAAACAATCACCTTATTAGCAGCACAGTCAAAGAAAAGATTGCTTGCCCGGCTACGTGCATTGGGTTTTACTTGATCTTAAGCCGGGCATCAAACAGGAATGGCTCTGTACGTAGAATTTTTACCCGCATAAAATCTTCGTGCGCAGTATTGATCACAAAATTATTTTCTGAAGGAATGACCGCTGATGGGATTTGCAGCAATAATGATGACCGTGCATCGTACCATTCATTTCCTTTTTTTCGCGTAAAGCTTTGCTGCGCCAGATCTTTCCAGTTACCCGGTAGCAAATCTGCTTCTATAATTGTACGTTCTGTCTGATCAGGCATTTCGATAATTACGAGGCGGTATTGCTGGGTATAGAGTAGCATACCGCTGGTATGTACCACATTTTCAAGACAAGCAAGTGCAGCGCTTGATGCCGCATAGATCACAAACCTGCCGTTGCTGTTCCAGCGGTTTTCAATGCCGGATGCAACTAACTTATCTGCATAAGCTGCTTTGGTGATTCTGTAAAGCAGCATGGCTTAAGCAAAGTCGCCGTATTCAATGCGCGTAAGCTCATCCTGCACCAGGTTCATACCGGTGGCTGTATTGAGCAGGCTTTCCGGAGTTTGCCCATAGAGGCCGAATGCTGGTGCTTCCAGCCAGTTATTAAATGCAGTAACTGTGCCGAAAACGCCAATGCCTTTATCATACAGCAAATAGAGCCTGAGGAGAATTTCACTTTGAAGAGTAGGCAATTTCTTCGCCTGCGCTTCATAGTTCCGGATGGTTTTTGGAGTAATGTAGATCCAGTCGGCTATTTCCTCTTTAGTCTTTCCGGAGAGCTTGCTAAAATCACCGATCGCCTTTGCTGCAACGCCATTATTTGCTGATTCAATTAGATGATGGTCGTCTTCGATCATGGCTTTATAGCTGAGTAGCATCTTGCCGGAGGCAGCTGCAGGTGCGTGATAAGCTACTGCTGGTTCTTCTGTAACTGATGTTTGTCGCAGCATTTTCTTTCGTTCCATACCAATAAATTTACCAGAATAAAGTTAGGTAATATTTCCGGTTGCCAACGAACTATTTTCCTGAATTAGATTCTTCCGTTCTCGTAGCCAAGTTGCCTGAAGTAATCTACATCGCGCAACAGCGATTTTTTCTGGATTTGCCGTTGTAGGAAAGCCGTAAAATTGGAGATGGGTGAGAGAATAAAAATTGCAACGATCAACAGGCGTTTAAATTGGGTCACTCTGTCCGCGCGTGCAGGATCACCGGGCCCACCTTTCGCACGGATATATTTTGCCCAGAAACGGAAGTTTTTGATGCCGCGCTTTTCAAGTAATACGAGGCCGGCATTAAGATGCAGTGCGCCCTTCGCAACCAAATCCGTATGAAGCAAAGAGAGCCTGTTTTGCTTTAAATGATTGAGTATAATGGGGCCGAAAACCCTTGCGCCATGTACCTCTGCATCCTGCACTCCGGCTGCCGGCAGGAAACGGCTGCGCTCTTTCTGCCCCTGGAATGCCCAGCGGATTACGGTAAGCACAGATACAAGATTTGGGTTGGTATCTACAAATACAATATTGCCTACGAGGTTTGCGCCTATCCGTAAAAAATCTTCTTTCACTTTTTCTTCTGCATTGAGCCACATATTGCGCGAGCCGATCACCGTAACAATATTTTTCCCTTTCAAAAAAGCTGCGTCTTCGCTCTTGAGAAATGCATTTACCGGTTGGGAAGGATGCAGGAACCAGGGCTGATAGCCGAACAACACGAGATCATACGCATCATTGGTAATTTCCGGAGAAAGCGGCTTAACGGGTATTGGCAGCTGCTGTACTGTTTCGGGCATGGCATCAAAAAAACTCAATGCCGTCCAGGGAAAAGGGAAAGGCGTTACTGGCTCAATTTGTGCAAACGTAAATTCAGCTTCGTCTTTTATTTCTGCAATAAGGCTGTCAAGTATATCCCGCAGCTGCCCGCTCTGGGAGTAATAAAGCACAAGAATGCGCTGCTTCATGGAAAGGTTTTGCTGATTGGTTGCGCACAAATTTACACAACCGTCAGGTACATATAGGCATAAGAAAAACGTGCACTTTCCGGTACCATTACCAATAGCCGCTCACCCTTTTTTAGGCGGCCGCTATGAAATAACTCTTCCAGCATAAGGAACGGTGAAGCACTACCTACATTACCTACCTGAGTAAGATTATAAAACCATTTTTCCATTGGCAGGTCAACGCCTATGGCTTTAAGGCCATCATCAATCTGCTTCTTGAAAAACTCACTCGACATGTGCGGCAGATAATAATCGATCTTATCAGCAGTGAGCCTGTGTTTCTGCATTAATGTATTAAGGAAAATCCCGCCCCGTGGCACAATATTGTCTCCGAGCAGCTTCGTATCCTGCTTTAAAGAAAATACACTCTGATTACTCCATTCAGCCGTTTCAAGGTCATTCCAGGCAGTCAGCGATTTATCTTCATTCTTAATGGCGCCGGCATACATACAGGCTTCCAACTCATTAGCGTAGGAGATAATCTCCAGCCATTCTACTTTCAGTGAAATGCCCTCTTTATTAGGCTCGCTCTGCAAGAGCGCAGCCGCCGCGCCATCGCTAAGCATCCAGCGGAGAAAATCCTTTTCAAAGGCAATAAATGGATTCTTCTCAAGATGGTTCAGGTTATCTGCTTCTGGCTGAAAGCGCGAGGCATGCATCCAGTTGCTGAGCTTCTCAGAGCCTACGCTTGCGGCAGTATTCGTCATGCCACTGGCAATAGACATATAGGCATACTTCATGGCCTGTATAGAGCTGCAACACGCACCAGTGGCGGATATAATTTCCACAGGATGAATGCCGAGCTCTCCGTGCACCATTGATGCATGAGAAGGCAGGAGCTGCTCCGGCGAAGTGGTGCCGGCCGTAATCAGCTCAAGCTGGCTGATCGGTAAATTTTCATCAAAGAGAGCCTTGATAGCCAAAGCGGCCATTTCAGTATTGGTGTGCGTACTTTTCCCATCCTTGAAAGCGTAATAGCGGCGCTTAATGCCGTTGTTACGCAAAACAATGGAGCGCGCTTTTGAAGGTTTGCTATCTACCATGCCAAGCACACCTTCCATCTCATCGTTACCAATCGGCTCGTTGGGCAGAAATTTAGACAGCCGGGTTATGTAAACAGGTCTCACTATTCTAATTAAAAAGCTATTGAAGGGTGCAAAAATAGCCTAATTAAACTTCTTTGCTAATAAGGGGTGCTACGGATAGAAATATAATTAGTAATCACCCGATAATATACATTTATGTGGCAGCGACCGGTACGATTTAAAATGCACTCCACGGACATTGCTTTCACAATAGTTAATTAATTAAGGTCAAAAAAAATGCAGCAGATTTATTCCACCCGCTCTACCTCACCAGCACTGTTAATGCCATAATAGTACATACCCTGCTGACCAGGATAGAAGCCCCCGATCTGTAACTTGCCACTGTTCGCAAGCATGCTTTTCTGAAGGTCATCTACTTTGCTCACCGCCTCATCGTTAGCGCTGATAATGACAAAACCTTTACGAATGTTGGTTTTCTTAGCGAGGGCTCCATTTCCTGTATCTGTAATGATCAGGCCGTTGCGGATACCAAAGGAGCTTTGTTCGCTGGCTGTGAGCGGCCGAAGAGCAGCACCTAATAGCTGACTGATGCCTGTACCGGAGTTCATGCTCAATGTATTGGCTTCGCTTTTCAGCTCAACCGTAGTAATCTTTTCGGTGCCGCTGCGCAGATAAGTAATGCTTACATTATCGCCGGGTTTATAGCGGGATAGCTGCTCCTGTAGCTCAGGGGTAAATGGTTACTGCAATACCGTTCACTTGCGTAATAATGTCGCCTTTAAGGAGCCCTGCTTTCGAGGCACCACCATTGGCTAATACACTTTTTATATAGATGCCGTTCTGCCGTTCAAAGTGCAGCGCCGCCAATTGCTCTTGCGTAGCCGAATTGTAATCTAATGGTTCAATGCCAATAAAGCCGCGCTTTACAGCGCCAAACTCCCGAAGATCATTTACTACTTTACGCACAATGTTGGCCGGTATGGCATAGGAGTAGCCTGCATACGAGCCGGTTGGGGAAGCAATAGCAGAATTGATACCAACAAGCTGGCCATTTGTATTAACGAGCGCCCCGCCGCTATTGCCCGGATTCACTGCTGCATCTGTTTGAATAAAGGATTCTACGGCATTTACGGCATTGGTACGGTTAATGCCAATAGCACGGCTCTTTGCGCTCACAATACCTGCGGTAACGGTAGCATCCAGCGAAAGCGGATAGCCAACTGCGAGTACCCATTGGCCCAGCTTTACATCATCCGAATTGCCAAACTCCATATAATCGAGGTTCTTTTCATCCACTTTAATTACGGCAATATCAGTCGAGGCATCTGTAGATATCACCTTTGCCTTCGTGGTAAATCTGCTGCCGAAGCTGACCGTTACTTCATCTGCACCGGCTACTACGTGGTTATTGGTCACGATATATCCATCAGGTGAGATCACTACGCCGGAACCTGAGCCCATTTGCGGCGGCATATAGTACTGGCGCTGGCCAAACAGGCCTCCAAAAAAATCTTCGTTGCTGCTTGCTACGGTGCGGGCTTTGATCGTTGTTTTAATATGCACCACTGCCTTCACAGCGCCTTCTGCAGCTCGCTGAAAATCTACCGGAGGAGCTCCGGCAAATGCAGTGCTGCCATTGTTGGCCACAAAGTTCACCGGGAGCTTCTGCTCAGTTTGCGCGGACGCAATAAACGGGATGTTTTGTTGGTACCGGGCTGCCAGAAATAAGGTGCCCAGAGAGGTGAGCGCTGCGGTGAGCACTACGGGGAGAATTCTGGTTTTCATTTTCCTTTAAAATTTCTTTTTTAGACAATGATATAGGTGCAAATTTATCCGTTCATCTATTAGAAATCTGTTAAAATAGAACTACCGAAAGTCGCGCTAACAAAGGGTTTTCATAGGGAAATGTAAAAGACCGGTTTAAGCAAGGTACGTTAAAAAACATCCCGCAGAAATTATAGTATTTTCTGCGGAATAAATCTGCTAATGAGTAAAAAAAGTGAGTGAAAGGAAAACACTCAGGTACTTTTTTTCTCGGTTGCCTTTTTAGGAGCGGTGCTTTTTCCGGGTGCTGTCTTTTTGGACGATTCACTCTTTTTTTTGGTGGTCTTTTTATCCATGCTCTTTTTTGGTGCCGCAGATTTCTTAACACTGCCGCTTTGCTTTGAAGCTGTTTTTTTCTCAGGTACCTTTTTGCCCTCTTCCCGTGCTTCCGAAAGTCCGATGGCAATAGCCTGCTTCCGGCTGGTAATTTTCTTGTCCGATTTTCCGATTTTCAGGGTTCCTTCTTTTTCTTCATGAAGGGCTTTCTGCACCTTGTCCTGTGCGCCTGACGGGTATTTTGCTGCCATAATTTTACTTTTTGTGAAATTGGTTATGATCCGGCGCAAAAAATCTTTACCACTGAAGCTGGACATAAGGCATAATTGTGGGAAAAGCCCAAATTATATATTACCTACACAAAAAATTATCTTTGCGCGTAAGCAATTGATAAGGATGGATCTTGAATTTAATAAAAATGAAGACGGCATGAAGCTGGCTTCGAGCCTTATGAGGCAGCGCCATGGGCAGATAAGCCTCGGCGGCGGCAAAAAAGCAATAGATAAAGCCCGTGAGAAGGGTAAGATGACGCCGCGCGAACGCATTGGCTACCTGATAGATAAAGATTCCGCCTTTACCGAAATCGGATCCTTTGCCGGCTGGGAGATGTACACCGAGCAGGGGGGATGCCCTTCCGGCGGTGTTGTTGGCGGGCTGGGCTATATATGCGGCCGCCAGTGTGTAATCATTGCAAACGATAATACCGTAAAGGCAGGCGCCTGGTTTCCAATTTCAGGAAAGAAAAACCTCCGGCTCCAGGAAATTGCGATGGAGAACCGTTTGCCTGTAGTGTACATTGTGGATAGTGCCGGAGTTTTTCTCCCCATGCAAGATGAAATATTCCCCGATAAGGAAAATTTTGGCCGCATCTTCCGCAACAATGCAGTGATGAGTAGCATGGGCATTACACAGATCGCCGCCGTAATGGGCAGCTGCGTGGCCGGCGGCGCTTACTTGCCAATCATGAGCGATGAAACGCTGATGGTGGAAGGCAACGGATCGATATTCCTGGCAGGCCCCTATCTTGTAAAAGCCGCAATCGGTGAGGATGTGGATATACAAACGCTGGGCGGAGCCAAAACGCACACCGAAATATCCGGCATCGCCGATTATAAATTTGATACGGAAGCAGAATGCCTCGACCAGGTACGGCGCATTTTCGATAAGATCGGCGAGCAGCCGCGTGCAGGTTTTGATCGCGCTGCACCACAACTTCCTGCAAAAGACCCTAAGGAAATTTACGGCCTTGTAAGCGCTGAGAACAATAAGCCTTATGACGTGGTAGACCTTATTGAGCGCATCGTGGACAATTCCGAATTCGACCAGTTTAAGGCAGATTACGGAAAGACAATCGTGTGTGGCTATGCGCGCGTAGACGGTTGGGCAGTAGGCATTGTGGCCAACCAGCGCAAAATATTGAAGAGCGGCAAAGGCGAGATGCAGATGGGCGGCGTAATCTATAACGACAGCGCCGATAAGGCGGCACGGTTTATCCAGAATTGTAACCAGAAAAAAATACCGCTCGTATTTATGCAGGATGTTACCGGCTTCATGGTAGGCAGCCGCAGCGAGCATGCCGGCATTATTAAAGATGGTGCTAAGCTGGTGAATGCCGTTGCAAATTCTATTGTGCCCAAGATAACCATCATTACGGGCAACTCTTACGGCGCCGGCAATTATGCCATGTGCGGCAAAGCTTACGATCCCCGGTTTATCTATGCATGGCCCAATGCGAAGATTGCCGTAATGGGTGGCGACCAGGCAGCCAAAACGCTGATGCAGATGCGTGTAGCTTCACTGAAGGCAAAGGGAGAAGAGATAGACCCTGAAAGGGAAAAAGAATTGCTGGCCGAGACGGCCGCAGAATATGCAAAGCAATCTACGGCTTACTATGCTGCCGCAAGGCTTTGGATAGATGAGATTATCGATCCAAGTACCACAAGAGCAAGAATTGCGGAAGGCATCGCAGCAGCCAACCATGCCCCTATCGAGCGGGAATGGAAGGCCGGGGTTTTCCAGGTATAAGCGCCGGTGTCCCACGCCTCCAAGGGCGTGGGACACCTTTTTTGGCTAATACACAGGTGTTTTATCAGGCACAAGTAAAGGCCACAAGCCGCTTTGGCCTATGTTTGCTTTCTTAACAAGCATCATGAACTACCTCGCCCATGCTTATCTTTCTTTTGGAGATGCAAGCCTTCTTACCGGCAATATGATTGCCGACCATGTAAAAGGCAGGGCAGCGCTGGATGCTTTCCCCGAAGGGATAAAAAAAGGAATATTGCTGCACCGCAAGATTGATGCCTACACAGATAGCCACCCGGCTACGCAACGAACCAAAATACTTTTCCGGGAAGATTACCGGCTTTATTCAGGGGCTATTCTGGACGCCCTGTTTGATCATTACCTGGCCAACGACCCGCAGCACTTTGCCAGCGAAGCTGCGCTGAAAGCTTTCACTAAAGAAACCTATGAAAAGCTGGCCGGGAATGCAGCCCATTTTCCTTCGGCATTCGCCGCTTATTTTCCGCATATGCAGGAGCATGACTGGCTCTACAATTACCGCAACCTGCAAGGCATCCGGCGTAGCCTGACTGGTATCGAGCGCAGGGCAAAGTACATGCCGGACAGCCATCTTGCCTATGAGACTTTTATCGGGTATTACTACCAGATAAACCAGGCCTATTTTGAGCTGATGGATGATTTGGTGAAATATGTTAAAGAGGAAACAGGCAACGTAGGCGCTTGAGTGTTCTGTTACCTTTGCGGCCTGAATTTTTTTTGCACCAACTAACCATGCGTCGCATTCTCCATACTTTTCTATCCTTCCCGCTGCTTTGCTGCAGCATGATTGCCTGTCATACCGATACCCCGAAGGTGCAGGCCGCCCGCCCGCGCTTCCCTGATGCGCCCAAAAAATTCGGCGCTGTACAGCTTGCCTACAGCGACTCGAATGCGCGCGACTGGCAGCCCATCAAGGAGCGCCTTGATTCTTTTTACCGCACCCAAACGCGCGCCGGCTTTAATGGCAGCGTTCTCATTGGCTATAAAGGGAAAATTCTTTTTGAGCGGTATTATGGTTATGCCAACCGCGAGGCGGGCGAGATGCTGACTCCTAATTCCTCCAACCAGCTGGCTTCTGTATCCAAAACTTTTACTGGTGCCGCGATTCTTTATCTGAATGAAAAAAAATACCTCGATATCAATGACCCGGTGGATCATTATCTGAAATCATTCCCCTACTCCGGTATCACTTTAAAGATGCTCCTCTCTCACCGCAGCGGCCTGCCGGATTATACGCATTGGGTGCTCAACTATCGAAAAGATGCCAAAACGCCGATCTATAATGAAACGATGCTCGCGCTGATGGCGGCCAATAAGCCAAAGCTGGATTTTAAGCCCGATACACGATTCAAATACAGCAATACTAACTATGCAACGCTGGCTCTTGTTATAGAAGAAGTAACCGGAATGGCCTATAAAACATTCCTGCGTAAGTATTTCTTTGATCCTTTAGGCATGAAGCACACTTATGTATTTGACCCGGCAGATGGCTTTGTACCCGGTACTACCGTAAGCTATAAAGCCAACTGGGCGCGGGAGCCCATTATGTTTGCAGATGGAGTTTATGGCGATAAGGGCATTTACAGCACAGTTGAGGATATGTACCGCTGGGATCAATCCTTTTACAGCCAGAAATTACTGAGCAATGAAACAATGGAGCTGGCCTATGGTCCATGCTCTATGGAAAAACCGGGCATAAAGAATTATGGCCTCGGCTGGCGGATGTTGTGCTACCCGGATGGCTATAAAGTGATATATCATAATGGCTGGTGGCATGGCAATAACAACTGCTTCTACCGGTTTATCAAAGACAATTTTACGATTGTGGTATTGGGCAATAAATACACGGGCAGTATCTACCGTCAGCCCATGGTGCTATACACCATTGTGAATGGAAAGTCCGTGAACAGCGAAGAAGAGGAAGGGGAGGAATAGGCACGAGAAATACCTTTCCACCAACAATAAAATGACTAAGGGCCGCAATTTACGGCCCTTAGTCATGCATAAAATGCTATGATACTGTTTTAGTCTTTCATCACCTTTTGATTCATCATTTTACCATTCTGGATATACTGAAGATTATAAATTCCGGGCTGATAGCTGCTCATATCAATTGTATTTGCTCCCTCATTCACCGTATGCTCTTTTAGCGTCCTGCCATCCATGCTTAGCAGGCGGATAGCTGTGCCGGCGCTCAGGCCATGGATGCTGAGCGCAGCGGTTACCGGGTTAGGGTAGAGGAGTATGGTACTGCCCCCTAAGTGTGACAGCCTCACAATCGTGCTATAATCGGCATTCCCGTTGCTATTTATGAGCCTGAGGCGGTAATAGAAAGTAGCTTGTCCGCTCACGGCTTTATTGGTATAGTTATAATTGCGCGCGCCACTGAGTGCATTAACCTTGCCAATGGTGGTAAAAGTATTGCCATCAGTGCTAGATTGTACTTCATAAATGCCGGCAATGCTTTCTGAGCCCGTTTGCCATTGCAGCAGGTGACTGTCTGTCTGATCTGTGCCGGTGAAAGATAGCAGCTTTACTGGTAAAGGCACACTTGTGTGGCCCAGGATATATTCAGTTGTCTGGCCTGTAACGGTAAGTGTATTGGCAACAGTATTGAGGATAGCAGAAGCATTAGTCCAGGCAATAGCGCTGTTGTTATTCCGCTTAAAAAGCGCAAGATCATTTTCTGTACCTACGTAGGGGTTGCCGGTATAGTTGTAAACTGCTGTATAAACCGGCGTTGTAATGTTTGCAGAGAACACACCAAAATAACGGTCGTTTGCTCCGAGGCTGGTAATGCCGGTTGTAGTATTGGGGACTTCATTCACCACATAAACGTGCGCGCCTGCGGTGCCGCTATAACTGCCACCCGTATAGGTAATACTAAAGTTATCCTGAGCTGGGTAGGATAAGTTTACGCCTGCAGGGAGGCCGGAAGTTACATATTGATAGGCGCTATTGTCTCCAATCGGAGCCGGGCTCGTGCTCCTTGAAGGATTGTTCACCAGCGTTCCGCTTGTTGCATTAGTGCTGCCATCTCTGGCAAGGGTACCACTGGCCTCGTCATAATTATAATAAAGATAGAGATTGGCGTAAAGCGCATCTGCGTTAGTTATTTTATGGCACATGCGGTCGCGGATCTGGGTTTGGGTAAGCGCAATATTCCAGATGCGTACTTCGTCCATGCTGCCGTTCCAGAAACGGTTGGATGTGTTGCCGTTATTGTACCAATATCCTATTCTTAAATTCTGGTTGTTATAATTTATTATTGGCGCTATTTGAGATGCTACCTGAATACCATTCACGTAAACTTCCATGTTGGTACCTTTTACTAATGTAAGGTGCTGCCAAATGCCAGGAGTAAGGTTAAAAGCCAGTGCAAAGTTTGCCACTACGCCCGAGCCATCAAGACAGTAAAAAATATAGCCATTGGGGCTGCTGCTGCCATCCTGCTGGCAAACCCAGTTCTGAGTGCCCGTATGGTTATTATCGATGATGTCGGCATACTGGTTTTGAGTACTGCCCGGGTTTACCCACATATCTACTGTAAAAGCCTGCAACGTAAAATTGTTGCGGTTTACATCGATATAATGACTGCTGCCGTTAAAGGTCAGGTTATTACCGCTGCCAGGGAGATGCGCGGGACTTTGTGCGCCTACAATCCCTGAACTTGCCAGGATAGCAATTACTAAAAGGAGATTTTTTTTCATGAGTAGATAGTTTAAGATATAAAAAGAAACAGGTAAGGTGATACAGGTTTTAAAACGATGCTGGGTTCATCTCTAATTCAGCAGGAGGCACAGAAGCCTTTTTGAAAAATCAAACTCTGGCAGAATGATAAAGAACAAAATTGTTCGGCGGGAGGTAAGAAAATAAGATAGTAAAGGGCTCATTAAGAAAGCTAAAACTAAATTTTCACGAAATTAATATAAATAATTTACAAAAATAGAATATTGTCTAAAAATATAGTCACTATATGATAATGTAACTTATTAGATACAACATTAAAATTTAGTATTATTATTAAAATTTAGTAGAAATTAATCTACTCAATAATTCATCTACTATATAAACTAAGCATGGAACGTTATCAGATTTCCATCTCCTTTTAATTATTAAGGATCGTAGATTCTCATTAACCTCCGCGTTTTGGTGATTAATGATCCTAAAATGTTCAATTACCAGATTTTGAACATAACGCGGCCACTGAGCCTGTACTACAAACAGTGCTTAGCGGAACAATCGGTATAATATGAGAGGGGGATTATTTTGTGAAAACTTGCAAAATGTAATCGCTGATCGTGTGTCGTCTATTTATCGTGCCTCAATGCATACTTAAGCAATGCATTGGCTTTGCATCACATGTTGTAGAACAAGATCATTGTTAAACCCAGATATGCCGACATTCAGAGCAAATAGAACTTGCATCTCAGCTATTTACCGCATCGTTATCCTTGCGTTGTATATCTGTGCTGGATACAGGTTTAGGGCCAGAACCCCTCAAGTTGGTAACTTTATTCAGCAGCTCAAACCAGAATGGAGCGCCCAGCATAATAGCAAGGATAGTAGCCAGCCAGCCGGCAATTTTCGGCAATACAGACTGTGGATATTTACTCAGTCTGTCAAGGTCAGCTTGTTTCCAGCCCAGGGGTACCTCTTCATCCAGTTTGGCTATTTCTCTTTTAATTTCCAATTGCTGTTCGCGGATATCCTGAATGATATTTTTGCCAACAATGGTCGTATCGCCGCCTTTGGTAAGCCTTTGCAGCTTTATCTGTAGGGTAGTGTCGCTTGCTGCCGCCATAGCCTGCGTAGCGAGCTTTGCCCGCACATCCGGATTGGTGTACAGATAACGCGTGATCGCCAGGCTGTCTGCATTCAGCGAAAGCACTACAAAAACGCCTACCCAGAAAGTAACCGGGCGCAGGTATTTTTTCTTAAGATGACCTTCCACACGGTCCATATTCGTATCGTACCAGTTTTCCACTTTACTCCGGAAAAGCTGTAGCTCGCTTTGAGTTTTTAAAGAAGCAATAGCAAAATCTGCACGGGCCTCACTGATATATCCGAGCATGCTTCTTTTAAGCTCTGTGGAAAGCAAAGGGCTGCCATCTGCTGCGGTAGCCGTCTTTAGCCGTTCCGCCAGCACATCAAGGTCACTGGCAATGCTATCCGGATTTTTAGGGTCGTAAGTTAGCTTTTCGAGCAGCGCCGTAGTAAAATTCTTTGCATCGATATACGAAGTGGATTTGCCGGCTTTTGCAAGTACTGTGGTGCTACAATGATCCATAATCGCCTGGCCGAGGGTTACAGTCGTGCCATCCGGTTGTACCATTGGCTTATCGAATATATTGAAAAGCCATGCTTCCAGCACACGCGCACGCAGCTTGCACAAGCTCGTAATGATCTCAACGCCGGAAGAAGCAATGATGCTTAGCATAAAGAAAACGAAGGTCATCCCGAGGATAAGGTCAAGAATAGGAAAGCCGGACATAATGATGCAGGTTTGTTTTGGAAAGAAGAATTTGTAAATTCAATTCACACGTAAAGCGGCTCAGTTTTCGAACTTAAAGCTCTGAAAGCGGGCCAGCCAGCCTTTCAGGAATTTTGCCTGGCTGGCATTATGTGCTACACGGTCGCGGGCACGCTGCACGCGCGTTGCAACCATATGGTTCCACAGCGTATGCGCATCAGCTGCATTAATTGCATGAAGCGTCTGGTTGCCAATATGGCCATCTGTATCGATGCTAAGCATTTCCTGCACCTGACGGACGGCTATATTCCCGGAGTTCACGAACCAGTCGAACAGGTAGGCAGCTACTGATTGAGATTTGATGTCGTTCCCGCGGATTCCATCCCAGAATTGAATGCGATAGAAGTCGGCAATGATCGCATTCATCTTTGCGCCATCCTCGCCTTTAATAATCTGGTTGGTCTTGATCGGCGCCTTTTTCTTACAGTTATCAATAATTGGCCATAGTGGATTATTAGGAAAAAAGTGGCGCGCAATGCCGCAATAAGTTTCGCCGCCGGCATCGCCGGCAACGTTGCAATAGCCGCCTTCATATTTAAGCGTAGCTAAAAGCGCGGGTGAAAAATCTGCCATGTTTTGTATTGTTTTTTAGATAAGATGAATAGTAGAAAATTATCTGTAATCCGAGCATAATGATAAGCTTAGTAACAGCAAATTTGAAAATTATAAATTACAAATTGTTAAATTAATTATTTTAGTTTCCAGTTTTTGGTACAACCAATATATGTACTGCTACCTATATCAATGACGCACGCGCAGATTGTTTTTAGCAAAAAAATTGTGGCCCATGTTTCAGTAAGCAATGCCGAAAGTAGTTTGTCGCAATCAAGTTTGCAAATTATTAATAGAAAAAATCTAACAGACAAACTGTTTTATTGCTGTAAATGTATAAGAATCAATGAGGTAAAAAATTTCAAATTGCCACTAATAATTTGTTGTCTTTTTGCTGCGCTAATTTATTTTGCTCCAGTTGTTTTTCAAATGGCTGAACCGGGCTGCATGGTAGTTTGATTTCGATAGCAAAGTGTAATGCTATTGATTTAGTAAGTTGGCTTTGCTATTTTTTAATTAGAACATGATATTATATGCCCAAAAATCACTTAAAAATTTGCAACATATATTTTGATAAGCGCAGCGCCTAAGCTGAAGGAGCATTTATCTACTTTCATGTGATTGATCTGGGCCAGAATGCAATTGATCTTTGTGGCCACAAGTAGTATTTCTTTTACACACAAAACTCCAAAAACCACACCACATGTCTATGATTGAAAACAGCAGCCAGCTTAACCTATTTGAGGGCAGCCGGCCAGGGCAAGGGCCGCTCACGCTGCAAAAGAGCTTTCTTGCAGAAGGCCCGATTGCAGCCTCGCCCGTAGCCGCGCTTATCCTGCGCTTCAGCTATGAATCCATCGCTATAAGTTTTCCCGGCGAAGGCGAATACAGTCTTGTAAAATCTACTGCCGGCACAAAGGTGGTGGAAACAGATCAGGACATCCACCGCCCGGATTACTCGGCAGCAATTCCCATCGATTGCCTGCTCGAGAACAATAACCGCGATACGGTAGATAATTTCATCCGCTACTTCGCGCAGCAAATGCGCACTGATCCGCTGGAGATCGATTCGCTTGCACTCCCCATTACCGTGTCTTTTTCTTCGGATGAAGAGATTCCGCTGGGTGGCAGCATAGTCGTATCACCTATCTACTTTCTGAAGAACTTTTTTGATCCCAGCCAGGGCGGCCCCATCGATGTGAACAACGGACTCATCTGGGGCCATGCCGATAACAACGCGCTGCAGTTCATCCGCCGCAATGCTTTTTTCGTAAACCGTACCGCTTATGAAGCATTTGCAGGTGATATGCCATCCGCGCTGGCGGGTGTTGGCGCACGTGTTTTTCCGCTGCACCTGATTGGCTTTATCACCGATCTCAGCAGCGGCAGCCCAGTGCATATTACGGAGCCGGATGAATATGTAACAGGCATTCTCCAGCAGCTTGCCGGGCTGTACAATGTGGATATGCAAACCGTGCTCGACATTGCCCATAAACACTGGGACGCTATGTTCGATTTTCCATTATCTACCGCAGCTATCAGGGTGCAGGATGTAGGCGGCACTTTTACCATTACCGGCGCCGATGGTTTAAAGCTCACCATCGATGACTTCAAAAAATATGATCTCTCGCTGGAGTACAGCGCTCCTGATGAATATGGCGATAGCGAAATGGTAGACATCCATTACGATTGGAGTCAATCGCCGGTAGAGTTCAGCAATAATACCATCCCGTTTTCTTTTTCTGCGGAGCAGCTGATCATACCGGCTGAAGTGCACGAAGTTTTTACGGTTTATGTGAGAAGCCCCGATGGTATGGAGCTTTGGAGCAAAGAATACCGGGCCGGCAGCGCAGCCATTCGCAATATGGCGGTTTCAGTAAATCTCGTGGGCAGCGGAGCCACAAAACCAGATGACCGGACGGTAGTAAATCCGAAACGCCTCCGCGGCCAGATACTCGATATGACCGGGCAGAAGGCTACCCTGAAAGACGCGGTAATCGTGATCGAAGCTAAAGTGGCAGGTAATGCGCACTGGCGTATCATAGGCTCTGCAATCTCGGATAAGGACGGCTATTTTTCCCTGCCTTACCCTACCGGTATCTACACGGCAGCGCAGGCCGTGGTATCGCTGATGCCGCATAGCCCGGCTACCATTGCGATCACGAAGAATATGGGCGACAGCCGCACGATCTCGGATGATTTTCTGTACCTGATGCTTAAAGCGGTAACTGCACCTGCTAATGCAGCTGATGGCAGTAAAGACAAAGAAGATGATTGCGATTGCCACAACACGCTGAAGGCTACACGCCTGCCAGACCAGGCCGATCTTATCCATTCGGATGAATACACGCAGGATCTCGGTGCGGGCTGCATCAACCTGTCAACGCCCAATCGTACCCTTAAAGAATACAACCACTATGCAGTTGTGCGCACCTCCGACCCCGATGTGGCCAACTATACGCTCACCCGCGATAAGACCGGCAAGTTCACCCTTGCGGGAGATAAGAAAAAGATCCGCCGCAGGGCCATTGATCTCAATAATCCGATCCGCTGGCAGGATGCGCCCGATAGCGAGCTAAATGCGAATGATACCAAGGATAGCTACAGTAACCTCAACTTCTACCAGGCAGTTACTATTGCCACCGGCCATATCCTGCACTATAAATCGATGTTTAAGGCGGATGGCTATTCGCTGGGTGAATTGCTGTACTCACTGCCGCTTGCGCCGGGACAGAAAAAGCAGATCGTGGTGTTCGACAGCTCGCATAACCTGCAGGGCTCAGAGAGCCAGCAGCTATCTGTATCGGAGCGGCTGGCAGCCAATATTACCAACGACCGCGATGTGTCCGACCAGCTTAGCGGCAATATCAGCGAAGGTTTGCGCGGCAGCTCATCGGCTATGACGGCAGGTGTGGCGGCAGCCGCAGGTGTTGCCGCATCATCAGGTGCAGTGGGCGGAGCCGTAGGTGTGGCAGGCGGCTACGCTACAGCTTCCTCAGATGCGAGCCAGGATAGCGCACGCAATATTTCCCAGTTTTTTACCGAGAAGCTGCGCAATAATGTAATGCAGAATGCAGACAGCTATCGTCAGCAGAATGCATCTGTAGTAAGTACGGTTACCGAAGGGCAGAAATATTCCGCGACAACCGAAGTTGTGGCCAATCATAACCATTGCCATTCGCTTACGATGATGTACTTCGAGGTGCTGCGGCATTACGCCATCTATCAGGAGCTCAGCAGCGTAGAGGAATGCGTATTCGTGCCCTTGCTGATGACGCATTTTACACCAGAAAACGTTCATAAATGGCAGGATGTGCTGGCTGCTAACCTGCTGCCGGTACCCGCCAATACCTATCTCCCCTCTGTTGACGGCCAGCATCCGCTCATTAAAGGGTTCGATGCCATTCACCGCAGAAATGTCAAATACGAAAACATCGATTTCCCGACAGGAGCATTTGACGAAGAGTCTATCCGTTCTATTACCGGTAACCTGCGGCTCCGCGTAAGCCTCCCACGCCCAAAGACGCGCTACGACCGCATTCTGTCGCTCCCTATCGTCAATAAGATTGTAACGCATGAGGAGGTTGATTACGTGGCTACAGCCAAAGCAGCAGCATGGACGGCAGGCCTGTCCTTCCTGTTTGGCGGCCCGTCCATGAAAACGGTATCCGATGTCATCCAGGTGAAGGCGCAGCTGTTTGATGCCTATATGCAAATGGACCCAACTTATGAATCTGTGCCGCCGGCGCAATGTATGCGGGTAACCAGTTTCCAGCAAAGCAGCGTAATCGTGGATGGGCACAGTGTGCCTGTATCCGGTGTCGATTTCTTTGGCAATGATATTTTAGACAAGCAGCTCTGGGAAGCATATGCGGCATTGCTTGGCTTTACAGATGTTTTTGTATTCCTCGATACTTATTTCAGAGGCAGGCTGATCGCTGAATGGGATACGATCTATTACAATGATATCGCCCCTGCGCTTTATGAGCGCATCGTGAAGAACCTGAGCTTCGTAGGTGCCATTAACGACAAGAAGGAAGGCATCGGTCCCGGCATCGGCGGCTCCTTCACGCCATTAGGCAGATATACCGGCGGCGAAGTATCGATGGATATCAATGTGCGTGCTTCAACAAAGCTTACCCGAAAGGACATGGGCGAGCAGATGAAAGATCTTACCCTCTACGGGAACAAGAAAATCGCCGATATCAGAAGCCCTGCAACGCTCATGCTGGAGCATCTCACACTTACCTACAGCACTCCGCACTTTACCGGTATTCTTTTTGACGGATATGTTGGTGATGATCTGCAGGATGGCGCCAAATTCGATATTCCGGAAAGTCTGCAGGACAAGCGTAATCCGATACTTGAAGATGCCTACATTGCCGGCAAGCTTATCGATCATCTGAACAGCAATGTAGAGTATTACAACAAGATACTTTGGTATAATCTGGATACCGACCGCCGCTATATGCTGCTCGATGGCTTCAATGTACAGATATTTAATGATTTTGGCGTACCGATTGGCCTGAAAAGCCTTTCCTCCGTGATCAAGAATGAGCTGATTACGGTGGCAGGTAACTCACTGGTATTTCCTGTATCGCCAGGCTTTAAGATCAGCCGCTCTTATCTCGTTGAAAAGACAGCTACCGGCACTACGGAGCGCGTAGAGCTCCTGAACCATTACAAGCCACTTACGCCGCCTGCGCCTTACCGTGTAAGTGTGCCTACCAAAGGCCTCTTTGTGGAAGCTGTGAAAGGCATGTGCGACTCATGCGAAAAAGTAGAGCCGAATACCAGCCAGGACTGGGAAATGTTTAAGCCCGATGAGCCTACTGCCATCAATCCACTTACTGCGCCAACGCCAACCGTTACAGACTGGAAAGCAACCTTTAAAGATATTGCAACTGCAACTGTAGGTATGCAGGCAGCACCGGTTGCGCCCGCAGTAGGCGCAGGCCTCGCAGGCCTGTCAGACGCGCTCACGAAGGCCGACACCTTCCGCGATGTTACCGGGCTTGCCGCTAATCAGGCCAATGCGATGAGTACTTACAAATCCAGCATGGATGCCGCTACGAAGATGGCAGAGATCGCAAAGGGTATGGCTACGCAGGAGCACAATACCGACAAGAGCAACCAGATCATGGATAAGCTGAAAGACGCGAAAGCATCCGGAGCGATTTCCTCAGACGACTACAATAAGCTCGTAAAACAACATTTGCAGCAGCAGATAGACGGTGGCGACAGCACCCGCGCACAGGCAGCGGCAGATGCAGCGAAAGCAAAGATCACCAAGCCTTCGATCACCGAGGCCGCGGTAGGAGCAGTGGGTGCAGGTAAGCAGGTGAAGGCAACGAAGACCGATGCAGACGGTAATATTGAGTCTGTGGAAATCAGCGCAGGAAGCGGCGGCACCGGAACAGGCACAACCACTACACCTGGCACCGACACGACGCCTGTAGTGAAAGCGCCTAAGGACGGCGGCAATGTGCTTGCAGCGATTGATAAGCCAATCCCACTGATGGCGCAGAAAGACGATGTGAGCTGCTGGGCAGTTGCTGCCACCATGATGATGAGCTGGAAAGCAGGTATGCCTGCGGACGCAAAGTCTGACAAGATCCGGGCGCTTGATGTAACGGATGTGCTGAATATTGCCGGCCCGGAATATGTAGAACTCTATACCGGAAAGTCCGGTATGAAGCCATCCGGGCTACCGGGGTCTAAAAAAGAGGATCTCCTGATGGCGCTGGAGATGAATGTGGAAGGTCCTAAATGTTTCGAAGCGAAAAACTATATCAGCTGGTTGAAAACATACGGCCCGCTCTGGCTTACTACGGACGCCATCCCCGATGATCCGCACTATGCGCTGCACGCCCGCGTCCTTACCAGGGTTACCGGAACCGAGTGATACTTCAGACGATATCTACTTCCACTTCAACGACCCGGCTAATGCCGAAGAGGAGCAGCATATTCCTTATCTGCAGTTCGCAAAAAGAGTACGAAGAGGCGGCCAAAGATGCAAAATCGACTAAGGTCTTTAGCCAGGTTGTTCACTTCGGGGAGAAGGGATTATGGGCCAGGCGCCCCGATTGGGCTGCGGAAATAAAGGAAATCGAAACGGGAATGGCAAAGGAAAATGCCGCTGCTAAAGCTGCGGGAGTCATCATGCCCGTAGCTGAAGATGACGATACTGAGGGCTACAAGGTTGGCGGGCCGATGAACTGGTTTCACAATGAGCCGGTGCACGAAACCATTACCCTTACGGCACTGCGCGCATCCAAGTTCGATTTGCCGGGTGACGCCGTTATACCCTACCGTACTACGGCGGGATCCAACCGGGATGTCAACGAGTTTTTCCGGGGTGTGATCTGGAATGATGACCCTGCCGGCCTGCTCTTTGAAAATTCACGGACGTTTGAGAACGACAACATGAACTACAATTCCGGTTATGGATGGTACCAGAAGTTTACTGCCGGTGAGCAGGCGCCATTCGACCGGAGTAACTTTACCGGCCGCACCCACTACGGCGACCTGCAATTCCTGCACGCTATGGCAAGACTGCCCGATGAGCCTGCGGCCGAGACACTGGCCAAAATAATGATGTGGGCGGAATTTACATACAGGGTGGCGATCGGTGACGGCATACCCGGAACCACGCAGCTCAAAGATCTGACGATCACCAGCGAATATCCTACTTTGAAGATGGAAGGGTTCGGAAACTTCTTCGATGCCGAGACCGTACCGATCCATTATGATACTGTTTCAAAGCTCTTCCTGCAGGGGTCTTCTTATAAAAAGCCCATCCTTGAGCGGCGCTCGCTGGGGTCTCTGCTGCACATGATCGAGGATTCCTACGCAATCGGCCATACTAAGCGGGAACTGCTTAATCCCGGGGATTTACAGGCCGGTAAAGACTACGAACCTGTACCCAAAAAGTTCGCAGACTTTGGCAAGATCATCACTTTCCACAGCTACGCGGATCAGAATAAGGAAGAGCATGGCAAGTATGATTATCTGGGAATAGCAGGCATGAACGATAAAGATCCCGAATCGCTGAACAGGATACCGGGAGCGCGTAATGCACTGAAGCATGTAACAGCGCTTATTGATTTCTGGGTGAATAAGACGCCATGGAAGTCCGGTGTTGAGACTTATCTCAGAGGGGAAGTGTTTGCACTTCACAAGGATGCAACTGCCGCAAATGGCAAGATCTGATAGTGGATTTTTACAGGATTGTTTTAATCATAAAGGGACTGCCTCCTATTTGAGGCGGTCCTTTTTTATGAATAGCTTTCGGAGCGCCATTCCCGGTAATTGCAATGGGAACGACTAAAGTCTCTGTTTGTAAATCCGCCCGCTTTTTCGTCTAATTTAATACTAACTGTCTCTGCAAACCTCAAGCCAGATATAGCGCAGTATCTCTTACGATGCAGAAAGTGAAGATAACGGGCAAAGGGTGAAACAGATGATGAAACGTGCGCAACGGGGAGGGGCAGCCACCGACAGGAGGTGAATTTGCCATATAGCTATGCTTATTCGTGTAAATAAAAAGCCGGCAATGCGACATTTTTTAATGTCGTATTGCCGGCTGGGTGGCTTCGCGTGGAATCGAACCACGATCTGGAGCTTCGGAAACTCTTATACTATCCATTGTACTACGAAGCCTTTACTCCTTTAATTTAAAAAAGCAACCTTGCGGTTGCTTTTTGGATCGTACGGCGTACGGGAATCGAACCCGTTATTCCACCGTGAAAGGGTGGCGTATTAACCGGTTTACCAACGCCGCTTTTTCCCGTTTGGGATTGCAAATATAAGTAGCTCTACCGGATTAGCCAACCCCTTTCTCAGATAATTTTTTTACGCCTGCATCATGGCATTGATAATTCCTAAAAATTCTTCTGCTTTGAGCGAGGCGCCGCCAATCAATCCTCCGTCCACATCCGCACCCGCAAATAGCTCTGCTGCATTGGATGGCTTGCAGGAGCCGCCGTAGAGAATGCTCATCCGGTCTGCTGCTTCAGTGCCCCATTTGCCGGCAACTACGCTACGTATAAATGCATGCATATCCTGTGCCTGCTGTGCGCTGGCGGTGCGGCCGGTACCAATTGCCCAGATGGGCTCATAGGCAAGCACAACGTTTTCCAATGCGTCCGAATCCAGGTGAAAAAGTCCTTCGCTGATCTGCTTTTCTACATAGCTGTTCTGTGTTTCCGCATCGCGGATCTCCAGTGGCTCACCGCAGCAAAAAATCACGTTCAGACCGGCGGCGAGCGCTGTATCTGTTTTCTTTGCGAGCAATGCATTGTCTTCTCCAAAATACTCACGGCGCTCTGAGTGGCCAAGAATCACGCGGGCAGCTCCTGTGCTCCAGACCATATTGGCAGATATTTCGCCGGTATAGGCACCACTTTCTTTATCGCTGCAATTCTGTGCGGCAATGCTCAGGTGCTCTATATCTTCAACTGCCTGGTAAATAGCAGTGAGGTGTGTAGCCGGCGGCGCAATCACTACCTGGTGCGCCTCATCCAGCCGGGGCAAGCCATTTACGATTTGTGATACCAGATCCACGCCTTCCTGCAGGTCGAGATTCATTTTCCAGTTGCCGGCTACTATTTTCTTGCGCATATTTTGTAAGATGTGGAATGTGATTTAATGTGGTTGGATATAAAATTATTTGTTTGGAATAGCTCCCGTTCCGTACATAAAATCGCGCTGCGCTTGTGTGCTGTCGAAGATATGACGATAGGCCTTTTCTTCTGCTGCGCTTAGCTCAAGATGCCGGCGCCCCATCATGCGCTTTGCCGTATCCATAGCCCGGCCAAAATTATACGTTACAGATCCTTCGCTGCCTCCCCATGAAAAAGACGGAATAAATTTTTCCGGGAAATTGCCGCCATAAATATTGCACGATACACCTACCACCGTGCCGGTGTTGAACATGGTATTGATGCCGCATTTGGAATGATCGCCCATGAGCAGCCCACAGAAGGTAAGCCCGGTTGAGATGGTTTTTGCGCTGTATTCATCCCAGATCTTTACGGTATCGTAATTGTTCTTCAGGTTGGAGCTGTTGGTATCTGCGCCGAGGTTGCACCATTCACCTACTACAGCATTGCCCACAAAGCCATCATGGCCTTTATTGCTGTTGGCAAAAAAAAACGGTATTGCTTACCTCGCCGCCTACTTTACAGCCGGGGCCGATCGTTGTGCCGCTATATATTTTAGCGCCCATCTTCAGCACGGCGCCTTCGCATACAGCCAGCGGGCCGCGCACTAAGCAGCCTTCCATAATTTCTGCGCCTTTGCCTATATATACGGGGCCGGCAGTTGCATTGATCACGGTACCCGGCTGCACCAGTGCGCCTTCTTCAAGAAAAATATTCTCTTTGCCGCTTACCGTAACGCCTTCCGGCAGCGCTACGCTTGTTCTTCCCGCAGTTATCAGGTTAAAATCTATTTTTATAGCCTGTTCATTCAGTGAGAAGATGTCCCATTTCTGCCGCAGCATTAAGTAGGGTAGCACATAAAGGATTTCCTTTAAGCCCTGATCCCCGTATGGCTGGTCCCGCAACTCCGATATGCCTTTTGCAGACCGTATAGCGAGCACATCTTCACCCTGCTTTATTACACTCTCGGCAGGCATTGCAAGTATCGCCGCGGTCATTTCCGGCGTTCCTATTATTGCCCCGCTGATCCAGGTGTTCTCATCGGCTACCGTTAAAGGAAAAATCTCCCGCAGATATTTGGAGGTTAGCGTACCTGTTTTTTGCCCCAGCAGCTTCTCCCAGCGTTCGCGCATGGTGAAGATGCCACAGCGGATATCCGCTACCGGCCGGGTGTAGGTAAAAGGCAGCAGCGAATGCCGGGCCTCATCGTCGAACAGGATATAATTCATAGGCATAAAAAAATCCCGGCAAAAGTCGGGATTTTTATTGCGGCTTACAAGCCATTAAATTTTTTAGCAGAAACTATTCGCCCTTTGGAGTTTCATCGGCAGCGGGAGCCGCAGCTTCTTCCTTAGGTGCAATGATGGTCCTTTTCGCGTAGCGGTTCTTAAACTTCTCGATACGGCCTGCAGTATCTACAAACATGCTCTTACCGGTATAGAAAGGGTGAGACATGTGCGAGATCTCCATCTTTACCAATGGATACTCTTTGCCGTCTTCCCATTGAATGGTTTCGCGGGTATTTACAGTTGAGCGGGA
The DNA here is from genome assembly GCA_965246905.1 of Chitinophagaceae bacterium. Classification (GTDB taxonomy): domain Bacteria; phylum Bacteroidota; class Bacteroidia; order Chitinophagales; family Chitinophagaceae; genus UBA1952. The sequence goes on from CBDFFZ010000018.1 coordinate 110,990, forward strand.
AAGAAACATGTACTCGTTAGACATGTCCTTAAACACAACCGTACGATAGTTTTCAGGATGAATTCCTTTTTTCATGGAAATATTATTTTAATGCGCATGGATTTTGCCATGCCGGTAAATTTTGGATGGCAAATGTAGGTAATTTAACCATACAATCCGCTAATAGCTTATTTATTTCGAAGCCAGCTTTGCAATATCTGCATCAGCTTGGTCGGCAAGCATATACTTGCCCAAAATTTTTCCGTCTGCCGAGATCAGAAATGCCTGTGGTATAAACTGTATGCCATAGATCTCAGCAGCTTTCGATTGCCATCCGCCCAGATCGCTCATGTGGTCGGGCCAGCTATAGTGGTCATCGGCAATAGCCTTCATCCACGCATCTTTATTTTGATCCAGCGATACGCTTACAATAGTAAAGCCATTTTTCGCGCCTTTGAATTTCTTGCCCTTATACTTCTCATAAAGCGCTACGAGCGACGGGCTGGAGCGGCGGCAGGGCCCGCACCAAGAAGCCCAAAAATCAAGCAGCACTACGCGGCCCTTTCCTGCTTCAGATAGCTTAATAGCTTTACCTTCCGGGGAATTGAAAGCCAGATCCGGCGCTTTCTGGCCGATCTGCATTTTGTCGTTTTGCTGTGCATTCACCGCAGAAAACGAAGCGATTGATAACGCCAGTAAGGCAGCAATTTTTCTCATAAAATGATAAACGGATTGTGTTTGCGTAAAATGAACCGGCAAGTTAGGATTTATACAGACAGCAATTGGTGGGGAAAGGTTTAAAATGGCGGCTCTTTTTAATATTGTTCCTGTGTTACCCACGGTTAAAACCGTGAGTTAGGATTTGATTCCGGCTAAAGCCGGCCTGTGTTGCGCAGCCTTGCAGGTACCCAATTCTTATTATCAGCACAGCTAAGATTTGCCGGCATCAGAATTTCAGCTTCATCCCATCATACGCCAGGTGCATGCCTGTGGGCAAGTGCCGGTCTATATCCTCATGAAGCCCTAACTGGTGGCTGATGTGCGTGAAATACGTTTGCTCCGCGCCAATCTCATGTGCTACTGCAATGGCTTCCTTTAAGGTAAAATGTGAGATATGCTCTTCATGGCGCAGCGCATTGAGCACCAGTGTATGCGTACCGCGGCACTTATCCAGCTCTGCAGGCGATATAAAATTGGCATCGGTAATGTAGGTGAACGGGCCGATGCGGAAGCCCAGCACCTCCAGCTTATAGTGCATTACCCGGATCGGGATAATTTCCAGGCCGTTGATCGTGAACGGTGCGCCGCCAAGCTCATGCAGGTTTATCTGCGGGATGCCGGGGTACGTTTTGTTACTGAATACATAGGCAAATTCCCGCCGCAGGATCTCCAGGGTATCGGCATTGCCATATACGTCCATCGGCTTTTCCTGGTGGTAGTTGTAGGCGCGCACATCATCGAGGCCTGCTGTATGGTCTTTGTGGCCGTGCGTGAACACGATGGCATCGAGCCTGCGTACGCCGGCCCGCAGCATCTGGTAGCGGAAATCGGGGCCGCTGTCGATCACGATGCTGGCCTCAGGCGTTTCGATCCAAACGGAGGTGCGCAGCCGCTTGTCTTTCGGGAGCGGCGAGGAGCATACCGCGCAATCGCAGCCAATAAAGGGAACACCCTGTGAGGTGCCGGTGCCGAGGAATGTTACTTGCAATGGTTTTTGTTTTGGTGTGGTTTGTGGCTGCGCCGTTGGATGAAGTTGGAGGAGTTGGATGCTTCGCGTTGGATAGGGTTGGAATGGCTGCGCCTTTGGATAAGGTTAGATGAAGTTGGAGATCATAAAAATCAAAAGAATCAAAAAAATCATAGTTCAGACACCAGCGAATAGTAAAAGCTCAATAGTGCTGTGATTGTACAAGAGTGCGACGCAACGGATGCTTAATAGTACCACTTCAGCTAAGGGCAATCGATGTTAAGTAAGTCTTCGCTTTAAGCGAAGACTTACTTTAATATTCCATCTCTGCCTGCACGCCGTTTTCTTCCGGGCCGGGCGCTGCATTTGCGCTTAGCTGGTTATACCATTTCAGCATTTCGCCGCTCAGCTCGCCGGGCACTACCTCTATAGAAGGCAGTATTTCTATCAGCGCATTGATCCGGCTCTCTACATTCAGAAAACGGTTGACGACTACCACGCGGCGGGCCTCCAGCACGCAGTAGCCCGAGTTGAAATTCCCCTTCTCATACCGGATGATGTAGCGGGCCTCATCGAAGAGCTGCTCCAGCTTTTTGAGGGTGTTTGGCGTATATTTGAACATTCTTTTTTACTGATTCGGATGTCTAAAAATAGCTATTTCGCGGCACTTCTATTTAGCCTGGCTTTGCTCATTGCCCAAACCGCCGGCGCACAAAATCCGGCTTCTTATTATGAGGAAGTACCCCGCACTTTTATAGGTGGCCTTATTGCCGGTGCCAACTTCACGCAGGTGGATGGGGATAAATTTGCCGGCTACCATAAAATAGGTCTCAACGCCGGTGCCATCGTTTATGCCAATCTTGCCCCGCATCTTGCCGGCAGCATCGAGATACTTTTTTCACAGAAAGGCAGCCGTGCGCATAAGCCGCAGGAGTCGGACAGCCGGGCTTTTGTGATCACCAAATACAACATCAACCTGAACTATGCGGAAGTGCCGCTGATGATCAATTATTTCGATAAAAATAAGAGCAATTTCGGCGCAGGCTTCTCTATCTCCCGCCTTATCAACTCCACCGAAACCAGCGAGCAGGGCAACGGGCAGGTCATGAATTTTGAGCCGTATCCCTTTCGGAAAATGGACTACAATTTCCTGATAGGCGGCAATCTTCATTGCTGGAAAGGCATTTATCTCAATGCCCGGTTCCAGTATTCGCTACGCTCCATCCGCGATCCGAAATATAAGGTGCCGGAGTACTCAGGCCGCTCCGAGCAATTCTCCAATATGTGGACAGTGCGGGTAATGTACCTTTTTGGGTAAGAGTTTTACAGCGCCATTGCAGGTGTTACCACCTGCAATGGCGAAGATGCGTAGTTTATTAAGCCAACTCTGTCACCCGCAGGGGGGCTTTTAGTAAACTTAGTCGAAGATTTTTATGGGATGACAAAGCCACCGTAAGCCGTGGAATGCAGCAGCTCGGAATTTACTGTTGTCTGCTTACATGATCCGCTACCTCCTTTGCGCTCGTAAGGGCAGCCTCCACTGTGCCCATTGCGGGGCCGTCATAAATTGCTTCCCCGGCAAAATACAGGGTGTCCGCAACCGGCGCTCTAAGTACGCTCAATGCTGCCTTCGAGGCTATGGTTGCATAAGAATAAGAGCCGCGGCTATAGGGGGCGGCAGGCCAGGCTACTACTTCATAAGCATCAATCTGTTGCCTGATTTTTTCTTCAGGAAGATTAAAAATCTCACTGAGCGATTGCAGGGCTTTCCGGAGTAATTCCTCCCGGCTCAGATCCTTGAGGCGAAAAGCCTGGGGCCCGCCTACCCAGCCCGTGAGGAGTGTGCTGTGCTCCGGGTACTGCGTCCACCAGGTAGGTATGGGCGCAGCGGAGAGCATAAAGCCCAGCTTTGCAAGATCCTGCCCGGCGGCCGCTTTCCAGAAAGGCTCCCGAAACTGCATCAGTATTTTCAAGGCATTGCCGCTGCCTAAAGCCTGGATAGCTGCGGTATAGGCTGGCAGCCCGGGCAGGAAAGCAACAGCGCCTTCCCCGCCGGGCGGAGCCTGTAATACTCCAACAGGCAAGGTAATAATGGCTTTATCCCCTTTGAAAATGCGCCCCGCGCTTGTAACAACGCCTACGCCTCCCGCCTCCCACTGAATCTCTTTTACAATCTGCGCATGATGCAGCACAGCCCCATGTGCTTCGCTTTGATCTTTCAGGTAATCCATCAGCCGCCCGTAGCCGCCCTCGATGCGGTATTGGTCTTCATCCTCCGTGCCCCATTCTTTGCGCAGGGCAAAAGCGCTGGCATCTGCCGGGTCGGCAGCGTCCATCCCCTGTACAAACCCATCTATGGATTTGCGGAAATCGGCATAGTGCGCGCCCGGAAATTCTTTTTCAAGGAATGTTTTTATCGGGCAGTCTTCTGTGAGCGCATTTAGCCTATCCATGAGCTCGCCCCAATGCCCGCCATTTGCATCATCTTCATAAAAATGCCCATCGCGGAAGTGCCACATTTCACCTGCTGTTTTGTGATAAGCAATTCCTGCCTCGCGCAGCAGACCAAGCGTAACCGGCAGATCGCCATGTACAAACTCGGCACCGAGCTCCACCGGTTTTGCAAAGGAGCCATCGCGCTTTGTATAGCAGCGGCCTCCAATGCGGGCCCTCGCTTCGAGGATGGTAATGCCGTGGCCCTTTTTGCTTAATAAATCTGCGGCCATTAACCCGGCAGCGCCTGCGCCTATGATGAGGATATTCATGATTTTGAGAATTAACCGCAAAGTACGCGGAGGCTGCGCAAAGAGGCATTAAGCCTTTACAGCGCTGCTCAATCCATCGCAGTTGAAAAGTGCGCCAAAGCAGGTGTGGATAAAAAAACCGGTGGCAGCATTTTAATAGCAGTATTATTGGTGTCATTATAATGATATTAATGGTAACGAAATAAAAACTCAGTTATGCGCTACACAGCGAATTCCCTCCAGGAGCGCCCCGATAATGTGGTCATGTACATTGACATGAATAGTTTTTTTGCCTCCTGCGAACAGCAGGCGCGGCCCGAGTACCGCGGCAAGCCTATAGGCGTATGCGCAGGCAATAAAAGCTATGCAGTGGTCATTGCGCCATCTATAGAGGCCAAGAAGCTGGGCGTGCGCACGGGCATGCGGCTTACCGAGATCCGGAGGTTCTGCCCGGAGCTCATTGCGGTGAATGCGCGGCCGGTACTGTACCGGCGGTTCCATATAGAGATCATGAGGGTGCTGGGTAAGTACTGTAATGACATCCTCCCCAAAAGCATCGATGAGGCCGCGATGAACCTCAGCTCCTACCGGCTTGTATATAAGGATATGATGGCGCTGGGCCGGCAGATAAAAGCGGCGCTGCGGCCGGCCATCGGGTCTTACGTTACCTGTTCCATAGGCATCGCGCCCAATACTTTTCTCGCCAAGCTGGCCACCGATATTCAAAAGCCGGACGGGCTGATACAGATAACCCCGGAAAATCTGGATGGCTACCTGGCGCAGATGCAGCTGCGGGACCTGCCGGGCATTGCCTCGCGCAATGAGCGCAGGCTGCAGATGATCGGAGTGAGAACGCCGCTGGAAATGCGCTATACCTCGCAGAGCATCCTGCGCAAGGCATTCGGCGGCATAGCAGGCTGTTACTGGCACTCCCGGCTCAACTTCGGCGAGGTGGACCTGCACATGAGCGACTACAAAAGCATGAGCGCCACGCGCACCACCTCTCCTGAAAACCGTACGCCGGAAAAGATGGATGCGCTTCTTATATCGCTATGTACTAAACTGGAGCAGCGCCTGGTAAAGGCGGAGGTTTACTGCCGGCAGGCCTCGCTGTTCTTCCGCTACACCAACCTTACAGGCTGGGATACCAGCATCCGCCTCACGGAGCCCCTGCAGGATGCCATGGAGCTCCGCGCCCACCTGATGAGCCGGGTACTGGAGTTCCAGCATTCGAGGAAATGCGGGCCGCTATTGAGCGGGGATATAAAGCAGATGGGCGTAACGATCACAGATTTCCAGCATGAGGATCAGCTGCAGTACAGCCTGTTCGACCCGCACCGAGTGGAGCGAGATAAGCTGCGCAAAGTGATGTACAATATAAAAGATCAATGGGGCAAATACGCAGTGCGGAAAGCATCGGAGCTGGTAGAAAAGAGCATGATGAAAGATGCCATAGGCTTCGGCTCAGTAAAGGATCTGTATGAAGGCTACGGCGAGATCAATCAGTTTTTATTAGAGGAGACGGACGAATAGATAGGGATGGGGGGCAAACAGGGCAACCTTTCAACAGCTAAGATTAGAACCACAAATCACAAATCAAAATCAACAGGATGATTATTCAGGAAGCCAATGACCACTTTGAGAAAGGGCGGGGAGCGCAGTACAACCCGAAGAATAAATTTCTGCAGGGCGAGTATGTGCACATGCATCCCGAAGCGATTGACGACTGGGAGGTAGCGCCGCGCAAAACGGAATATATTTTTGATGACAGCCGCACGCTGGTAAATAAAGTAACCAGCCCGGATGTGGGCATGATGTACAGCGCAAACCCCTACCAGGGCTGCGAGCATGGGTGCATTTACTGCTATGCCCGCAACAGCCATGAATACTGGGGCTATAGCGCCGGTGTGGATTTTGAAAGCCGCATTGTGGTGAAGAAAAATGCACCGGCCCTGCTGCGCAAATTCTTCGAGAATAAAAATTGGGTACCGGCACCTATATCGCTCTCGGGCAATACCGATTGCTACCAGCCCATTGAGCGCAAAATGCGCATCACACGGCAGTTGTTGGAAGTGTGCTTAGAATATAGAAATCCGGTTGGTATTCTCAGCAAGAATGCCCTAGTGCTGCGCGATCTGGATATTATACAGGAGCTCAATAAATTCAATCTTGTGCGGGTATGGAGCTCTATCACTTCCCTGGATGAAAACCTGCGGCTGAAGATGGAGCCGCGCACTGCCTCATATCGTTCAAGATTGAAGGTGGTGGAAACAATGGCTAAAGCCGGCGTGCCAACGGGCATTATGAATGCGCCCATAGTGCCTGGTCTCAACGATAATCACATCCATGATGTGATCAAAGCGGCTTCGGAAGCCGGCGCAAAGTGGGCGGGTTATACGGTAGTGCGGCTCAACGGCGCCATTGGCCCCATCTTCCACGACTGGCTGTACAAGGCATTCCCCGACAGGGCAGAAAAAGTATGGAACCAGATATCGGCCTGCCACGAAGGAAAAGTGAATGACAGCCGCTGGGGCAACCGCATTGTGGGCGATGGGAAATTTGCCGAAATGATCAAACAGCAGTTTACGCTTTACTGCCGGAAGTACGGGCTTAATGAAACAAAGATGGAGTACAATACGGGGGCCTTCCGCAGGATAAAAAGCGGCCAGCTGCCCCTGTTTTAAAGATCAGGCCATGCGGTACATTTTACCCGGCAATGTTTTTACCATACCAGCCATTTCAAGCTGTAATAAAGTTGCGGCGATCATACCGGTATTCATTCCTGTTTGCAGCATCAGCGTATCTGCATGTATGGCATCTTTGCCCCTGAGCGCAGTAATAATCGTTTGCTCCTCATCGGTAAGGTTTACAAAAAGCTGCTGCTGAACCCCTTTGGATTTCGCGCCTTCCGTCCAGTTCATTACTTCCAGTAAATCTTTTGCACCGGTTATAAGACTGGCTATATTCATACGGATAAGCTTGTTCGGTCCGCCGCTTTTGCCATCGTATGCGCGGCCGGGGAAAGCCGCCACTTCGCGGTTATAGCTTGCGGCCATATAAGCGGTGATCATTGCTCCTCCTTTCTCATCGCTTTCCACAATTACGGACACATCGCTGAGTCCTGCCACCACCCGGTTGCGCATTGGGAAATTGGTGCGATCGGGGTTGGTACCGGACGGGAATTCCGTAAGCAGTCCGCCTGCGCCTATCATCTCTTTAGCAAGGCCTGTATGTGCCGCGGGATAGATACGATCCAGCCCATGCGCAACCACGCCAATAGTTGGGATACCTGCTTTCAGGCACCGTTTGTGTGCAATTGCATCGATGCCATATGCAAGCCCGCTTATCACTACAATACCCTCTTGGCCGGCCAGCCCGTCAATGAGATCTTCGGTAGCACGAGCGCCATAATCCGTATTTTTTCTGGTACCGATCACGGCTACAACTTTTTCCGCCTGTGGCGGGATGCTACCTTTGTAATACAGCATCATTGGGGCGTCATCGCAGGCTTTGAGCCGGTAGGGGTAGGCTTCATCCGTTAAAAAAAGCGGCGTTACGCCGTGCTTCCGAATGAATGCAAGCTCGGCCCCGGCACGATGCATTATCGCAGCATCTTTACAGGCTTTGGCGCGGGCTTCACCCATGCCGCCCACGCCTTTTAGTTCTTTTGGGGCGGCGTGCAGTATCTTGCCGGCCGCACCGAAATGAGCAATCAGCGCACGCGCCATTTTCGGGCCTATTCCGTCTATAAAAGTTAAAGCCAGCTGGGCAAGGAGCTCCTCCTCAATATTTGGCAGCATATTTGTATGATTCAATAAAGGGTAAGAGCCCGAAAATACAGGATTTATGAAAAAGTATCTCGCTACAGTTTTACTGCTTACCATTATTATCTTCTCTGCGTGCGCACACCAGCATAAAACAATAAGAAAAAAAGCTAAGCCTGTTAAAGTTGCGTCAGTTGGAATTACAACAGTATCCATGGGGCGCGGCGCATGTTTTGGCCGTTGCCCCATCTATAATCTGACCGTAAACATCAATGGGAAAGTTGAATATAAGGGAAGGATGTTTACAGAGCATATAGGGGTGTATGAAAAGACTTTCCCGGCGCAGGTAACGGCTGCGCTAATGCAGCAATTCCGGGATTACAGGGTCGATACCTGCGCTGCGGAATATGAGCAGCGTATAGCGGATGTGCCGGGCATCTTTTATAAAATTACGATCAACGGAAGGGTAAAGGAAATCAACAACGCACATTTCGGCCCCGGCTTTCTGAAAGACCTGGCCCGCCAGATGGATGAGCAATTTGCGGTGGATAGCAGTTGGAAAAAGGTACGGGATGATGTGCCTGAATAGGTATGCCTCCTGCAAATCTGATATTTGCTCGCTTATCTATTTTTACCTGTAAATAAAAGCACCGCAGCATTAGAAAATGTTGCGGTGCTTGTTCTAATAATTGGCTACAGCTTGTATTGCAGATTCGTCAGCATATCTGTGGTCATCTTTTCCAGATCGAAGTTGTGCTTCCAGCCCCAGTCTTTACGGGCGGCACTATCGTCAATGCTTTGCGGCCAGCCATCGGCAATATCCTGGCGGAAATCGGGTTTATAATCAAGCTCAAAACCGGGTAAATGCTGCCGTATGGATTCGCCAATCTCTTTTGGTGAAAAGCTCATGGCGCTGATGTTGTAGGCCATGCGTGTTTGCAGCTTTTCCTCGGGTGCTTCCATCAATTCAATGGTTCCGCGTATCGCATCGTCCATATACATCATCGGCAGGTAGGTTTCCTCTTTCAGGAAGGAGGTGTACTTGCCGTTTGCCAATGCTTCATGGTAAATCTCTACTGCATAATCCGTAGTGCCGCCGCCAGGCTCACCTTTCCAGGAAATGAGGCCGGGGTAGCGCAGGCTACGTACATCAAGGCCATAGCGCTTTTGGTAATACTGGCACCAGAGCTCTCCTGCATATTTTGAGATTCCATAAACGGTACCTGGTTCTACAACTGTTTTCTGGGGGGTATCCTGCCTCGGGGTAGTAGGCCCGAAAACGGCAATAGAGCTTGGCCAGTAAACCTTGTGCAGCTTTTCCTGTACCGCAATATCCAGCACCTGCAACAGACTGCTCATATTTATATCCCAGGCACGTAGCGGGGCCTTCTCGCTCGTGGCCGAAAGAAGCGCTGCGAGGTGATAGATCTGGGTAATGTTATTGCGCGTTACAAAATCATGCACCGCAATCGCATCTGTTGCATTGAGCACTACATACGGCCCTGTTCCTTTTAAGGTAGGATGCTCCTCGCGGATATCCGAGGCAAATACATTGCGCTCACCGTAAGAAGCCCGGAGTGCCATTACAAGCTCAATGCCGATTTGCCCGCAGGCGCCGAGTACCAGGATTTTTTCCATAAATGGCTTACAGGTTGTTTTCGATTAAAGTGATAAAATCGTCAAAGAGATAGCGCGCATCGTGCGTGCCGGGCGTGCTTTCCGGATGATACTGCACTGAAAATGCGGGCTTGTCTTTCAGACGGATGCCTTCGATAGAGCCATCATTCAGGTTGATGTGGGTAATCTCGATATTTTCGGCAGCGCGCGTAGCTTCCGGGTCGATGCCGAAGCCGTGGTTTTGCGTGGTGATCTCCGACTTGCCGGTAAGCAGGTTCTTTACAGGATGGTTGAGGCCGCGGTGGCCATTCTGCATTTTGAAAGTAGCAATGCCATTAGCTCTTGCCAGCAGTTGCTGACCAAGACAAATGCCGAACAGCGGCTTATTTACCGCCAGAATATCCTGTACTGTTTTAACAGCATAATCCATAGCGGCCGGGTCGCCTGGGCCATTAGAGATGAAGTAGCCATGTGGCCTGAATTCCTCTAAAACCTCCAAGGGCGTAGTTGCAGGAAACACTTTCACAAAAGCATTCCGCTCCGCCATGCAGTTAAGAATATTGCGCTTCACCCCAAAATCAAGCACAGCAATACGGATCGGCGCATTGGGCGAGCCCATGGTATAGGTTTCTTTGGTAGAGATTTCGGAAGATAATTCCAGGCCGCTCATATCCGGTACGCGTGCTAGCTCTTCTTTAAGTCCGGCTGCGTCGGTAATCTCTGTAGATATAATACAGTTCATAGCTCCTTTGCTGCGGATGTGCTGCACAAGTGCGCGGGTATCCACATCATAAATGGCAACGATGTTTTGCTGCTGCAAGTATTGCTCCAGATTGCCGGAGGCCGTCATCCGGCTATAGCGGCTGGATATGTTTTTGCAGATGAGGCCACGAATCTTTACTGAATCGCTTTCTACATCTTCTTTCTTAACTCCGTAATTACCTACATAGGCATTGTTCATGATCACGATCTGGCCGGTGTAGGAAGGGTCGGTAAATACTTCCTGGTAGCCGGTCATACCGGTGTTGAAGCATATTTCGCCGCCGCTGGTACCGGATGCGCCGAAAGATTTGCCTTTAAAAAAAGTGCCGTCTTCCAGTAAAAGAAAGGCGGGCCTTGTGATGATCGTCTGTGCCGGCATAATATGCAAAGATATTATTGGGAAGGCGGATTTTTTCCTGATGATGGAATTTTGATCTCGCAGATTATGCAGACCGGCTCTTTTATAATTCTGGCTATCTCCCTGCTTTCTTGCAGGAAAATTGCTGCTCCTTTTTGCAGGATGCTGCAAATACAGAATTTCGGATTATCTTTCGCAGGCAAAAAGAATACTATGAAGTCAATCATACTTTCCATCACCGTTATGGTGCTTTCCGTTACTGCATTTGCGCAGTACAGCGCTATGCCGGATTATCAGCGGGAAGGCGGCGTATATGGCGGCGTGAGCGCATTTACCAATCCCCGGCAAACGCAGTATAAAGGCGATCAGAATCTGGTTCCTTATGTAGCCGGAGCAAATTTTTATTACAATTTTACTTCGCATTTTCAGGCCGGTGCTGACCTTAATATTACCCATTGGGAGTCGAAAGGCAACACACAAATCAATGGCCTCGAAAATAAGCCATCGCTTTCGGAATCTACACGCTACCTCATTGCCGATTACGCCTATAGTTTTACTGCGCGCGCTAATTATGTGATCCCTATGTATGATGACTACCAGATAAACAGGTCTTGCTTCTACATGGGTCTTGCTGTTGGTGCTGTATTTACGGTAAATGACGGCCATACCAATTATAACCAGCTTAATGATATGCCCGGTGAGCAGAACCGCTACGTAGAATCCTATCATTATGAGGCAGGCAGCGGCTATTCATTTGGCGCGCAGGTTGGCTTCAATTATTATATTTCCAACCATGTAGGCTTTAGTATAGAAGGTGCACCGCGTTATGTACACATCGATACTAAAAAGCATGATGTAGGCACGGCGAATGGCCAGTATAGCCTTTTTTACTTTCCAACGACTGCCGGTTTAAGGTTACGTTTCTGATAACAGAATTTTTTGTTTAAGGAATTGAATGGGTGAATGATGCAACGTCATTCACCCATTGTTTTTGGTATTGGATAAAGTAATTATTATGTCCGGCTTCGCGGAAAATGACCAGCTTTTTAGGGCCGGCAAGATTTTTAAAAATGGCTTTTGTTTCACCGAGAGTAACACGGTCATCCTTTGCTCCAAAAAACAGCAGGGCAGGGCACCGCACTGCTTTTGCATAAGCGGCAGGATTATGGCTGAATGCCCAGAAACCGTTTTCCAATCCGCCCCAAAAAACGAGCAGCCCGGCCATCGGGAAGGCAGGCCCGCCTACCATCTTAAAGCGTGCGCAGACTGTTTGGTACATAGTGCCAAACGGGCATTCAATAATAATGCCGGAAGGTTCGCGGCCACCGGCATCTAAATATTTCAACACCGCCACTGCTCCCATTGACGTGCCGAGCAGGATAATTTTTTTCTCGCCCGAATGCCTGATATAATCGTAGCAGGTCTTTACATTTTTCGCTTCCTTGAATCCAATAGTCGTCTGTGATCCTTCTGAGGCGCCGGCGCCCATAAAATCAGGTAGCAAAACATTGTAGCCAAGATCATGAAGCGCCGTCGCTTTAGGCAGCATGCCGGATTTTTCGCCTCCATATCCATGAAACATTATAACAGTGCCCTGCGTATTGACTGCTGCAGGAATGTACCAGCAGGCAAGCTTCACATTGCTTTGCAGCATGATGTGTTTGTACGGAAGTGAGGGGAGTGATTTATTAACCGGTCTTGGATTCGGAATTCCGGTAAGCGCAACCATAATTTTTTCATTAACAGGCATGTTTTCTCCATGTTCCGACCCGAGCTTTCTACTATTCGTAAAATGCGTAAAACGCCAGGCATGAAGTGCCGCAATTGCGTTTAGAAAAATGAAACACAACAAGAGGCCAATACCTGCTCTGCGCAGCCAGGGCTTTCGATAACTTTTCATAAATACTTTGCTGTGGTTAAAAAGGCGACAGCGGCATCTTGGCCAGCGGCAGATACCGTTGTTCAATTACCTTTAAATGATGCGCCTGATGGCCGGCAATAATGAATGCAAGCGCTGCCACGGAAATCACATTGCCATTGGCAGTGCCTATCCTATTGGCTGATTCAACACTAAATGAATCAAAAAGAAAAATGCTGCTTACGCGCACCAGCTTCAGCTCTTCGAGCAGCTCAGCCACTGTTCTGGTTGTAGTAAAGGTATCGGCAGCATAAATATCCTGGTCGAAGCCGGGTAGCGGCGTACGGTCTTTTCTGGCAAAGCACAACGCACGATAGGCCATAATTCGCTCTGTATCGATGATATGTTGCAGGATTACCGGTACGCGCCACTTATCCGGGGCATAAACCTCATCGCCAATAATGGTAAGCTTTTCCTCCATTTTCTGGCTTAGCTGCTCTAAACTGTAATGTAGCACGGTATCTATGGAAAGATCAGGGAGTGCATTGATGTATGGCTGGTAAAATTCAGGTACGTTTTTCAGGTCTGCATTGTTCATACGGTGAAGTTAGCCTGCCTCAATTAAATTGTTCATTGTACTCGCGTAGCATCTTTTTATAAGTAGGATTTTTAAGGGCGCGTTGCCACTGTGCATAAAATACAGCTGCCGATGCAGCCTTTTCCGCATCTTCCTCGCGCGGCAGTACCGGACGGCCATGCGGGCCGCTAATTCCCTTTTTATCTGTCGGCACAGCACCGCTGTATTTTTGCCCGCTTTTATGATTGGCGTAGCGGCGCGCGCGCGTGTAACCCATCTGTAAAAACTTACGTGCCATGTCCATCCCGATAAAATTTTTTGCTTTGCCGTAGGTTAAAAACAAGGCGTAAATTTCTTTGGACGATTTGCGCGCGATGGCCGGTGTTTTGAATTTCCAATGGGGCAGAAGCTCACTTTTATAGGGCTCAACGAGCAATACTCCCTGCTCACCTTTACCTACGCGATATAGTTGTGGCTGCCTGCGGAAGTCGATATTTTTAAAATCTTGATCGTAATCGAAAGCTTTGCTTTTAATCATGATTGCCATAAAGCGAGGGTTCGATTTTTGCGCCGGAACGTACGGTTACTTCTGAACCTTCTGCCAGGAAAATATTGTCGGGGACTTTGCCGGTAAGATGTGAAAACTGCCGGCCGTAAACTGCGCCGAAATCAACAACTATATCATGCCGCAGCACCGGATAAATATCCCAGACGGGATGAACAACTTCATATTCGGAAGTCCGTCCATTGCGCAGCTTCGTATAGCCCCAGTAATGCTCCGTTATAAATTCTTCCCCGCTGCCAGGCATGATTTTCTGAGGACTATTCCGTGCTGTAACCTGAAGCTTCTGCCAGTTTTCTTTGTGCAGCCAGCGATAGGCAATTATAAGCTGGTCCATTCGCTGCTGCCATTTATGCCGCATGGGCACAGTTTCATACTTCTCGCCGTAAAAAGTATTTGCCACAAAAGTGAGCGCTGCACGGGGTACCAGCTCCTTTATAAATACCACCCCTCTTTTAAGCGGCGCATTTTTACCCGTATGGCGTACATAAAACCTGAGATTTACTTCTTCAAAATTGACATGGTATGGCAGGCGCATTCCTTTTAGCGATGTATCCTGAAACATAAAGCCAATAAGGCTTACAAAGCATTTGTCATTGAAGAGATCCAACTTTGTAGCCTTAGGCAGGTTAGGCGCCAGCAGCGCAGGATCCACTGCGTAACTGGCCATGATCAGCTTGCGCCATTGTGCGGTGAGGAAGGTTTGTGCCATAGCTTATTGAGCAAGTAAAATTATGCAGGTTTGCATTAGCAGCTTTAACCCAAAAACAAATTTAAAAACGAACGGCGGCCGTAAAACCGCCCCAGGCATGGTTGCGTCCCGTTTTAAATTCTTTGGTAAGCGCAGTGTAGCTTGCAGAGAGCAGGATGCTGTGATAGGAGAGATAAACCGCAACATCATTCCGGAAAGTTGCCCTGTTGATGCTACCTGAGGAAATGGTGTATGGGCTTTTCCGGTTGAATAATCCGCCTTGTAGTGTGGCATCATATCCTACAACTGCCGCACGAGGTTTGTCTTCGATATAAAGCTGAAAAGCGCGCTGATCTTCAGAGAAAAGCGGCAGGTTCATTAGCCCTGCTTTGATATTCAGTGATGCATATCCTTTATCCCAGTAGGTGCCTGCATCTGCGCCTAGGGCTGCTGTAAGCGCGAGGTATTTAAGCGCTAAAAGCCCTTTTTCATAAGTTACCGAGTAGTTTAGGATAGCATCATTCGCTATCTGGTATTGCCAGCCATGGGGTATATCGTTGCCGGTATTGCGATGAATGAGTGCCTGTATTTCTTCTCCGCCCGCCCCGGGCCCAAGCAAGCCTAAAGTTAGTGCTGCTGTTAGCCGTGTATGCTGTTCCTGGTTGATTGATGTGGCAAAGCTTTGCAGCATGACACTCGCCGCATAAGGCCGGTCGCCATAGCGAATGGTATCTGAAAGAATGCTGGTTGGCGTGTAAGCATCATGCTCAAAATTCAGCCCATAAATTTGGTGCTGCTCTTTAAAATGCAGCAAAAGCCTACTTAGCGGGTTCTTTTTTAATGAAGGATGAGTAAAGGTCAGGGTTACGCCTTGTGAGTAATAATAATCGGTATTGCCAAAAGCGTCATTTTCATATTGCAGCACAAGGCCGCGATCTGTTATAGCATCCCGCTGATTGATGCCGATAGCCTGACCGGCGGCCCTTATTTGTAATAGAATCAACAGTAAAGCCGCTATTAAATGGATGCGTTTCATCTTATGGAAAGATACGCAGCAGCTTATAAAACGGTTGTCTTAACATCCGGATGAAATGTTTTTTTTGCTACGCTTAGAAAATTAGCGCAACAGGCATTTTGGTAGAAAGGGTTCAGGGAAAGGGCTACCGCAGCCGGAGCAGGGCTACATTTTCTATATGGTGCGTATGCGGAAACATATCTACCGGCTGGAGCTTTTCAATAGTATAAGCTTCATCGAGCAGCGCAAGGTCTCTGGCCTGTGTAGCGGGATTGCAGCTTACATAAACCACTTTCGGTGCACGCATTTTAAGCAGTTGCTGCACCAGCTTTTCGTGCATTCCCGCGCGGGGCGGATCCGTAATAATCACATCCGGCCTTCCGTGCTCTTCAAAAAATGCATCCGTACAGATGTCGGCAACATCTCCGGTGTAGAACTGACAATGCTCCAGTCCATTGAGCGCTGCGTTTTTCCAGGCATCTTTCACTGCATCGCCAATCACTTCTATGCCAATCACTTTCTTAGCGCCTTTAGAGCAGAAGATACCAATACTGCCGGTGCCGCAATACAGATCGTACAATACTTCGTTGCCTGTAAGTCCTGCAAAGTCGCGCGTTACCTGGTAGAGCTTTTCCGCTTGCTTTGTATTGGTCTGGAAGAAGGATTTTGGCGAGATATTGAACGTAAAATCTTCAAGCTTTTCCTGTATGAAGCCCGGCCCGGAATAGGTTTGCACTTCAAGGTCGTGGATACTGTCGTTGGCTTTGCCATTGATGGTATAATGCAGCGACGTAATGCCTGGAATATTGGCCAGCATGTGATCCAGCAGAGCGATCCGTGCTTCTTTATCTTCTTTATGGATGATGAGGTTTATCAGGATTTGGCCTGTTGTAGCAATGCGGATGATCACATTGCGCAGCCAGCCGTGCTGCTCATGGAAATTGTAGTAAGTAAGGCTGTTCGCCTCTGCGTAAGTACGGAGCACATTCAATAAAATATTGGTAGGCTCCCGTTGTAAATAGCACGTATGGATAGGTACGATTTTATCGAATAATCCCGGTGCATGAAAGCCGAGGGCCGGCTCTGGCGGAAGGATCGCATCGCCGGCAGCTTTGATCTCATCCCAGGTACGGTAGCGGTGCTGGCTGAAGGTAAATTCCAGCTTATTGCGATAATATCGTGTATCGGCAGAGCCGGCAATCTCCATCATAGGGGGCAAAGCAACGTGACCGATCCTGCTTAGCTGATCGGTTACCTGCTGCTGCTTATAGACAAGTTGCTTTTCATACGGGAGCATCTGCCATTTGCAGCCTCCGCATACGCCAAAGTGTTGGCAGAAAGGTATTACGCGGTCGGGCGAAAGCTTTACGATGTCGGTTACCCTTCCCTGTGCCCAGCTTTTTTTGTCTTTTACCAGCCGCACGTTCACTACATCGCCCGGCACTACTCCTTCTACGAATATCACTTTGCCATCCGGCATTGTACCTAAGCTTTTTCCTTCAGCGGCGTATGAGGCTACAGTCAGGTTTTCGACAATGGCTTGTTTCTTTTTTCGGGACAAAGTGACCGGATATTTACTTGATTAGGAAGGAGGTTGTCCGGGATACACACAAGCCGGATTTTTAACTGGGCTGCAAAAATAAGCGCTGTATTCCACTGTTGGTGCCTGCCGGATAAATTGGCCACAATTGTACCTTCCACCGGCAGTGAATTTGATAACGATAAATTAATTTTCTCTCCGCATCTTTGCCGCTCAAATGCTTAGCAGATAAAATCTTATGATCAGATTCTTACCATCATTCCGTTCCTTGAGCCTTATGGTTGCCCCCGCAATTGCCGTGCTTACACTTGCAAATGCACCTACTGTTCATGCGCAGCAATTCACAACCGGCAATATTGTAGTACTGCAGGTTGGCGATGGCCTTGCCCCGCTTACCTCCGCTGGTACAGCTGTGTTCCTTAAAGAGTTTACATCATCCGGTACATCCGGAGTATCTATAGCAGTTCCAACCACTGGCGCGCACCGGCTCGTGGTAAGCGGTTCCGCAACATCGGAAGGGTTAATGACCCTCTCGGCAGATAGCCTGCGCCTTGCCATTCCGGGCTATGATACCACTACCGGATATGCATCTATTGCCAGCTCTTTATCTGCTACTGTTGCCCGCGTAATAGATACTGTTTCTTATCTCGGCATTGCGGGCCATGTGGATACAACTAAAGTGGCCTTCAGTGCAAATAACATTCGTGGGGCGGCGCGCGCAACCGGCGAAAACTATTATGCTACCGGTAACGGCGGCGGCATCTATTATATGGGCAATACCGCAGCACCTTCATTTATCGCTACCGCCAGCACTAACAACAGGGGCATCATTGCTGCAAACGGAAATCTTTATTTCTCAACAGGCAGCGGCACAACGCCGGGTATTTATAAGATCAGCGGCCAGCCAAATACAGGGACTGCTATTCCTGTTTCTATTATCACAGCAACCGGTAGCTCGCCATACGGCTTTGCGGTAAATGCTGCAGAATCAGTTATTTATGTTGCAGATGACCGCACAACAACAACGCTCAATTCCGGCGGTATCCAGAAATGGACGCTTTCCGGAGGCGTATGGTCGCTGGCATATACGCTTGTGCCGCCAACCGGCACTACCGGCTCCCGCAGCGTAATTGCCGACTGGTCGGGCCCGTCCCCAGTTCTATACGGCATCACTACCGACAACCGCTTAGTTAAATATACCGATCCCGGTACCCTTGCAGGAGTTATCTCTTCTGTTCTTGCTACTGCACCGACTAATACAGTTTACCGCAGCGTTGCCTTTACACCAAAAATGCCACCTGCCTGCACTACTCCAGTTCTTGCGCTTACCACATCCGCAAAAAAATGCACGGCTAACGGTGCTATTACACTTACCGTGACCAGCGGCTCCACACCGGTTTCTTATTCCTGGACAGGCCCCGGTGCGTTTACCGCAACAACTCAAAATCTTACCAATCTTTCTGCTCCAGGCAGCTATACAGTTACTGCATTGGCAACCGGTGGCTGTTCCGCTACTGCTACTGCCATTGTGCTTGATAGTGCTATTATTACCGCAACCCTTACTGCCGGCGGCACTACCGCTATTTGCCAGGGGGATTCTGTAATGTTGAGCGCTAATACCGGCACCGGTTATACTTATCAATTCAATAACGGTGGAAGCCCTATTGCGGGCGCAACCGGTATTAGCTACAAAGCAGGCGCTGCCGGTAATTATACAGTTACGGTAAGCTCCGGCATCAACTGCACTGCTACTTCTTCCCCGGCCTTATCTGTAACGGTAAATGCTTTGCCCGCCGCTACAGTAACTCCCGCCGGCCCGCTCACTGTTTGCGCCGGAGTACCCGTGGTGCTGCATACCAATAAAAATGCCGGGCTTACTTATCAATGGAAGTTAAATGGCACCAATATTAGCGGTGGTACTGATAGTACTTATACAGTGAATGGCTTTACAGGCAGCTTCTCAGTAACGGTACGCAATACGGCTACTACCTGTAGCGCAACTTCCATACCAGTCGTTATCAATAACTTTCCACATGCAGATACAACGGTTACACCCGCCGGAGCCCAGTCTTTCTGCAGCGGCGACAGCCTGAAACTAAAAGCAGTATCTGCCGCAGGGGCTACCTATCAGTGGCGTGATGCTGTTGGCCAGCTTTCCGGTGCTACGGATTCTGTTTATACAGTACGCAGCGCGGGTGCCTACCGGGTGGTCATCACTACCGCGAACGGCTGTAAGGATACCTCTGCCACGCATGTAATTACCGTTAATAACCGCCCGCTTGCTACGTTTACCGCTTCTGCGGATACCGCCTGCCAGAAATCGCTCATTACTTTAACTGGTGCTACCGGTACAGGCTATTCCTATCAGTGGTTTTATGGGGGTATTCTTTTTCCGAACACTACCAGTACCATTAATGTAAGCGGAGTGGTAGTTGGCGGACCTGCGCAATACTTCAGAGACAGTGCCCGTGTTGTTATTACTAATGCTTCGGGCTGCCGGGATACATCTGCTTACCGAGTGCTTACCTTCCGCCCATTGCCACAGCCTGTTATTACAAATATAGCGGGTGTGCTCGCTACGGCAGCTACATACCAGGCTTACCAATGGTATAAAGATGGGCTTCCGATTAATGGAGCGACCGCAGCTACTTTTACACCTGCGGCAAATGGCAGCTATAATGTAATGGTTGCAGATGCCTTCAGTTGCGCCGATACTTCGGCAACACCGCTTAATGTATCCGGCCTCGGCATCCGGGCAATCGGGCAGCATGCTGTTGTGAAAGTATATCCTAATCCGGCATCTGATGTCCTGTATATTGAAGCTGTTATGCCGGTAACCATTCAGGTGCGCGATATGCAGGGCAGGGTAGTGCTCACTGAAAAAGCTGCTAAGCGTGTTGATATCGCTGCGCTGGCAAATGGCGTTTATATGCTTTCTGCCACGGATGCTTCCGGCGCATTGCTGCAAACAGAGCGGGTGGTAAAAACGAAACAATAGGATAGTTACAAGGGTTACACGATAAAAGCCGGTGGATATGTATTCACCGGCTTTATTTATAAGGCGCACATTCCATGATTTCAGCAGCAGCAAAGCCCTGTCTGTTTAAAGGTCTTACCTGTTATTATCCTTAGCGCTAATGCTCATTTAAAAAATTTGTGAAATCCGGCATGTCTTGTTAACCGGATGCTAACAGAAACCTTTTTCCAACAGGTTTAACGATTTCGCTGTCTCTTACTCTTTATAAATCGGCTATTTTCACGCCCTCATTTCTTATGAAGAAACTACTCGTGCTTATTTCCCTGCTGGCAGGGTTTTCAACTATTTCAGCCGCCCGCGAAGGCTATCATATTTCGCTGAAATTTACAGAAGTCAAAGACTCGATGGTCTTTCTCGTTCATTATTATGGCAAGCCATTGCCAAGCATTTATAAGTCAGATAGTGCCCGCGTCGATAAGACCGGTACTGCAGTCTTTGATAATAAAACGAAGCTCAACGGAGGCATTTACCTGATGCTTACCGGTGATCATAAAAAATATTTTGAGTTCCTGCTCAATAACGGCGATGAGATGAGCATCAATGCCAATGCATCGGGCGTTACTGAAGGAACTATCGAAAAGCTAACCTTTAAAAACTCCCCTGAAAATGAGCGCTTCGTTGCCTACATGGATTTCCTGAAAGTA
>CBDFFZ010000019.1:0-11639 GCA_965246905.1 Chitinophagaceae bacterium
TAAAGTGCCACACCCGCCCTATAATGTACAATACCGCAAACGGGATATTAATCTGTACGTCGCAGATTGTATTGAGGTTTTAAGGATTGCTTCCTGCTTATTTGTGTTGTTAATATGATTTTATCTGCAGAAGAAAGGCATTAATAAAAATTTTTGCTTTGCAGATAACAACAGCCTCACATCCGCAAAGCCCTGCTTTTAGTAAATTTGATATACACCAAAAGAGCGCGGGAATATGAAGAAGAAAGTGGTTTTTATGCTGATTGCTATAATGCTGTTTGCCGGGCAAAATGCATTTGCAGGCACCAGCGATTCTTTAGCACTTAATCAGGAACAGGTTGCCTTAGTCACAGATACTTCGTCAAATGGTGCTGCAATTATTGCCCCGGCAGGCGATACTACCGGTAAGCTGAAAGAAGTAGCGCGTGGCGTTGTCGATTCCCTGATTGGCGATGTGAAAACGTTTGTAAAACCAAAGCCGCTTTCTTTTCGGTCCATCGCTATTCCGGTAGGTATGATTGGTGTAGGTACCCTTATTGCCTTCAGTCCCAAGCTTCAAAAAGCCAACTTATTCGTTCGGGATGAACTGTATGTAGACCGCAAGAATCAGGCGCAGTTTCACCTGGATAATTATACTCTTTTTGCTCCTGCCGTAGCAGTATATGCGCTTAACCTTGCTGGCCTAAAGGGCAAAAACAACTTTGTGGATCGCTCAGTGATGTACGTAATGAGCAATGCCATTGCCAATGGGCTGGTATTCTCCACTAAAAAACTTGCAGGCGTCACGCGTCCCGATAGCTCAGACCACTATTCTTTCCCTTCCGGCCATACCGCTGAAGCCTTTGTATCCGCAGAATTCATGCGTCAGGAGTATAAGGATGTATCGCCATGGATTGGCGTTGCAGGCTATACCGCTGCCATTGCTACCGGCGTGCTGCGCATTTATAATAATAAGCATTGGCTGAATGATGTAGTGGTTGGTGCAGGCATAGGCGTTCTTTCTGTTAGATTATCCTATTGGCTCTATCCTGTATTGAAAAATACCATCCTGCAGAAAACCGGTGGCCGTACCAAGACAATGGTGATGCCCACTTATCAGAATGGTGCGTTCGGCGTGGGAATGGTAACTAATTTTTAAGAGTTTGATGCAAATGAATGCTGCCTGCATTTCTGCTCATTTAAAGCGGTAATTGAGCGCTAAGCCTGGCTTGTTATAGATGAGTGCGGGCGAGAAGCCAATGCCACTATCCCTGAATTTTTTATTTCTGTGGAGCTCAGGCACGAGTACACCACTTAGTACACCAACCGCAGCGCCTACTGCAATATCGGTAGGGAAGTGCTTGCCTGCTTTATGCCTTAAATAAGCGGTTGTGCCTGTAGCAAGAATGGCCCCACCCCACATCACGTACTTAAAATTATTGTGCGGATGGTAATCATTATACACCTTGGCCATAAAAAAAGTGGACGTACCTACAAGCGCTACATGCCCCGCAAAGAATGCATTGCGGTAGTTGCCGTCTGTGCGCTCGCCTGCACTCTTTTCAGTATTATAAGCTTCGGGCCGGTAACGGTCTACAAAGTAATCTGTGCCTGTATAGAGCAGGCCTGTAATGGCCATGGATTCGAGGTACATAAATCCTACACGTGGCGCATCATGCCGGATCTTTTTATCCAGCAGCAGTAGCAAGGGTAGAGGCATAGAGCCATAAAAAAAATAATCTGAGGTTTTTGCCGCATCCGCATCGTGCATACCGGCAGCCCAGCGATCCAGCTTATTAAGGTCATTTTTATTGAGCGCCAGGATATCAGCTGTATCTGAATGAGGCTTTTCATAAATTTTCTGAAAGGCATAGACCGTCCATACTACACCCACCGACGTTACCGGAATATCCACTTTAAAGTTCAGTTTATGGCGCGGCTCAAGGGGCGAAGTTGTAGCATCAAAATCATCCGGCGGGGAAAGCGGCGTTAGTGCGGCGAACTCACGGCCAGAAAAACTCTGGGCATTTACCGCAGGCGAGATATAAAGAAGGCAAAGTGAAAGGATGGCTTTTTTCAAGTTGTGTGTACATTAAAGAGCGTGTATTATAGCTTCTTACACTTTCATGCCAGTACATAGAAGGATGGCGCTCAGCTCCCTGCCATTTCCATAAGTTTAGTTACTGTTTTCCAATTGCGGGTAGTAGCTTTTACCTTCAGCTTGCTTTCAATAAAAGCATTGCTCAACTTCGTTTCGCCATAGCTGCCCGGCACATACAGGTAGATCTCCGAGCCGGAAATGTGGAAGCGGTCCGGCATAAAATCTAATGCCCTGAGCTTTGAAGAAAGCGCCTCATCCGGCGCAGCCCCCAGAAAAGTAATATGCAGCTTTGAGTGATCGACCTCTTTTTTACTGAGAAACGGGTTACCCTCAAATGCGGCCTTCCATTCCGCTTTTGTACGGATAATAACCGGCACTTCAAATCCGAATTCCTTTTGTATCGCTTCCCCGATTTTCGCTGCTAATCCTTTGGCGCTGCTCCATTCAAAAACAACATTCCCGCTTTGTATATAGGTAGTTACTTTCCGAAAGCCAAGGCTTTCATAAAGCGCTTGCAGTTGCGCCATAGGCACTTTGCGCTGCCCTGCCACATTTATTCCTCTCAGCATTGATATAAAGACTGGCATCAGTAATTAATCATCAAGATGAACCTTGCCAATGCCATTGTACTTAAAATCCTGCGTTGGGAATGTGTAATTGTCTTTCGGAACAATTTCCGTGATCATCATCTCGCGTATAAGCTCGTCATCTTTATAATCATGCTCTTCCATCACCGCGCCGTTCATGCTCTGGGTATTGCCGGTATAGCGCTGCCGTAAGGTACGTGCCAGCGCATCGCTCACGGTATAGGGTAGCTGCGTGGCAATCCACATTTCATGGCGCTCGCCGCGCACATCGTCCGTACAAATGAATTGCGCGCAGCTATACCCGAGGATCGTTTTCTTTTGCCCGGTCTTTTTGCATTCTATATGCTCGTTCACCCTTGCATTGCCCGTTTCACGGCGCGTTTGGTTTTCCTTGCTCATAAAGGCATTCAGGTTGAAGGCCATATAGGTATTGTGTTTCAGGTCGAAGACAAGCGAGCTGTTATTTTTATAATCGTAGATGCTAAACATATTGGGCCGCTGCTCACCGTGCTTCTCTTCGTACACACGCACAGCAGAGGTCGTTTTCGTTGGATTCATATAAGCATCGATATCTCCTTCATCTTTCACTTTGCCCTTGCGCCCGTAGGTTTTGGTATGTATTTTCAGGTGCATGGGGAAGGTATAGTTGCGCGCCACCTTTACATTGGTGAGGTTACCGAGCCAGCCATTTAGCTTGTCTTCTCCATCGGCGCCATGCTCTTTGTATTCTTTTTCACGTACTGCATCATGCACATACCCGCTTTGTGCAAAAGCATTTTGAGAGATAAAGGTTGCCGCGATAGCCGCTGCGAGGAATAGTTTGTTCATAGGTTTTCGGTTGGTTTGGATGCTACAAGTTAAGGCTTATTCCAATATTTGCATAGCTGTAGTTGGTACGGCCAAACTCTAAGTAAGGCGCAAATGTGGGCCGGAAATAGTACCGCGCGCCAGCTACCAATGCAGGCAGCACATCGATATAGCCATCCTTGTAATCCGCTAAATCATTGGTTACCGCTACATGGCTTATATTGATGCCTACACCTCCATATACATCCAGCTTATGCACCGGTATGAGCTTATTAAAGTGGTAATAGCCGAGGAAGCTTACGCCCAGGCCAAATGCTTTATCGCGGTATTCGCGGCTTGCAGCAGTATAGCGGAACTGGCTATAGGCAGCATCCACCACAGCTCCGATGCCCACCTCGTCGCGTACCGCCATTTCGTATTTGGCCATTACCGGGCCGAAGCCCGAGCGGCCGCCGCTGTGGTAATTATAATCATAAGGCAATGTATTCGGGAAGCCGAGCCCAAAGCTAAGCAGGCGCCGGTCTAAGCCGTAAGTACCGTTATTGCGCGAGCGGTAGGGCGTTTGATAAAACCGGTGCACGTCCATTTGGCCATTCCCAGCATCCGGTTCATCTATCGTGGCCGATTGGTTCTTTGCAGGCGCCATTCGTGCTTTTTTCTGTGCAGTTGCAACCCCTGCAGTAAGGCTAAGTGCAAGGATAGCGGTAAGGATCTTTCTGATCATCGTTTTTCTTTTTAAGATGGCAATGTTTCGTTTCTTAGAAGACGGCAAATATAAGAATGGAGGCCGTTTTGCCAATTGTGCGTTTAGCAGATCGTTGCCCCCATTTGGCCCCCATCCCGGCCTTCCCCCGAAGGGGGAAGGGGCACTTGGGCAAGCCAATCACATACACCAAACAGAACGTACGAAACATCCCCTTCTCCCTTTGGAGAAGAAGACCGGGATGGAGTTACTATAGGCAGGAACATACCTGCCCCTATGCCACAACAATATTTAATATTATATTTATGCTTTAAATACTTAGTCCTTGTACCAGTCCTGCCAGCCGCTCCTGCTCTTTGCGCTTAGCAGCAATGCCATGATCCTGCTTTGGGCTGTTGCTGCGATTGGAGCCATTGGCATCATCTATCTCATCCTGCACCTGCGCATCAATGCCGAGCGTGCCAAAGGCATTGCCAAAAAGCAGGAAGCAGAGCTAAAACAGGTAAAGGCGGAATTTGCCCGGCAAATAGCGGAAAGCGAAATGAGCGCCCTCCGTGCCCAGATGAATCCCCACTTCATCTTCAATGTGCTCAACAGCATTAACCGGTATATCATGCTCAATGACAGTGAGGTAGCATCCCGGTACCTCACGCAGTTTGCCCGCCTGATACGCCTGGTGCTCGAGAACAGCAAGACGGCCAAGGTATCATTAGAAGCCGATATGGAGGCGCTCAGGCTCTATATCAATATGGAAAAACTGCGCTTTCTCGACAAATTCGATTACAGCATTGAGGTAGATGACGATATAGACCAGCAATTTACCCAGATACCACCCCTGCTCATACAGCCTTATGTAGAGAACGCTATCTGGCACGGCCTTATGCAAAAAGAGAATGGCGGCCTGCTCACCATTCACCTCAAAGCGCAGAACGAGCACCTGCTCCTCGTAACCATCGAAGACAACGGCATTGGCCGCGAGCAAAGTGCGCTCCTCAAAAGCAAAACCGCCGTAAGCCATAAAAGCCACGGCCTTCAAATGACCAAAGACCGCATTGCTATCGTAAACCGGCTTTATGGTATCCAGACCGAGGTAGCCATAGAAGATATGATGCATGATGCAAAGCCGCTCGGCACCCGCGTTACTTTAACCATACCAATATAACCAGCCATGAACACCCAGCCAGCTACCGAACCCAAAAAATCCTGGACCGCCATTCTTATAGATGATGAGCCCGGCGCGCTCGCCGTAATGCAGCTCCTCCTGCAGAAATACTGCATACAGATCAATATCATCGGCAAAACCTCCAATACCACCGAGGCCATTGCCCTTATAAAATCCAAGAACCCGGATATCGTATTCCTCGATATAGAAATGCCGCAGCTCAACGGCTTTCAGCTTTTAGAGCAGTTGGGCGACATAAATTTTCATGTCATATTCACCACAGCCTACGATCAGTATGCCGTGCAGGCTTTCCGCTACAGCGCGGTGGATTACCTGCTGAAGCCCATCGTATCCGAAGACCTGGTGAGTGCCATTGCACGCTTGGAACAGCGCGATAAAGGTGGCCGCGAGCAGATGAAAGCGCTGGGCGAAAACCTCGTAGCCGTGCGCAACCAGCAGGTACCCGACCGCATTACCCTCCCGCATACCCGTGGCTACATCTTCCAGAAGGTAGCCGATATCATCTATTGCGAAGCCCATAATACCTACACGAAGTTCTTTGTAGAAGGCAAAGAGCCGCTCCTTATATCCAAGCCACTGGGCGATGTGGAGGAGATGCTTACCGATGGCCCCTTCTTCCGCACGCACCGTCAATACCTCGTAAACATCCAGAAGATCACGGAGCTGCTGCGCACCGATGGCGGCTACCTGCTGATGAGCAACGGCCAGGAAATACCTATCGTGCGCCCCCGCAGGCAGGAACTGCTGGATATGATGAAGGTGTTTTGATTGGGAATTGGAGGAACAGGAATTTGGGATGGGGAATTTGGAGGCGTACTATACATGCCATCAATGGTACTAAGCAGTAGGGCGTGCCCCGAAAAGGGGCCGCGCTATCCGTTCCTATCCCCGCAGAAAAAGCGGGGGATATCCACTACTATCGCTCACGCGGCGATTTTCCTCGCGTCAGGGGACGCGGCGCCGGGCGAGCGAAGTCAGGGGACTTCGCTCAACTGACGTCCGCACTTCCTCATCCGCGAACGAGGTAGTACCTACCCACTCGTCAACTACGACATAGCAGGTTACTACAGGTACCTCCCCTCCCTGCAACTGCGGCAAGGCAGGTTACTACAGGTACCTGCCCTCACGTCAACTGCAACAGGGGAGGTACCTGTATTACCCTCCCCTGGGCGCTACTTTACCAACGCAGGGTAATAGGGATACCTGGCCTGGTTGCTACTGCACCGGTATGGGTAGTTACAGATACCTGCACTTACGGCAATACTACCTGACCGGGCACAAAAAAGGCGCATCTAAACCAACAGACGCGCCTTTTATCTCTAAAAAAATTTGCTTACTCCTTACCTTTCTCGCAAAGCCCTACAATCTGGTGGAAGGCATTGTGCACCATAGACAGATGCTCCGTGATCTGCTTGTCATCAGCTTTCGCTTTCACCAGCTTTTCGAGCGTAATAGTCTCTTGCTGCAAATTAATGATCGCGCCCTTTACCTGGTCCTGGTTAAAGCCTGCCGGTATTTTCGAGGCAGCAAGTTTGTCTGCATTCACAACCAGCTCATGCGCACGGGCCTTTACAGGCGCAAGGTTGCCGCTTTCACTCGGGTGGAAGGTCTGGGATATCGACTCGTGGAAAGTCTTTAATGCAGGCCATTTATCCATACCGCCTTCGGCATAAGTAATGGATACGAGCAGCATAAGCATCAGGCTCAGGATAGTTTTTTTCATGGTAATGATTGTTTTGAAATGTATTTATAAATGAATGTCCTGGTAAATATAGTAAGCGCTATCTAAGAATAGTGGGCATCACCATGATTTAGCAATGTTTTATAATACCTCCGGCCCTATGATGCGCATCAGTACCTCTACTTCCTCAGCCTTTTCATCCTCATGAATATAGCGGTAGCAAAGGGAGAGCTCTTCCAGCATTTTATAGATCACACGGGTGGGGGAGATGGGTGTTGCATAATAGTGCTGCACAGGGCTGTTGATCTTATGCAGGTAAGCGTCCACCTCGCTCTGCGTATAGATCATCCCATTCAGCGGGTCTATATAAAACTGGATATGCTGGATACTGTGCGCATCCGGCGAGATAAAAGATTGGAGGGAATCGAGGTAGGCGAATACGAACTGACGCGGCAGCTCCACCGCAAAAATGGGAATATCCAGTAGCTCGCACAGCGCGAGGTAGAGCACACCGATGGTAAAGGCATTGCCCTGCCGGCTTTCCACCACCTGGTTGATAAAAAAGTGCTTCGGCTCGCGCTCGGTGAGCTCGTGGCCCTGCAGCTTATAATAATTATAAAGGATGCTGTTGAATACATTCACCTGCTCCAGGGGCGTAAGGTAATTGTTGAGCTCCAGCCATATATTGCGCCGCATCTGATCAAACTGGCTCAGGATGGCCGGCACATTCATATCGGGGAATTGCAGCTTTGCCACGAGTATGGCACCCCGCAAAAGCTCTGGCCTGCGAGAGGTGGCCCATTCAAAAAACTCTGCCTGCAGGTCCTGGAAATGTACCCGGTGTATCAATGTTTCGATGCGCTCCTGCAATGCCTCATCGGCTGTGATCTCCCAAAGCTGCTCTAAGTTGGGTATGATGGCTTTGCCATAGTGGAGCAGCTTATCGGCCACGGTATCAAACACCTCCGCATCCGGATCGTCGATCAGTGTAAGCAGCGCTTCTATTTTTTTGTTGGTCTGCATTTCTCCGGTACTCACTTGCCTGTGCAATATAATGATGCCGTGCCTTTTTATAAGCCTCCGGTATCGTTTTAATCATCCTGCACTTACTTCTTACGGACAGCCGTTTTCTTGGCAGAGATTACGTTTGAAGGCGCAGTGCTTTTCTTAACTGTTTTCTTCACGGTTGTCTTTTTAGCAGCCGTCTTCTTAGCGGGAGATTTAGTTGCTGATTTCTTAGCCGGGGCTTTGGTCTTTTTATCGAAGGCACCGGGTACCTGCGCCTCGATCATCTTCTTTACTTCCTCCAGCGGGATGGTAGCGGCTTCTTCGTTCGTATATTTTTCGCCATCTTCCTTGCGGTCCAGCTTCAGCATCTTTTTGCCAAACCGTACAAACGGCCCCCAGCGGCCATTCTCGATCGTGATCTTTTCGGCCTCCCATTGCTGTATATATCGGGCAGCTTCCTTTTCGAGCTTCTTGCTTACCAGTTCATCGATATCGCCCTGTTTCAGTTCATCAAAATTATAAGCCTTCGGCACATTTATATACAGGTCGCCCCATTTAATGAACGGCCCGAAACGGCCTTTGCCTTTGGTAACCGGCTCGCCATCAAAATAGCCCACCGGCGCATCGGCAAGCTGCTTTTCATCTATTAGCTCAGTAGCGCGTACAAGATCCACCGACAGCGGCTCCTCGCCTTTCGGCAGCGATACGAAAGCTTCGCCCCATTTAATATAAGGGCCAAAGCGGCCATTATTCACTACTACTTCCTTTTCCTGGTACATCCCCAGGGTTAGTGGTAGCTTAAAAAGATCCAGCGCTTCCTCCAGCGTAATGGTTTCGATGCTTTGCCCGGTCTTCAGCGTAGCGAAGCGCGGCTTTTCTTCATCTTCCGTACCTCCGATCTGTATCATGGGGCCAAAGCGGCCGAGGCGTGCTACAACGGGTTTGCCGCTTGTGGGGTCATCGCCGAGCACGTGCTCGCCTTTCGCGCGGCCTGCGTGCTCCATAGTCTGGGCCACCTGCTCATGAAAAGGCTCATAGAAAGCGCCGATCATCTTGTTCCATTCCTGCTTGCCGGCGGCGATCTCATCAAATTCCTCTTCGATCCGCGCCGTAAAGTTGTAATCCATCACCTTCTGAAAATGCTCACTCAGGAAGTCGGTAACAACCATACCCAGATCAGTAGGGAACAACTTCGATTTTTCGGCGCCGGTATTTTCTGTTTCCACGCGCCAGGTTACAGCGTTATTTTTGAGGGTAATAACGCCAAATTCGCGCTTCACGCCATCTTTATCGCGGCGCTCTACATAAGTGCGGGCCAGTATGGTGCTGATGGTCGGTGCATAGGTGGAAGGGCGGCCAATGCCGAGCTCCTCGAGCTTTTTTACCAGAGAGGCTTCCGTGAATCGCGGTTGCGGGCGGGTAAATTTTTGCGTAGCATTCATCTCGATGAATGCAGGCTCCTGCCCGGCTTGCAAAGGCGGCAGTATTCCTTCACCGCCTTCTTCTACATCATCTTCATCGAGGCCCACACTATATACCCGCAGAAAGCCATCAAAGCGCAGCACCTCGCCGGTTGCAGTTAGCGGGTCCGGGTGTGCGGAGACGTTGATCTTTGCTATGGTGCGCTCAAGCTGTGCATCCGCCATTTGGCTGGCCATCGTGCGCTTCCAGATAAGCTCATAAAGGCGCTGTTGGTCTGCATCTCCGGCATGCTGCACATGCATATCCGTGGGGCGGATGGCTTCGTGGGCTTCCTGCGCAGAGGCATTTTTATTCTGGAATTTCCGATACTGGTGATATTTTTCTCCGTATTGACTGGTGATTGCATCGCGGGCTCCGGACGTGGCTGTATCTGATAAATTTACAGAATCCGTACGCATGTAGGTGATGTGGCCGTTCTCATAAAGCCGCTGTGCTACCTGCATCGTACGGCTTACGGAATAGCCCAGCTTACGGCTTGCTTCCTGCTGTAGGGTAGAGGTGGTAAAGGGCGCGGAAGGCGATTTTTTAGCGGGTTTTACCTGTACATCAGCAACTTTATAGGAAGCGCCGATACATTTTTCAAGATAAGTCTTTGCTGTGGCAGAATCGGCCATCTTATCCGGACCATCCGCCTTGAAATTCACCATCCGGCCATTCAGGTCGGGTGCGGCGAACAATGCCTCTACTTTAAATGAGCTGAGGCTGCTAAACTGGTTAATGCTGCGTTCACGCTCAACAATAAGCCTTACAGAAACACTTTGTACACGGCCTGCCGACAGGTTATTGCGCATACTCATCTTGCGCCACAGTATCGGGGATATTTCGAAGCCTACAATACGGTCCAGTATGCGGCGCGCCTGCTGTGCATTTACCAGATTCATATTTACCGTACGCGGGTTCTGCACTGCCTTTTGTATTGCGGGCTTTGTGATTTCATGAAACACGATGCGCTTGGTAGTATGTGGGTCCAGGTTCAGCACTTCACACAGGTGCCAGGATATAGCTTCTCCTTCCCGGTCCTCATCCGTGGCCAGCCATACTTCACCACTTCTTTTTGCAGAAGCGCGTAAATCTTTAACTACCCGCTCTTTATCATCGCTGATCTTGTAGCGGGGCTTAAAATTATTTTTTATATCGATGCCCATATCCTCTTTCTCAAGATCACGGATATGCCCGAAGCATGATTTTACCTCAAAATCTGAGCCTAATATCTTCTCAATTGTCTTTGCCTTCGCAGGCGATTCTACGATTAGCAGGTTCTTGGCCATTCTTTTCTATTGCTTTCTTATAATGGTAAATGACGTAATTAATCGCTGTGAATAGCGGTGCACCGTCCGTGCAATAATAGCCCAATGTTTTTATAAAATGAAAAAGGGACGACGAATAGCTCGTCATCCCTCTCCCGTAACGGATTTTAAATCCGGTATTAATGTGCTACTACAAAGCGGCTTGTAGTGCGTGCACCATTTGCCTCAACAGTAAGGAAATAAACGCCATTGGCAATACCTGCAGTGCTGAAGGTAGCATTGGTAGTTTGGTTAGCGGAAAGCTGGCCCAAGCTCTTGGAAGCCATTACCTGACCAAGTGTATTAGAGAAGGTAACATTTACCGTTGCAACTTCTTTCATTGTTACAGGAATAGTAACGTTGTTGTTAGCGGGGTTAGGGTAAGCATCACCTATCTTAACAGTGTTGTTGATATTAGAAATACCTACACCTGAGCAAGTAGCGCAAGAAACGTGATACCCAAAATCCGGGTAGTCGAATTCAGCAGCAGCATTGTAGCCTGGGGCAGTACCTACCAGGATACGGTGACCCTGAAAACCAAATGAATCGACTGGTGCAAAACGCGTCTGGGAAGTCATTACTAAACCGATGTTTGATTCCTTACCTTGCTGTACCGGCTCAGTGCCTGCACCTGCTGGCTCACCTGTTGCCTGAAACCATACGTTTGCAGAATCGTAACGGGTATTGTTGGGATAAGTATGCCCACTAACGAAGTGTGCATAAGAAACCACTTTACGACCGGCAGCAACTGCCATAGGTGTAGGAAGAGCTAACCTAAAGGTATGAATACCATCTGCGCTGGAATCTGCGAAAGCTGCAGCA